>NZ_JBBOYB010000001.1:2872500-3966777 GCF_038007805.1 Bacillus sp. FSL W8-0848
CACGAGCTGACGACAACCATGCACCACCTGTCACTCTGCCCCCGAAGGGGAAGCCCTATCTCTAGGGTTGTCAGAGGATGTCAAGACCTGGTAAGGTTCTTCGCGTTGCTTCGAATTAAACCACATGCTCCACCGCTTGTGCGGGCCCCCGTCAATTCCTTT
This sequence comes from Bacillus sp. FSL W8-0848, assembly GCF_038007805.1. Classification (NCBI taxonomy): domain Bacteria; kingdom Bacillati; phylum Bacillota; class Bacilli; order Caryophanales; family Bacillaceae; genus Bacillus; species Bacillus sp. FSL W8-0848. The sequence continues at coordinate 2,872,663 of NZ_JBBOYB010000001.1, forward strand.
GAGTTTCAGTCTTGCGACCGTACTCCCCAGGCGGAGTGCTTAATGCGTTTGCTGCAGCACTAAAGGGCGGAAACCCTCTAACACTTAGCACTCATCGTTTACGGCGTGGACTACCAGGGTATCTAATCCTGTTCGCTCCCCACGCTTTCGCGCCTCAGCGTCAGTTACAGACCAGAGAGTCGCCTTCGCCACTGGTGTTCCTCCACATCTCTACGCATTTCACCGCTACACGTGGAATTCCACTCTCCTCTTCTGCACTCAAGTTCCCCAGTTTCCAATGACCCTCCCCGGTTGAGCCGGGGGCTTTCACATCAGACTTAAAGAACCGCCTGCGCGCGCTTTACGCCCAATAATTCCGGACAACGCTTGCCACCTACGTATTACCGCGGCTGCTGGCACGTAGTTAGCCGTGGCTTTCTGGTTAGGTACCGTCAAGGTACCGCCCTGTTCGAACGGTACATGTTCTTCCCTAACAACAGAGTTTTACGATCCGAAAACCTTCATCACTCACGCGGCGTTGCTCCGTCAGACTTTCGTCCATTGCGGAAGATTCCCTACTGCTGCCTCCCGTAGGAGTCTGGGCCGTGTCTCAGTCCCAGTGTGGCCGATCACCCTCTCAGGTCGGCTACGCATCGTCGCCTTGGTGAGCCGTTACCCCACCAACTAGCTAATGCGCCGCGGGTCCATCTGTAAGTGGTAGCGAAAAGCCACCTTTTATGTTTGAACCATGCGGTTCAAACAAGCATCCGGTATTAGCCCCGGTTTCCCGGAGTTATCCCAGTCTTACAGGCAGGTTACCCACGTGTTACTCACCCGTCCGCCGCTGACCTAAGGGAGCAAGCTCCCGTCGGTCCGCTCGACTTGCATGTATTAGGCACGCCGCCAGCGTTCGTCCTGAGCCAGGATCAAACTCTCCATAAAATGGAACGCAGATTAAGTTCGTCACATCCTGTGACGACATCTGCATGACCTGCATCGTGCAGGCCTGTTTGAAAATGACTACGCACGTTTATGTGCGATTTATTTGAATTAACAGGTACGTTTTGTCTTGTTTAGTTTTCAAAGATCATTTTTGCTTCGGTTAGAAGCGACTTTATTAATATAACATTCTAGCAAGGTGAATGTCAACAACTTTTTAAAAAATATTGAATCAGCTGTTTTATAAAGCCGTCTTTTTAAGGACGAATACTAATATATCATCTATTTTCATTTAACACAATAGTTTTTTTAAAAAATAATAAAGTCATCAGCGTGAACACAATAACCATCGGGTCATACGCTTTACAACTCATGCTGCCGGATGAATCCCGCTCGCTGCCGTTGGCAGATGGTCCTTTTCTAATGTACCGCAGTTTTATATGACAGGCGCTTTTTTTCTTTATTATATCCGGCCGCGTTTCTTATTATTATCGTCACGCATTTAAAAAGATCACCATCGTAAAGATTCAAGACAGTGATCCAGCCTCTCATTTAGTATTATTTTAACCGTTCTTTAATTTTGCGGTCGATTGTCTGACGATCAATTCCGGCTTGTATACCTTAGAGTGTTCCAGCTGATCCATATTCCTTCCTTCCACTTTCGCGATCATCCATTTTGCCGCTTCGATTCCCATCTGCATCTTCGGATGGGTTACCGACGTCAGCTTAACCTCCGACGCCTGGCTTAAATGCGAATCATCATAGCCGACAATCGATATGTCCTCTGGTATTTTCAGCCCGAATTCCCTGATCACGTCAAGCACTAAAAGAGCGATCTGATCATTATAGCAGAAAATGGCGGTCGGTGGCTCTTGTGAAGACAGACGTTTTCTCACTTCAGTGATCGTCTTTTCCTCTTTGTTCTCCGTCTCATAGGTAACAACCATTTCCGGATAAAATGACAGACCGTTTTCCCTGAAGGCGCGGATAAATCCTTTCATCCTGTTGACGCCTTGCATATCGTCCTGTTTAAAAAGACCAAAGACCCTTTCATGGCCGAGCTTGATCAAATGGTCAGTCGCTATAAACCCGCCGTATTCATCATCCAAAATAAAGTGGGGTGGGTTCAGCTCCTGGTAAAACTGATTGATCATCAGGTACGGGATGTGGTGCTGCTCAAGCGTCAAGTAATAGTTTAAATTCGGATTAAAGCTTCCTGTTTTCGTCGGCTCAACGATCAATCCGTCAATGTCTTTATCAAGCATGTTTACAAGGCACTGCTTTTCTTTTTCAATGTCATTATTCGTGCTCGCTACGATCAGCGTGTACCCTTCACTCGACAGCGTCGATTCGATCCCTCTTATAATGTAGGGAAAAATATAATCGGACAAATAGGTCGTGATCACGCCGATCATTTTATGTCTTTCCCTGCCTTTTTCCGAAGGCCTGAGGCGTTGTGAACAGTATGTTCCCGACCCCTGCTCCCTATACAGGAGACCTTCGTGAACCAAGTCGCCGATCGCCTGGCGGACCGTATGTCTGCTGACATCGAAAATTTTCATCAATTCATTTTCCGAATGAATTTTTTCCCCGGGCTTAACTTTCCCTTCATATATCCACGATTTAATTTGGTTTTTGACCATGCTGTATTTTGTATGTTCACTCATCAGATCAACCCCATCTTGTACGTACGAATAATTTCTATTATAAAGGAAAAGCTTCAATTTTTGCTACTTATTGGAGAAATTAAGCAAAAAATTTTGAAAAATACGGCTTGTCGTTCGTTTCTTTTTTTAGTATAGTAGAAAATAACTAAATAATCTTGATGACCACAAGGGGAGCCTCAGGCTGAGAGTGAACAAACCGTTCTGACCCTTTGAACCTGTTAGTTAACGCTGGCGTAGGGATGTGGCAAAGTAAAACTTATTGCATCCAAAGCAGTGCGTGGAAACTATCCTATTCCTTCCCCGCATTGCTTTTTTATTGGGAAAGAAGTCCAGTACCCCTTTGTTCATCAAAAGTGAGGGTTACAATGAATCAATCAAAACAACTTGTCCGGCTTATTGAAATCGCCGTCATGACAGGCATCGCGATCGTATTGGACATAGCTTCAGGAATGTTTTTGAAAATGCCGCAAGGCGGCTCCATCGCCATCATGATGATCCCGATCTTTTTAATTTCTTTTCGATGGGGGCTGAAGGCCGGACTGATTACCGGATTTTTAGCAGGATTGCTGCAGTTTGTCACCGGGGGGCTTTATGCGGTTCACCCCGTACAGTTTCTCCTTGATTATTTTATCGCACCAACAGCTGCAGGAATCGGCGGTTTATTTGCCGGTCCGATCCGAAAAGCTGCCGCGGCGAAAGCAAAGGGAAAGCTGGTATCATATGTTACGGTTGCCGTCTTTTTCGGAAGTGGACTGAAATTTCTCGCCCACGTCATTAGCGGCGCCGTCTTTTTTGGAAATTACGCACCCAAAGGGACGCCGGTCTGGATTTATACATTAACGTATAATGCAACATATATGCTCCCGTCGTTCATCATTTGCGCAATCGTGCTGTGCCTGTTGCTGCTGACGGCTCCGAGGCTTTTGGAACGGAGCATTGATAAGAGATGAAAAAAAGCGGACACCTTATAGGTTCCGCTTTTTTTGCGTTTTTATTAATTCTGCAACCAATACGTACCGCTCCGGGGCAGAGCCTATAAAGTCGAACGGGTAGCAGGTCGAAACGGTTAATGTCGCCCTGGGTTTTGGAACGATAACGGTCCTGTCATCAGCATCGACGATCCTCACCTTTTTCACTTTATATGTAAAAGTTCCATATTCAGCTTCAACAATTAACCGGTCTCCTTTGCCGACTTCACCAAGCCTTCTGAAAACCGTGTCGCGGTGGCCGGACAGAACCGAGTTGTCATCTTCGCCCGGCAGCACGGAACCTGCAAAATGCCCCACTCCCTTTTGAAGCTCGTCTTCGTCTGTTCCGTGGTAAATCGGAAGCCGCGCCTTCATTTTCGGGATCACAAGGTCGCCGATTTTTTCACCGGTTTCAAACGTTCGTACTGTCTCGGCTTTTTGTTTTTTTCCGGTTTGAACAGACGGCTTTTCAGCCGGCTTCTTCTCAGCCGGCTGCTGAGCGGAAAGTGTGCGTCCTTGAAAAAGCTTAAACGCATTGGTAGCTGCAACATACAGCCCGGCCGTTATCATGGCGATCGCCAAAAGCCAAATCACCCTTTTTTTACGGGATGCTCTAATGTCAATTCACCTCTTTGTCTACGCCGCTTTGCGAAGCCTTCTGATCAAGAAAAATCCGCTGAGGATCAGCACGAAACCGAGGATCGACCATTCCGCATAATGCCCGGCCGTTTTTGGAAGTTTTGCCCCCCTTACCGTCTTTTTCACATGCTGCTTCTTTGTATCATGTTGAACGGCTGTTTGGGTTTGCTTCACTTTTGCTCCTGTTTCATGAAATAAATCTGATCCAATCATGTCAGGCGTCAGCAAAACGTCCAAAATGAAATTTCCTTCAAGATCGTAAACTTGTACAAGCAAGCTTGCCCCTTTCAGTTCATCTGCGCTGACAGGCGTCGTCAGTGATACTTCCTTTTTCTTGCCGTCTTTGACTAAATAATATTTCGTTTTCACCTCAAGGGTTTGCTGAAGATCGTGTAAAATAGACAGCATTTGAGCGATATCTTTCGCTTTCAGCTCCGTTACCGTCTCAAAATCGGCAACCGCTTCAAGTCGCTCCCCAATCGCCATCAACTCATCTTCAAGATTCGGATTTTTTTCACGGACGCTCCTAAGATGCTTTATTAGCCTTTCCCATTCCTGATCGTCTACGCCAAGCTCCTGAAACGGATTTTCGATTGCCGCGTCGCCTTCGTCAGTTGTCACGTTCCAAAGCGCATCATCCAGCTCATACTCAAACATGAAGGCATCGAGGATGCTTTGCCCTTCTTCCATATAACCATTATCAACGAGAAGTTTGACCGCTTCTTTTTCATTTAAGCCGTAATCTTTTAAATATGAAGCAAGCCGTTTTTCATCGAGCCTTTCTCCAAGAAAATCTCTTAATTCCTCCGCCGATTCAAATCCTTTCAAACTTTCATCATATGTATCTTGCAAATAGGCTTCCAATTCTTTTTCTGTCATCCCTATTTCTCCAAGATACTCGTTCAGCTCGGACTGTTTCGGTGCGGCGAAAGCTTCTGCGGACGGCACCAGAAACAGCGCGCATATCAAAAACGCCATCATCCTTTTCTTCATAAAATTGACCCCCTATTTATATGTTACCTTTTGATTATAATAGAAATTTTTTAAAATACATGCATTAAATTTAAAATCGTTTTCTCTATTTAAAAAAAGTCATAATCTTTGCTCTCGCTGAATGTAATATAGTAAAGCGAAATAGAGGAGGTATAAACGTGAATCCTTACTATATGATGCTCTTTTGCTACGTTCTGTCGATCATCCATTTCCTGATCGGTTACAGAGAAGCCCTGAAAATAAGCGGAGCTGACGGACTCGTCGACGGAACCGTTATGATCTCCTGTATTCCGTTGGGCGTTGTTTTTGCTTTCTTTTCGCATTTCTTCTGGAAAATGACCATTTAGACCGGGGAAACGATTCGAATGTCATTTGCTTCCCCGTTCCAAAAGGGCTCATCACCCGTAAAAATGGGGCAAAACGCTTAAATTTCGTATACAATTGCCGTTTTTCCGCTGCCAATCATCCTCAAAAAAGAAAAGCTCTCACTTTGGCGTTATTCACAGAGGACGGCAATTTATGCTATGATAAATAGAACTTCAATTTACAAAAAATTCACAAAAGATTGGAGGGAAGAGAATGGGCAAAGCCGTGGCTTCACAAGAAGTCGCCAACATGCTGAACGACTGGTACATACTGATGAAGAAACGAGACATTTCACGCTCAATCGAAATGAAAGATGACATAGATAAAGCAATTGAAGAGATGGAGGAAGACCAGGACGTCCTTGTTTATTATCAAATGCTTGATTTCCGCTTGCGGCTTCTACTTGAAGATATCAGCCAATCTGCTACCGAAAAGCTGGAAGCCATCGAGTTTCACGACAATGATCCGAAGAGCACGGATGATAAACTGAACTATTATTTTTATCTGTTTAAAGGGATTTATGAAGATTATAAGCAAAACCACACAGAAGCGCTCAATTTTTTCAGAATAGCGGAAAAAAGGCTCGGAGCGATTCAAAACGAAATCGAAAAAGCTGAATTCCATTATAAAATCGGAGTGCTGTACTACAATTTAAAAGCGACCTGGCTGTCGATCCACCATATCAATATCGCAGCCGGAATTTTTCAGGGCTATGAAGGGTATACCAAGCGGGTTATCAACTGCAAAATGCTGATAGGATTAAATTATATAGACCAATTTAAATTTTCCGAAAGCGAAGCCTTATTAAATGAAGCGATCGATAGAACGGAAAAAATCGGCGATCAATTTCTTCTACCTTACACCTACTATAATATGGGCTTTTTAAAAAGCAAGGAAGAAAAGCATGAGGAAGCGCTTAAATATTACAATAAAGCTTTTGCCATCAAGGATTTTGAATCAAAGGCCCAATATGCTTATCTCCTCTGTGTGTACGAAACCGTAAGATCGCTTTTGAAAACAAATTCACAGGACAAAGCTTTTCAATGGATCGATGTAGGTTTCAAAAAGTCCCGCGAAATGAACAGCAAAATATTCGAGTTGAAATTCAAAATTTTACATACATTATACACAAGCCCGCCGAATAAAATGGAAATGATCAAGGACTTTGTTCACCAGCTAGAAACTGAAAAAGCATGGGTTGATCTAGAGGAATTATTAATGGACGTGGCGAATTATTATAGGGAAAAGAAGCTATATGAAGAAGCCATATACTTCTACATTAAAACTGATAAGGCGAGCAAGCTTGCCGGAAGAGGAGGAGAATAAATGAAAAAGTTTTTATTAGCAGCCGCTGTTTTAGGGGCGGTACTGAGCTTTTCGTTGGCAAACCATCCATCCGAAGCGGTTTCAAAGAGCGACAATATCCTTCTGGCTTCCCGCGGAGCAGGCGGTTAAACATTTCCTTCAAAATCCCCATTCACTGCATAGCTGAATGGGGATTTTGCACCTTATAAAAAGTCTGGCTATTGCCTATACCATTCCAATTTTTCAGGAGCGATTCATATGAAAAAGAAAGTGCTGCTGACAGGTTTTGACCCTTTTGGCGGAGAATCCGTCAATCCAGCTTGGGAGGCGGTTAAGCGGCTTCATGGTGAAACGGCCGGTGACATTTCCATTGCAGCTGAAAAAATCCCGACCGTTTTCGGCAAATCGGCTGACGTTTTGGAGAAAGCGATCGAGAAACATCAGCCCGACATTATCATTTGTACGGGACAAGCCGGCGGGCGGCCGCATATCACACCCGAACGGGTAGCGATTAATATCGATGACGCCAGAATCGCCGATAATGAAGGCATGATGCCTATAGATGAAAACATTGCACAAGACGGCCCTGCCGCTTATTGGTCGACTCTCCCGATCAAACGCATCGTACAAAACTTGAGACACAACGGGATTCCCGCATCTGTCTCAAATTCAGCAGGCACTTTTGTCTGCAATCATTTATTTTACCGGCTAATGCACCATTTAGCCCTTTCATCATCAGGTGCGAGGGGCGGATTTATCCATATTCCCTATCTTCCTGAACAAACCATCGATAAAAAAGAACCGAGCCTTAGCCTTGACGTGATCGTCGAAGCGCTGCGCATCGCGGCATTAACGGCTGCCAACCATGAAACCGATATCCGCGAACAAGGCGGTTCACTCGACTGATTCGAGCTCCGGCGGATGAGTCGGATCGTACCGCTGCGTATTGGCAATCTCCCTGCGGTTATCCCCAAGAGATATTTTGGTTATTTTACCAGGTTTCACAATAATAATGACAATAGGAGGGGATATGATGAGCATTTTTAATGAGGCCAGAAAAGAAACATGGAGCGAAATACGGGAGTTGTCAGACGATGACATCAACAAAAGGCCTGAACAAGATGAATGGAGCATTCAGGAAGTCCTTGACCACCTAAAAAAACTCGATTTGCAGGCAGCCCGGTTATTCAGGGAACGAATCAGAAGCGCTCCTTTTCGAACGATTGAAGCCAAGCCGGTCCATGTGTCTGAAGACCGGTCTGTCAAACGAAAAGCTCCAGATTCTTTGGAGCCCGAGAGAAAAACGACGGATTTGCTGGCAATCAAAGCCGAACTGGACCATGCCCGCTCACAGCTTACAACGGTAATCGCCACGCTTCAGGAGGAGGATTTTGAAAGGGTGCTTCCTCATTCCGTCTTTAAAGAGCTTACGGTGAGACAATGGATCGATTTTATCGGCCATCATGAAAAAAGACATGTCAAACAAATTCAGGAGATCAAAAAGAAATTGTCGTGAAAAGACATTCGGGAGGCATGTTCATCAGGATTTCCATACCTCCCCTTCTTTCTTATGCGAACGATCTTGCGTCTTTTACGGCGTTCGGTGAGTACGACCATACGTCAACCTGATCGCCTTGTGCAATCACTCCCGGCCGTTCAACGACACAAACGATCCCCCTTCTGCCCATGGCATGGCGTACAAAACGGGAAGCGAGCTTCGGCTTGTCCGGAAACTGTTTTTGAATGACCTCGCCGGGCTGGATGCAGGGTTCATTTTCACCTTCGCACAAAAGCGCGGCACCGCTCGGAAAGATGAGTCTGCTTCCTTCCCTGACATGCGTCAATTGAGGCAACCCGCTTAATGCGATATTGGCTCCGAGCCATTCCGGAAGTACAGCAGGGATGTTTAGCCTTTCGGCAATCGCCAGGCATTCTTCGACAGAGACGATCGAAATCTGCCGTCTGTTAAAAATCTCCGTACCTTTTTTATACATCGGTTCCCTGGCGCCGGCCGTCTTTGTCAGGCCGAAATGCAGATCACCGGGAATTCCTCCATAGTCAATCGAAATTTCTTCTTTTTTCTCCGTCACAAATGACGGGGTATCGGCGATGTATACGTTCTCCGCCGTCGCTTTCCGTCTTTCCCACATTCAACCCATCTCCTTTTTTGAATATGAGAATTATTTTACAATGCTTCCTTTTTTTCTTCAAATCGTTTTAAAACCCGCTGTGCTTGGAAGCACACGCGGGTTTCCGGGATGGGCTTATACAGTTTTCGGCGTTTTATTAAAACAGCGTTTGTAAATCCAAATGTAGGCTTGTTCATTTAGGTCTCTCGGATTTCCGACCGTCTGCGGGTCTTTCATCGCCTCTTTTGCAAGGCGTTCGATCATCTCAGGTGATACGCCTTGTTCTTCAAGGCCCGGAATCTCTAAATCCTCTACAAGCTGATACATCCAATTGACGGAGGCTTTTGCCGCTTCTTCCGTCGTCATGCCGCTTGTATCAATGCCGAATGCTTTTGCGATGCGCGCAAATTTTTCAGGGTAGCCTTTCCAATTGTATTCCATCACAGGTCCCATCATAGCCGCCACGCATTGGCCGTGGGCAACCGGGATGATGCCGCCGAGCGTCTGGCTCATCGCGTGAGCCGCACCCGCTGATTCGCTGCCGTAGGAAAGGCCTGCAAGCATTGCCGCCTGAGCCATTCCGTATCTTGCTTCAAGATCTTCACCGTCCGCAAACGCCCTGCGGATATAATGTGCGGCATATTCAATCGCAAGCAGTGCGACAGCATCGGTAATCGGCTGCGCAAACTTCATCGTATAGCATTCGATCGCATGGGCCAAAGCGTCGACTCCCGTCATCGCCGTGACATGGGGAGGCATCGATACGTGCAGTTCAGGATCGATGATTGTCAAATGCGCCGCGATCAGCGGTCCTCCCGTATTGAATTTGAATTCGCGCTCTTCATCCGTAATAACTGCCCATTGCGTAACCTCTGAACCTGTACCTGCTGTCGTCGGAATCGTCGTTAGCGGAGGAATCCGGTTTTCAAGCGGTTTTTTTCCTTCTGCCGCTTCATAATCAAGCACCGTACCCTCGTGGGTCGCTTCAACTCCGATCGCTTTGGCCGTGTCCATTGAGCTTCCTCCGCCGACCGCCACAAGACCGTTGCAGTTTTCTTCAGCGTAAAGCTTTGAGCCTTCTGCTACAAGACGCACGGGCGGATTTGGTTCGACTTTATTGAAGACGACGACTTCAATGCCGGCTTCTTGCAATGATTCAACGACAGGTTTTGTAACACCGGCATTGTGAATGCCCGGGTCTGTGACAAGCAGCGCTTTCGTTACGCCAAGCTTTTTCACTTCTTCCCCGACATGCTTTACGGCTCCGATTCCGTGCTTAATAACGGTCGGAATTTCAAACGTATGGAATTTGTTCATGGCTTCTACTTTCATATTTAAAGTCATTCGCGATTCTCCTCCTCTTATGCTTTAAACCAATTGACAGCCGCCGGTTTTGTATTGCGGTAAACGTGCTTCACTTCCGTGTATTCATCAAGACCCATGCGGCCAAGCTCGCGGCCGATCCCTGACTGCTTGTATCCGCCCCACGGCGCCTGAGCAAAGTATGGATGGAAGTCATTGATCCACACCGTACCCATTCTCAGCTTGGAAGCGACGCGCTCCGCTTTTTCAATATCGTTTGTCCAAACCGCCCCGGCAAGGCCGTAGATCGTGTCATTTGCAAGCGCGGCAGCTTCTTCTTCGGTACGGAATGTTTCAACAGTCAAAACAGGCCCAAACACCTCTTCCTGCACGATTCTCATATCCGACCGGCACCCTGAGAAAATCGTCGGCAAGTAGAAGAAACCGTCCTGCAGCTCTTGATCTTCTGGACGCTTGCCTCCCGTTTCAAGCTTAGCGCCTTCCCTCAGACCGATTTCCACGTATTGTTCCACTTTGCTTCGGTGTTCAGCGGAAATGAGCGGACCGCTCTGCGTTTCTGGAGCGAATCCGTTGCCAAGCTTAATATTTTTCGTACGCTTAATAAGTTCTTCCAGGAATTCGTCGTGTAGCGATTCTTCCACGAGCAGCCGTGAACCGGCAGAGCAGACTTGGCCGGCGTGGAAAAACACGGCGTTTAGCGCCTGGTCAACCGCAGCATCGAAATCAGCGTCTTTAAACACAATATTCGGATTTTTTCCGCCGAGCTCAAGGGCGATTTTCTTGACATTCGTGCTTGCTGCCTGCATGATTTTCTTCCCTGTTTCAATTCCGCCCGTGAATGAGATCAGATCGACGTCCGTATTTCTGGCAAGCTCATCGCCTACCGTATCTCCCGGTCCGAGGACAAGGTTGGCAACGCCTTTTGGCACGCCAGCTTCTTCCATTAATTTAAATGCTTTAATCGTTGTCAGAGGCGTGATCTCGCTCGGCTTTACAACGATTGTATTGCCGGCCGCCAAAGCGGGAGCGATTTTCCAGCTGGCTTGCAAAAGCGGATAATTCCATGGCGTGATTTGTCCGCAGACTCCGACTGGCTCTCTGACGATTTCGCTTTTTGAATTCGGAATCGGCGAGGATATGATCTCTCCCCCATCCTTATCCGCAAGCCCCGCATAATATTGAAATACGTTTGCAATATCATCCATGTCGGCTTTGCTTTCTTCCAGCGTTTTGCCGGTATCGAGCGATTCAAGCTCCGCAAGCTCATCATGGTCCCGCCTTATGAGCTCCGCAATCTTCAATACAATATTGCCGCGCTCAAGACCGGTTGTATTTGACCATTCGCCTGCATCAAAGGCACGGCGCGCAGCGGCTATGGACTTAACAGCGTCTTCTCTGCCTCCTTCACTGACGGTTTCGATATGCTCCTGATTAAAGGGATTGATAATCTTGCGAGTGCCGCCTTTTTCAGCGCTCACCCATTTTCCGTCAATGAAAAGTGTTTGACTCATAAAAGCAACCTCCCGATCACGCAAAGTTTGTTAAATAAAAATTTAACGTTTTTAACACTTTGAATTTAACACGCGTATAAAACCGTGTCAAAGAAAAATCGGCCGGACGATTTGTTTGAATTTTATGTGATCTCAAGCCTCATGCGGACTGAGCCGTTTTCAAAAAAAATTTAATTTTGACTTTTTGATATCTTTCGTTAAGATAAAGAACATAAAGAAATTACTTAACAAATTTAACGCGGATTTCAGGACCGGTCCCGATTTTTATGGGGATTGGGTCTTTTTCATTGATGTTTCCGCTCCTTTGGAAGGAGGATAATGATGGACGAGCCACGTGATCTTTCGGCAAAAGAAGCGATCGCACAAGCGAAAGATTTAGTCATCGATTCGATTGCAGAAACGATGGATCTGTACGGCATCACCCGGAGTGCGGGCATTTTGTACGGAACGATGTACCTTTCAGATGAAATGACGCTGGACGAAATGCGGGAAGAGCTGCAGATGAGCAAGCCGAGCATGAGCACGAGCGTTAAAAAGCTCCAGGATTTAAACATTGTGAAAAAAACGTTTCACAGAGGAAGAAGAAAACACAGCTTTGTGGCTGAAAAAGATTTCTTTACATTTTTCACAAGCTTTTTTCCGCAAAAATGGGAGAGAGAAGTAAAGGTCAATCTGGCTGCCATTCAAGATGCCCAGCAGGCATTGCAGAATGTCGCAGAAGACAGCGGACTGGAACAAAGCGTAAAAGAAGAAGCGAAGGCGCTTTATGAGCAGCTCGAACAGTCAAAGACTTATTACGATTGGCTGATGAGACTCGCACAATCAGTGCAGTCCGGAGAGATATTCAAGTTCATTCCGATTGAAGACAAAAAATAAAAGGTTTTTAGCTGCCCTGTCAAAAGAGCGGCTAAAAACCTTTTTTTACGCATAATTCCGATTCTGAGCAAAAGACTAAAGGAAAGGAGGATGATCCCTTATGCTTGATAAAGAAACGATCCAGATCGTAAAGTCGACAGCCCCCATTCTGAAGGAGCACAGCCAAGAAATCGGCAAGCGGTTCTATGAACTGTTATTTTCAAAAGTCCCTGAACTGCATAATATGTTCAACCAGACCAATCAAAAACGCGGAATACAGCAGGAAGCTTTGGCTTATGCGGTATATGCCGCCGGTGAAAACATCGATCATCTGGAGGCTTTAGAGCCCGTCATTAAAAGAATTACCGAAAAGCATCGGGCAATCGGCGTAAAGCCTGAACAATATCCAATCGTCGGCGAGACGCTGCTCGCAGCGGTGAAAGATGTATTAGGCGATGCTGCAACCGAAGAAGTGCTTGAAGCCTGGAAAAAAGCTTACGGCGAAATTGCAAAAGCCTTTATCAATATTGAACAAAAGCTTTATCAAGAAACCGAGCAGCTACCCGGAGGATGGGAAGGCTACCGGAAATTTCGCGTGGATCAAAAGGTGAAAGAGAGCAGTCTGATTACATCGTTTTACTTAAAGCCTGAGGATGGTAAGCCGATCGCTTCATATGAGGCTGGACAGTATTTGACGATAAAAGCGGAAATCGAAGGCGAGGCGTATACGCACATCAGGCATTACAGCCTTTCCGACGCCCCTGGCAAAGAGTATTACAGAATCTCCGTCAAGCGCGAAGATGCGCATGGTGATGCACCGGCAGGCATCGTCTCAACGTACTTGCATCAGCAGGTGCAAACAGGCGATATTCTTACATTTTCCGCTCCGGCAGGCGATTTCGTGATCAGCAGCACCGATTTGCCGCTTGTATTGATCAGCGGCGGCGTCGGCATTACGCCGCTGTTAAGCATGTTAAACACGACTGCTGAACAACAGCCCAACAGACAAGTGACATTTATTCACTCAGCAAAGAACAGCGAATTTCACGCCTTTAAAAAACATGTGGCCGATTTGGCTGAAAAGAACGAAAATATCCGGTCTTTTGTATGCTATGAAGCGCCTTCTTCAGAAGATCGTTCCTTGCAAAACTTTGATAAGGAGGGCTTTATCGACTTAGAGTGGCTGCAATCCATCCTCCCGGGAAGGGATGCGGATTTTTACTTTTGCGGCCCGATTCCCTTTATGAAAGCCGTCAACGGGGCGCTGAAAGAATGGGGTGTGCCGAAAAACAACATCCATTATGAAGTGTTTAACCCGGTTGCGATTTTAGAAGAAGAATAAGGGGACATCGATTTGCAGTTTCTCACAGGATTGATTGGGAAATACGGATATGCTGTATTATTTTTCTCCCTTATGGCAGAGCTCCTCGGCCTTCCATTGCCGGGAGACTTTCTCCTCGGATATGCAGGCGTGCTGGTCTATGAGGACAAGCTGAATTGGATCCTGAGCATCCTTCTGTCAGGTGCCGGCAGCTGTTTAGGGATGACGCTTTCATATTGGACAGGATATAAACTGGGTACCCCTTTTTTACACAAATACGGCCGCCGCATTCATTTCGGTCCCGAACAGCTCGAAAAAACGTCCCGCTGGTTTGAAACGTACGGAAACAAACTGTTGCTGTTTGCCTATTTCATCCCGGGCGTCCGCCATATTACCGGCTATTTTTCAGGCATTACGCAAATCCCTTTTCGTACATATATGCTATTTTCCTATTGCGGCGCTTTTCTTTGGACAGGGACGTTTATTTTTCTTGGGAACATACTGGGGCCGAAATGGGATCAGTTCCATGCATCCATCAAGAAATACCTTTTGATCGGAGGCGTGATCGCCGTTCTCATTCTGATCGCACTGTACTTTCTAAGGGCTTACAAAGCACAGATGAAAAAATGGATCATCAAAGGAATCGGCAAAGGAGCTCTCCGCTTTCACTCCCTCCGCAGATTAAGGCTGCTGATCGCCTGCATTGCCATTCTGTTTCTCGGTTTTGCCCTGTTTATGACGAACTTGACAGAAGGCTATTTAAACAACGAATTGCAGCAATTCGATCATGTTGTGATGACGTTGGTTCCGTTACTATTTAACGAACGCTGGGCGTATTGGATGGCATGTTTCGGCTTTTTGGCATCTGTATATGTACTGATCCCCCTGATCGTTTTAACCCTTTTATGGATTGTGTGGAAAGGAAAGGATCGGAGGATTGAAGTGTTTTTCTTATTCTTCACGGCAGGCGGCGGAGAAATCTACGAGGAGGGAATCAGGCGCATCTTTCAGCATCTTCACCCGGTACACCCTCCGTTATCAAAGCATGTCCTGTACCCATTTCCGAGCGAGCAAACATTAACGGCTTTTGTGTTGTTTGGTTTTTCAGCTTACCTTCTGGTCCGGCACTCCAAAAAAGCGCAGCTGCATACACTCGCCTTTCTGTGCTTTGCCATCATTTTAGTTCTGATCGGCTTAAGCCGTATTTATTTGCGGCAGCAGCTCCCAAGCGACGTCATCGCCGGCTATGCGTTCGGCGGCGTCTGGTTAAGCCTGAATGTCCTCGTTATGGAGCTTTTTCGGTTTTCGCGGAGGTTTGGGAGGTTGAAACGCGTGCGGTGATCGCAGGCGGAAATAACGGATACGGCTCGGATTTATAGTATTATCTTGATCCGGTTTAATTACAGGCTTAAGCAAATGCTAAAAACAACTTTAAAAAAAGTAAGAGTACAGCCGAAACTGTACTCTTCTAAAGATATTTTTTTATTTAAACCAAGCTTTATTTAGATTATTCACAAAATTATCCTGATTAAAAGGAACATTTGCCGCACCAAATTTTGTCGTATTTAATGCGTCTCTCGCAGCAGGGGTTAAATCTTCCCATCCGATTAACGGCTGCATCCCGCCTTTTGCGCTATCAACAAACAAGCTGTGGTTTAATGGCGCTTGAGGTGCATCATATCTAATTTTAGGATGATCACCTTCCATGATCACACTATTTGGAGTTGGGGTTACCTTTTCAAATTTTCCGTGCCCTGAATATGCAATTGACAGAACTTTCGGATTTTGATTCGCAGGGTTGTCAATCCAAACGACAATGGCTTCCCAATCGTGTCTATGGCCTAACCCAGGAAGCGGGGAATCTTTAGGAAAATACCAAGCATACATAATGGCCCATACCCCATTATGCCACGCAGAACGGGAATATACTTGTCCGGTGCTTTTGCTGCAATGTCCTTCAGGCGCACCGGTCGGCTCCAGTCCTCCGCTTGTGTTCCCCTGTGCATCTACTGCAGGAAATGGCACACATCCGTGAGCAACCTTCAAATACGGCTGAAAACGTTTAGCCGCTTTTTGGGTAACAGTTGTAGGCGTTACTTCCTTAAAGCCAACAATTTCATCATGATTTTTAACTGCAGCGTCAGCTGTCGGCACAAAAATGACAGAAGCAAAAAACGCCAAACATATTAAACATATCAATTTTTTCACTTTTTCAGCTTCCTCTCAATATTTTTTTACGGAATTTTCTTGAAATATCGTTTATAATAAAGAAATACACATTGAACGTTTGCGAAAAAACAGTTATGGATTGGTTATTATGGCACCATCATTGTTCTTTTCGTAAGCGTTTTTTCATTGCCTCCTTCATATTAATTTGTCATGCAGGATCAGATAAACACCCTTGTTTTTCTCTTCTTTCCCCTCCTTTCTTTGAGCTTAGTATACAAATTTTTCAGCAGGTAACAATGATCCAAAACGATTATCTTCAGATCAATCTAAACTACCAAAATGAGAGGCGCGATCGGCTTCCTTACGATATGATAGATCAATGATAACAGGACTTTTTTGATGATGTTTTTGACTGGTTTTGTCGTACAGCTTGCTTCATATAAAGAAAAGAAACAGAATTAGATTGGAGGATAAGAACGAAAAGGAGGTCATATGATGGATGAAGATAGACTCTAGAATTATAGAAAAGGCCGCTTATTTTCTATCCCTCGTATTTGTGCTGGTTTGGGCAGCGACACCTGAATCCGTTCAAGTCATATTTAAATTTGCATCTTATATCATGCTTAGTCTCGGATTCTTCATGTCCGGATATTTAGATAGAAAAGAGAAAAACCCTATATTGCTTGGGTTGTAATTACTGTCAATATTTTTTAGAAAAACACCGGCATTACCGGTGTTTTTTTGCGGTTCTTTTGATTTTCTAATGACCTCATTAGCGGAAAAGGAAAGCCGTATTATTATGCCATACCAATCAACAAGAAAGCGGTCGAAGTTTAAACTAAAGGAAGGTTACATGATCTTCCGTACACTATCGTAGCATTATCTTATAGAAGCAGGGGAAAACTTAAAAGTGAAACCGTCGGGTATTTTGATCAATTTAAATCCTAAGTACATTGGTATCGACCATTGAAAAAAGGGTTTGCCAACAATTCGCCAACAACTCAGTAATCTGGCCGATTTTAAGAAAAACAATAAAAAAGGAACCCTTGATAAATCAAGGGTTCCCGAGATGGAGCATAGCGGGCTCGAACCGCTGACCTCTACACTGCCAGTGTAGCGCTCTCCCAGCTGAGCTAATGCCCCGTTTATTTGAGACATGATTTATTATAGAGGGTATTTTGAATAAAAGCAAGTGCTTTTTTGACTCAGCCGGGGAAAAGATGTTCTCGAAAGATCATCCGGACATTATTTGCTGATGATATGATTGACACCCGCGATCACAATATCTCTCATGATTTCTGTATAATCATTGTAATCATCGTTTTGGCTGATGAGAATGTCAAACACGTCCTTCATCTTGCCGTCTATCATAAGAGTCAATCCTTCGACTTCCTGTCCCGTTTCTCCATTTTCGAATGTTTCTCTCAGAATCGTTATTTTATCAGCCATGCTGCCGCATCTCCTTCATGTTTGTCATGGGTGGTTGCCGATGACAATATTTTCATCGCTTTCTCTATCATACCATTGATGGTGTTTTCATGTCTTCTTTCTTTTTTTCTGCATCGCAACCAAAAGAAAACGCTGACCACGGGTCTGGCGTTTTCCTTAGTTGTATAGGTGAACCGCTCTTCATTTTTTCACACAAAATTGAAGAAACCTTTCACATAAATCAAAAATGTCCTCTTTTCGAGCCAAGGCGTTGATCCACTCTTCCGGAATGCCGTCCATACAATGATGCATGCCTGCCATCGTTCCTGTTAAAAATGAGATTGTGTCTGTGTCCTTGCCCAAGTTGACAGCTGAGAGTACGGCCTCCGCATAATCATCATGGTTGAGAAAACACCACAGAGCCGCTTCCAAAGAATGAACGACATAGCCGTCAGAAAAGATGTCTTTTTTCTGAAGATCCGGCAGCTCGCGGCTGATGATTCTTTCATAAGCCTCATATTCATCTTCGTATTCCGTTCCCGCCAAATGCCTTACACACAGATCCACTGCTTTCCGATATGCATCGGAAGGTGTATCATCGTAAAATAATCTGATCAAAAACTCTATATAAAAAATGCATCCGAGCGTTGAACGAGGATGGCGGTGCGTTATCAGCGCCCAGCGCTCGACCTCAGTTTTCCTCTTTGAAAAATCAGGCTCGCTGCATAACGTAAAAGCCAACGGGGCGATTCGCATCAATGCTCCGTTTCCGTTGTCAAACTCGGTCTTTCCGCCGCATTCATCGATTGAAGCGCCCCGCTGAAAACGCTCAATCGCCTCATCGGCCGCTCTCCCGATATCAAACATGCGGCCATAAGGCGTCCAATACCCTTCACGATAGGCCAAGAACTTTTTCATCAATCCGATTTCAGCTTGTCCCTCAATCAAATTCTCCATCAAACACAGCGTTAGCGAAGTATCATCAGACCAGGTTCCAGGCGACTGGTTGTAAGTCCCGTAGCCGGTCATTTCTTGTATATTACACAGACTCCTGGCTTTAAATTCGACCGGAACTCCCAACGCGTCGCCGATGATTCCGCCGAGGATGGTTGGGAGGATTTTTTGTTTTGGAGAAAGACGTATACTTTCATCAACCAATTTATTTCTTTTCATATAAAATTCCCACTTTTTAATTATTCCACTATATTTTCCCTTCATAAGGAATCCTTTTGTTTTCCATTTCTTAATTCTATTGCTCTTCTCCGGAACCCCTTTTTATTATTGTAAATCTATCAACACAATTTTCCGAAAGAGGTTTATTTCCATCATGTATTTTTGTCTGAATTTACTTTAATTCCTGCCTCCATAGCAGCTACTACTCTCGTATTATCTTTTGTTGTATTTTCCATCACTCATTTAACAACATCAATAGGTTCACCTTTCCATCCATTCACTTTCATACTTTCAATAATTTCTTCAGCACCGATACCAGTGTAATAGCTTTGCTTAACTGATCGACACTATGTATACGTCTGCCATTTTTCCAAGTCTCAATCCGCCGAATCGACTTCTGTATCTTCGCCTTCGAAGTTATGAGCATCGTTAACACGCCCATAGAAATCGGAGCCTTTCCAAGCAATGGTGCCGGCGCCTGCTTCCGTTTCGCGGACGATGTCGCTCAAGACGTCTGCGCTTTTTGCGAATTGTTTTTTGATGGCGTCGTTAAGCTTAGTTACTTTATCCTCTTTAAGCGATTTGACCGTTTGCTTCGTTTTGCTGAGGGATGTATACTGCAGGTAATTATGTGAGTCGCTACCGTCTTTAAGATACAAAAAAACGAATGGAAACCAACTTTCCATTCGTTTTTGAATTATGCTGCCAGACTATTTACCAAATTCAATCAGTCGGTGTTTCATCTGATGTTATAAAAATGAAGTGTATTAATTTTATTTGAAACAATTTTATCAAAGATAAAGTCATTTGAATGATCATCAGTAGACAGCAATCTACTCTCTAACCTATTCAATCTCTCCCCTTATAACGAATAATCTTAAAGAAATATATTACGTCGTAGCTCATTACGATATTTTAAAGTGTTGTTTGATTAACGTCAAACAAGATTCCACATGATCTTTATCATTTGGATTACGGGTTAAATAATTCTCACTTGCTTCAGTTAAATATTTAAAAAACGTCTCATAGTCCACAATAGCATTTTCTTCAATTTCAGCCATTGGAGGCTGCAAACTAAAATTAACACCGCTTTCACCAAAATATCCTTCTTCTCCAGGCTGATACTCTTGAGAAAAAGTGCAACTCACTGGATCAATACCAAACCCCTCTCCATTTTTAAAGTGATTGATAGCTTGTACAAACTTACCGTCACCAATTATTTTATAGTACAATCTCATAAGTTCTACCTTTTCAGAAAAGCTTTCAATTATAAAAACCTCATCTTCCATTTAAACCTCTCCTAACAATATTAATTAAGTACTGGGAAAAAGTTTGTAATCTCACCAGTAACCTTATCTTTAAAACCCATAAATTTTAGTTTTTTCCCATTTATATTAGCATAACCTTCTACCATATCACTTGGAGACCTAGTTGAACCAATAATTATCCTGTTACTACTAACCCCTTCTTCCATTGCTTCCCTTCCCAACTTCAATATCTGTTCATCAGAAAATATTCTTGGATCGAATACAGTTTTTGGGTTCTTATACTCTTTCCACTGACCAGTGAAATTGCCTTTTCCACCGTTAGCTGTGCTCATTCCGTCATAAACAGGGAGTTTATATTTAATCTCATAAATCCCCTGAATATCTGGATGTGGCGTTTTTGTCACTGCTTGGTTAATATCCTTAACCTGATCACCAAAATTATCTAAAATATACTTTTCAAAATTTGCAAGGTTATGACCACCCTTTATTCCTATAGTCGGTTTGGCTTTAAATCCTTCTACTGTTATTAAATGTGTATCGTAACCTGATTTAAAATTGACCTTAACATTGGGCATCACCTTAGCGCCCAACTCACTACTATCTTTCCCAACACCCTTCCCAGTCTCAATCCCCTTCTCAATCCGCTGAATCGACTCCTGTATCTTCGCCTTCGAAGCTTTATGAGCATCATTAACATGCCCGTAAAAATCAGTGCCTTTCCGTGCAAGGGTGCCTCCGGCTCCTGCTTCCGATCCCCGGGCGATGTCGCTCAAGGCGTCTGTGCTTTTTGCGAATTGTTTTTTGATGGCGTAGCCTGCGTCGTTGAGTTTGTCCTGGGCTTTCAGTCATTAGACCCGATCAGGAATAAAAAAACGCATAGATTTGATTTTTCTATGCGTTATAACAATACTATAGTACTTGTGTTTTATTGTGATTTTAATTTATTCATTTTTATTCAATCATATTAAAGAATTGCTTTAAAAGGAGTATGTCCTGTTTCCGCATTTCTTAACAATGTCGGTTTTCTAAATCTTAAGCTACACTCCAGTTTGAAAATTGCAACGTCTTCTTTCATTTCAACAAAAGATACGTTAATCCATATGGGCACAAATGGAGACTGACTACCCAGTAAATTCACAACTTCATCAATTTCCAAAAATCTATTGCCTATATTTTTTTCACTTAACGCCCATAAGCGCATTCTTTGATCACGGCCATCAAGCACTTTTCCAGGCTCTTCTATAGGTATTATTAAAAATTTACTATGTACATAGTTTAATTGTTTAAGTTGTTCTAATTCCTTTAAAGTTTTTAATAAATTCTCTTTAAATATTTCTTTATTCATTTGAGTTATATTTTCCATTTTCATCCACCTTCCTTTACCGAGTTCATTTTATTTTTTGATTAAATATTATTTTATCGTCAACAATATAATCTGATATATTACTCTCAAACTCATGAATCTCTAGCCAAGCATTTTTTACATTTAACCCCGTTTGATTAAAGGCATCAGGAAACTTTTTTGCTTGTTCTGCATTAGGTCGGTAGTGACCTGATTCATCACTTATTCTTCTAATCTGACCTTGGCCATTTATTTTCAATTTCCCCGCAGCTTGCACATCTTTACCATTTGCCAAAAAAGAATGGCCACGACCGATATGCAGGTTTCCTTCCATATCAATAACAAAATCAACTTCATTGATCCCATTAATATTTTTGATTCTACCATTCTCGACCGCAAAGTTAAATCTTTTACCAAGCTGTTGATCTTCTGGAAAATGGTTTTTTATAGCTTGTATTGGTTTAGTGCCAATTGCTCTCTTACCGGTATTGTTTATATTTTGCCCAACACCCTTCCCACTTCAATCCCCTTCTCAATCCGCTGAATCGACTCCTGTATCTTCGCCTTCGAAGCTTGATGAGCATCATTAACATGCCCGTAAAAATCAGTGCCTTTCCGTGCAAGGGTGCCTCCGGCTCCTACTTCCGATCCCCGGGCGATGTCGCTCAAGGCGTCTGCGCTTTTTGCGAATTGTTTTTTGATGGCGTAGCCTGCGTCGTTGAGTTTGTCCTGGGCTTTCAGGCTGTTGACCCTCATGCGGTTTGACCAGGTGCTATATTCATCTTAAAATGGATTTGGTCACTTTCTTATTTTGTTTCATGATGGGATGCTGCTGACCTACAGCAACTTTTCAAAATAAATCCGGCAGGGATTTGCATACAAAAACGTATGGAGCCTAACCTCTCCATACGTTTTTGATTTAAACCATATACAAGTCATTATAACGGACATTCTATTTGCTTTTTTGTACTCCTCATGTTGAATCTTAATTCACCGAAATAGATTATATTAAAATATTTTATTTTATAAATAATTCTATGTCATTATCATTAAATTTTTCTGTTAAAATTCCCCTCCGGAGAAACTCTTTCTCTACCATCTTTAATAAATGTAGAGAATAACTCAATCTATACATAACAAAAAGCCCTCTTTTTATATCTAATGGCAGTGTAGTAAATTTCTTTTGTTTTTTTTCATCTATAAAGCTAACTTTTATTTTATCATCACCAATTTCAGCATACACTTCATGCGGCCTAATCACTTTAAAGCTATAGTAATCATCCTCAATGCCTAAATTCTGAAAAAACACCTTTGCTTCTTCAATCGTGTCGATTTGTCTAATAGGATTATTGGTTGTATGAATTTTATTAAAATAAAACTTTCTTAAAGTTTTTATAAAAAAATATTTAATAGCTTCTTTTTCATCATCAAATTTTTTTATGTCTTCTTTTTCTGGTAGTGGTCTTATTTCAAAATTCATTTCAGAATAAACCCAATTTACCCCATCGTTCTCTATCTGATTATAATTTTCATAATATCCGCTTTCTTCTTTTATTAGGTTATCATTAACACTGATTTTTATGCCTAATTCATTAAAAATATGCCCTAATTGATCTCTATTCAACAGTATCTCCCTTTCATTCTATTATTTCAATATAGCCAAAATCCAACAGGTTTTTCACAGTAGCCTTTTGCATGTTACCAAAATCATCTACGATCTCTAATTGTGAATTGTATTGAATGCCTTCTCCAACTTCGTCAAACCATGGAGCTATTTTCCCAGATCTAACTTGAAATTCTTTGACGACACGGTATTTTGTGTAAGGTTGTTCCGACATGTGTGGTGGCAACGCTCTACTTTCATAACTCGATCCTGCTGGAGAAAAATACTGTCCTCCAGGATTACTTCCAAATCTATCAATTTCCAATCCAGGTTTAAGAGTTTCTATTTTATATTCTCCATTTACAAAACCGTCTATATTTGGATCCCCATTAGTTCCGGGCCAATTTATTTCGCCAGTTTCTTGATTGAAATATTTAGGGTTATCATAAACATGTTTATATTTTAAATAGAGTTCATCACTTGGAGCATACTTCCAACCATTTAGCTTTGCCCTATCTGTTTCAGAAATTACCCTTTTTGCTTTATTCGTCTTCTCAACATCTGACCTAATGTTTCCTTTTCTAACACCTTTCCCAGTCTCTACCCGCTGAATCGACTCCTGGATCTTCGCCTTCGAAGCTTTATGAGCATCGTTAACATGCCCATAGAAATCGGAGCCTTTCCGTGCAAGGGTGCCTCCGGCTCCTACTTCCGATCCCCGGGCGATGTCGCTCAAGGCGTCTGCGCTTTTTGCGAATTGTTTTTTGATGGCGTAGCCTGCGTCGTTGAGTTTGTCCTGGGCTTTCAGGCTGTTGACCCTCATGCGGTTTGACCAGGTGTTCTTGCTTTCTTTAAGAGATTGTACCACATTTTTCGTTTTGCCTGCGGCTGCTATTTCGCCGATTGTTGCTGTACTTTTGAAGGCTTTTCCGGCTAAACCGGCGGCCGGAAGCATGTCAAGTGCGCCGAACGCGCCTCTTTCAAAACGTTCGCCAGTGTTTAGCTCGCGTTTCGTCATCCAGTCTTTCCCTGTGGCTGCGCTTGTGATTTGGGCTGTACCGTATGCGCCTGCTGCGATAATGCCTGCCGGCGCGCAAAAGACGGTGAGGACGATAATGCCTCCGCCGATGATCAGATCCCGCCACAGTTCCTGACTCTTTTGGACGTCGCTGACCGATTCGTACTGAAAGCCGCGGGCGGAAAAGATCGCCTTCGAATAGTCTTCATAGTTTAAATCGATGTCGGGATTTTGTTCTTTAAACGCTTTATATTCTTCGCTCAGCACATGATCAAACGCTGCCGCGTCTTTGAAAATATCGTTTACGGTGATTTCTTCTTTATCTTGCTGGACGGCCGTCTTGTTCATGCCGTAGCCGACATAGGTCGTTTCTTTGGAGCCGATGCGGTTTTTCGTTTTGTAGTTGTGGATTGACATGCCTTCCATCTTGTCTGCAAAAGCGTCGAGCTTTTTATAAAAAGGATTGTCGATGTGGTCTTCTACTAAGGTGCCTGCTTTCAGGCAGAAATCAGACAGTTTTTGATAATCGCTAAACAGCTCATCGATTTTGCTTTTTTGGCTTGAATGGCTGAAGCTGATGCTGCCGTCGCTGTCTTTGTCATTGATTTTTGATTCGATGTCTTCCAGGAGGTCATTGAGCTGCAAAAGGCCCGATTTCGCTCCGCCCCCGTACTTTCCTCCCGTTAGTGTATCAAGGCCGTCTTTCATGCCTTGCCAGTCTTCGGAACTGTATTTTACATCCATCAGGTGAACACCTCTCTATTTCTGGATCGTGTAGAGTTTTTGGAGCTCTTTATCTGTTTCATACATTTTTTCCATCGCATAGTTGACAATTTGAGCGGCCATCGAATAATTATCAAACAGCTCCATCGTTTTTCCGAGTATCTCCGGATAGCTTTTCATCGTTTTCATGGCTTGTCCGGCTTTATAAAAATGGGTATCTGTGAGCTTTTTGATTTCGGGCTGAACCCCTTCCGCATAGAGGTTACAAATGGTTTGCAGTTTATTTGCAATGGTGATCATTTCTTCAAACTGAAGCTGGATGTTTGTACCTCCGCCTCCTGCTCCGCCTTCGGCATTCATATCATCGCCCTCCCTGCTCTGAAGTTAATGTGCAGCGCGTCATAAATCCGGTTGTTCATTATATAAAGGCTGACCCATTCATAACGGTCCTGCAGCGGATCGATGCAGATAAAGTCTTCGCCCTTTGTGAAGTACAAATTTGTCGTTTGAAATCCGGGGTTTGTCAAGCTTGGAACTGAAGCAAGGTTGAACGTTTCCACAGCGAGAATCTCTTTTTTGTCCAAATCCATTTCCCGAACTTCCGCTTTTTCTTCCGGATTCATCGGTTTTGTCAAGAAAGCGCGGTCTTTTTCACTTGGTCTTCTTCTTAAAAATGACACGTTAGAAATGATCGACAAATAGACTTCTCGTTTTTCCAGATAGTCAAATGTGTATTCTTTGCCTTTGTTTATTTCAGTCAGGACGAGCACGCGTTCCTCATCCTCCGGAAGAAAAGCGCACAAAACGTTATTAAAGCGGACGTATTCTTTGCTTTCTTGATAGCGTTTCAGCATTTCCGTTAAGAAATAAGCGGCACTCGTCAGCTTGCCTTCTACTGTCAGGATTCCTTTTTTGATCAGGCTGTCTTTTGCTTCTGTTGCACAATCAGGCTCGATCAGAGCGAGCTGTTCACGCTCCGGAAGGCCGAAGATGTAGTTCACCCCGGCCGCTCCCGCCAGCACATAGAGCTCTGCCGCCGTCAGCGCATCTATTTTCACCTGCATGTCGTTCCTCCTCATAGATTTTGTATTTCTTTCACTTCGCTGAGCTTTGAAAAATCGCTGATGTTTTTCTCCAGTGCATCCAGTGCGGAGGTATGCTCTTTCAATGCGTCTTTCATATCTGCATTCAAATCGATTATCAGTTCAAGATAGCTTAAAAATGCATCACGGGTTTTCCCGCTCCATTTTCCGCTCTCGATAAACGCTTTTAACTCTTTCGCCTGACTCAGCGAGTCGCTGACATGCTTTTCGATTGCCTTTGCATGGGAAAGAGCCTTACTCGTTTCATTTAGTGAAATGTCAACAGTCTGTCCGCCTACTTTCGATTCAGCGGCGCTGTAGCCGTAATTGTAATAGCCATATCCGTCCATGATTCGGCTGCCCCTCCTCTATGCTTTTTTTTCTTCAGCTTCCGCTTTTGCCTTGTAATGCTCCCATTTGCTTTTGGCCTTCGTCTTTGCCTGCTGAATATCGTCCAGCATGTCGTCGAAATGTGTGATCAGCGTCTTTAGTTCGGCATCCTTTATATGACGCGTATCCTCGAATTCGTGAGAAGGAATTTTCATGTCCGGGAGGTTGCTTGTTTGATATGAATTCTTTGCCGATTTGACCTCTGATAGTTTTGATTTGACATCGCTTTCCTTATCAGATAAATAGTCATATAGATTTTTGTACTGATCGCGCTTCCGTTCATACTCTGTATAAGAAATATGAAAAAAGTTACCTACTGAATCCCAAAATCCTTCGCTCACACACAGCGGCTCCTTTCCATTCTCCTAGTCAATACAAACTATTTTCCTCTCGTGGATGAATTTGTAATAGGGCTAATATGTTAATGTTACAGGAAGGTTCCGGACGAATGAATAGGTGAAATGGATCGTTTTTTGGAGAGAGGACAGGGGGTGCATAAGCCGTAAGTCTTATTAGAAAGGAAAAATACAGGTATTTTTATCCTGTCTTTTTCGGCATTCCAGACACAAATCTTTAACATTTAAAACAGAGGAAATCTTTCACGCAGCGTTTAATAATTACAAATGTATCCAAATATTCAAAGGAGTGTTTAAAATGAAGTTAAAACAAGCGGGCGTTTCCCTTCTGTCTGCTTCAGCACTTGCCCTTTCGATCGGCGGTGCAGCTTCCGCCGCGGAGCAGGCGCCTTCAAAACCGCTGCAAGTGTCAAATGTTAAACTGATGGGAATCGAAACGGTCGGGGAGTGGAACAAATCGATTTCAACCACCGGCGGAGAAGTCATCCTGGATACGGTCCTCTACAAGTACAATACGGTCATGTCGATCAGCGGCTATCAGGAGGCGCAAGGGACGGCTGCACGAGTCAGATATCAAATCCGCGAAAGAGTCAACAGCAGCGAAGTGGGTCCTGTTTTGGGCTTTATTGACGTCACAAATGTGAACGGCTATTTCTCAAGGGAGTTCGCCACCAATATTTTGACGGCGGGCAAAACGTATGTGCTCCAGGCGGTCAATAACACATCCGCGCCTGTGTCTTTAAAAGGCAATGCAGTAGTGTATTACGACTAATCCGTTATCCGCGTGTTGCTTAAGCTGCTTCAGCATCCCCTTCTGAGGCAGCTCTTTTCAAAAAATTTGTGTATAATAAACTGTATCATAGAAGCCAAGGAGATGACCCATGAACAGCAAAAAAGGATGTATCAAATGCGGCAGTACAGATGCAGGACAAAAAGAAATCGCAACGACCGGGACCGGCTTGTCTAAATTGTTTGATGTCCAGCACAACCGTTTTCTCGTCGTGTATTGCAAAAACTGCGGTTATTCGGAGCTTTATAATAAAGAATCATCCAAAGCCGGAAACATTATCGACTTATTCTTTGGATGATTAGAAAGGATGAATCGGCATGATGGAAAAGTACGGCTTATTTATTGCTGTATTCATTTTCGCTTTATGCGTCCATTCAAATATCATCTTGGAAAATCCTCTGCTTCAAACGGCCGTCAAAACGGTATCTTTAGTTGTGATGGTCGCTGCGGGTGTTGGAGCGTTTGCCAAAAGCCTGAAGCAGCCGTCATAAGGCGGGAGATTCGCTTATCCCCCGCTTTGTGATTCCACGATCTGCTTTATCCATTCCTTCACATCGATGATCCGCTTGTATTTTGGCTTTGAATCGATTCCGGAGATGATCATGGATACGAGCGAATCCTGCTCGTGGAGGGCTCCGTGGCTCGCGCCGCCGATGTGCGTCGGTGACCCCTCGCCGATGAATTCGCAGCCTGGCTTTGCGCTGACGATCAAATAGTCGCCTTCATGTGAAAAACATGAGCTGTACAGCCTTGCCAAAGCATCCGGAAATTTCCCGTAAGCTACGCTTGTCTCTGCAACCGTCAAATCGAGCAATTTGCCGTCGCCTTCCAATGTCCACGATTGCCTGTATTCGTCCGTTCTATCGCCCCCCTGCTTGAATATCAGCTTTCCATCCCGTCCGCCTGATATCACCTCTACGGCATTCTCTTCATTTTTCCAGGCGATGATGTCGATTCTTTCGTCTTTTTTAAGCTGTTCGGCAACCTGTTGCAGCGGCAGCTTTTTTTGATCCAGCGTGTAGATGAACGCCATCCGTTCATTCACGGCCAGAACGATTTCATCATCAGATGTCACGCCTTTTTTCAGCTTTACGATTCGGTAGCGATCCAAAAGACCCCTTAAGTCAATCAGCGCTTCTTGTTTCTTTTCGCTGATCCACGATTGGCCGTTGTCCCCCAACACGATCCAGATGTTTTGCTTTAGCGCGTCTTCCCATGACCGAAAGCTGTTCAAAATCTTTTGTACATGCCTGTCGGCTTTTGCGATTCCTTTTACGTCGTTTCTCCCGTTTTTATGTACATGCTGGTCAAGGTCGGGAAAATATGCGAGAACGAGCGGAGGGACTTGATTTAATCGGATCAGGTGGCTCAATTCGTTCGCTGAAAAGCGGTCATTGAATCCGAATTTTTTCAAAAGGGAAAGGTTTCCCGGATTTATTTTTGAAAAACCTCCGTAAGAAAACAGCTGCGGTGCATTGATTTTCACGGTATGATTCAGCCCCGTCACCCAGGAAGCAAGTACGGGAACATGCAGATAGCCGTCCCTGCTTCCCCTGTGAATGAGCGCATTGATCGAGCATGTTTCAATGCCGTTTTCGGCAAGCTCTTCATGAATCGTTTTCACCTGCTGATTCAAGTGCGTTTGGTTCAAATTATAGAAGATGTCGCGAGATGATTGTTTGATGCCCAGCTTGATCAGCTCGCGGATATGGCTGCCGTAGTTGATGATCCGGTTTTCTTTCTTGTTGAACCAGACGAGGGCCGGCACCTTGTGGCGGTCGCTGTATACGCCCGTTAACAGCGAGCTGTCGACGGTGACGGACATTGTCGGAAACGGGCTGATGACATTCGGTTCATAATGGCCGTTTTCTAGCAAAAATTTCATGGCTGGAGCCTGTCCGCTATTAATCGCCCGGCTGAGGGGCTCGTGCATAAGCGAATCGATCAGCAGCATGATAACAGATTTCTTATTGTCTTCCGCTTTCATAACCCTTATCTCCTTTCTCTCGCAGCCATTCTATCTATTTGGCCGCCGTCATGATCTTTTCCAGTATTTCCTCGACGTCCCGTTCAGACGTTTCGTGCATGTATCGGCTGATGTTTAAGGAATGGCGGATGGTTCCGTCTCTCGAGCTTAAAAAGGATAGCAGCTGTTTTTCAATCGGTTCATCTTTTCCCTTTTTCAGCTCCATGACAAGCCTTTTTTTCTTGAGAATGTTCAGGTTCATTTCCTCCTGACCAGGCAGCGCATCATAAATGAAAACCGGCAGCCTTTTTTCAATGCATTCGCTGATTGTCACGCCCCCCGGTTTTGTAATGATTCCCGAGGCCTGCTCGTATAATCGGTTCATTTCGGCTTTGCTTTCGATATAAGGCAGCGGTTTGATGAAAGGATCGTTTGCCCTTTTCACATAGCGGTAGAGCTTTTCGTTTTTTCCGCATAATATGTGGTATACGGCACGCCCTTTAGGCGAGAGCTCCCTCACCAGTTTAAAAATGCCGCCTACTCCCATGCTTCCTCCGGTTATGAGAATGTTGTAGTGCGGTTGCGTTCCCTCTTCTTCCATAAACGCCGCAGCCGTCTTGTACGAATGGTGGATCGGAATGCCGGTTAAAAAGATTTTTCCTTCATCAACTCCTTCAGATATGAGCTGGTCTTTTATGTCTTTGATCGGCGCAAAATGATAATCGATATGTTCCCTTCCCCATATTCGGTTGACGAAAAAGTCCGTATAGACATTCACAACGATCAGCCCGGGATATTGGACTTTTAGCCGATTGAGCAAATAGGAAGGCAGCGCATGCGTGCAAAATACAATATCGGGTTTTTTTTCGGCAATGATCTTCTGCATGTTCTTTAAAAACATCAGCTCATATATGTAATGGCGTTTCTTCGGGCGATGATTCCCGCACGCCAGAAGATGATAGACGGCGCTGTACACTTTCGGGAAATATTGGATCCACTTCAAGTATGCTGAGGAGGACATCCGTTCGACGCGACCGTACGCGTATGAAAAAATATCGATTTTTTCGCATTGGTGCCCTTGGATGCCAGGATTTGTATGAAGCGAATCGGCAACGTGGTGATGGCCGGTCGAAATGCTGAGAAAAGGAAAAATCAGAATCGTTGTCATCTCTATCCTCCATGAAATTGTTTTCCATTTATATTTTTCAAATAATCAAGGCAAAATATAAGTGCATTTTCTGAAATAAAAGGAAGGTGACGACTTGAGAAGCTGTTTTTTGTCAATTTGGAGCGTGATTGACCCTTTTTATTATTTTTTTTCAAGACTGACGCTCATCGATAAAAGCCAATCAAACATTTTTCGCGTCCGCTTAACGAAATACAAAGGGATAGATGTGGTATTAAGCGATGGAACGGTGATTAAAAAGAATGATGTTCTGATTAAAATTCATCTGCATAATATTAAACTGATCAAGGAGATGCAACATATTGAGAGCGCTGTCAGAAGAGGCATTCTCATTTATCAAAAGACGTGTATTTCAATGCCGGCATTGGCGGAATATGTCAACAACCATCGGAAATCGGATCAAATTAAAGGCATTATCGGCATTACGACGCTGCATAAAGGCGTGGAGAGACTCGGTTTCGAAGCCGTTGAGCCTGCAAATCGGTTTTACCGGTTTTTTAAAAAGCTGACGCAAATCCCGATTTTATATTTAACGACTTCTCAATTTTCTTTCCGCGGCATTCCCCCTTCCCGCTATTTGTTTATCTCTAAAGAAAAGCTGTTCAATTCCTATCTGCATAAATAAAAAAGAGACTGATACTCCAGCCTCTTTTTTTATGAAATATGGTGGAACGTCACTTCAGGACGGCTGCCAATGCGGATATTCGCCCCGGTCTGGCCCAGCCCTTCACTGATGTAAAACGGTTTGTTATGAAGATAGTGAAGCCCTTTGATCATGTTCATGCGGACGAGCTTTCCCATTTTGACAAGGTGATAAGGCTTCGGCCAATGGATCTGTCCGCCGTGAAAATGTCCTGATAGAAGATAGTCAAAATGAAAATCCTTCATCTCGAGGACAACGTTTGGATCATGCGTCAGTACGAGACGGTAGCCATCCTTTACCCCTTTGTAGGAGTCGGTTATATTGCTTCTGTTCGTACTGTAATCATCGATGCCGATAATGTTCAGCGTCTCGCCGCCGACTTGAACGGAGACATTTTTGTTTTGAAGGGTGATACACCCGTTTTCCTCCAATACGCGTTTCAGCTTTTCGAAGTGTTCGCCTTTCAGGATATAGTCGTGATTTCCGAATACGGCGTACATGCCATAGGCGGGTTTGAGCTCCTGAAGAGCTTTCAAGTAGTTTGCGAGTTTAGGAATATTTCTTTTTCGGTCGAGAAAATCGCCGGTTAACGCGATAAGATCGACTTGTTTTTTCTTTGCAAGGTCAAGAATCTGTTTCGGTGAAATCGAAATGTTTTCTAAATGAAGATCTGACAGATGAAGAATGTTGAGCTTCTTCTTGAAAGTGTCGCCTTTCGCACGATCGACAGATATGGTGTTGACTTTCACATCTTTCGTATTGTGATTTGCTTTATATAAAAAAGGAACAAATCCTATGAACAACAATAAAAAAACAACAGCAAAAAACATTTCAATATCTCCTCCCTCCTACCAGTATAGTAAGTCAGGAGGCTGTTTAACAGTGGGAAATATTAGGATGTAAATCTATTGACCTATATAAAAACCGATTTCGTCAGCGAAATCGGTTTTGCATGCGAAGAAAGCCTGCCGCATCAGCGTTCTTCTTACAGCCTGACGCGGAATGATCTTCCACCTCTTACAGAAATAAAGCAAATAATACGATCCCTAAAATGATCCGATAGATGGCAAACGGAACAAGCTTAATTTTGTTGATCAATTTAAGGAAAAAACGGACGACAAACAGAGCAACAATAAAAGCGCTGATAAACCCGGCGATAAAAAACAGCAGAAGATCCGTGCTGAGATATTCCCAGTTTTTGACCAATGACAGCAGGCTTGCCCCCGCCATGATCGGCATCGCCATAATAAACGTAAAATCTGAGGCCGCCCTGTGGTTTAATCCGAAGATGACGCCGCCGGAAATCGTCGAGCCTGACCTTGA
The DNA here is from genome assembly GCF_038007805.1 of Bacillus sp. FSL W8-0848. Taxonomy (NCBI): domain Bacteria; kingdom Bacillati; phylum Bacillota; class Bacilli; order Caryophanales; family Bacillaceae; genus Bacillus; species Bacillus sp. FSL W8-0848. Next base: position 2,905,118 of record NZ_JBBOYB010000001.1, read on the forward strand.
AAAGCCCGGCCAAAGGGCGAGACATTGGAAGAGTCCGATGCCGAACGCCTGTTTATAGGTGATCCGGTCGACTGAATCTGTGGCAGGTTTTCTTTTGTTGATCCAGTCGGCGGCAAGCATCAGCACGGCCCCTGCGATCAGGCCGAACGCCACCGTCTTGACGGAGAACAGGTGCTCGTCAATATAATCTTCGAATAGAAATCCTAATACCGCCGCGGGAACGAGTCCGACCGCGATTTGGGCGATCGTCAGGCGGCTGCCTTCTTTTTGGGCTTCCGTTATGTTTTTCTTCATTCCAAGCAGATTCAGAATCCTGTCTTTAAACACGATGGCGACGGCCAGAATCGAGCCGAGCTGAATGACGACTTTAAAGGTATTCGCCGCTTCCGGAGTCAAGATCTCCTTTGACTTCAGCCAGAGATCATCGACGATGATCATATGGCCCGTAGAAGAAACGGGCGCATATTCCGTCAAACCTTCAACGATTCCTAAAATGACTGCAACAATGATATCCCAAATGTTCATAAGTCCTTCCCTTCGCTTGACACGCTTCTTTGTGCCGAAATTTTTAAAACTTGTCTCTTATAGGCATTTATATATGTTTGAACGGCGTTTATGCCGATGAATTATGCGTTGTTCTCGTTCGTTTTTTCATAAAGGTCTGAACGCTGTTTAAACCAGTCAAACAAATGCGTGATCACCACTTTGATGACGGCATATCCCGGAATGGCTAGGATCACGCCGATGACGCCGAACAGCTTGGCTGACGTCAAAAGCACGAAAATGATCGTGACTGGATGGATGTGCAGATTTTTTCCCATAATCTGCGGAGAAATGAATTTCCCTTCAAACAGCTGGACAACGGTCCAGACGATGATCAGTTTCACGAGCATGAACGGAGATGTGACCAAAGCGATAATAATCGCCGGCGTAATTGCGATCGTCGGGCCCAAATACGGGACGATGCTCGTACAGGCAGCAACAAGTGCAAGCAGTGAAGCATAATCAAGGCCGATAATCAAATAACCGATGAACAACAGGCATCCGATGCAGAAGCTGACAATGATCTGTCCCCTGATATAGGAGCTCAGGCGGTGATTCATTTCGGACATGACGACATACGTCTGCTCCCGCAGACGGGTCGGGACAAATTTTAAGATAAACAGCGGCAGCTTTTTGCCGTCTTTTAATAAGTAAAACAGGATAAACGGTACCGTCACAATGGAAATCACGATTTCCGTCACGGCGCCGATGAAGGTTCCGACGCCTGTAAAAGTACTGTTTAATATCGTGCTCGCCTGATCGGATACTTTGCTGGCCAAATCCGTCAAGTTGATGTTCAGCGTTTGCTGGGCCTGGTTGAAAAACTGGCTTCCGATCAGCTGTTTCATTTGGTCTTCGACAATATGGACATACCTTGGAAAATTGTCGACAAGGCTCGTGATCTGTTCTTTCAAAAGCGGAATCACCGAGACGATCGAGATCGTAATAAGCCCGATGATCACGATATACAGAAGAAGGATCGAATAAATCCTTTTTACCTTTTTCCGTTCCAGAAAATCGACGATCGGATTCAGCAGATAATAGGCGACACCCGTCAGCACAACGGGCAGGCCGACCGTTTCAACCAAAACGATAAAAGGGGTGAAAATAAAAGACGCTTTCGTAAATACTAAGATGTTCAAACCGATCAGCAGCAGGACGAGCAAAAACAGTACGAATTTGTTGTCTAAAAAGAACTGTTTAAACCTGCCGCCCCACATATGTAAAGAGTTCATGGCGATCCTCCATTATATTTGATCTTTTTTATAAATTGTACACTATTCCTCCTATACTGAAAAATAAAATCCGTATGTATTTTGGTCTTTTTTTCCGCTTTTACCTTTATACATATACGACAGCGCTTTTTCATTTTTGCCGCTCCCTTTGCCCGCGCTTGTCCCGGCATTTACGGTATAATATGAAGTATAACCATGCGAAAGGGAGAGATTTGATATGGTACGGTTTGGGGTTATCGGAACCAATTGGATTACAGACCGCTTTCTTGAAGCTGCCGGAATGGCGGACGGTTTTCAGTTCACCTCCGTGTATTCCAGGTCTGAGGAGCGCGGCCGGGCGTTCGCCCAAAAATACGGCGTTACGGCGGTTTTTACAGATGCAGAAGAGATGGCGAAAAGCGATCTGATTGACGCTGTCTATATCGCAAGTCCTAATTCTTTACATAAAGAACAAGCGATCATGTTCATGGAAAACGGAAAGCACGTGTTATGCGAAAAGCCGCTGGCATCCAATATGAAAGAAGCCGAAGCAATGGTGAAAACCGCAAAGATCCAAAAAGTCGCTTTTATGGAAGCGATGAAAACGACATTTCTGCCAAACTTTACAAACATCATCAGCCATTTGCCGCGAATCGGAAAGATCCGCCGCTTTACAGCCAGCTATTGCCAATATTCTTCACGGTATGACGCGTATAAAAGCGGAACCGTGTTAAATGCGTTTAACCCCGCTTTTTCAAACGGCTCGCTGATGGATATCGGCGTTTATTGCGTCCATCCGGCAGTTGTCCTGTTCGGAAAGCCGCTTGAAGTCAAAGCGAATGGTCTGATTCTCGAGTCAGGCGCCGACGGGGAAGGGACGATTCTGTTAACATATCCGGAGCATGAAGCCGTTCTGATGCATTCGAAAATATCCAATTCCTTCATGCCGGCCGAAATTCAAGGGGAAGACGGGTCAATCGTCATCGATAAGATTCACCGCCCTGAAAAAGTCGAAATCCGCTACCGCGACGGAAGAGTCGAAGATATTACGGTTCCGGACGAAAAACCGGCCATGTTTTACGAAATTGAGGAGTTCATCACTCTAATCAAACAGGGACGGCTTGAATCCCGGCTGAATACGTTCGAACGCTCCCTTGACACGTTATCCGTCATGGATGAAGCACGGAAACAGATCGGCCTCGTTTTCCCCGCCGATCAAGCATGATCAGCCTGAAGAAAAGGTTGCCGGAAAAAGTCCGGCAGCCCTTTTTGCTATTCAATTTTAAATTTTGTCGTTAAATCGCGGAGCTCTTCCGCCATTTGTTCAAGCGTTGCCGCGGACGAGCTGATCTCTTCCATTGAAGCGAGCTGTTCTTCCGCCGAGGCAGCGATATCCTGAATGCTGCCCGAGCTTTCCCTTGAAACATCGGCAATCTCCTCAACGGCTCCTGCGACTTCCTCAGACCCTGCTGAGAGCTGTTCAACAGCCGCGTTCATGTCCTTTAGCTTTTCCGCGATTTCGTTCGTCATATTGTAGATTTGCTTAAAGCTTTTGTCCGTTTCGTCCGTAATCGTAAGCCCGGACTGAACTTCGCGGTTGACGGCCTGGAACATGTCAAGCGATTTTCCGATCTCCTGAACGATTTCCTGAATGAGGCCTTCGATTTCCTTCGCAGAGGATGCCGATTGTTCTGCCAGCTTGCGCACTTCTTCAGCTACGACCGAGAAGCCGCGTCCCGCTTCGCCGGCCCTTGCCGCTTCAATCGCGGCATTAAGCGCCAATAAATTCGTTTGATCTGCAATGCCGTTGATCACTCTGAGAATGGCCGTAATATCTTTTGACTTTCCTTCAAGTCCTTTGACGACAGATTCCGCCTGTTTCACGGACTGATCGATTGAATTCATCTGTCCGACCGTTTGCTGGACGAGATCTCCTCCCGTACCGGCGATTTGCGTCGATTGTGCGGACGAATCAGTAATCGCAGCGGAAACTTTAGACATTTCAAGCAGTCTCTTGTTCATCTGAGTCAGCTGCTGGGAGCTTGTTTCGACTTTCTCGCTTTGGCTTTCATTTCCGTTTGAAAATTGTTCGATCGCCATTGTAATGTGCTCGGTCGCTTTGCTTGTCTGATCCGCGCTTGCGGTCAGCTGTTCTGAAGAAGACGCCACATTTTCCACGGACGTTTGGATAACGCCGATCAGCGAGCGCAATGATTCAGCCATTTCATTAAAGCTCATGCCGAGCTGTCCAATTTCGTTTTTGGAGCGGACGTTGATGTTTTGCGTGAGATCGCCGGCGCTGATGCTTTTCGCCGAAGAAACGAGCTCGCTTAACGGTCCTGTGATCGATCTGATAATGAAGAACATCAGGATCACGCCCGCTGCGATGCTAACGGCCAGCGTGATGAGAGCGGCATACAAAACAGGCTGGGACGCTTCTTCGATTTCATTCGCATACATCGTACCGCCGATCTTCCAGCCCGTCAGCTTGTTTGTTGCAAAAGCCATCTGCTTGTCGCCGTCCAGGTTAAATTTAGCGATGCCTTCATCTTTTGCATACATTTGCTTGGACCAGCTGCTGTCTCCAATATCTGTGCCCGCTTCCTTTGTCGGATGGGCAACGAACTTTTTGTCGGCACTTGTGATAAAGGCGTAGCCTTTTTTCCCGATCTTGACGCGGTCGGTTGCTTTAATCAGCGCTTCAATCTTCATGTTGACCGCCACAACCCCGGAGCCGTCTGACGTTTGCTTGGCGATTGTGACGACCAGCGTTCCGGTTGAAGCTGTCTTATATGGATTTGTAACGATCACTTTTCCTTTATTTTCAACGGCTTGCTTATACCAGTCCCGATCAACCGGATTATATCCGCTCGGCATCTCCTGAAACGGATAGCGGACGAACAGCCCGTCTTTTGATCCGGCGAAAATGCCTTCAACATCTTGATTCAGCTTGGCGTACTGTTCAAACTTTGCTTTTAAAGTGGCGTTGCCTTTCTCTTTAAACGCACTTTCTTTAATCCAGTCGCTGAAGTAGGATATAGCCGTCGATTTCTGGCTGATATTCTGATCGATAATGTCATTGAGCTGTTTTACGTTTTCCTGCGCATTGCTCATGATTTCTGTATCAAGCGTACTGCTGGCCGTATGATAGGCGCTGTAAGAGAGCACGATAATAGGAACGGTTAAAATTAACAAAAATGAAAGAATTAATTTCTTTACAATTGAGGGACGTTTGATCCAATTTATCATTTTTGACATATTCTAGTTGACCCCTTTTCTTTTATATTTTTAATATCGGATTCTTATAAAAAATTTTTTATTGATTTTTTAATTTTTTATAATAGCAGATCGCCAAAAAAACACCCGGGGAACGCCCGGGTGCTTTCATTATTCGATTTTAAATTTCATTGTCAGATCGCGAAGTTCTTCAGCAAGCTCCGCCAAGGTCGTAGAGGATGCGCTGATCTCTTCCATTGAGGCAAGCTGCTCTTCCGCTGAAGCGGCGATATCCTGGATGCTTGCCGAACTCTCTCTGGAAACGTCCGCTATCTCTTCGACGGCGCCGGATACTTCCTGAGAGCCTTTTGACAACTGTTCGACCGCTGCATTCATCGTTTGCAGCTTGCCGGCGATCTCATTTGTCATATCGTAAATCGTTCTGAAGCTTGACTGTGTTTCATCGGTTATTTCAAGCCCTGACTGAACTTCATGATTGACCGATTTAAACATATTCAGCGAGTTGTCGATTTCTTTGACGATTTCCTGAATCAAGTCTTCGATCTCTTTAGCAGAGCCTGCCGACTGTGCAGCCAGCTTCCGCACTTCTTCGGCAACGACTGAAAAGCCTCTGCCGGATTCTCCGGCGCGCGCTGCTTCGATTGCGGCGTTCAGCGCCAGCAGGTTCGTCTGGTCGGCAATTCCGTTGATGACGCGCAGTATGCTTGTGATGTCTTTTGACTTGGCTTCAAGCCCTTTGACAACAGATTCTGCCTGTTTGACTGACCGGTCGATCGAATTCATTTGGCCGACCGTCCGCTGAACGAGCTCCTCGCCTTTTCCGGCGATCTCGGTTGATTTTACGGAGACATCGGTAATGGCAGCCGATGTTTTTGTCATGTCATGAATCCCGTGATTCATTTTATTTAGCTGATGCGCGCTTGCTTCCACTTTTTCTTTCTGGCTTTCGTTTCCGTCCGAAAATTGTTCGATCGCCATAGTAATGTGCTCAGTCGCCTTGCTTGTCTGCGCAGCGCTTGCGTGGAGTTCTTCAGAAGATGCGGCCACATTGTCAACCGACGATTGAATGACGCTGATCAATGAGCGCAATGATTCGGCCATTTCGTTAAAGCTCGTGCCGAGCTGACCGAATTCGTCTTTTGACTTCACTTCGATCTGCTGCGTCAAATCGCCGCTGCTGATGCTTTTCGCCGATGATACGAGCTGATTTAAAGGCTTGCTGATGCCGCGGACGATGAAGTAGACGAGGATGGCGCCAAGCACAATCGCGACGGCTAAAATGATTACGGCCATGTTGAAGACCGGCTGCGCCGCTTGTGTTATTTCATCTGTGAACATCGTTCCGCCGATTTTCCAGCCGGTTAATTTATTTGTTGTGAAAGCCATCTGCTTTTCTTTGCCTTCAAAGGTGTACTTAAACGAACCGTTTTCTTTGCCGTACATCTGTGTAACCCAATCGCCCTGGCCTTCCGTTCCGGCTTTGATTGTCGGGTGGGCGATATATTTTTTATCCGCGCTTGCAATAAATGCAAACCCGTCTTTTCCGATATTGACACGCTTCGTCGTTTTAATCAGATCATCTATTTTCATGTTGACCGCGACGACCCCTGAGCCGTCTGCCGTTTGTTTTGCAATCGTGACAACCGTCGTTCCTGTTGAAGCGGTCTTATAAGGATCTGTAACGACCACTTCGCCTTTTTTCTCAACGGCTTTTTTATACCAGTCTCTTTCAACAGGATTATAATCGCTTGACATCTTTTCTTCAGGATAGCGGACGAACAGGCCGTCTTTTGAGCCTGTATAGATGGCTTCAACATCCTGGTTGAGCTTTGCGTATTGCTCAAACTTTTCCTTCAACGTAGCGTTTCCCTTTTCTTTATAGAGCTTTTCATTAATCCAGTCGCCGAAATATGAAACTGCATTTTCTTTTTTTTCGATATTTTGATCAATGATTTCATTCAACTGTTCAACATTGTCGCGGGCGCTTCTCATAATTTCGCTTTCAAGGGTGCTTCCCGCGGTTTGATAGGCGCTGAAGGAGAGCGCCAAAATCGGAACCGTCAAAACCAATAGAAAACTTAAAAACAGCTTTTTGGAAATTGACGGACGTTTGATCCATTCCAATAGTTTGTTCATATGATATAACTCCTTTTAGCTTTCAAATTCATGAAATTAATATCGGACCTTTATCATATTTATGTATATAAAAAAACTTTTTTAAGTGTTTTGAAATATTCTAAAAATAAACAACAAAAAGAAGCTGCCAGGCAGCTCCTTCTATTATTCAATCTTAAATTTTCTCGTCAGGTCGCGGAGTTCTTCAGCCATTTGCTCAAGCGTCGCCGCGGACGAGCTGATCTCTTCCATCGATGCCAGCTGTTCCTCCGCAGATGCGGCGATGTCCTGAATGCCGGCGGTATTTTCTCTTGAGACTTCGGCGATGTCCCCGACAGCTTCCGATACGTCCTGCGAGCCTTTTGACAGATGTTCGACCGCTGCGTTCATCGTTTGCAGCTTGCCGGCAATCTCATTTGTCATTTCATAAATATGTTTGAAGCTGGACTCGGTTTCTTCGGTGATTTTCAAACCTGACTGCACTTCATGATTGACCGACTGGAACATCGTAAGGGAATGTTCGATTTCTTTGACGATTTTCTGTATTAAATCTTCGATCTCTTTAGCAGAGCCTGCCGATTGGGCGGCCAGCTTCCGCACCTCTTCAGCAACGACGGAAAATCCGCGGCCCGACTCCCCGGCGCGTGCGGCTTCGATTGCAGCGTTCAGCGCCAGCAAATTCGTCTGATCGGCGATGCCGTTGATGACGCGCAAGATTGCCGTAATATCCTTTGATTTGGCTTCAAGCCCTTTAATGACGCCTTCGGCCTGTTTGACTGAGCGATCGATTGAATTCATCTGGCCGACGGTTTTTTGCACGAGCTTCCCGCCCGTTTCGGCCATTTTTGTCGATTGTACCGAGGAATCTGTTATCTCTTCTGATACCCGGGTCATATCCTTTAACCTGTCATCCATGTTTCTTAATCTGTGCGAGCTCGCCTCGACTTTTTCGCTTTGGCTTTCAGCCCCGTTGGAGAATTGCTCGATGGCCAGTGTGATGTGCTCCGTCGCCTTGCTCGTCTGATCTGCGCTTGCCGTCAACTGTTCTGAAGAAGACGCCACATGCTCGACCGATTCCTGAATGGCGCTGATCAGAGAGCGCAGCGATTCAGCCATCTCATTAAAGCTTGTGCCGAGCTGTCCGAGCTCATCATTTGAGCGGACGTCGATTTTCTGCGTCAGATCGCCGTTGCTGATGCTTTTCGCCGATGATACGAGCTGATTCAAAGGCTTGCTGATGGCACGGACGATGAAGTATACAAGAATGCCGCCAAGGACAATTGCGGCGGCCAAAACGATTGCCGCCATGTTGAAAACGGGCTGTGCCGCATCTGTTATTTCATCCGTAAACATCGTTCCGCCGATTTTCCAGCCTGTCAGCTTGTTTGTCGTATAAACCGTCTGCATCTCCTTATCCTGATCATTGTATGTGAGCATACCTTTTTCCTTGCCGTACATCTGCTCTGACAAGCTTGATTCGACTTCGGTTCCGGCCTCGATTTTCGGGTTGGCTACGTATTTTTTTTCAGCGCTTGAAATAAAGGCAAATCCCCTTTTTCCGATGCTGACGCTGTTTGCCGATTCAATCAGCTGGTCGATGTTCATGTCAAGCGCGACAACGCCTGAGCCATCGTCGTTTTGCTTGGCGATTGTTATGACCATATGGCCTGTTGAAGCAGACTTGTAAGGTTCAGTGACGATCGTCTCGCCTTTTTTCTCAACGGCCTGCTTATACCAATCCCTCTCAACCGGGTTATAGCCGCTCGGCAGTTTTGCATTCGGATATTGAGTATAGGCGCTTTCCTTAGATCCTGTGTATACAAGCTCGACATCTTTGTTTTGCTTAATGTACTGTTCGAATTTTTCTTTTAAAGAAGCCTGTCCTTTTTCGGTATAGGCCTTTTTATTGATCCATTCGCTAAAATAAGACACATCGGTTTCCTTGCTCCCGACAGTTTGGTTGATAATATCATTTAACTCATCGACATTGGCTTTCGCGTTTCTCATGATTTCTTCTTTAAGCGTGCTGCTGGCCGTATAATACGAACTTGCCGCAAGTACGAGAATCGGAACTGTCAAAACCAGAATAAATGAGAAAATTAATCTTTTTGAAATAGACGGACGCTTGATCCAATCCAATACCCTTTTCATTTTCCTTACCCCTTTTCATCGATTTACTCATTTAATATCGGAGAAGGGGCCCGTTTTTACATCGAAAAAGAAAAAAAGTAATTTTCAAAAAACAGCCCTTTCGCGAATCGATGCCGCCGTTTCCCCTGCCCAAGCTTTAGGCATACGATAATAAAAAAGGAAAAAGGGTGCTTTTTATGATCAATATTTCAGGATATTGGCTTCGCCCGGAAGACGCGGAGAAACTGAACATCAGCCAAATGCAAAAGAACATCGTCAATCAGATGATTTCAATGCCTGCACAGTATAGATATGATGCGGTTCGCGAGCTGCTGTTCGAACTCAGCTTCAGGGAACATACCGTCGAATCGGCTAAAGCGCTGATCAACAGCGGAGCAAAGTTTGCCACTTTTTCAAAGACGTATGGCAATGAGGCGTTCTGGAGGGTGACGCCGGAAGGAGCGTTAGAATTGAGGTACAGAGCGTCCGCTTCCAATGCGATTAAAAACATTTTTGGAAGCGGTTCTCTTTACGCGTTTGAATGTGCGACCGCGATCGTCATCATCTTTTATATGGCGCTGGTCAGGACGATCGGCGATCAGGCTTTTGACAGGCATTATGACAGGATCATTCTATATGATTGGCATTATGAGAAGCTGCCGATCTTCACCGAAAAAGGAAACGATTTTCTTCCGGGAGACTGCCTGTATTTCCAAAATCCCGATTTCGACCCGTCAAGACCCCAATGGCGCGGGGAAAACGCCATTTTTTTAGGCAATGACCAATATGCGGCACACGGCTTAGGCATTTTGAGTGCGGGAAGCATCATTGAAAAGCTGAACCGGCTGAGAAAGCCCGGTGCACAGACGTCCGCCCACCTTCTTGCCCAAACCACGCGGGTTGATATTCCGGCGTTATACCAGATGGTTAGATAGCTCGGACGGCACAAGCTGATCCAGCAGTTCCTTTACGGTTGTTTTCCTGCCGCCGGCCGCAATGAGCGGCACAGACACATGATCGGCAGCTTGCAGAATCAAGGCCGTCGAGCCGCCGGCCGGCTCTCCTTTCGTCTGCAGAAAGTTCCCTTGCGGCCGCCCGCTTCGCTTCCTTGGACGACGATGAGATCCATTCTCCTTTCTTCAAGCAGAACTGTCTCTTTCACTAAGACCGCACAACAGCCCCGTTTTTTCAGCTCGGGGACGGCTGCAGCAAGTGCGGGCGTCGGCGGCGCCTGTATGACGGGTAGCGATAACCCTTCATAAACTCATTCATCGTATTTCCTCTTTTTAGCCGGCGATGATTTTAACATAACACGTCCTCGACCTCGGACCGTCAAATTCACAGAAATAAATCCCCTGCCATGTCCCGAGCACCAGCTTCCCGTCTTCAATGATGATATGCTGCGACGCACCGACTGTACTTGACTTCATATGTGCCGCAGTATTTCCTTCCATATGGCGGTCAAGCCGGTGTTCCCATGGATACACTTCGTCAAACCGCCTCAGCATATCCCGTTTTACATCGGGATCGGCATTTTCGTTGATCGTGATGCCCGCCGTCGTATGCGGGCAATAGACGATAACAGCGCCGCTGGATACTTCCTCTTCGCTGATAAATGCCTGCACTTCGTCAGTGATATCGAGCATTTCATCCCGTTTGTTCGTCTGAATGGCTATTTTTTTCAACATGTCAATCTGCTCCTTTCTTTCATCTTCAATTCGCTGTCAATTTCCGATCTCCTGTTTTGGCAGGACATAAACCCGTGCTTCATAAGGCTTCATCATAAACGAAGTCAGATGCTGATGAGGTTTTATAGCGATATTGGAAAGCAAGAGTCCGCCGCTCGATAAAGGGTAAGCGGGATGACGGTAAAGCGCGGAATCCGGACTGAGATTTGCCATCACTAGCGCGGTTTCTCCTTCAAGCTTGCGCAAATAGGCAAAAATTTGCGGGTCCTCCGCAAGGATGATTTCAAACGCGCCGTCAATGAACACATCATGCCGTTTCCTGATGGCGATCATCCGTTTGTAGAAATGGTAGATCGAATCCGGGTCCTGCTGCTGGCAGGCGACATTGATCAAGCGATGATTTTCATTAACGGGCAGCCACGGTATTCCGCTTGAAAAGCCGGCATTGCCGGAATCCGTCCATTGCATCGGCGTCCTCGCATTATCCCTGCTCCTCATCCAAATCGCTTTCATCGTGTCTTCGTGTGATCTGCCGGCTTGTCTTTGCCTGTCATAATAATGTTTTACGGAAATATCGTCATAATCATCGATATCGAAAAACGCAGCATTTGTCATTCCGATTTCCTGCCCCTGATAAATAAAAGGCGTACCCTTCATTAAAAAATACATAGCAGCCAAGGCTTTCGCACTCTCATTTCTGTATGTCCCGTCATCCCCCCATACCGAAACAGAGCGGGGCTGATCATGGTTTTCCGTAAAAAGCGCATTCCATCCCACCCCTTCAAGGCTGGTCTGCCAGTCTGACAAAATGCGTTTCAGTTTAACGATATCGATTCGCGCTCCTCCCTCAATGTCCCAAAGGCCGAGATGTTCGAACTGAAAAATCATGTTGAAAACCCCGTTTTTCTCGCCGGCCCATTCTGCAGCTTCATCCGCTTTGACCCCGTTTGCCTCCCCGACCGTCATGATGTGCCCGTGTTTTGCAAACGTTTCCTGCTTCAGCTCCCGAAGGAATTCCATAATCCCGTCAACATTCATGTGATAATCATAGGAGGGTACATAGGGAAGATCATTCGGATTGGGCAGGTCGGGGAGCCCTTCCTTTTTCTTAATATGGGAAATCGCATCCACCCTGAAACCGTCTATTCCTTTTGCAATCCACCAGTTCACCATCCCGTATACGGCGCGGCGCATGCCGCTGTTTTCCCAATTCAAATCAGGCTGTTTTTCCGCAAATACATGCAGGTAATACTGATCAGTTTGACGATCATGCGTCCAGGCGGAGCCGCCGAATATGCTTTCCCAATTATTCGGCTCACCGCCGTCTTTCCCGTCCCTCCAAATATACCAGTCGCGTTTCGGCGATTCTTTATCAGCCCTTGATTCGATAAACCATGGATGCTCATCGCTGGTATGGTTGATGACAAGATCGATGACAAGCTTCATGCCGAGCTGATGGGTCTCAGACAATAAGGCGTCAAAATCGTCCATCGACCCGAATTCTTTTAAGATGCTTTGATAATCTCTAATATCATAGCCATTGTCGGCATTCGGCGAATCAAAAACGGGACAAATCCAGATGGCGTCAGCCCCCAGTTCTTTTATATAAGAAAGCTTTGCCCTGATTCCGTTAATATCCCCGATACCGTCTCCGTTCGAATCCATAAAGCTGCGCGGATAAATTTGATAAACAACCGCCTCTTTCCACCATGCCCTTGTCATCAGCACACTCCTTATCAGTTATTTCGTTTGATATATATAGAAAAAAGCGCAAAAAAATCACCGCCCTTTTAAAAGAGCGGCGGTATCACCTTTAGCGGACCGTAACATCCCAATTGGAAATGTTAATCTGTCCCGTCCCTCCGAAAATTTCCGTTCCGAATTCGACGCTGCTGACATATTTGGTTTTAGAGAGCCATTTCTTTGAATCCGCGAGGTAGTTTGTGAAGTCGCGGATGTTTAGGCTTGCGCTTTGAACATTTGATGTTCTGACAAAGGAATACACATTCCAGCCCTTGCCGTTCCCTGCATCTACATATCCTTTGTGCACGTTCCATTTGTGGCCGCCGATTGAAACAGTTTCGACGTAAGAACCTAACGGCCCGGCGTTTGTATTGTTCAGCCAAATCATGATTTCATCGGTTGGAGCAGTGTCCCAGCTCGCTTTATTCGTGTTGTGCAGCCAAATGTCATAGGCGGCATTATACGTTCCGTTCGCACTGATCGAATAGCTGACTTTTGTGTTGATATTTTTTCGATCTGACAGACGGGTCGGTAGTCCGCTTCCCTTCGTATAGCCTTCTGTCCAATGCCAACCGCTGACAATCGACGGATACGCCTTCACAGAGCTTGTGCTGCTCGGCCAATTCCATACCCAGCCTAAATCGGAATCGCTGTTATGATAAATGGTCTGCCACCAGCCGCTGACTTGATCAGCTCCCCATACATTGTTGAAAATGTAGTACTTTTTGTTTTTAAAATATATTTTGTCTGACGGGGTTGAGGACGAAGCTCCAAAGGCCGTAAGCGGCCCCGCCAATAACATGATGCATGCGATGCCAAATAGAAGAATTGATTTTACGGCATGTCTGTTCACGTTTTCAAAACCTCCTTATATGATGTACAGACGATATTATAAAAGAGATTGGACAACAGTACATTCGCAAAAAGTCATGATTTCCCATGAATACATCTTCTTATCTTTTTCACATTACCCTTCAGACAGGAAGCAAACAGCGGCTATAGAACTAAAAAAGCAGCCGCACGGTCCCGGCAGCTGCAATTTAAAAATCCGTTTTTTTGATTTCGACAAAGCGAATATGATGATCTTCAGCGTCAAGAATCTTAAATTCGCATCCCTCCGAACGGAAAATATCGCCGTTTTTGAGTTCCATTTTTTGCGTGAGGAGCCATCCGCCAATCGTGTCGACCTCTTCGTTTTCGATCGCGATGTGAAGCAGGTCATTCACTTCGTCAATGAGCGCTTTGCCGTCCATGATATAATGATGCTCGCCTTTTTTAACGATATGCGGCATTTCATCCTGATCAAATTCGTCCCTGATTTCCCCGACAATTTCTTCCAAAATGTCTTCAACGGTGACAAGGCCGGCCGTTCCTCCATATTCATCGACAAGGATCGCCATGTGGATGCGCTCTTTTTGCATTCTGATCAACAGCTCCTGGATGGGGATGCTTTCGATCACTCTGATGACCGGCCTCATCAGCTCGGACAAATCAATTGTCTGATCGAGAAAGTACGATTTAAAGAGATCCTTGCTGTTGATGATGCCGATAATATGGTCTTTATCATCCTTTATCACCGGATATCTTGTGTAGCGTTCATTCATGACCGTTTCAATCGCTTCCTTCATCGACTGATCCGACGAAATCACCGCAATCTCCGTCCTCGGCACCATAATTTCCCTTGCCAGCCGGTTGTCAAATTCGAAGATTTTTGTGACATATTTATACTCCGACTGGTTGATCTCTCCCTTTTTATAGCTCTCGGAAAGCATGATCCTCAGCTCTTCCTCGCTGATTACCACTTCATGCTCCTTCACCGAATGAAAGCCGAACAGCTTGGCCAGCGCGCTGGCTGAGCCGTTTAATAATTTAATGAAAGGAAACATGATTTTATAGAAAATAATAAGCGGCCTCGCCGTCCATAAGCTGACAGCCTCCGCTTTTTGAATCGCAACCGTCTTCGGTGCAAGTTCTCCCATTACGACATGAAGAAAGGTAATGACGACAAAAGCCGTTACGACCGACGCGATCCTTAAAACAGATTCAGGCATGCCGACGTAGGCAAATACCGGGTGGATGATTTTTTCAAACGTCGACTCCCCCAGCCAGCCGAGTCCCAGAGCCGTAATGGTAATGCCGAGCTGACAGGCGGATAAATATTCATCAAGGTTTGAAACGACCCTTTTGGCTGCGATCGCCCGCACATCTCCGGTCGCAACCAATTGATCGATTTTCGTGCCGCGAATTTTGACAATCGCAAACTCTGCGACGACAAAGAAAGCCGTAGCTGCGATTAAAAGCATGACGAGTATGACATTCAGGATATTCAAAAAAAACCCTTACCAAACATGGTAAGGGGTCACCTCCTCTGACTAAAGGTTAATCATCATTACGACCGGACAGGAAAATCGCCACAAAGCGCAGCAATTCGAACAATGAAACGAGCGCTGCGGCAACATATGTCAAGGCAGCAGCATCAAGCACCTTGCTTACGCCTCTTTCTTCATTGTTGCGGATCATTCCTTCTGAGACGATAATCCTCTTCGCTCTGGAGCTTGCGTTGAATTCAACAGGCAGGGTCACGAGCTGGAAGAATACGGCCGCTGAAAATAAAATGATGCCGAGACCGATCAAATTGAAGCTTCTGAGCAGCATGCCTCCAAGGAACAGGAATGGCGCAACGCCTGAAGCAAAGTTTGCGATCGGAAAGATTTTATGTCTTAACACAAGCGCGCCGTATGATTCCTGATGCTGCAGGGCATGTCCGACTTCATGAGACGCAACGGAAATCGATGCGATCGAACGGCCGTAGTATACAGGTTCTGACAAGCGCACGACGCGTGTCGTCGGGTCGTAATGGTCTGTCAAGGTTCCACTTACCGGTTCAACCGGCACATCGTAAAGGCCGTTTTGGTCAAGAATATGTCTGGCCACTTCCGCTCCAGTTCTCCCGCTTGAGGCCTCTACTTTCGAATATTTTTCAAAGTTGCCCTTTACTTTAAATTGTGCCCAAATCGACAAACCTAATGCAGCAAATGTCAACAAGTAAAAAATCATGCTCATGCAATCATCTTCCCTCTTTATGCTAAATAGTTTTTTTATCGTAATATTATATATATTTTATTTGAGGGATCCTTTTTTGTACAGAAAAGTGCATCACCTGCTTTTTCGCGGGAAGCACACCCCGATAAACAAAAACACCATCCCCGACATCATCACGTATAAAGGCGGCCTCGTAACCAGCTCCTTAAAAAACTCCCTCCAGAACACCCCGTCAGAGGAATGATGAACCTCATTTAAATCAAAAACAAATTGAACGGATGCCCCGGCCATCAGGTGGAACCCGATCAGCATCATGATGAGTCTCGCCAGACACGACATTCGTCTCTCATCCCTCACTCGTTTTGTAACAGTGTATGGAAAGACAAGAATCAATATGCCGGGGCAAAACATGTATATTTCAAGAATGACATTATTTATTATCCGCATAAGCGCGGATTGTTATGACCTGAAAAATTTTCACAAATTAGGGATATACTGATTAAAAAACGCATTTCGGGGTGGTGACACGGTGAAAGTAACAGACCAGGAAAAAGAACAGCTCAGCACGGCGATCGACAAAATGAATGAAGGACTTGATGCATTTATTCTCCTTTATAATGAATCGGTAAAGGACGAGCCCCTGATCGACTATGAAGATGAAACGGCTGACGTTATTAAGCAGGCGATCGAGCAATACGGGAAGGAAAGTATTAATCAAAAATTAAATGCGATCATAAAAGAAATTTTATCGTTTTCTCTTTTGAAAGATGGTGAAAAATCGTGAAATCAAACCGCGTGTTCATCGGATGGCTCAGATGGCCGGTTTCTCTCCGCATCGCGACCATTATCATTTTGCTGATCATCTTATTCGGACAGCTCATTTCATTGGTGGAGCCTGAACAATTTCCAAACGTTTTTGAAGGAATCTGGTGGGCGCTGATTACCGTTTCTACCGTCGGCTACGGCGACTATGTTCCCAAAACCCCTGCCGGGCAAATCGTCGGCATGCTGCTCGTGTTATTGGGAGCTGCGTTTGTCACGGCATATTTTGCGACGATGGCAACGGCCGCTTTCCATAAACAGCAGCGCTATGCGGAAGGCAAAGTGAATTACAAGGGGCGCGGCCATATGATTTTGATCGGCTGGAACGAAAAAGCGAATAAATTGATGAGGACGCTGCAATCAGCTGATGCAAACAAAACGATCGTTCTGATCGATGAAACGCTGAGGGAAGGGCCCCTGTTGGAAAACATCCATTTCATCCGCGGATATGCGGCAGATGACGCCGTTTTGCAAAAAGCAAACATTGAAGAGGCGGAGATCGTGTTTATCACGGCAGACCAGCACAAAAACGAAGCGGATGCGGATATGCAGTCGATCTTGACATTGCTTGCGGTAAAAGGGCTCAATCCGTCGGTCTATTGCCTGGTCGAAATATTAACAGAAAAACAAAGAAAAAATGCCGAACGCGCTGGAGCCAATCAAATTTTCAGCACGGCGGAGCTTTTAAAAACGGCGATGCTCCGGCATTTTCTCATCAAAAACCAGCTTTCTGACCCGCTCTTTCACGAGGCAGACGTTCAATTGAAAATTCATGCGATTCCCGTGCCTGACCGGATGGCGGGCAGTTCTTTTCAGGAGGCGGTCAGCCATTTTATGAACGAGCACATTTTAATTATCGGCGTGCAGCAAAAAGACGGCCCGATTTTATCCCCTTCATTTTCTTACACGATAAAGAAAACGGATAAACTGCTGTCGCTTTAAGACAACAGCGCTTTTTCGAGCTCCTTTACCGAAGAACGCCCGAGCTCGACATACACATCCGGAATATCGGCGTCTTTTTCCTTCGGTTCGGCAAACTGGTCAAAAGACGCCCGGACATTTCCCTGTATCACATGATCATCAAGCGCCTCCTGATAGACGTGGCGGAGCAAAAAAGGCCGGCCCAGTTGGACGGTGGCGTTTTGTGAATCAAGCTGCCCGTCTTCAGCTTCAAACGGCAGCCGCAAAAAAAGGTAACCGTCCGCGTCGTCGAGTTTATAATCAAAAAAGCCGCGGTCATATTCCCAGCCACCGCCGATGATAAACCCGAGCGGCTTCAGCGTTTGTTCAAGATGGTAAAGCGAAAACGAACGATTTTCAAGTTCAGAAGGTATGCTGATCATGTTAAGACCCCTTTCCGATAAATGTCATGTTAAATGAAGAAAAGCTACTGCAGTTTTTTTTTTAATTCTTTCTGATGACCGTCAGATATTTCTTTGAATAAATCGTTCTCTGACTTTTTGTGCGGTGAGCGCAAAAGTTTTTTTAAATCCCCCATTGTCAAAGGCTTGGCATCATCGGTTAACTCATAGCCAATTAAGCCGTTCGGCTCAAGAGTCGCTGTCTTTACATCAGATATTTTTGAAATACCTGACGTTCTTAAGTGCATTTCCAACTGATCAACCGTCATTCTGTGCTTTTTGAGGTTTTTTTCATGCAGATGTCCATCTTTAATGAGAATAACGGCTTTTCCGGAAATCACGGTTTCAAAAAAATTAAATTTTAGTCTAAAAAAGTCGATGACCATCAGCGTGAAAATAAAGATAGATACGGAAACAATCGTTTTCCAGACGCTGTTGCCGTCCCGAACGATCGGCTGGACAATCATCGTGCCTATCGAAACCATAACAACGGTTGTTGTGACCGTCATCTGGGCAACGGACTGTCTGCCTGAAATCCTCACCAAGCACATGCCTGCTAAAATTAGAATAAATGCTTTAAAAATAAAGTCCATTTTTCTCCTCCTAATTCATTGCATTTAGTATTTCTTAAGAGGCTGTTCACTATGCCTTACAGGGACTTTTTCAAAAAAAGACAAAAAAGCGCCCCGCCATGTTATACACGGCGGGACGCCAATATGAAGATTTTATTGATCCAAACGCTTCTCAAGCTCAGCTTTTTTCTCTTCAAAGCCCGGTTTGCCGAGAAGGGCGAACATGTTCACTTTGTACGCTTCCACCCCAGGCTGGTCAAACGGATTGACGCCAAGCAGGTAGCCGCTCATCGCGCAGGCTTTTTCAAAGAAGTAGACAAGATATCCGAACGTATAAGCGTTCATTTCAGGTACGTTAACGATCAGGTTCGGCACGTTTCCGTCCGTATGTGCAAGCATCGTGCCCTGGAACGCTTTCTTATTGACGAAATCAACCGTTTTTCCGGCAAGATAGTTCAAGCCGTCAAGGTCATTTTCCGCCTCTTCAATCGTCAGCTCATGTCTCGGTTTCTCAACGTTCAACACCGTTTCAAACATGTCTCTTCTTCCTTCTTGTACGTATTGTCCAAGAGAGTGAAGGTCAGTTGAGAAGTTGGCGGAGGACGGATAAACGCCTTTTTCGTCTTTTCCTTCGCTTTCTCCAAACAGCTGTTTCCACCATTCTGCAAAGTACTGAAGGCCAGGCTCATAGTTGATCAGCATTTCGATCGTTTTGCCTTTATTGTAAAGGATGTTTCTGACGGCGGCATATTGGTACGCCTGATTGTCCTCAAGCTCTGAGGAAGCAAAGTCTTTGCTGGCATCGGCCGCACCTTTCATCATTTCGTCAATATCGGCTCCGCTTACGGCGATCGGCAATAAACCTACAGCAGTCAAAACAGAGTAGCGGCCGCCGACGTCGTCAGGAATGATGAACGATTCATAGCCTTCTTCATCAGCAAGCGTTTTTAATGCACCGCGCGCTTTATCAGTCGTTGCATAAATGCGGCCTTTTGCTTCTTCTTTTCCGTATTTTTCTTCAAGAAGCTTGCGGAAGATCCGGAAAGCAATCGCCGGTTCTGTCGTTGTTCCAGATTTGGAGATGACATTGATTGAGAAATCGGCATCTTCAAGAAGATCCATTACGTCTCTCATATAAGAAGAGCTGATATTATTGCCGACGAAAATCACCTGAGGCGTCTTCCGCTTTCCTTTCGGCAATACGTTGTAGAATGAATGGTTCAGCATTTCGATCGCAGCTCTCGCTCCGAGGTATGAACCGCCGATTCCGATGACGAGCAGAACGTCTGAATCGTTTTTAATTTTTTCAGCGGATGTTTTAATCCGGGCAAACTCTTCCTTGTCATAATCTGTCGGAAGGTTGACCCAGCCTAAAAAGTCGCTTCCCGCACCTGTTTTTTCATGGATGGAGTGATGGGCGACTTTTACGAAATCGCGCAGATATGTAAGCTCCTGTTCTTTAAAGAAAGGCAATGCTCTTGAGTAATCAAAACGGACATGCGTCATGATAATAAACCTCCAGTACTCACTGTTTTGTTCAGATATCCCGCCAGCGCTTTCATTTTAAAAGTAAAGCCGGGGCTCTGACATGTCGATTTTCGGCGACAGCCTTTTCCCTTTTCACTTTATATGAACTCCATTGCGAAATCAAGTGATGAAAAGGGATAAATGGCATATCTCCGGCCCGGAAAAACGATTGTTTAAAGGAACTGATTGATTTTTGTCAAAATGGCAACAAAAAACGGCCGGGGAAGAGCCGGTTCTTCCCGAGCCGTTTTCCTTTCGCTTTTACAAAGAAGCCTTCAAAATCGACAACACGTCTTCTTTATTCAATGTTTTAAAGCGGCCGAATTCGCCGTTTGCCATCGCTTTGTCAGCAATGAGGTCAAGCTTTTCATCGGTGATGCCGTAATCGGCGAGGCGGTTCGGCGCACCTAGGCTGGTCCAGAATTCAGAAAGCTTTTCAATGCCTGAAAGCGCGACTTCACGGTCAGTTTTACCCGCATCATCAATATCGAACACCCGGACGGCAAGCTGTTTAAAGCGGCCGACATTTTCAGAAAGCGTGTGCTTCATCCAGTTCGGGAACAGGATCGCAAGCCCTCCGGCATGCGGAATGTCGTACACCGCACTCACAGCGTGCTCGATATTGTGGGTTGCCCAGTCTCCGCGCGCGCCCATTGACAGCATGCCGTTAAGCGCAATTGTGCCCGTGTAGAGGATCGTTTCGCGGAGCTCGTAATTTTCAAGATCTTCGATCAGCTTCGGAGCAGTTTCAATCACCGTTTTCAGCAGGGATTCACACATCCGGTCCTGATACGGCGTATTTTTCGTATGGTGAAAATATTGCTCGAACACGTGTGACATCATATCGACCATGCCGTAGATCGTATGGTCTTTAGGAACCGTGAACGTGTTAACCGGATCGAGGATCGAAAATTTAGGGAAAACAAGCGGGCTGCCCCATCCGTACTTCTCATTGGTTTCCCAATTTGTAATCACGGACCCCGAATTCATTTCCGAACCTGTCGCCGCTAATGTCAAAACGGTGCCGAACGGCAGCGCTTCGGTCGGGATGTGTTTTTTCGTAACGATGTCCCAGGCGTCTCCGTCATATTTTGCACCGGCGGCGATCGCCTTTGTACAGTCGATGACGCTTCCGCCTCCGACCGCCAAGAGAAAGTCGATATCGTGTTCCTTGCAGAGCCTTGCGCCTTTATTGACTGTTACGACCCGCGGATTCGGCTCAACGCCTGCGAGTTCATGAACATTCAGCCCCGCTTTTTCGAGGATGGAAACGACTTGATCATATAAACCGTTTCGTTTAATGCTGCCTCCTCCGTAAACAAGCAGCACGTTTCGGCCGTATTGTTTGACCTCATCGGCAAGCTTTTCGACTTCGCCTCGTCCGAAAATGAGTTTTGTGGGATTCCAATATGTAAAGCTGTCCATGCAATCTCCTCCTTTATCCATATTATCTTGAAAGACCTTCCGCCATGTAAAGCGATCTGCTCTTCTACGTATAAACTTTCCAAAACCGTCACAATCTATAAATGTTCATGATATGAAAAAGGAGGAACAGAAATACATGAGTACGCTTCAACGAATCGCATTGTTGCTTACGATCATCGGGGCAATTAACTGGGGACTGATTGGTTTTTTTCAATTTGATTTGGTCGCAGCCATCTTCGGAGGTCCAGGCTCCGCCATTTCCCGGACGATTTACGCGCTTGTCGGAATTGCCGGTTTAATCAACCTCGGGCTTTTATTCAAACCTAACGAGGAGACCGTCCGGGAAGACGCCAAAGAGCCTGAAATGCGCTAAAACATGCAGATATAAAAATAACTCCGGTTTTTAACCGGAGTTATTTTTTGCCGCCTTATTTTTTAATTAAATCTTTTCTGTTTGACTGCTCAATCCACTCTTCAAGCTTATCTTTCAACGTGTTGAAGCCTTGAGGAGTAGTAGCTTCTTCCGCTTGAGCGGCCTTTTGCTTTCTAGGCTTGTTTTCTTTACGTTCAGGAGCTGCCTGTGTCGCGCGGATGGAAAGACTGATCTTTCCTTTTTCTTCATCTACAGAAAGAACTTTCACCTGCACTTCATCGCCGATTGCCAAATGTTCATTGATATCTTTAACGAAGCCATGCGTTACTTCTGAAATATGCACGAGTCCCTGAGTTTCTTCATCTAAGGCTACAAACGCTCCATACGCCTGTAATCCAGTCACCTTTCCGGTGTAAACATTGCCCACTTCAAATTTTGCTGTCATACCTAACAACTCCTAAATCTTATGAATTTAATCTCTTTTTATACGCAATAAAAAATTATATCATACAAGTCATTTATAAGCAAAAAAACTTTTTTCGAAAATATATGTTTACAGTCCAAAGAAAAAGGGAATACTGAGAATCATTAGGCTTTCTAGTATTCCCCCCTTATTTTGAATGCGGACCTTTCAAGGTTTCGCATTTTTTTCTATATGCTTTGAACGAACCGCTTCATTCTGACGAGCGCTTCCTGAAGCTGCTCAAGCGATGACGCATACGAACATCTGATGTAGCCTTCACCGCTCTCACCGAATACATTTCCGGGAACGACGGCGACTTTTTCCTTCATGAGAAGTTCTTCGGCAAACACTTCTGACGTCATGCCGGTTTTTTTGACCGACGGGAATGCGTAAAAAGCGCCTCCCGGATGGTGGCAGTCCAGCCCCATCTCATTTAATGCATCTACAAAAAGGTTCCGCCTGCGCCGATAGCTTTTTCTCATTTTTTCCACATCATCCAAACCGTTCTTCAGCGCTTCTTCAGCCGCAAATTGCGCCATGCTCGGCGCACACATCAGCGAATATTGATGAATTTTCAGCATCGGGTCCCTTAAAAAAGCCGGTGCCGCGACATACCCGAGACGCCAGCCCGTCATGGCAAAGCCTTTTGAAAAGCCCGATATCAAAATCGTCCGCTCTTTCATTCCCCTGATCGCGGCAAAACTCGTAAATGCTTCGTCATAGGTGAGTTCTGCATAAATTTCGTCGGCAATAACGATGAGATCTTGCTTTTCCGCAAAATCAGCGATCTCTTCCAGCTCTTCTCTCGAATAAACAGACCCGGTCGGATTTGACGGCGTACAAAGAATGATCGCTTTCGTTTTTTCCGTAAGGGCCGCTTCAAAATCTTCGGGACGCGCTTTGAATCCGCGCTCGGCGTTCGTATGAATGTGGACCGGATTTCCCCCGGCCAACGCGACGAGAGCTTCATAGGCGACAAAACAAGGCTCTGGAATCAGCACTTCATCCCCAGGGTCGAGTATTGCCCTGATGGCGATATCGAGCGCCTGGCTTGCCCCTACTGTCACGATCAGCTCGTCATCCGGGGAATAGTCAAGATGAAAGCGTTTATTTAAATAAGCGCTGATTTCCCTCCTTAAAGAAGGCAGACCGGCATTGGCGGTATAGGAGGTGTAGCCTTGTTCAAGCGATAGAATGCTCGCTTCCCTCACATTCCATGCCGTTACAAAATCAGGCTCCCCGACCCCCAAAGAAATTACGCCCTCCATCGTGGACGCAAGATCAAAAAACTTGCGGATGCCGGACGGTTTGATTTGCTGTGCTGCTTTTGATACATAGGTTGCTCTCATATCAAGGAGACACCACGATTCTTTTGTCATCATTACCGGAGTCAAAAACTTTACCGTCGTGCTTGTATTTCTTTAAAATAAAATGAGTGGTTGTCGATACGACAGATTCAAGCGTCGATAATTTTTCCGATACGAAGTGAGAAATATCCGACATCGTTCTGCCGCGGATGACAACAGACAAATCATATACTCCTGACATTAAGTAAACGGATTCAACTTCGTCAAACCTGTAGATGCGCTCTGCCACCTCATCGAACCCGACGCCGCGCTTCGGCGTTACTTTGACATCGATCATCGCCGTCACGCCTTCATGGCCGTCTACTTTCCGCCAGTCGATCATCGCCGAATAATCGATGATTACCTTTTCTTTTTCAAGCTTTTCGATGATGGCCTTTGTTTCTTCCTGAGAAATATTCGCCATTTTCGCAATCGTTTCCGGATTCAGGCGGCTGTTCTCCTCTAATATTTCCAGTATTTCGGTTTCTTTTTCTGTTAGCTTCATCTGCTTCACACCTTTTATGTCGAGAAATCTTCTGATTATTATAGCACGATTTTTTGCGAATGTAAGTCCGGAAAAAATCGCGTAAAAAAAATTTTTTCGGGTACGATATGAAAGACTGGCTGACGATGTGCAGTCAGGTCGCGTTACGATGAAACAAAACCATTCGGAGTGATTTTTATCATGCTGTTAACAAAACCTTCGACACAGAAAATACAAGGGGTCGATATCTATTACGAACATTATGATAATCCCGGAAAAACAACGCTGGTTTTAATACACGGATTTCTTTCGTCTTCGTTTTGCTACAGAAAAATCATTCCTTTATTAAAGGATGAATTTAACATCATCGCCATTGACCTGCCTCCGTTCGGTCAATCGGAAAAGTCGCAGACTTTTATTTATACCTACAGGAATATGGCCAAGGTGGTCATCGATTTGATTGAACAGCTCAATATTAGCGAGGCCATCCTGGTCGGCCATTCGATGGGAGGGCAAATCTCGCTTTATGCCGTAAAAGAAAGGCCCGAATTGTTTAAAAAGGTCGTGCTGCTGTGCAGTTCCGGGTATTTGAAGCGGTCGCCCCGTTCGCTTGTTTTCGGAAGCCATATTCCGTACTTTTATTTGTACATTAAACGCTGGCTGTCCAAACAAGACGTTCTGAAAAATTTGCGGAACGTCGTATATGACAGTACTTTGATCGATCAGGAAATGATCGACGGCTATTTGAAGCCGTTTCTCGACGACCAGATTTTCAGGGCGCTCGCCCGGCTCATCCGCCACCGCGAAGGAGACTTAACACCCGACGATTTAAAAAAGATCATAACCCCCTCCCTTTTAATATGGGGTGAGGAAGACCGCATCGTCCCGGTCCAGATCGGAAAAAGGCTGCATCAGGATCTGCCTGATTCCACGTTCTATTCTTTGCAGCATACCGGGCATCTCGTTCCTGAAGAAAACCCCGATTACGTATCAGACAGGATCGCAGAGTTTGTCCTCACATAAAAAACCGCCCATCAAGGCGGCTTCAGCGTGCCGGCACCCCCTGCATTCGTTGCCAGGTCTGCTAAGCCGGTGCTCAAAAGAACAGCGGCTAACGGCTCCTACTGCCTGCACGCCGCCGTCATCACGTCCTGTGAAAGCTGATGCTCGGCCTTCCTAGACCGCAAGGGTTTCGCCTCACGCTGAAAGGATGACAAAACCCTAAAACTTTACATCGTTTTAGGATTTTGTCAACAATCTGAGGCCGCCGGAACACCGGCGGCTTTTCGTTTTCCGGCACACAAGGCTTGGCCGGGTGCTTTCATATGATATCAGCAGGTGCTGCTGTCTTTAATGACGAGCAGCCGCTCCGCCAGCTTTTTGCAATCCTCCAAAGGCAGCTCTTTGTCAAACGATACGTCAAAAATGGTTTGAATCGCTTTTCCAAGCCGCTCGGGATCATCTTCTGTATAGACGGCCTGGACGATTTCCGCCGCTTCCGTTTCGTAAAAATCCCCTCCGGCCTGAAATGGGTCCCATTTTTTTATCATTTGAATGATTTGCGCTGCTGCTTGACTTTCTTCCATGTTTATCACCGCTTAACGTGTAATTATACACGGCTATTGTACCACAAGGATCGAGGTGTCCGGGAAGAAAAGCTCGTTTTTTCCCTTTTCATTTTTCCTGCTTAACCATTGCAATCTCTTTTCATGATCGTTAATGTATAACATATGAAAGAGACATGAGGTGAGATCATGGATTTTAATACAGAACATAACAGACTGGGAACCCAGTCCGTCAAATGGGATTTGACCGAGGAGCTGTTCGGCGTGAAAGACGCGCTGCCAATGTGGGTGGCGGACATGGATTTTCGCGCGCCTCAAGAAGTCATTGATGCGCTTCAACAGCGCATCGAGCACGGAGTATTTGGATATACGTCTCCAAATGCAGCCACGAAGGAATCTGTCGCGGAGTGGCTCAGCCGAAGGCACGGCTGGGAAATCGATCCGTCAGCAATCACCTTCAGCCCGGGCATTGTAACCGCTCTCGGCATCGCCGTCCAAGCGTATACAGATCCGGGTGACAGCGTGATCGTGCAGCCGCCCGTCTATCCTCCGTTTTTTGACATGGTGAAAAGAAACGGCCGCAACGTTTTATATAATCCATTAATAGAAAAAAACGGACGTTATGAAATGGACTTTGACGATCTTGGAAGGAAGCTTCAAGAACCGAATGTGAAGCTTTTGATCCTTTGCAATCCGCATAATCCTTCAGGACGTTCCTGGACGAAGGATGAACTGGCAAAATTGGGCCAGCTTTGTCTTTCCCGCCAGGTGACCGTCGTTTCTGACGAGATCCATTCCGACCTGATGCTGCACGGATTGAAGCATACACCGTTCGCTTCCATTTCCCGGGAATTAGCCGAGCTTTCCATCACATGCATCGCTCCGAGCAAGACGTTTAATTTGGCGGGCCTTCAGGTGTCAGCCATCATCATACCGGATCTGGCGAAAAGAAATGCATTTCTAAAGACGATGCAGCGCGTCGGGCTGTCATCTTTAAACGCGTTTGCCGTCACCGGTATGGAAGCCGCCTATTCAAAAGGAGAACCATGGCTCGACAGCTTGATTTCCTATATCGAAAACAATATGGAAGAAGTACGCGCCTTTTTGGCCCGTGAGCTGCCGGAGGTCAAGATGATGATTCCTGATGCTTCATATTTGATATGGCTCGACTGCCGGGCGCTCGGCCTCTCAGATCAGGAATTAAAGGACAGGCTGCTCCATAAAGGAAAGCTCATCCTTGAGCCGGGACCGAAGTACGGCCCTGGCGGAGAAGGTTTTGTGAGAATGAATGTCGGGTGTTCGCTGCAGGTCGTAAAAGAGGGACTGAAACGGCTGAAAACGGCCTTATCATAAGCACTCCGGCCGCAGGCCGGGTGCTCTTTTTACCGCTTATGCCATTCTTGATGCAGTTTTTTTTCAAGCTGTTCGGCTTTTTTCGCTTCTTGCCGGGAATGCTTGACGATCAGCCTGAATGCGAATGCGGCGATGATAAAGAAAACAGCCAGCGTGATAAAAGAAGGAATGTATTCTCTTTTATCCTCAGGGAAATACAGCATGAACTGAATGAGCAGCGGCAATGTTCCTTCCTCCCCGATTATGTTTTATAACACCATCATACCATCAGGAGGGGTTTTTAGTGAATCAGTTTCAAGTCGGAGATAAAGTGAAAGGCTTTTATAAAACAGGCGTATATATTGGAGTTATTACGGATATTAAACCGATGCACTATCTCGTCAAAATCCTCGCGGTCCTGACCCATCCGAAGCAGGGCGACCTTCACCACCCAAAGGATGCGGATGTGCCCTTTTTTCATGAGCGGAAGGCGCTTGCTTACCGGGAACAAACAAACATTCCGCACCATATGGTGAAGCCGTTCGACGGTCGGGTACCGGATTATGAGGAATCGCTTCGCGATGCTTTGGATCGTTTTAAAAGAGAACTATTACAAGACGCTTCCGATTATGCGGCAAAATCGCTGGAATGCGCCGCTGGGCTCGAAAAAGAATATTTTCCAAACAAATAACCCAATCTTTTGTATAAGATTGGGCTTTTTATGTGGCATGCGGAAATACTTTCGAAAGGTCGATCCTGTCTCCGATCGTCGTCGGTTTAGGATTCTCCAAATACTCTTTATCCCGTTCCACCAGCTGAAACAGCTTATATGTTGTCATGGCATCATCAAGCGCTTTATGCTGTTTTCCCGTCCCTGAATCGCCGTATTCCTCCGCAGCTTTCCACAAATTCGTCAGCGTTTTGTCGCCGAAAAACTCCTTGTACTCCATTGACAAATCTCTCATTTCCCCTTTAAATGGAAACGGAATGTGGTTGAACATGCAATTTTGCTTCAACACTTTCATATCCATGTTTCCCCATGTAATAATGACGCTGTTTTGATCCGAATCAAGCTCCCTCAGCTTCTCAATCAAGGAATGAAACGCGATGCCTTGATCGACTTTTTCCTGTGTGATGTTTAAAAACGATTTGCACCGTCTTGTTAATTTTGGAAATTTCTTTGGTTTCACATAGCTGGAAAACGTCTCTGTCACTTCACCATTCGCAACTTTGACAACCCCCGCTTCAATGATTTCCGGAAAAAAATTTTGCGGATGATATTTCCCCTCAGGCATTGTAAATTCAAAATCGATAATCAGCAATGTATCTGGTTTCACTTTTTACACCTGCCTTTCTTATCGCAATATAAAGACTTTCACTTGATTTGCACGGTCCCCGTCCCAATGTTTTCAGCTTGTTTTTGATTTTAAAAAACACGTTAACTTTTCTTTTATTATATCATTATATTTCTATCTTTAAGCGATTATTTTCTGAAAAGGTAGAAAATTCGTTCAAACGTCTCTCTTTCCTCGAACCCGGGAACGTCATTTCCGATATTCCTTTATAATGAAAAGGAATCCAACTTTTTAAGAAGGTGATTTCCATCTCTGTTTATAAGAAAAACCTTTTGATTATGTGGTTTGCGAACTTTTTTGTCGCGGCAAGCTCCACGATGGTTCTTCCGTTTCTCTCTCTGTACATCAAAACGCTTGGTGAGCATCCGGACGGATTTACCGAAAAATGGAGCGGATATGTTTTTGGCGTCACATTTTTAATGGCTTTTTTGGTTTCCCCTTTTTGGGGGAGGTTCGGCGATAAACACGGCTATAAAAAGATCCTGCTGATCACGGGCTTCGGAATCGGAACGAGCATTCTCCTCATGTCCCTTGTCTCGTCTGTCTATGAGCTCTTTTTTTTGAGAATGGCGATGGGTCTTGTCACAGGCTTCATTCCTATGTCTCTCGCGATGATTTCTGCTCAGACGCCGAAAAAAGCGGCGGGCAAAGTGCTTGGCACTTTGCAGATGGGCACGGTTTCCGGCGGTTTATTCGGCCCTTTGCTCGGCGGGCTTCTTGCCGATCATGTCGGTTTTACATATACCTTTTATATTACGGCATTCGTCATTTACACGGCCGTCATTCTCGTATTGACCGGGGTGAGGGAGCGCCCTCTGAAAACAACCCGCGACTCTTCCGCTTCCTATTCGAGAAAACAGGTATTAAAAACGATTTTGGGCCGTCAGCCGCTGATCACGGTTATGCTGCTGACAGCGGTCACCCAAATCGGAACCTTCAGCATTCAGCCGCTTCTTGCCTTGTACGTCGGAGAGCTGCACGGCACCGAGCATCTTGCATTTTTTTCCGGATTGGCGTTTTCCGCCACAGGACTTGGGAGCCTGCTGTCTGCCAGAAAGTGGGGCTCTTTAGGCGACCGGTACGGATATGGAAAGATCCTGATCATCCTCTCGCTTTCAGCGGCGGTTTTCTTTATTCCCCAAGGCCTGACATCGTCATATGTGATGTTCGTCATCTTCCGCTTTCTGTTCGGTATCGCCTTGGGCGGAATGATTCCCTGCATCACGGCGGCAATCCGCACACAGGCTCCGGGCGCCATTCAAGGGGAAGTGCTTGGCTATAATGTCAGTTTCAGATTTTTAGGCAATGTCATCGGCCCGGTGCTCGGCGGAATGATTTCAAGCCATTTCGGCATTTCTTCCGCCTTCTACGTCACCGCTTTTCTCTTTTTGACCGGAGCCTGCCTTTTGCTGTTCCAAAGAGCTCAAGCAAAAAAATCGGAGGCAAAAGCCAGCTGACGAGTATAAAAATGAGAAATCTACTAAAATATCCTTCTCCCCGTTCAAAAAGAATGGTACGATATGGCTAGAAATTTGCGGAAAAGAGAGTGACTAAGTTGCGTTCAATCATTGGATGGTTTTTACTTATTTTATTGATTCCTATTTTTGTATATACGTTAATCGCCTCCGGACAGGAAGCCCAGGTCATGAAACCGTTGGATGAGGTGCTGGATGAGAAGATCGATTCAAAATTAAAAGACAGCGGCCTTGTACAAAACAGCTACATGTACGACAGCGACGGCGCTTTGATTTCTGAAATCGTTTCAGATCACCAGAATCGGGTGTTTGTCCCATACAAAAATATTCCTGAAAATGTAAAACAGCTGTTTTTGACGTCGGAGGACCGCCATTTCTTTCAGCATAAAGGCTTCGATTTCATGGGTATGGTCCGGGCAGCCGCGGCCAATTTCAAAAAAGGCGGCATCGATCAGGGAGCAAGCACCATTACACAGCAGCTTACGCGGAACTTGTATTTGAGCCATGAGCGCTCCTTCGACCGCAAGCTGACTGAGCTCCTGTATTCGTATCAGCTTGAAAAAAAGCTATCAAAAGAAGAAATTTTTGAGAAATATTTAAATACGATTTACTTTAATAATGGTGTATACGGGATCGGATCTGCGGCTTCTTTTTATTTCAGCAAACCGCTGAAATCCCTGTCGCTTGCTGAAATGGCCTTTATTTGCGCGATCCCTAATAACCCTACATTATATGATCCTTTAAAACATTTTGACTACACGAAAACCCGTCAGGAACGGCTTCTGAAAGAGCTGAAAAACGCGGGGGTCATTTCTAAGAAGGAATATAAAAAAGCGGTAAAGCAAAAAATCAAGCTTGACATTAAAGAAAAGAAAGATGCTTATCCCGACTATACGACTTATGTCAATGACGAATTCACCAAGCTCGTTTCCTCTTCCGAAGGGTTTGACGAACGGCTGAAAAAGGCAAAAACAAAAGAAGAGAAGAAAAAAATCGAGAAAGAGCTGTCCAATCGGATCACCGCCCTTTTGACAAAAGGGGTCAAAATCTATACGGCGCTCGACCCCGCGATGCAGAACCGGGTCGTTCAGCAGGTCAACAGCAAGCTTCCGTATGAAGGCGTCCAAGGCGGTGCGGTTGTCATCAACCACCAAACGCATCAAATTGTCGCCATGTCAGGCGGAAAGTATTATAAAAAATACAATTTCAATCTGGCCTATCAAGCTTACAGACAGCCCGGCTCCTCGATTAAGCCGCTCCTCGACTACGGCCCTTATATCGAGGAAACGGGTGCGACTGCGGGGAGCATGATCGATGCCAGCAGATTTTGCAGCAGAGATTACTGCCCGAACAACTATAACGAAAAAACGTACGGAACCGTTTCGCTCAAAACGGCCTTTAAATACTCCTATAATACGCCGGCCGTCCGGATGTTAAACCAGATCGGCGTGCAGAAAGGGTTCAGCTATTTAAAACCGTTCGGATTCGATAAAATCGTTCAGAGGGACTACCGGCTTCCTGCTGCACTTGGCGGTTTTACGGACGGATTTTCACCGCTTGAAATGGCGGACGCCTATACAACCTTCGCGAATAACGGCAGCTACACGGCGAACCATGCGATTACGAAAGTGACGGATCTGAAAGGGAAAACGCTTTTCAAATGGAAGGACAAACCGAAGCAGGTCTTCAGCATCAGGACGAACAATCAAATGCGCACGCTTCTGTCAGCAGTCGTCAAAGAAGGAACCGGAAAAAAAGCGAATTTCGGCGGCGGATACCGGGGAGGAAAAACAGGAACGTCAAACGACTTCAGAGACCTGTGGTTTGTCGGACTGACGGATGTGTATACAATGAGCGTATGGGTCGGAAAAGAAGCGAAAGGCAATGTGGAATTTCTCCATAACACCGCGCCTCAACTTTTGATTTGGAAAGGAACGCTGCAAAACGCATATTAAGCATGAAACGGGGGTCTCGAGGTGAAAGATATGCCCGGCACAATCGTCCTTTTCGACGGTGTATGCAATGTTTGCGACGGAGCCGTTCAATTTATCATCAAGCATGATCCGAAAGGCTTGTTTTCATTCGCTCCCCTGCAATCTGACACCGGCCGGAAGCTGCTTGAGCAGCACGGGCTTTCGGCCGATCATTTTGACAGCATGATATTGATCAAAAACGGCCGCGTCTATGCGAAGTCCGCGGCGGTATTGCATGTGGCAAAGGGCCTTTCCGGGCTGTGGCGGGCAGCGGCGGTTTTTCTCATCATTCCAAAGCCGCTGCGCGACGCGGTATACGACCTGCTGGCGAAAAACCGCTATAAATGGTTCGGCAAAAAAGAATCGTGCATGATCCCCGGCCCTGATATCAAAAAAAGATTTCTCGAATAACAAAAAACCGGAGCAGTTGATCTGCACCCTGTCAAGTAGACAGTGGAAATAACTAAAACACACTAGACGGCTTTAGCCCTGTATTCCACTGGGCTGAGGCCGTTTAGTTTTTCTTGTAGACGATCGTGGTTGTAAAAGTGGATATATTCATCAATTGCGCTTTGAAGTGCCTCAAATGTCTCGTACGAATTCCGTCTGTATTTCTCGCATTTTAATTTCCCCCAAAACGACTCAATGGGGCCGTTATCAATACAGCGGCCGACGCGGGACATACTCTGTGTCATATTTGCGTTTTCAATCATCCTTCTAAACTGGTGGGACGTGTATTGAAAACCTCTGTCGCTGTGAAGGAGAGGACGTGCGTTTGGGGCTGCCTCAAGCGCTTGGTTCAAGGTTTTAAACACAAGGGCGTTATTATTGGATTTCCCCAGCACATAAGACACGACCATTCCCTCATGAAGATCTAAAATGGCACTGAG
This sequence comes from Bacillus sp. FSL W8-0848, assembly GCF_038007805.1. Classification (NCBI taxonomy): domain Bacteria; kingdom Bacillati; phylum Bacillota; class Bacilli; order Caryophanales; family Bacillaceae; genus Bacillus; species Bacillus sp. FSL W8-0848. Next base: position 2,937,793 of record NZ_JBBOYB010000001.1, read on the forward strand.
GTACGCTTTCCGATGGCCGTATTTTAGCTCTGTCACATCAGTCACCCATTTTTGATTTGGTTTGTCCGCTTTAAACTCTCGATTCAGGATATTTTCGGACACATGTTGAGGCGTCGCTTTGCCGTAACGTTTTTTCTTCCGCCGAATGACACACTCCAGCTTGGCAATTTTCATCAGCCGATAGATGCGCTTATGATTGAGGCGCTCTTTAAAGCGGCGGTTCATGTTTAAGGTCATTCTGCGGTATCCGTAGATACCGCCAATTTGTTCGTGAAGTAGCGCCATTTTGGCGATAATCTTTTCATTCTGTTTTTCTCTCGCTGAAGGTACTCGGCTCCTCCATTTGTAATACCCCTGGCGCGAAACTTCGGCAATCTCACATAACATTTGGACAGAAAAGCCTTCTTTTCGATTCAGCTCTAAAATGGCGAGATATCGATCTTCGTACCGAACCTGACTTAGAACCGCCTCCTTTTGATCTCTTCCAACTTTTTTAAGAACGCATTCTCTGCGCGCAAACGCTCATTTTCCTGTTCCAGCCGTTTGTTTTCCCGTTGAATTTTTTCTTCAGGTGTCAGTTCTTCTTCGGTTTTGCGTTTCCCTCGGTTGTCTTTTAAGGCCTCTTCTCCGCCTTCTTGATACTTTTTCACCCATTGATACACCTGTTGGTAGGAGACTTGATGAATCTCCATTGATCTGGCGTAGTCCTTTCCATGAGCTAGACAATCCTTCGCAATCTCAATCCGTTCTTCCAATGAAACGTTCTTCCGTTTGGTCATCAAACGATTCCTTCCTCTCCCGCTGTCTTTTAACGTTTTATGACCATTATAAAGCTCAACCCACTTCATGAGTACGGATTTACTGGAAATCTTATATTTTCTCGAGATTTCTCTTTGAGAGTAGCGTCCGGATAAGAAGTCTTTCACGGCATTGTATTTTAATTCTGCGGGATAGAACTTATGGCGCTTTGAACGTTCCAAACTCTCCACACCCGCCATATCATGCGATGTTCTCCATTCACGAATTGTTTCGGCATGAATGTCATATTTTTCTGCAATCTCCTTCACCGAATTATTGCCCTGATCACATTCTGATAGAATATTCAATTTTTCTTCTTTTGAAAACCATTTTCCAGCCATGAAAAAACTCCCCCAAGGCAAACAGATTTTTTTATTTCATCTGTCTACCTTTAGGGGAGCATATCACTGTCTCCGGTTTTTTCATGCCTCCCGTCTTACGCAGGCAGGCTGGCCATAATGCCGTTGTACAGCTTAAATATGAGATAAATCGTTCCGATGAAAAACGTAAACCAAAACAGCAGCTCAAACATAATAAAGCCGATCAACGAACCAAATGAAAGCGTGCTGTGAATCGCATAGACGATAAAAATAAAGTAAACAAGCGTCGCCAGCAGGAAAAGCGCTGCAATTCCGACAGGAAATTGGACAAAAATAAAGGATAAAAGCCCTGCTACGAGATAGATGACAGAACCGATCCTGATCTTCCTCAAGTTTGCGCCTTCAGGATCTTTTGCAAAAAATAAAAGGGAAAGCTCTGTCACCGTGTTGGCGATTAATTTAAGCGCGGAAAACACCATAAAAGAAATCAGTGCGAAAACAACAAACAAAGCCATCCTGATGCCGTTCTCAGAAAAAAACTCAAGCATTCCTTCGTAGATGCCGAAGGTTGACAAAAGCTGCATGGCATAGATAACGGCTGAAATCGCCAGTGAGGAGCTGAAAAGCAATATTGCAAAAAACGGAAAATAACCTGTTACATAAGTATTTTTCATGAAATAGACCCTTTCTGATATGTTCCACCATTCATTATGTACGACTTTAGCACCTGTTGACAAGAATATTTTCCATATTTTTATCTAAACCGGCTGTTTCAGCGGCGGAACATGCAGGATTCTTCACAAATCCGCCATTTGCCTGTAAAGTATTAATTGTTGACTTTATCAATAGATCGCGAGGAATCGCCATTGAAAAAAACATTAACACTCCAGACGCGCTTGACGATATTTGTCTGTGTTGTCGTATTTATTTCTTTATTGATCACCTTTTTTATGATCGGCTCTGAAACGGCAAGGAACATCCGGGAGCAGGAACAAACGATCGCGCTCCAGACGGCGCAGCTTGTCGCTGAATCCCCGTTGACGGTGTATGCTTTTGAAAGCGGCACATACAAAGAACTTCAGGACTATACGCTCCGCGTTCAAAAAATCACCAAAACGGATTTTGTCGTTGTGATGGATATGAACAGCATTCGCAAAACCCACCCCGATCCTCATAAAATCGGCAAGAAATTTGCAGGCGGAGACGAAAACGAAGCATTGAAAGGCCACCAGCATATCAGCACGGCAAAAGGCACGCTCGGCGAATCCCAGAGGGCTTTTGTCCCGGTTTATAATGAAAAAGGTAAACAGCTCGGAGCTGTTGCGGTCGGGATCACCCTCAATGAAATTCAGGAGATTATCAACCGGAGCCTCCGTCCTTTATATACGGTCATCGTTCTCAGCATCTGCGCCGGCATCATCGGAGCTGTCATCGTAGCCAGAAAAGTCAAGACGATCATGTTCGGAATGGAGCCTTACGAAATCGCCACACTGCTGAATGAACGGAGCGCCATGCTTGAATCGACGAAAGAAGGCATTCTCGCCGTCGATCAAAGCGGCAGTATCAAGCTGGCCAACGCTGAAGCAAAACGGCTGTTCAAAAAAATGGGGATCAACGAAAGCCCGATTGATCAGGACGTAAGCACTCTTCTCCCAAACAGCCGGCTGAAGCAAGTCATCGAAACGAAGAAGCCGCTAAACGACCGGGACGTCAGAATAAACGGCCTTGAGCTTGTCTTTAACGAAGTGCCGATCCACTTAAAAAAAGGCAACATCGTCGGTGCCATCGCCACGTTCCGCGACAAAACGGAGGTTAAACATTTAGCCGAACAGCTGTCAGGTGTTAAAATGTATGCAAATGCACTGAGAGCGCAATCCCATGAGTTCATGAACAAACTCCATGTCATCCTTGGACTCGTCCAATTAAAGAACTATGATGAACTGGGAAACTATATTAAAGATATTGCGATTTACCAGCAGTCTGAAACGAGTGAAATCATTAACCATATTAAAAATTCCGTACTTGCGGGCTTTTTGCTCGGCAAGCAGAGCTATATCCGGGAGCAGGGAGCGTCTTTGGAAGTGAACTGCTCAACGACGATTCCGAATACGGCGAATACGGAAGTGATCCATGACCTGATCACGGTCATCGGCAACCTGCTCAACAATGCCTTGGATGCCGTCTCCGCTTCGGACAAAAAAAATATCTCGATATCGTTCAGATACCATGACGGCCAGCTTGATATCGAGGTGACGGATACCGGGATCGGCATATCTGAAGAAGACCAGCGGAAAATGTTTGAACAAGGCTTTTCTACAAAAGGATCCAACCGGGGCTTCGGACTTTATTTCGTAGAACAAAGCCTCGAAAATTTAAACGGACATATCATCGTGACGAGCGAAAAGAATGAAGGGACGACGTTCAGTCTCCGCATTCCGTACGAACCTAAGGAGGAAGACCATGATTGACGTATTAATTGTTGAAGACGACCCGATGGTAGGAGAGCTGAATAAGCGCTATCTCAGCCAAATAGACGGATTTCATCTGAAGGGGATCGCCGCTTCATTTCAGGAGGCAGTCTCTTTCCTGAGGGAGCACCATGTCGACCTCATCCTGCTTGACATTTACATGCCGGGCAGAAACGGCGTTGAGCTCTTAACAGAAATCAGGCGCCAAAACCAGGCGGTCGATGTGATTGTCATTTCCGCCGCAAGCGAAATGGACGTTGTTCAAAAGACGCTTCGTTTCGGCGCAGTCGATTATTTAATTAAACCTTTTGAATTCGAGCGGTTTCAATCCGCCCTCACCGATTACAAGCGAAAACAGCAAATCTATGCAAGCAACCGGAATATCAGCCAAAAAGAACTCGACTTCGAGCTTTTTCAAAAGAAGCGCGCACCTGAAAAAGTCCATCTGCCAAAAGGGCTGACAAAAAGCACCTTGAAGTTGATCTGGTCAAGCATCAAATCGTTTGACAGCCTGACGTTTACGACGGAAGACCTGGCAAAACACACCGAAATCTCCCAGGTATCCATCCGGAAGTATTTGAAATTTCTCGAAGAAATCGAGGTTCTTAACGTTGAAATGGCCTATGGAACGATCGGAAGACCCGTCTTCCAGTACAAACTAAACACAAGCCAAATAAATGTGATTAACCAGTATTTATAGGCCCGTCCTCCCCCCTTCTCCGCCTGAAGGGGGGATTTTTTTTGCAGAAAAAACGTGGCAGACCGCTTGATCCGGCACGGGCCGCGATATACAAAATAGTTCAGATCGTGTCAGGTGAAATTTCAAAATTGAAGTGTTTTTTGAAATTCAGGGAATTTTCTATTTATTTATTCTGAACAAAGTGATAAATTTATGATTGATTGGCTGATTGTGAAATAAGACAGATGTCTTATTACCTAAAAATCGGGACCGGTACAGATGATATGCCGGCATTTATCGGGGATGGTGAGACATTGGTCCTCCCGCAGATAAATATGTATTCCGGAGCCGATCAATACAAAATTGGGGGGTTATTTCTTGAATAAGCGCAAAGCTGGACTGGCTCTTTCGCTTGTCGTGGCCGCAGGTGCAATCTTGACCGCATGCGGAGCAGGCGGAAATAAAACTGGTGCCGAGAAGAAAAAAGACGATTTTACGGTCGCAATGGTAACGGATGTCGGAGGGGTAGATGATAAATCTTTTAACCAATCCTCATGGGAAGGGATTCAGGCTTTTGGAAAAGCCCATAACATGGAAAAAGGCAAAAACGGGTACGACTATCTGCAATCGAAATCAGATGCTGACTATACGACAAATCTCAACAAGCTGGCACGCGAAAAATTCAGCCTCATTTACGGCGTCGGCTACCTGATGGAGGATGCCGTCACCGAAATCGCCGAACAGCGTCCTGACAGCCACTTTGCTATCATTGACGCCGTCGTGAAAAAAGATAATGTGGCAAGCATCACATTCAACGAGAATGAAGGCTCATTCCTCGTCGGGGTTGCCGCAGCTTTATCAAGCAAATCGAAAAAGATCGGTTTTGTCGGCGGAATGGAGTCGGAATTGATCGAAAAGTTCGAAGCCGGATTCCGCGCGGGCGTACAGGCCGCTGATCCAAAAGCGACCGTACAGGTCAAATACACGGGGGCCTTCGATAAAGCCGATCTTGGAAAAGCTACGGCTGAAAGCATGTACAAATCGGGTATCGATGTCATTTACCATGCAGCCGGAGGAACCGGAAACGGCGTATTCACCGAAGCAAAAAATCTGAAAAAAGAAGATAAAAACCGCAGCGTCTGGGTTATCGGCGTCGATAAAGACCAACACACAGAAGGACAGGTCGAAGGAACCGACTTAAATGTCACGCTGACCTCTATGATCAAAAAGGTTGATGTTGCCGTTCAAGACTTGACTGAAAAAGCAAGCAAAGGCGATTTTCCGGGCGGCAAAACGATCACGTACGGCCTTAAGGAAGACGGCGTAGGCATCGCTCCGACAACCGATAACCTCTCAGAAGACACAATCAAAGCCATCGACGAATGGAAACAAAAAATCATCGACGGCAAGGTCAAAGTACCTTCTTCCCGCAAAGAGCTAAAAAACTTCAAGATATAACGTTGCTCAAAAACAATGTTCATAGCAGGCGGACGGCTTTGCCGAAGCCTAAAGGAGCTGCAGTCATGCAGCTTTTCTTATGCTGATCTTAAAACAAAGGAGCGGACCTGAACCGTGGAATATGTCATTGAAATGCTAAACATACGCAAGGAATTCCCAGGTATCGTCGCCAATGACCATATTACCCTGCAAGTAAAAAAAGGCGAAATTCATGCGCTCCTCGGCGAAAATGGCGCAGGGAAATCGACTTTGATGAACGTGCTTTTCGGTTTGTACCAGCCTGAAAAAGGCGAAATCAAGGTGCGCGGCAAAACGGTGAAGATCACCAGCCCCAACATCGCCAACGACCTTGGAATCGGCATGGTCCATCAGCATTTCATGCTTGTCGACACATTTACCGCAGCCGAAAACATCATCATTGGAAAAGAGCCGAAAAGATTCGGCATGATCGACAAAAAACGTGCCGTCCAAAAGGTGCGCGAGCTTTCCGAAACTTACGGGCTGAAAGTCGATCCGGAAGCAAAGGTGTCGGACATGTCGGTCGGAATGCAGCAGCGCGTGGAAATATTGAAAACCTTATACCGCGGCGCCGACATTCTCATTTTCGATGAACCGACTGCAGTCTTGACGCCTCAGGAAATCAAAGAACTGATTCAAATCATGAAAAACCTTGTAAACGAGGGCAAATCGATTATTTTGATCACCCATAAGCTGAAGGAGATCATGGAGGTTGCTGAAAAGGTCACGATTATCAGAAAGGGAAAAGGCATCAAAACCCTCAATGTCAAAGACACGAATAAGGATGAGCTCGCAAGCCTGATGGTCGGACGGGACGTCTCTTTTACAACCGCCAAGAAGGAAGCTGAACCGAAGGGCAAAGTCCTGTTGATCAAAGATTTGACTGTCAAAGACAAGCGCGGCATCGAAGCCGTCAAACGGCTCAATTTATCGGTCGCAGCCGGGGAAATCGTCGGCATTGCCGGAGTTGACGGAAACGGGCAGACAGAGCTGATTGAAGCGATTACAGGTCTGAAGAAAACACATGCCGGCACCATCTCCTTAAACGGAAAAGAAATCCAGAACCTGACGCCGCGGCGCATCACGGAAGCAGGCGTCGGGCATATCCCGCAGGACCGGCACAAACACGGCCTCGTTCTCGATTTTCCGATCGGCGAAAACATCGTCCTGCAAAGCTATTACAAACGCCCTTTCTCCAAATTCGGCCTGCTGAACCAAAAAGAAATCTATCAAAAAGCAAGACAGATCATCGGCGAATTTGACGTGCGCACGCCTGATGAATACACGCCGGCCAGGGCGCTGTCGGGCGGAAATCAGCAAAAAGCGATCATCGGCCGCGAAGTGGACCGCGGACCCGATCTTTTAATTGCCGCCCAGCCGACAAGGGGCCTTGATGTCGGTGCGATCGAATTCGTTCATAAGCGTCTGATTGAACAGCGGGACGCAGGAAAAGCGGTGCTCCTTCTTTCATTCGAATTGGATGAAATCCTGAATGTGAGTGACAGAATCGCCGTCATATTTGAAGGCAGCATCATCGCTGAAGTCAATCCAAAAGACGCGACTGAACAGGAGCTTGGCCTCCTGATGGCCGGAAGCAAGAAAAAGGAAGCGGGGAAAGAAGCAAATGTATAAACGATTATCGTCTTTACTCATACCGCTCACAGCCATTATTCTCGGATTGCTCGCCGGAGCTGAGCGGATATGACGTCATGAGCGGATATTCCGCCCTTTGGAACGGCATCTTTGGGGAAACCTATTATATCGGCGAAACCGTCAGACAGATTACCCCTTACATCTTATCAGGCCTTGCCGTAGCGTTCGCTTTTCGGACGGGATTATTCAACATCGGCGTCGAGGGACAGCTGCTTGCGGGATGGACGGCAGCCGTTTGGATCGGGACCGCCGTCGAAGCGCCGATGTTCATCCACCTTCCGCTCGCCGTCTGCGCCGCCGCGCTTGCGGGCGCTCTGTGGGGATTCATTCCCGGCTTTTTAAAAGCGCGCTTTTACGTACATGAAGTGATCGTGACGATCATGATGAACTATATCGCGCTGCACGTCACCAACTATTTGATCATGTACGTCATGACAGATCATAAGGATAAAACGGAAAAGATTTCCGAAACGGCGTCACTCAGATCGGACTTTCTTGAGAGAATTACCGATTTTTCAAGGCTTCATTGGGGAATCGTCATCGCCCTCCTCGCAGCTGTCATCATGTGGATCATCATTCAAAAAACGACAAAAGGCTTTGAACTGCGCGCCGTCGGTTTAAACCAGCATGCATCACAATATGCGGGCATGAGCGTAAAGAAAAACGTGGTCACGGCGATGGTGATTTCCGGTGCATTTGCCGGTATGGCGGGAGCGATGGAAGGTCTCGGAACGTTTGAATACGCCTCAGTAAAGGGATCTTTTACAGGGGTCGGCTTTGATGGAATTGCCGTCGCCCTTCTCGGCGGAAATACGGCGCTTGGCGTCGTACTCGCGGCTTGCCTGCTCGGGGGATTAAAAGTCGGCGCTCTGAACATGCCGATCGAAGCCGGCGTTCCGACCGAAGTCGTGGATATTGTCATCGCCATCATTATTTTATTTGTCGCATCGCATTACATCATCCGCCTCATGATTCAAAAACTGGGCAGCAAGGGGGGAAAATAAGTGGATATCCTGCAAATACTCGGCATTATCGTTCCGGCTACGCTCGTCTATTCTGCGCCGCTTATTTTAACCGCTCTCGGAGGCGTCTTTTCCGAAAGATCCGGGGTCGTAAACATCGGGCTTGAAGGCTTGATGATCGTCGGAGCGTTTACGGCCGTGATCTTCAATTTGTTTTTCGCCCAGCAGTTCGGGGCTTTTACGCCGTGGCTGGGGCTTGCCGCCGCAATGGCCGCAGGCGGGCTTTTCTCCCTGATTCACGCCGGCGCTTCGATTTCATTCAGGGCCGATCAGACGGTCAGCGGAGTTGCCATCAACATGCTGGCGCTCGGCAGCACGCTGTTTTTCGTAAAGCTGATCTACGGAAAAGCCCAAACGGATAAAATCCCCGAACCTTTTTACAAAACGGATATCCCCGGTTTAAGCAGTATACCGGTAGTCGGCGATATTTTGTTCTCAGATGTTTATTTCACGTCGATTTTGGCGATTGTACTCGCCGGCGTTTCATGGTTCGTTTTGTTTAAAATACCGTTCGGCCTGCGGATACGCTCTGTCGGCGAACATCCGATGGCCGCTGATACGATGGGCGTGAATGTTTACAAAATCAGATACATCAGCGTTTTTATCAGCGGCCTTTTCGGCGGTTTGGGCGGCGGGGTATATGCGTCAACGGTCACGCTTGATTTTTCGCACGCCACCATCACGGGACAGGGCTTCATCGCCCTCGCTGCGCTCGTGTTCGGAAAATGGCATCCGATCGGCGCCCTCGGGGCAGCCTTGTTTTTCGGTTTCGCACAAAGCTTGAGCATCATCGGCTCCATGCTCCCTCTGTTTAAAGAAATACCGAATGTCTACATGCTGATTGCGCCTTACGTCCTGACGATCCTCGCACTTGCGGGCTTTATCGGCAGGGCGGACGCGCCGAAGGCAAACGGAAATCCGTATATAAAAGGAAAACGATGACAAATAAAACCCGAATAAGAGAACATTGTGTTCTCTTATTCTTTTTTCGCCAATTCCCTTAATAAAACCTAAAATTTTTTAAGCAAAACCCATGTTTTTACCACTTTTATGGTATGATGAAAAAGTCTGGTTACTGTCTGTTTATTGCAGAGGCTGAACAAATGATATAAAATGTAATATTGTTTAATTTGAATATAAAACGGTTTTATTTAAAGGATGCGAAATCAATTGAAAAAAACGATCATACCTTCTTTGATTACGATTGGAAACTTTGTTTCGGGATTATCGGCCTTGCTATTGGCGTTCAGAGGGTATTTATTATTGGCGATTCTATGTGTTTTGATCGGCGCCATTTTTGATATGCTTGACGGCATGGCCGCCCGAAAACTGAATGCCGTCACTCCGTTCGGAAAAGAACTGGACTCATTGGCCGATATTATTACGTTTGGCATTGCTCCGGCCATTATTACATATTCTGTTATTTTTCACGATGCGCCGCTGATGGGCCTCCCTTCAACACTCTTGTTCCCTGTCTGCGGAGCCCTTCGGCTCGCCCGCTTCAATATTCAAGGGGAGCAGGAATATTTCACAGGACTGCCGATTACTGCGGCCGGCACAATTCTCGTGATCCTGAACCTTTTATTTGATATCCTTGGCAAAAAGATGTTCATTATGATCACCTTATTCCTGTCCTATCTCATGGTCAGCAGGATCAAAGTCATCAGCCTAAAAGGGAAAAATTTATTGAAGAAAGTGAGCTAGGGTTTAATGGATGTAGCAAAAGAATTGATTTCCCAGTACGGGTATTTTGCGATTTTCGGCATGCTCGTCCTCGGAATTATCGGGCTGCCGATTCCCGACGAAGTGATGATGACATTTGTGGGATACCTGTCTTCCATTCATATTCTACATTACGGTTTAGCCATTGTGATCAGCTTTTCAGGCGCTTTATCAGGAATGGTCATCAGCTATTTTTTAGGCAAGAAAATCGGCAAACCGCTTTTAGACAAGTTCGGAAAATGGATAGGCCTGACCCCGAAAAGGCTGGAAACCGTCCGCCGCTGGTTCGACAAATACGGACCGTGGACGATCGTTTTCGGCTATTTCATTCCGGGCATCCGCCATGTGACATGCTATCTCTCGGGGATGAACGAAATGAAAATGAAAAAGTTTCTGACCTTTGCCGGTTCAGGAGCTTTTATTTGGTGTCTCGTCTTTATCACGATCGGGTACACAATCGGCGTAATTTAATAGCTTCCCGGATGATGCAGAAGGAGTGAACAGCTTGAAAAAGCGGCTTTACCGATGTTTGATAGAATTGACAAATAAAAAGGGCGTGTCCCGGGCATTGAAAAAATTTGCTCAGTCAAAACTCAGCAAACCGCTGATCCGCCCGTATATGAAAACCTTCCAAATCAATACGGAAGAAATGCTCGAGGATGTCAGCTCTTTTAACAGTTTGCACGAGCTGTTCATCAGAAGGCTGAAAGACGGAGCCCGCCCTATTCCTTCGGTCCCGGACTGCCTGATCAGCCCGGTTGACGGAGTCATAGAAGAAATGGGCACAGTCTCCGCAGATAAACAGTTTATCGTCAAACATAAACCTTATTCATTAGAGGAAATGATCGGCAATGATGCAATCGCAAACCGCTATTTAGGCGGAACCTATATCATCATCTATTTGAGTCCACGGGACTATCATAGAATCCACAGCCCGGCGGATGGCACGCTCGAAACGCAATATTCGCTCGGCAGCTCTTCATACCCTGTTAACAAGACAGGGTTGACATACGGCAAGTCGCCGCTGACGAAAAATTACCGGATGATTTCTGAAATCAGGCATCAATACGGATCAGCCCTTCTCGTAAAAGTCGGAGCGATGTACATTAATTCGATCGTCATGCTGCAGGAGGCGAAAAACTGGCGGCAAGGCGAAGAAATCGCCTACTTTTCATTCGGCTCGACCGTTATTTTGCTGTTTGAAAAAGATACTTTTATCCCGGTCGGCACCCTCTGTCCCTCATTGAAAGTAAAAATGGGGGACATTTTAGGCTCACTGGCAAGCGTAAAATAGACCTCAATCTCCCGAGTACACCTCCGGGGGATTTTTTAATCCGCTGATTTAAAAAGCTCCGTCTCCTAAATCAAAAAACAGAGAAAGGGTTTTCATTTTGATCCAAAAGACCTATAAAATAGAGAGTTTTGAAGGAAAGCGCTCTCTTAAGGGGTCTTTTTTCTCTTTAATTTAATTATCAATCACTTATTTTAATTTAAAAATACACAAAAAATACACTTTTCTTCTACAATTGTAACCATACAAATGTGGGGGTGTTTTTCATGGAAGTAGCAAAGAATTTGAAACCGATTACAACCGATCAAAAAGAACATAAAAATGCATTTCAAAAATTGATTCATTGGAAGATCGGCGTCATTCCGTTTCCGCTTTATCTGGCATTATCCATCATTATTTTTCTATCAGCTTATTTTAACCAGCTGCCTAACGATATGCTCGGCGGATTCGCCATCATCATGATTTTGGGAGTCGTGCTCGGAGATATCGGCCAGCGGATTCCGATTTTAAAAGATATCGGCGGACCTGCGATTCTTTCATTGTTCGTTCCTTCATTTTTAGTCTTTTATAAAGTGCTCAACCCGGCGTCTTTGGATGCGGTTACAACACTAATGAAAACGTCTAACTTTCTGTATTTTTATATCGCTTGTTTAGTTGCCGGAAGCATTTTGGGCATGCACCGCACGATTTTAATTCAAGGCTTTATGAGAATGTTCGTGCCGCTTTTGGCCGGTACTATCGCCGCCGTCGCTGCCGGAATACTCGTCGGCTTAATACTAGGCTACAGCCCTTATGAATCTTTCTTCTTTATTATCGTACCGATTATTGCCGGCGGTATCGGCGAAGGAATCTTGCCGCTGTCTCTCGCCTATTCGCATATTTTGGGACAATCTACCGATGTCTTTGTTTCACAGCTCATTCCGGCTGCGATTATCGGAAACGTCGTGGCGATCATCGCGGCAGGATTGATGAAAAAACTTGGCGAAAAGCGTCCTGAGCTAAACGGAAACGGACGGCTTGTCAAATCGAAAAAAGACGATGAAATTTTCAACCAAAAAGAAGAAGAGCCTAAAATTGATTTGAAATTAATGGGCGCGGGCGTTCTGATCGCTTGTACGTTCTTCATTTTCGGCGGCCTGGTTTCGAAATTCATCGCGATTCCAGGGGCGATTTTAATGATCATTGCAGCGGCTGCAGTGAAGTATGCGAAACTGCTGCCGGCCAGCATGGAAAAAGGCGCTCACCAGCTTTACAAATTCATGTCATCAAGCTTTACTTGGCCGCTGATGGTCGGACTTGGCATTCTTTATATCCCGCTTGATGACGTTGCAGCAGTCATCTCTGTTCGCTTCGTTATCGTCTGTGCATCCGTCGTTATCGCAATGGTCACTTCAGGGTACTTTGTCGGAAAATTGATGAACATGTATCCTGTCGAATCAGCGATCGTAACAGGCTGCCACAGCGGTCTTGGCGGAACCGGGGACGTCGCCATCCTTTCGGCTTCAGGAAGAATGGGCCTCATGCCGTTCGCACAAATCTCTACGCGTCTCGGAGGCGCATCCACGGTTATTATGGCAACCATTTTATTGAGATTTTTCACATCATAACAAACAAAAAGGAGTCTGATCGATACGATCGGATTCCTTTTTTTGTTTTCAGCGTTTTACAACTCTGATATATTCCCTCGGTTTAAAAGGAGCGTTTTCTTTTTCCATACCGCTTTCCGTCTGCATCGGGGCGAAATCGCCTTCAGACGTCCGCTCTTCTTCCGCCCCTGCTTCCGGATCGTTTTCAATGGGCATTTCCCTGTTGATGATAAACGCTCCCGCAAACATCGAGCAAAACAAACCGAGGCTGGCAAAAGCTTTTGTTCTCATCTTTTATCACCTTTCGAATAGTTTGTTCAAAAAAAAATGTATTATACAAATGCCTTATTTTTTGATAAAATTGTTTTCAAGTTCATAAGACCCCATAAAACCTTGATCCTTCGCGGTCATGCAGCCGTCCAAAAATTGAGTTATAATTTGTCTAGGTCGCCAGCTCTAAAAAAGTACAGCACGTTTGAAAATGATCGTATGGAACAAAATGTATGTATATAAGCTATCAAAAGGAGGTTAATGATGACGTCTTTACATATTGCAATAGTAGCGCCTTTAGTACTCGCCTTCTTGATTCCGCTGTTGGCGAAATATGTCCGCAAGATTCATACGGGCTGGTTTGTTCTTATTCTGCCTGTTTTATTATTCGTTTATTTTTTCCGTATGATCGGCATGACTTCACATGGCGGGACGTTAAAAGCAACTTTGGAATGGATTCCTTCCTTCGGCATTAATTTTACCGCCTATGTCGATGGTCTGGGACTCCTGTTTGCCCTCCTGATTACGGGGATCGGGGCACTGGTTGTTCTGTACAGCATTTATTATCTGTCCAAGGAAAAGGAACAGCTCGGGCCGTTTTACGTTTATCTGCTCATGTTTATGGGAGCGATGCTCGGCGTCGTACTTGTTGATAACGTCATTGTACTTTATTTATTTTGGGAATTGACCAGTATCTCTTCTTTCCTGCTTATCGGCTATTGGCACAAGCGGGAAAAGTCGCGTTATGGCGCGACAAAATCGATGCTGATCACGATTTTCGGCGGCCTTTCGCTGCTTGGAGGATTCATCCTGCTCTATATCATCACGGGTTCATTCAGCATCAGGGAAATGATCAGCCAGGTTGACGCCATATCGGCGAGCGGCTTTTTCCTGCCGGCTCTCGTGCTGATTTTGATCGGAGCTTTTACAAAATCGGCTCAATTTCCTTTTTATATCTGGCTTCCGGATGCGATGGAAGCACCGACGCCGGTCAGCGCTTATTTGCATTCGGCGACGATGGTCAAAGCGGGCATCTATTTGGTGGCAAGATTCACGCCCGTTTTCGCTTTTTCGGGAGAGTGGTTTTGGATCGTATCTTTGACCGGGATCATTACGCTTTTCTGGGGTTCATTCAATGCCGTCAAACAGACGGATTTAAAAGCGATTCTCGCATTCTCCACCGTCAGCCAGCTCGGAATGATCATGTCAATGCTCGGCGTCGGGGCGGCGGCTTTGCACTTTGAGCAGTTTAATTATTATTTGGTCGCGGTCATTGCCGCCGTCTTTCATTTGATCAACCATGCCACTTTTAAAGGCAGCCTTTTCATGGCGGTCGGAATCATCGACCATGAAACCGGAACGCGGGATATCCGCAGGCTCGGCGGTTTAATGACGATCATGCCGATCACCTTTACCATTTCGCTGATCGGCGCGTTTTCGATGGCGGGATTGCCTCCGTTTAACGGGTTTTTGAGCAAGGAAATGTTTTTTACGAGCATGCTTAGAATCACTGACTTCAACCTGTTCAGCGCTGATACGTGGAGCTTTTTGTTCCCTGTGCTTGCTTGGACGGGCAGTGTGTTTACGTTTATTTACAGCATGGTGTTGCTGTTTCAGACATTCGGGGGGAAATATCAGCCTGAAAAGCTTGAGAAAAAAGCGCACGAAGCTCCGCTCGGCATGCTGATTTCGCCGATCATCCTCGTGTCTCTGGCTGTGATCTTTTTCTTTTTCCCGAACATTCTGTCTTATACGATCATTGAGCCTGCGGCTGCTTCAATTATGCCGAGCCTTTTGGACGGGGATGAAAAATTCAAGGTCCATATTTCGATATGGCACGGTTTTTCGCCTGAGCTCTTTATGACGATCGGAGTTGCGGTGCTCGGTGTTCTCGCTTATCGAACCCTTGGCAAATGGAGGAAGGTCTATAGCCTGTTTCCTGATAAGCTGACGCTGAACAACTTGTACGACCGTTCCCTCTACGGGCTTGAAAAGGGCTCCAACAAAGCCACACGGACGTACATGACGGGTTTCCTTCGGGATTACCTCGTATACATTTTTGCATTCTTCATTATCGCAGTCGGCGGTACGCTTGTGCTGACGGGAGGCTTTTCCTACAGCGTGAAAGGGACCGCTTCAATCGGCGTTTATGAGCTCGTTTTGTCAGCGGTCATGATTGCCGCCACTTTTGGAACGGTTTTTGCGAGATCAAGGCTGACGGCGATTATCGCACTCGGTGTCATCGGCTATACGCTCGCTTTGTTCTTTGTAATTTTCAGAGCGCCCGATCTGGCGCTGACGCAGCTGATTATCGAAACGATTTCAGTGGCGCTGTTCCTGCTGTGCTTCTATCATCTGCCGAAGCTCAACTTCAAACCGAAAACGAAAACATTCAGGATCACGAATGCACTCGTTTCGATTGGCGTCGGAGCTGTCGTGACGCTGCTTGCTTTAGCTTCAAACAGCCAGCGCTCCCTTGAAAGCATTTCGTCTTATTTTATTGAAAACAGCTATAAGCTAGCCGGCGGCCACAATATCGTCAACGTGGTGCTGGTTGATTTCAGGGGATTTGATACATTATTTGAAATTACCGTGCTTGTCATCGCCGCGCTTGGCATATACGGAATGATCAGGCTCAGAATGGAGAAGGGAGGAGAAGAGCATTGAATAAACAGCAGACAAACGATGTGATTTTGCAGACCGTTACAAAGGTCGCCTGCTTTATCATTTTGCTCTTTTCATTCCACCTGTTTTTTGCAGGCCATAACAATCCGGGAGGCGGCTTTATCGCAGGGCTGATGACGTCTTCTTCCTTCGTGCTGCTCCTGCTTGCCTATGATTTGAAAACGGTGAAGAACATCCTGCCTATCAATTTTATTTATGTGGCTGCAACAGGCTTATTCATCTCCGTCTGCACTGGGATCGGGTCGTTTGTATTCGGCGCTCAGTTTCTCTCGCATGCGTTCGGCTATTTTCACCTTCCGCTTCTCGGGAAAACGGAGCTCGCCACCGCCGTGCTGTTTGACACCGGCGTATACCTCGTAGTGGTCGGAGTGACGATGACCATTATTCAGACGATTGGAGAGAGAGAATAATGGAGATTTTAATGGCGTTTATTGTAGGAATATTGTTCACGGCAGCGACTTATTTAATGCTGTCAAAAAGCCTTCTGAGGGTGATCATCGGAACGGCCGTTCTCAGCCACGGCGTACACCTCCTTTTGTTGACGATGGGAGGATTAAAAAAGGGTGCTCCTCCGATTTTAAAAAACGATACAGCGTCTTATGTCGATCCGATCCCTCAGGCTCTTATTCTGACGGCGATCGTCATCGCCTTCGGCGTCACGTCTTTCCTTTTGGTCATGGCCTTCCGCGCCTACCAGGAGCTGAAAATGGACGATATGGAACAAATGAGGGGAAATGATCAACATGAATAACCTTGTCATTCTGCCAATATTGATTCCTTTATTGGCCGCGGTTTTGCTAATCTTTATGAACAAATCGATCAAGCTGATGCGCGCCTTCAGCGCCGTCTCTTCCCTTGCAGCCGTGGCAGCGGCGGCCTTGCTCGTTCAGACCGTATTCACGGACGGGATACAAACCTTGTATCTTGGCGGGTGGAAGCCTCCGTTCGGGATCATCCTTGTCGCCGATCAATTCGCCAGCATTCTCGCATTGACGACTGCGATCATCGGATTCGCGACCGTCTTGTATTCGTTTCGTTCAATCGGGGAAAAACGGGAGCGCTTCTTTTATTATCCGGCTGTCCAATTTCTGCTTGCCGGTGTAAGCGGAGCTTTTTTAACGGGGGATTTGTTCAACCTGTTCGTGTTCTTCGAAGTTCTTTTAATGGCTTCATACGTTTTAATCGTCATCGGCGGCACGAAGATCCAGCTGAGAGAATCATTGAAATATATCGTATTTAATATTATTTCTTCCGCTTTATTCGTGATCGGAGTCGCTTATCTATACGCCGTGACGGGCACATTAAACATGGCGGACCTCAGCGTGCGGATCAGCGAATCCGGACACGCCGGGCTGATCACCGTTATCGCCGTGCTGTTTCTCATCGTCTTTGGATTGAAAGGCGGGATTTTCCCGCTTTATTTTTGGATGCCCGGCTCTTATTATGCGCCGCCTGCGGCCGTTTCCGCTTTGTTCGGGGCGCTGCTCACCAAAGTCGGAATGTATGCGATCGCCCGCGTTTTCACGCTGATTTTCACGCAAAACGCCGGATATACCCATCAGCTGATGGTCTGGCTTGCGGCGCTCACGATCATATTTGGCGTTATCGGGTCAATCGCCTATTGGGACGTCCAAAAAATCATCATCTACAATATCGTGACAGCGGTCGGGGTGATTCTGTTCGGCATCGCCGCCAATACGCCCGCTTCCATCGAGGGATCCATCTATTATCTGATACACGACATGATCATTAAGGGAGCGTTGTTTATGCTGTGCGGGGCGCTGTTTGCGCTGGCCGGAACGAACAGCCTGAAAAAAATGAGCGGCTATATGAAAACCCATCCTGCCCTCGGCTGGATGTTCATGATTTCTGCCGTTTCATTAGCCGGAATTCCGCCCTTCAGCGGCTTTATCGGAAAGCTGAAAATTGCCGAAGGCGGCTTTATCAGCGGAGAGTTCGTCATCACCCTGCTGATGCTGTTATCAAGTCTGCTTGTCTTATATTCCGTCATGAAAATATTTATATACGGGTTTTGGGGGGAAGAACGGAAAGACGCTTCGCGAAACAGATCGGTGAAAGGCTTCATTTATCCGGCAGCAATCCTGCTCTTTCTGTCACTCGCGGTCGGAATCGGCACCGAGTTCGTCGCTCCGTACTTTCATCAGGCAGCCGATACGCTGATTCACCCTGAAAAATACATTGAAGCCGTTTTGAAGGAGTAGATCGCATGGCATTACAAATCTTGCTGAATGTTATTCTTGCATTGTGCTGGATGTTTCTGAACAATGATCCAACCGCCGTCGGCTTTATCACCGGCTACGCGATGGGATTATTCTCGCTCTTTTTACTGAGACGCTTCTTTCCGCGCCGTTTTTACGTCCTGAACATTTGGGCGATCATCATGCTTCTCTTGATTTTCATCAAAGAACTGCTGCTCGCCAATCTCAGCGTGCTGAAGACGATCCTGGCGCCGAAGCTGAAAAATAAGCCGGGGATCTTCGCTTTTAAAACAGACCTGAAAGCAGACTGGGAAATTACGACCTTGGCGAACCTGATTACGCTGACGCCCGGCACATTGGTTATCGATATTTCAGATGACCGTTCGATTCTTTATATACATGCGGTCGATATAGACGATGCCGAAAAAGCCATCTACGACATTCGGCATTCGTTTGAAGAGGCCATTAAGGAGGTAAGCCGCTGATGTTTGAATTCATTCTCCAGCTCTCGCTCGGCATCCTGGCGATCTCCACTTTTTTATACGTCATCAGGGTGATCAAAGGACCGAGCATCCCTGACAGAGTGGTGGCGCTTGATGCGATCGGCATCAATCTGATCGGTATTACGGCTCTCGTCTCGATTCTTTTAAATACGTCCACATTTTTAGAGGTTATCTTGCTGATCGGCATTTTAGCATTTATCGGAACTGTTGCATTTTCAAAATTCCTTGAGAAAGGAGAGATTATTGAAAATGATCGAAGCCGCTAAAATTGTCATTGCCGTTTTCATTCTTTTAGGGGCGCTGATCTCCCTTGCCGCGTCATTTGGAACGTTAAGGCTCCCTGACGTCTATTCGAGAATCCACGCCGCTTCAAAAGGTGCGACATTAGGCATTATCAGCGTTCTGCTCGGCGTCTTTTTTTACTTCTGGTTCCTCCACGGCATCATCGCGGCAAAGGTGCTGCTCGGTATCGTCTTTGTCTTCCTGACGTCTCCCGTAGGCGCCCATTTGATCGCACGTGCCGCTTACAATTCAGGGGTGAAAATGGAAGAGAAAAGCGTCCAGGATGATTACGAAGGATACAGAAATTTCGTCATCAAAAAGAAAGAAGACTCTTATTTATAAAGAAAACTCGCCGAAACGGGCGAGTTTTTTTGATGAAATGGTTATGATGAGGAGGAATGCTGGACGACCGCCATGGTGCATCGAGACACGGAAATGAGCCGATCCTCTTCATCGCGGATGTCAATGTGGAATACCATCGTGGATCTTCCGACATGAAGCGGGGTTGCGACCGCTTTAACAGTCCCTTCCTTGATGGATTTGATATGGTTGGCGTTAATCTCAAGCCCGAAACAGGCCTGCCGCTTTGGATCGATGTGCTGATATGCTCCGATGCTGGCCACCGTTTCGGCCAGTGCGACAGATGCCCCTCCGTGAAGAAAGCCAAACGGCTGGCGCGTCCTTTCATCAACAGGCATGACAGCAACGCAGCGTTCTTTATTGCATTCCGTCACTTCAATGCCAAGCGCTTCAAGAAGCGTATGTTTCGTCTCCACTGGACAAGTTCTCCTTTCCTTAAAGTACGCCTTCGGATTTTGCGATCAATACAGCTTCCGTACGTGATCCGACATTCAGTTTGTTAAATACGGAAGTCAGGCTGTATTCGATCGAACGTTTGCTCAGATGCAGCGCATCGGCAATCTCCTGATTCGTATAGCCTTTTTCGACCTCTTTTAAGATCAGGCGTTCTCTTTCAGTCAATACGTCATGCTGGGTCTCTTGGCTGCTTGATTTTGTTTTTTGCTTGGTGATCAGATCTTTTAAGTAATCATAATCGACGACAATTTTATTATCCAACACCTGATATATGTACTCAATAATCTTTTCCTTTGACTCTGTTTTGCTGATCGCACCATGCATGCCGGAACGAATCGCTTCTTCAAAATAATCTTCTACTTCGTATCCGGTATAAACGATAATTTTGCATGATGAACAGGTCTCAAGGATTTTCTTGGAGAGGTCCATTCCGTTGATTTCGCCCAGATTCAAATCCATTAAGATCAGGTCATATGCAGAAAAATCATGTTTAGTCAGAAATTGTTCGCTGGCTTCCGGACTGAGGCA
This sequence comes from Bacillus sp. FSL W8-0848, assembly GCF_038007805.1. Taxonomy (NCBI): domain Bacteria; kingdom Bacillati; phylum Bacillota; class Bacilli; order Caryophanales; family Bacillaceae; genus Bacillus; species Bacillus sp. FSL W8-0848. The sequence continues at coordinate 2,958,111 of NZ_JBBOYB010000001.1, forward strand.
ATCGACAAGAAAATCCTGATTCGTTTCAAGAATTGCCTTTGTCCCCTCCATGACAGCCGGATGATCATCGATCACAAGTAATCTTCTCATAATTTCCTCCCTTTTCCGTTCACCTAACACCATTTTATAGAAAAAACTTGGTAGATGACAAGCAAAATTCCTTTACTAAACATTACAATTCCATTTCAATGATGACCTTGAATCCTTTTCCCTCTGCTGTTTTAATGTCCAGTTTACCGTTCAATGCGCGGACGCGCTCGCGAATTCCCGACAGCCCCATACTGGAGCTGTTTTGATAAAGCTTGTCCTGATCAAAACCGATGCCGTCATCTTCATAATGGAGCACGACTTTTTCCTTAATGCAAACGAGCATAACCAAAACCTCATGCGCCTTCGAATGTTTCACTGCGTTGCTCAAAAGTTCCTGGACGATTCTGTACAGATTCAACTGTGTATCGAGATCAAGCACTTTTGAAAACCTTTCCGTGTTTAATCTGATCCGAATCGAAGAGGATTCCTGATGCTGCGCCGCCAGTTTGGAGAGTGCTTTAACGAGGCCGAGATCGTACAACAGCTGTGGTCTCAGCTCCTGGCACGTCTCCCTCGTCATCTGGATCACATTCGACATTTGCTCATTCATATTGACGAGCCTTTGCTCAATTTCGGCCGTGCACACTTTATCTTTTTCAAAATCGGCAAGAAACATCTCGCTTTGATGCTTCAAAGAAATCATATCCTGAAGCACCGAATCGTGTAAATCCCTCGCCAAATCGGACCTCTGCTTCTCCTCGATCGCAAACATCAGCTTATTCAGCCATGCCGGATTCGGCCCTTCTTTTTTCACATTCTCAAGATGTTCCATCAGCTCGCCGATCTTCAGAACGTTTTCCAAGGAAACGCTCGTATAAAATGCCAGCGTCTCAAGCCACGAAATCTCATCACGGGTCAGCCTAGGCGTATTTAAAATCGACAGGCACAACATGACATAAGACGTCCCGCCCCGTTCACCGATTTTAATGAGAAACCCGCGGTCGACTTCGACGATTTTGCCGATTTCGGTGATGACCTTGGCGACTTCTTTTTCATACGGAATCCACGGGTATTCTTCCGTTTCTCCCTCGAGAAAAGATATCGTTCCGTTGTTTTTTACTTTCAGTACATGCGCCTGACTGACAATCAGTACATCTAAAATTGTTTGTTTTAATTCCAGCAAAACTTGGTTTAAGGATGTGAAGGTACGGATCGTTTGCGTAAACTTAAAAATGCTGTCTTGATAATTGAATTTCTCCGAGAACCGCTTCAGACGGAAGCGATAGTCCAAGATTTCTTTAAGATAGAAAACGCCTAGGATCACAAGATAAATATAGATTGCCAATCTTGCATCATAGTAGTCTCCTTCCTGAAATCTCATTAGCTTTATGGTAGAAATCATGATGATAGTTGGGATAATTGCAAGCAGTCCATAATATTTTAACCTTCCTATCAAAAATTCCACGTCATAAATTTTGTTTGATATAAATTGGTAAACTAATGTAAAAGGAATAATTAATAGAAAGGGAGCAACTACTGCTGCAGAATAAATAAAATCATCAATGACTAAAACCGGGACGAGATAAAATGCAATAAAAGGAAAGACGGCAAAAAAGTTGCCAAGCATGAGCATTTTCAAAAAATAAGTTTGCTCTGTATTTTTATGTTTAACCAAGCCGTAAACAAAAACAAATATCACTAATACTAGTCCTATGAAGAATGAATACAAATTAATATACGGAATAGGGTCTTTAAGTTTTTCAAAAGTACTACTTAAAATCTCAAGAACTAGATTAAAAAGCGGCAGTAAATAAAAGAAAAACACCTTATTACTACATAATTTTTTGCCTATCTCTTTAAAATATTGATATAAAAAGTGCAAGTAATTGATTGGAATTGATATAAAGGTTAACAAATTTACATACCTACTAAACACATTACCCCTTGAAGTTCCTCCTGCACTTACATAGGCAATCGATATAGTAAGCAAAAATAGGATTAATAAAAATGAAGACGTTTGTTTTTTGGTCTTTTTAGATTTTAAAATTAAAATAACACAAAACAAGCATAATAAATAAAACACCACCGGGATTAAAACAGTAAATAAGATATCATAGCTAATGATGGTGTCTCTTGTATCAGTTGTGATAATTTGTCCGTTCCTCTCAATCGAAAGGGAACTAACATTAGCTAGTATATTATTCTTTGGCACGTCCTTAGACGGCTTTTCATTATTAACTTTAAGAATAATATCTCCAGCTTTTAAACCTGTGTAATCCGCTAGTGAATCCTCTTGTATATAGTCAACCACAAGTTGATTGTCAGAATTGTACTTTAAATATGCACCTACAAATAAATTGTTATAACATATATATACGACGTAACAACTATAGATAAAACTAAGACAGATCAGTATAATTGATACAATTTTCAAGGGGAATTTCATTTTAAAAACTTCTCCAAAACGGAACCGGCCTTCCAATTGATGATTCCAATAATTTAAATCCATCAATGATACTCATTAATTGATCTATATCCAATCCTAATAGACAAGCATTCCCATTAATAACCTGTTCTAAAACCTCTGGATGTTGAACTAAAAAGTTTACGATCTCCTGCACATTCTAATACTCCTTTCCAAATATCTTCAAGACAAACGAAGTCAAACGCTGTTTTTTTATCTCTTCCAATTCCAACCCCGCTATCCCCTTTTTAAATTTCTGAATAGCGAGCTGGTTCATGACATACATATACTGAGTGACGCCTGCTGCCTTTAACTTTTCTTTGTAGCATTTTATTTCTATATCGGTAAATTTATCCTCATCTTCAAATATATTTAACAAATCAATTGACGCCTGATTAAATTTTCTTGTCAAATATAAGTAAGCGAGCGTCCGCTTCTTTTTGGCGATGTCGCTTTTTGAATTATAAAAAAGGGCTTTATAATCGTTTTCGATCTGTGCTGCAATTCCCAACTGGCAGGCGTATTCTTCGACCGTCGGATTGAATTCGCCCGTGGCCAGCATCGTTCCCAAAACGCACGGAAGAGCCGTCAGGGAGCCCGATTTGCGTTTAATCATGTCGAGACACTCATCTTCGGTTGCAGGCCGATTGCTCAGATCATCATGCTGTCCCTGCATCGATTGAAGCGTATATTCCATCAATTTATGTAAAAATACTGGCTCATTTGAAACACAACTGATCACTTTGATGCTAAGTGTGTAAAGGGCTGTCGCCGCGTTCAGAGCGACCGCGCGGTTCATCCTCATCCAAGGCTCATCCGGACTGTCTTCATCCTCTAAATCATCGAAGATGTCAAACGAAAGTATCAGCAGTTCGATCCCTGCTCCAAGCGTTTCTGCTTTATCCGTATCTGTGCCGCCGAAACTAAAGTAATGGTAAAAAACAAGTTCGCTGAAATGCAGATGGTCCTTTGCATCTACAAAAGAGCGCAATGTTTGATTTAAATCGCCGTTGGGAATTTCATCGTCTATAAAATGATTCATTTTTTGCTTGATTTTATCATGATCTAGACTGAAAAGCTTAGAGATGACACTCCCTCCTTTCTTCATATTTTACTAAATCAAATTCCTGATTGACAGTGCATTTTTCTTTTTTAACAATTATATAATAATTTATCCTTTTTTTGGGTCGTAACCGCAAAAAAAAAAAGACTTGTGAAACAAGTCCTTTTAAGAGGTTTTTAAATATGAGTATTTATCATATTGGTCGATACTTTTGTTAATCTTGCGCAAGGAGTCTTTCGTTTCCCTGATTTCATTTTCAAGCCGCCAAAGCAATTGCTTTAACTCTTCAATTTGTTGCTTTTCCACTGATTCCACACTCCTTTTGGAAGATCAATCAATTTGTGTATAGTGAACGAGTCATAGGTATTTGATCTGTTAATACAAGTTTAAAGGGAAATGACCACTTTTTCACCGAAAAGTTGGCCTGACATTCGTGCGTTACACCGCAAACATTCAATAGACCATAACACCCATTTTACATCATCGAGCACTAGTTCTCAAACCCTAAGAAAATTTAAAAACTTTTCATTTTTTTCAAAAGGAAAACTTCAACCCTCTTCAAAATCCTTTTATAACAGGAATAAGAGCAAAATCAGTTCGTTTTATGACCGTAAGCCAAAAGTATCATCTGATGGAAAGCAAAAAAACGGACGGAGTTGCGGAACGCAACCGCGGCGTCAACACCGAAAAAAAACGCAAAACGATATTGCGTATGTTTTATCCTGAAAAAACCATTCCTTGTGCTCACACCGCAAAAACCGCAATTTGACCCGTAAAATGAAAAATGAGGTGTTCAGTTTGTTTCCATGTTACATCATCAACGCGTATTGGGCATATCCGTACCGTCATGTTCATGATCGGCAGCTATTTCCCGAGGTCAAAACAGACGTGTTTCTCCGCTCCGCAAGAACCGCAAACAGCCTGATGGCTGACGGGCAGCTGATCCTAAACAGAATAACTGCTTCGCGCGACCTTGCGCGAAGAATTATGGAAGCTGCGCAAAGATCGCAAAAAGAAACCGTCATCGCGCTTCTGAGACAAACCGGTATCAGAAGCCGGCTTGACGTATCCTTCAATCCGGACGGCCTCCGCATTATTCTCATCAATCCATCCAGTACAATGTCACTGATGCTGCGCTGGTCTTGAAAACGCAAAAAATCCGGCTTCTCGTATGAGAACAGCCGGATTTTTGGACGTTATAATATCTTGTGACACCATTCGATGGCTTCAAGGTAGCATCGGTGTGCTTCCTCCTTTGTTAAGCCGTCTGTTTGCGAGGTATCTTCCCATTCGTTTCGCTCAATTAATTTCGCAAGGTGCAAAACTTTTCGATAGTCGTTCTCTTTGCCAAGCAGCGCCTGTCCCACTTCGTCTGTCAGCGGCAGTTCACTGATGACTTCCGTCAGTTCCTTGTGCAAAAGCGTATCAATAAATGAAAACATTCCTGTCAGCATATAGGAAGAAGGCTGGGGACGCCTTGTTTTTTTGGCCAGCAATTCGCAAAGCTTCGCCCGGATCAGCGAAATTTTCACGACTTCGTTTTTGCTTGAATTTTGTTTTTTTGTCAGGTCTTTAAATGAGAGGATGTAGATCCATCTTTTGATTTCTTTAAATCCGAGCAGCACGATCGCCTGGCGGATGCTTTTAATTTTTTGTATCGGCCGGCTGGCTGCAGAATTCAGCAGCTTCAAGAGCTGGTAGGATAGCGACAAATCCTTTTCAATAATATTTGTGACAACCTGAATGTCAGGCTGTTCTTCGCTTAGCTCATGAAGCAGTTCATAATAGGCATGAAAATGATATGTAATGTCCTGACCGTCGATCACGACAGGTTCACTGAAAAAATACCCTTGAAACAAATGAAAACCGTCGGCCGCGGCCTGTTCATACTCTTTTCTCGTCTCGACTTTTTCAGCAAGAAATTTCAGATGGTAAGACCGGCAGGAATGCAGAATGAACCGCCGTTCGGCCTGCGTCGTTTTGAAAAAATCGACCTTTAGTATATCGATATACTTCAGCAGCTGATTGAGAAGCTCTTGATTCCCGCTGTGTTTTAAACAAAAATCGTCAAGGGCGATCGTATATCCGAGCTTTTTCAATTGTCTGCACCTTCTGATCAGGTCCCGGGTGATCGGGACATCTTCGAGAATCTCCACGACAAGCCGATCGGGATCAAAATACGTCGGCAATCCCGATTTCAAAAGGCCCTCTGTAAAGTTTACGTAGTATTTTTTACCTTCTGTCAGTTTATTGATTCCGATATTTACAAAGCTGTTGATCATTAGTTCTGTCGTCGCCTGGTCGCCGTCCGTTCCAGAGAAAAAGTTTTCTTCGCTTTCCCTGTATAAAAGCTCATATGCAACGACTTGTTCATTTCTGTTGAAAATTGGCTGTCTGGCAACAAATACCCTCATTCTTCTTCCCCCTAGCGACTCAGGTACCTTTGATCTAAGTATATCAAATAAATGGACGAATCCCTTCGACTTGCGAAAAAATTCATTGAAAAAAAACAGATAATCCCCGAGAATTATCTGTTTTTAGCATCCAGCTATACGGTCGTTTGCATGATCAGTCCCGATCCAGGCTTTTGATCGCTTTGATTTTCGCCTCATGAATCTGCTGCATTTTGTTATTCCAGCATGCTTCGCTTAAATCAACCGGATATTCTTCAGGCTTGCTGATCCGTTTATACTCTTCCCAAAGCAAATTAAGATTTTCCTGAACGTACAGCTTAATATCCTGAATGCTCGGATTCTCATAAACGAGCCTGCCTTTTTCGAAAATCGGTTTATGAAGATCTTTTGCGTCGAAGTTCGTAACAAATTTGCTGATAAACGTATGGACGGGATGAAACATTTTAAGCCGCTCCTGCTCATTCACCTTTTCGTAGTCCAAAGCGATATAGTCGCCTTCTGAATGATGATTCAGCTGGTTGATGATCCGATACACTTTTTTCTGGCCGGGAGTCGTTACTTTTTCCGGATTTGAAGAAATCTTGATCGTATCTGTCATTTTCCCGTTCTCCTCGATTGAGACGAGTTTATAAACCGCACCGAGAGCCGGCTGGTCATAGGCGGTAATCAGCTTTGTTCCGACGCCCCAGACGTCGATTTTCGCCCCTTGGGCTTTCAGGTTCATAATCGTATATTCGTCAAGATCGCTTGAGGCGACTACCTTCGTATCTTTAAAACCCGCTTCGTCCAGCATCGCTCTCGCCTTTTTGGACAGGTATGCAAGATCGCCGCTGTCAAGGCGGATTCCTGTAAATTCGATTTTATCGCCGAATTCTTTAGCTACCTTTATCGCATTGGGAATGCCTGAGCGGACCGTATCATATGTATCGACTAAAAACACGCATTTTTTATGGGTTTCCGCATATTTTTTAAATGCTGTGTATTCGTCTCGATAGGCCTGTACAAGTGCATGGGCGTGCGTGCCTGAAACCGGAATGTCAAACCGCTTTCCGGCGCGGACGTTGCTCGTGGCATCAAAGCCGCCGATGATCGCCGCTCTTGCACCCCACATCGCCGCATCCATTTCATGCGCGCGTCTCGTTCCGAATTCAAGCGCTGTTTCGTCACCGATCACGCTCTTGATTCTCGCTGCTTTCGTAGCGATCAATGTTTGATAATTCACAATGTTGAGCAAAGCGGTTTCAACAAGCTGCGCCTCGGCCAGCGGAGCTTCGATCCGCATGATCGGCTCATTTCCGAAAACGATTTCCCCTTCCTGCATGGAATAAAGGGACCCGGTAAATCTCATCCCTTTTAAAAAGGCGAGAAAATCGTCTTTGAAGCCGAGCTCTTCTTTTAAATAAGCTAAATCGCTTTCAGTAAATCTGAAACCTTGCAAATATTCAATCGCTTTCTCCAGACCGGCAAATACCGCAAAACCGCTGTCAAAAGGGAGCTTTCTGAAAAACAGTTCAAAGACGGCTTTTTTTTGATCAATGCCGTCGCGCCAATAGGTTTCCGCCATGTTAATTTGGTAAAGATCTGTATGAAGTGACAAACTGTCGTCTGTAAACCGGTGTTCCAACCTTCATTTCTCCTTCCTCAATCCGACACTGAGGCTCCAAGGGCGTTTGCAAAATGGGTAAGAGCCCAGTCGTGTCCATCCGGGTTGAAGCTAGCCACTGCGTTTTGATGAATGACAAGATCAAACCCTTTATTATAAGCATCAACTGCTGTATGCAATACGCAAATATCTGTGCACACGCCAATTAAATGCAGTTCTTTGATGTCTCTTTCGCGAAGCTTCAATTCGAGATTCGTTCCCGCGAAAGCGGAGTACCTTGTTTTTTCCATGTAGTATACATGACTGTCATTTTCGTGTTTTTTAAAAAGCGTTTCGAGCTTTCCATATAAAGCCTGTCCAGATGTGCCTTTTATATTGTGGGGAGGAAACAAGCGCGTTTCCGGGTGATGCAAATCGAGAGCATCATGGGCATCGACCGCAAAGACGACAAAGTCGCCGCTGTTTATAAACGTTTCCGCAAGCTTTGCGACGGCACCTTCAATTTTTTGGCCCGGCTCCCCGCACGTCAGCTTTCCGTCTGATGCGACAAAATCGTTCGTATAATCTATGCATATAAGAGCTTTTTTCATTGACGCCCTCCCCGCCTTTTGTATGATAGGTAACATTATAACTTATCTACTCGGACAAGTGAATGGGCGAAACAGCCGGAAGAGTTTGGCAAGCCGCGCCGCAAGCGGCTTTTTTAAGAAAAAAAACAAAACGTTTTTTAGCCTTTTGAACGTTCAAATATATCGTCCTCGACATAAATCGATTGTTTATCAACAGCGTCTTTCGATACGAGAATCAACCCGAGCGGTGTGTCAGACTCCCGGTTTGAGACGATCGAGAAAGGAACCCCGTGCTTGTTCGCGGCCTTGATGTAGACGGAAAAACGGGAATAATCGATGTCTCCGTTCAACAGCAATGCCGCATCAGAGTTTGATTCGATCGCGGTGATCACTTCATCGTACGCTTTCGGGCGGAGAACTTGTCCCTTTGTTAAAGCGATGATCACCCTTTCCCTCAACGAGCCCAAAAACAGCCTTCGCTCATCCGGCTTTGTTTCGCGGACTCCGTGCATCCCCTGCTGCAAATATAGATCGATTGATTCATCGCTCATGTTAAGACCCCCAGTTTATCTTGGCTGCAAAATTTGCGGTGATGACCGCAGCGTTTTTTATCCAGTATGGCATGAAACGGGCGGGGATAAACTTCTCTTCTACATTTCGGTTACCCATTGAACGATCTTCAGCGAAAGCTCCTCTGCCGCATCACTTTGCATGTTTTTTAGCAATGAACTTTTCAGTTTATCTGCGAGCACCTGCTTTTCTTCCTCATAGGAGATCAGCATGCTCCATTCCAGTTCCGGAACGGCTACAAGCGTATGAAACTGCTTTTTATTTTCATGCAGAAAAACATCCGTGATCAATGTTTCTCCGTTCATTACGTTCGCTTTCCTTATTTTCATGTCTTTCCACCTGCCTGTCTGTCTTTTTTCCCATTATACTACAAAAAACAAACAGCCTCTTTTAAAAGAGACTGTCATGCGTTAAAGCCCACCGTTCCATCGAAAACATCCGCGTCCATGAAGCTTGTTTTGCTTCTTTTGTTATTGACGTACCCAAAGTCGCCAACATGAAACCCTCCGCATCCTCCGATTTCGGACGATTGCGCCGTTTTTGGAGAAATGGCAAACACGTCTCCAAAAAAAATGGCGCTGGAGTCGACGACCTCCCGAATCAGAACCGGCCCTACAATTGCAGGCATCATTCCACCTCCGCCATTCCTTTTACGATAGGATATGGGCCCTGCGGAAAAAAGGTTCTCAGAAATTTGATCTTAAGCTTCTTTCGTCATTTCCTTTTTCGATCTCTGCCTTAAACGGACGAGCCGGACGATATTCAATGCGAAAGCCTTCAGCACAGCGTAGGTCGGAACGGCAAGTATCATGCCGAGGACGCCCCCGAAGCTGCCGGCGCCGAGCAATAAAAGAATAATCGTCAGCGGGTGTGTGTTAAGGCGCTTGCCGATAATCAGCGGCGACACGAGGTTTCCGTCGATCTGCTGGACGACAACAACCACGATCACGGCAATCAGGGCTTTCGTCGGCGAGTCGAGAAACGCGATAATGACCGCCGGAGCCGCACCAAGAAACGGACCTACATAAGGAATGATGTTCGTCACGGTCATGATCATGCCGAGAATCAGCGCATACTTCACACCGGCGATCAAAAACCCGATGTAGCAGCCGATTCCGACAAAAAGGCAGACGATCAGCTGTCCCTGAATATAAGCGGCAAGCGTATCATACAAATCCTTGAAAATTTTCAAGCCTTCGTTTTTATATTGATCAGGAAGAATTTTTACAGCCAAATTCGGAAAACGGTGTCCGTCCTTCAGCATGTAAAACAGGATAAACGGGACGGTCAAAGCAATCAGCGCAAGATTGGTCACAACCCCAAACACGGAAGACAGGCTCGCCGTAATATTTTCCGGCAGATTTGTCAGAAAATCTCCGATTGATCTTTCGATTTTTGATACAGAAACAAAATCCTGATTCATCATCCATGTGAACCACTGTGAATTCGATAATTGTTTGATGAAAATTTGGATCTGCTTAACAATGTCCGGAATATTATTAAATAAATCGGTGACCTGCTTTGTAAACATTGGGCCGATAGATGACAGCACAAACCCGATGAGCGCCAGAAACGCCAAATAGATCAGCAAAATGGACAAAGTTCTCGGCAGCTTTTTCTCTAAAAGCCGTACGACAGGGTTGAAGATGAAATACAAGATCCCTGCGATCAATACCGGAAAAAACAGTGTCGATGCGAACACAATAATCGGTTCGAACAGGAAAGACACTTTTGTAGAAACAAAAATAATAAGGAGTACCAATAAAATTTGTACCGTCCAAAAATGAGTCTTTGATTTAAACAACTTTTTTCCTCCCGGTTTTTTCATTACTCTAAAAACTACTATTCACACCATCGCCTGTCAACTGTTTTTCTTCCATACATACGAAGAAACCGAAAAAGGGTTTCATTTTCCTCTTATGGCCAAATCATTTGACATCTCCCCTCGTTGTAATTATTATATTTACAACGAAAGGAGGATTTTGATGAAAATCAGCAGCAGATTTACGATAGCGGTTCATATGCTAGCCTTGTTGCACGTTCGAAGCGACCCTTTGACATCGGAACAAATCGCCGGCAGCGTCAATACAAATCCGGTTATCATCCGCCAAATCAGCCGATTATTAAAGAAAGCAGGCCTGATTGAGGTGAAGCGCGGCTCCGGCGGTGCCTACCTGCGGAAAGATGCTGACGCCGTTTCTTTATATGATGTCTATAAAGCAGTTGAGGTCGTCGGCGAAGGCGAACTGTTCCACACTCACGAAAATCCGAACCCCGATTGCTGGGTCGGAGCGAATATCAACCAGGTTCTGGAGCTTATATTGGTAAAAGCGCAAACAGCCATGGAGAATATCCTCCGGGATGTTTCCATACAGGATGTGACTGAACTGATCATCCAAAAAAAGAATGCTTCTCAGGAAGCATAATTTTTCCACCTCGTTGTAATAAATTCTATTACAACAGATTTTTTCGTTTTCGTTGTAATAAAATTTATTACAACGAAAGGAGGCGGGAAACAAAGGCGCCAATAACATAAAGGGAGGAATCAGCATGGCTGAAAATACGATAAAAGAATTAAACTGGGAGCAACATATCAATTCCTACATTCAATTGATCCCTAATATTGAATTTTCAAAAGCGGGAAACACATCGCTAACATTGAATCTGCTCGTATACCGCAACCCGATGGATGCGTTGTTTGGCAGAAAAGGCAATCAGGAGAAGTATCCATTGATGATTTACCTGCAAGGGTCGGGCTGGGGCTGGTCAAAGCAGGATACGTCCGCCTTTATTCCGCAGCTTGTTCAGTTTGCAGAGCAGGGTTATGTCGTGGCAAGCGTTCAATACAGAGGGAGCGGGGAAGCGGTATTTCCGGCACAGCTTCATGATGTCAAGACGGCGGTTCGTTTTTTAAAGGCAAATGCTTCCCGCTTCAACATTGATCCGGGCAGAGTAGGAGTATGGGGAGATTCCTCAGGCGGCCATTTGGCTCTTTTGCTCGGATTGACTGAAGGAATTGAAGAGTTTGAAGGGAACGAATACCGCCACGTCTCGAGCAAAGTCCATGCAGTTGCCGACTGGTTCGGCCCGACAGATCTTCTTTCGATGAGCAAATATCCATCAATCTTCGACCACGATTCTCCTGATTCTCCGGAATCCAAACTGATCGGCGGAGCTGTTCAAGAAAACAGAGAACGGGCAAGAAAAGCGAGTCCGATACACTACGTTCACAAGGATGCGCCCCCTATCTTGATCATGCACGGGGATCAGGATGATACCGTCCCTTATGAACAAAGCGTTCAAATGTTTCATGCGTTAAAAAGAGAGGACTGTGATGCGGTGATGTATAAAATAAATGATGCCGGTCACAGCGGATTTACGCAGGCTCATATCCTCGACGTTGTCAAATCGTTCTTTCGCAAGCATCTGCATCCCCGGAAAGCTTGAAAAGGAAGGCCGGTGTCCCGGCCTTCCTTGAAAATATTCCACCCGTTTATGAAGATTCTCTAAATTTTTTTTCAGATGACGGTATAAAGTTCGCCTCGCGATAATATTATGAAACCGCTTACAAATTAAACCCCGAGGTGAACTTTATGAAAAAAATGGCTTTCTTGATTGCTGTGCTGCTGTTTTTGTATCCGCTTACATCAGAAGCGGGCTTTAAAGGAGGAGACGGCGACCCCGGCTATTGGTTCACGGGCGATCCTGTAGAAGCCCCTGATCCGCAAAAACCGCCGATCGTTTTTATCCATGGCTTAAACGGGTCGTCAAGTATTTGGTTTGATGAAAATGACATGTCGGAACAGGCATGGAAAAACGGCTATGAAACAGCCTATATCGATCTGTACCCTGATAAAGACATGCGGGACAACGGAGCGCTCCTCGCCTCCAGGCTGCGGGAAATGTATGAACACTTCGGCCGGAAAATGATTCTCGTCTCCTACAGCAAAGGCGGCATTGACACCCAATCAGCGCTTATTTACCATGACGCCTACCGCTATGTAGAGCATGTCATTACACTCGGAACCCCCCATTACGGATCACAGCTGGCAGACCTTGCATACAGCAGCTGGGCCGGATGGCTTGCCGGAATTATAGGCGTAAAAAATGACGCTGTCTATTCTTTGCAGACCGGCTACATGGCCTCCTTCCGGGAGCAGGCCGACAGCCACCCAAACAGGGCAAAAACGCGCTATTACACATTGGCGGGCAATAAAATCGGCGGATTCGGGAGCGTATTGTTTTTCGGAGGCGTCTATTTAAACATGTTCGGGGCAAATGACGGGGCTGTGGTCGAAAAAAACGCGAGGCTGCCGTACGCGTCAAACGTGGCAGCCGGAAAATGGGATCATTTTTCGATTATAAAAGGGAATATCACGTTTCCCGTTTTTCAGTCTTTATTACCGATCGGTCAACATGCAAGTGCAGAATCGCAAACAGAAAAAGTTTCCTACCCGTACATCAGGGGCGGGATAAATGAAGGGATAAAAGAAGAAGAGTTTTCGGTGGAGAAAGGGGTAAAAGAAATTACCGTTCATTGGCTGAGCAATCATTCCTCGGGAAATATCAAACTGACAGACCCTCACGGCAAAGCTGTCACGGGCTTTTCGCTGTCAAAAACAGCAGACGTATTTAAAGGCGGGTTTGTTCATTCAGCTACTGTGAAACACCCGGTTTCAGGAAAATGGAAGATCTCATCTTCCGTAAAGCAGAAGGAAGCCTATTTATTCGTCGCAACATTTGACTCCCAGCTCGATCAACAGATTGCAAAGACTCTTGATGCGAAGACGTCAAGCCTTGCAAATGTCAAAACCGCCGTCCGCTCCATACGGTATGAAAACGGAAAACAGGTTGAGAAAAAAGGGCTCAAATCCGTCACAGCCAAAACGCTGCAGCAAAACCTTTCGTTCAAACAAGCGGGAATGTATTCGGTGACGCTCGACATCTCAGGAAAAACAGCGGACGATAAGGCGTTTAACAGAACGATCATCAAATCCGTTTATGTAAATGACAAAGGGCAGAGGTTCGAACAAAACCCTTTGCATTAAACCGTTTTTTTCATGGGTAAACGCGCTTGCTCAACCATGCGATCAAGCTGCTTGATTTTTTCGGCTGCAAGCTCAGGATCGATTTTGCGGTAATGATGATTTCCGCCGGGCTCTTCGTCAAGCTCATCGGCTTTTTTGACGATTTGCTGCAGCTTGTTTTTATCCAGGTCGCCTTCTGGCAGGTATGAATCGGTATGAAGCAGAATAGCCAAGGCGATCTCTTTTGCGGCTTTGGGCTCCTCGCCGAGGCGGATCAGCAGCTTGTGGGCGCGCTCCGCTCCTTTGATGGCATGAATGTCGTTCTGTTTGTACTTTTCATAGTCCCACTCGCCATCTGTATACCATTCATAATGGCCGATATCATGCAGCAGCGCTGCTTTTGTCGCAACATCCGGGTCAACGCCGGCTTTAACAGCCAGGCGGTATGCATGGTACGCACACGCCACAGCATGGGCGACGCCTGATCGTCTTAAATATTTTTGTGCGATTGGATGGGTGAATACATCCATTAATGTTACGTTTCTCATGTAAACCCCTCCTTTATATATTTTTAGAATCCTAACATATTTTTGCGGAAATCTCAATGATTCTGACACATCATCAATGAGAATTCCGCTTTCGTTTGTTTTTTGCGGAATGCTGCGCCGGCGGACATTTTTTAGTGGATCTTAAGAGGGCTGTGTGTAAGACGGGCAATCGGAGGAAAACAGAAAAAAGGACCTTTTTCAAGGCCCTTTTTTATAAAAATTCTTTGATGTCATACACCCTGCCGTTTTCAAATTCGGTCTCAAGGAGATCGAGCAAAATGCCGGCGACAAATGATGTGCTTCTCAGCTTACCTTCTGTTTGGTACGCTTTGAACCGTTCGATTTCGTAAAAATCTTTTTTCGATGAGGACCGTATAACCTCCTGCATGCCCGTGTCCATGACGCCGGGCGAAAACGAAATCATCTTTACCGGAAAGTCCTCGTCTTCCTGTTCGAAGCCGAATGTTTTCGTAAACATGTCAAGCCCTGCCTTTGAGCTGCAATAGGCGCTCCAGCCTTTATAAGGATTTTTGGCTGCGCCTGAGGATATGTTAACGATCGTTTTGTTGCCCTGAAAACTTTCTAGCCATTTTGTAAACAGCTGACTGAGGATTACGGGCGCTAATAAATTCAGGTCATAATGGCGCCTCAGCTCCTCCCGCCCGGCTTCGCCCGCGCGTTTGATCGGCGTTACCATTCCCGCGTTGTTGATCAGCGTAATGGAATCAACATCAGCCGGTTGGACGGCGTCCGTAAACCTTGCAAACCACATTTCTGCTTCGGCAAGCTGCGTCAAATCGACCTCGTGCTGACTCAGCCGGTCATGGCGGATGCCGGATTTGCTTCTCGATACGGCATGGACAAGATGCCCTTTTTCCAAAAGCCCTTTGACAATCGCTTCACCGAGGCCTTTTGACGCCCCTGTGACAATGGATAAATGCATGCGGATTTCCCTCCTTATCCATTAGTGTACCGATTTCGCCGCCGTCTCCTCAAGAGGTTCCTTCCCCCGATTAGGCAGAAATGCCGCCAGCACGTAAAAAGCCGCTGTCAAAACACTGAACAAATCAAATACGATGAGTTGAAGCAAAGCGCCAACAACGAGCAGCCATTTTAGACGAGGACCGTCCTGTTTGATCGTGATCATGATTGAAGCAAACAAGATGATGACGATTGCCAACATTGATCCCGCGATGCCAAAACCGGTATGAAAGAAGTCCATCATCGACTGATCATGGTCCTCCACAAGCGAGGGAAACAGCAGCAAAACGATCCCAAATGTAAAAATAACCGCAAGTAAGTAGAGCATGGATTCCAGTAGAAATAAACCATTCACTGTAACCAGAATAAAAAACCAGCAAATTGATAACCCTAAGGCTGCCCATACGGATAACAGTTTGTAAAATCTCGGATTTTTCATCATAACAGCTCCTATTTCTTCTGCTGCCCGTTGATTCTCGGGATCAAAAAGAAGATGCCGGCGATGCCGAGAAGGATGAGCGCGCCGTAGAGGAACGGCAGGATGATCGATTGCTGGTCGGTGCTGTCCGCATCCTCCTTGCCAAGGCGTGAGGACTCAGAATCAAATGACAGCTGTTTCAATTTCGCCGCCACCGTGTTTGGTTCATCCGATGCAAGCGCAAATATTTGATTCAGCTCTTCTTTTGGGTCAGGCTTTTTCACTTCTTTAAATGAAAAATGTTTTAATTCCTCCGGAATCGAAATATCTTCTTGGTATTCCGGGTCTTCCTCCAGAAGATCATCTGTATTGACTTCGATGTTCTGTTTCTTATATTCATTAGGCTTAACATCAACATTATCGGTCTCTTCCGCTTTCACGAGCGGAGTGAAAAGAAAGAAGGAGAGCATGATCGCCATGATCCCCTTCTTCCCCCATTTCACACTACTCCTCATAGTCTTCCTCGCTTTCCTCTATTTTTGATTTTGCGATTGATATAACAAAAGGAATAGCGATCGCGACAGCCGTCACTAACACCAAAGCTCCGATTCCGAGACTGAACAGGTCTCCCGTTCCGTACTGAATCGACATATAAACGGTTGATACCGGATCATTAATACTGAAATTCGGCATAGCCAAATCGAGCAGCGGAGCAATGTAGAACAAAATCAAGGCAGCCGTTGCCACGCCTCCAGGGATTGATCCGAGCATGAATGCCGTACGGATAATCGCAGAGCTTGCGACAAGCAGCAGGATCGTAAAGACCGACCACATGATCGCCTGGTCATCGGCGAGAGAGTAGACATTCAAGCCGAACAGGCTGATCATCAAGCCGACAATGATGTTCAGGATGCCAAACAGCGCGCCTCTGACAAGCAGCGGTGCCTTTTGATAGTGATGGCTGAAATATCCGATCAACAGGCTTGAGATCATGACAATCACGAGAATGACGACCGGCGGAATATTCTGGGCTTTTGACTCCGGAACATCCCCGCTGATTTTCACCGGATTTGCCAAGTGGTCGTATACATACGTGTCATTGCCGCCGAAAGCATTTCCAAGAACGCTGTATACATCACCGCGGATAAGCTTAGTGGAATTCACGTTTTTGCCCCAGTTCGAATTCAGCGTATCCGCCTTTGTCTGAACATCGTTTACACTTTGCTGAATGTTGTTTGTGTAATTAATGACCCCGGATTGATGTTCTGACAATGCACCAAGCATATCTGAAAGGTTGAGAATGTCATTTCCAAGCGTATCCTGCATGCTGAGAACGACTGTACCGTCGGTTGCATTCCCTTCCATCACGGCGGATCCTGCACCTGCCGGATTGCTCAGTTGCTCACTGACGACATTTGCCTTTTCGGTAATCGCCTTAAGCTCATTATTGATTTCATCTTGTTTTTGTTTGATGAATGTGCCGTATTCATCGACAAAATCGGTCATACCCGTTTTGTAATTTTCGATGTCCTGGCTTGTCGTGAGCATGTTGTTCTTCAGGTCTTCCCATTTTGTGTTTTCGTCGTCGCTGACTTTGAGGACTGTGTTGACATTGTCCGTTTGGCCGGCAATTGCATTTTGTTTAACTGATTTTCCCGGATTTAATGAGTTGAAAAGTGTCGCTTCATAAATTGAGAGATAGTTATAGTAATCAAGTAAAGCATTTACTTTTTTCGGATCAATCTCAGAATTAAATGCTTTTCTTAACTTTTCTTTTCGCTCACCATCTGGAAGATAGCTTAATATATTGTTTTCAATATTTGTAATACGAGTTTTCATCGTATCAAATTTATTATCAAGCTTCGTAATGCTATTGTTCAGATCAGTTATTTCATCTTTTAATCCTTTAATGGTTTCATTTAAACCATCGATTTTTTCATTAAGTTTCTCAAGCTGTTTATTAAGCTCTTCGTTATGCGTTTCCTGTTTTGCCCTAAGATCCTCTTCCACCTTTTTGATGCGGGCTGCGGCATTGT
Source organism: Bacillus sp. FSL W8-0848 (assembly GCF_038007805.1). Lineage (NCBI taxonomy): Bacteria > Bacillati > Bacillota > Bacilli > Caryophanales > Bacillaceae > Bacillus > Bacillus sp. FSL W8-0848. The sequence continues at coordinate 2,975,834 of NZ_JBBOYB010000001.1, forward strand.
TCAACTGCTCTTTTAATTTGGCAATCTCATCGTCCTTCTGATCGTCAGGCGTTTCGCCTCCCGGCTGCTCGGACTGTCCGTCATCGCCGGTTCCCGGATCATTGGTTGGATCTTCAGGGGTCTGGTTATCATCCTGCTGTCCATTTTCAGCCGTTTCTGAAGCTGTCTGATTGTCATCTGTTGTTTGACTGTTGTCCTGATTTCCGGTTTGACCGTTCCCCTGATTCTGGTTTTGATCTGATCCATCTGTAGAATTATTATCGCCGGGGTTTTCGCTTCCGTTGTCCGGAGATTCTTTCAACCCGTCCGATATCTCTTTTAGTTCAGCTGCGACGCTTTTTAATTCGTCCTGCTGCTCTTGAAGGTCAATCTTTAAATCCTTCGGCTGTTCTTCATCATCATCTTTATTATCATCGTTATTATGATCATCGCCAGGATCGGTACCCGGTGAATCATCTCCCGGTCCCTCGGTTAAACGCGACCGTGCATCAATCATTGAAGGCTGAATCCGATCTAAATTGTATAGTCTTGTCTGGGCTTGATAATCATCAATCAGGTTGTTTTCAATCGTATTAATTCCATTAAACTGCTGCTGTGGCACCTGATTATATCTGTACTCCTGTAAAATATCTTTAGATCTCACAACCAAGTTGAATCGCTGCTGCAAATTCCCAAATGCCGTGTTCATATTGTTCATACTTTGGTTGAAGCTTGTTTCTGCGCTCGCCTGCTTTTCGTTGATGGACGCGAGGCCGGTTTGGATTTGCTTTTCGCTGTCAGCCTGGGCGGCTTGAAGCAGTTTGGCCTGCTCCTCTTGGTATTTTTTATACTGGTTGACGTTTTCGATAAAAGCGTCCAGTTGTTTTTTTGTTTCTTCAACGCCTGCATTGCGGTCTTTTGACGTGTCTTTCGTTTGGTTGATCGAGTCTTTCAAGGTGTCGATCATATCTTTTTGTTTTTCGACCTCGCCCGCCAGGTTGTTTGAGCTCGGTTTGTAAAAGTTGTACATCGCGTTTTGGAATTCTGATTCTTTGTTTACGATGTTGTCGAATTCGTCCCTGACGGTTTTCATATTCTCTTTAACAGCCTTCCAATAGAAGGAGGTCATCTTTTTGCTGACAGTTTTTTGCGCGTCCTGAAGCTCCCGCTGGACTTTTTCCTTGTTGACCGCGTCAAGCTTTCCTTGAATTCTGAATTCCAATTGGGCTTTTTGCGGACGCTTATGATTGTAGCTCAAAATATTGTTCGTAAAATCTGATGGAATATAGACGATCGCATCGTATTTTTGGTCGGCGAGTCCGCTCTCGGCGGTGCTGCGGCTGACGACCGTCCATTTATAGTTAGGGCGTTCAGCCAGCACAGCCGACATATCGCGGCCTAAATTTTGATCGTTTCCATTGGTTTGATCGCTGCCGATGTCTTCATTGACAACGGCAATCTCCTTCGTCTCGTTCGATACCTTTTTCGTCGGATCCTCTCCGATGAAGCGGAAAAATAAGACGGGCAGCAATATGATGACAAGCACGGCGCTGATGATTTTCAGCGAGCTTTTCTGTTGTTCCGTCATATCGTTTTCTTCCTTTCTACAGAGCATAAAGGAATTTGAATTTTCCTTTCCTTACCGTTTTCAACGATGTAGCCGAAGCCCGGCTGAATTTCAGGCTCCTGCCGCTCGTACGGAAGCTGGATAAGGTTTTGCTCGGACTTTTTCATCAGCAGGACAGCATGTCTGACTTGTTTGAGCTCGCTTGTTAATGAATCGTACCCTTTCGTAAACTCGTTGTGGTTTCCGGAAGGTATAAAATGGAAACCTAAATGGGCGTACGATTTCATAAACGTGACCATCCTGTCTTGGATCGATGCGTCAATCGTTTGCTGGAAGCGCGAAATTCCGTCAACGATAAAGACCATCGGCGAGAAATCGAGGTTTGCGCTTTGTCCTTGTCTGACGGCTTCCACGTACATCGCTTCCCTCGTCCGGCAAATTTCTTCCGTCTCGGACAGCCAGAGCAGAATGTCATCCTTCGTTTCAAGATAGCTGATCTCATCTTCTGTTGCGTATTGCGACAAGCCGCGGTCTATCGAATCAAACACAGCGATGTTTTTCGTGTCGTGATCAAGCAGATGCTCGAGGATGATCTTGATGACGTTTGTTTTTCCGCGCTGCGTTTGTCCCATGACAAGGCAGTGTTTGTTTTTCTCAAGATTGAAATAAACAGGCTCGACGGTCTCTTCATCAAGCCCCATCGGGATCATGCCTCTTTCAGGCTGAAGCGGGTAATCTCTCATAAACTGCGTCACGGAAAGCTCAAGCGGCAGCATCGGCACCGGAGCTGGCTTTCTCATGCCTTCATAGCGGTCCGCGATTGCCTGAATTTCGGCTTTGATGTTTTCAAACAGTTCGATCTCGCTGTCTGCTTCAACAGGCATAAACATCTGGGCGAAGTACTGGTTCTCTTTATTGATGATGACCCGTCCCGGAATCGGTTCAAGGCTGTACTCCGGCCTTCCGATGATCGAATAGGCTTCAGACTGATCCATCAAGTAATGGACGACCCTTGTTTTCAGGTTGTTTAAGAGCGACTGCCTGATTGCATTGACCCTTGTCGCCGTCAGGATTGAATAAATTCCCAGCGATTGGCCGTCACGGGCAAACTGAATAAATTCAGCTTCAAGCTCGTGCATTTCGTCTTTAATAATGTCAAAGTTGTCCACCGTAATGAAAATGAACGGCAGCTTTTCTTCGTTCAGCGCATTGTACATCTTGATATGGCTGATTTCTTTCGCGCGGAACAGATTTTTGCGATGCTCGATTTCCTCTTTGATGCGGACCATGAATTTTTCGATTTTTCTTGTCTGATCCATCAGGAAATAATCGGCCGTATGCGGAAGTCTCGCAAGCGGCAGAAGCGTTCCGTTGCCAAAGTCGAAGATGTAGTTGTGCAGCTCTTCAGGCGTGTATTCGGCCGCAAAGCTCATCAGGAAGGTGATGGCGGTGAGCGATTTTCCGTAGCCCGAAGATCCGACAATACCGATGTTTCCGTCCTCCATCATGCGATAGCTGATCGGCTCCTGGCTTTGTTTCTCCGGCTCATCGATAAAGGCGAAGTTAAACGTATCGGCCTCATCTGACGGATACAGCGATTTTGGTATGCGCTCTTCAAGCGGCGGCAGCCACGGGCTCGGGAGCTTATCGATGCCCAGTTCTTCCTGAATCTGCTCGATTTGTTCAACGACTGCCGAAATTTCCGTCTGAACTTCTTTTTTCGCGGACTGATCGGCGTCTACATCTGACAATGGAATCAGCCCGGTATCGGTTACGATTGCGACTTCGTCCTCTGTACCGTATGCATCCTCCATGTAAGGCGCACCGCTCCACGCCGACTGGAACAGCTCGTACACTTCATTGTTGCCGACCTGAAGATAGCCGCGGCCTGTGACCGTAATGGTCGCCGCATCCCCGTTTTTGAGGATCTCTTTACTGTCATTTGCATCCTGCACCTTTAAAGCGACTTTAAATCTGGAGTTGCTCCAAATCTGGTCATCGATGATGCCGCCCGGTTTTTGCGTCGCCAAAATCAAATGCACCCCAAGGCTCCGTCCGATCCTGGCGGCACTGACAAGCTCGCGGATAAATTCGGGCTCTTCGCTTTTAAGCTCGGCAAACTCGTCGGATATTAAGAACAGGTGCGGCATCGCCGTTTTCGCTTTGTTCTGTTTGTACAGCTTTGTGTAATCGTTGATATGATTGACGTTGTACTGGTCAAAGAGGCGCTGTCTTTTCTTCAGCTCGCTTTTAATCGACGCCAGGGCGCGCGTGCTGAAGTTTTTGCTGCCTTCGATGTTCGTGATCGTTCCGAGCAGATGCGGAATGTTTCTGAACGGCTGCGCCATTCCGCCCCCTTTATAGTCAATCAGCAGAAAAGCGACTTCATGCGGATGGAAGTGAACGGCTAAAGACAAAATATACGTCTGTAGAAATTCACTTTTCCCCGATCCGGTTGTCCCCGCAAGCAAGCCGTGAGGCCCGTGCGCTTTTTCGTGCAGGTTTAAATAGACGATGTCATCTTTTCCTTTATAGCCGATCGGCACGGCCAGCGATTTAGCCGACTCGCTTGACAGCCATTTCTCCCTGATTCCGATGTCATTGACTTCTTTTGCATGGAAGAGCTCAAGAAACGATACGGTTTCAGGGATCGAATTGGTCATGCCCATCTGGTGATCAAGCGTCCGCAATGTCCGTGAGAAGATTTCATTGTCTTCCCTCTTATGGTGATCCAATTGAAACGGAATTTGGACGGCTTTCTTTTGCTTGATCAAAATGTCGCCTTCTTGTTCAGTAATATAACGAACAAGCGTATGAATGTTGTCGGACAGGCTTTCCTTCGTCTCTGCGGCAACGATCGTCGAGACGCCGAGATGTCTCAGCTTGCCTTCCAAATACTCTAAGATGACGTGTTCTGCAATGAGCTGCTGATTTGTGATGATAAAGACAAAGTGCGGTCTGAACCGCGTTTTTTCTTTGTTTTCGTCCAAATCGCGCTCTCTCAAAATCTCGTAAATGCTTGACAGCAGCTGGTCCCTCGTCTGTTCATTGTAAATAAACCCTTTCGCATATGTATGCGGAAGCTGAAAATGCGGGAGCCATTTCATCCATTCCCAGTCTTTATATTCCTCTTCGTCAAAAATGAACACGAAACGCAGATCGTGATAGCTGTGGAAAAAAGCAAGCTGTCCGACCAGCTGATGAATTTCATTTTTTACAACGGCTGCTTTCCCGACGACACCCATCGGACCTTCGGCAAGGTTCACGGTGACGGGAGCGTTTTTCAGCTCTCTGTAGACCTCTTCCATTCTTTGCGTTTGTTCCAGAAGGTGGTCTGTGTCGCGGTTTGCCAAATCCCCGCCGTTCAAATTGATTTGGTAGGAGGAGTGAACCGTCCCGGTACCAAGGCGAATTTGCAGAAAATCTTCGCTTTCGATCGACCTTTCCCAAATCCGGCCGCTGATTTCCCTCGTTAAATATTTCATTCTTTCAAATGAAGGAAAATGAAAGTTCAGGACAAATTTTTGCCTTTCTGCAAGCTCATGCAGCTCTTTCTTTTTATTTTCGAGGTAAAGGCTGTAGACCCGCTCCCTTTTCTCTTCGCGCTTTTTGCGCTGGTTTTTGTCGCGGAAATATTGCACCGTCGACGTAATCAGCGTCATCATAAACATCGCCAGGGAGACGAGGATAAAAATTCCGCGCGGCTGAATGATCGCCACGATTCCCATGACGACCAGCATGACAATCGGAGGCAGGATCATGAGCCATAGCCCCTTGTTGTCATTGTCTGACTCCTGAGCCGGAAAGCTGAAGGAGATTTTGTCATCAGGCAGATCATAGATCATTCTTGGCGGCCTGCGGTAGTGCGGGTATTTATTTTTCGTTTCAGAGCTTGGTCTGACCGTTTGTTCCAAGGCAGTTTCAAACGGTTCCCACGCATTGATTTCCAAAAGGTCGCCTTCAATCACCCGGAAGGTATTGAGTCCGTACAGGATTTCGTCTCCGTTTTGCAATGAGGCGGGTTTTGATCGTTTTTCTCCGTTCAAATAGACGTTCTCGCCATTCGGTACGACATTCCATCGGTCTTCAAGCTTGATGATCGAGAAAGCACCTTTGTTTCCGAAACATGAATCCGTCCCGGAGAAATAGACGTCTGCTTCCTGATCAACGGAGGAAATCGTAATTTCCTTTCTTTCTCCTAAATAATAAGCAGGGGCGCTTTCATGTACTTCGGTTAAAAAGAGGACCAGTTCCTCCTCCCCGTCATTTACTGCCGCTTTTTCGCCGAGCGCCAGTACCTGGGCGGGCTCTCCCTCCTGATATACGCTGTATGCGTCGGCATCCTTATGCTTTTCCAAAATCACCGGACCTTTTTTAAACGGGAATTGCCGGATGGTGACGGAATGCTTCAGCTCGGGACCGATGGTCAGCGTGCGGGTGCTGGGATGATCCAGCTTTAGGTTTTGATAGTTTTCGTTATAAAAAATCCATAACTGATTCATTTTTCCGCCTCCTGCAAACAACAGGTTTTATCGCTTTTATTTGTCATCTTTTTTCTTGTTGTCTTCCTTTTCTTTTTTTTCCTTTTCAGCCTGTTTCGCTTTTTCTTCCTCCTGTTTAGCCTTTTCCGCTTCTTGTGCGGCCTGCTGCTGGTCGCTGGAAGTCTGCTCGGCTTCTTCGGAGTTTTTTGCTTTTTCTTGATCCTCTTTCACTTGTTCGAGTTCTTTTTCAATCGGCTCAAGCTGTTTTTCTCTTTCTTCGCTCGACAATTTGTCATCCGCTTTGATTTCCTGCTCATATTTGATGAGCGCATACCCGATCCAGCGGTTATCCTCCAACAGGCGGGCCGTTTCTAAAGCTTCCTTATTTTCGCCCCGGCCAATTTGAATAAAGTACTGAAAATACCTCGGATCGGCCTGAAGAGTGAGCAAATTCAGGGCAGCTTCTTGTCCTCCGTTGGTTTCCTTCAGATAATTGTCGACGGACGCGTAAGAATAAGCAAGCTGATATTGAACAGACTCCGGCATATCTCCGGCGCCATATTTATCGAGCGTGCTGATGACTTTGCTGTATTGTTTATTCAAGAAGTGGCGGTTGCTTTCGATAAACGCTTCCTGTTTCGGCTGGATAAAGAACAGCGAATAAAATGTAAATAAAACAGCCGGTATTAAACATATAATGAGTCCCAATCCTATGTATCTTTGGTTCTTCCATTTTTTCTTCGGAAGATGGACAAGCGTTTTTTCTTCGGCATCCAGTTCATCGATCTTCTTTTGGATGACGGCTTTCAAATCGCCGTACGTTCCGCTTGAGATGATGTCTTTGGCCTGGTCAGAAAACTTCATCGTTTCGCTGTATTTCAAGTAATCTTCGAAGGAAAATTCCCAGTCGACGGCAAGCGCTGCCGCCGCTTTCACTTCATTAAAAAGTCGTTCTTCGTCGTTTTCGTATGGCGGAATGCTTTCTTTCACTCCATAATGTAAAAATGCAGGGGTAAGCCCCTTGTCAAAGACAATGTTTTCTGGTGCTGCGATCATGTGCAGCCTTTTGACCGAATGCTCCTCAACAGCCTTTACGAGCTGATAGGCAAACAGCCACTTGCTCTTTTTGTTTTTCGATTTCAAATGACGAAACGGCTTGTATTCTGAAGGAGGCTGAATCGAAATTTGAACTTCGTCTTCAGTCATGACGGTTTCCTTTTGAAAGGAAGGATTTACTTCTTTAATGACGTTTGCTTCCAAGCCGTTTACAAGATTGATTTTTTCTCTTTGAAAACGAAAGATATAGGCATCTTTTTCTTTCGTCATGACGGCCTCTAATTGCTTTTCCAAATACGTTTTCTTTTTTTCTGCCATTCATTCAGATCCTTTCATAGTATTTCCAGGCGGTCTCCTGTCGTAATCCCGCAGTCGGCCAGCGTGTATTCGCCTGAAAAAACGGCGTCTTTATTCGTCACCCTTATCCAGCAGCCTTCGCGCGGGGGCAAGGGAATGCTTTTGGCCTGCCATGCGATGTCGATGACCTTTTTAATAGAATGGTAATCTGACAGTCTGAGATCAAAAGCGCTGCCGTCATAGTGCTTTAAATCGATGGTAATGTCAACATACACCGGTTCATCACCTCTCAATTAGAAAAAGCGCCGTCATCTTCTTTTGAATTAGGCGCTTCTCTCGTTCTTCTAATCTGTAATTAGCCGCGGATTTGGCTAGCGATATCTTGGTCAGTGCTTTCAAGAGTGTTAGCAGTCTGATGAAGCTGTTTAGAAACATCGCTTAGAAGTTCAGCCATTTTAAGGAAAGAAGGTCTTAGCTCTTGGTATTGCTCTGAGAATGCCCGGCTTGATTCACCTTCCCACATATCTTGAAGCTGGTTGATCATTTGATCAAGACGCTGGTTTACTTGTTCAGTTACATCTCCGCTTTCTTTTTGATATCTGTCAGCCATTTGCCGCAGCTCAGCCGGCGTTACACGAATGATTCCTGACATATTCCTTATACCTCCTGCGCTATTCGCCCTAGATATGGGCTAAATAACTTATTTTTTTGAACGCTCTTATTATAAAAACAAGATTGAGGCACAGTCAAACAAATCTGTTGTATTTTTACAAAATGAGTCTAAAGGTTTATCGTTCCTCTGTTTCCAGGCGGCTGAAATTATAGAAATCTAGTAAAAATATCTCAATTTTGTGTCTTGACAAAGAATGAATCAAAAGACATAGTTCTATATAATCACTGTAACATCCGCCTGCTTTTCATCGATCGCAAGCGGACGGACATTAGGTAAAAGGTTGTGTCCTCATTATAATGAATGTCATCTTGATTAACGCACACCTGCTGAAGCACTGTTTCATATTTATAAAAGCAACAAATAACAGGAAACTTTTTTGTTGCTTTCCCCAAACACCTATATCCATAATAAAAGTAAGATGGGGATGAGCTATAAATTTTTCATGAACAAAGTAGGGGTTTTTTATGAACAATCGACCGAATCCTTTTAAATACAGCTACGATCGTCTCGAAGATATCGCAGACCATATCAGCGAGGTGCTGAACTGTCCTATTACAATAGAAGATGTCAATCACCGGCTTCTCGCCTACAGCACGCACAGCGATTATACGGATCCGGCGAGAACATCGACGATCATCGGCCGCCGCGTACCCGAAAAGGTGATCAACAAGCTCTGGAAAGACGGGACCATTCCAGCCCTGCTGAAAACGAACGAGCCTGTCAGGGTAAAACAGATTAACGAAGTCGGGCTCAGCAGCCGCGTCGCGATTTCGATTTGGAAAAACAGCGAAGTCATCGGATTTATTTGGGCGCTCGAAAGCCAAAAAACGCTTTCTGAGGAAGAGCTGCATCTTCTGAAACTGGCAGCCGAATCTGTTAAAAATAAGCTTTTGCCCTACCAGATCCGCAAAAGAAAAAACGAACAGCGCAGCCAGGAGTTTTTCTGGAAGCTGCTCACCGGGCACATTTCAGAGGAACGGGAAATCGCGGACGGCTTTCACCAGCTCGGCATCGGTGTTCCCTCATCCTATTCGGTGCTGATCGTGCGCCTGAAAAACGAAATTGACGAGAAAACGGAAAAACAGCTTCATTATTTATTGGAAACGACTCAGCAGGTGCAAATTCTGCTGGCCACGCTTGACTATAATGAACTGATTATCCTCGCATCCCCAAAAAAGGGGCTTAACGGACAGCCGTTCAACGATTTAAAACAATTTGCCGCAAATATTCAAAAACAGCTTGAAGAACGCTACAAGCTCCATGACTGCACGCTGTCGATCGGCGGAATGTATGAATTGATCACCCGCGTCGATCAGTCCTATCAGGAAGCGCTCTCCGTTTTAAAGGTAAAAGAACGGTTTGCTGCGGAAACAAAGCACCTTGTCAGCTTTTCTGAACTCGGCATTTATCAATATCTCGACGTGCTTGCCGAAAAACGAAAGCACGCCAACTATCCAAACTATTCTCTGACACGGCTTGAAGCGTATGACAGAGAACACAATTCAAACCTTGTCGAAACGCTTGAGCAATTTATCGAATGCGACAGCAATGTTAACACGGCCGCCAAAAAGCTGAACATTCACGTCAATACATTAAATTACCGGCTGAAACGCATCGGCAACATCGCGGAAATCGATTTAAAAAATATCAATGAGAAATTCTCGATTTACCTTGAAATCAAACTGAGAAACATGCATTTGTGAAATTCCACAAATGCGTGTTTTTTTATTTTCTCGATCAAACAAAGAAAATTCCAAAAAATCAATATACACTTAAAGAACAGAAAGTTTTTTTGAAGAAGGGGGAGGGATTTACGATGATTATCGGGGTTCCAAAAGAGATTAAAAACAATGAAAACAGGGTGGCTTTGACACCCGGTGCAGCTTCGCAGCTTATCGCCGCAGGGCACCGCGTCATCATAGAAACAAATGCCGGTGCGGGAAGCGGTTTTGATAACGAAGATTACGTGTCCGTGGGAGCCGAAATCGCTGAACAGGCGAAAGCCGTCTGGGATTCTGCCGAGATGGTGATGAAAGTAAAAGAGCCTCTTCCTGAAGAGTATCCGTATTTCAGAGAAGGTCTGATCTTATTCACATATCTGCATTTGGCTGCAGAGCCTTCATTGGCTGAAGCGTTAAAACAAAAAGGGGTCACTGCCATCGCCTACGAAACGGTGAGCGACGGCCGCTCCCTTCCTTTGCTGACGCCGATGTCGGAAGTAGCCGGGCGGATGGCCGCCCAAATCGGCGCGCAATTCCTTGAAAAGCCGAAAGGAGGCAAAGGAATCCTGTTAGCCGGCGTTCCCGGCGTCGCCCGCGGAAAAGTGACCATCATCGGCGGCGGCGTTGTCGGTACGAACGCCGCAAAGGTCGCAGTAGGTCTTGGAGCAGACGTGACGATGATCGATTTAAGCGCAGACCGGCTGCGCCAGCTTGACGATCAGTTCGGCCATCAAATTAAAACGCTCATGTCAAATCCGGTCAATATCGCTGACGCAGTGGCTGAAGCGGATCTTCTCATCTGCGCTGTGCTGATTCCGGGCGCCAAAGCTCCGACTTTGGTGACGGAGGAAATGGTGAAGCAAATGAAGCCGGGCTCTGTGATCGTCGATGTAGCCATTGACCAGGGCGGCATCGTCGAAACGGTCGACCATATCACAACCCATGACAACCCGACATACGAAAAACACGGAATCGTTCATTACGCCGTCGCCAACATGCCGGGCGCCGTACCGAGAACGTCAACCGTGGCATTGACAAACGTTACGGTTCCATACGCGCTTGAAATCGCGAACAAAGGCGCAGTGAAAGCCATTTTGGAAAATGCGGCCTTAAAAGCGGGCGTCAATGTGGCGAACGGACATATCACATATGAAGCAGTGGCAAGAGATTTAAATTACGATTACGTGCCGGCCGAACTGGCGATCGAAAACTTGTCATCCGCGGCTGAAGCATAATCGGCTTTAGGCAGGAGCCCGTTAAAGGGGCTTCTGCTTTTTCGCTTTATTAAAAACCGCTCTTTAATCAAAGCTGTACCTTTCTTCCTTCCATGGATCACCCCTCATATGGTAGCCGTTCTTCTCCCAAAATCCCGGGTGGTTTTCCTTTGTAAATTGTATGCCCCTCAGCCATTTGGCGCTTTTCCAGAAATAGAGGTGCGGCATGACGGCCCTGAGCGGAAAGCCGTGCTCGGGAGTGAGCGGAGCGCCGTTGTAAGAATGGGCGAGCAGCGAGGAATCCATCAAAAAGTCTTCCAAAGGAACATTTGCCGTCCATCCCTCCTCAGCGTGCAGGATGACGTACCGCGCTTCCTTAAGCGGCTTTGTCCTTTCCGCGATCTCCTTTGTTTTAACCCCTTTCCAGACATTATCGAGCTTCGACCATCCCGTTACACAGTGAATGTCATTTGTCACTTCGCTTTGCGGCATTTTTTTCAGCTCTTCAAAGGTTAACAGAAGCGGACATTCTACAAGGCCGTAGATTTGCAGATTCCATTTTGACAAATCGTGATAATCGGGGACGCTGCCCGCATGAAGAACCGGGAATGACGTTGTAACGTTTTGGTTAGGCGGAACTCTGTCAGACAAATTGTGCCGTTTTATTTTCCCGAAAAACATTCGATCTCCCCTTTTGTTAACTTATTAAATTTATAGGTTGACAAACTGTTTGCCGATCTCTTACGATAAGTGTGTGAATGGCTTTCTAGGAGGAACAAACATGAAAAAGCAAAAGCTTCGCGCCGGTGACATGGCGCTTGTCGGAATGTTTGCCGCCCTGATGGGGATCGGCGCCAATATCACATCGTTTGCCCCGTTTCTGCAAATCGGCGGTATTCCACTTACGATGCAGCCCTTCTTCTGCCTGTTGGCGGGCCTGCTGCTCGGACGAAGGCTCGGTACGCTTGCGATGATCGTTTATGCTCTCGTCGGCATTATAGGGGCTCCTGTTTTCGCGCAATTTTCAGCCGGGATTTCCGCTCTTTTCAAAGGAAGCGGCGGATTTATTTTATCCTATATCCCTGCCGCCTATGCCGCCGGATGGTTGACCGACCGTAAAGCCGAACCTGAAAACAAGCATTTTTTAGCGGCTGCCGTCATCGGAACGGTCATCATTTATATCATCGGTGTCAACTATATGTATCTCGCTTTTAAATATTGGCTCAACACGCCGGTACATTATGCCGCAGCATGGACATCAATGGTCTGGTTTTTCATCAAGGATATGGCATTCTCCATTCTGCTCGCCGCTCTTGCACCAAAGGTTTATCGCGCTGTTCAAAAAGGAGCCGGTTTTAACCGAAATGCCTCTTATTAAAAAACAGAACCCCCTTCGAGGTTCTGTTTTTATTTTAACAAATTGAGAAAAAAAATCCCCGTACATGGGGGATTTTTTTCAAAGGACAGCCGCTGCGATCCAGCCAAACACGATGAGCGGAATATTATAAAAGATGAACGTCGGAACACACGTGTCCCAAATGTGGTGATGCTGTCCGTCCGCATTTAAACCGGATGTCGGGCCGAGCGTACTGTCGCTTGCCGGAGAGCCGGCATCGCCTAAGGCAGCCGCCGTTCCGATAACGGCGATCGTTGCCATCGGGCTGAATCCGAGCTGCAGGCAGAGCGGAACAAAAATTGTCGTGATAATCGGAATCGTCGCAAACGATGAGCCGATTCCCATCGTTATCAGGAGTCCGACGATCAGCATTAAGAGCGCTCCGATTGTCTGGCTGTGATGGATCATACTCGTCGATGCTTCAACAAGCGATTTGACATCTCCCGTTTTGTTCAGCACCGCGGCAAACCCCGCCGCTGCAAGCATGACAAATCCGATAAACGCCATCATGTTCATACCGTTCGTGATCAATTCGTCGGCTTCGCCTCTTTTCATCACTCCGGATACGAGAAGAACCGCAAGGCCGCTCAGGGCACCGAAAATCATCCCGTCGACGTTTAAGCTCTGTGATAAGTAGAGCTGCACGGCCAAGGAAACAGCGATCGCCAGAAGTGCAATCGCGAGGCTCTTTTTCGTATAAGGCGCAGGCTTTTCGCCGGCGATTGCCTTTGTTTCGTATGTGCGGGGTTTACGGTATACAAAAATGGAAAGGATCATTCCGGCAACCATTCCCGCCACCGGAATGATCATCGCATACGGGATATCGTTCATCGAAACAGAAAGCCCCGCATCTTTCATATTATCGCGCAAAATCCCCTGGAAAATCTGTCCGAACCCAACTGGAAGCAAAATATAAGGAGCCGTTAATCCGAAGGTGATGACGCATGCGACCAACCTGCGGTCAACTTGAAGCTCGTTAAAAATTTTCAACAATGGCGGTATCATAACCGGGATAAAGGCAATATGGATGGGAACCACATTTTGTGAAAAACACGAAACAATTAAAATAACAAAAATAATTAAAACTTTCGATAGCGTTTTTCTCCTTGTGTCCCCTTCTTTGCCGACCAGCTTCACAGAAGCCTCGACCATCGCATCCGGAAGGCCCGTTTTTGTCAAAGCAGCCGCAAATGCGCCGAGAAGCGCGTAGCTGACCGCTATCGTAGCATTTCCTCCAAGTCCGTCCGTAAACACACTGACCGTCTCGCCAAGGCTGAGACCGCCCGTAAGCCCGCCGGCAAGCGCGCCCAACACAAGGGCAATTACAACATTGACGCGCAGCAGGCTTAATATAAGCATAATGAAAACCGCAATCACAACTGCATTCATATAAGAAACCTCCGAAAAACGCTTTAGTTTGCTAATGTAGTAGATAATTAAAGTAATGAACGTATATTATCATATTTTTAACTGCTGCGTCAATGAAGCTTTGATAATTAGAAATTTTTTCCGCAAACTAAAAAAACCTCTTCATAACTGAAGAGGTTTATAAATTTCCGTCAAACCGTTCGACAAATGTGACAAGGGTTCTTACCATTACGCCCGTTCCGCCCTTCGGTCCGAAGCATGTGCTCCCATTCGCCGTTGCCGTGCCGGCTATGTCAAGATGCACCCATGGCGTCTGCTCTGCGAATTCCCCGAGAAACGTCCCGGCCATGATGGCGTGCCCTTCTCTACCCGGTGAGTTATTCAAATCGGCCATTTGGCTGTTTTTTACTTTCTTCTTATCCTTTTCTGTGATCGGAAGCTGCCAGATCGCTTCACCCGCTTCTTCAGCCGCCTGACGCACCTGATCATAAAGCTTGTCGTGATTCGTCATCGCTCCTGTCGTATCGGTGCCGAGGGCTACGACAACGCCTCCGGTAAGTGTCGCTACATCGATCAGTACGGAGGCTCCGTGATGCTTGGCATATGTCAGGGCATCGGCAAGAGCAAGCCTTCCTTCAGCATCCGTATTTAAAATCTCAATCGTTTTGCCGCTAAGCGACACAATCACGTCATCCGGCTTCATGGCGCTTGCGGAAATCATGTTGTCTGTAGAAGGTATCACGGCAAGAACGTTTTGTTCAGGACGCAATTCGCCGATCGCTTCCATCGCGCCTAGCACACTGGCTGCTCCCCCCATATCCGACTTCATGCCGACAATGCCGGACTTCGTTTTCAAGGAGTAGCCTCCCGTATCAAACGTGATCCCTTTGCCGACCAAACCGATGACGTCGTCCCACGTATCTTTCCCCTGGTATTTTAGCACGATCATTTTCGGCGGCTCATCAGATCCTTGATTGACTGCCAGCAGTCCGCCCATGCCGAGCTCTTCCATGTCGCGCTTTTCGAGGATTTCACATTCAAATTCGTATTTCGCGGCAAGCTCGGCTGCGTATGATGCAAGATCTGTCGCGGTCAGCATGTTGCCCGGCATGTTCACGAGCGTTCTCGCCGAATTCGTCGCGTGTCCATACACTTGGCCGACATGCAGGCTTGCCTGGATTTCCTTCAAATCATGGTCTGTAAGAACATAAACGTTTTGGAGAGGCCGTTCGGGTTCATTTGATTTATGTTTGTAATCTTGCACTTCATAGCAGGACAGCATGCACGATTCCGCCAAAGCATGTGCGGCATCGTTTGCATGAACCTGCTCCGAA
The DNA here is from genome assembly GCF_038007805.1 of Bacillus sp. FSL W8-0848. Classification (NCBI taxonomy): domain Bacteria; kingdom Bacillati; phylum Bacillota; class Bacilli; order Caryophanales; family Bacillaceae; genus Bacillus; species Bacillus sp. FSL W8-0848. Next base: position 2,990,920 of record NZ_JBBOYB010000001.1, read on the forward strand.
ACAAAGCTGTCGAGGAAAACCGTCACTTCCTGTTTCCGGTCTTTGTGAATCATTTGTACAGCTTCGGCAAAGCATTGCTTCGCATCATCAAACGTAAATTCGGCTTCCCGCCCCAATCCGACGACATACAGCCGTTTGACTCCGGGAAGCGACGGGGTAAATATTTTAGACACTTTCGCTTTTTTGGAAGATACGTCCCCGTCCTTTAACAGCTGTGAGAGCTGACCGTGTAAAAGGCGGTCAATCTCTTCGGCTTTTCCGTACAATTGGCTTTTGTTAAACAGTCCGAGCAGCAGCGTTTCTTTTTGTTCAAAATCGTGAAAGGCATAAAACATGTGATCACAGCTCCTTACAAGCAGAGTGAGTAAAAATGAGGCAACAATGTTATAATAGGAAAAACATTTTTCCTAATTGCATTCCATATCTTTATTTTAGCAAATAAAACGCTGAATTCATCTTTATTTTCCTTATAGAAAGGATGTTCTGGAAAATGGAAATCCTCAAAAACTTTCCCGTACTGGCAAGCTTCGCAGCTATTCTTTTCGCTCAGTTTATCAAAGTGCCCATCTTCTTCTTCGTCTCCAAAAAATGGGATTGGCGGCTTGTGACAAGCACAGGAGGCATGCCGAGCTCGCATTCGGCGGCCGTCACGGCGCTTTCGACGGGAATCGCGCTTGAGCACGGGATGGATTCGTCTTTGTTTGCCGTCTCTTCGATCTTTGCCGTGATTACGATGTTTGACGCAACCGGAGTCAGAAGGCATGCCGGGGAGCAGGCCACCGTTCTGAACCGGCTTGTCAGCGACTTTAACCGCTTCGTCAATGAAGCGAAGGATTTCCCGAAATTCCAACAGGAAGAAAAGCAAAAAAAATTAAAAGAGCTGCTGGGGCACCAGCCGATTGAAGTCTTTTTCGGAGGGCTGACGGGAATCGCCCTGACGCTGCTCCTTGATTATTTATTTATGTAACATTAAAAAAACGTTTAAGCTCACCAGGAGCTTAAACGTTTATTCTTTTGCCATCTTATATTTCTGCCTGAATACCTGCATCGATTTGTTTTCGTTCAGCTTTGACAGGTCCTCTTCGGTCACGGAGCCTTTTCCTTTCTTGATGACATACACATCAAGGGTCTTCTTTCCCCATTCATTATAGACGTCTTCCACCGTTTCATAATACAGGTCAAGGCGGTTTCCTTTAATAGCCGATCCTGTGTCTGCCACTACGCCGTAGCCGTAGTCCGGAATGAACAAAATCGTCCCGATCGGAAAAACAGACGGATCTGCTGCAACTGTCGAATATAAATCCCTTTTGACCTTTACGCCGGAATATGTAACCCCGTATTCGGGATGATGGGGCTGTTTACCCGTAGATTCGACTCCGGCCGTGTACCCCGTCGCGACCACTTTTTGTTTCGGATATTTGCTCCAGTCAAAAGCATCCTCAAGCTTTTTCGATTTGTTTTTCATTTGTTTTGCGGCTGATAATGACGTCTTGTCCGCTTTTTCTTTCGGAAGTGATTTAAACGTCAGATATAATTGTTTTAAGGGTAAATCCCGTTTTTTTGCCCAGTTCGATAAATCCTGCGCTTCCACTCCTGAGACCGCCAAGAAAGTCGTCATGAAAGCCAGGGCAAACAAAGCTGACATAAAGAAGCGCCTGAATAGAGTCATCGCTTTTTTCAATTCTTTCCACTCCTCTCACCATCTAGTTGTTTCCAACAGGAAAGAGAAATATTCAACCGGCGAGAGAGTTTTAAGAAAAGTATGAAAATTATCAATGCAAAAAGCCTTCCTCAAATGCAATAGAAGGCTTAAAACATTTGATATCCTCTTTTTCGCAGCGCTTTGATCGTGACTCCGGAGAGAAGGGCCCCGGCCATCCCGCTTGCCAAAATCATGATATCCGCAGCCGCCAAAGAGGCCACGCGGTCAAGCAGTCCGGAAAACGCATCCCCGGGAGCCTCTACATAGCGGATCAGCTTTTCCTGATTGACAATGAAAAGGCATACAATCGGGTATATAACAGCCATAATCCAAGACATTCTAAGAAGCATGTTCAACAAAAAGCCGATGCCGAAAAACAGCACGAAAAACAAGACAATCGAAATGATGACGACAGGCAAACTAATCAAGCTTTCCACCCCCATGTAACCTCTTTTAGTTTACATTGGAGCAGGAAGATGAGTCAATCATTGGAAGGACAATTCAGCGGACTTTTCCTGTGCCCCGGCAGTTGCTGCACGTCTCTGATCCGCCGAGCAAAAGCTGGAAATACCCTTTGCCTGAACAAAATGTACACGATGAGCCAGAATGCTGAGCTGAAGAAGTCTTCATGATAAACACACCTTTTTCCCAATTTTCAGATAATAATAACATGAACGCTGTCAATGATAAAGTGAGAAAATATAACGGATTATTCGATGTAAGCGCTTAAAGATTAAGTATTCTTGCTTTTTCTTTTGTTTTTAAAGTTTTAATCAGCCTGCAGCATCAAGCTGCAGGCTGTTTCTTAATTAGAAAAACTTGAACTTCCCTTTTTTCAGCACGAGCCCCGGTCCGCCGATCAGAAAAAGCGAGCGGTTGTCGATGATTTTTTTCATCATTGAAGCCGTCGTTCCCGTCATTTTTTTGCCGAATGCGACTCCGATTGCATCGTGTTCGCCGAGGGAAGCGACAGAACCTTTATTATCAAACTGAAACGCCTCTGTCTCTTTACCGTGTATCAATGCGGCGATGTTTTTAGCGCACGTTTCGCCCTGCTGCATTGAAATCTGGGCAGTCGGCGGGTATGGGCGGTCATTTTCCTCATTGATGACGAGCGAGCAGTCGCCGATGACGAAAATATTGTCATGGCCTTCGACCCTGAGATCAGGTTTCACTTTGACGCGGCCTCGCATGTTTTCGAATCCTGATTCTTCAATGACCGGATTTCCGCGGACACCTGCCGCCCATACGACCGTTCCGGCTTTTATTTCCTCAGTCTTGTCGTCCTTGCCGACGATGATGCCGTCAGGCGTGCATTCTTTTACAGCAGTTCCGATCTTGAATTCGACTCCTTTTCCTTCAAGATAGTTCACCGCGTAATCGACAAGTTCCGGATCAAACCCCGGGAGAACGGACGGCGCCGCTTCCACGCAGATCAGGTTGACCTTCTGGCGGTCAATATCGTATTCCCTGCACAATTCGGGGATGCGGTTGGCCAGCTCGCCCAAAAATTCAATCCCGGTAAAGCCCGCTCCTCCGACGACGATCGTCAGGCGCTCAGGACGTTTTTCTGCTTCTGTGTTATATGTTGCAAACTGATATTCAATATGCTCGCGAAGCTGGCGTGACGTATTGATATTCGCAATCGGGAAAGCATGCTCCCGCAAACCGGAAATTCCAAACGTCTCAGGGATAGCCCCCAGCGCAACAACCAGGTAGTCGTATGACAGCTCTCCGGTCTCCAGGACGACCTTGTTTTCATCTTTATTAATTTTCTTTACCGTATCCTTTACAAAGCGGACACGCGATTGGTTGATGACGTCTTTGATCGGATAGCGGCATCTGTCATGATGAAGCGTCCCTGCGCTCGCCTCGTGCATCCATGTTGTTTCATAATGATAGTTGTGCTTATTGACAAGCGTAATTTCTGCTTCATTAACGCCGATTTTCCTGACGAGTCTTGTGACAGTCATTAATCCTCCATAACCTGCACCTAACACTACTACTTTTGGCTTATTCAACGGAATCACATCCACCTTTTCTATATTTTACTGGCAAGCCGGATAAAAATAGCCTTTGGGTTATTTTCAACAGGATGCCGGCTTTTTATCAAAAAAAGTTTGTGAAATCCTTCACTTTAAGAACACCAAAAAGCTGAATGCTGTCCATCTAATCGACGTAAAAGTTTCATAAAGATGTAACAATTTGTTCACAACTACATCATAGCGATTCATATTTGTTTTTTCAAGGTTCGATATGCTTGATAAAACGTTCGGGTTGATCAAACCCGGTAAGATTTTCTCACAAAAATCCTCGGAAAAATCCCGCACGCTCGTATTTATTTTATGTGATATGATATAATTAAGAACAATTTTCATTTAGGGGGCATTATTTTCATGCGTGAAGACTCAAAAGTTTATGATATTACAATCATCGGAGGCGGCCCTGTCGGCTTGTTCACCGCGTTTTACGGCGGAATGCGGCAAGCGAGCGTCAAAATTATCGAAAGCCTGCCGCAGCTCGGCGGCCAGCTGTCCGCTTTATATCCGGAAAAATATATATATGATGTAGCCGGCTTCCCTAAAATCCGCGCTCAGGAACTCGTCGACAATTTAAAGGAGCAAATGGCTAAATTCGACCAAACCGTTTGTCTCGAGCAAGCCGTTGAAAGCGTCGAAAAACAGGCAGACGGAATCTTTAAGCTTGTCACAAATGAAGAAATCCATTATTCAAAAACGGTGATCATTACTGCCGGAAACGGCGCATTCAAGCCGAGAAAGCTTGAACTCGAATCGGCGGAACGTTTCGAAGGTGCGAACCTGCACTACTTTATCGATGATTTGAACAAATTTGCCGGCAGGCGCGTCGCCGTATTGGGAGGCGGAGACTCTGCCGTGGACTGGGCGCTCATGCTTGAACCGATCGCGAAAGAAGTGTCCATCATTCACCGCCGCGATAAATTCCGCGCTCATGAGCACAGCGTAGAAAACCTGCACAACTCAAAAGTCAACGTGCTGACTCCGTTTGTTCCGACCGAGTTGATCGGCGAAACAAACATTGAGCAGATCGTCATTGAGGAGGTCAAAGGGGAAAGAAAGGAAATCCTTGACGTGGATGATGTCATTGTTAACTTCGGATTTGTCTCATCCCTCGGCCCGATCAAAAACTGGGGGCTTGAAATCGAGAAAAACTCCATCAAAGTCAAATCAACGATGGAAACGAACATCCCCGGCTTCTATGCCGCCGGCGACATCTGCACATACGATGGGAAGGTCAAGCTGATTGCCAGCGGATTCGGTGAAGCACCGACAGCCGTCAACAATGCAAAAGCTTATATGGACCCGAAAGCGCGCGTTCAGCCGCTTCATTCGACAAGCATGTTTGAAAATAAATAATAAAAAGGAGCCCGACCACCGGCTCCTTTTTATTTAAACAGCCTTATATACGAAAAGATCGTCCCTAAAATCAGGACAACCGTCAGCACGCCAACAATGCCTGCAGTACCCAGGATGATGCGGTCTTTGATTTTATCAGCTTTTGGCAGCGGATCCTTGCCGCCGCACGCTTCGCATACTTTTGAACTGTACGGGATCAGCTGATCGCAATGTCTGCACTTGATCTTTTCTTCCATGGTTGCACTCCTTTTCAAATGTCGGGCTTAAGTTCCAAAAGGACTTGTCCAGTATAGAATAACAAATGAGCGAATAGAATGTCTTAAGATTCACAAAATATTCTTACATGCTCCATAAAAACCCTTGTGAGGAAGTGACGTTATGTCTTACTACAACAATCGTAATCAAGAACCTTTGCCGAAAGAAGATGTCAGTACATGGGAGTGTACGGCAGAAGACTGCAACGGATGGATGAGAAAAAACTTTACGAGCAGCGAGCGTCCTTTATGTCCTCTTTGCAATCAGGAAATGGCAAGCGGCACCCGCTTCTTGACGTCGATCACCAACAATACAAGCAACCTTCACCGCCTCTTCAACCGAAAATAAAACACCCTTTCCGGCCCGCTCACTGCAGCCGGGTTTTGCCTGCATTTTAGGCGGACCGGAGCGTTCGCATGCATATGTAAGGGTCGCCATGTGAGCAGAAAAAAATACGCCTTTCTTCGCGATGGAAGAAAGGTGCATTTTTCGTTAGTTTATTACCGGCCTCTTCCGGTGTTCGCCGCTGTCCAGAATGAAGAGTCGCAGCCGTACGATGCGATGGCGTTCCGGTTGTCCGCTCAATACGATAGATGAAAACCCCGTCATATCAACTTTTATAAAAAATCTTTACAATTGTTAATGCTGCCCTTTCATAGCGACGAATCTCGCTGACCTTCTCGGCATGGCAAGCATCGCTATCCGTAAATAACAAAAAATGCCCTATCCGATTAAGGTCAGGGCGGCCTGTCATTTTTAAGGGTGGAATGCTCATCATAATGATCTGCCACTTTTTCGAAGAATTTTAAGTCCAGTTTAGAAGAAAAGCAATAAACGATAGAAGTATCGCTAATTTGAATGAAAAAGAGCATATAAAAAGGCAACAGCCCAACTCACGAAGAGCGGGCTATTTTTATTAATAATCGCAAATTTTATCTTTACACTCGGGCTTTCTTTCAGCATCGACAGTGAAGGAACCGACTTCATCATTAGACTTATCGTAAATACCCCATATTTTCTTCTGCTTATCTCCATTTAGATATCCTTTTATATCGACGCCGCTCATCGGATTTACTTCATAGTCGTCAGAATAATTAATCGAACTAATATCTTTATAATTGGTTTCAATAAAGTCTGTCATTCTTTCTTTAGCCAAATTAAAAAGCGCTTCTTTGTCCTTGTTTTCATGTTGCTGCTTCATAAGTATTCCTCCTAATGCTATAATAACCAGAGCAAGAAGGATAATTATGTATTTTCTCATAAAACCATCCTTTCCATCTTACATTTTACATAGTCTAAGGAGTTATGTACATGAATAAAAAGTGCGATATTCCTAATTTAACGGATAAAGATTATTATTTTCTTAGCCAAAACACTTATAGTACAGAGAAAATGAAAGAAGCTTTCAAGGAAAAAACACCTATAGAGAGCAAGTCAAATAAAGCTTATTACGTTGATAAAATTAAAAGGGACTCTGACACCGGGCTTGATGCGTATGTTTTTGTTCAAGCCAAGAAAAAGAACGGTAAATGGGTTAAGCCTGATACACCAGAAAACGTCGTCGTAGCTTTCGCAGGAACCGACCCGAAAAACCAGTTCTTTCAGGATGTCATTGATGCTGACGGCGGAAACGTTGTCGCGGGATTTGATCCGAAAAAGAAGGAACACTACATAATTGAAAAAGATACATCCAAAACAATAGGAAAATACAACGCAACACCCTCACAAGACGCAATGCTTAGCTCTGGTAACTATAAATTAATAACGAAAACATCCCAAATTGGGCAAGCCGATGATCTTGTACGTGAAGTCAAACAAAAGTATAAAGGGACATCGACGATCGTTTCAACGACAGGACACTCACTTGGCGGCGCAGAGGCGGAATATAGCGCGGTCAATAATGATATCTATGCTGTGGCGTTCAATAACCCCTCCGTTGTTAAATTGCATTCAGAAGAAAAGCAAAAAGCGATCCGGAGCGGCAAATATAATTCGTATGTAAAAGCGATTGTCAATCCGGATGATATGACTGGTTCCGGCTGGTGGTTTGAGTATGAACGGCATGCAGGCAGAACGATATATACGAAAGATCCCTCGGTTGCACGTGCGGAAAGACAAATACGACTTGATCCGAGGGTGAATGGCGGTATATTTGGTACGGTGTTAGGTGTAGCTACAGATTACATTACTACAACGGTTATGGGAATGCCCGACACCCACGGCCTCAATGATTCGAATTTCACCTTCGACGAAGACGGCAACGTTCAAAATGTTGAAGGCGATGAACTCGTCTACGATAAAAATTTAAAAGCAATGCTGCCGGCTGAAGTGGCATCAGGGAGCGGCGCGATTAAAGTCACCCCCGAAGTCGCTAAGCAGCTTGCGGAAAAAGTAAATGCGATTATAAACGACCTGCGTACGATGAAAAGAGAAGCGGAAAACGCCTACCAGGAACATGACGCTGCGATAAGCGATTTGAAATACGATACCTATCGCCAGGTCGGTCACGGCTTATACGATCAGCTTACGCTCGATGATGTAAACAATACGCTGAATGATTTGGCGCAGTCGTTCGATAAAAAAGGGAATCCGCTGTTTTACGATGTCGATGCCGAAGCGGCATATATCGCTTCATTACAAGACACGATTTTAGATTTAGAGGAGATCAGCGGCTACCTTTCGCAAATCGCAAAAGATTTTAAATCAAAAGACAAAATGCTGGCAAGATGGTTAAAGTTATAGGAGATGAGTAAATGGATACGTTAGATCAAATAATCAAAAAGCAGAACGACCCAATGGAAAAGCGCAGGCAGCTTGCTATGCTGAAAACGGGTATGAGAGGCGTGGCCGGAACCAAGCTCGAATCCGTTCGAAATACCCTCAGACCGAAATTCAAAGTAGATGACATACAAAAGGAAATGAACAGCGTCTATTCATCACTTCTCTACAGCTTCGAAGGGAAAGCGCAGCAGGCTCTTGCTCAGCGGATCAGCCAAAGCGCTCAGAAGCTTATTCATACGGAACGGGACGGAGAAAGCTTTGTGAATGGGTTTAAGACAAGATAAAGACGCCAAATCGGCGTCTTAAAAACGTTAATATACTGTCAGCACTCTTCCGGCTTCCCGGCGTTCGCCGCCGTCCGGAATGAAGAGCCGCAGCCGCACGATGCGATGGCGTTCGGGTTGTCGATCGTAAAGCCTCCGCCCATCATCGATTGTTTGAAGTCAATGACCGTTCCGTTCATGATATCGAGGCTTTCCTGATCGATCAGCACGGTGATCCCATGCTGAACGAATTCATTGTCATCGTCGTTTTTTTCGTGTTCAAATCCCATTCCGTATGAAAGACCGCTGCACCCGCCGCCTTTCACACCGATTCTCAAAAAAGCATTTTCCTCTTCATGCTCTTTCATCATATCTTTTATATGAAGGGCAGCCGCTTCCGTAATTGTAATCGTTTTTTCGCTCATGAATTAGCACCTCCTCCGGCTGTCATGTGCACCTCTATTATAAAGGGCCGTCATTTATTTCTCAAACAGGCTGTTTTCAAACGTAAAATACGCCTTCACACACCGTTTCCGCCGGGCCCGTCATCATGACGCGGCCGTCGTGCTTCCAATTGATGACGAGATCGCCTCCGGCAAGGTGGACGGTAATGTCCGTTTCCCTTTTGGCAAATCCGTTTAATACCGATGCGACCGCTGCCGCACAAGCCCCTGTTCCGCAGGCCTGGGTAATCCCTGATCCCCTTTCCCATACACGGAAGTGCAGCTCGTTTTCATTCTCCACTTCGACAAATTCAACATTGACGCCTTCCGGAAACCTCTCGTCTTTTTCAATCATGGGTCCCATCGTATTAAGCGGTGCCTCCTCGATATCGTCCAAATAAAAGACGATATGCGGATTCCCCATCGAAACAGCGGTTCCTCTCATTTCCCGGCCGCCGAATTCCATCGGTTCGTTGATCGTGTCAGAATCGCCGTCTCCGAGCATCGGAAGATCGGATTTGCGGAGGCGCGGCTCACCCATATCGACCGTAGCCGAAACGACTTTTCCGTCTTTTACCTCGACCTCGGCTGTCACAAGACCTGACAGAGTTTCAATGAAAAATGTCTTCTCTTTTACAAGTTTATGTTCATAAGCATATTTTGCGACACAGCGCAATCCGTTTCCGCAATTTTTGCCTTCAGAGCCGTCGCTGTTGAAAATCCGCATTTTAACTGGCGCTTTGTCAGATGGGCAGATCAAAATCATTCCGTCCGAACCGATGCCCGTGTAAACCGAGGATACTTTGACGGCAAGCTCCGGCAGCATCTCCTCAGGGAGTTTTTCTTCAAATTGGTTAACATATATATAACTGTTTCCTAAACCGTGCATTTTCGTGAAGCGAAAAAAATTCATAGCGGCCTCCAACATTTTTTTATTTCTTTTAGTATAAAAGCTGAAAGGATCGGACACAATATGAATATCCCCCGTTTTTCATACATAAAAGCTCTCTGCTTCCATTAGCAGGGAGCTTTTATCATGCGGCAACATGAGAAAACGGGATCGCCTTTTGATCCCGCTTAGATAAATTCATTTTCTTCGATGAATTTATATATGTTTTCGACCAATTCGGCCGGATTATCCCCTGAGACCATTTCCCCGTTTACAAGGGCGAATAATGTCTGCATGCATTGACCGCAATAACTTAGACAGCCGTACTCGATAACGTCTAAATTCGGGTCTTTCTCCAATATTTCTTTTGCCTTTTGAGAGCCTTGGGCAAGATTGCTGACGCAAAATTCAACAATTGGAAACACTATCATTCACCTCACATCGCATTTTTATCGTACCCTAATCCTCTCCGGTTAGTCAAAACATTGAGCTGATGAATAAAGCTTTTGTAACATATCAATTCCGTAAAAAAGTTTTACTAATTCTGTTATCATGGTGTATTTGTAGGTTATTTTCCGAGAAATATTGTGATTTTGCATCAAATTAGATATAATTCTAGAGGGTATTTACGTAGTTTTTTATTTTTGCAATGTAAAAAGATAACTTACTTGAATCTGAGGGGAAAAGGGGAATTAGCATGAGAAACTTAGTCTTGCTTGGCGGCGGTTACGGCAATATGCGCGTCATACACCGCCTGTTGCCAAATCAGCTGCCTGATGATGTGATGATCACCTTAATTGACAAAAACCCTTACCATTGTTTAAAAACGGAGTATTATGCGCTTGCTGCAGGAACGATTTCTGATCATCATATCAGAGTGTCCTTCCCGGATCACCCTAAATTGCAGATTGAATACGGCAATATTTCCGCTGTCGATTTGCAGCAAAAAAAAGTGCTGTTTCATGACAGAGAGCCGATTTCCTACGACGATGCAGTGATCGGCCTCGGCTGTGAGGATAAATATCACAATGTTCCCGGAGCGGCTGAATATACGTACAGCATTCAAACGATCGACCAATCCCGCAGCACGTACCAGGCGCTCAACAATTTATGCGCTGAAGCGACCGTTGCTATCGTCGGGGCAGGACTTAGCGGCGTGGAACTCGCAAGCGAATTGAGAGAAAGCCGGGAGGACTTGAATATTATCCTCTTTGACCGGGGGGAATTTATTTTGTCCAGCTTCCCTACCCGGCTCAGCAAATATGTTCAAAGCTGGTTCGAAGAGCACGGGGTCAACATCATTAACCGCGCCAACATTACAAAGGTGGAGGAAGGCATCGTTTACAACCACGATGATCCGATTCGCGCCGATGCGATTGTCTGGACCGCCGGCATCCAGCCGAATCAGATCGTCCGCGACCTCGACGTGGAAAAGGATGCACAGGGCCGCGTCGTCCTGACGCCGCACCACAATTTGCCGGGAGATGAGCACGTCTATGTCGTCGGCGATTGTGCAAGCCTTCCGCACGCCCCAAGCGCACAGCTTGCCGAGGCACAAGCGGAACAAATCGTCCAGGTCCTCGAATGGCGCTGGAAAGGCGAAGCTCTTCCTGAAACGATGCCGAAATTCAAGCTGAAAGGCGTCCTCGGCTCGCTCGGGAAAAAAGCCGGCTTCGGATTGGTAGCTGAACGACCGCTGATCGGGAGGGTTCCGCGCCTGTTGAAATCCGGGCTGCTGTGGATGTATAAGCATCATAACGGATAAGGTTTCGCGGGATTTTTAATTCAGGCAAAAAGAGCTCATCTGTCATGATGAGCTTTTTTTTGCAGGCCGTTCAGCGGCTCTTTCCCTTCAGTCATTCGTTTTACTTATTGTTTTGCAATGTAACGCTTTTCAATCATTCTAAAGCTTATATCCGATCAGCGCTAAACACGGCCCGCATATTCAGTTTTTTCATACCAATCCATTCATCACAATCCCTTTAAAAAGCGCATCATGTGCCCGAAAGCGGTTTGTGCAGACTGCCGATTGTATGTCATGGAATACGGATCGGCAAATCCGTGCAAGCCCGCTAATTTGTGCGTCTCTATCCCTTTTTCCTTTAACGCAGCTCGCAATTCATCAACGCAAAATGACCGCTCCTCTTCTGGAAAAAACAGCATCACCGGACATGCAGGCGTCATGTCCAAGTAATCTCTTATACGGGAGCCGTAGTATCCGACCATTCCGCTGACATGGTCTTCTTCACTGCACAGCCAGGCTGCCGTCGCCCCCACGCTGAAACCGACGATGATCACTTTTTGATATCTGTTTTTCAATTGACTGATGATCGTTTTTATTTTTTGGGAGGCGTCGACAAAACCGACATTCTCTGTGAAGTGTGTGTATGCGGCTTTCTCGTCGGCATAATCGAATGTTGTTTCCTGATTGAATACATTCGGGCAAAACACGTCAAAGCCATAATCAGAAAGCGCTCGCCCAAAATCCAATATATGCCGGTTTACGCCGTATATTTCGTGCAGTACGATGATGGCTGAATCGGAATTTTTCTGGAAATGCATCATATTGTAAAGGCCTCCCGTTACCTCAAAAAAAGGCGCCGTGAAGGCACCTCAAAATGGACGGCGTCAGCTTAATGCCGGTTTTGCAGTTTTTTCTTTGACAGGATCGGCTGATGCAGTTCCTGTGAAGCGATCAAGAAATATCGCTCTTCCTGCAAGCTGCTTTGTGGATGAATGCTCAAGAAAAATGGCTCGTCCGGCAAACTCGGCGTTTCCTTTTGGTTGGGGCACAAAGCTGGCTGCGGCAAGGCTGGCGACAACGGCCGCCGACACGGCGGCAAGCATCTTCTTCACTTTAACTCCTCCGTTCTTTTCAGGATTTGGTCTCTTGCATGATGAGACTCTTCAAAGTATTCGGCCGCATGTTTTGCATCACCATTTTTTTTATAGAAAAGCGCAATGTCCAATGTTAATTCTGCTATATCCGTCCAAAGATTAATCGTTTTGAGGTATTCTAAAGCATGTTCGACTGTAAGCGAATCGTGTTCATCATACAGAGCATGGATAAGTCTAAATTTCGACAAATATTCCCTTTCTCCTGCTTTTTTTGCACGAGAAAAACCTTTTTTATACCATTCGCGGGCTTCATGAAAACGTTCTGATTTGTACAGGACATGCGTCAATTCAAACATGGAGTGGATTCCGTATACAGATTCTTCATGATCTTGCAGGCGAAGCGCCTCCTTAAAGTGCGTTTCCGCCATGTTGAGAAGGTCGCGGCTGACGCAGCTCAACCCTAAATTGTGATGAGCCATGCCGATGAGGGTGTTATTTTCGATCTGTGTTGCGTCTTTTAAAGCCTGCTTGTAGTGTTTTTCCGCTTCGTCAAAACGAAATAAATCGAGTTTATTCGCACCTAAAATCATTTCGCTGCTTATCGCTTTTTGAATATAGTCATCATGCGTTTTGAAGGTTTTTAAGGCAGCTGTCGCGTGGTTTAAGGAGAAGAAATTTTGTTTGATTTGGTAGTAGGCGACCGCCATTTTGTAGTGGAATTCGGCATTTTCGATCTGATCGGGGATTTTTCTGAGCTTGTTCTCTGCGAGTTTGTAATAATTGATCGCATTTGTGTAGTCCTTTTTATGAAATTCGTACATGCCGGCAAAAAAGAAAAAATAGTATTCGATCATGTCGTCCGTGCTTTGCATATCTGCTTTTTGATGCTGAATGTCTTCAAACAGCCTGTTTGAGGCGGCAAATTCTTCTGTCAGCAGCTTATGCCGGTAGTCTAAAAGGTTAAAATAGAGCAGCAAATCTTGATTTTCCTCCATGTTCGGAAGCTGATTCTCGATGTCATACTTTATGGAGACCGCCTGGGATATTTCATGGCGCTTGATCATGACGTACCATTGATTCAGCATTTTGGCGACTTCTTCATACGCAATTTTTGTTTTCAATCGATTATCATTCCCTTCTTCTTTATTCATTTTCCTTTTTATGGGTTGTCTTTCATTTTACAGAATCGAGCATTTTTTGACAATCCATTTTTCTAAATATTAGCAAAATTTCCTAATATCACTTATAATTCTTTTCCATCACTTAATTTTTGACAATATCATAAGCGATGCTTTAAACTTATATATGTAAAGTGTTACATGTTTATATTTACATTGAAAAGGAGCTGTTCATATGAATCAGGATGTGCAAGATTTTGTCGGAAGCCACATGATCTATACTTATGAAAACGGCTGGGAGTACGAAATTTACATTAAAAATGATCATACGATCGATTACCGCATTCACAGCGGCATGGTTGCAGGCCGCTGGGTCCGGGATCAGGAAGTCAACCTCGTCAAACTTACTGAAGGCGTGTACAAGGTATCTTGGACAGAACCGACAGGCACTGATGTTTCGCTGAACTTTATGCCAAAAGAAAAACGCATGCACGGCATCATTTTCTTTCCAAAATGGGTTCACGAACGCCCGGACATTACCGTCTGCTACCAAAACGATTATATTGATTTAATGGAAGAGTCCCGTGAAAAATATGAGACATATCCAAAATACGTCGTTCCTGAGTTTGCGGACATCACGTTTATGGAAAACGCAGGCGCAAATAATGAAGAACTGATTTCCAAAGCGCCGTATCCAGGAATGACGGATGACATTCGCGCCGGAAAACGGGTGTAAACATGAGGCTGAAGGATCCCTTCAGCCTTTTTTATATAAGGACTGGACTTTTGACAAATCGTTCAGCAGCGCTTTAATGTCCGCCTGTGACAAAGGTACAAGCATTTGGTCGTAAAGGGTGATGATCTGCCCGTCTGCTTCATCTTCATGCTGCTTCAAATATTGCTGCAAGGCTTCAAGCTGGTTTTCCTTTAAACTGGTCTGCGTGTGGAACTGCTTAACTTTTTTAAGAGAAAAGACGTTCATCTCCTGATCAAAATCACCGGAGACGATCTGCCCTTCGATGAAAGACATGTGTACCACTCCTGCACGTTTTTCATCAGTTTGCCCGTTTTTCTCAAAAAAGAGCCATAAAAAAAACAGCAAGGTTATGACACCCTTGCTGTTTTTTATATCGCCGGCTTATATCCCTGCTTTTCCATTTCCTTATACACGTCCTTCAGCTTCGGATTTCCTTCGCCGACGACTTGGTCACCGACGAGGACCAACGGATAGAAGTATTCGTCATTTAATATTTTTTGCGTTATCTCCAGTTTTTTCGGATCATTCTCAGGAGGCTGATGAATATCGATGTACGTAATCGTGAACGGCTGGCCGGGATACTTTCTTTTGAGTGCGGCTTCGAGCCATTCGTACGTTTCTTTTGATGACGGAAGGTTCACACAGCTCGGACAAAGAACATCTGCGCCGTAAACAAAAAGTTCGGCTTGTTTTGTCATATCAACACGCTCCTTTCCCTTTTTTTATTTTAGTCTATTTTCGCCCCGCTCTCCATAAAAATCGTTTTTTGTCTTTGGGGGCAAATATGATATAATAGGTGGGAAAACGCTGAAACTAAACAATAGCTTTTTATTGTTCGACTGAATATAATGGTTGTATGATTTGAAAGGAGCGATATGAATGGCGACAGAAGTCGAAATGAAAGAACAGGTGCAGGAAGTGCTGGACAAACTTCGTCCGTTTTTGCTTCGTGACGGCGGTGACTGCGAGCTTGTCGACGTTGAAGACGGCATCGTAAAGCTTCGTCTTCTCGGCGCATGCGGAAGCTGCCCGAGTTCCACGATCACGCTTAAAGCCGGAATCGAGCGCGCGCTCTTGGAAGAAGTTCCGGGCGTTATTGAAGTAGAACAAGTATTTTAATAGCAAAAAGGCTGCCAAACAAAAGTGGCAGCCTTTTTTATTTACAAGTGGCTGTCAAACCATCCGGCGATATATTGCAGCCGCTTGATGCGCTGCTTCGGGTGGCCGCTTCGCGACAAGTCGTGGGACGCGTTCGGAAATCTGACAAACTTTACGTTCTTCCCCATTTTTTTCAGCGCTGTAAACAGCTGTTCAGCCTGTTCAATCGGACATCTGTCATCGCGTTCGCCGTGAAGGATCAAAAGCGGGGTTTCAACCCTTTCGGCATATTTCAGCGGCGAACGGTCCCATAGTTTGTCCGGATCTTCAAAAAGGTCTGCTCCAAGCTGCCAATCCGTGAAAAAGTAGCCGATGTCGCTTACGCCGTAAAAGCTGACCCAGTTGGAAATCGACCTCTGCGTCACCGCGGCTTTAAAGCGGTTCGTATGGCCGACGGCCCAGTTTGTCATAAAGCCGCCGTAGCTTCCGCCTGTGATTCCGAGTCTGTCCTGATCAATAAAATCGTGATGCGCGAGAACATGGTCAACGGCTGCCATGACATCGCCGAAGTCTCCGCCTCCGTAGTCGCCTCTCACTTTGTTGACGAAGTCCTGGCCATAGCCGTGGCTTCCCCTCGGATTGACATAGACGACTGCGCTGCCTTTGGCGGCGAGCACTTGAAATTCGTGAAAATAGGCGTTCGCATACATCGCGTGCGGTCCGCCGTGAACCTCTAAAATGAGCGGATATTTTTTTCCTTCCTCAAAGCCGGCCGGCTTCATCAGCCACCCGTGCACCATTAAGCCGTCGGCCGTCTCAAATTGAAATTCTTCAGGTGTTGAGATGATGTGCTCCTTAACGAAATCCTCATTGGCATCCGTCAGGCGCTTCGCTTTATCTTCGCCCAATGCAATATCATACAGCTCACTCGGCCAAACGGGCAGGGCGATCGAAGCGGCAAACCCCGTTTCATCCGGACGGAGGCTGAATCCGTTCAGATGCTCTTTTTCCAGGCGGACCGGGTAGGCGAGGCCTTCTGTTGATATGTAATAAATGCCCGTTGCTCCCTGATCGGTCCCGATCACGTAAAAACCGTTGCCATCCTTCGTCCAAGCCGGTTTTGGCAGTACACCTCCGACAAGGCTGTCCCCTGCGACCGCATCGTTTAAATGAACGTCAAGCATCTCGGTTAGGCATGTCAGCTCGTCTTTTTCAAAATCGTACATCCAGGCTTTATCAAGCGTCGCATTTTGGAACTCTTTTTCGTGCCCTAAAAAGGCAAGGCGTTTTCCGTCAGGAGAAAAAGACAGGGATGAAAAGATCCCGTTTTGTCCCGTCAGGCGTTTGAGCTCTCCGCTTGACAGCGTCATCAAGTAGACGTCGTTTACACGGTTGTCATCTTCTTCGGTCAAATTGGCGCAAAAAGCGATTTTCTCCCCGCAAGGTGAAAACGCATGGCTGACATGATCCCTTTCGCATGCGGTGATTTGCTTCATGTCCCCCGTTTCGATCTGGACGAGGACAAGCTGCGTATATTTCCCCCTTTTAAAGCCCTGCCCGTCTGCTTTATATGTTAAGGAATCGACTTCCAATGGTTCGTGGTCTTCGATTTCGGGCTTTTTTTCGTCTTTGACGCTTTCGGTTTTCGTCAGCTTGACAGAGCAAAGCAAGTATTTTCCGTCGGGCGACCATTCAGGCTGCACGACGTCATAAGGAATGTCTGTCACTTTTTTCGCTTCGCCTCCAGCCGTATGGATCACATATACCTGTGACGAATCATCCCGGTTTGATGTAAATGCGAGCATCCTGCCGTCAGGCGACCATCGCGGATGCTGATTTCTTCCTGTTCCGAACGTCCATTGCGCCGTTTCCTCTGTTTCGGTATCAAAGACCATGATATGCGCATCATACGAATCTTGTTTTTTGTTCACTTTTGTTTGTACATAAGCGAGTTTTTTGCCGTCAGGCGAATATTGGGGATCTGTAACCGATGCGAGCCTCGTAATGTCTGCTTCCGTTATGAGCTGCTTCAATCGCGATTCTCCTCTCTTGTTCAGTGTCTATACTCTATTTCGACTTCCTAAATAAAAATCCTTGTTTTCCCGGCAAACTAAAAAAGAGCCTGTAAAAGCTCTTTTTAGTCGGCTGGGGATGCGCTTTTCACCGGTTTTCTTTCGACGGCTGCTCCTGTGTCCGGCACATGGAGGCAGTCGACTTCACAATGCGGAAACTTTGACGCGAGCCTGGCTTTCAGTTCTTCTCCTTTTCCTTTTTCAATAAAGGAGAGAATCGTCGGTCCCGCGCCGCTCAAAGCCGTTCCATATGCGCCGCACAACCCGGCTTCATGCTCGACCTTGGCAAGTTCGGGAACGAGCGCCCTCCTGTACGGCTGATGAAAAAGGTCTTTTTTCATCATGTGTCCGACGAGGTGCCAGTCCTTTGACATGAGCCCGGCCACAAGCAGATTGCTGACTGCACTTGCCTCGACCGCTTTTGAAAATGTGAGGCTTTCCGGAAGAACGTCCCGCGCATCTTTTGTCAGAACTTCGTAAAAAGGAATGACAACGACGACATCGATGTCTACGTCCTTGATCGAGACAAGCTGTGTCTCGTCCTTCTCGTGAAGTCCGATGACAAGGCCTCCTGAAAGCGAAGCCCCGGCATTGTCGGGATGTCCTTCTTCAAGGCTTGCAAAATGCAGTTTATCGCGTACAGACAGCTTTAAGTCAGCCAGTTCGTTTGCAAGCTCCACGGCAGCGGCAATCGCAGCCGCACTGCTGCCGAGCCCGCGGGCAAGCGGGATGTCGCTCCACACTTTGACAAGGCACGGCGAAAGCTCTTTTCCAAAATGGGCGGCAGTCCGCTTGGCTACTTGATAAATCAAATTTTCCGTTCCGGCGGGTATACCTGCCACGATGTCTGTTTCAGCTTCAAACCGCCACTCGTCACAAGGAAAAACAGACAGCTTTAAATAGCGTGATAGCGCCATTCCGACTGAATCAAAACCCGGACCCAGATTGGCAGTACTTGCCGGAACCGTAATGGAAATCAGCATGTCAGCCTCTGTCATACACGTGCGGCTCCTTTTAAGTGCTCAAGAATTTTTTCCTCATCTGTCGGCAGTGTGACCGGTTTGATGTTTGAGACATCGATGGCTGTATTTGGATCTTTCAGGCCGTTTCCGGTTAAGACGGCAACGACTTTTGCCCCCTGCTGAATTTCTTTCGTTCTCAGCTGCTTCAGCACGCCGGCGACTGACGCGCAGGAGCCCGGCTCGGCGAATACGCCCTCTTCCCTCGCCAACAGCCGGTAAGCGGAGAGGATTTCCTCATCTGATACTTCATCGATTTTTCCGTTTGATTCGTTTGCCGCATTGACCGCCTTGTCCCAGCTTGCCGGATTTCCGATTCGAATCGCCGTCGCAACGGTTTCCGGATTTTCTATCACCCTGTTTTTTACGATCGGAGCAGCGCCTTCCGCCTGAAAGCCGCGCATGACGGGCAGACCTGTGCCGTGTTTTTCATGGTATTCTTCAAAACCTTTCCAGTATGCCGTAATATTTCCCGCATTCCCCACCGGAATCGCAAGGATATCAGGGGCGGTGCCAAGCTGCTCGCAGATTTCGAACGAAGCCGTTTTTTGCCCTTCGATCCGGTAAGGGTTTACGGAGTTCACCAATGCAATCGGCTCTTTTTCACAAATGCTGCGGACCATTTTCAAGGCATCGTCAAAGTTACCGTCGATTGCGATGATTTCAGCCCCGTACATGACGGCTTGAGCCAATTTTCCAAAGGCGATTTTTCCGTCCGGAATGATGACGATGCACTTCATGTTGGCGCGGGCCGCATACGCCGCAGCGGCAGCTGACGTGTTTCCCGTCGAGGCGCACATGATCGTATCATTGCCCTCTTCCTTCGCTTTAGCAACAGCCATCACCATCCCGCGGTCTTTGAAGGAACCTGTCGGGTTGACGCCTTCGGTTTTCACATAAAGCTCGATGCCGAGCTTTGCAGATAAGTTTTTCAAGTGAATGAGCGGCGTGTTTCCTTCGTTCAATGTCAGCCCCGGCGTCTTGTCTGTTACAGGAAGATAGTCTTTATATTGGTGAATGAGTCCTTTCCACATTAGCTCCAACCGTTCCCTTCTACTCGATAAGTACTTTTGACCTGATGAACGACTTCAAGATCGTCCAGCTTTTTCAAAATGTCTGAGAAATCTTCTTCAGACGTATGATGCGTGACGATGACGATTTCAGCCAGGTCGTCATTGTCTTTGATCGGAAGCTGCAGGATCTTTTCAAAGCTGACCCCTCTTTCCGAAAAAATCGCGGTGATTTTTGAAAATGAGCCGACCTGGTCTTTGACATGGATTCTTAAAAATTGCTGGGCAAAAATTTCAGCAGGCGACTTCATTTTTTTCTCAAACTGCGGATCGACAAAGCTGCGGCCGTTTACACCGAGGCGCATGTTTTTCATGACGGACACCAAATCTGAGACAACGGCGGTTGCAGTCGGCATGCTGCCCGCCCCCGGTCCGTAAAACATCGTCTCTCCGACGGCTTCCCCGTATACGTAGACCGCATTGAATTCGTTGTGAACCGAAGACAGCGGATGATGATCGGGAAGCAATGTCGGCTGAACGCTGACTTCGACTTTTTGGCCGTCGCGCTGGGCGATGCCGATCAGCTTCATCGTATAGCCGAGCCGTTTGCTGAAGTTGATGTCTTCATCAGATACCTGGGAAATCCCCTTTACTTTAACGTCTTCAAGGTCGACATTCATGGAAAAGCCGAGCCTTGCCAAAATCGCCATTTTCCTTGCGGCATCTAAGCCTTCCACATCGGCGGTCGGATCAGCTTCCGCGAAGCCGAGCCGCTGCGCTTCCTTCAGCACCTCTTCGTATGGGGCCTTTTCTTTGTTCATCTTCGTCAGGATGAAGTTGGTTGTTCCGTTGACGATTCCCATCATTTTCGTGATTCTGTCTGAAGCAAGGCCGTCCTCAAGCGTCCGTAAAATCGGGATTCCTCCGGCAACGCTCGCCTCAAAATAAAGGTCGCAGCCGTTTTCCTTTGCCGCAGCTAAAAGCTCTGACCCGTAAAGGGCAATCAAATCCTTATTCGCCGTCACGACGTGTTTTTTTGCGCGGAGAGCGTCAAGCAAATACCGCCTCGTCTGTTCGATGCCCCCGATGACCTCGATGATGACATCCACTTCCGGATCTTCTATCACATCATAGGCTTCCGTCGTCAAAACCTCTTTGGGAAGCTCGACATCTCTTTTTTTATCTTTATCTTTAACTAGCACTTTTTGGATGGTGACAGGGCATCCGACCTGATGCACCAGTTTGTCCTGATGATCCTGGATGATTTTCACCACCCCGCTCCCGACTGTTCCTAAACCAAGAAGCCCGACTCGTATCGCCTTCACTAAAATTCCACCTTTCTATCCGATCGTCCATTCTAAAAGGACATTTGTAATTGCAACGCAGACATTTGAGTTACAAACATTATAATGGGGGATTTTTGTTTTGACAAGATGACGATTGCTGAAAAATGGCGTTTGTAAACGCTTTAGTTTCTGATATAATAAGATTCTATATATTCAGAAATATTTTTGTAAGAAAATCTTCCGGACTAAAAAAGCCGGAAGAGGAGAGCTAAATCTCCGTTTTCACCGGTTTGCCGCTCAGGACGAGCGCAATATTTTCCGCACAAAGCCTCATCATTTCTTCCCTCGTTTCTCTGCTGGCGCTTCCGATATGAGGAAGTGCGGTCACCTGCGGGAGACCGACGAGCGGATGTTCCTTTGAAATCGGCTCTTCGGCAAAGACATCAAGGCCTGCACCGGCGATTTCGTTGTGAATGAGCGCATCATACAGATCCCGTTCATCGACGACCTGTCCTCTTGAAACATTGATGAAAATTGCGCTTTTCTTCATCTTTTGAAAAGCTGAACGGTTAAACAGATGCTTCGTCTCCTCTGTCAGCGGCGTCAGGCACACGACAAAGTCGGCTTGTCCAATGAGCTCATCAAACGGTGCGTAAGAAGCGCCCAGTTCTTTTTCAGCTTCGGGATTTCGTTTCCGGTTGTGGTACAAAATATTCATGCCAAAGCCTTTTGCCCGCCTTGCCACAGCCCGTCCGATGCTTCCCATGCCGACGATGCCGATCGTTTTATGATGCACATCGGCGCCTGCCAGCAAAAGCGGTCCCCAGCCCGTCCATTTTCCTTGCTTGATCCAGTCGCTCGCCTCAATGATTCTGCGCGCTGCCGCAAGCAACAATGCAAAGGTTAAATCGGCGGTCGACTCCGTCAATACATCCGGCGTATTGCAGCAGATCACGCCCCGTTTTCTTGCTGCTTCCACATCGATATTGTCAAATCCGACCGCCAAGTTGGCGACCGCTTTTAATCGGGGGGCTTTTTGCAAAAGCTCCGCATCGATCCGGTCCGACAGCATCGTCAAAAGCCCGTCGGCCGTTTTTGCTTTTTCAAGCAGGACGTCCCGCGGACACGGCTCATCCTCTTTTTCCCACATCTCGATATCAGCCAGTTCTTTTAATGGAGAAAGCTGTTCTTCGGGTAATTTCCTCGTCACGTATACAAACGGTTTGTCCATTGTGCCACGTTCCTTTCTAAGAGCTGATTTCTTTTAGCATATCGAAAAAGGCGGCAAAAGTTAAGAGCCTCATGCGACTAAGAAAGAACACCCCGCCTTAAGGTGTCCTTTTCAGCCAATTGACGGAAGGCATGACAGCCAATCCTCCCGATCTTATGCTGACCATCTCCTGAAATCCGCTCAGAAACCGTTCATACGCCGGCACCTGGGACAATAGATGGTCGAGCTTGTTCTCATAATAGTGGTGCTCTGATTCAGGAGAGATATAATAGCCTTCAACCGTTTCAAAGTAATGAAGCGGAAACAGGAGCCTGCTGTACATGAGCCGCTTTGAAAAGGAAGAAAGCGGACTGACCTGTTCATATTGCTGAAGAAATAGCATCACCTCATTGAGATCGCCTTTTTGCTGAAACAGGCTTCTGGCGTATTCTGCAAGATCCCGTGCCGCATGATCAAACACCCATTCTACGGGAACCTTGACCAAAGGCTCCTGCTTCCATGTCTCACAGGTGAGGCGCTGCTGGCAGATCGTCCCGGAATCAGCAGCCTGGGGCTTGTCATCTAATTCGGTATCTGCCAAATATTGAATGGCGTTTTCCGTTAAGCCGAGATAATAAGGGAACGATTCGATAAACCGTTTTTCAAAAGGCTGCAATGGCTGTGACTGCGATTTTTGAATCCAGAACTGCTCGAGCTGGTCGAGGCGTTTCCCCCACAATTCTTTCCACTGGCCGATCCTTGTCGTTTCTTTTACTTCATAAGGATAGCCCCTCCCCTTTTGATGAAATTCGGCGAGCTCCGTACCGAACGGAAAAGACCGGTTCGTAAAACGGGGCGCCGCTTGAAGCAGCACATATGCCGTTTTTCCGTCCCTAAAAGTCATCTCCCCGTCCTTTGTGAACAAAAAAGAGGAAACGTATGGGTCGCGCTGTTCTTGCAAATACTGACTCATGTAATACAGCTCCGCAAGTTCGGCTTGGCTTAAATGGGAAACTGGGGCGATCAAGAACATGGAATTGGGTGTTTGAAAAGTCTGATAGGAGAGATATGACGAAAGTTCGCGAATGTGGATTCCGAATTTTTCTTTGATCAAATCTTTCACCATACAACACTCCTTTAAAAAATGGCCTTCTACACATCGTAATCCATCTAGAAGCCATTTATGAGTGAAAACGTTCTAAAATCGTTACGTTTTGCAGGACGTTTGTATACACTAAGTAAAAAAGATTGGGTGAACACGATGCCGGAAAACAACAGCATGCACAAAATAGAATCAGCAGCAAAAGAGTGGCTTGAAAAACGGGGCGTCAAGATTTCCGAGATTGCGGATCTTGTCTACCTTTTACAAAAGAAATACCATCCTGACATTACAAAAGAAGAATGTGAAGCGAATGTCAGCCGGGTCTTGAAGAAGCGCGAGGTTCAAAACGCCGTGCTTACCGGTATCCAGCTCGATATGCTGGGAGAGCAGAAAAAGCTGTTGGAGCCTCTGCAATCCTTAATTGAGACAGATGAAAGCCTTTATGGCGTCGATGAAATTTTGTCTTTTTCGATCATCAATTTGTACGGCTCGATCGGTTATACCAATTACGGCTATATCGATAAAATAAAGCCCGGGGTGCTCGCCCGCTTAAACGACAAGTCAACGGGGGAATGCCATACCTTTTTGGACGACATCGTCGGCGCCATTGCGGCCGCGGCCTCAAGCAGGCTCGCGCACCGGGCGAAAGACGCCGAATAAAGCCCCCCAAAAAAACACTTGCCTTCTTACAAGGGCAAGTGTTTTTCATTTTCAGATGCGGTCCATCCATTCTGTAAGCGAATCGACCGTGTAAGTCGGCTTTTTGGCGTAAGCTTCAAGGTGTTCTTTTTTCGTCACTCCTGTATGGACAAGAAGCGTATCCATTCCGGCATTCATGCCGGCCATAATATCGGTGTCATAGTTGTCGCCCACCATCAGCGTCTCGCTGATGTCAGTTCCGAGGACTTTCATCGCCTGCTCCATAATGATCGGCTCAGGCTTTCCGATAAAAATCGGCTCTGTGCGGGTTGACACGGTCAACACTGACGTCAATGACCCGTTTCCAGGCAAAAGGCCTCTTTCGGTCGGAATCGCAATATCGCCGTTCGTCGAGATAAACGTCGCTCCGTTCCGAATCGCCAGACAGCCGACGGCAAGCTTTTCGTATGTAATGCCGCGGTCGATGCCGACGACGACAAAGTCGGCGTTTTCCCCGCCGAACGCCAGGCCTTTTTCTTCGATGGCCCGGCGGATTCCTTCTTCTCCGATCACATATACGGAAGCATCCGGCTTTTTCTCGGCGATGAAGTTCGCCGTTGCCATGCTTGTCGTAAACACCTGCTCTTCCGTTGCCGGAATATCAAAAGATACAAGCTTGTCCGCCACCTGCTTCGGCGTGCGCGATGAATTGTTCGTCACGAATAAGTATGGAATGTCCCGCTCCTTCAGCTTTTTCACGAATTCGCAGGCTTCGTCGATTTTTTCCGTTCCTTTGTACATTGTTCCGTCTAGATCGATTAAATATCCTTTGTATGTTTTCATGTGTTACACTCCAGTTTATTAATGCGGTTTAAATGCTGATACAGGTCCGAGTTCATTGTTTAAATAATCGCGGATACGGACGGGAAATGCCTCAAGCGCTTCCGCGTGCGTTTTCAGCAAGTTTTCCAATTCCCCGTGGCTGACATTCAAGTAATCCTGAACGAGCGCTTTCCGGCAGGCGATCAGCTGTTTCAGATCTTCGCCTTCCGTTTGGCTGACGACCTTCTCATCAGCCAGTATATCCATGATGTCGTCATAGCTTCCCGGATCTCTCATAATGAAGCCGTCAATCATATCGTTTCCTACGTCCAGGATACTTTCGATCAGCGTATGACCGATCCTTTCAAGCGCTTTTTTTTCGATGTCTGACGCCCATTCAGTCTGCTTATGAAACAGCCGGAGCTGCTCTTCAAAAAAATTCAGCGTGTTTTCAATTTTGTTTCGATCGACAAAATACATAGCGGCATCCCCTTTTATGACCGATTATTTTCGCAAGCGTTTCAACACAAAATACGCACAGCCGAAATTGCAGTATTCGTAAATATATTCATCAAGGGTGCTGATTTTTGTATCAAAGGTCGCCTTTTGATTTTGATCATCAAAAAAGCCTTTCAGCCTCAGCTGGCTGTATCCCCAGTCCCCGACAATGTAGTCGTATTTATTTAAAATATCGGAGTATCTTGCTTTAAACGCTTCTTCATTAAATCCGTTTTTCACATCTTTGACGACTTCAAATGCAGCGTTCTGAACGACAATCATTCTTTTCACCTCTTTTATATGATAATTCAAACACCAGCCGCCATCAATTGCTAAGAATAAATCTTCCTCTTTGGAAAAGCTATAGATAAGGAGGAAATGCAGGATGAAAACAAAAATGCTTTTAACCATTTTGCTGCTGGCCTCGCTGGCCGGATGCCAGCAGGCTTTAAACGATCCGAATCACAAAGATATTTATGATGAAGACGGCAACACCGTCCATGTCGCTGATCGGAACCGCCAGTACAACCAAAGCTTCAGAAACGATGATCGAAAAGGCAGGTTCGGTTATGCGCGCCATCAGGCGACTCCAGTTAAAAACAAAGATAAAACACAGACGCCAAAAATCAACAGGGAAGAGATGGCCCATATTATATCTAGTTTAACGGTTCAGCTTCCCAATATTCAAGATGCCTCGGCGCTTGTAACGGATGAAGAGGCGCTTGTCGTCTACCGGACAGGTTCAAAGCGGCGCGAGGAAACCGCAGATCAGGTGAAAAAAACGGCGGCCTCCGTCGTTCCGAGATATTACCATATCTATATATCGGACAATCCGAATTTGATGCAGTCCATCGCCAACTTCAGCTCGCTCGGCTCCAATTCAAGAAACGTCGATCAGCTGATGGCCGATACGATCGAGGAAATGAAAAAATCGCCTCAAGGAAGCGTTTCGACGGACGGAAAAGGAAAAAACGCCGAATCCTAGCGCACGAAAAAAACGCCAGATATTCTGGCGTTTTTAATTTAGCTGAGACAATCAGGCATTGGCCTGCCGTTTTTTGGACGCTTCATTGACCTGTTCATCGGCATGGTAGGAAGAACGGACAAGAGGACCTGCTTCACAGTGGCTGAAGCCTTTTTCCATGGCGATCTCTTTCAGTTCGGCAAATTCATCAGGATGGTAGTATTTCTGTACTTTCAAATGCTTTTTGGACGGCTGCAAATATTGGCCGATCGCCATAATGTCGACATTGTTGGCCAGCAGGTCATCCATCGTTTCAATGATTTCTTCTTTTGTTTCGCCAAGACCGATCATGATGCTCGATTTCGTCGGGATATCGGGCTGCATTTCTTTGGCGCGGCGCAAAAATTCCAAAGATCGTTCATATGTAGCTCTTGCACGGACTCTCGGCGTCAGCCTGCGGACCGTCTCAATGTTGTGATTCAAAATGTCCGGCCGGGCATCCATCAGCATTTTTAAATTATCGTAGTCTCCGCCCATATCGGAAGGAAGAACTTCAATTGTCGTAAAAGGATTTTTTCTCCGGACGGCGCGCACGGTTTCTGCGAATACGCCAGCTCCCCCGTCCTTCAAATCGTCCCGGGCGACGGCTGTAATGACCGCATGCTTCAGATTCATGAGACTGACGGAATCTGCGACGCGTTCCGGTTCTTGCAAATCAAGCTCTGTCGGCAGGCCGGTTTTCACCGCACAAAAGCGGCAGGCTCTCGTACAGACAGATCCGAGAATCATAAACGTTGCAGTCCGTCTGACCGCCCAGCATTCGTGAATATTCGGACATTTCGCCTCCTCGCACACCGTATGCAGGTTGTTTTCTCTCATTAATTTCTTAAGGCCCGTATAGTTTTTATTCGTATTAAGCTTTATTTTCAGCCATTCGGGCTTTCTGAGGTGTTCGTCTTTCTTTGCCAATTCCATCAACTCCACTCGTGGATAGTAATCAAGTTTTGCTGCGAAAATGTAAGGACTTGGGCGATGGATTTCGTCCCTTGCCATTTGGAACCGCTTAAAAAACTTAAAAACTTGTCTTTAGTCACTTTAACATACGACAGATTTGCGGACAAGGCATTGATTTTTTGCAATATCAAATTGTTAACATTTTCTTATTATCGTTTTTACCGTTTGTCGCACACTATACACAATTAAACGGAAAGGAGCCAATGATACTGTGAAAGTCGTATTATCCGTTCTCATTCTCCTTTTAGTCATCGTTCAGCCTTGCGCTTTGGGAAAGGAACAGACAGCGTCAGTTCTAAAAAAAAGGATGGCGCTTTACAATAGAGCGGAAGCTGCGACCCAAATCCCCTGGTACGTTTTCGCTGCCGTTGATCAATACGAAATCAACATTCGCAAGAACCGCAAAGACCTGCCGAAAAAAAAGGGGTATACAGGGATCTACATTCCGCAGGACATCTGGAGCGGTCCTGAAAATCCAAACCAAAGTGATACATCTCCGCTCAGCATTAAGGTATTTGACGGAATCGGAATGGACGGCAATGGAGACGGCCGGGCGGAAGCTGATAATGACGAAGATGTCCTGTATACGTTCGGCAAATATTTGACGACATATGGAAACGATCTCGCAAACATCCGCATCGGGCTGTGGGAGTTTTATGAAAGGGATCAGTCGGTCGGCATCATTACGGGATTTATCAAACTTTTTCGCAAATACGGCCACATTGATTTAGGCGCGCACGCGTTTCCCCTCCCCATCCGGTCGGATTACAGCTACAGAAGCACGTGGGGAGACGCCCGCGGCTTCGGGGGCAGGCGCATCCACGAAGGAACCGACCTGTTTGCCCATCACGGAGTTCCGGTTCGGTCGACATGCTACGGAATCATCGAAATGAAAGGCTGGAACCGCTTTGGCGGTTGGAGAATCGGAATCAGGGACATCCATAATACGTATCACTACTTCGCCCATCTGAACGGATTCAGCAAAGGTTTAAAGGTCGGGCAGATCGTCGAGCCCGGCCAGGTGATCGGCTCCGTCGGAAACACCGGATACGGGCCGCCGGGCACATCGGGAAAGTTTCCGCCCCATCTCCACTACGGCATGTACAAGGACAACGGCAGAAGCGAGTGGTCATTTGATCCGTATCCTTATTTAAAAGCATGGGAGCGAAAAGAGCTCAGGCAGAGGAAAAAATAAAAACATCCCGTTTTCCCCGGGATGTTTTTACTCTTTTTCATCGGCTTTTTCGCCTTTGGAAGGAATTTGGATCGACGGGGACGTCTGGCTTCCGCTGCCGCTGTAGAAATCGGGCACATCTCCGTGTATCGCCTGAATCGTCGCCGGTATCGTATTTTTGACAACCGCCGTCTTTGTCGCAAACGGAATGACGACCCTCACCTTTACTTCGACAAGCACGCCGATGTTAATTAAGGCGTTGTTAATCCCGTAAGGCTTGACGCTCTCTTTCACGTCTGTAAAGACGTCTCCGACGATGTTGAGGCGCACGGGAATTTTTGGACCGAGGTTTCCGAGCAGCGAGTTGCCGGTGGTCTGGCCGAGGGGAATTTGATAAATGACGCCGTCATCCCGCCCTTTCTTCGTTTTTGCTGAAGAATTAAACTCTTCTGTTTCGGTTTCCTGAAGATTGTGATGAAGCGCTTTTGTAATTTTGCTTTGCATATCCTTAACAACGTGGGAGTTAAAATCGACCGTCGTTACTTTTCCGTTTTCGCTTGTTTTCATCTCGATCATGTTCTGTACATTTTTATCTTTGCTAATATAGCTTTCGACCGCTTCCTGGATGGCGTGCATCGCAATTCTGTTCGTTTCCATTTCCGCAATGTTCAACAGCGTCGGCTTGATCGAGGAGTTGATGATCAATAAGCTGACCGTTGTTGAAAATATAAATATCACAAAAGAAAGGAGCATGACATACCGAAAAGGCAAAGGTCCTCTTTTAGAAAGAGGGCCGCGAAATCTCCGCAATGCAAAATCCCCCCTTACATCACAATGTGTATGCTTGTAAGAGGGGATATACGCTTCAAACAGACAACTTTTATTCCGCCATTTTTAAAAGCGCCTCTTTGCCGCTCATGCCGGCGTGTATCCCGAGCTCTTTTGCCGCGTCTGTAACCGATTCGAGCGGGGCGCTGAGAAGCTCATCGATCGTGCGGACGCCGACTGCTCTTGCGGCGACGATTTTCCGTTCCTTTAATTTATCATTCAGCAGGGCGACATCAAGCGCCCCGCACATAATATATCCATGATCGGTCGTTACCGCCATAAAGTTCGTTTTCGGCAGTTTGACGGTTACAGCGATAAACGGCCGGTCTTCGATTATCACCGGAGTTACATTCACCACTTTCAACCCCCCCCTTTACCATTAGTGTATGGCGAAAGCGGGGGACTTGTTCCGTTTTACCCGAAGAAGCTTTTTCAACGATCGCCTCGGCATGCCTTATCCAGCTTCCAGGCCAGGAGGTCCCGCAGGAATTCCGGCATGAAATACTCGATGTCACAGGCATCGCGAATCGCAGGGAAAAGGGTCCCGAGCGTAAACATGTCAATGGTTGCGAGCGTATACGTGCGGCCCGGCTCGATTTCGGCTCCGGCGACCGCGAGCTTTTCTGCATCAAGACCGGAGTACATCATTTTTCCCATCACCTTTCCACGGAAGCCGAGGCCTTTGATATGAAGCTGCTCCATTTCCTCTGCGGAAGCCTGGAGTACGGTTTCCTTCAATTCGGTTCCCGTCAGCTTCACTTTGACCGGGTTGATCGGATGCGGACAAATACGGTGGATGTCGCCTCTAGTCACAGGTCCGGCTGAAAGGGAGCCGAGCAAAATTCCGGCATTGACCATGCCGATTTCGGCATTACACCATTCCTTAAGCGCATCGGCAAGCATTTGGGGCAGAGCTGAAGCTTGAAACCATTCGGCTGTAATCGGATGATCCAATTGAGCCACTTCCTCCCGAAGCACAGTCCGGGCTTGCTCCATTTTTCCCATGAGGAAAGCAGACGTTTCCTCCGATTCTCCATTCCAATCTGAAGTCTTCTGTACACTCGCTTTTTTTTCGAAAACGGTCCTCCTGTCAAGATCAACCGTCAGTTCGACATGGCCGGCATAGTTTCCATACTTTTCGGCGCAAGCGAGCAAAACGCCGTTTTTCATCATGCCGTCCTCCAGCAAATGGTGTGTGTGGGAACCGAGGATCAGATCGATTTCGGGAAACCTCTCCGCTGCCTTTTGATCGTCCAGGATGCCCAAATGAGAAAGAAGAATCGTGATGTCGGCTTTTCCTTTGACCTCTTTCAGTACCCGGGCGATGCTTTCAAAGGCGTCGGTTACTTTCCAATCGAGCTGTGCATAGATCGGATAATACGGGACCGTCACGCCGAGTACGGCGATGGTGATTCCGCTCTTTAGCGTTTTGATCCAATACGGCTCTGCCCATGACGGCCTGTTTCCGCTTGTATCAAACAGGTTGGAAACGATGACCGGAAACTCCGCATGACGATAAAGCGCATCAAGCTCCTCGTGCGGGAGCGTGATTCCTTCATTGTTGCCGATCGTGACCGCGTCATATCGCAGACGATTCAAAAGCTCCACATTCGCTTTTCCGAAAGTTGCTTCAGATATCGGGTGAAATCTGTCGACATGGTCGCCGATATCAAACAGAAGCACTTCCTCGTCTTCCGCTGTGTGTTTTTGCCTTTGTTTCCCGATGTAATCAACGATGGCCGGCCAGTTTTCAAAATGGCTGTGCAGATCATTTGTATGATAGATATGGAGCTTTTCCCGCATGCAAATCTCTCCCTAACGTATAGACTAAAATGCGCCTTGATAGATAAGTCTGAGTCCGACCAGAATCAGAACGAGCCTCATGATGAAAACGATCGTTTTCGATTGCATCTTTCTATTGATAAAGGCGCCGAGCTGCCCTCCGAACCAGGCGCCCGGAATGAGCGCCAAAGCATAAAGCCAGTTGACATGGCCGCTTATAACGTGGCCGGCAGATCCCGCAATCGAAGAAAGGAAAATGATAAACATCGATGTGGCGACTGCGACCCGCGTCGGAATTAAAAACAGGAGCATCATCGCCGGCACCATTAAAGAGCCTCCGCCGATTCCGAATAAACCGCCGAGGAAACCGACGAAACACGCGATTGCGATTCCTGCCCAAGGCTGGTAGGAATACGTGTAATCGTTCCCCTCGTCATCTTTAAACGTTCTGATGATGCCGGCGTGCTTCTTGTCCAACGGCTTCGCTTTTTTCTTGATCATGAGCGACAAAGATATCAAAATCATAAATATTCCAAACCAGAGGGAAAACGAATCCGTGCTGAAATATTTTGACACATGGGCGCCGATAAGGCTTCCCGGTCCAGATCCGATAAAAAAAAGAAGCCCGCTCTTATAATCGACGGTTTTGTATTTCATATAAGCGATCGTCGAAGACAGGCCCGTAAAGATGATGACAAAAAGCGAAGTGCCCACCGCCATTTGGGGCGTAACGTGGTGAAATAACCCCGTAAAGCCTGACAAAAAAAGCAAAGAAGGAACGATGACAATCCCGCCTCCAAGGCCGACGAGACTGCCGATGGTTCCCGCGATCAAACCGAGTATGATCAGTATAAAATATTCCATGAATAAGTCCTTCTTTCTTTAGCTGAATAAATCGAGCTGCCTTGGCGTAAGCCCTTGATATTCAAGGCCGAGCAGCTCCATCATTTGTTTTCCGTTCGCGGCCGCATCGCCGCCTGAATTGTTGTTGAACAGCACGTAAAGATCTTTCGACTGCCGCTTTAAAAGTTCCAGGTTTTTCGTCCAATCTTTCAATTCCTGTTCATTATATAAATACAAATATCTGACTTCCCGCCAGTTTTGCCCCGAAGACGGCCGGGCCCAGCCCTCCTTATTGCGGCCGTGAAAACGGACGAGCGTCTTTTCGCTGTCTGTCGCATGAAGAACGGTCGGAACGCTCCCTTCCCCGATCTGCGGTTCATCGCAAATGCTGTGTATCCAGCCTTGTTCTGTCATAAAGGAAAGCGTCTTATCGCGGAATTGGGGCATGAACCATGACCTGTGCCTGAATTCAAGGGCACACGGCACGTCCCCCATTTTCTCCCTGCACCACCTTAAGTAATTGACGTTTTCTTTTCTGCAGTCAAACCAGGGCGGAAACTGGAAAAGAACCATCGCCAGCTTCCCGGCTTTTATGTAAGGGGCGAGCGACAGTTTAAAGGCGTCAAACATCTCATCCTTTGAATCAAAAGGAATGTCGCCGCGCTGATGGCCGGTCATTCCCTGATAGGCTTTTATGACAAATTGAAAGGACTCCGGCGTTTCTTTTACCCATTTTTCGTTGTTTTTTTCGGGCTGGATTGCGTAAAAGCTTGCATCAAGCTCGACGATCGGAAAATGGGACGAATAGTGCAGCAGCTTTTTTTGGCTGTTTGTCTTGGGCGGATACAGGCTGTCATGATCCCCCCATCCGGTTAATCCGATATAAATCAATCTCGTTCACCTCTCTTTTTAGTTTATCACAGGTTTTTTCGAGAATCCTTTATTTCGGCCTGCATGTTAGCATTTCCTTCTCCCGAATCTTTATCATAAAAAAGAAGCCGGCACCCCGGCTCCTTAAGGCGTTTTCTTCGGAAAAAAGGTAAAGCTGAAGCTATAGAGAAAATCGATGGCGAGAATGACGGACCATAAAGCAGCAGTGCGCATTAAAGCTTCGGTTCTGTCAAAATCGCCGATGAACACGTGCAATCCCGCCAAAAGCGCCGCTCCGATCGCCCAGGCGGCAAAATGGCGAAGCCAGCCTGCCCGCTCTTTTTTGGCGTGTTCCTTTCCGTACCGCGGCCCTTTGTCAGGCTTCGGACCTCCGGCAAAGCGATAGGCGAACCGGACATCCGCCCATTTGATCATCCGGCTGCCGAATGCGACGCTGACCCCGATGTAGACGGCGGCCAGCCCGTGCAGAGTATCCGCTTTTGCCCCATTGTGCAAATCGACGGCCGTCGCTATAAGCAGCAGCAAATCTAGTACAGGCGTTGCGGCTAGAAACAACAAGCCGATTTTTTTCATCCCGGCAATATATCGAAAAAACAGACCTAACAGAATAAACACCCAAAATCCGATTTCACAAGCAATAATCAGCAATCCAATCATCTATGTTTCCCGCTCCTTTTTTCATACATTTGTGCTAAAAAAATAATAACACAAATGTATGAAATAATACAACTGTGTTATAATGAATATATGCCAAAAATCGTTGATCACGAAAAACAAAAAGAAAAAATTGCCGAGGTCGTCTGGAAGGTGATCCACAGAGAGGGACTTGACCATTGCACCGTCAGAAAAATCGCGGAGGAGGCGGGGCTTTCCGCAGGGGCGATGCGCCATTACTTCCCGAATCAGTCCCAGCTGTTCATCTATTCTATGCAGCTGGTCACAAACAGGGTGAAGGCGCGCATCGAACGGATGACATGGACGGGAACGCCTGCCGACGATGTGAAACAGCTTCTTCTTCAGTTTTTGCCCGTAGATGAAGAAAGAAAGCTGGAAATGGAGGCATGGCTGTCATTTACGGCGAAATCGCTCAGCAATCCGGAGCTCCAGCCGTTACGAAAGGAGATGAACGCAGGAATTTATTCAGCCTGCCAAAAGGCTGTTGAAGCGCTGACGCAATCCGCCGGGAATCCGGATATTGATGTGCCGATGGAAACGGAGCGGCTGTACGCCCTTATCGACGGACTTGCGCTCCACTCGCTCCTGGAGCCCGGACAAGTGTCGCAAGAAGTGATCGATTCCGTGCTGACAAGCCATTTAAAGTCCTTGGCCATGTGACAAAAACCAGCCTGACGGTGCAGTCAGGCTGGTTTCATTCGTTTCAAACATTGGAATATTGTACCGTTTTCAGCCATTCCCCCCCGTTGTGACGGAGCGGCCCGCTTCCGTCATAAACGAGCCGCCCTCTGTTGAATGCCGCCGCTGTGCGGCAGGGGAAAACGTGTCCTTCGTAAAGGCTTTGCTTATGCCTCATAAACATGCTGTCCTTTGTTACGGTGTACGAATCATTCAGGTCGATGACGGCAAAATCGGCGTCACAGCCGATTTTGATCTCGCCTTTTTTCCCGCCCAGGCCGAAACGGAGTGCGGGCGTCCGCGCCGTCCAGTCAGCCACCTTCTCAAATGGAAGCTTGTATGTCAAAGCGATCTCGATCATCGCCAAAAGCGTAAACTGGCCGCCGCTGATTCCGCCCCACGAGCGGAACAGATTGCCGCCTCCTTTTAATTCGGGAGGACATGGAGAATGGTCTGATGATATTATGTCGATTTTGCCTTCGACGAGCGCCTCGATAAGCGCGGATTTTCCCGCTTTTGACCGAAGCGGCGGAGCGCATTTCGCTTCCGCGCCCTTTTCCAGCAGCGCCCCATGGTCAAACAGAAGATAATGTGGACAGGTTTCAGCGGAAACGTCGATTCCATCTCGTTTCGCCTCAAAGATCAAATCGAGTGCTTCTTTCGTCGTCATATGGACAAAGTGAAGAGAACAGCCCGTGACACCGGCAAACCGGAGGGCACGGAAAACGGCTTCAGCTTCAGCCTCCGGCGGCCGCGATGCCGCATACGCATCAGCATCCGTCCTCCCCGATTGTTCGGCTTCCTGCTGCAGAAATTTGATCATTGGATCGCTTTCGGCGTGAAGCGCCAATATTTTGTTGCAGGCGGCAATTTCCTTCATGCCCTCCAAAAGGGTCAAATCGTCTGCGGCTTGAAATTCTTCATTTCCCGCTTCGGAAAGAAACGCCTTAAAACCGATGACCCCGGCATCAGCCATACCTTTAAGGTGATGGATTTTTCCGGGGACGAGTCCGCCCCAAAGGGCAAAGTCGACGAGCGATTTTTCTTCGGCGATCGCCGCTTTCTCCTCGAGCGCCTGAACGGTGACGGTTGAAGGGATGCCGTTTAAAGGCATGTCAAAATAGGTCGTGCACCCTCCCGCAGCCAGCATCCGTGATCCGTATGAATTCCCTCCCAATCGGGACGGCCCGGCTCGCTGAAATGGACGTGGCAATCGACGGCTCCGGGAAAGACGTACCGACCGTCAGCCCGCCATACCGTTCCGGCAGCTTTTTCGTCCAGTTCGCCGATCGCGGTGATCACCCCGTCTTTTACGCCGATATCGGCTTTTTCCGCTCCCTCCGGCAGTACGGCATAAGCGCCTTTCAACACGAGATCGTACACGTTCATGAAACCCCTCGATTCACAGCCGTTTTTCCATGATAAAAGGAGAGCGCGGCCTGAAGAGCGCGGCCCGGCTGAACAGGGGCTCCGACACGAATAAGGACCGCTTCAAGCGCCGCTAACGCAAATAGAATATTTTCTTTGCGGCAGCTGTAGCCCATCGTTCCGATTCTCCAGATTCTTCCGCAGAGGGGGCCGAATGAGCTTGCAATTTCAACGCCGAATTCCTTAAGCATCATGTTGCGCACCTCTTCTGCATCGACCCGTTCAGGCACCTTGACACAGGTGACCGTAGGAAGCTTTTTCTCTCCTTCCGCAAACAATTCGAGCCCCATCGCCCTGATTCCCTCTGTTAAGGCCGCTTCGTGAAGCCGGTGCCTTTCAAAGCGCTCGGACAGCCCTTCTTCGAGAACGGCGCGCGCGCCTTCCCGCAAGCCGTACAGCATGGATGTCGCTTCCGTATGGTGATTCAGTCGCCGCGGACTCCAGTAATCCATCAGCTGGCTGATGTCAAAATAGTTGCTGTATATCGGCAGATGGTCCCTTTCCCGCTTCATGTCTTCTTCTGTAGCAATGCCGCGTTCGACTTTTTTCCTTTCGTTGATCCGTGCTTCGATCCGGCTGTTAAACGTAATCGGCGCCATGCCGGACGGAACGGATAAACACTTTTGCGTTCCGCCGATGACGGCGTCCAAACACCACTCGTCCGTATTCACGTCCGTCCCGCCGATCGTTGCGACCGCATCGACCACGCACAGCACGCCGAGCTCACGGCAGAACCTGCCGATTTTCCCAAGCGGCTGCATGCATCCCGTCGATGTCTCGCCGTGTACGATTGCCACGATTTCCGGCTTGACGCGTTTAATTTCCCGAATGACGTCCTCAGGATCAAACACCTCTCCCCAAGGGCATTCCATCGTATGTACGTCGGCGCGGCAGCGTTCACATATCTCGGCAAGCAGATGGCCGAACCTTCCGAATATCGGAACGAGCACCTTATCGCCGGGTCTGATGATGCTTATGAGGACCGCTTCAAGCCCCGCTCTCGACGTCCCGTCGACCGGAAACGCCCACTTGTTTTTCGTCCGGAAAATCTGCCGCAGCAGTTCCATGACCTCGTTCATCATATTCGTGAATGCCGGGTCAAACTGGCCGAGCACAGGGTTTGAAAGGGCCCGCAGCACTCTTGGGTCGGCTTCGACCGGTCCCGGCGTCATAATCGTCCGTTTGGGAATATTGATTTCTCCGATTGTCATCACCTTTTCTCCTCTCATTCATAAGCCAAAGTATATAGCAGATTGGCGAGCAGCCTGATCCCCGAATTGAGGTCATCCGGATTCGTCCATTCCTCTGGCGAATGGCTGATCCCGTTCCGGCTCGGAACGAACAGCAGCGTCGTCGGACAATGCGTCCCGAAGATTTGGGCGTCGTGCCCCGCTCCGCTGACCATTTCCCGATAGGATACGTTTGTTTTCTCAGCCGCCCGCTTGGAGAGGCGCGTCAATTCCCGATCCATTTTCACAGGTTTTGCATCCGTCGTCTGCACCGCGCTGATCTGAACGCCCGACACTTCGGAGAGCTCTGTGAAATATCTGAAAATATCTTCGCCGAATCGATCCAGCACCGCTTCGCTGTGATGCCGAAGATCAAGAGAAAAAACGGCTTCACCCGAAATGACGTTCGGGACATTCGGCTTTGCTTCAAGCCGTCCGACCGTGGCCGTTAGAAGCGGATCGGCAGCTCTTGCTTTTTTCGTCAAGTATGAAATGCAAAGAGACGATATCGCGACCGCATCCTTCCTTGTATTCATCGGCGTCGTCCCTGCATGGTTGCTTTCGCCTTTGACGGTGACGGTATAGCGCCGCTGCCCGACGATGTCGGTGACGATTCCGATCTGCCGGCCGCTCGCCTCCAGGATGCCGCCTTGTTCAATGTGGAGCTCGATAAAGCATGCCGCATCATTTCTGAACGGCTTCTTGTACCTCCCTTCCCCAAAGCCGCACTGCTTCATCGCCTGTTCGATCGAGATTCCGTCGCGGTCGCAGACAGCGGGAGCCTTTGTACAGTCGAACAGGCCCGTCAGATTTCCCGACCCCCAAAATGTAAGGGGAAAACGGCTACCTTCTTCTTCGCACAGGGAAACGACTTCGATCGGCCTTTTCGGCGCTCCGTAAGCTTCACGGAGCCGTTTTGCGGCAAGAAGGCCCGCCAGAATTCCATATGCCCCGTCGAGCCTTCCGCCGTTTGTGACCGTATCGATATGCGAACCGGTCAATATCGCCTTTTGTTGAGTCTCTGTTCCTTCTATTCTTCCAAACAGATTCCCTGAGTCGTCAAAATAAGCATCCATTCCCCAGCCCTCCATCTTTTCTTTTAAAGCGTGCTGGGCATCCAGCCAGGGCCTGGTATAGAGAAGCCTTGTCACTCCCCCTTCCCCGCTGTCGCCAAATGAAGCGAGCCAGGTGATCATTTCTTCAATTTCGCTTGCTGTGCTGCCGGTTATACGGGCATTCATAGTCATGTAAAGAAACTTCCTTTCTATTTTCTTGTTATATTTCTTTACAACTTTATATATAAATCCCAGTTTACTGATAATATA
The DNA here is from genome assembly GCF_038007805.1 of Bacillus sp. FSL W8-0848. Taxonomy (NCBI): domain Bacteria; kingdom Bacillati; phylum Bacillota; class Bacilli; order Caryophanales; family Bacillaceae; genus Bacillus; species Bacillus sp. FSL W8-0848. The sequence continues at coordinate 3,028,948 of NZ_JBBOYB010000001.1, forward strand.
AACAATAAACATCGGCATAATTGTCACAATTTCATTCGTTTTTTGTTGATCTTAACCAAAATGTCGTCACGTTTCTTTACGAAGGAGGCTGAAAGATCAAATGAACATTTTTGACATCATGCAGCTCCCCGTGTTTAAAGGTGCAAGGCTTGCCGCAGGGGAATCCGGAGGCTTCAGGACCATTCAGCACATCAATATGATGGATGCGCCGGACATCGCTGATTTTCTTCATCCGGACGAGCTGCTTGTCACGACCGCTTATCATGTAAAGGACCGTCCGCATTTATTAAAAGAATTGATCGAGAAGATGATCAAGCGAGGCTGCGCGGGACTCGGCATTAAAACGAAGCGCTTTTTGAGGGAAATTCCCGAAGAGGTGATTGCCATTGCCGATCGGCAGTCGTTTCCGATAATCGAATTGAACGAAAGCGTCCGCCTCGGCGACATTGTCAACCATACGCTGAGCCATATTCTCGATAAGCGAACTCTTGAGCTTGAACAGGCGATAAATGCCCAAAAACAATTCACAGATCATATCATGAGCGGGAGAAGCATTCAGTCGCTGGTGAAAAATGTGTCACTTATATTGGGTATGCCCGTTCTCCTTTTAAATCAGCACCTCAAGCCGATATCCCCGCAAGGAGCGGATCGATCCGAAGGGCCGCCGCTTCATGAAGGCATTTTTCACAGAGGCAGCAAAACGGCTTTCACGTGCTTTTCAACCCTTTCCAAACAGAAAACATATTCCGTATTCCCGATCTATACCCATGAAAAAAAATGCGGCTTTCTCGTCGTGTGCGGGATGATTCCAGCCACTGACAAAGGCCTGCTGTTAACGATTGAACAAGCAGCCAATGTGATCGGTTTTGAACTGATGAAAGAAAACGCGCTCAAGCAGTATACGAGAAGAGCGCGCAATGAGTTTTTCAGCAATTTTTTGGACGGAGCCTTTTCTTCGCCGGCCGAGATTAAAAACCGCGCCAAAGAATTCGCGCTGAAGTGGGACCAAAAGTATTTATGCATTGCCGGCAAATTGGACCGCAACGAAAAAGCGGTCAGCTTCACGGAGAACCAGCTGGAATCTGACGGCGTGTTCGAGTTTTTGGAAGAAGAGCTCGGTCGTTTTCCGTTTCCTCCGCACCTGTTTATCAAAGGAAACACGTGCTTCCTCCTCGCCGAGGGAACGGACAGCTGGGCGGAAATGAACGCGGCGGTTTACGCGTTTTTACGGCGGTTTCAGCAAAATGCCGCAAAGCACTTCCGGCGAACGATTTCCTTTGGCATCAGCAATCTCTGCCATCAGCTTGCCGCTGTCCCCGATATCTGCAAAGAAGCGCTCGACGCCCTGCACTCCGGTCACCTTTCCGGCGGCACAGAATTCATTCAAACATACCATATGAAGGATGTGTCAGAGCTGCTGAGGATGATTCCGGTCGACGATTTAAAAAAGTTTTGCACATATACGCTGCAAAACTTGGCACATCTCCCCCGCGATGATCAAGGGCTAATTCATACATTATCCGTCTATTTAGAAACGCACTGCCAAATTTCTGAGACGGCAAAACGTCTGTATGTCCACAGAAATACGGTCATTTACAGGCTTGAAAAATGCGAGGAGCTCCTTGGAAAAAGCCTGAAGGATGCCGACACCACGCTGCGCTTACGGCTGGCTCTCAGAATTCAAATGCTGCTTAACATGTAAGAAAATGCTGCGGCTTGCTCGGAAAAATGGAGAAAACGCCAGCACATCATTTCAATCAACATGCGGCCATAAAAAAACGCCGGCATTTGCCGGCTGCTTTATACTTTTTCCGGGATTGCTCTGGTTTGCTTTTTCCGTCCCCAGCCGACCGCCGCCAAAAAACTCAAGACAAGGACGGCCGCGCCAAACACGTATGGAATTTCGATGTTCACGTCGAACAGCAGCCCCGCAACCGCAGGTCCGACAATGTTGGCAAGGCTCATGAACGCATTGTTCATTCCTGCCGCAAAGCCCTGCTCATCTCCGGCCATTTTCGAAATGAGGGTATTGATCGCCGGGCGAAGGATGGATGTCAGCATAAAGAAGACGATCGTCGCGCCGAACACAAGCCAATACGATCCGGCCAGCGAGCAAACGACGAGCGCTGCAGCCGAGCCGATCAATGTGATGTTCATCAGACGCTTTTCGCCGAAGCGGTTCGTGAGCATTCCAAGGGCAACGGCTTGCACAAACACGCCGATCAAGCTTGCCGCCGTGATGACAAACGCGATGTCTCCCGGTGTAAACCCGTGCTTGTGATCGACATACAAACTGAAGACCGCTTCAAAATTCATGATGCCGAAGTTCAAAACGAACACCAAAACGAGCAGAAACGCATACGGCGATTTCAGCGCCCGCGTCATTTGCTTCAGCAGGGGTTCGCGCCGTTCGCCGGACCGCCGCTTTTCAAGCATCTTTTCTTCGCTGAGCGTTTCCGGAAGCACGAAAAGCGACAGTACTGTTGCAACGCAGGCTAAACCGGCTGACACGTAAAACGGAAAAGCGAGCCCGTACGCCACCAAATAGCCGCCTGCTCCGGGGCCGATGACAAATCCGAGTGACATCGCCGCACTGATCAGCCCCATCCCTTTGCTGCGGTCCTTTTCCGAGGTGATGTCCGCGATATAGGCAAACATCGCCGGAACCAAAAAGGCCGCCCCCGCTCCGCCCAAAAGGCGCGAAACAAACAGGAGCCACATCTGGCCGGCCCAGGCGAAAATGAGCTGTGAAACGGCAAACGCTCCAATGCCGAGTATGATCATTTTCCGCCTGCCGTATTTATCCGTCATTTCCCCTGCAACAGGCGAAAACAGCAGTTGCGTAATACCGGAGGCCGCGATTAACAGGCCTAGCGTCCCTCCCGAGGCGCCGAATTTTTCTATAAATGTAGGCATGAGCGGAATGATCAGCCCGATGCCGAGCATGACGATAAATACGTTCAGCATAAGGATATATAATCTGGCCATATTTTTCATGCGCATACCCCTTCCTTTTCGTCCGAAAACAGGACTTTTTCTTCAAGGTCGAACTGCTACTCAATCAGTATATCCAGCGGTGGATTTAAAGTCTAGTTTTTTCATATTTTATTTATTTTGTATATTTTTTCTTTACGAAAGCGCAATAGGTTTGTCATTTAGGAATAAAATGCGCAGGTGTTGAGAACAGGAAGAAATGACTGATCTGCTATATCGGGAGACTTGCTTCTTATCAGCATTGAAAGGCGTCAGGGAGCTGGTGCACGATCTGGAAGAAACTTATGAAGACTATATAAAGAGGGGATGCACAAGTCTGAAACTTACCGATAACGAATTGACCCGATCAGGGATATGTCTGGAATCATCGGGGACATTTCAATCAAGAGGGTAGAAAAATCCGTCTCGAGGAACGGTTCCCCGCCGGCTGCCTCCGCGATTCGGATTTTAGCGGAGCTTTCCTCAGGACACGGAGCATTGAAACGCGGATTTCAGCCGCTTCCACTTTGCAAAACTGCATATGTAAAAAAATGAACTTCAAATTCCTGTGCAAAACGTCCAATTCCGCTTCACCTGCTTAAAGAAAGCAGACCTTTATCAGAGCCAACAGCCGGCTTATCACGCGAGCTTGCCGTTTTGCATAATATCATGGATTTTAGAGGAGGACTGGCGCCTAACGCCAGTCTTTTAAACTACGACCAGCGGGCGGCATGGGCGATCAGCAAGAACACGACGGCGGCCGCCATCCAAAGGCAAAAGAGCGGCATGACGAATCGCAGCCATTTGTTCCAGGATATCCGGCTGATCGCAAGCGTTGCCATAAAATAGCCTGACGTCGGAAATATGATGTTTGAAAAACCGTCTCCGAATTGGAAGGCAAGGATCGCCGTCTGTCTCGTAATCCCGACGATGTCAGCCAATGGAGCCATGATCGGCATCATGATCAATGCCTGGCCGCTTCCGCTCGGAACAAAAAAGTTAAACAGCATCTGTGTAAAGAGCATCGCAGTGACCGTCAAATATGAAGGGAATTGTGAGACGGCATGCGATAAGCCGTACACAATCGTATCCATGATCTGTCCTTCCGTCATCACGACAGCGACAGCTCTTGCGATTCCGCAGACCATCGCACCGACCATCACTTCTTTAAACCCTTCGTTTAAAGACTCGGCGATCTCCCTTGAATTCAAGCCGGCGATCACTGCGGGGACGATCCCGAGCGCGAGAAAATAGCCGGCCATCGCCGTCATGTCCCACCTGAAGGCAATGACACACCCGATCAATCCAGCAAACAACACGAGAGCTGCAATCCCGGCACATTTGATCCGTGTTCCTCCCTCAAAAGCGGGAGCCGGTTCGGGCGCTTCTTTCTCCGTCAAGCTTTTTTCCGGATCGGCTCTTACGGCTTCCGCATACTTGAGCACATATATGACGCCCAGCGCCGTGATCACAAAGAAAATGACCGTCCGATATCCCATTCCCGAATACAGAGGAACGCCTGTGATCGTTTGCGAGATGCCCACTGTGAAAGGATTGGTCAATGCACTCGTAAAACCGGCAATCGTCCCGCACAGCGCGATGGCGGCAGCCGTCATCCGGTCATAGCCGAAAGCCAGCATTAACGGCAGGATGACGGGAACATAGACGATCGACAATTCAGGGGTGCCGATGAAACAGGCAATGCCGGAGAAAACGAACATTAACGCCGGAATAATGAAAACCGGCCTGCTCCTGAACATATTTCCCAACAGGCGGACGCCGAGCTCAATGACGGCCGCTTTCCGCAAAACGGCAAAGACCCCGCCCGCCGTAAATGTAAAAAAGATAATCGGAGCCGCCTCCGTCATCCCTTTCGGCACAGAAGACACAAGCGTCAGCAAATCGACCGGAGACTGATCAATCCACTGATAGGAATTCGGGTCGACCATTTCCCTGCCGTCAGAGGTTTTGAACCTTTCGTATTCACCCGACGGTATGATGTATGTCGCAAGAGCCATGAGCATAATCATTGCGGCAAGGATGACATAAATGTGGGGAAATTCTTTTTTACGCTTCTTTTTCAATTCCTTAGTTTGATAAGCCGGCACTCCCATGGTTTGATCATCTCCCTTTCATGTTAACTTTTTTAACATATTAAATGTTTTCCAATTGTAATAGCATTGAAAAATCCTCCGAATTTTCGCAGATTATCGGTTAACGTATCTAAAAAGGCCAGTCATCTCGTAAGATTTTCTCTCAACATAGCCTCTGTTTTCGTGTAAAGTCATAAGAAAAAACAAAAAAGAGCGGCTACACATTGCGGTAATGGATGAAAGAAGTGGGCGAGTGGAAAAAGGGTCGCCGTGGATTTTACCTATGAGGAATCGAAGCAGTCGGCAGACGCACAATGCGAAAGAAAGCAGGTCATCTTGAATTACGCGCTTCGCTGCGCAGCTTCAAGAGAAAGCGTGTTTGGACGTTCTTAACAGTTGAAGAGCGTCATTTACAAGACAGTAAGAAAAACGTAAACAAAATGACATTTCCTATTCATGATATGTTTGGATAATAAAAGAAACGAAAAGGAGGTTTTCGCTCGATGATCAGAATGTCTGTGCTGCCGTTTATGCTGATGCTGTCATTCCTTTGCATGCCTGCCGGACAGGCGAAGGCTTTTTCCCTGCTTCCGCTGAAACCATTGTCTTACAGCTCCTCCGCTCCGCAAGATTATTACGAGGATGCGGAAGGAAAAACCGGGAAAGCGTTGAAACAGGCGCTTCACGATGCAATCGACGATCATACACAGCTTACGTACAGCCAAGTATGGGACGCGCTGAAAACGACCGATGAAGATCCGGCCACCCCAAACAACGTTCTTTTATTGTATTCCGGGGATTCCCGCTCCAAAAACGAAAGCGGGGGAAGTACGGGGGATTGGAACCGGGAGCACGTCTGGGCTAAATCGCACGGCGAATTTGGAACATCTAAAGGTCCCGGAACAGACCTGCACCATATCAGGCCGAGCGACGTACAAGTGAATTCAGCGCGGGGGAACCTTGACTTTGACGAAGGCGGCGCGGAGTATCGCGATGCCCCCGGAAATTATTATGACGGGGATTCATGGGAACCGAACAGCCGCGTGAAAGGCGATGTCGCCAGAATGATTTTTTATATGGACGTCCGCTATGAAGGCGATGACGGATATCCCAACCTTGAAATGAACGACAGGACGAACAACGGCTCTAATCCGTACCACGGCAAAATGGCCGTCCTGCTGAAATGGCATAAAGAAGACCCTGTTGATAACCTGGAAAGGAGAAGAAACGATATCATCTATGAGCGCTACCAGCATAACCGCAATCCGTTCATTGACCACCCGGAGTGGGCCGAAGCAATCTGGGGGCCAGGGGCGTAAAGCAGCATGCTTTGGAACAAACGAAGGCGCTTTTCCGGCGCCTTTTTTAGATGGACGCCTCTGTTTCGGGATCAAAAAAGACGGCATGCTCCATGCTGACGGACAGACAGATCACCTCTCCGGGGGCAAGGCTTCTTTCTCCGTCAAGCCTTGCAACAAACTGCGCTTCTCCGATTGCGGCGTGCAGAAATTGTTCAGGCCCCATATTTTCGCTTAACTCGACCTTCGCTTGAAAGCCTGTCCCGTCCGGTTGCCCTTCTTTTATATGTTCAGGCCGGATACCGAGAACCGCTTCCTTCCGGATGTAGCCTTTTCTTTTTAACCGACCGCTTTTTTCTTTCGGGATATGAAGACGAATTTCCGAATTGGCGAAAAACAACTCACCGTTCTGCTCCTCGATGACTCCCTTTAGAAAATTGATGCCGGGCGAGCCGATAAAGCCTGCGACAAACTGATTGGCCGGATGGTGATAAATGTCGTGCGGAGTTGCCACCTGCTGGATTTCCCCGTTGTACATCACGACAATCCGGTCGCCCATCGTCATCGCTTCTGTCTGATCATGGGTAACATAGATGACCGTTGTTTCAAGCCGCTGATGGAGCTTGCTGATTTCCGTTCTCATTGCCGTTCTCAGTTTGGCATCCAAATTGGACAGGGGCTCATCCATTAAAAATACCTGGGGCTCGCGGACGATCGACCTGCCGAGTGCAACCCGTTGTCTCTGGCCGCCTGACAAGGCTTTCGGCTTCCTTTTTAGCAAATGGCCGATCTCCAGGATCTCAGCAGCCTCATTAACGCGCTTTTCGATTTGCTTTTTTGAAAACTTCCTCAGCTTCAGGCCGAACGCCATATTGTCAAACACGGTCATGTGCGGATACAGGGCATAATTTTGGAAGACCATCGCAATATCGCGGTCTTTCGGGTGCACGTCATTCATCAGCTCATCCCCGAGGTAAAGCTCTCCTTCTGTCAGCTTTTCCAATCCGGCTGTCATTCTGAGCGCCGTCGATTTTCCGCATCCGGAGGGACCGACGATGACGAGAAATTCTTTATCCTTTACTTCTAAATGAAAATCTTTTAAAGCGTAATGCTCTGGCCCGTATTTCTTATGGACGTGGCGAAACGTTAGTGAAGCCATGTATACCCTCTCCTTTTGCAGCAATTTTTACGTCTCTGTCATCAGCGAATTGTATTATAACGTAATAATACATTATAATATTGGTGAATACGTGAAGGAGGACGTTCATTTTGTTAAATAACGATAGTTCCAAACCTCTGTATGTTCAGCTCAAACAAATCATATCAGACGATATCAAGCGGGGCATCTATTCGCCGTCGGAAAAGCTGCCCGCTGAAAATGAACTTTGCGAAATCTATAATGTCAGCCGCATTACCGTCAGAAAAGCGATTTCCGATCTTGTCGAAGAAGGCTATCTAACACGGCAGCAAGGAAAAGGGACTTTCGTAAAAAGCCCGAAAATGAAACGGGAGCTGGTTGCCGTAAACGGCTATTCCGAATATATGATGTCAACCGGGAAAACTCCGAGGCATAAAGTCATTTCCGCTGAGAAAAAAGCAGCCCCCCGGCACATTGCGAAAAGGCTTCAATTACCGCCGGAAAGTCCTGTGCTCGAGCTGAAGCGGATTTTGTTCAACGATGACATGCCGTTCACATTTGATATCACGCACTATCCGCTCAGCCGGTTTCCCGATATCGACCGTTTCATCAGCGACTCCGTGTCCATGCACCACATCTTAAAAACCGTATATCAAGTAAGCCCTGCTTACAATACAAAGCTGTTAAACGTCGTCTTTGCCAAAGCGGAAGACAGCAAGCATTTGGCATGCGACATCGGGGATGCGCTGTTTGAAATTGATAAAGTCGCCTACGGCGCAGAAGACGACCGCATTTATTGCTCGTTGTTTCTGATGCATACGAACCGCGTCACATTCACGATCAACAGCTCTCAGGCATGATCCTTCAATGAAAAAGGGCGTCCGCAGCCGAAAGCCCCGTATGTCAGACATGTGTCTGCCGCGGCTTCGGCTGCTCTGCCAAGAGCCTTTTCCAGGCTGCTCCCGTTCATATAAGCCGTCAAAAAACCTGCGATAAAGGAATCCCCCGCCCCGAGCGTGTCAATCGCCTGCACCGGAACGACAGGCTGTTCGGCGATATCTCCTCCCCGACGCAAAACAGCGCCCTCTTCTCCCCTTGTCACGCATACCGTCTCAGCGCCAAACCGGCTTGCGTCTTCAAGCAGGAGAAGGCATTCCTCCTTTGTCAAACCGCTCCCCGAGAAGAAAGCATATGTCAAATGAGGGCAAACCCGTTTCATGTACTCCCTGTCATGCGTTGTCGAAAAATCGAATGAAACGGCAGCAAGCCGGTAAAGTTCGGGAAGCGCGTGCTCGATCCGGCTGTACACGCTCGTGTGCACGACATCGTGGCGCGCGATGAAAGCGGCGTCTTCTGCGGTCAATATCAGACCGAGCTCAGACTGGATGCCGCCTTTGTTTGAACGGACGAACACCCTGTCGCCGTGTTCGTTCAGCTTGACGACGGCCATTCCGTTTTGTCCGTGTGCGCGCCGGATTCTGCTGATGTTGATTCCCTCCTGCTTCAAAACCTGTAATACATGATCTCCCGCTTCATCATTGCCAAGGATGCCGATATATGAAGCACGGGCCCCCGCTCGTTTTGAAAGGACGGCGACATTTAGCGCATTTCCTCCGGGATAGAACATATCCTGATCTTCGTAATAATCGACGACATTGTCACCAATCGCAAGCAACTGCACATCCATTCCTCCCTTAGCCTTTTACGCTTCCGCCGGCAATGCCGCGGACGAAATACTTTTGCATGAACAAAAACAGAATGACGATCGGTGCAGCTGAAATCGTCAGCCCGGCGAGCAGCACGCCCCAATCCGTCGAAAGAGCATCCCTGAATTGCATGAGTCCGGCAGGGATCGTCTTAAAGTTCTCATCATCAATAAAAATAATCGCAAACATAAATTCGTTCCATGTATGATAAGCCGTCAAAATACCCGATGTCAGCATAATCGGCAGACCCATCGGCAAGAAAATTTTAAAAAATACGCCGAAGCTTGTGCAGCCGTCAATATAAGCCGCTTCTTCAAGTTCTTTCGGGATCGACAAAAAATACGAACGAATCAAAATGACCGTAAACGGAATCCGGTACGCCGCATACGGCAATATCAGCGCCCAATACGTATTGTAGAGCCCGAGCGATTGAATGATCGAATAAAGGGGAACGATGCTGATCTGGGGCGTCAGCATCAGCCCGCCGAGACAAAGAATAAAAACCGCTGTTTTTCCTTTAAATTCAAACCTCGCGAGACCGTAGGCGGCCCATGCGCTGACAAATACGGTGATCACGCATGTCAAAAACGTCACGATGACGCTGTTCATAAAATAAGCCGATATCCCCTGATTCCAGGCGGCCGCATAATTTTCAAAATGCCATTCTTTCGGAAGGGACCAGCTGTGCTCAAAAATATCATCAGAGCTTTTCAGCGAGCTCATCACCATCCACAATAACGGATAGCTGACGGCTGCCGTATACAGCAGCAAATATAAGTATACGGCGGGCACTCCGGCATGCCGCTTTTTCCTCCGGCTTCCGGTCTTCACGCCCCTGTTCGGCGCAGCTTCAGGAACAAACGCCTCCGTTTTTTCTGACAGCATGATTTTTTAGTCCCCCTTTCCCGTTTTGAACAGCCTCATCTGGATGATGGAAAGGCTGAGCGTTATCAATAAAATCACGGTCGCAATCGCTGAGGCATAGCCCATCATGTCTTTTGAAAATGCCGCTTTATACAAAAACGTGCTTAGCACCTCTGAGGCATTTCCAGGGCCCCCGCCCGTCAAAATATACGGCTCGTTAAATACGGTAAAAGCACCCGTCAGCGTCATCACGACGGCGACAAATGACATCTCTTTCGTCCCCGGCACGGTGATCGCAAAAAACGTCCTGACTTTCCCTGCACCGTCAAGAAGCGCCGCTTCGTAAAGCTCGGACGGGATTTTCTGAATGGCCACAATATAAAGCATGGCGATATAGCCGACAGACTGCCATTGGGAAACGAAAATGACGGAGAGCATCGCGGTTTCTCTGTCACCGAGCCAGGCTCTCGTCCACTGATCGAGTCCGACGGCCTGCAAGAACTGATTCAGCAAACCAGTATCGGGATTATAGATGAAATCGAATAATAAAGCGATAACCGTCATGGAAATGACGACAGGAAGGAAAAAAACCGTTCTGAAAAAAGGAGAGCTCCTTCTCAGCAGCCGGTCCTCAAGGATGGCGGCCGTGATCAATCCGCCGCCTACTTGAAATACGATGGATACGGCGGCATACAGGGCATTGTTTTTCAGCGCTTGAAAAAATACCGGATCTTGAAGCAGCTGGATGTAGTTGCCGAAACCGATGAACGCCTTTTGCGGCTCAAACGTGCTCCATTGAAAAAAGCTCAACACAATGTTTTGCAATATCGGAATATAGACGAACAAAAGAAATAGCAAAGCCGGAAACAAAAAGACAAAGGGTAGCCACCGACTCCGATTAACCAAGCATTTCACTCCATTCATTTAGATTTTGCCGCTTTTTGCACCTCTTTCATGACTTCCCCGGGCGTCATATCGCCCCCGAGCATCTTTTGAACGTTCATTAAATAAGCATCTGCGATTTCCGCGTCAACATCCATGTCAAACCATGCGACCATCCCCTTTGCCTTATTGAGGCTGCCGACGGCCTCGAGCTGGTTCGCATCTGCGTTGTCATTATTGGCGGTCCCTTTCACAGGGCTGAACTTTCCGACGTCTTTCACCAGTTTTTCCCCCATTTTTTTTGACGTCAAAAACTTCAAAAACGCCATCGCTTCTTTCGGATGTTTTGTTTTCGATGAGTCATAAAGCCTTCCGGCGCTCCCGTTAACAGATCTGAGCTCCCTTTTTGCCCGGAAATTTCGGGAAATGAAAACAAGCCGAGATTGACGCTGCCATTGACAAGCTGAATTTCCGAAGTCTCCGCGTAGATCATTCCCGCCTTCCCGCTCTTAAACTGCTGTCTCACATATTCGTGGTCGACGGAATTTACATGTTTCGTAAAATAAGGCAGGAGCTCCTGCAATTTGGCCAGCGCATCGACATATCCTTGATCTGTGAAACTCGCATTTTCCGTATGATAGTCTGTCTCTCTCGTTTTTGCATCGACAAGCCTCTGGTTCAGCGTTCCGATATAGTGGGATATCGCCCATGTCGCTTTTGCGCCGAATGCGATCGGTGTATAGCCGTTTTCTTTCAACACCTTTGATGCGCGAATGAGCTCGTCCCACGTTTTTGGAGGAGAAAGGTTCAGCTTTTTGAAAATGTCTTTGTTATAAAAAAATTCTTTGGAAGCCATCTGCCATGGGACGCCGTATCTCTTGCCCCCGGCGGAAAACGGCTCGATCTGAGATTGCAGGAGCTGCCCGGACCACTTCTGATCCTCTTCATAATATGAGGTGAGATCAAGCGCCCTGTCCCCTTGGATGATTTTTCTGGCGAATTCATCGCTCCAGGCAAAATAAATATCCGGAGGCTGGCTTGTCCCGAGCATGACTTTGATCTTATCCTTGTAAGAATCGTTCAGCACCGCTTCCGTTTGGATCGAAACATCGGGATGGCTGGCTTCATATTCTTTGACGGCTTCTTCGAAGAAGCTTTTTTCCGGCTCTTTCGGCCAGCGGTGAAACAGTTTTAAGGTGACCTTCCCCGACCCGGAGCCCGAACTTTGAAAACCCGAGCAGCCGCTTGCAAGCAGCATGGCAGCGACAGCGGCGATAACAAATACATACCTCTTTTTCAAATGAAAACCCCTCCTTTTGTACAGATAAGGCGGGACGGCACCCGCGGAGCCGCCACGCCGTTTAGGAAAATTCATGATGTTATATAATGTTATATCAATACTCAACTTTCCACATATACCGTCTTGTCGTCAGCGGATGGTTCCGCGCTTCAGCCAAAGCGTCGGCATACAGGCGCAAGACGCGGTTCAGCACGAGCGGGGCGAGATAGCCTTTTACGTCATCGCTGATTCCGTCAAAATCGTAAGCTTTGGCATCGAGAACCGTCAGCTTTTTGCCGTATCGTTTTGAGAAAGCGAGCGCCCGTTCTTCGAGCGGCCTCGTTTCATCCAAACCGAGCAGAATGATGAACGGCACCGACTCGTCGATGATTTCAAACGGACCGTGAAAATATTCGCCTGCATGAATGGCCTGCGAATGAATCCATTGCATTTCCATGAGGATGCAGATGCTGTACGAATAAGCGACGCCATAGTTTGCACCGCTTGCCATCGTATAAATGACCTGCTCCTTCTGATGGGCTTCGGCAAACTGCCGCGCGTTTCCGTCTTCTTTTTCCAAAGCCTGTTCATAGACTGCCTGAAGCTTGTCCAACCCGTCGATCGCCTGTTCAAATTTCGGATGGTTTTCCAATACTTGCAGCACCCCGAAAACAATTTGGTATAAGACGCCGTAATTCGTATTGATCGCGAGGGCTTCTTCCCCCCAATCGTATTGAACGGCATACTCTGCCGCCTCAGCCAAAGGAGATTCCGGCTTAAACGTCATGGCGATCGTCAGCGCCCCTTTGCTTTTTGCAAAACTTGCGGCTTTTACGGTTTCCGGCGTGTTTCCGGAGTGAGAGCACAAAATGACGAGCGATTTTTCTCCGAGCTGGACGGGATTGCGCTGAATAAATTCGTTTGAGCTGTAAAGGTCGGAGCTGATCGCTTTTGACTCTCTGTCAAACACGTATTTGCTCGGATACATAATCGCGGAAGAACCGCCGCATGCGACAAAAAATACGTGATCGATCGTTTTTCCTTTCAAATCGTGCAAAAAAGCTTGAACTTCCGGGTTTACTTTTGCTGTTGCCTGACTGCTCAATTCCTTCACTCCTATTCTCATATTATATAACGTTATATAACATTATATATTGTTATATTATCGGTACAGAAATATGCCTGTCAATATAGTTTTCTGAAATTTTAAAAAATAAATAAAAAGCACTGTATGTAGTGCCTTTTCTTCAAATCTCCGATTTTTTCGCCAAAACCGATTTTACCGCTTGTTCGATTTCCTTATATCCGGTGCATCTGCAAATGTTTGAATCGAGCCACTCTCTGATCGTTTCGTCATCTGCATCAGGATGGGTTTCCGCGAGCAAATGGCAATTCATGATAAACCCCGGTGTGCAATAGCCGCATTGAAAAGCGAAATGACGTACAAACGCCTGCTGAATGGGCGCCCCCTCCAAGCCCTCGACCGTGACGATCGTTTTGCCGGTGCATTCGGCCGCAAGCATGAGACACGACTTCATCGGCCGTCCGTCGAGTGAGACCGTGCAGGCTCCGCAGTCTCCGTTCAAGCAGCCTGGCTTTGCCCCGGTTAATCCGAGCCTTTCTCTGAGAACGTATAAAAGGGTGTCGGCATGCCTGATCATGACCTCTCTTTCCTCTCCGTTTATGTGAAGCGTGATATCAGTTCTTTTCCCATTTGTCATATTCATCACCTTTTAATATGCTGAAAATATCAAACAGCGTATGTTTGATTACGAATTTGCGATACTCAGCAGACCCTTCGGTATCATCCAAAACCGGTTCGGGCAAATGGCGGATCGCCTGCTGAACCCTGTCTTCAACCGGCATATTCGGATCATTTAAAGCCGCTTCAACCTGCTTTGACCGAAAAGGAAACGGACTAACGCCGCTGAATGCGACGCGGACCCGGTCATCCACCCGAATGGCTGAAGCGGTTACTAAAGGATAGCCCGTTTCCCATTGCTGACGCACTTTGATGCTGGCATACGGCAGGTTGATATACCGTTTTTCGGTCAGGAGAAAAACGAGCAATTCCCCTTTTTTCAGCTGCAGCTCTTTGTTGAACACCTCATGAATCGGATAGACGTTCATCCCGTCCCCGCCCAATGTCATGATTTTGCTGTCAGTTAACAAAAACGGCAAAACGGCTTCACGGTAAAAAATCTGCCCGCAAATGTTGCCGCCCAGCGTAATTTTGTTGCGCGCGGTGCGATCTGCGACTTCCCTCGCGGCTTTGCCCAACAAAGGAAAAACGCCGCTTTCCGCAACTTCCGTCAACGTCAGGGCAGCGCCTAACACAAGGTGGTTCTGCTCATATTGCATGGCCCTGCATTCGGGTATTTCTTTAATATCGATGACCGCCTTCGTATGCATCAAGTCTAAACGGCCGAGCGTGATGTGCTCTGTGCCTCCCGAGAAATAGGAAGGCTGCTTCTCCTCCCTGTCAAGTCTTTGAAACAGCCGGGCCGCTTCCTCTGCCGATTCAGGCCGGTAATATTCAAAATCAAACGGAATCATGTTTGCCCTCCTTCATCTTCCAAATCAGCTCCGGAATGAGAGGCAGCTCATTTAAGGGAACGCCCGCAGCTATCGTCAAACTATTCGCCAAAGCCGCCGGCATGCCGAGGATTCCGTGTTCTCCGACTCCCCTCGCCCCATACGGTGCGTCAAGCTGAGGCGTCTCAACAAAATCAACGACATATTCCGGATGCTCGCCATAGCGAATCGGCCTGTATGTTCTGAGCTGATGATTTAACACCCTTCCAAACCCGTCAAACCAAAACGTTTCCCGTCCGGCGAACGAAAGCCCCATGCTCATCGCACCCATAACCTGGCCTCTCGCCATTTTTTCATTTAAGACTCTACCGATGTCAACTACGGTTACCGCTTTTAAAATACGGTACCTGTAAGTTCTTTTATCAAATTCAACCTCCACTCCGTGGGCAGTGACCGTCCATTCGGGCCCCGGTTTCCCGGCCCCGGTTTCAGGATCCAGAAGCGTTAAATGCCTCAGCATGTAATTGCCGCGCCCGATGATCTGTCCGCCGACAGAATTGCCGTTCGGATATTGATAACCGTATACAATATCTTTAAAATTCAGGCCTATTTTCGGATCATCCCTTAAAAACACCCGGCCGTATGCAACCTCGATATCCGACTGCGGCGCTCTTAATGCGCATGCGGCTCTTTCTTTCAATTGGCGGATGACGTCATCTGCCGCTTCCAAGAGCGCCCTGCCCGCCATAAACGTTCCCCGGCTGGCGACCGTTTTCCAATGCTCGGGCGTCGTCTGTGTATCGACTTCCATTCGGACATAAATTCGACTCGGGTCCATTTTTAAGCGTTCAGCCAAAAGCTGCGTCAATATCGTTTTTGTTCCCGTTCCGATTTCCACAATTCCCGACATTACATTGACGCTGCCGTCAGGATTAAATGTCAGGACAACGCCTGAACTGGCATTCAGATCAATCGTTGACGTTTTCCAGCCGCAGCTGATTCCTTTTGCCCTGACCTTGTGCCCCTCCAATTCGATTCTCTCGCCTTCATTCCAGTTCATCAATTCTTTCAGGCGGTCAAGGCATTTCGGCAGATTTCCGACATTGCTCGGATTCAGCAGCACGCGGGTAGGCGTCGTATCCCCGGGAAGAATCGCATTTTTTCGGCGAAACTCCAAAACGTCCATCCCGAGCTTCCGCGCCAAAATATCCATCGTCCGTTCGAGCGCAAACAGCAGCTCTGAATGGCTGAAACCCCTAAAAGGCCCTGCATACGGATGGTTCGTATACACGCACAATGAATCGCACCACAAATTGTCGATCCTGTACGGTCCTGTACAATCGACTGCTGCCGCCCGGCTTAAATCGGGCGACTTATCGGCATACGCCCCGCCGTCGAATAAATAAAGCAATTCTGCCGCTGTTATGATTCCGTCCCTTGAGCAGCCAAGCTTGATTTTTGCATCCAGTCCGATATGGCAAGGCGACGTCAAAATATCCTCTTCCCTCGTGTTCAGCAGCTTCACAAGGCGGCCGCCAACCGCTTTTGATGCTAAATAGGTGAGAAATTCCTGCTGAACGGATGCCTTTCCGCCGTATGCGCCCCCTACAAGAGGAGTGTGAACGATCACTTTCCCGACTTCTTCGCCAAAATATAAACTGATTAATTTTTTTATCATATACGGCGCCTGGGAAGACGACCAAATCACGACCGTCCCATCCGTACGGATCTCACATAATGAACACCTCGTTTCCATCGCCGCATGGTCTGAAGGAGAAAACGAAAAAGACGCTTCTGCCGTCACATCGCTTTCAGCCCAGCCTTTTTCTATATTCCCTTTTCGGATTTTTGTCCGGTTGGCGATATTTGTGCCGGGTTCAGGGTACACGTTGACCTGCAATTGATATTGTTCGACGTTTTCATGAACGAGCGGTGCATTTCTCAAAAGCGCCTGAGTAGGAGAGTTGACGACGGGAAGAGGATGATATGACACCTTGATCATGTCCGCCGCCCGCTTGGCCTGTGCGGGAGTATCTGCGACAACAACGGCTACGGGCTCCCCGTGATACCTGACCTTATCAGCCGCAATCGGAGGACGGTCACGGATTTCTTCCCCGACGAGCGGGTAACGGCCGCCTGTCAGAACGGCGCGCACTCCGGACATCCTCCGTGCGGCGGAAGTGTCAATCGCCTTGATCCTGGCATGTCCGTACGGGCTGATCACGGTGCGGGCATAAAGCATGCCGGGTGTCGCAATATCGCCTGTATAATTCGCTTTACCGCTCACCTTTTGCAAGGCATCTTTGCGCAGAACACTTTTGCCTATGACTGTCACTAACGCCCCTCCTCCTCATTCATTTTTGCAGCATGGCAGCGAGCAAGATCATAATCCGCAGGTGTATCGACATCCATAAAGTACAGGGGATTGCTGTATGATTTAAGCTTCCCTGCGTTCCGGCCCTTGTTCCTGATGATTTGCCGGGCCCCTTCATCACCGCGGAGCTTCATCAGCGCAGGGAGCGCTTTCTTTGAAAAGATGACAGGAGGCCTCGGAATATCTTCATAGCACGACGCAACAAAGTATAAAAACGGCTTTTTGCGGAATAAAGAGAGCAGCTCATCGATCACATCCCCCGTAATGAACGGCTGGTCAGCAAGCAGAATCATCGCCCCATCGGCATCAAAAGCTTCGGCCCTTTGCAAACCGCACCGCAAAGAGCCGGCTTGCCCCTCACTATGATGCCGGCACGGAACATGGCTCCACTTTTCGGCATACGGCCTTAAGAAAAAGGACGGGCTGAGCCATGCCAAAGGGTCGCCCGGTTTTGTGACAACGAAAATGTGGTCCAATTTTGAATGCAGGGCTGCTTTTAAAGCTTTGCTTCCGAGACACTCTCCTCCAAACGGCAATAAAAGCTTGTCGCGGTCCATCCGTTCGCTTGTGCCGGCAGCCAAATAAACGCCCGCAATTTTCGCTTTTCTCATCCTTTCGCGGCTTCCTGAATGAGTTCCCCGGCAATGCTGATCGCGATTTCCTGCGGTCCGCGGGCGCCGATGGGCAGCCCGACCGGTGAATGAAGCCACTCCGGAATTTCCTCTGTCTGCAGAAGCCGCGCCGTTCTTTTCTGCGGTCCTAAAATCCCGGCATAGCGCAAAGGACGCTTCTTCAAAAGGGAAAGAATCTCTTGATCCCTTTGAAAATGGTGAGTCATGATAACGACATAATCATCGCTGTTCAAATCGAGCTTTGGCACGATGTCTTCAGGAAAACCGACGGCCAATGCGGCTGCTGAAGGAAAATACTCCGCCCGGCAAAATGCCGGTCTCCAATCGCATACGGTAACAGAAAAGCCGATTTCCGCAGCAAATGAAACGAGCGGCCTTGCATCAGGCCCCGCCCCGAAAACGATGAGGCGCGGTTTCGGCCGGTATAAATGGAAATAGGTGCACATCGGCGCATCTCCGACTAGCTGGATTCCGCTTGCCCTTTTATTTTCCGGCATTTTGATCTGATGTTCGTCAATATTTCCAAACGTCTGACCAGTCGCTGTAAAAAAACCGTATCCCGTCTGTTTGAAATCATTTGTTAATTCCTTCACATGCTGGACGGGTATCCCGCTGTCGAGAAACTCCTTCACAATTCCAAGGTACTTTTTCAGCTTCTCATCAACCGGTTCCAGCAAAATATACAGCACGCCGCGGCAGCCCGCCCCCTGCCCCCATGTCAGATCGTCTTCAGCTTTCATATCATATGTAAAGGTATCGGCTTCTCCCTTATTCAGCACGTTGACCGCCCGCAACGCAAGGTCGTCCTCAAGGCATCCGGCACTCAGCATCCCGATCCGGGTGCCGTCTTCCTGAAAAAGCATCACGGTTCCTTCTTTTAAATACGCGGACCCTTCCACATGGATGATCGTTGCAAGGACGCTTTTCCGGGCTGATCCCTGTATCGCTTTAAGGATGCTGTGAATGCTTTCCATGAAGGCACCTCCCGAGTATGTACTGCATACTTTTCATTTATATTGGCTGAACCTGTGTTTTAAAACTTTATTTTCATAGAAAAAGAAAAACGTTCACTCCTTTTAATGAGTGAACGCTTTTGATCATGCTATTCGAGCGCGCCGGCCGGGTCATACAAACTGATATCGATCTCCACTTGCTCCTCGAGGGCGAGCTTTGCCAGCTCAGCTCCCAAAAACGGTCCTGACGTCAGCCCTGAAGCGCCAAGCCCGTTGGCGACCAGTAAGCCTTCCATCCCCGGCAGGGAACCGATCACCGGAAGGAATCCAGGGGTGAACGGCCTGAAGCCGACCCGCGCTTCAAGCATTTCCCCGTGTTCGAGACCCGGGGCTACAGACAGCGCCTTTGCAAAAATTTCGTGGAGCCCTCCGGCTGTTACCCTGCAGTCGCCAAGTTTAGGATCATTTTCATGGGTCGCTCCAGCGACAACCCTCCCGTCTTCAAACGAAAGGATATACTGGTCATTCGGCGGCATCACGACCGGCCAGCTTCCCGTATCAAAGCCGGACAAACGGAGATGAACGATTTGCGCCTTTTGATGCGTGACCAGAAAATTGACGCCAAGCGGTTTCAGCAGTTCATTGGCCCAGGCGCCTGCTGTGATAAGCACCTGATCGGCGTATACCTTTCTTTCATCCGCTTTAATCCCTGTGACACGACCGCTTTCATACAGCAGTTCGGCATGTCCCTCGATCACGGAGGCTCCGTGTTTTTTTGCCGCGTTCACAAGCGCACGCCGCAGCGCTTTTCCATTCACCCGCGCCGCCCCGCTGATATGTACCGAACCGTACCCTTCCGCCAAAGGCGGAAATAAGCGTTTTGTTTCGTCAGGCGTCAAGCGGGTGACCTCGCCGATTTCCGGCGCATCCTGACGCCTTTTATGCGCCCGCTCGGCCATCTGCTCCAATTTCCGCTCGTCTGTATGGAGGCTGATCGCGCCTGTTCGTTTGTATCCCGTATCCGTTTCGCCATCTTCTTCCAATTGTTTAATTAAATCCGCATAGTATTTCGCCCCGCCTTTGGCCAGCTTGTACCACGCCTGATTCCGGCGCTGCGACAGCCAGGGGCAGACAATCCCCGCCGCGGCGTCCGTTGCCCGGCCCTGATCGCGGCGGTCAATCAAAGTCACATCGGCACCCTCTTTTGCGAGGTGATACGCGGCGGATGCACCGAGTATTCCTGCGCCGACAACGATCAATTTTTTCATCATTAAAACACCTTTTTCATTTCTGATTATTATACAAATATACCGGATAAAAGCGGCTGAATACAACCCGGACGTCAACCGGCGGCCACCGAAATCACCCCCAGCACCATTAAAACCGCGGCGATGAAGCGCACTCTCCCAAAGCCTTCAGAAAGCAGCACAGATCCCATAATCGTTCCGATTAAAATACTGATCTCGCGGATCGGGGCGACTTGACTGACAGGAGCAAAAACCATCACGCTCAAAGCTAAAATATACGCCAATGAATTAAAAATTCCCACCCCGGCCGCTTCCAGCCGATGATTCTTCCATTCAGACCGGACGCCATTCCAATTCTTCACCGCATAAGGCGTCAAGATGATCAGCCGGCCGATCGTATTAAAATAATCCAACAGCAGCGGCGGAATGAGAAAATGGCTGACCGCTGCTTTATCAAGGATCGTATAGCCTGCGATGATTGCCCCGACGGCCAATCCGTAAAGGATCGGGATGAGCGCCCCCGCCTCCTTTAACTTTTTCATTCCTCCCGTAAAAAAGAGAATGCTCGTCACAATCAAAAGAATGCCTATGAGCGTAACATGTGTCATTTTCTCATGAAAGATGATCACCGCCAGCACACACGTAAGAAGCGGTCCTGTGCCTCTTGCGATCGGGTAAACCAGGGATAGATCGCCGATACTGTACCCCTTTTGGAGGACGAGAAAAAACGCCAGATGACTAACCACGCTCGCCATGATCAAAACCGTTTGCCACATTCCGATTTCAGGTTTTTCATATAAGATGACCCCTATCGCCAAAGGACTGTAAAAAACGGCTGCGATGGCAGTAAACAGCCATATAAACGGAACCCCGCCATCGGCTTTTTTAGAAAGGTAGTTCCAAGAAGCGTGGATGAAGGCTGATAATAATAACAAGGATAGCCCAACTGCCGTCATGAGACACTCCCCCTAATCCGGTTTCATTCGGTATACTCTCTTCTTAAAATAGACATGACATGAAGCGAATCGTATCCATCTCCATTTTTGATACATTCTCTCAATGTCCCTTCCAGCACAAAACCCTGCTTTTGATAAAGATGGAATGCGCGCACATTGTCTTCTTTTACATCAAGCCATAAACGATTGGCGTTGTACACATGAAATGCCCAATTCTTGATGATTCTGAATGCTTCTTTTCCATAGCCCATGCCTTTTTTGGCAATCGTAATTCTTCGCAATTCAAGGCTCTTATTCGGGTTTTTTAGACCGGCGATGATCATATATCCGACCGGTTCATGACTCAATCGCTCTTCAATGATAAGGTGCAGGATGTCTTTGTCCTCTAACGCCTTTTTATGTATATCGATAGACCAGGGAATAATGAAACGGGCATTTTCCTGATCAGCTTCCAGCCGGCATACAAACTCCAAGTCTTTTACTGTTGAATACCGCAAGTTGATGATTTTCGAATCGTCCAACATGTGAATCACCTCCTTGATGTTATGGAACAAACTCTTCATTTATTGTAGCATTTTTACATTTTGATTTTGCTGGTATTCTTTACTCACAATATAGAAAAAGTTCGGAGGGCGGAAAACATGAAGCAAATTCAACTGCGGCATGAAAGCGATAAGTGGGTAAAGAGGGTTGCGGATATGGTTTACAAGGAGTTTGTCGCAGCTTCCGGCAGCGGGATGCCGTATGAGGATGTATTTTCTTTCTTTTCGAATGCCCATTCAGAAACGCTCCCGGTCACATTTATTGCGATCATTGATGACGAATGCGCGGGAACGGTTTCGGCATTTGAACATGACTGCAAAGAACGGCCCGAGTACAAGCCCTGGCTGGCATCGCTTTTTGTCGAACCGGCCTGCCGCAGCCTGGGCATCGGCCAAACATTAATAGAAGCGCTGCTGTCCCGCTTATACCGAAGTGTATTTGAAGACCGAGCATGCATCGGATTATTGCAAAAAGAGGGGCTGGATTTTCGCCTGAGTCTTTGGCGGATGTCGATATATTTAAAAATACATGCTTGTATAAAAAAAAAGACGTGAACTGAAGTCACGTCTTTTTTGATCCAATAAGGCCATCTACAAAAAGGAAAGGAAAAGCAAAGGCGCAAGATTTCAATATTTGTACCATACCCAAAGCTTTTGATTATACTTTTTGTATACCCGGTTCCCTTAATCTTATATATTATTTTCCCCGACCAATTTTTTAAACTTATAAAGTAACCCCTTATTACTGAAAAAATTTTAACGCTTTATATCTTATAGGTTATGTATCTCAATTATATTCTTGTTTACTCTTAAATTTTCTTTTTAATGCTTCTGATATTGTTCCGGTATGTAGTTCTGATTAATGAAATACAAATTACCTTTTGTACGGGTACACGCTACATAAAATTTACTTAAAGTTTGAGACGCTAGATCAGATAAATGATCAGGATATTTTTTTAATGTTGTTGGATTAAGAACAACACATACGTCTGAAAAACTTAATCCTTTTACATTTCCCCAATTATCTGCTTTAAGCGAATACCTTTTTGAATTTTGGTAAAAGAGCTTTATAACTTTGTCATTCTTTAAAATAGACTTTATACTTTCCAAATCCGTTAAAAACTCTATTTTTGTTTCATCCTCTCGGTGTGACTCCATATTTATACCCAACTTTTCTTTTACAAACTTGCTCACACTTTTGGAACATCGGTGACTTGCAATAAGTTTTTCAGTATCAAAATAAAACCCCTGTTTTTCAAACTGTTTTTTATAACTTTCATAACTTGCGAATACCCCCTTACCTTTTTTTCCTCGTCGACTAGACGCAAAAGTTGATTGGTGAAAATCACCTACTAATGTTACTGGAATCTTCAAATCACTTAAACTTAGCATCCAATCAAGATCATCCGCAGTTAGATCTTGAGCTTCATCAATATACAGATGATCAAAGAATCGATTGATTCGTTGTAAGTAGGGAACTTTTTCTTTTATTAAAAATCTAGATAGCTGATTAGAGTAAATTCGTCCATCACTATGGTGATATCCCTTTAAATAAGATGAAGGACGATCAAAGCATATACCATTCACTAGATAATTTGTTTGTAGTGGTCTGTAGCAAAAACTATATAAAAACTCAAATAAACCAAAAACGTGAATATTATTTGGAAAATATCCAAACTTTCCAATAATGTTCCTTCTTAACTGTTCTTGGTTTGCTTGAGTGTATGTTATCAATGCAGCTCGTTCTTCTAAATTTAACTGTTCTAATAGAAAAGTAGTCTTTCCAGCTCCAGCCACTGCCTGAATCATAATCTTATCCATTTATATGCCTCTTTTATATGGGATGGTATTTCAAACTCTTTATCCAATTCACATTTCTCTAATAACCTTAAAATTCGAAATGCTGCCTCTGCTTTATTAGATAACATGTATGATAATACACCATTCCTCATCTGATCATTTTTAAGATGTTTATCTAAAAATGCTTCATTGTGTTTATAAATCGATACTTCAAGGGTGTATTCTTGTGATTCTTTATTTGCAAAAACTTTAATGTTGTCACTTACATATTCTCTATATGACTCTTCGATATTCTTTCTATAATCTCTATCATTATCTGTAATTACAGCAACTTTTTTATTTATCTTCTGGGCTATTTTAAGATATCTTTTAAAAGAAAGTCCTCCGACTGAGATCATTGCAATTCCATCTTCATACATTTCCTTTCCTATATATTTTTTATAAAAAGAATCAAGTAAGATATACTCTGTATTTCCTTCAACAAGAATAACTTTATTTGATAGAATAAAATTTAAAACGTTATTGTCTGGACTTTTTTGAAAAAAGTGAGATGTTTCTTCGTCTAAATCATTTAATTTGGTACTCTTGCCATCTCCAAGAAAAATAGCATTCTGCAAATCTAATCGGGTCGCAATCATATTGCTGTGAGTGGCTATAAAGATTTGCTTTTCTTCAGTTTCATCAACCTTTTTAATTAAGCGATGCATATTTAAATAGCTTAAATGATTCTCAGGTTCCTCAATTAAAATAATATTAGTATCTTGTTTTGTACGTGATAACGCAAAGTCAATATTAAAAAACATACTGTCACCACGACCCAAATTTGCAATATCTATATCTTTTTTTTGAATTGTCAGACTCTCTTCTAACGCTTTCCCTTTATGAGCATTTAATTTTAACTGATACTCTGAATTTTCCTCTGACCTCAATAATTCTTTAGAAAACTGATGGCTACGCTCCCTAAACTGATGTTGCAATTTTGCTCTTTCTTCCGACTTCTTTACTCTTTTATAATAATCCTCAATAAACTTTTGTGTAGCATGCTTTGAATTAACTTTAGCAGAGTCGATTGTGGCATAGCGTAAATAACGATTGTAGCTAGTATAAGATCCCCCATCAAAAGTTTTAAACTCAACTTTATAATAGTCAAATGGAAAAACTTCACTATGACTTAGCGTTTCTGCAATCTCACTCGCGTAATCATCATTAGGCGAGATTCTCATTTTAAGTCCACTTAGCTCATCTTTTTCCGAATTGTGTTTACCTACTAATTTAAACTGATGCTCGCTCGTTCTCAGCAATAAACAATTCGACTTCTAAAACAGGTAAATTCTCGTAATTCTTTTCTCCATCTAAGTACTCTTTAATTACCTCTACATTAAACAAGGACTGAATTCCTTCACTTTCAACACCACGATCATTAGCTCCTAACACATAACTGATAGCTTCTAAAATAGACGTCTTACCTGCTCCGTTTTCACCGATTAAAATATTTATTAATGGATTAAATTTTACTTCGAGATTTTTAAATTGTTTATAGTTCTTAATTTTTATTTTTTCTATGTACAAATTCTCCCTCTCCTTAAATAAATAATTTATATAATATGATACCATATATCCCCTAATAATCTATGATATGTTAAACACAATTTGATATCAGAAAATCTCAGTTCAAAAGCACCGCAATAGTGGTAAAAGGGATATAAAAAGTGCATAAGAAAAACCCGTCACAAACAATTATGTGACGGGTTTTTTACTCTATTAACCAATAGACCCTTCCATCTCAAACTTAATCAACCGGTTCATCTCAACCGCGTATTCCATCGGCAGTTCTTTTGTGAATGGCTCGATAAAGCCCATGACGATCATTTCCGTCGCTTCTTCTTCGGAAATGCCGCGGCTCATCAAGTAGAAGAGCTGCTCTTCAGATACTTTTGAAACTTTCGCTTCGTGCTCCAATGAAATGTTGTCGTTTAAGATTTCATTGTAAGGAATCGTATCTGAAGTTGATTTGTTGTCCATGATCAGCGTGTCGCATTCGATGTTTGAGCGGGCGCCTTCCGCTTTGCGTCCGAAGTGGACGATTCCGCGGTATGTGACTTTTCCGCCTTGTTTTGAGATCGATTTTGACACGATCGTTGATGACGTATTCGGCGCAAGGTGGATCATTTTCGCACCCGCGTCCTGATGCTGGCCTTTGCCTGCAAGAGCGATAGAAAGCGTCATGCCGCGCGCGCCTTCGCCTTTCAGGATGACGGCAGGGTATTTCATCGTCAGCTTGGAACCGATGTTTCCGTCGATCCATTCCATCGTCGCGTTTGCTTCACAAACAGCGCGTTTTGTAACGAGGTTAAAGACGTTGTTCGCCCAGTTTTGGATCGTCGTATAGCGGCAGTAGCCGCCTTCTTTGACGATAATTTCAACGACCGCGCTGTGAAGCGAGTTCGTCGTGTAGACAGGTGCAGTACATCCTTCGACATAATGAACGTGCGCGCCTTCATCGACGATGATCAGCGTCCGTTCGAACTGCCCCATGTTTTCAGAGTTGATCCGGAAATATGCTTGCAGCGGGGTATCCACTTTTACGCCCTTCGGCACGTAAATGAATGATCCTCCTGACCAAACCGCTGAGTTAAGCGCCGCAAATTTGTTGTCTGTCGGCGGAATGACTTTTGCCCAGTGTTCGCGGAAAATGTCCTCGTTCTCCTTAAGGGCGCTGTCCGTATCTTTAAAGATGATTCCTTGAGACTCAAGGTCTTCTTTCATGTTGTGGTACACGACTTCTGATTCATATTGCGCGGAAACCCCGGCCAAATACTTTTGTTCAGCTTCAGGGATGCCCAGCTTGTCAAACGTTTCTTTGATTTCTGCCGGCACTTCGTCCCATGATCTTTCTGAACGCTCGGAAGGTTTTACATAGTACGTAATTTCGTCAAAGTTCAAAGAGTTTAAATCTCCGCCCCATTGAGGCATTGGCATGTTATAGAAATGTTCAAGAGATTTCAGGCGGAAATCGAGCATCCACTCCGGCTCTTCTTTCATGCGTGAAATTTCTTCAACGATTTCTTTTGTCAGTCCCCGCTCTGAACGGAAAATGGAAACGTCTTTGTCGGCAAAGCCGTATTTATATTCGCCGATATCCGGCATTTTTTTAGCCATCCATTTTCACTCCAATCTTATTCATTATCGCTTTCATCTTTGGCAACGCCTTTTTCGAGGGCTTTCCATGAAAGGGTTGCACATTTGATTCGGGCTGGAAACTTTGATACGCCTTGAAGGGCTTCGATGTCGCCCAGATCGATCGTATCGTCATAGTCCTTGCCCTGCATCATGTCTGAAAAGATATGTGACATCTGAAGGGCTGTCTCCACGTCTTTTCCTTTGATCGCCTGCGTCATCATTGAAGCGGACGCCATGGAAATGGAGCAGCCTTCACCTTCAAATTTTGCATCTTCTACTTTATCGTCCGTAATCTTCATCGTCAGCCTGATTCGGTCACCGCATGTCGGATTGTTCATGTCAACGACGATGCTGTCGTTTAAAACCCCTTTATTTCTCGGGTTTTTGTAGTGATCCATAATCACCTGCCGGTACAGTGTATCCAAGTTCACATTAAAAGACATTTGTGAAATACTCCTTTGTCTTCTGAAGAGCTGCAATCAGTTTGTCGATATCTTCTTCTGTATTATACAGATAAAAGCTTGCTCTTGCAGTAGCGGAAACATTCAGCCATTTCATCAAAGGCTGTGCGCAATGGTGGCCGGCTCTGACTGCGACTCCTTCCGCATCCAGCACGGTTGCGACATCGTGCGGATGGACGTCTTCGATGTTGAATGTCACAAGGCCTGCGCGGTGTTCGGGTCCGTAGACAGTCGCGCCTTCCAGCTCTTTAAAACGATCGAGCGCATATGAAGCCAGGCGGTGTTCGTGTTCTGAAATGGCGTCAAGCCCGATTTCTTCCAGGAAGTCAATCGCCGCTCCCAATCCGATCGCACCCGCGATAATCGGGGTGCCCGCTTCGAATTTCCAAGGGAGCTCCTTCCAGGTTGATTCGTAAAGATCGACAAAATCGATCATCTCTCCGCCGAATTCCGCCGGTTCCATGTTTTCGAGCAAAGCTTTCTTTCCATACAGTACCCCAATTCCGGTCGGACCACACATTTTGTGGGCGGAAAAGGTGAAGAAATCGCAGTCCAGATCCTGTACGTCGATTTTCAGATGCGGCGTGCTCTGCGCGCCGTCAACGACCATTACTGCACCGTTTTCATGGGCGATCTTTGCGATTTCTTTAATCGGGTTAATCGTCCCGAGAACGTTTGACACGTGTGCGCAAGATACGATTTTCGTGTTGGCGGTCACCGTTTTTCTGACATCGTCCAATGAAATGGTGCCGTCTTCCTGAAGCGGAATGTACTTCAGTTCTGCGCCGGTCGCTTTCGCCGCCTGCTGCCAAGGAATGATGTTGGCATGATGCTCCATCGGCGTAATCACGATCTCGTCGCCCGGCTTGAGATTGGCGCGGGCATAGCTTAGCGCAATTGTGTTCAGGCCTGTTGTCGTGCCCCGCGTAAAAATAATTTCCTGCATCGATTTCGCGTTGATAAACTTCCTGACCTTCTCACGTGCTCCTTCATATCCATCGGTAGCTCTCGTACCCAGTGTATGAACGCCGCGATGGACATTAGAATTATAAGATTTGTAATACTGATCGAGCGCGTCTATGACGGCACGCGGCTTTTGCGATGTAGCCGCGCTGTCCAGATAGACGAGGTCGTGCCCATTGACTTGTTGGTGGAGAATCGGAAACTGTTCGCGAATATCTTTGACATTCATTATTTTACTTTCCTTTCAATCACGGAGACGAGCTGTTTCTTCACGCCTTCGATCGGAAGTTCGTTGACGACCGGTGCAAGGAATCCGTAGATGACGAGACGCTCTGCTTCTTCTTTCGGAATCCCTCGGCTCATTAAATAGTAGAGCTGAACCGGGTCGACGCGGCCGACAGATGCAGCATGGCCGGCGGTAACGTCATCTTCATCGATTAAAAGAATCGGGTTCGCGTCGCCGCGCGCTTTTTCGCTCAGCATAAGGACGCGTGATTCCTGCTCCGCATTTGATTTAGACGCGCCGTGTTCGATTTTTCCGATGCCGTTGAAGATCGAAGATGCGGAATCCTTCATGACGCCGTGCTTTAAGATATAGCCTTCTGAATGCTTTCCGTGGTGAATGATTTGCGTCGTAAAGTTTTGAGTCTGCTCTCCTCTGCCGACGACAACCGTTTTCGTGTCGCCGAACGTGCCGTCTCCATGCAGATTTGTCGTGTTTTCCGAAACGGTGTCTCCATCATTCATCAGACCGAGCGCCCACTCGATTTTGCTGTCGCGTCCGAGGGCTGCGCCGCGGCGGCTTACATACGCCGTCACGCCTGAAGACAGATTGTCTACCGCGCCGTATTGCACGCGGGCGTTTGCGCCGGTGATCACTTCTGAGACGATGTTAAACACCGCTTTTTTAGGGTTGACCGTACTGATGTAGTTTTCTACATATGTCACAGAGCTGTTGTCTTCAGCTACGACAAGCACATGGTTGAAAAGGGCCGTGTCATTGCTTTCATGGACATAAACGGCTTGAACGGGAGCTTCGAGCTCAACGTTTTTCGGAACATAAAGGAACGCTCCGCCGTTCACAAGAGCCGCGTGCAGCGCTGTTAATTTATGTTCATCGACTTTTACGCCGTCTTTCATAAAATACTTTTTGACAAGGTCGCTTTGTTCACGGAATGCTGTATGAATATCTGTGAAGATCACGCCTTTGTCCTTCAGCTCTTTGGAGAGCGACAAATACGCCGGCGTTTGATCCCGCTGAATGTAAAGCGTCTTGTCTTCGTTGTCAAGATCGATCAGCGATTTCACTTCATCTGAAAGATCATCCAAGGAATCAAGCGGTTTATTTTCTACAATATGCTTGTTAAACTGCGTGAAATTCCAATTTGTAATTTTGGTTTTGTCAGGCTTAGGCAGCGGCAGCTCTTCGGCTTTTTCAAGCGCTTCTAAGCGCAGGTCCTGCAGCCAAGCCGGTTCCTGATGCTTCTCAGAGAAGCTTTTGACATATTCCCGGTCTACAGATAGTTTTGTTTCGAGTGTCATGTTTATCCCCCTAACGCTTACGCTTCTTGACCGACAGTTTCGTCTTCGATTCCAAGCTCATGCTTAATCCAGTCGTATCCTTCAGCTTCCAAACGCTGTGCAAGCTCAGGTCCGCCTGATTTAACGACGCGGCCTTGCATCATGACGTGCACGTAATCAGGCGTGATGTAGTTCAAGAGACGCTGATAGTGCGTGATGATCAGGCAGCCGAAGTCTTCGCCGCGCATTTTGTTGATGCCTTTTGAAACGACTTTAAGAGCGTCGATGT
Organism: Bacillus sp. FSL W8-0848; assembly: GCF_038007805.1. Taxonomy (NCBI): domain Bacteria; kingdom Bacillati; phylum Bacillota; class Bacilli; order Caryophanales; family Bacillaceae; genus Bacillus; species Bacillus sp. FSL W8-0848. Next base: position 3,058,634 of record NZ_JBBOYB010000001.1, read on the forward strand.
CCAATCCGGAGTCGATCTCGTCAAGGATCGCGATTTTAGGCTCAATCATCATCAGCTGAAGAATTTCGTTGCGTTTTTTCTCCCCGCCTGAAAATCCTTCGTTCAGATAGCGCTGCGCCATGTCGGGGTCCATTTCAAGAAACTCCATGTTCTCATCCATTTTGCGGATAAATTTCATTAATGAAATTTCATCGCCTTCTTCTCTGCGTGCATTGATGGCAGATCGAAGAAAGTCGGCGTTCGTTACACCGCTGATTTCGCTCGGATACTGCATTGCCAAAAACAGGCCGGCGCGGGCGCGCTCGTCCACTTCCATCTCAAGTACATCCTCACCGTCAAGCAGGATGCTGCCTTTCGTTACTTCATATTTCGGGTGTCCCATAATCGCCGCAGATAAAGTCGATTTACCTGTACCGTTCGGTCCCATGACAGCATGGAACTCCCCGCCTTTTATTTCAAGGTTTACACCTTTTAAAATCTCTTTCCCTTCAATCTCAACGTGAAGATCTTTGATTGTTAAAGTCGAAGCAGCCATGAAATATACCTCCAATATAAATAATCATCATTCTCAATTTATTCTCATTCTAATTTTATAACAAATGAAAAGTGAATACAACAAAAGTCTTTTTGACCTTTTTCGTGTACATGTTCTAAAGTGTAACAAAAATTGCTTTTTTCTTAAAGAGATTACGGAAAGAAACTTTACGAATACAGATTCATCCAATAATGGGATCGTTTTAGAAAAGGAGAAATGCGGGGCGAAGTCTTTAAAGCCGCCCCCTTGATGGGGGCGGTGCGTTCTCAATTGCACGGATGATAATGGGAATGGTTTTCTCCTTCAATCTGCAGTGTCACATGTTCGAGTTTAAATTCTTTCTTTAGATAGTCTGATACTTGATGCAAGATTCTATCCCTGTCACCGTCCTCGCTGACGACCACATGGCAGCTTAAAGACGGAAAATCCGACGTAATCGACCAAATATGAAGGTCATGTACGCCTTTTACCGACGGGATTGACAAAAGGCCGTTTTTAAGCCGTTCGATGTCGATATGCTCCGTCTTTCCTTCCATTAATACATGAACCGAATCTTTCGTAACACGCCAGCCGCTTCCAAGTACAAGGAGAGCCGCAATGACGCTTGCAATCGGATCGGCGATATTCCAATTGAAGAACAGCATCAACAGGCCGGCAATGATCGCGCCGACAGAGCCGAGCAGATCCCCGAGTACATGCAGGAAGGCGCTGCGCAAGTTTAAGTTTCCGCTCGTATCGCCTTTCATTAACATCCAGGCAGCCGCTATATTGATGAGCAAGCCAATGGCCGCAATCCCAAGCATGCCTGCGCTTGCAACTTCAGGCGGGCTGAAAAAGCGATGGTACGCTTCCCAAAAAATATAAAATGAGATCGCAAGCAATGCGATGCCGTTTATAAAGGCGGCCAATATCTCAAATCGCTTGTACCCGTATGTTTTGCTGGCATTTGCCGCTTTTTTTCCAAACGTCAGGGCAAAGAGGCTCAATCCAAGCGCTGCTGCATCACTGAGCATATGTCCGGCATCGGACAAAAGGGCAAGGCTGTTTGTCAGCATTCCGCCGATGAATTCGACCACCATAAAGGTGAAAATCAGGCCGAAGCTGATAAGCAGCGCCTTTCTGTTTGCGTTGTGGGCATGGTGATGGCTGTGGCTTCCATGGTCGTGGGAATGACTCATTATAAACTCCTCCTTTATATATGATCATATGTTCATATATTAATTTTATCTTTGTCTCTTGTATTCGTCAACCAGGTTTTTTCATGAGCCGGGCATGCGAAAGGACGGAATGATATCCGTCCTCCCGTTACCCTGTCACATTTATTTGCAAGACGATTTGCTTGCTTTTTTCGTACTCTGCTTCACGCTTTTTCTCTACTTCCAAACGCACTGCCCGGCTTCTCGCATATTCCCCGTAGCCGAGGCCGTGCGACGTGTGCATCGCTTTTTCCATGTCCGCCGTAAATTCAAGATCAAGCTGCTCCCTGACTGAGCAAATAATGAATCATCCTTTCAGCTACTTTTCTACATGGTACCAGCTGATGCACGCAATAGACAAAGATGAATGCGCTGCGCATATGCCCGGAGGCTTTAGTCAGTGCTTCATTTGCTTGAATTCTTCTATCGCCTGCAAGACGAGGGTGACGGACTGACTCATCGTTGCTCCTCCGCCAAATGCGGCGGTAACGCCGACGGCTTCAAGAATTTCTTCCTCTGTCGCTCCGCTGTCGAGACACCCCTTTATATGATAGATGATGCAATATTCGTCTTGAGAGCTGATGCTGATGCCCAGTGCAATCAGCTGTTTCTCCTTTTCGCCGAGCACGCCTTTTTTAAAGCATTCTTGTGTAAATTCATTGTACTTTGAAGCGATTCCGGGCATTTTCTCGGAAAAGATGCCGATTCCCGCCTTATATTCGTGCAGTGCCGTTTCGATGATATTGTCTGGTTGTTGCTGATTCACGCGTACTTCCTCCATTTGTGTTTAGATTTTTTCTTTATTATGGACAACTTTTCGGAAAATACGCGAAAAAACCCCGGTTTGGCTGTAACCGGGGCTCGCTTTTATTCAGATACAGGAAGCACTGAACCTTCATATTTTTTGTTGATGAAATCTTTGATTTTGTCTGAATGCAACACTTCCATCAGCGCTTTGATTTTCGCTGAGTCTTCGTCGCCTTTGCGCACTGCGATGATGTTTGCATAAGGGTTGTCTTTTGGTGACTCAAGCATGATGGAGTCTTTTTTCGGGTTCAGCTTGTTTTGGATCGCGTAGTTCACATTGATGAATACAGCGTCTGCTTCATTGGTTTCATAAGCTTTTGCCGTCATTTCAGGCGCGACATTGTTTTTGATTTTCAGGTTCTTCTTGTTTTCTGTAATGTCTTTAACCGTAGCATCGATTTTTTTGACACCGGATTTTAATTTGATCAAACCGGCTTTTTCAAGCATTGACAGCATACGGCCCTGCTCTGCGGCGTTATTGCTCATGATGATCGTCGCACCGTCAGGAAGATCTTTTAGAGATTTGTACTTTTTGGAATAGATGCCGAATGGCTCAAGGTGAACCGCGCCGACATTTACTAAGTCATAGTCTTTATTTTCTTTCATTTCTTGTTCAAGATAAGGAACGTGCTGGAAGTAGTTTGCGTCAAGATCCTTTGATGCAAGCGCCTTGTTAATCAGTTTGTAGTCAGTGAACTTCTTGATTTGAAGATCATAGCCTTTTTCCTTCAAAAGCGGTTTAGCTTCTTCTAGAATTTCCGCATGCGGTGTCGGCGTCGCTCCGATGACGATGACTTTGCTGTCTTTATCGCCTTCGCTGCTGGAAGAACCGCATGCTGACAAAATGCCGGCAAAAACGATGAGCAAAGCAGCAATCAATAAACTCTTTTTCATTTGAATAGCCTCCCTAACGTTTGTCTAGTTTATTTGTTATAAAATCCCCAATTAACTGGATGATAAATACGATAGCCAAAATAAAAATCGTTGCAATGACAATAATATCGTTGCAATTCATCTGAAAACCGTCGACATATGCGAGGTTTCCGAGCCCTCCGGAGCCGATCGCACCGGCCATGGCCGTTGAGCCGATGAGCGCGATCGCCGTAACCGTAATACCTGAAATGAGTGCAGGCATTGATTCCGGCAGGAGAACCTTGAAAATGATCGTCGACGTTTTTGCACCCATCGATTTCGCCGCTTCGATCACGCCTTTATCGACTTCGCGCAGCGCGATTTCAACAAGGCGGGCATAAAACGGTGCGGATGCGACAATCAGCGCCGGCAAAGCCGCATTCGGCCCCAAAATCGTTCCCATGATAAATTTTGTGAAACTTAGCAAAATAATAATTAATATAATAAACGGAATCGACCGGAAAACGTTGACAATAGCTGAGATCACAGCATTAATCACCTTGTTTTCCCAAATGTTGCCTTTCGATGTCAAATACAGCAGCAATCCGAGAATGATTCCGATGATAAACGCAAACAAAAGCGATATGCCCGTCATATAAACCGTTTCGTATGTCGCATTCCACAGGTTATCCAGATTCACATTAGGAAACAGTTTCTCAAACATTTGTAATCACCTCTGCTTCTACCTGGCGGCTCTTAATGAAATCGACCACCCGGCTGACTTCGCTGTCATCCCCGTCCACATGAATGAATAAAGATCCGTAAGCGCCGTCTTGTGTTTGCGAAATTTTCCCTTGAAGGATGTTGACTTCAACGTCAAATTTCCGGATGATCTGCGTGATGAGCGGCGTTTCGGCCGCTTCGCCGACAAATGTAAGCTGGATCGTCTGACCGGTTTTCGTTTCCTCAAGGAAATGCTGCAACGTTTCCTTTGTTTCTTCCGGTTCTGTCACCTGCTGGACAAAGCGCTTTGTTATGTCTTCCTTCGGCTTTCTGAAGACGTTCAGCACGTCGCCTTCTTCCACAACCCTGCCGTTTTCCATAACGGCTACTCTGTGACAGATTTTCCTGATGACGTGCATCTCATGGGTGATCAGGACGATGGTCAGCCCCAGCCTTTCGTTGATATCAGACAGAAGGCCCAGGATCGAGTCAGTCGTCTGCGGATCAAGCGCTGATGTCGCTTCATCGCAAAGGAGAACTTTCGGATTGTTGGCGAGCGCCCTTGCGATGCCCACCCGCTGCTTCTGTCCTCCGCTCAGCTGGGAAGGATAGGCGTTCTCCTTTCCTTCAAGACCGACGAGCTTGATTAGTTCAGCGACTCTTTTTAAGCGCTGCTCTTTGCCAACGCCGGCGATTTCGAGCGGAAACGCGATATTGTCGCGGACCGTCCTCGACCATAAAAGGTTGAAATGCTGGAAGATCATGCTGATTTCCTGCCGCGCTTCCCTCAAGCTTTTCCCTTTGATTTGGCTGATTACCCTGCCCGCTACTTCAACAGTGCCTGAAGTCGGCTTTTCAAGCCCGTTCAACAGACGGATCAAGGAGCTTTTTCCGGCTCCGCTATATCCAATAATTCCGAAGATTTCACCTTTTCCTATTCTGAGGGTGACATCTTGGACAGCGTTGACATCTCCATGTTTTGACCGATAAACCTTTGAAACGTTTTGAAGATTTATCAAAGCCATCACCTGCTTTCTTGCTCTATTCTTCGAGGTCCAATCATGTTTATGAAAAAAGCCTTTCTGCACACATGAGCAGAAAGGCTATTAAAAGTCGCGGCCTTTCTCTCATCTTTCAAAGCATGACGCTTCGCGTGAATTGGCACCATTTCAACGGTTGTTGATGGTTGCCGGGTTTCATAGGGCACTTCCCTCCACCTCTCTTGATAAGAGAATCATATATTTATTTTTGATAATTATGATCGGAATTCTTCAAGTAGAATATCATGCAGAAAAATAGTTGTCAACTATTTTTCGTAAGACGAATGTCCTATCCGATCGCCCGGCAAAAAGCAAAAAGACGGGCATACCGACAGCCCGCCGTCCCGGTCATATGTTGTATCATGTGTCAATTTTTCAACAAATGTCTATGGATAAAGGTCGCTGTTTTTGAAGAATCCGTCAGTCAGCCACAATATCGCTTCAAGCTTCAATAAAGCCCTGAAAGATCCCTTTACTTTGATCTTGCCGCGCTGAACAAGATTCTGCAGTGAGATGTCTCCATGAAGAAGGTCAATAATTTCGCTTTGCTCTCCAAAAAAAGTCAAATGAGCTTTTTCAACAGGAGTAGATTTTTCCATTTCTCCCCGTTCATTGATCATTAACGTAAAAGCTTCTTTTTCTCCCTTAAAGGTGATCAGCAAAGCTGTTGTTGATAATAGAGGTTTTAAAAAAGGAGCCCGTTCCTCTCTTTCTACCAATCCTATTTTCTCCAACTGTATAACCTCCTGTCAATTGGTCATACTTACAGATTCTCTGTATACAGCGGGAGTCCTTTATGATTTGCTCGACAAGTTTTTGAGGAATATTTCCCGAGAAATATGTCAAAAAGCGCCTTAATCAACAGCATTTTGTTTGATCGTATCATATAAATAGGAAACGGAGTGAAAAGCGTATTCTTTTTTGACGATTTGGCCGTTTTTATAAAGAATGAAGCATGGCACACTTTCGATTTCATTTTCTTTGGCAAACGTCGGGGAATAGTTGAGATTATTTTTGTAGAATGGAACATCTGCTAGCATTTCATCAACGACTTCCAGCATTCTGCCGGCAAGCTGACATGTTCCGCAGAACGGGGTATATAAATACAAAAGACAGGTTTCTTTGCCAAGCTGTTTTAAATCTCTTTCCTGGAGTTCCTGCATAAGTTGAACCGCACCTCAATACTTTTTTAATCATAAATATTTCGTATCCACCTGGATATTCGCCCTGAAAAGAACCTCTGCGACGTGGTGATTCGGAGCTGCAGCAACTTCCTTGTAGACCTTGTCAATGTAAAGATGGGAAGCTTCCGGCAATTCCCTTTTCAGCTGCCGGCGCAGCTTTTCTCCGGAGTCGTCGGCATCGACCAGTATATATACGTCTTTGTCATACAGCGTTTCGGCAAACTCATCGAGTCTGGAGAGACTGATCGTACCGTTTGTACAGATGATGTCAAGCGGCTCTCCGCTGACATGCTTCACTTTAAGCTTATCGGTTTTGCCCTCTACGATTACGACTTTTTCAATTTCCGGCATTTGGATCACCTTTTAATAGAAAAATAGATTCATTCCAAAAAAAGGCAGTGAATACTCACCGCCTAGGCCGGTCAGCACCAGCCTTGATGATCATCACAATCCACATATTTTGCGTCCGGTTTCTTTACAGTATCAGCCATTTTGTAAAATTTCTGATCCTGGAAAGAGTATCCGGATTTTAAATCGTATTGATCCATGCCGGTCATGCGGCCGATCGGTTCATTGTCATAATACAGCTGCATGCCGCCCTCTTTAAAACGGCCTTGAACATGCTCTGTAATATCGATTTTCTCTTTTCCCAGCGTCAATTTGGATACCCCCTCCTGCTTTAGAGTATCCAAATGACAGGGTATTATCCTTTATCAGTCCTCTTTTGTCATCTCTTCGTATTGTTCTGCTGTCATCAGGCTGTCGATTTCTGAAGCGTCAGCCGGTTCAACGACAATCATCCATGCTTTCTCATACGGAGACTCATTGACGAATTCCGGGCTGTCTTCCAGCTCCCCGTTCACTTCGACAACTTTCCCGTTGATCGGCGCATACAATTCAGAAACGGTTTTAACAGACTCGACGCTGCCGAAAGGCTCGTCCGCTTTAATTTCGGCTCCTACTTCAGGCAGCTCGACGAAGACGATGTCTCCAAGCTCGGATTGCGCGAAATCGGTGATACCGATTCTTACTTTGTCTCCCTCTGTTTTGACCCATTCATGCTCTTCTGAATAGCGCAGTTCTTTCGGTGTGCTCATGCTAATCCCTCCAAGAATTGTTTTAATCGTCTTACATTGAAGATATCATATTTTCACGTACTATAACCAGTATCTCTTAAACTGATCTTCGTTAAAACCGACCGTTACCTTTTTTCCGTCAGCCGTGATCGGGCGTTTGATCAGCATTCCGTCGGAAGCCAGAAGCTCAAGCTGCTCGTCTTCTGACATGCCTTGAAGCTTGTCCTTTAAGCCAAGTTCCCGGTATTTCTGCCCGCTTGTGTTGAAGAATTTTTTTAATTCGAGACCGCTCTTTTCATAAAGCTCTTTCAGCTTCTCCTTACTCGGCGGCTGTTCTGCGATATGTATCCCATTTACCTCTTTGCCGTGGTCCTCGAGCCACTTTTTCGCTTTTCGGCACGTTCCGCATTTCGGGTACCAATAAAAGTCTAAAGCCATCTTATACACCCCTCTTCATTTATCCGAGGCTATTTTAACACAGATTGTTTTAAAAGCCTAAAACAATTGTTTCGCCAAGGCAAAAGCCCCGCTGTATGAACGGGGCGTTTTTGATTTACACGATGAATTTCTCCGCTTCAAAGACTGCCTTGGCTGCCAGGCGTTTTTTCTCAATGACATTGACAGGTGTAAAGCGGGTCAGCTTGCGGAGAGCGGCAAGCATCATCCGCAGCGAATCTCCGGATTCCATCGCGATTAACGATTCTTTAGCATGGCTTTCGATTTCCTGGAACGCTTCCTGCGTGAATATTTGCGTGTAAAGGATTTTCTGCGGATGTTTTTCCTCACCGTCTTTAAGAACCGCTTTTTCTGTTCTTAAGACAGCCGATTCCATGGCGTACACCTGGCTGGCAATATCGGCGATGTTCACGAGAATTTCCTGCTCATTATCGATGGTTTTCCCGTATTTCTGCGCGGCAAGCCCTGCGATGAGAAGCGCAATTTTTTTGGCGTTTTTCAGGATGTATTTTTCCTGTTCCAAAACACCGCCGCCCGGTTCTTCAGGCATGAGCATCATCAGTTCCTCTTGAAGCGCTTTAGCTTTTTCGAAAAGCGGGAGCTCGCCTTTCAGCGCTTTTTTCATATATGTGCCAGGAACGATAAGGCGGTTGATTTCATTCGTTCCTTCAAAAATTCGGTTAATCCGGGAATCGCGGTATGCCCGCTCGACTTCGTATTCCTGCATAAATCCATATCCGCCGTGGATTTGTACGCCTTCGTCGACAATATAGTCAAGGGTTTCAGAACCGAACACTTTATTTAACGAGCACTCGATCGCATATTCGGCAATCGATTTTGCAACCTGGCGGCCGTCTTTTTGATCCTCTTCGCTCAAGGTACCCATTTTGTCTTCAAAAAGTCCGACTGTCCGGTATACGGAGCTTTCCATTGCATACAGCCTTGTTGACATGTTCGCGATTTTTTCGCCGATCAGACTGAAGCTTGAGATCGGCTTCTGAAACTGGCGGCGCTGATTTGCATAAGCGGCCGACAGCTCGATCACCCGTTTGGAGGCGCCGATTGTTCCGACGGCAAGCTTGTAGCGGCCGATATTTAAGATGTTGAACGCGATGACGTGCCCTTTTCCCGGCTCGCCTAATAGGTTCTCTTTCGGAACGTGCACCTGGTCTAAAATCAGCGTGCGAGTCGAAGATCCCTTAATGCCCATTTTTTTCTCTTCCGGGCCAGTTGAAACGCCTTCGTAGTCTTTTTCGACGATGAATGCCGAAAAATGCTCCCCGTCTATTTTTGCATACACGATAAACACATCGGCGAAGGCGGAGTTGGTGATCCATTGCTTTTCGCCGTTTAATATATAATGAGTCCCCGCTTCATTCAGCACAGCCGTCGTTTTCGCCCCGAGCGCATCAGAGCCCGAACCCGGCTCTGTTAATGCATAAGCGGCAACCTTTTCCCCTGATGCAAGCGACGGAAGGTACTTTTCTTTTTGCTCCTGCGTCCCGAAGAACACAATCGGCAGCGTCCCGATTCCGACATGGGCGCCGTAGGACAGCGAAAAGCTTCCGGCCCGCGAAAATTTTTCAGTGATCAAAGCTGAGCTGATTTTATCAAGGCCGAGCCCGCCGAACTCTTCAGGGACATCGGCGCCGAGCAGTCCGAGCCCGCCGGCTTTTTTCAGGAGCCTGACAGAGTGCTCGAAATGGTGGTTTTCAATGTCGTCGATATATGGGAGTACATCGCCGAGAATATAATCCTCAGTCGTTTTGGCGATCATTTTATGTTCGTCTGTGAAATCTTCCGGTGTGAACATCTGATCAGCGGTTACGTCTTCCACCAGAAAAGCGCCGCCTTTTTTCATAAGATCCTTTGTTTGTTCCATGTTCCCATCCCCTTTTTTAGACTAATTCGAATACGCCCGCAGCTCCCATGCCGCCGCCGATGCACATCGTCACAACGCCGAATTGGACGTTTCTTCTGCGCATTTCGTGAATGAGCGTAAGCGTCAGCTTTGTACCGGTACAGCCGAGCGGATGTCCGAGTGCGATCGCTCCGCCGTTTACGTTGACTTTCTCTTCATCAATTCCAAGCGCTCTGATGACTTGAATGGCCTGTGAGGCAAAGGCTTCATTCAATTCAAATAAGCCGATGTCTTTCAGTTCAAGCCCCGCCATCTTCAGCGCCCGCGGTACGGCTTCAATAGGGCCGATCCCCATCACTTCAGGCGGAACGCCGCCGACGGCAAAGGAACGGAATTTGGCAAACGGCTGAAGGCCGAGTGCATCCGCTTTCTCTTTGTCCATCAGCATGACGGCGGCTGCTCCGTCGCTCGTTTGCGAAGAATTGCCCGCGGTGACGGTGCCTTTTGCGGAAAATACCGGCTTTAATGCAGAAAGGACTTCAGCCGTCGTCTGCGGACGTACGCCCTCATCGACGGAAAATGTAAACGTTCTTTCCTGTAATTGATGATTTTCGTCCACTTCTCTGACGGTGATCTCCATCGGGGCGATTTCTTCCGCGAATTTTCCTTCAGCTATCGCTTTTGCCGCTTTTTGGTGGCTGCTGACGGCAAAGGCGTCCTGATCCTCCCTGGACACGCCGTATTTCGTGGCAACCTGCTCTGCTGTATGCCCCATCCCCATATAGTACTCGGGAGCCGTTTCGGCCAGAGCCGCGTTCGGTCTGACGATATGGCCCATCATCGGCACGATGCTCATCGATTCCGCTCCGCCGGCAATGACCGTGTCCGCTCCGCCGAGCATGATCTTTTCGGCTCCGTATGCGATCGATTGAAGACCTGAAGAACAATACCTGTTGATCGTTACGGCCGGGACGGTATGGGGAAGGCCGGCAAGCGCGCCGATGTTGCGGGCCATGTTCAACCCTTGCTCGGCTTCCGGAGTGGCGCAGCCGATAATTAAATCGTCAATATTCCCATCATACCCGCCGGCTCTTTTCAATGTTTCTTTGACGGCGTGCGCTCCTAAATCATCCGGGCGGACCGTTCTTAATGAACCTTTTTTTGCTTTTCCGACCGGGGTTCTCGCTCCTGACACAATGACTGCCTCTTTCATAATTTCTCCCTCCTAATTACGCAAAGGTTTGCCTTTTACAAGCATATGCTGCATTCTCGCCTGGGACTTCGGTTCACCCACAAGACTCAGAAAAGCTTCTCTTTCCAGATCGAGCAAATATTCTTCGGAAACTTCCGCGCCAAACGGGACCCTTCCGCCGGCAATGACGAACGCCAGCTTTTTCGCGATTTTCATATCATGATCCGATATCGCCCCGGACAGCTTCAATGCTTCCGCACCGAGGAGGAGCGCGGCGTAGCCTGTTTCTCCGACGACCCGGACGTTTTCCTTGACCGGAGGACGATAGCCGTTTTCATAGAGCGTCAGGACAAGCGATTTTGCATCATACAAAAGATGATCCTGGTTCATGCTGATTTGATCCTGCACCGTCAATATATTTAATTCCTTCGCTTCTTGCGCAGATGTCGACGTTTTCGCCAGCGCAATCGTTTCGAACGTGTGATTTGCCGCTTGCTGTATGTCAGCCCCGGCTCCTTTAGGAACCCCTTTGAAATGGTTCAAGTAAAGCTCTTTGTTGCCGCCTCCCCCGGGGATCAGGCCGACTCCTGTTTCTACAAGGCCCATATACGTTTCGCTCGATGCCTGTACGCGTGCAGCCGGAAGGCACAGCTCCGTTCCTCCGCCGAGCGTCATGCCGAACGGAGCGGCGACAACCGGCTTGGAACTGTATTTTACTTTCATCATCGTCTCCTGAAACTTGCGGATGATCATATCAATTTCAACATAATTTTCGTCCTGGGCTTCCATAAGCATCATCGCCAGATTGGCGCCGACGCAGAAATTTTTGCGCTGATTGCCGATGACAAGCCCTTTATAATTGGCATCCGCTTCATCGAGCGCAGCATTCAGCATTTGGATAATATCAAAGCCGATCGCATTGCTTTTTGAATGGAATTCCAGCAGTGCGACATCATCGCCCAAATCTATTAAGCTGGCGCCGCTGTTTTTCTTGATGACGCCCTTTGTCTCCTTGATGGCAGACAGATGGATGTTTTTCTTATTTTCGTGAAGCGCCCGATATTCGCCGCTCTTCATATCATAGAAAAACGTTTTTCCATTTTCCCGAAGGTAAAATGACTCATGCCCTTTATCGAGCATCTCTTTGACCCAATCCGCAATCTGCCAGCCGCCGGCCTCAAGCTTCTCAACCGAAGCTTTCACACCGATGCTGTCCCACATTTCGAAAGGTCCTTCAGACCAGCCGAACCCCCATTTCATTGCCTGGTCGACAGCCGTTATGCTGTCGGCGATTTCGCCTGTCAGGGCCGCCGAATACACAAGGGTGGGCGCCGTTATATTCCACAGCAGGGCCCCGGCCCGGTCATCAGAGTAAACAAGCGCTTTCATTCTTGCCCCGTATCCTTTGACCTGCTTTGCCGCTTCAAGTCCAGGCGTTTTTAATTTTTTGCGTTTTCCGTATGTCATCGTCATCGGATCGAGCTCAAAAATGTCTTTTCCTTCTTTTTTATAAAAGCCTTGTTTTGCTTTGCTGCCGATCCAGCCGTTTTCAAGCATTTTTTCAATGAACTCCGGCAGCCGGAAAACCTTTTGTTCTTCTCCTTCAACCTGGTCGTACACGTTTTTGGCTACGTGTGAAAACGTATCAAGACCGACGACATCCAGCGTTCTGAATGTCGCGCTTTTCGGCCGTCCGATGAGAGGGCCTGTTATGGAGTCCACTTCGCCTACAGAATAGCCGCCTTTCAGCATCTCCTGGACCGTCACGAGAAGTCCGTACGTTCCGATGCGGTTAGCGATAAAATTCGGCGTGTCTTTCGCTTCAACGACCCCTTTGCCAAGCACATTTTCCCCGAACGTTTTCATAAACGAAAGAACGTCAGGATCGGTTTCTTCTATCGGAATGATCTCAAGCAGCTTTAAATAACGGGCCGGATTGAAAAAGTGGGTGCCCAGAAAGTGCCTTTTGAAATCGTCTGACTTTCCTTCGGCCATTTGCTTGACGGAAATTCCCGATGTGTTGCTGCTGACAATGCTTCCTTGTTTTCTGTACTGATCGACTTTGGCAAACACCTGCTTTTTGATGTCCAGGTTTTCAACAACGACTTCGATAATCCAGTCAGCCTCTTTTATCATTTCAAAATCGTCTTCCATGTTTCCCGTACGAATATAGCCGATGTTTTTTTTGGAAGTCAGCGGAGCCGGCTTTTGCTTCAGCAGCCTTTCGGCGGCCGTTCTCGCCAGCCGGTTGCGAACGTCCGGGTCTTGAAGGGTGCGGCCTTTTTTCGCTTCTTCTTCGGTTAATTTACGCGGAACCATATCGAGCATTAACACAGGAATGCCGATGTTGGCTAAATGAGCCGCGATTCCCGATCCCATGACCCCTGATCCTAAAACTGCGGCTTTTCGAATATGCTTGACCATGAATGATCCTCCCTCACCTTTTTTGAATGAACACTCATTCATTTTTACTCCAAAAAAATAAACTCCCCTGTCTTCTTCCATCTTAAAAGATTTTGGAAATGAGTTCAATAGTCTTGATGGAAAATGTCAGAAATTTTTTCATGGTGCAGGCAACTCCGCATCTTACATGTTTCACCGCTTTTAGGACACGCTTATACAGAGGAGGTGAAGGCATGGTACGCGAAAGAAAGAACCCTTCTTCTGCTGCAGTCAGCGCCGCAAGCATGAAAGGAAGCGCAGGGCCTGATTACAAAAAAGAAGATGCGGGCGGCAAACGGACAAGCCAGAATCAGCAGTATAAAAAACATAATATGGATGGTCCAGAAGAACATTGAAAACAATATTTAAAAAGGAGGCATCACTATGCAGAAGCAGCAGGGAATGGCAGCACCGCCACCCGTGATTTCGACGAAGGATCATTTGTATTTGCAGGATATGCTGAACTGGAACTTGCTTGCGATGAAAAAAGCTCATTTTATGGCGGAGCAGTGTCAGGATCAGTCGCTCAAAGCAGAGCTTGATCGTGTCGGTCAAATGCACCACAGCCACTACAACGCGATCCTCAACCATCTTCGTCAAGGGCAGAACGATAATCCTTCAGGGTATATGCAATAGGAGGGGGCAAAACATGAACCAGCAAAACCAGCAGAAAATCGGCAACCAGGAAACACCGGTTCCAAAAACGAGTGCAATGAATGACAGGGATTTTGTCAATGAGTTGTTGACAACCGAAAAATATATCACTTCCGCATACTCCACAGCGTTGAATGAACTTAGCCATGAATCGCTTTATAAGGGAATCCAGACCCTTTTCAATGAAGCGCAAAACGCGCAGCGGAGATTATACGAGGTGATGTTTCAAAACGGCTGGTACAAAGTGGAGGCGGAAGACGGGCAAAAGATCCAGCAGACATACCAGCAGTTTCAGGCAGATCTTCAAAGCCAGTCGCCTTATCAGCAAAACCAATAAGCAGAGATCCTCGGGGAGATTTCTCTGCTTATTTTTCCCGATTGGCGCGATGCGCTTCATTCATGTTTTTGATGCTTTGGATTACTTCTTTTATCCCCTGCTTTGCATCCGGATATGCTTGATTCCAATGCTTTGCAAGCGGGGGCATGCTTTTTGCGATATGCGTATAAATGATCCACATCTTCACCTGCTCCTGAAGCTCTTCATCCGTCTCTCCTAAAAGCAGCTCCGTATATTTTTCAACTAATCCGTCAAGCTGCTCCCGAAGCTTCTGCTCCATCATGACACCCTTTCTTTTTGCTTTTTTCTCGGGCATGTACTGCAGGTTGCGCCGCTTTTGTCCGTTGCATAATACAAGCAGAAGGTTGAGCGGGTCTGTTCCGCGTCTTGCCCTTGATAAAACTTTGCTAGCGGATTTTCACATACGTCTGTTCCAAAAAGGTCCGGCTCTGCTTCATACAATATGTAGTAAAAATCCTGTTCCGCCCGTTTTTTCAGTTCCTGATCGGAAATTTCCGTCTGCAGTGTTTCATACATCCAAAACAGATAAACCGCAATATTTTCCCAGAGAATCTTTTTTGAAATCGAGCATGCCTGAAAACAGGCGGTTATCAGCTTATCCACATGATGTTTAAAAACGCCTTCCGTCAGTTTTTCAAGCTCCTGCCTGCGGTTTTCTTGAACGATTTCCGCTTCATGTTCAAAGTAAAACGACGGCGCCCACCCTTGGCCTCCGTCGTCAATTTCCCATGACATCAAGGAAGGATCAGCCGGCAAACGTTTTCCGCAAACGGTAAAAAGGTAAAAATGAAGCGCCGTCATCATCCCGCAGCGTTTCATCATTAAAGAAGCGGCGACTTTCTCATTCGGGGCGTTGAGCCCGCCTTTCATCTTCCCCAGATACCGCTTTAAAAAACCGGCATGTAAAAGCCGGTCACCTTTTACAGACAATAAGGAGCCGGTCCGCTTCGTTCCCAGGCCGAAACGAAGCAAAGACTCAAGCTCCTTTTCTGTTAAATTAAGCATGGGACTCAACCACCTGCTGAACGATGCATCTTCCCCTGCCGTACGGAATACAGTGCGGCGTGCCGAAAAGCGGGTCTCTCGTCACTTCGCAGTCCATTTCAAATACATCCTGCACAAGCTGGCAGTTGATGATCGATTCAGGCCTGCCTTCCGCGTAGATCTGCTTATTCTTGATGGCCACCAAATGATGAGCATAGCGGCAGGCGAGGTTCAAATCGTGGAGCACCATCACAATTGTACGCTTTTCGGTTTCATTTAATTCAAAAAGCAGGTCAAGAATTTCGATTTGATGGGTCATATCCAAATATGTCGTCGGTTCGTCCAGCAAAATGATGTCCGTTTCCTGGGCGAGCGTCATCGCGATCCAGGCGCGCTGGCGCTGGCCGCCTGACAACGAATCGACCGTGCGCTCTGCGAGCTCTTCCATTCTTGTCGCTTTTAATGCTTTATTAACGGCTTCTTCATCTTCTGCCGACCATTGCTTCAGCCAGTTTTGGTAAGGATATCTTCCCTGTTTGACGAGCTGGAGAACCGTCAAGCCTTCCGGGGCTGCGGGTCCTTGAGGTAGAATGGCCAGCTCTTTCGCAACCTCTTTTGTCGGAAGCTTGGCGATCGATTTTCCCTCCAGCAGCACGGAACCGCCCTTTGGCTTCATCAAACGTGCGAGAGACCGAAGGAGAGTTGATTTACCGCAGCCGTTGCTGCCGATAAATACAGTGATTTCACCTTTTGGTATCGTTAAGTTTAACTCATCAATAATGATCGTTTCTCCATAACCTAAGCTTAACGTTTCTGTTGAAATGGCACTCATGAATGAAATCTCTCCTTTTATTGGTTTCTGCTTTTATACAGCAAGTAGATAAAGTAAGGGGCGCCGATCGCGGCTGTGAATACGCCGGCTGGGACTTCAACGGGAGAAAACAGCGTTCTGCCGATGAGATCAGCCGTCAGCACAAGCAATCCGCCGATCAGCGATGCGACCGGCAAGAGGGCGCCAAATGAAGAGCCGACAAGCCGTCTTGCGATATGAGGCGCCATCAGGCCGACAAATCCGACGGTTCCGGCAAAAGCGACAGCAATTCCGGCAAGAGCAGTGCTGAGCAGAAGGAGCAGGAAGCGGTTCCGCTGAACGGAGCTCCCCGCACCCGTCGCCAATTCTTCCCCGAGCGTCTGAATGTTGACGCTTCTGGCAGCTGCAGCGCATACCAGCAAAAGAATGAGCGCCGCCGGGATTAAAAAGTGCACATCCTGCCAGTTCGATCCATATACTGATCCGGTAATCCAAACATTTGCCTGCGACATTCTGTATATTGGACCTTTCATCATAAACAGCGTCGTCAAAGACTGGGCCAGCATCGAAAAACCGATGCCGATCAATATAAGCCGAAAAGTCGAGGCGCCGTTTTTATAAGACAGAGAATAAACGAGCATTCCAGCCAAAGCCGCACCGATAAACGCGGCGACAGGGAGCCAGCCGATGCTGACGGTCAGCGCGCCAGTGCCGTCGGAAAACAGCATGAGAAACAAGACAACGGGTACAGCTGCTCCGCCCGTAACGCCGATGACGTCGGGCGATGCAAGCGGGTTGCGGATCAGTCCTTGAAGAACGGCACCGGACGCAGCCAGACAGATTCCCGCAAACAAGGCGACCAAAATCCTCGGCATCCTGAATGACATGATAATCAACTCATCCGCAGGATCACCGACGCCAAAAAACGTCCGCATGACGGTGCCCGGTGATATAAACCGTTCGCCGACACCTGCGCTGACTACGACGGCAAACACGGTAACCAGCAATAAAACGATAAGTGAAAACAGCGCTTTTTTGCCGATCAAAAAGGAAACGCCGCCTTTTCCGATCCGAAGTGTACGGTAATTTTTCAATTTTGGAACCCCCTTCTCGCTATGTACACAAAAATGGGGATTCCAATGATTGAAGTCATGACACCGACCGGCACCTCTTCAGGCATGATCAGATACCTCGCGCCGATATCGGCGGTGACGAGCAAAATCGCACCCAGCACGGCGCAATAAGGAAGCACCCAGCGATGGTCATGGCCGACGATGTATTTCGCAAAATGAGGAATCACAATGCCGATAAAACCGATCGGTCCGGCAACCGCCACCGATCCGCCGGCAAGCAGAATGATCGACAGCGCCATCAGCGCTTTGATCAGCCACGTCTTTTGCCCGAGGCTTTTGGCCACGTCCTCTCCCATTGTCAAAATATTAATCTTGGAACCCAGCAAAAAGCTGATCATGAACGCCGGCACGATGTACGGCAGGACAGAGGTCAGCAGACTGAGGTCGCGTCCTTGCACAGATCCGGCGAGCCAAAAGATCGCCTGCTCTAAAGCCGCTTCATTGACTGACAGCATTCCCTGCGTCAATGAAGAAAACAATGCCGTCATTGCCGCTCCGGCAAGAGTCAGCTTCACAGGAGTCAAGCCTTCCCTTCCGAGTGAGCCGATAAAATAGACGGCTGAAGCAGCAAATGCTGCGCCCAAAAACGAAATCCACGCTATCGCCTGAAGCGAACCGACATGAAAGAAAAACAGAGCGCCGACCACGAAAAAGCCGGCTCCGCCGTTTATGCCGAATATCCCGGGTGATGCGAGGGGATTTTTCGTCATCGCCTGCATCAAAGCCCCGGCAACGCCGAGTGAAGCGCCTACAACTGCGGCGATCAGGGCGCGCGGCAAACGCACGTTTTGTATGACGAGGTGCTCGTTTGAACCGTTAAAATCGGTAAACGCTTTATAGGCCGTCGTCCAGGACGTATTGGTATAGCCATAGACGATGCTTGAGCAAACAGCGGCGATTAAAATCAAAATGAAAGCCAGTAGTGCGATCGTTCTATATCTATTTGTCGTAAAGAGCATATTTCAATTCTCCTACTTTAACTCCACAATCTACTCATTATTGTATCAGATTACACTGATCTTGAAAATCATTTTCAATTAACAATTGACAAAATTCTTCGTCAAAATTAAGATCAGAATGAAAATGATTTTCACTCTAAGGAGGACGCGCATGAAAAAGTGGTTAATGATTGGATTCACTTCTCTGTTAACGCTTTCAATCCTTGCTGCATGCAGCGGCGGCAACCAAAAGGACTCGTCAGGCGGTAAAAGCAAGGATACGATAACCGTAAAACACGCGATGGGCACTGAGACTAAAGTTCCGGCCAATCCCAAAAGGGTCGTCGTACTGACAAATGAAGGAACGGAAGCGCTGCTTGAACTCGGGATTAAGCCGGTCGGCGCGGTCAAATCGTGGACGGGCGATCCATGGTACAGCCACATCAAAGATGAGATGAAAGGCGTTAAAGAAGTCGGGCTCGAAGGCCAGCCGAATATCGAAGCGATCGCCGAACTGAAGCCTGATTTAATCATCGGGAATAAAATGAGGCAGGAAAAAATTTATGACAAGCTGAGCCAAATCGCGCCTACGGTTTTCTCCGAAACGCTCCGCGGCGAATGGAAAGACAACTTCTCGCTCTATGCGAAAGCGGTCAACAAAGAGGCTAAAGGAAAAGAAGTGTTAAAGGACTTTGATAAACGCGTCAGCGACTTAAGCGAAAAGCTCGGCGACAAGAAAAAGAAACGGGTTTCCGTCATCAGATTTATGGCCGGCCAATCGAGGATTTATTATGAAGACTCATTCCCGGGAATCATTTTGAAACAGCTTGGCTTCGATTTCCCGGACAAGCAGAAAATGCTGTTTGAAAAGCAAAAAGACAAATTTGCTTTTATGACCGAAAGCAAAGAATCGATTCCGGAAATGGACGGGGATGTCCTGTTTTATTTCACATATCAGCCGGCTGAAAGCAAAAAAGACGCGCTCACATGGCAACACGATTGGACGAGCGATCCGCTTTGGAAAAAGCTGAATGCCGTTAAATCAGGAAATGCGCACGAAGTAGACGATGCCATCTGGACGACGGCCGGCGGCGTAAAAGCGGCAAACCTGTTTCTCGATGACATCGAAACATATTTTCTCAAATCGTAAAGACATTCACAGCCGAACGGCGAATGCAAACCGAAAGGAGCATCCCTCATAAGAGAGGAT
The DNA here is from genome assembly GCF_038007805.1 of Bacillus sp. FSL W8-0848. Taxonomy (NCBI): domain Bacteria; kingdom Bacillati; phylum Bacillota; class Bacilli; order Caryophanales; family Bacillaceae; genus Bacillus; species Bacillus sp. FSL W8-0848. The sequence continues at coordinate 3,078,086 of NZ_JBBOYB010000001.1, forward strand.
GCTCCTTTACGATTTGCCGATATATACTTTTGACGTTCCGTCGGGCCATGTCACCTTCAGCTGAAACCGGTCATATCCTTCATCAAGGTTAAATGCCTCCAGCACATTGCGAATGACTGCCGATTCTTTTTCAGATTTGGACACCGGGAGTTCACTTAACACCATTTTCATTTCATTTAAGGCTTCCTCCCCTTCACGGTCCGCATCATTCAATTTGTCTTTGATTTCAGCTTCTTCGTGCTCCTTTTTCTGGTATCTTGCTTCAAATGTATTGTGTTTTCCGTCCCCGTAGTTTACCTTCAGCGCAAACAAATCGAACGGTACGCTTTTTACATCTGAAACGGGCGCATCTTCTATAGCCGCCTTCCGGCCCTCCGGATATGCCCCGGGCGCCGCCTGGCAGCCGGTTAGCAAAACGATGAGCACAGCAATCGTGGCCATCCGAAATACGTTCATACAGTTTCATCTCCTATATGCACATTATTCTTAGCTATATCCACGTTTGCTGTAACTCATTCAATAAGAGGACGGCTCTTTTTACGTCAGGGCCAAAAATTGTTCTGCATCACGGACGGCAAGGGCGATGGCTTCTTCCCAGAAATTGCGCTTTGTCAAATCGGCGCCGAGATGTTTCATTGCCAGATCTTCTACCGTCATGGAAGCCGTATCCTTTAAAAGCGCGATATATTTTTCTTCAAACGCCTGCCCTTCTTTCAGCGCCCTTGAATAGATGCCGAGCGAGAACAGATAGCCGAACGTATACGGAAAATTATAAAACGGGATGGACGTAATATAAAAATGCAGCTTTGAAGCCCAAAAATACAGATGGTACTCGCCAAGCGCCCCGCAGAATGCTTCCCTTTGAGCCTCTTCCATGAGCTCGTTCAATCTGCCGGCGGAAACGACGCCGTTTTTGCGCTCTTCATAAAATCGGGTTTCAAATAAAAACCTTGCGTGTATATTCATGAAAAAGGCGACGCTGCGCTGAATTTTATCCTCAAGGAGGACGAGTTTTTCTTCCTCTGAATCAGCCTGTTGCAAAGCGGCATCGGCTGTGATCATCTCCGCAAAGGTTGAAGCGGTTTCCGCCACATTCATCGCATACGCCCTGTTCATCGGCCTTACGTCCATTATGACTTCCTGATGAAAAGCATGGCCTAGCTCATGGGCGAGGGTTGACACGTTAGAGGCGCTTCCGGAATAAGTCATAAAAATTCTCGATTGGCGGCTGTCCGGAAAGTTGGCGCAAAAGCCGCCAGGCCGTTTGCCTCCTCTGTTTTCCGCCTCAATCCATCTGTCTTTGAACGCTTTTTCTGCAAATGAAGAAAGCGTTTTGCCAAACGTTTCAAACTGCTCGGTAATAAAATTGGCCGCCTCGTCATATGAATATTCCTTTGCAGCCGAACCGAGCGGTGCATCGACATCAAACCAGTCCAGCTTCTTCAAACCGAGAAGGGAAGCCTTCCGCTTGAGATAATCGACAAACGGCTGCTTATGGTCGATAATGACCTGCCACATCGCATCAAGGGTTTCCCGTTTCATCCGGTTGATTTCAAGCGGCTCCTTCAGCACATCTTCCCAGCCTCTCGCCTCGTACACATTCAGCCTGAAACCAGCCAGATGATTGAGCGTGCTGCTGAAAAGGTCTGCGTGCTGCTCCCATGCATGGTCAAGATTTTTGGATACGGATTTGCGGATCTTCCTGTCCGGCTTGGATGTCAGGTTGTTCGCCTGCCCGACCGAGAGGATTTTCGTTTCTCCGTCCTCTTCATAAGGAATCTGGATTTGGCCGATGATGCTGTTGTATAAATCTCCCCACGCATGATATCCGTCGACGGCAAGGCCTTCGATCAGCGATTCCTGATTTGCGCCGAGCTTTTCTTTCACCCTCGATCTTCTCTCATTTAAAACAAAAGCGATGTCTGAACAATCATTGAGAACCTTTTCCCAAAGGGCTTCATTTATAGCGGCAAGCTTGTTGTCGAAAATGACCAGAACCTTTTGGAAATCCGCATTCAGCCGGGTTACTTCAAAATTGAGGGCGTTCGCTTTTAAATCTGTCATGTTCTGTGCTTGCAGACAGCCGACATATGCGTTTGACTGCCTGATTTTCACATCGATCGTCTCAAAAAGTTCGATCGCGTCTTTTATTCTGCCGGACTCCGCTTTCGCTCCGTCCAAAGCAGTGGCTTTCTCCTTAAAAGAAGAAATCAAGGTTTTAATCTCCTTTAAATATGCTTGAAAAGCCGGGGAATCGCTTCCCCCTTTAAAAAAGACGTCGAGATCCCACGTATCCTTAAGATGCTGTAAAGCCATGACCAGTCCCCCTTTTTTCGTAATGATTCCATTATAAGATAAATTTACCTGCACGGGTAAAAAAAGACGGCTCCAGCTTCTAAAGCCGCCGCAGCCGTTTCACCGCATAGCTTGTTGTGATAAGCCCAAATAGCCCGAGCAAAAACAGGAACAATCCGGCGCTTAGCGGCTGTTCATCCCGTGCGCCTGCAATGCCGCCGGTTCGGTCATCGCCTTCAGGTTTTTCAGCGATTTGCAGGGAGCGAATCAGTCTGCCGTCTTCCCCTTCAATTTTCAGGGCTCCGTCGCTTCCCAGCTTTTCCTTCAGCGCTTCCCCCTTCTTTTTCGTAACAAATAAAGGCTCCGTCAGCTTATGCCGTACGCCGTCTTGATCTGTGAACTGTCTGCCCTTTTCGTATGCAACCGTTTCAAAGCCGCTGAATCCTTTATCCAGCAGCGTTTTTGTGTCATCGTACATCGTCTTTTGATCATCGGCCTTCATCACAACGGCGATCAAGTGAAGCTCACCGCGCGCGGCCGTCGTCACAAGCGTATGCTTTGATTCATTCACAAATCCGTTTTTTCCCCCTGTAATCCCTTTGTACGGAATTTCTCCGGTGAGCATCCGGTGATGGTTTTTCAGCGTCGTATCCCACGTCTTGCCGTGCCAGGCTGTCTCCTTTTCTGAAAAAAGCACCCGAAACGTCTCGTTTTTCATGGCATATGCCGTGATTTTCGCCATGTCTGCGGCTGTCGTGTAATGATTTTTGTCAAACAGCCCGTGAGGATTCGTGAAATGTGTATCGACCGCGCCGGCCCGCTCTGCAACAAAGGCGTTCAAATCGCCGGCAAACCGTTCAACGCTTCCGCTCATGTGTTCAGCGATCGCCGTTCCGGCATCGTTTCCGGAATTCATCAGCAGCCCCTGAAGCAGCGTCCTTAGCGGGACGATTTCCCCTTTCTCCAAATAAACGCTTGTCCCTTCCGTTTCAGCAGCTTTTTTGCTGATTTTAACATTATCCTTCAAATTTCCTTTCTCAATCGCATAAATCGCCGTGGCGATTTTTGTGATGCTGGCCGGATACATTTTTTTGCGGCTGTTTTTTTCATAAATGGCCTGTCCCGACTTCTCATCGATCAAAATAGCGGAAACGCTTTTCATGTGCTTTTCGGCGGCTTTTGCCGAACCATGAAAAAACAGTGCCGGGCATAGTACAATAAGAAGCAGGAAGGTTAATTTGACGTCCATCGTCTCACCTTGCTTTACTTTTTTGAAAAATAGGTCTTTAAAATTTTAGCAACGATTTATTTCCCCCTGCAAGGGGTATTAGTCAATAAGCATTCGAACGGAGGAACTTCATTGAAAAATAAAACTGCAATCGTAACAGGGGCAAGCAGCGGAATCGGACTGCTGACCGCTTTGAAGCTCGCCGGCACGCATTTTGTCATTGCGGCGGTGAGACATCCCGAAAAAGCCGAAGCATTAAAACAACAGATTACAGCCCACAATGCCGAAACTTCAATTGCGGTGATGGAGCTGGATGTAACAAAAGAACAATCGGTCGCATCATTCTCAGACAAGCTGAAGGAGTACGGAGCAGTTGATCTTCTCGTCAACAATGCGGGAACGGCTTACGGAGGATTTACCGAAGATTTGTCATTGTCCGATTACCGCAACCAATATGAAACAAATGTGTTCGGCCTCATCGCAGTGACCAAAGCCGTCCTCCCTCATATGAAAAAAAACGCCGGGGCAAAAATCATCAATGTCAGCAGTATAAGCGGACGGATCGCTTTTCCGGCTTTCTCGCCTTACGCTTCTTCAAAACACGCGGTTGAAGGATTTTCCGAAAGCCTTCGCCTTGAGCTCAGACCTTTCGGCATTGACGTTGCCGTCGTTGAGCCGGGCTCATACCGGACGGGAATTTGGGATACCTCCTTGACGGAGCACGTCGCTTTCCCTAAGCCTGATTCGAAATACGGCCCATACTTTGAACGAATCTCAGCCTACATCGCCGACAGCCGGAGCGATTACGGAAACCCGGAAGAAGTGGCAGGGCTGATCGGCAGTCTCGCTTTGAAAAAGCGGCTGAAAAAACTCCGTTATCCGATCGGCAAAGGCGTCCGCCTGCTGATCTTTTTGCATTCTTTCCTACCGTGGCGTTTTTGGGAGCGGGCCGTCAGCAAAAAGCTCGATCAAAAATGTTATTTAAAATAATTATAATTTAGTATTGATTTTAATTTTATATTCGTTATAATGTAATTAACAAATGAAAAACACGAGGAGGAAATTACATGATCTCTCAACAATTAAAACAGCAAAATCCGGTACTTGAAAACTCAATAAACACGAATTTGTCAAACTGGTTCATCCTCTATACGAAGCTTCACCGCTTTCACTGGTATGTAAAAGGACCGCAGTTCTTCACGCTTCACGAAAAATTCGAAGAACTTTACAACCATGCTGCAGAAACGGCCGATGTTGTCGCTGAACGATTATTAGCTATCGGCGGACAGCCGCTCGCATCAATGAAAGAATACCTTGATCACGGCACCATCTCAGAGGCAGGCACAGAAAAAACGGCGTCTGACATGGTTTCCGCGCTTGTCAGCGATTACCGCCAAATCCGCAAGGAAATCGAACATATTATCGGGCTTGCGGAAGAAAAATCAGACAATGCCACCGCTGACCTTTATATCGGCTTAACTGAGGAAATTGATAAACAAATTTGGATGCTTTCTTCATTTTTGGGTGAATAACAAAAAAGCCATGGCAAACAGCTGCCATGGCTTTCAATATTATGATTTGCTTTCCGTAAGCTTTGCTTTCAGCGTTTTTTCTTTTCCTTTTCTCAGAACCTCAAACGAGACCGTATCTCCCGCTTTCGCTTCGGTGTATAAAATCTTCCTCAAATCAGAAGTCGCTTCAATGCTTTTACCGTTCATTTTCACAATGACGTCACCGGCTTTCATTCCTGCGTCAGCAGCCGGCGATCCAGGCGAGACTTTGTCGACGTACACGCCTTTATTCAGCTGGTCGCCAAAGAGGCCGAGCGTATTTTGCTGGTATTGCTCAGGAACCTGCTGCATATCGATCATTTGAACGCCTAAAAACGGCCGTACGACTTTTCCTTTGTCCAGCAGCTGATCGACGATCGGCTCAACGTCATTGCTCGGAATGGCAAAACCAAGCGATTCAACGCCGGTTTGGCTGATCTTTAAGCTGTTGATGCCGATGACCTGCCCGCTGCTGTTGATCAAAGGTCCGCCGCTGTTCCCCGGATTAATCGCGGCATCTGTCTGAAGGACATTCATATCCCACTTCCCTTCAGACGTCGACACTTCGATCGTCCGGTTGACGCCGCTGATGATTCCTTCTGTAACCGTTCGCGAAAATTGCAGGCCGAGAGGATTCCCGATCGCGATTACTTTTTCGCCGGCGCGCAATTTTGAGGAATCTCCGAAACTTGCAACCTTATCAATCCCTTTGCTGCTAATCTCCAAAACAGCCAAGTCTGTTAAGGCATCGCTGCCGATGATTTTCGCATCCGTCGTTTTCCCGTTGTATAAAGAGATGGTCACCTTTGTGGCCCCTTCAACAACATGGTTGTTCGTGATGATGTAAGCTTTTTTTCCGTCTTTTTTAAAGATGACGCCTGATCCTGTTCCGCTTTCTTCCACGTCATCATCTGAAAAACCGAAGCTCGTTTGAATATTGGAAACCCCGACGATCGTCGACTCCAAATCCTCAACCATATCCGGAACATTATCGGCATCTGTCACGGGCTTTGTCGAAAAATTTTGCGATTGTTTCGGTTCCGTCTGGCTTTCGTTGACGGCATCGTTATGTTTATCGACCGGCAGATACGGCGAAATGCCGAGGACGAGGCCGCCCCCGATGATGCCTCCCAAAATCGGGCTCAGCCATGAAGCCTTGCGCCGCTTTTCTTTTGCCGTTCTTGTTTCCTTTGCGTTTTCCAATGCTGCCGCCGTTTCTTTATACATATTATCTGACTGTTCATCTGTATCCTGTTTCATAATCAGCTCGGGCTTCTTTATCGGCTGCTCCGGTTCTTGCGCTTCGGAACTTGCCGTTTGCGGTATTTTCGCCTCTTCTTGCAATGGCTGTTCATTTTCTCTTTTGCGTTCGTCATCGCGTCTAACATCCATAAGCGTACACTTCCTTTGTTTTTCTTATCTTCAACTACCCGAAAATGGCAGAAAGCTTTAACACGCGCAAAAAAGAGACACCCGGCCTTATATTTTCACAATTACAATTTTCCTTTCTTCCCTTATCAGCATCCTAGCCAAACATTGTGGGATAAAAATGAAAAGAATATGTGAAATTATGAAAATCGACCAGACTTATGTTAAAACTAGTATAATGACGTAGAAAGGATGTGAACCCCTTGTCATACACCATTTATCTAGTTGAAGATGAAGAGAATTTAAATGAACTGCTGACGAAGTATTTAGAGAGTGAAGGCTGGCATGTCACGTCTTTTCTAAACGGTGAAAGCGCCAGACAGCACATCGGCCAGTCACCTCATTTATGGATTCTCGATATTATGTTACCAGATATCGACGGCTATGCGCTAATAAAAGAAATAAAAAATGCAGATCCCGACGTCCCGGTCATCTTCATTTCAGCCCGTGATGCGGACATCGACAGAGTGCTCGGTCTTGAACTGGGCAGCAGCGATTATATATCAAAGCCTTTTCTTCCGCGGGAGCTGATCATCCGCGTTCAAAAGCTTCTTAAGCTGATCTATAAAGAAGACGCGCCGGATCATAAAAAAGGGTTGTCCGTTGCCAAGTACCAGGTGTTCGAAAGCTTGAGGGAAGTGTATGAAGATGACAGGAAGATTAGTCTGACGTCAAAGGAATTCGATCTGCTGCTCCTTTTCATGAACAATCAGGGCCGGGCCTTCTCAAGGGAAGATATTCTGACACATGTCTGGGGAGAGGATTACTTCGGAACAGACCGCGTCGTTGACGATCTGGTCAGAAGGCTGCGCAAAAAAATGCCTGATCTGAAAGTAGAAACCATTTACGGATTTGGATACAGGATGTTGAAATCATGAAAAATAAATCGCTCGCCTTCCAAATCTGGACGGTCATCTGCGGAATTCTATTAACCGTTTCGATTTTGCTGATGTTTCTTTTTTCTAACACATTACGCAACTTTTTTACGAATGAGATCTACACAAACATTGAAAACGAACAGCACGTCCTGACACAATACGGATTTTCCGACTCGCCCGACAGAGGCTTTGGTGGAAACTCGCGAAGCGCAAACCGCTATGTCCAGCACGTCCTGCTGCCTGAAAAGGGAGCCGTCTATCAAAATCCGCAAATTCTGCCGGACTCCTTTATCTCAAAAGTGCAGAAACTGGCGAAAAAACAGCCCTCATCATCCAAAAGGTATTCGGAGACCGTCAACGGCCAGCACATCTTCTTTGTCCTGAAAAAAATCAGCACCCAGGACGAGACGTTTCTTTTATTGTCCTATGCGCTTGATTCCTATCGGGACGACTTATCATACACGCTGTTTAAACAGCTTTTTTTCATTCTTGCCGTCGTCATTCTGCTGAGCTGGATTCCGTCCATATGGCTGGCGAAATATTTGTCAAGGCCGCTGGTCACACTGGAAAAACACGTCAAGCGGATTTCCAAACAGGACTGGGATGATCCGGTCATCGTCGACAGGGAAGACGAAATCGGAAAGCTCGCCCATACCATTGAGGACATGCGCCAAAAGCTGATTCAAAAAGATGAAACAGAGCGCACGCTTCTGCAAAACATCTCACATGACTTGAAAACGCCCGTCATGGTCATCCGCGGCTATACACAGTCGATCAAAGACGGCATTTATCCTAAAGGAGACCTTGAAAATACGATTCAAGTCATCGAAGGCGAAGCTGAAAAGCTTGAAAAGAAGATTAAAGATCTGCTTTACCTGACGAAGCTGGATTATTTATTAAAACAGGAAAGACATTACGGAACGTTTAATATTCGAGAGGTCATTGAAGAAGTGGTCGAACGTTTAAGATGGTCTAAAAAAGAGCTTGACTGGAAGATTGATCTTGAAGAGGAAACAGTAATGACTGGTGATCAGGAACAATGGAGCAAGCTGTTGGAAAACGTCCTTGAAAACCAAATCCGCTATGCGGAAACGTTCATCGAAATCACCGTCAAATCGACGAAAAAACAGATCATGATCACGATTAGAAATGATGGACCACACATCGAAGAAGAGATGCTTTCGAGCCTGTACGAGCCTTTTAATAAAGGGAAGAAAGGCGAATTCGGCATCGGACTCAGCATCGTTAAACGAATTTTGACGCTCCATCATGCCGATATGACCATTCGGAATGATCAAACAGGCGTATGTTACTCAATATCCGTTCCAAGAAATTAGACTGTAGTTTCAGCTGCAGTCTTTTTTCTATATAAACGAATAGCCGTTAAAATCGCGGTAATTCGGTTTAACCGCTTTCTTCGGCTGCTTTAGCCATTTCTTTTCCGTCAGTATGTGTTTAGGGTATTTGACCTTGTCCACTTTAATGCCCCGGCTGCGCAGTCGGCTGATCATTTCATCGATTTCTTTCAACAAACTTCACCCTTTCTCAGCATATTTTTGACCACTCGGTCACCTTACTTTATAATATAAATAATATCAAACAAAAAAACAAGTTACAATCTAGTTAAAAATTTAACGGGACAAAAGAATTGACCCGCCAGTCAGACCGTGCGCCCGCAAAAAACGGAGGCGGCAACCTTTCGGGAAGGTGAAAGACGTGAAACAAAAAGAGAAAGCCATTATTGAAACAGCGATTAAACTTTTTGCCAAAAAAGGCTATAATTCAACTTCAGTTCAAGAAATTGCGAAGGAATGCCAAATCTCAAAAGGCGCTTTTTACATCTATTTCAAATCGAAGGAAGCGCTTCTCCTTTCGGTGCTTCACTATTACTATGACAAAGTGTTTACGCGCATCCATAAAATTCAGACGGAAAATGACAACCCTCGCGATGCTTACCGAAAGCAGCTCATCGTTTTTTTTGAAAATATTCTCGAACATAAAGAGTTTATTCAGATGCAATTCGTGGAACGGCCGCTTCCTGTGAATGGAGAAATTGAAGCGTTTGCCAAAAAAATGCGCTCGGCCACCCTCAGGCTCCATATCGAAAACATCCGGAACATATACGGAAAGGACATCGATCCGTACAGCGCCGAGCTGTGCTTTATGATCAGCGGAATGAGCGAAGTCTATCTTGAATTGATGATTTTGCTGCATCACTCTTTTGATCTGCATACGCTTGCCGGACATATATTGAACCGCCTCGATGATCTTGCGAATGGGATGATGAAGCGGAAAGAAAAATCCCTGATTTCCATCGAAAAAGCGGACGAGTGGTTCGGCCCGTTTTATACGTTCGATCCCCTGAAAGAAGCGCTCATTAAAGAAATGCGGATCAAAGCGGACAAACACTTTAACGGCTCTCCCCCGGGCGATCTGACGGAAAGCCTTGACATACTGGAGGACGAGCTGAAGAAACGGCAGCCGAAAAATGCGATCATCAAAGGAATGCTGCTGAATATAAAGGAATGTGAAGCGCTTCGTAAAGAAGCGGACAAGCTCGACCGCCTTGTCAAAAGGTCTTCCTGAATTCCGTGCGGCCGGCAGGAACAGGAAAAACGGCCGCAATTGTGCGGCCGTTTTCGTTTATGCTTTAGGCTTGACCATTTCTTCCGGTTTGACTACTTCGTCAAACTGCTCTTCTGTCAACAGATTGAGCTTAAGGGCGGCTTCTTTCAGCGTCAGCCCTTCTTTATGGGCAAGCTTCGCGATTTTTGCTGCATTTTCGTAGCCGATGTGCGGGTTTAAAGCCGTAACTAACATCAGCGAATTGGTCAGGTTCTTTTGAATCGTCTCACGATGAGGCTCAATGCCCACTGCACATTTATCGTGGAAAGAGTTCATGCCGTCAGCGAGAAGCTGGACCGATTGAAGGAAATTGTAAATGATCACTGGCTTGAATACGTTTAATTCAAAGTTGCCCTGACTTGCCGCGAATCCGATCGTCGCGTCATTCCCCATGATCTGTGATGCCACCATTGTCAGCGCTTCGCTTTGTGTAGGGTTAACCTTACCCGGCATAATGGAGCTTCCCGGCTCATTTTCAGGAATCGTCAGCTCGCCGATTCCGCAGCGCGGCCCGCTTGCAAGCCATCTGACATCATTGGCGATTTTCATCAGATCCGCCGCAAGCGCTTTTAGTGCGCCGTGAACGTGTGTCAGTTCATCATGGCTTGTCAGCGCATGAAATTTATTAGGCGAGCTTCTGAACGTCTGACCTGTCAGGCTGCTGATTTCTTCGGCCACAGCGGCCCCGAATTTTGGATGGGCGTTGATTCCTGTTCCGACTGCGGTTCCTCCGATAGCGAGTTCGCGGATTTTTTCCGTGGCTTCTAGAATCATTTCTTTTGAGCGGTCAAGCATGTAGACCCAGCCGCTGATCTCCTGTCCGAGCGTGAGCGGTGTCGCATCCTGCAAGTGGGTGCGGCCGATTTTCACGATATCCTGAAACGCTTCCGCTTTTTCATTCAGCGTGTTTCTCAGGCGGTCGATCGCCGGTACCAGCTTGTCGTAAACAGCTAAAACGGCTGCGACGTGCATCGCCGTCGGGAACGTATCGTTGGAGCTTTGGCTGCGGTTGACATCATCGTTCGGATGAATTTTCAAGCTTGAGCCTTTTTCCTGCAAATATGCAGTTCCCCTGTTCGCCACCACTTCGTTCATGTTCATGTTGCTCTGCGTTCCGCTTCCCGTCTGCCACACGACAAGAGGAAAGTGGCTGTCGTATTTTCCTTCTAAAATATCATCGCAGACGGAAACGATCGCTTCTGCCTTTTCCTTTTCGAGATTTCCTAGCTTTTCATTCGCAAGAGCAGCGCTCCTTTTCAAAATTGCAAACGCATACACAATTTCCTGCGGCATTTTCTCAGATCCGATTTTGAAGTTCTCCTTGCTTCTCTGCGTTTGGGCTCCCCAAAACTTGTCGGCAGGTACCTTGACTTCACCCATCGTATCTTTTTCAATTCTGTAATCCACTATGTATCCCTTCCTTCTCTAGTCTACCTCTTACTTTCGATAAAACTTAAAAAAACCCTCTTATTTAAATTTTAGCTTTATTTTAATTTTAGCTCAATATAAACACGCGAATCTTTTTTGTATTTATATTTAGGGTTTGTCTTTCCGTACTCCTTTGATACATATGACACGTCATAATGTTTGGAAAAAGAGCGGATGATGCTTTCGATTTCATCCTGCTTCCCCGTTAATCTGATTTGCGCCAACTGCCTCACTCCGTCTCTGTTGTAATGAAAATTTCGCCAAACACTACTGTAACACAGTATATTGTTTTTTTTACAGGAAAAGATAACCTATATCCAAATTCAGAAACTTACAGGGCAGGTGGTCAGCGTGAACCAGTCGGAATTCAAGGATCACATCCATGAAAATCTCGCATTGCTTCTTCCACACGTCGAACATAACGACGACCTCGTTCAAAATAAAAAAATGCTGAAAAACGGAGTCATTTTTTATTTTTTATATTTCAAGGAATTGAGCGACGAAGCGAAATTGCAAAAAGCCGCCAAGATGCTTTGCAAAGATGAAAAATCCCTATCATTGGAAGACGTTACCGCAGAGCTGAACAAGCTGAATGCCGAACCGGTCTACAAGGTTGAGTCTGCGCTTAATAAGCTTTTTCACGGCCAATGCATCCTCCTCGTGAACGGGATCAATACCGTTTTTATGCTCCCGACCGCAGAAAAAAAGAAACGAAGCTTATCAGAGGCGAAAACCGAAAATGTCGTAAGAGGTCCGAAAGTCGGTTTTATCGAGGATACAGATACAAATGTGGCGCTGATCAGACAGCGCGTCCCCGATCACGATCTGACCGTTGAAAAGCTTCCGATCGGAAAAAGCAAGTATAAAAAAGCAACGATTTTATACCTCAACAACAAAGCGGATGAGTCGATTTTATCGGAGCTGAAAAAGCGTCTGAAAAAAGTGAGGCCTGATGACATTCAAGACTCAGGAGCCCTTGAGGAATTGATCGAAGATAACAAATATTCGCCTTTTCCTCAGATCCAAAACACCGAACGGCCGGACAAAGTGTCGTCCGCCCTGTTAAACGGAAGGATCGCCGTCTTTATCGACCATTCGCCATATGCCTTGATCGTTCCGGCATCCTTCGGCATGGTGATGCAGTCTCCGGACGATTATTATGAGAGATGGATCGCCACGTCCCTGATCAGACTTTTGCGCTTCAGTTCGATTTTTATCACGCTGTTTTTGTCGGCGTTTTACATTTCTCTTGTCTCGTTTCACCAGGGCATGCTGCCGACGGCTTTGGCTGTTACCATCGCCAGCACCCGGGAAAACGTGCCATTTCCGCCGCTCCTTGAAGCGCTGATCATGGAAGTAACGATTGAACTTTTGCGTGAAGCAGGCTTGCGTCTTCCAAGTCCGCTGGGGCAGACGATCGGTTTGGTGGGAGGTGTGGTCATCGGCCAGGCTGCGGTCGAAGCCAACATCGTCAGCTCTGTCATGGTCATCATCGTCAGCATCATCGCCCTTGCATCGTTTACGGTTCCGCAATACGGCATGGGTCTGTCGTTTCGGGTATTGCGCTTTTTGTCCATGCTGGTCGCAGCAGTACTTGGACTCTTCGGGATCATCCTGGTCATGCTCGTCATTTTCACCCATTTGGTCAGGCAGAGAAGCTTCGGCATGCCGTATTTTAACCCGAATAACTTTTTCAGCTTAAAGCGTTCGGATGAAGCCATCATCCGGCTACCAATAAAGAATCGCGAGGTGAATGACAATCATGGCTCAAAAAAATCAACAGCAACGGATAAGCGGGTATGAAGGCGCTGCCATTATTACAAATACGATGCTGGGCGCCGGCCTGCTGACGCTCCCGAGAGCGCTGACGCGGGAAATGCTCTCCCCCGACGGCTGGATTGTCATCATTTTTGAAGGCCTTGTTTTTCTTCTTATCATCTACATCAACGCCAAAATCGTCAAAACGCACAATGTCGATTCTTTTTTTGATTACACAAAAGAGGGCTGCGGCGCGCTGATCGGAAATATTCTCAACCTCCTGATCGTGTTCTATTTCATAGGGGTGGCCAGCTTTGAAGCAAGAGCGATGGCCGAGATGGTGAAATTTTTTCTTCTCGAGTTAACCCCGATGGGCGTGACGATTTTTGCTTTTATCATTTGCGCGATCTATTTGATCATCGGCGGGATCAGCGACATGGCGAAAATTTTCCCGTTTTTTCTCATTATCACCCTCGTCATTCTTCTTACCGTTTATGGCTTGAGTTTAAAGATGTTTCAAATCAATAATTTAAGACCTGTCCTCGGACTTGGGCTCGGTCCGGTCAAAAACGGTTTGACGGTTGTCTCTGTTTCCTTTTTGGGTGTCGAATTAATGATGTTTTTGCCCAAATACCTCAGAAATAAGAAAAAACTGTTCAAAGCTTCTGTCATCGGATTCAGCATTCCGGTTATATTGTATATTTTAACGTTCTGTGTGGTCGTAGGAGCGATGACCGCGTCTGAGGTCATGACGATGATCTGGCCGACGATCTCCTTGTTCCAGTCGTTTGAAATCCAGGGCATTTTCATCGAAAGGTTCGAATCCTTTTTGCTCGTCATATGGACGATTCAATTTTACACAACATATGTCGTCTATACCTATTTTGCGGCGTCAGGCTTTAAAAATATATTCGGATGGTCCATTAAGAAAAACGTTTTATTCGTCGGGGCGATTACGTTCCTTATATCGATTTTGCTGAAAGACGGCAATTACGTTATCGTGTTCAGCGATTATTTGGGATACATCTTTCTCATCGTGTTTTGCGTGCTTCCGATCCTGATCTTTTTGCTCGTCGCCGCTAAAAGGAGGTTTAAAGCATCGTGAAAAAAAAGGGGATATTGGCGGTGCTGTCCCTGCTGCTCTTGCTGACGGGCTGCTGGGACAGCCGGCAGATCGAAAAGTTTAGCATCGCCATCGGCCTTGGCGTTGATAAAGGCGAGGGAGATAAAAAGGTAAAGTTATCGTACCAGATCCTCGTTCCGAAAAAGATCGGCCAAAATGCGGGCAGCGAGGACCCGACCAAAGTCGTGTCAACTTCCGGGACTACGATTCATCAAACGATCCGGTCAACAGCCTTAAAAGTTTTCCCTGTTTTCTCGCAGCACCTCCAGGTCATCATTTTTTCGGAAAAACTCGTGTCGGATATTGCCCTTGACGCCTTAATCAATCAGTTCATCAGGGACAACAGCCTACGGAGAAGCAGCGAGGTCTATATTACGCCAGGATCGCCGAGCAAGCTTTTGAACATTGATGATTCGGGAGACCCCGCTTCTGAAATCATCCATAATGTCTCAGAAAACAGGGCGTCGACCATCAAGCTGCTCGAGCCGGTTACATTGGGGGATATTTCAATCAGAATGCAGATGGGCCTGTCTTTCATCATGCCTAGAGTCGTCGAAAAAGGCGGTCAGATCCAGGTTGACGGCGGATCGGTCATTAAAAAAAACCGGTATTACGCCGATATATCATCCTCTGATATTGAAGCGCTGAATTTGCTGATCGGCAGAGTAAACGGCGGAGTCATCGACTCCAGGCACAAAGGGCATCTTTTTTCGTATGAAATATTTTCGATGAATCACCGGATTCATACAACGAGGAAAAACGGAAAATACAAATTTGACATTCACTCGGAGATCAAAGGAAGGCTGTCAGAAGATTGGTACAGAAGCGAGGATTCTTTCAATGAATCCTATATCAATGCCATTGAAAAAGCGATTGAAAAAGACATCCACCAGCGGGTCAGCAGGCTGCTCCATCGTTTGCAGGATGATTTAAAAACGGATGTCACCAAGCTTGCCGAATACGCCCGCATCAACTATCCGAAGGAATGGCAAAAAGATAAATACCGCTGGGACGAGAAATTCTCGGAAGCCGACATCGACTATCATATTAAAGCAATCATCCAGGACTTTGGCACGAAAGGAGCGACGAAAAAAAGATAGGCGCTCGCTTTTCTGTTAAAATGTTTTTGAAAGGGTGATGAGCTTGAAGCGGATATTGCAGGTGACAGGCATTGTCCTGATTGCGGCGGCAATCATTCTGTCCGGCTTGATAATCAATGATATCGCATATGATCCATTTATGGAGGATTCCCGGTCGATGCTGTTCTTTACGGTCGGCTCGTACCTCTCAACTCCGGCTTTTTGCGTCATCGGCGGATTTATTTTGCTCGGCATCAGCAAGCTGATCGAATTGCAGGAAAAGAACAATGCGGTCCTGGCCGAAAAACTCGATTCCATTTTCCAAAAAGGCGGCACCGCGCCGGAGGAAGAGAATCAAGCTGAATTGAGCCGGCCGGCGAAACAAACCGGCGAACATTTCGGATCGGATTCTTTCGCACTTCACAAGACTGATGACCGCAAATATTGGAACGGCTGAAAACGGCTTTCACACGAAAGCTGTTTTTCTCGTTTTTGCTACTGAACAAGCTTGTTTCGGTGGGCGTAAACGGCGGCCTGCGTCCGGTCATCGACCTCAAGCTTGGACAGGATGTTTGTCACATGGGTTTTCACCGTTTTAATGGTGATAAACAATTCGTCTGCAATATCCTTGTTTGTTTTCCCCTCTGCCACAAGTTTGAGGATTTCCATTTCTCTTGCCGTCAATGATTCATGCGGCGGTGTCTCGTTCGAAGAATGCCTCAGCTTTGATAACACTTTTCCCGCCACCTTGGCTTCAAGCATCGGTTCTCCATTGTTGGCCGCCCTGATCGCATCTGCGATTTCGCCGGCTTTCGACGTTTTCAGCAAATAGCTGAAGGCACCGGCTTCGATGACCGGATAAACTTTATCATCATCGATAAAGCTTGTCAGCACGATGATTTTCGGGGCGGAAAGCTGTCTGCAGATTTCCTTTGTCGCTTCAATCCCGTCCATTCCCTCCATCACAAGATCCATCAAAATGACGTCGGGCTTCATCTCAACCGCCAGCTCAACACCGCGCCTGCCGTCCGAAGCTTCTCCGATCACCTCGATATCCGGCTGGGATTCCAAAAAAGCTGCAAGCCCCATTCTTACCATTTCATGATCGTCAATCAGCAGTACTCGAATCACCTTGATTCTCTCCTTTTCCTTGATCAAAAATCGGAACTTTCACATCAACTTGCGTCCCTTTTCCCGCAAAAGATATAATTTCCGCCACCCCGCCGACCTCGCTGGCCCTCTCTTTTATCGAATTTAATCCGTACGAAGACGTTTTAATGGAGTCCATTTGAAACCCTTCCCCATTATCAATGACCTTCAGCTGAAGCTGCCGGTTTCTCAGGAGCAGCCTGACGGAGACTTTCGTCGCCTTCGAATGCCTGAAAACGTTTGACAGCGCTTCTTGAACGATTCTGAACAAATGATCTTCTACACCTTTTGGAAGCTTTCCTGTATCCTCGATTTCCCAGTCGATATCCATCGACTGCTTTGCTTTGAATTCGTTCAAAAGGTCGCTGAGCCCCTCCCTCAAGCCTTTACCTTCAAGCGTAACGGGCCTGAGGTGCAGAAGCAGGGCTCTCATTTCGCTCTGAGCGTCGGCCGCCATTTTTTCGACCATTTTCAGCCTTTGCGCGAGTTTTTCATCAGCCGAAGCGGCGATTCCTTCCAGTATGGCGGAGGTCATCATCGAAATCGCAAAAAGCTGCTGGCTCACGGCATCGTGCAGTTCCCGCGCAAGACGCTGCCGCTCTTCTGACACAACGGATTTTTTCATCTGGTCCTGCCATTCGGCCCTTTCGTTTGACAGCTTTTGCAGTGAAGCGACCTGCCGTTCGATTCGTTCGGCCATTTCATTGAGCTGATCGGCGGCGAGCCCGATTTCATCCTCGCCCATTGATGGAATGCGGTATGCGAAATTGCCGTTTTCATACTTTAAAATCGATTCGATCAACTTTTCGAGGCGCTTTTTCAGCCTGTTGCCAAACACATACCCTGCGCCAAACCCGACGGCGGCGCTGATCAACAAAAGCAAAATGATAAACGGGATGCCGAACCATCTCGAAGCGATGAGCACCCGCGGGTCGAGCTGATAATAAAAGAGCATGAATCCCAATACCGCAAGAAAGATCGTGAAGCTGACACCCATGGACAAACGGACGGAACGCCATTGAATATTTGCAAGCCTGTTCGTTTTCATATGAACCGCACATCCACATCGCCGATAAACAGGGAAATCGAGATCTTTACCCGTCTTGCCGACTGCTCGTAATATTTAGACTCGGTGTAAATTTGGTTGCCGAAGCCGCTTTTTTTCTCCCCGATGATATCGATGTCACCGATAAACGCCGAAGAACTGATAGAGACGTCAAGATCCGACGGGATGTAGATGTCGACATCGCCGATCAGCCCCGTGATGGCGATCGTATTTTCGCCCTCTGAAATGATCGCTTTGGACAAATCGATTTTGACGTCCCCGATAAAGCCGGAAATATTCAAATCGTTTAAATCAAAAGGCTTTTTCATGTATTTGACATCACCGAAGAAAAAGCTGCGCTGGCCGGCGCTCTTTTTTTGCCGCAGCGGTTCGGCGTCCAGCTTTTCTTTCTCATGCGCTTTAGGCTTATCGCGGTCAAAAACGGGCTGGTTTGTGACAAGCCTGTAGCCCGCATAAATTAAAAAGGCGGCAAAAAAGAAGCCGAACAGGCTGAATGTGATGCTGAAAATTTCTTTCAGAAGCAAAAAGCCCGCAAAAATATACATGACAGAGCCGAGCCAACGGCGTGAACTTTTATGAAAAAAATATCCGGCAAGAAGAAAAGCGAGCGGCCAGAACAACGCGTCGCCGAGCCCGCTGTTTTGTAAAAATACGCTGATCCCGAACAGAACGATGAACAATCCGATCAGTTGTTTTTTTGTAAGACGCATGCTGACTCCGGCCCCCTCTCTTTCCAATTAATCAATCGATACATTCCCGCTTGTGGACGAAATCTCAATGTTATTCTTGCCATTTCCTTTTGTTCCAATCAGCGTCCGTTTGTCGCCTTCTGTATGATCAAACGGATACGAATGTTTGATGTTACCGCTCGTCAGTGTTGCTTTCAGTCTGATGTCTGCGTCATCAGGAAGCTCAAGCTTGACATTTCCGGAGGTCTGATTGATGCGTAAAGGGGCATCAACCGCTGAGAAATCAGCCTCCAAACTGCCCGACGTCTGCTTGACGGCGAACTCTCCTTTGACACGATCAAGCGTTGTATTCCCGGATGTTGAGCGAACATCGGCTTTCTCCGTTTCAACGTTTTCGAGCTGAATGTTTCCCGATGTTCCTCTTACCGAAAGCTCCTTCGCTGCTAAATCGCCGATCCTCTGGCTGCCGCTTCCCGAGCTCAGGGATACCTTTTGCAATGATAAACCGTCACCGCTTATTTTTACGTTTCCGCTTCCGGATGTAATGGACAGATTATCCTGATATTCATTGGGGATTTTAACAATCAGTTCGTTTTTTTGGAAGAAAAAGAAGCGGAAACCCTCCTGCTGAACGGAAAGCTCAAGCGTATCTCCCCGCTCGGACGATTTCAGCCGCGCGTTTGCCCCCGACAGTTCAGCGTCAATGTCAGCGCGGTTTTCCGCTTTAACCGTCACCGTGACGCTGTTCGAACGGATGTCGATGCTTTTGATTTTCTTTGGCGAAGCGCTGGCTGAATCAAGCGTTTTCTCCGGGCTGAAGAAAAGGCCGCGGCCGCCGTTAAACGCCAAGGCGGCGAGAATCAGGATGCCGGCTATGATCATCAGTTTGCCAACCGTTTTTTTCATTCGTATAAATCCTTTCGGCAGTAAGTGTATGCTCCTTATTATAAGGAAAGTTGTCCTTGAAAGAAATCAAAAATTGTGAAAAGGGAAGACGGCAGGGGGCACCGCTCTTCCACCAAGCTAAAAGGGTGCTGTTAAAGCCCCGGGTTATTCATTTCCGGCTGCGGGCTGTTTTTCGAGGCCGGCCTTTTTTGCGCGCATTTTTTCAAACTCTTCTTCAACCTCTTTTGCATATTCAACGCGGCTGTACGGACTGCCTGAAGACGCAGACAGCTCAGCATAGCTGTTCACCCTTGCCTCCATTTCTTCTATGCGGTTTTCCATTCTCATAAATTCGCGGTACGCGCTTTCGCTGTCGATTTTATTGAAGGAAGCGTTCATATGCTCTTTTGCTTTCACCGCGTTTGCCCGCGCGATTAAAGCATGTTTGCGGTCCTTTACATCGCGGAGCTTGACCTCAAGCGTCTGC
Organism: Bacillus sp. FSL W8-0848; assembly: GCF_038007805.1. NCBI lineage: Bacteria > Bacillati > Bacillota > Bacilli > Caryophanales > Bacillaceae > Bacillus > Bacillus sp. FSL W8-0848. The sequence goes on from NZ_JBBOYB010000001.1 coordinate 3,097,754, forward strand.
AGCTGTTCTTTCAATTCAGCGAGCTGCTTGTGCGCATGCTCGTATGCTTCTTTGTATTCCTTCGCTTTTTGTTCGAAATACTTCATTTCTGAAAGAGCTTTTTTGCTAAGTTCTTCTTCCCCTGCATCAAATGCAAGCTGCGCCTGATTTTTCCGCTTGGCTGCCAGTTTGTCGGCTTCTTCATATTTTCCTTTAAAGCTTTGTGCGATCGTTTGCTGTTTGACAATCGTATGTTTTGCCTTTGAAATGTCGTTTTCCATGTCGCGAACGTATTGATTGAGCATCACCCGCGGGTTTTCGATTTTATCCAATCCTTCATTGATCGATGCGACAAACATGTCTCTGATTCTTTTAAATGCCATTACATGATTCCTCCTTATCGTTATTGTTTCTTTTTTAAAAAGTCTTCCCATTCCGCATCAAAGCCGGTGTCGTATGAAGCTGCGGAAGGCTTGCTGTTTTCTGAATAAAATCCGCTCTCTTCTTTTTTGCCTCCCTGCTTCATCATGCTCCAGCCAAAATAAATCAGCGCAGCAGAGACTGCGACGCCTATCAAAAACGGCAGCGCCCCTCCGAGAAACATGAAGCCGATGATAAGCAAAATGATGCTGGCAAACCGGCTGTCGTCATTCCATTTTTTGATTCCGTAGAATAAAAGCACAGCTCCGATTGCCCCTGCAATTAATCCTCCGATTTGGCCGCCTCCGAAAAACAGCGAGATGCCAAACAGGATCAATAAAAAGCCGATGACTGATTTCCCTGTTACATTCATGTCTGCTCCTCCTTTCCGAGATCATATATTCACTATAGTCAAATTCCGGCTTCGACAAAACGAGTCACAGATTGATTTTATCGTCAGACCAGAGTCGTATTTCCTGTAAGACCGAACAAAGAGGAGCGAAAACTCCGCTCCTCTTTGGCAGGCTATGATTCTATTTTCGGATTCCAGCCATCTAATACGTTTTCAATCGTCCAGCTTTCCGCCACGCCTCCTCATCGGACAGCTGCTTCTCTCCTGATGAGGCACGGCTCCGGGACCTGTGTTCCGATATTCATAAAGCCTTGCATCAGCAGCCGAAAATCCGGACATATCTGTCCAGCCCTCCGGCTTAATATGAGCACCTAAAGAGCAGTTTTGATATAAAACGCTCGCAATGGCGTCAGGGTCTCCTCCGGGGTGCCACGGGCGGCCGAGATAAACCGTTCCGTCCGCCGCATCGCTTGTGAGCGTGCAGCCAGCGAACAAAAAGCCGAACGGTTTTGTGATGTGTGTGCTTGCAGCGGTGATATAGCCGTTATTGGAGGAAGATCCGCGGTCGGCGCTATGAATATGACAATGCTCGAAGACCGCTCTTGCTCCGCCGAAAATAAAATCGACATCGCCTTCAATATAGCATCGGTCAAAATACTGTGTCCCGTCATTTGCGAATAACGTATCCTGCCTCCCTAAAAATCTCGCATCCTTGAAAACGATTCGGTTGCCTTTGGCATAAACGGCCACCGCCTGCGTACCGTCCGTGTCGACTTTCGTTCGATCGAACGAGTTTTCAAATGTGATATTTTCGGCTTGGACGCAATCAGCATAGATAAAGACTGTGGCGCTTCCGCTCGTTCCGTACCTTCCGCCTCCCTCCTTCTCCTTTCCGGCGTAATTGTCATATGTGATTACGGTTTCGGTTTTGCTTTCGCCTATCAGAGTGACAAACGGCTTTGTCGCCGGAATGTGGACCACCTCTTTATAAATGCCTTTTTTAATAAAGATTTCTTTTCGGTCACGGCTGTACTCCGGTAAAGCATCAACCGCTTCCTGCACGGTTTTGAACGCCCCGTCGCCATCTTTGGAAACCGTCAGACGGACGGCGGCTGTTTCCCCGTTGTCCATTTTTTGCATTCCCCCTTTAATGTAAACGCTTACTTAAAGGTTTACGACAAAAAGCCGTTTTCCCCTGCCGAAAACGGCTGATCATCCTTGTTTCATACCATTCAGCAGTATTTTCCCAATCTATCTTCTGACGAAGAAATGGGCAGATTCCAATGCCGAATCAATTGAGGCGGGTCATTGAAGGTGATACACCGATTTCAATCAGCTGATTTTTCAGCCATTGACATGGAAAATTATGAGGAGCCCGTCATTTTAAAGGGTTCCCTGTATCACTTTCATTAGTTGAACTTTACAATTTAATACCTTGTTCTTTTGACTGGATAAAATAGACTTCTTCATACTTTGACTTATAATAAGCAACATCAAATTGATCAAGGTCAATTAAATCCTTAAAAGCATTTGGCAGTTTACAATTCCACTCTAATTCTTCAATCTGATGAGGAAAGTAGTCATCGTTTGGATTTGGTGTGTGGACATATACGGCGTCTGAAAAAGAGTCTTTTTCGTGAATACAAATCCATGTTTGATAAGGCATATCAAATGCTTCAAGTTGCTGTAGTAACCTATTGTATAAAGCTACATGAGCTTTAATATGCTCTCTTCTTATTTTCTTACTATTATTTCCAAATCCAAAAAAATCAAGGTGGATATGCCAAAAATCGAACCACGATTCATGATCGAGTTTTAAGTCATAACTATTAACTTCTTCCCACAGATTGCGGAAGTATCTTTTCTTTCCACGAAGTTTTTTCAATATATACCTCCTGACAAAGCTACCTAAAGAACCATTAAATACTGAATCTTGATAAAACGCAAACTATTAAAACTCTCAAATACATATAGTGACATGCTGAATGTTTACTCCCACCCTATTATAAATATTAACATTTACCTTTGGCAGAGCCATGAAAAAAAGAGAAAGCCGGTGATTCCGCTAAAAAGCTGGAACACCGGCTCTTTATTGCTTTCGTTTCCCGGACCCTTTGAAAACGGTCGCGCTTCTTTCATATTCGACATCTTTGATGTCCAGCCTGAAATTGACGACTCTTGCTGCGGCAAACAAATAATCCGATAATCTGTTTAAATAGCGGAGCGGCGTTTCGCGCATGTCAGCCGTTTTCATCAGCGTGACAGCCAGCCGCTCGGCCCGTCGTGCAACGGTTCTCGCGACATGCAAATATGCCGCCGCTTTTGAGCCGCCGGGAAGGATGAACTTTTCCAGCTCAGGCGCTTCATCGCAGTAGGCATCAATCCGTTCCTCTAAAAACGCAATCGCTTCTTCCTTTAGCTTCTTTTCCCCATTCGGCGAAACGTAAGCCAAATCGCCGCCGCAGTCAAACAGTTCATGCTGAATCTTTAAAAGCTCGCTTTTGATATCGCTGAAGCGTTCATCGCCTAGCTCAGCAAGCGCGAGGCCGATAAAGCTGTTCAGTTCATCAACAGTCCCGTAGCATTGCACACGGACATCGTCTTTATCAACGCGCCCGCCGATCACATGTGTTTTCCCTTTATCGCCCGTTTTCGTGTACAGCTTCATCGTTCATTCCCCTTTCTGATCGCTTCCCCCGTGCACTCATAGACGCTCCGGCTGATCAAAGCGCCGAGCGGAGACGCTTTTAATGCGCTGTCAAACTCAAGCCCGCTCCCGTCTGCCGCAATCAGGACAGCCTCTTCCTGCAAATCGTTTCCGAATGTTTCAGCGCCGTCTGCCCGTTCAGCCGAACACGCCTCAGCCTTTGCTTCAGACGCTGTCAACAAGGCCTGGATGAAGGCTTTCTCCGTCAGCCTGCCATTGACCATCACCCATACGCTGACGTCTTCCGGCCGGTTCGAAGACGCTTGAACAATCGCAAAAAGAGAGACGCCTCCTTCCGAAAACGTCCGGAATACCGTGTTTTCGGGCTTTGCCGAAGTCACTGCGGCACAGCAGGCATGAAGGCTGATCCCTTTTCCCGCGAGAAGCCGCTCCAATTCAGCATGCGATTGATCATGCTGCTCCTCTTTCGGCACATGGCGGCTGATAAACGTCCGTTTCCAGCCGATGCCGGCTCCGACAAGCGATGATGACACGGTGCGAAGCGGCTGATCCGTCTCCATAAAAAAGCCGTCAGAACTTAGTTCAAAAAGCTCGGCAAACGGAACCGCCCGCTTCGTTTTTCCGGCTCGCTCCGGCTCAATTGTAATTTGCGGATTCGGCCTGTGCGGGTGAACCAAATGGCTGACGGCTGTTTCATATACATCATTGACCGTTTGTTCCCGAATCACCCGTCCCGGAACATCCAACGCTTTTATTTCACCGTTTTTCATCATCAGCAGCCGATCACAGTAAAGGCCGGCCAAATTCAAATCGTGAAATATGCCGATGACTGTAAGCCCCTTCTCAACAGTCAGGGACTTGATCAGATCGAGAAGCTGTTTTTGATAGGAAAGATCAAGAAAATTAGTCGGTTCATCAAGCAGAAGAAGATCAGGCTCCTGGGCTAAAGCCTGGGCCAGGTAGACGCGCTGCTGCTCCCCCCCGCTCAGTTCATGAATCGATTGGCCGGCAAAGCGAAGCACGCCGGTCTCCTTCATCATTTGGTCCGCGATCTGTTCATCGCGTTCGTCAGATTGCCTGAATAAGCCTTTTTGATAAGGATATCGTCCGAATAAAACGGTTTCTTTGACTGTGAAAGAAAAAGCCTGATCCGTTTTTTGAGGGAGCGAAGCCATCATCCTTGCCAGCGCCTTCGGCGGGTAAGACTCGACCGGTTTCCCAGCCAAATGGACAGAACCCGCCGACGGCTTCAGCGTTCCGTTGATCAAATGCAAAAGCGTCGTTTTTCCGCTGCCGTTCGGGCCGAGTATCCCGAAAAATTCTCCTTTCGCTACCGTGAAATCGACACGTTTTACGACGGCTTTGCGGCCGTATCCTCCTGAAAGATTACGAACATCCAGCATGTTACATACCTCCGCGCTGCCGGCGAATCAAAATGACTCCGAACACCGGCGCTCCTATTAAGGCTGTGATAATTCCGATCGGCAGTTCAGACGGCTCGATAATCGTGCGCGCGGTCAAATCGGCAAGCACCAGAAAGCCGGCGCCGTTTAAAATGGAGAGCGGCAGCAAATGCCTGTGATCAGTTCCCCACAGCTGCCGGATCATGTGCGGGACAACGAGTCCGACAAAACCGATCGTGCCTGAGACGGCAACAGCCGCTCCCGTCAAAATTGAACCTGACACGAGGACCGCGATTTTTCGTTTCTCAACATTGACGCCGAGCAGCCTTGCTTTTTCCTCCCCGTATGTCATCACGTTTAATTCCCTTGCATTCAGCAACAGCCCTGCTGTTCCGCATATCATAAAGGGAAGAAACAGCCCAATATAGCTCCAGCCCCTCATCGACACGCTCCCGAGCAGCCACCCAACAATCGGCTTTAGATCATCCCCCGTCAGCGCGATCATTAAAGAAATAAGCGCACCCAAAAACGAGCTGAAAATAACCCCCGTCAAAATGAGCGCAGACAGCGGCAGTGAGGGATGGACAAGCCTGGCAAAAAACAGGACCATAAACATCACGGCGACGGCTGCCGCTATGCTGAGGAGCGGCAGCGTAAAGCCGCCGATTGCGGGGAGCTGGATGCCGAAAAACAGGGTGACAACGGCTCCGACCGCCGCTCCTGAAGAGACGCCGAGCGTGTAAGGATCGGCAAGCGGATTTTTCAACAGCCCCTGAAACGCCGCTCCAGCCGCAGCCAGCGCCGCGCCGACGAGCGCGGCCAAAATCACTCTCGGCAGCCTGATATTCATGATAATGTTCGCCTGCATCGGGTCGGTCTTGATTCCGGGAAAGCCGAATTGCAAAAAAACCTTGATAATAGAAGGAATGGGAATCTCCAAAGATCCGACAGAGATTCCCATAAGAATAGAGACCGTTAAAAATGCCAGGCTTATGATATATGCAGCCGGACGGCTATTTCTTAAATACGTCAGGGTAAATCTTTTCCGCAAGCTCCTCGACCCCTTTGATCAACCGAGGCCCCGGACGGGTCACAAGATCGGGGTCCACGTCGTATACTTTATGATTTTTGACGGCTTTTATGCCGCTCCAGCCGCTCCGTTTTTTGATATCTTTGACAGACGATGCGCCGTTTGTCGTCACGATCGCATCGGGATTCAGCTTGATGACCGACTCCTCTGTCATCTTGATCCATCCTTCCTGCGCGGAAGCAGCGTTTTTCGCACGGATGGCTTCAAGCATTTCATTCATGAAGGTGCCCTTTCCGGCCGTATAGAGGTCGGGAGCGGGAGACACCTCAACAAACACCGTTTTCTCTTCTTTTTCAGGTATGCTTTCAGCTTTTTCTTTTATTGCCGCAAGATCAGATTTCATGCTCTTCACAAGCTCTTCAGCCTTCCGGTTCGCACCCGTTGCCTTTCCGATCATTTCGATCGATTGATAAGTTTCTTTAAAAGATGCCGCATCATTGACCGTAACGACCGTAATCCCGGCATCCCGCAGCTGCTTTAATCCTTCCTCAGCGCTCTGCATGGCTGAAGCGTGGGCCAGCACCAAATCAGGTTTTAAAGCGATGACTTTTTCAACACTAAAATTCATATCTCCGACTTGCTTAACCTTTTTTACTTCTTCCGGATATGTATCATTTTTCGTCACGCCGACCACTTTTTTGCCCTGGCCGAGAGCGTATGTAATTTCAGTATTGCTCGGCATCAGGGAGACGATCCTCTTCGGCTCCTTTTCGATTTTGATTTCCTGTCCTGAAGCATCCTTCATTGTGACCGGAAATGCTTCAGCCGTTTTTTCCTGTTTATTCTGCGATTCTTCCGGGGCTTTCGCTGATCCGCAGCCGGCGAGGACGCCGACGGCCAAAAGCAGCGAAAGCAGCAAACCCGCTAGTTTCTTCATGCTGTTTCCTCCTCGGGATAAAATAAAAATACCTCTGCTCGTATAAAGTGTGCCCCACAAAATACGCGTGTCGTCGTCAGGGCCGGCGCCCCCGCAATTCCCGCAAAATCAGCGGCTGAGCCTGGGCCGTCACCTTTCTGACTCATTCGTATCCTATTTTCGGAATTATTATACTATAGTCGGTTCAGGCTTGTATATGAGATTCTCAGAAACGGGATTTTCAAGGGAAAAACGCTGTTTTCATCAAAGCATTAAAAACAATATTGCAGGCGCAGCCTGGACCGTCGCTGGGACGCTTGGGCATGACGGACCCCGACCCGGCCTAAGCGTTAAGGGTTGCTCCGCCCCTGTCAGTGAGCTTCTCCATCTTCCGCAGGTCCGGGGCTTTGTGGAAATGAAGCCGGGAACCTGATGATGCTCTGCCGTTTATCCCCCGCTCGTCCACCCCCAGGCCTGAAATGTCCGCTCCGCTTTTGATCGCTGATATGGAAAATTATAGACTTATTTATGCAGGCAAACATGGGAAAAATCATGAAACAGCTGAGCTTGACGACCATTTCACAGCCTGATTGCAGACGCGTTACAGCAGCAAGAAATACGTGTTTCTCAACCGACATTCATAAATGGCTGAAAGAAAGAGAAAAATAGGCATGTCAAGCAGGGTTTTCGACCGATCACGCATGACTGCGCTATACTTGAACATGGATGTTTTTTCATCTTAGATTTTTAAAACAAGGATTGATTTTATATGGATTTAAAGCTGCAAAACAAACTCGTTCTCGTAACAGGATCCACTGCAGGCATCGGAAAAGCTGCAGCTGAAGCCTTTTTGGCGGAGGGCGCCCGGGTGATCGTAAACGGACGCACGGAGGAAAAGGTTCAGGCAGTCGCTGACGAGCTGTCCAAACGAGGAACGGTCTACGGAATCGCCGCGGATTTGTCAAATCCTGAACAAAGCAGGGCACTGATTGAAAAAACAGAGCAGATCGGTGAGCTTGATATCCTCGTCAACAATATGGGATTCTTTGAAGTGAAAGATTTTGCGGACGTCACGGATGAGGAATGGCTCGAGTACTTTGAGGTGAACGTGTTAAGCGCCATCCGCCTCTGCCGCGCCTTCCTGCCGAAAATGCTGAAGAAAAACGCCGGAAGGATTTTGAATCTGGCGAGCGAAGCCGGCATCAAACCTCTTCCGCAAATGATTCCTTATTCCATGACAAAAACGTCGTTGATCAGTTTATCAAGAGGACTGGCGGAAATGACGAAAGGAACGAATGTAACCGTAAATTCGGTTCTTCCGGGACCAACATGGACCGAAGGCGTCGCCAATTATATGAAGGGGGCTGCCGCAGCGGAAAATACCGATTTAGACACATTTGTCAAAGACTACTTTAAAGTGAATGAGCCGACTTCTTTAATTCAGCGTTACGCAAAGCCGGAGGAAGTCGCCAGCACGATCGTTTATCTCGCTTCAGAAAAAGCGGCGGCGATCAACGGCTCGGCACAACGGGTGGAAGGCGGCATTATCCGCTCCATTTAACAGAAATCCTCTGCCGATAAGCAGAGGATTTTTTGCTGAATTGCCAACGCCGGAGCGGTTTGCTCACAGGTTGCCTGTCAGCCTTTCCTGATGATCCGGCTCAATGCCGTCAAGGCGTTTCAGAAATGATGCGCGCCAATTTTCCGACAGCTCTTCGACCTCAAGAAGCTTTTTGATGCCGTCGATATTATCCTTCTCATGATGCTTCATGCGATTTGCGTAAGAAATCGTCACGGCTTTCGGGTGGCGCGATATTCGTTTCAAACCGTCCGTCTTGCATACATGCCCTTCTTTCAGTACGCGAAAATAAAAGCCCGTAAAGCCTGTATCTTGAACCTTCAGCAACATGTCGGGCACGCCGTACCTTACGGTTAATTTATAGCAGGGCTGCCGCGGCTGGCTGACCTGGACGATCGCTTCGCCGAGCTGAAAAACATCGCCGATATGAACATCGGTCTCCACCAGCCCCCTGATTGTTATATTTTCTCCAAGCGCACCAAATTCCAATTTTCTTTGCAGTTCGTTTTCCCAAAACGGATAATGTTCATACGGATAGACGCATACCGCTTTTTCCCTGCCTCCATGATGAACAAGGTCGGCCTGCCCGTCTCCGTCGAAATTCGTCCATGACAGAAAGACAGATTCTTCTACAGGGGTCTTAAATATTCCGGTAGATACCTCCCTGTGTTTAAACCGAACCTGCTTTGGCTTCCCAACATTGATCGAAAGGATGTCGGCACGTTCCATTAGAAATCACCTCTTGTATTCAACGTTTTCCTCTTGATATGTAAGTATAATCGCAGCCTTCTCATTAAACAATTCAATCATTATTATAAAAATGATAGGATTATCCTATGATCAATACCGAAAAGACGATTTTTTTAGGGAGGAAAGATGATTGGAGCTAAAACAACTGGAATATTTCATGACCTTATGTCAGGAGCTTCATTTTACCCGCGCGGCCGAAAAGCTGGGCATCGCCCAGCCCTCGCTGAGCCAGCAAATCCGTTTGCTTGAGCACGAAATCGGAACGCCTTTGTTTGACCGCGTCGGCAAACGGACCGCCATGACAGAAGCGGGAAACATACTGCTGGAGCATTGCTATCATATCTTTCATGAGCTGTCACAGGCGCGCGCAGCTATCAGCGAGCTGCAAGGTTTAAAAAGGGGGTCGTTAAAGATCGGTGCGCTTTTGACAGTTGTAAATTACTTGCTTCCTGACACTGTCATCGAATTTCACCGCAGCTATCCCAATATCGAACTATCGGTATTGGGCCTCAGAACCGGAGACATTTACGACCGGCTGCTGGAAAATAAGCTCGATTTGGGCATTGTCGCCCAGCCGCTGGAACACGATGATCTGGAAACGGTTCCTTTCTTAACGCAGCATCTCGCCCTCGCAGCGCCGATTGATCATCCCATTGCAGAACAGCCATTTGTGACACTTGACGTTTTAAAAGAAGTCCCGTCCATTTTATTGCCTGACACGTATGTTTTGCGGCAGCTGATCAACGACAAGTGCCGCACTCTGGGATTTGAGCCGCGGCCGGTCATGGAAATGACGACGATGGAATCGATCACAAACATGGTCGCTAAAGGGATCGGCGCCACCATTCTGCCAAAGGGCTACCTTGATTGCATCGGCGATCAGTCCATTCAGACGATCCCGATTCAAAGGCCTGATCTGACGACAGAGATTGCCGTCGTTTACCGTAAAAACAAGCATTTGTGCGCCGCAAGCCGGGTGTTTATGAAACGGTTAATCTCCTCGGTAAAAAGCGAAAACTAAAATCCTCTGCCGGCGGCAGAGGATTTAGTTTATTTTTCAGGTGAATCATAGCGCTTGCCGTTAATATACAGATTAGAAAAAACAGGATCCTTCACATTTTTGAGCTCCATCGGCACGGAAACGCCATTAATCTCCGAATCGGTTACCTTCAGTCCCGTTACAGGCGAGTGATCATATGCCAACACCCTGATCCCGTATTGCCCGCCCGTGCTTTTCAGACGATCGACTTCAATGTTGCGGACGACGGGTTTGAATTCTCCCGCACCCCCTTCTTCGTATTCCATATCAATGGCGATGACTTCCCGTTTCAGGCTTTTTACGACATTGTCGTAAAAATAAATATTCTCCAGCACACCGCCCCGGACGGAATTGGTTTTAATGCGGAGGGCTCTATCGAGGTTCGGGCTGTCCATCCGGTTGCCTTCTGCAAATACGTTGTTTACGCCTCCGGAAATTTCGCTGCCGATCGTGACGCCGCCGTGCCCGTCTTTCATGTCATTGTTTTCGATGACGATGTTTTCTGAAGGTACGTTGATCCTCCGTCCGTCGGCGTTTCTTCCCGATTTGACGGCAATGCAGTCATCGCCATTGTCAAACTGACAATTTTTAATGATCACGTTTTTGCACGATTCGGGATCGACTCCGTCCGTATTCGGGCCGTGTCCGATCACCTTGACTCCGTCTATCGTCACGGATTCGCACAGCACGGGATGAATTTGCCACATCGGCGAATTGAGCACGGTTACGCCTTGAATCAGGACGTTTTTGCAGCGGTACGGCTGGATGAAATTCGGGCGCAAATAATGGCCTTTTCCGAAGCGTCGCTCTTCAACCGGGACATTTCGCTCCGCCATCTCAAAGAGCGCGTCACGGTCGTTTTCCTGTGACGGCTGGCCGTTTGTCCCCCGCTTCCACGGCCACCAGTGCGCATCATCAGCCCGGCCGTCCAGCGTCCCGTCTCCGGTGATCGCAATATTCTCGGCTTCGTAAGCATAGATCAGCGGTGAATAATTGTAGAGCTCAACACCTTCAAATCTCGTCAAGACAGCCGGCAGATAATCGTCGGGATTCCTGCTGAATGCGATGACCGCACCCTTTTTTAGATGCAATTCCACATTGCTTTTGAGCTTAAGAGCTCCGGTCAGAAAGACGCCTTTCGGAACCGTCACCCTTCCGCCTCCGCTTCGGTGCGCTTCATCAATCGCCCGCTGAAAAGCGGACGTTGAATCCGCCTCTCCGTTTCCGTCGGCCCCGAATGCTGTGACGTCAAACGAGCGTTCCGGGAAAACGGGAAGTGTAATACGATTTACAATGTCCTTTTTCTTTTCCTTCAGAGTCAACATGAATATCCCCCTTACAGCGTGACGCCTGTTTTAAAGATCGCAAGTTCTCTGAAACCGTTCTTTTCATTGTTGAGCTGTTTTCCGCTTGCCGCTTCGAGCAAATAAGCGATCAGCTCCCTCAGCATCTCTTCTTCAGAAAGGTCTTCGAGCACCCGGCCCGCATTAAAATCGATCCAGTGAGGCTTTGTTTCATATATATTCGTGTTCGTCGAGATTTTCATCGTCGGTACGAAGGTGCCAAAAGGCGTGCCCCGGCCTGTCGTAAACAGGACGATTTGGCATCCTGAAGCGGCAAGCGCCGATGAAGCGACAAGGTCGTTGCCTGGCGCGCTCAGCAAATTCAGCCCTTTTTTCCTCAAGATTTCCCCATATTCAAGCACATCTGTTACCTTTGATGTTCCGGCTTTTTGCGTACAGCCGAGCGATTTATCCTCCAATGTGGTAATGCCGCCCGCTTTATTTCCGGGAGACGGGTTTTCATACACCGGCTGCCGGTGATCAATGAAATATTGCTTGAAGTCGTTGATCAAGCGGACGATCTTATGAAAGACCTCTTCGTTTTCGGCCCGTTCCATCAAAAGCGTTTCCGCCCCGAACATTTCCGGAACCTCGGTCAAGACCGCCGTCCCGCCTTGGGCGATCAGAAAATCGGACAGACGCCCGAGCAGCGGATTCGCGGTAATGCCCGAAAAACCATCAGAACCGCCGCATTTCAGCCCGATTTTTAGTTCTGAAAGCGGAACATCCTCGCGGCGGTCGGATTTAGCATGTTCATATATGTCTTTCAAAAGCTTCACACCTTCAGCGACTTCGTCTGCAACCTCCTGGGAAAGAAGAAATTTTACGCGGCCTTCATCATAGTCCCCGAGCGCTTCGCGAAATTCGTGAATGCCGTTGTTTTCACAGCCGAGGCCGAGCACAAGCACACCGCCCGCATTCGGATGCTTCACGGCATTGGAGAGGATCGTCCTCGTATTGATATGGTCATCGCCGAGCTGTGAACAGCCGTATTGATGCTTCAGCACGTGCACGCTTTCAAATGGCGCCATATCCCCGATATCAGCCGTAAACTCTTTGATGATCAGCTCAGCGACTCCGTTTACGCAGCCGACCGTCGGCACGATCCAAAGCTCGTTTCTGATGCCCGTGCTGCCGTCTTTTCGTTTAAAGCCTTTAAAGGTGAGCGGCTCTTTTCTGTACGGATTTTCCGTAAACCTCGGCTGATAGCTGTACTCTTCGACACCGCCCAGATTTGTTTTCGTATTGTTTGTATGCACCCATTCGCCTTTTTCGATCGGTTCTGCGGCGTGTCCGATCGGAAAACCGTATTTGATGACGTTTTCATTTTCGGCAATGTCTGTCAAAGCAAATTTGTGCCCTTTCATAATCGGGCTTTTAATTTGGATCGTCTGATCGCCCGCAGTGATCGTTTCACCTGCCTGTAAATCCCTTAATGCGATTCCGACGTTATCTGACGGATTGATGATCAGGAAGTCTTTCATGATAGATCCCCCAGTTTCAGCCTTTGGCTGTTCATCAGTTTTTTGAGCGATTCGGTCATGCCGGTCTGCTCGATGTCTTCTATATGCTGCGCCACCATTGCAGCTAAGTCCGGCCATTCGTTCAAGTTTTGCCCCCACAGCTTTTCAGATCCAAGGACGCGGCGCGCGATTTCTGCGGCGTCTGTTTCATCCGTCCAGATCATCTTCAGAAAAGACAGCGTCTCCGGATCATCTGCCAATGGGATATCCGAATGACCTCGTTTGCCTTTGTAAAAGCAAATCAGCGCGCCTAAAGCAAAGACGGTTCTTTGGGGAAGCTTGCCGTTTTTATTGAGATGTTCCATGATGACCGGCAAGTTTCTGACTTTGAATTTGGCGAACGAATTCAAGGAAATATCGAGCAATTGATGGCGGATAAACGGATTTCTGAACCTGTCAAGAATCTCATCCGCATAGGCCGTTAATTGCTGCTCCGGCAGATCAATCGTCGGGATAACCTCATATGTGAGCAGATCTTTGACAAATGAACCGACAAGATCATCCTCGGCCGCTTCGCGAACCGTATCAAGCCCGGCCAAATAAGCGACCGGCGTCATCGCGGTATGTGCGCCGTTTAAAATTCTCACTTTTCTCACCCTGTAAGGCGCCACATCATCGACAAACACCGCGTTCAGCCCGGCCTCATGGAGCGGAAGCTCTTTTTTTAGCCAATCGGGGCCGTCGATGACAAACAAGTGATACGGCTCTGCGGTGACAATCAGGGAATCGCGGTAGCCGGCGGCTTCCTCAAGCTCAGCGACTTTGTCTTTCGGAAAACCCGGAACAATCCTGTCTACAAGCGTATTGCAAAATGCATTCGCGCGTTCAATCCACTCGCTGAATCCTTTTTCAAGCCCCCACAAATCAGCATACCGCAGCACGATCTCCTTCAGCTCGTCGCCGTTGTCGTCAAGAAGTTCACACGGAATCATCACAAGGCCCTTCTGTTCGCTTCCGTTGAAGGTGAGATATCGTCTGTATAAAAAGGCAGTCAGCTTTCCGGGGAAACTTTTCTGCGGACGGTCTGACAGCCGGTCTTCCTCCATAAATGAGATGCCTGCTTCGGTCGTATTGGAAAAGACGAACCGCAAATCCGGCTGATCGGCGACCGCCATAAATTCATCGTAATGCTCATAGCTGCTGATGCCCCTGCTGAGCGCAGTAATGACAGTCGATTCACGGATTTCCCGCCCCTCTTGGAAGCCTTCAAGATAAAGCGTATAAAGCCCATCCTGTTCATTCAGGGTCTCAATCGAGCCTCGCCGCGGAGGAACGACGACAGCACTGCCTTTAAAATCAGTCTCTTCATTTAATTTATGAATCTGCCAGTCGATGAACCCTCTCATAAAATTTCCTTCCCCGATCTGTAAAATCCGTTCGGGGTATGCCGGCTTTGACCTTATGTATTTGGACAGCCGCTCCACTTTCATCCCCTCCTCTTCTATTTGCACACGTTCACATTTTGTCCGTGCATCAGGAATGATGCTACAATCTCCTGACGGAATTCCGGATGACCAGTTCGGTGCTGATCAGCGTCTGGCCGCCTTTTGTCTCCGGATTTTCGATGACGGACAGCAAACTTTCCGCCCCAAGCACACTGATTTTTTCAGTCGGTTTTTTAACAGTTGTTAAAGACGGCGTCGTATATGCGGAAAAGCCGATATCATCAAATCCGATGATCGATATGTCGTCAGGACAGCGTTTTCCGTTTGCATAAAGCGCATTCATCGCTCCGATCGCCATATCGTCATTCGCACAAAACAGGGCAGTCGGCGGATTCTTCAATTTCAGCAGCTTTTCCACCGCACTGTAGCCGCTTTTCATCGTATAATCTCCGCTTGCAAGGTATTCGCTTTGAACCGGGACGCCGTGCGCACGAAGCGCGTCCAGGAAGCCGTCAAGCCTTTCCTTGGACGATTTGAACCCCTGTTTTCCCTGCACCATCGCGATCCGCTTATGGCCGTTTTCGATAAAATGAGAAGCCGCCAAATATGCCCCCTCTTTCTCATTGGCCAAAATATTGATGACAGACGGCCTTTCAATCTTTCTGTTCAACACGACAATCGGGATATTCTGCCCTGTCACATGATCGATAAACGCCTGGTCGCGCTCGCTTTGGCTGATCAGGATGATGCCGTCATAGCGGTTGCGGTGGACGAATGACAAGTCATGGTAATCGTCGATCCCCCTGACGAACATGTTATAGCTTTCGTCAATCACATTGTTGACGCCGCGCAAAACGTCGGCAAAAAAGCTCGACGATGTACCGTCCGTCAGGCTTGTCAAAAACAGGCCGACCGTAAACGATTTTTGCGTCACAAGGCTTTTCGCGTTGAAATTCGGTTTATAATTCATTTCGGCTGCGATATCGAGTATTTTCTTTTTCGTTTTTTCTTTGATCAGCGGACTGCCGTTCAGCGCTCTGGATACTGTGGTGTGCGATACATTCGCCAGCCTGGCAATATCTTTAATCGTTACTGACATTCATTTTAACCTGCCTTTTACGTGCTGTTTCATACCATCAGTTTATCATAAGATGAGCGCTTGTCAGAGGATTTCCGCTATGTTCTCGATTTCAGGCCGGCAACCATTTCGGCATGCTTTTCATCCGTCAGCCGGTATAAATAGCCGATCACAAGCATCGCAATCGACAGGGCTACTGCCGGATATAAAAGCAGAATCGCTTTGATGCCGAGAAGGGTCCCCGCTTTTTGTGCAACGTTCGGAACGTAGCCGACGATGCTGAGCCCGATTCCTGATAAGAAGCCTGAAAGCGACTGGGCCAGCTTTCTTGAGAAATTGAATAACGAGTAGACGGTCCCTTCCTTACGCTCCCCTGTTCTCCATTCGCCGTAATCGATCGCATCTGATACAAAAGCCCAAGTGATCCCGTTCGGAATGCTGATGCCGATAAATGCGATGCTTGCGAGAATCGTAAATAAAAAGACGTTGCTCGGCATGGCGAAGTTGATGACGTCGGCTACGACGGAAAGCGCAAGGCCGAGAATCGCGGTTTTCTTTTTGCCGAACATTTTGACAAGCTTCGGCAGCATGATGACGCCGATAAAGGATGAACCGATGATGATGAAGTTCATCGATGCCATCAGCTCGGCATTTCCGAGATTGTATTCGGCGAAATAGACGAGCATCGCCGATTTGAGATTGTACGCGGAAATCGTGAAAACCGTCATAAGAATCAGCGTCAGCAGCGGTTTGTTTGTAAAAAACGTTTTTGAAATGGCCTTGAGCGTCACTTTCTCCTCTTTATACTTTTGGTCCTTGACGATGATCCGTTCCTGGCAGTTCCGGTAGCAGATGTAGAAAAACAGCACGCCGAGCATTGACATCAGCCCCATGACGACCGGGTACGCGACCACCGGATTGTCAAATCTGACGATCATCGGAATGACGACAATGCTTGTTACGAATAGCGCGCCGAGCGAACCGGCCTGCCGGAAGGATGCAAGCGATGTCCGGTCAACCGCATTTTGCGTCATGGCAGCGCCGAGCGAGCCGTACGGAATGTTGACGAATGAATAGCCGATTCCCCAGATCATATATGAGGCATACGCATAGATTAATTTGCCCGTCGGCGAAAGGTTCGGAGAGATGAACGTCAGGACGGTCAAAATCGCGAGCACGATGCTTCCGTATAATAAATAAGGCCTGAATTTGCCTTTCGGCCCGATGCGCTTCCGGTAATCGATGGATGTCCCCACGATCGGATCGACAACGGCGGCAAAAAGCTTGCTCACAAGAAAGATTCCTCCGGCCGCGGCCGCCGGAATCCCGGCAACATCGGTAAAAAATTTCAATAGATAAAGCTGTCCGAGGTCAAACATGAACCCATTCCCAAAATCTCCAAAACCATAAGAAATCTTTTCTTTTAAACTCAATTTCTCGTCAGTTGCGACGACCGTTTCAGTCTGTCTGTCCGTCGATATTTCCAAGGGAAAGCAGCTCCTCTGCAATCATTTTTTAAGCTTTCAAGCGGTCTTTCACCTCAAACTGAAAATATTGCTTTGCATTTTCATAGCTGATTCCTTTCACGATTCGCCCGAGCAGTTCGATGTCATCCGGCGCTTCGCCGTTTTCCGCCCATCCGCCGATCACATCGCAGAGCAGACGCCTGAAATATTCGTGCCTCGTGTAGGAAAGAAAACTTCGCGAATCCGTCAGCATACCGATAAAACGGCTTAACAGCCCTATGTTTGCAAGCGATTTCATTTGTTCATGCATGCCGTCTTTCGTATCGTTGAACCACCATGCCGTCCCGTGCTGGATTTTCCCCGGCACCCCTCCGTCCTGAAAGCTTCCTGCGAGGCTTGAAATCACGACATTGTCGCGCGGATTTAACGAATAAAGAATCGTTTTCGGGAGCGCATCTATTCTGTCGAGAGAATCGAGAAACCGGCACAAAGGCTTTGCGATATCCTGATCGTTGATGGCGTCATACCCCGTATCAGGCCCGAGCCGCGCGTACATTTTGCTGCTGTTGTTTCGCAAAGCGTTAATATGCAGCTGCATCGCCCAGCCTTTTTCCGCGTAACAAGCCCCGAGTACATGGAGGGTGAACGACTTGAATGCCGTTTCCTCTTCAGGCGTGACCTTTTCGCCGTTCATCGCTTTTGCAAAAATCGGCCGCACTTCTTTTTCGTCTGTATCCGTGTAGGTCATTTCGTTGATGGCATGGTCTGAAATCCGGCCTCCAGCTTCGTGGAAAAACTCGATTCGATTTTTAAGCGCTTCCAAAAAATCGGCGTATCCGGTGATCGCAATGCCGCTTGCGTCTTCGAGCTTTTTCACCCATCCTGCAAAGCCTTCCTGATTGATCTCCAGCGCTTTATCGGGCCTGAATCCAGGTAAAACGCTTACACGAAAATCGGCGTCTTTCAGCTTCAAATGGTATTCCAGAGTGTCTGTCGGATCATCTGTTGTCACGACGGTTTCAACGTTGGATTTTTCGATCAATTCTCTTGCACCGAAGCCTTCTCCGTTTAGTTGCTCGTTCACATTGCTCCAAATCGCGGGTGCGCTCTTTTCGTCAAGCAGCTCATACACGCCGAAAAACCTCCGCAGCTCCAAATGGGTCCAATGATAAAGCGGATTGCCGATCGTCATCGGCACGGTCTTGGCCCAGGCATTGAACTTTTCTTCATCAGACGCGTTCCCTGTAATGTACTCCTCGGCTATGCCGTTCGCCCGCATCGCCCTCCATTTGTAATGGTCGCCGTACAGCCACACCTCGGTGATATTTTTGAAGGTTTTGTTTTCATAGATCTCTTTCGGACTTAAGTGACAGTGGTAATCGATGATCGGCATGCCTTTGGCATACTCGTGATACAGCTTTGCCGCCGTATCGTTTGTTAAAAGAAAATCGTCGGCCAGAAACGCTTTCACTGTTCTTCACCTTCCTTTGATCATTTTTGTTAACGTTAACAAAATGATGCGACAAAAAATGTGAACGTTAACATTCAATCTTATTTTATACCAGCCGCTTCTATTTTTCCATAATTTTCTCAGGGTATAATAAAGAAGCCGCACGGTTAAAGCCGGCAGCTCCTTTCTTTTATTGCTTTTTCTTAAATTCCATCGTAATCTCCGTCCCGTGTCCCGTCCGGCTGTCGACTTCGATGCATCCGTCATGAAGATGGACGAGCTCGAGCGAAATCGCGAGGCCGAGTCCGCTTCCTTCTGTCGAATCTTTCGTATGCGTTCCCCTGTAATAGCGGTTGAATAATTTAGAGACGGTTTCAGAGTCCATCCCCCTGCCATTGTCGGCAATTGCAAGAACGATGTGCTGTTTTGTTTCTTCAAGAATCACTTTGATCTCGGTGCCTTTTTCATTGTGTTTGACCGCATTGGCCAGCAGATTTTCCAAAATCCTTCTGAACCAGCCTCTGTCAATCGAAAACTCGGTTTCTTCTGATTGAGATTCAAAGGACACCTGATACCCCTCTGAAAACGGGTAGCGTTTAAATTCTTCAACAACCTTTCTTAAAAACGGCACAAGCCTGACCGTTTCCCGTTTGATCGGGAGAGCGCCGTTTTTGAGCCTGTATGTTAAATTCAAATCTTCAATGAGCTGCGACATGTAATCCGACTTTTCTTTCATGACCTGGCCGATTTCGCAAATTTCTTCCTTTGACCATTCATAATTTGGGGATTCGAGCATCATGCTGTACCCATAGATCGTGCTGAGCGGCGTTTTTAAATCATGGGAGAGCCCGGCAATCCATTCCTCTCTCGTCGCCTGGATTTTTTTCCGGTTCTGCTCATCTTTCTTCAACGTTTCCGTCAGCTGCTCCATCGATTCGAACACTTCGTTAAACAAGAGGTACGGCTGCTTCCTTTTCCCTTTTTTATTGCGGCTCCTCGGCAGGCCTTTGCGGTTTTTCGGCTCCTCAAAGAGCCCTTTCGAGAGGTTGACGACCCATTTAATTGAATGGATGAGCGGCATGCCGAATCGGAAAGAGTACCACAGGGTCATGATCGTAATTAAAAAGAGCAGGATGCCGATCATCAGGACGATGACTTTTAACGCAAGGCCGATCATCGACCGGTTAAACTCATGGTCCGGATTATAAATCGGATTCGGAGTGGCCGCGATCAGCCACTCCGTAGCGCTCAGGCGCCTGTATGAAAATTCATGTTCGAAGTTCCACGGCTTTGATTGATACTTCAAAAGCTCTAATTCAGTGATGCCTTTGCTGTAGTCGATATCTGAGAAAATCGATTGTAAAAGCTTCCCTTTTTCGTTAAACAAATAAACGGACCCTTTGTTTTTCTTAATGAAATCGAGCGTGCTTTTTTTATAGGAGGAAAGGGATGACGGTTTCTTTTCCTCCTTCTCCAAATAGCTCAGAATCGTGTCGCTTTTCGACTCCCAGCCGAAGAGAATGACATAATCCTTATCATTTAAATTGGCAGACCAAAAATTGACTTGATACTTGTTGATCTTTTTTCGTGAAAAAGCCGTTACGAGGTCTTCTTTATGGTACTCCCTTTGGATCTCCCGCGGAAGATGGTAGGAATACACCGTCTTTTCTTTCTCGTTTAATATTTGCAGCCAGCCCTGCTGCTTATCGACAGCCGCTTTTAAGGTGTCATCAATGTGCCATTTGTTATCGTAATCAATCGTGACCCAGGTTTCAAACGTGTCTGAAGTGGCTTTCGCCAAACCTGCATCAGCTTCGCTTTCGCTCAGGCGCAGCGCGAAAAAAATAAAGGACAGGGACAGGACGGCGATGACAAGCATTAAAATCAGAAAAATCTGGCTGGTAAAATGCAGAACTAATTTTCCCCTGAGCCTCATCCTTCACTCTCTTTTCTTGACTGGTTCGGAATGAACTTGTACCCCAAGCCGCGAATCGTTACGATGTATTCGGGATTGCTCGGGTCTCTTTCGATTTTTTCCCTCAGCTTTCGGATATGGACCATGACGGTGTTGCTGTCGCCGTAAGACGGAACTCCCCATACTTTTTCGTAGATCTGATCCTTTGAAAGCACCCTGTTCGGATGGTCGCAAAAGTATTGAAGGAGCTGAAGCAGCTGCGCCGAACAGCTGACAGCCTCGCCGTCGACAATCAGCTCCGCGAAATCCGGATGAAACGTGAAGCGTTCATATTCGTATGAAGTCGTTGCCGCCGCGGCCGCGACTTCCTTCTGTATGTATGTCCGCTTTAAATGAGCTTTGATTCTCGCGATTAATTCGAGCGGATTAAACGGTTTCGTTATGTAGTCATCCGCCCCGTACGCAAAGCCCGACAGCTTATCAAGGTCCGACGTTTTTGCCGTCAGAAAAAAGATCGGGGCGTTTGTATGCCGCCGGAGCTCAGGTGATACATCAAATCCGGTCTGCCCCGGCATCATGACATCGAGAAGAATCAAATGTACGGTCTCTTTTTTGACGAGATCTAGAGCCTCTTCGGCGCTGTTTGCAGTCAGGACTTCTGTAAAGCCTTCTTTCGTAAGGACGCGCTTTACCATTTGGACAATGGCGTCCTCATCATCCACAATCAAAATCGTTGCATTCTCCACTTTCTTCTTTCCTTTCTGTCAGCATCATGTTTTATATCCTCATCTTAACATCTATTTTAGGTGTATCGGCTGCCGTTTTCGGATTTTAAAGTAAAATTTAGAAATTTTTCTTTTTACAAAAGAAAAAACAGACACTGTTTTCGTGTCTGTTTATCCGGTTGCCAGCCTTTTGGCCTCTTCATTCTCGAGAAGGTCATAGGTTAGACATATCGGTTTTCCGGTGCGCGGGTCCAAAGCGATCTCCGCATCGATTTGAAACACCTTCTGCAGGACTTCCGGCGTCATGACGTCCACAGGCGCCCCTTCTTTTATGATCTTGCCGCTGTTTAATGCAACCATGTGATGGGCGAAGCGGGCCGCATGATTCAGATCATGGATGACCATCAGGATCGTCCGTCCCTCTTCTTTATTGAGCTTTTCCAAAAGCTTCAGGATTTCGAGCTGGTGTGCCAAATCCAAATAGGTCGTCGGTTCGTCAAGCAGAAGCAGCTCCGTCTCCTGGGCAAGGGACATCGCGATCCAGACGCGCTGGCGCTGGCCGCCGGAAAGGGCTTCGATCGGCCGGTCATGAAACGCCAGCATCCCCGTCACATCAAGCGACCATTCGATGATGCGGCGGTCGTCTTTTGTCAGTCTGCCCATCCCTTTTTGATGCGGGAAGCGGCCGTATGCGACAAGCTCATACACGGTCAGTCCGCCCGGGGCTTCAGGCGTTTGCGGAAGGATCGCCATTTGCTTGGCGATCTCCTTCGTCGGCATTTGATGGATCGCTTTTCCGTTCAAATAGACGGCGCCCGTTTTCGAACGGTGGATTCGGGCCATCGTTTTTAAAATCGTTGATTTCCCGCACCCGTTCGGCCCGATCATGGTCGTGATTTTCCCCTTTGGTATCGTAAGGTTCAGGTTTTCGACGATCATCTGCTCGCCGTAGCCAATCCCCAGATCGTTTGTAGAAAGAGACACCTTGCAATCTTCCCTTCTTTAGTTTGTTTTCATCAGCAAATAGATAAAATACGGCGCGCCCAAAACGGAAATGACGAGCCCTACCGGAATCTCCGAAGGCGCAAGGAGCGTCCTTCCGATCAAATCGGCCAGCAACAGGAGCAAGGCCCCGGTCAGCGCAGACGCCGGAATCAACAGCTGATGCTTCGGCCCGACGAGCCTTCTTGCGATATGAGGCGCAACAAGACCGAGAAACGTGATGTTGCCCCCCGCCGCCACGCAGGCGCCGCTGAGGGCGGCTGCGGCCAGCAGCAGTGTGACCCGTTCTTTTTCAACAGCCGTTCCGAGGCCGGCTGCGATCTGATCGCCGAGATTGAGTACATTTAAATAGCGCGCCTTATAAAAGATAAAAGGTATCAGCACGACAATCCACGGAAGGGTTGCCGAAACGAAGCTCCAGTTTGCGCTCCAAATGTTTCCCGACAGCCATACGGTCGCCTGCATAAAATCGTTTGGATTCATTTTCAGCTGCAGCATTAAAATAGCCGCGGCGAACGCCGTATTGATCCCGATTCCGACCAAGACGAGGCGAACCGGGTTAAGCCCCTTTTTCCATGCGAGCACATAAATAAGGACGACCGCGATGCAGGCTCCTGCAAAGGCAAAAATCGGCAAGAAAAACGCGGAATTTGCTTCGAGGCTTCCTCCAGCCCCTTGGAAAAAGAAAATAAATACGACAACGGCAAAACCCGCTCCGGCATTGATTCCCAAAATCCCCGGATCAGCCAGGTCGTTTTGGGATACTCCCTGCCAGACAGCTCCTGCTGCGGCAATCCCGGCGCCGATAAGTGCGGCCAGAATCATCCGCGGCAGGCGGAATTCAAACAAGACAAGCTCATCCTGGGACGTTCCGCCTCCAAATAACGTTTTCAGCGCGTCAAGCGGAGCAATCCGAATCTCTCCCATGTTCAGGCTTAATAAAAATACACCGAGAATCAGCGCGGCCATGACAATCATGATGAAGACAGGGCGGCCGCTTTTGTTCTTGATCGTCTCCATTTACAGTCCCCTCCCTTCGCGCCGGGCCAAATAGAGAAAGAACGGTACGCCGACAAGCGCAGTCACCGCTCCGACCGGCGTTTCAAAAGGAGGATTGATCATCCTTGCGCAGATGTCGGCATACAGAAGAAGCACGGCTCCAAGCACTGCCGAGCACGGGATGATCCAGCGGTAATCCACGCCTGCCAAAAAGCGGGCAATATGCGGGATGATCAAGCCGATGAAGCCGATTGTTCCGGCTACTGATACCGCGGCGCCCGTCAGCAAAACAACGGAGGCGATCCCGATCACTTTGACCGTTTTTGTCGATTGGCCGAGCCCTTTTGCCACTTCTTCTCCCAAGCTTAAGATGGTAACCGAACGGGCGATGAAAAAGACAAGCACGAGCCCCAAGGCGGCCGCGGGAGCCAGCAGCTCAACGCTCGACCATTTCATGCCTGCGATGCCGCCCGCATACCAAAAGCTCACATCGAGGGCCACATCGAAATGAATCGCTATTGCCGACGACAGCGCTCTGAGCAGCGTGCCGACTGCAGTTCCCGCCAAAGCGAGCTTTACTGGAGTAAGGCCGCCTTTTGAGAGCATTCCGACCGCAAAAACGATCACAGCTCCCAAACCCGCTCCGGCAAATGACCAACCCAATAGCCCGAGCGATGAAATTCCGGGAAAAAAGGCAAAAGCGACGGCAATCGCAAAAGCAGAGCCGTCCGTCACGCTCATAATTTCGGGCGATGCGAGCGGATTTCTCGTCATGCCCTGCATGATCGCCCCGGAAACGGCCAGGCAAGCGCCGACAAGCATGGCGCTGATCGTCCTCGGAAGCCTGAGCTCCAAAATAATCTGATGAGCCGTATTTTTTGAATCGAAGTGAAAAAGCGCGTCCCACACCGTGCTGAGCTTGATATCAGCCGCACCGAGCGCAATCGACAAAGCCGCGCCGAACAGCAAAATCAACGTTCCGCCGAGAAGAATAAAAACGGCGCCAAGGGGACGGCTGACCGGAAGCTGTTCGTTTTCCGGCTCGTCCCTGCCGTTGGTATGATGAATATTCCTGTATGACCCCAATCGATGCCATTCCTTTCTTTATGTATACAACCGATAACGATTATCATTTTCATCTTATAGTATATCAGGCTCAGGCCAAATGTTTAATAAAAATTTTTTCAGAATGAAAAAAAGCCCGCATATCTTCAGATGAAGACTGCGGGCCCCAGGCTTTAAGATTGTTGATTTTGGCCGAACTTTTTGGCCGCAAACGGGTAGATGATGAGGCCGACAAAGAACAAGCCGATTCCCAATATAAAGGTCAGCCAATCAGCAGTTCCCGAAATGATGACCCACAAAGAATATCCGAGAGCGCACAGGGCGATGATGCCGTCGCCTGTTCTCGATCCTTTCAATTCATCATACGTATCTCCTTTAATGATAAGCTTCAGGCTGAACAAAGCAGCAATGAGATACGGTACGAGATAAGCCAGCGTCGCAGACGTCGTCAAAAACGTAAAGGCCTGGCTGATCGTCCCCGAAATCGTCGAGAAAATAAAGATCTGCGACATCAAGTTCGTGATGATCAGCGAATTGACGGGACTTCCTTTTTTGTTCGTCTTTGCAAAGAAAGCGGGAAAATCGCCTGCTTTTGCCGCTTGATACGGAACCTCAGATCCGATCAAAATCCAGCCGAGCATTGATCCGAACAAGGAAATAATCGCCAAAACGGCCATGACCACGCTGCCGAAGCCGCCGATAATTGCATGCAGTACATCAACAAACGGCTTATTCGAAGCCTGGAGCTGATCGTGCGGAATAATGCCCATTGTAATTATCGTAATGATCATATAAATGCCGAGTGCGATCAACAGCCCGGTAATCGTGGCGCGTTTCACATCGCGCTGCGAAGATGCGCGCCCCGACAAGATAACGGCCGACTCGATGCCGACAAACGCCCAAAGCGTAGAAATCGCCGCATTATGGACCTGGCCGCCGAACCCGATGCTTTTTCCGTCCGCCTCAACCGGAAAATAAAATGAATGAAATAAAGACACTTGAAATACGAATAATCCAGCCACAATAAACAGGACAAACCCGAGCACCTTGGAAAACGTCGTCAAAAAGTTGAGCTTTCCGGCTCCGTTTATACTGGAGACGAGAATGAAATGAGTGCCCCACAAAAGAATCGTGCATGCGATGAATGTGAACAGCTGCCCAAGTGTTACGGGATGTCCGCCAAGCTCAAACATCTCGCGCTTATCAGTCAAAATCGGCAGGAATGTCGTCAAATAACCGGCAAGGCTCGTGATGATGGCCACGTTGCTGATCCAGCTCGCAACCCAGTAACCCCACACCATCGTAAAGCCTGCGGCGTTTCCCTTTTTCGGGTCTGAAAACAGCGCCCTTGCATAGCTTTGCGGCCCCGCTTTCAGATCAGGACGGCGAATCGATAAATGGCCGAATACGAGCGCGATCATCAATACGCCCGCACCCGTCACTAGCCATGCCGCCGTTACGCCGAGCGGGCTGGCCGTCTGAGCGAGCGTGCTTGGGAGCATGAAGATCCCGGAGCCGACCATATTTCCAACGACAAAAGCCGTTAAAAGCCAGAAACCCCATTTTTTTGTCTGTTCCATACAACTAATACCTCCGAGCATTTTATCAAAATATGCCGGACCAGACCGTGAGATCATAAAAATAAAAAAAGCATGAACAAAAGTCCATGCCAAAATAACATACACTCTTGATCCCCGGATAGCCCTCCGCGGGAAGTCCCGCGGCAGTCCTGCACTTATTCAATGCAGACCCAGCATAAAGGATGGACGGCTTCTTTATGCTTCGGCGCTGATGCCTTTTACGCATGATCACGGGCCCCTCCGGCCTCACATGCGCTACTCATCATCCGCGCAACCTCTACCTCACTAAGAGTTAAGAGTGAGGATTTATCACATATTCTCAACCGAAGGTTACCAGAGAAATGTTATTCTGTCAAAGGGAACTGATGGAAAAAACGGCAGGAAGACCGCCCATTTTTCGGCGGCCTTCATCTATAGAGGTTTATCGGTTGTTTTTCTTTTTTCTGACCGCTTCTTGCAGAGGATCTCCTTTTAATGCTTGACCGGCATCTTCAAGCGCCCCCTGAACGGCGTTATGGTCTTTGGCTTTATTTTTTCCCTGATCTTTATTAAAGAAAAAGCCCACATGAATCACCTCTTTAAAATTTGGTACAATACTAATTTGGCTTTTCATTAAAAAAATATGCAGGAAGCTTGGCTGTCCGGCCTGCATGAATTTCCCGTTTTGGCCTCTTTCTTCCCGCAAAAATGAAAAAATCGCGGCCAAAACCTTCCAGAATCAGTCTTGATGGTCTTCAGATCTCCTGATATAGTTTTCATTAGGAATCAGGTCTTAAGGAGAAGCGAATATGACAGGAAAAACACACATCATGGGGGGAGTCGCTTCTTGTACGGCTGTCGCTTATTTTTATGGGTATGATCCCGTATTGATAACCGCTTCAGGCATTTTTGGAGCATTGATACCCGATATTTGCCACACAAAAAGCAAAATAGGGCGGAAGCTTCCAATTTTATCAACGCTGATCAGCTCTGTATTCGGCCACAGAACGTCCACGCACAGCCTGCTCTTTCTGTTCGTGACGGGATTTTTGGCACATTTATATGTTACAAACCAGAGCATTTTTGCCGGACTGATGGCGGGAATGGCCAGCCACCTGCTGCTTGACGCGGGGACGACAAACGGCATCAAGCTTTTCTTTCCTTCATCAATTAGAATCCGCCTGCCGCTTTACATCAAAACGGGCGGCAAAGCCGAACAGGGCGTGATGGCCGCCCTCACCGTTCTTTCATGCTATTTTATCGCCGTCTTGACGGCTTGACATGTGGCGCAAATTGGTTTATTTGCCACCGAAAGTTTTTTTAGTAATTTAAACATATGCGGGGCTAAGAACTTGTGAGGAGCTATTGATAAATGAAAGAACATTTTTTCAAAAAGCAATGGTTTTTATGCTTATCGATTTTTTTCATGTGGATGAAGACGTATTTCATCTATAAACTGGGGTTTCACTTGCGGATTGATAATCCGTTTCAGGAGCTGATCCTGTTAATAAACCCGCTTAGCTTTCTCATCCCCGTATTCGGCATCAGCCTTTTTTGCCGCGAAAAGACAAAGCGGCTGTTTTTACTCTCAGCAAATGTCATCCTTACGGGCATTCTGATCGCAAACTGCATTTTTTACGGTTTCTATATCGATTTCATTACAATCCCCGTTTTGTTTCAGGCCAAAAACCTCAGAGGGCTCGGCAGCAGTTTTCAAGAGCTGTTCAATCCCCTTTTCATCGTTCTTTTCCTTGATCTGGCACTGCTCGCATGGCTTTCGAAAACCCGCCGGAAAACGGAAGCAAAAGCATCGCGAAAAGCGATCAAAATTTACTACGGCGCGGCCTCGGGGATCGTGCTGCTGAATCTCACCTTATCAGAGGTCGAGCAGCCGAAGTTTTTGTCCCATTCGTTTGACAGGGAAGTGCTCGTCAAAAACATCGGGCTGTTTCAATTTCATCTGTTCGACGGAATTACGCAGACGTTTAATTTGACGCAAAAAGCGGTAGCCGACGAAAACAGCCTGGCAACGATCGAAAACTATACAAAAGCCGACTACAGCAAACCGAACAAAGACATGTTCGGCATCGCAAAAGGACGAAACGTCATCTTCGTGACGCTCGAATCTACTCAAAGCTTCGTCATCAATGAAAAAGTAAACGGAAAAGAGATCACCCCGTTTTTGAATCAGTTCATCCATAAAAGCTATTATTTCGACCATTTTTATCAGCAGACCGAACAGGGGAAAACATCGGATTCCGAGTTCCTCGTCGCCAATTCGCTGTATCCGTCGCTGAGCGGATCTGTCTTCTTTACGAAAAGCGAAAATCAATACAATTCAATGTATAAAACGCTGGCGCAGCACGGTTACATATCATCCGTCTTTCACGCCAATAACAAAAGGTTCTGGAACAGGGACGTCATGTACGAAGCGCTCGGTATTGACCGCTTTTATGATGTGGACCACTTCAGCGTAACCGCTGATAATTCAACAGGCTGGGGGCTGAAGGACAAAGAGTTCTTAGCACAGTCCGCCGACATGATGAAAGAGTTGCCGGAGCCGTTTTACAGCAGCCTGCTGACCTTGACCAATCACTTTCCGTTTCAGATTGATGACAAGGATAAGCTGATTGATGAATATGATTCTAACAGTGAGATTTTGAACCGCTATGTGACGACGGTGCGCTATCAGGACGAGGCGCTGAAAGCTTTTATCGCGAAGCTGAAAAAAAACGGCCTGTATGAACATTCAGTGATCGTCTTGATGGGGGATCATTACGGTATTTCGGAAGCACACAATGAAGCGCTCGCTCAATTTTTAGGGAAAAAGGAGATCACGCCGTACGATACCGTTCAGCTTCAGCGGGTTCCGCTGATCATCCACATCCCCGGAATTACGGACAAAAATCCGCGAACCGTGTCAGAAACGGGGGGACAGATCGATGTCAAACCGACATTGCTTCATTTATTGGGAATTGACACAAAAGGCATGATTCAGTTCGGAAACGACCTTTTTTCTAAGGAAAGAATGCCTTTTGCCGTGCTGCGAAACGGAAGCTTCATCACGGATGATTATCTCTATACGAAAAATGCATGCTACGATCAAAAAACCGGAGAGCTTTTAGAGGATCCAGA
The DNA here is from genome assembly GCF_038007805.1 of Bacillus sp. FSL W8-0848. Lineage (NCBI taxonomy): Bacteria > Bacillati > Bacillota > Bacilli > Caryophanales > Bacillaceae > Bacillus > Bacillus sp. FSL W8-0848. The sequence continues at coordinate 3,126,535 of NZ_JBBOYB010000001.1, forward strand.
GGACAAATGCGCTCCCCTAATTGAGAAAGCGGCTGAAGAGCTTTCCCTTTCCGACAAAATTATCAACGGAGACTTGCTGAGGTTTTATAAACAATAACGCCTCCCCTTCCACAAGCATTCAGAGCTGGCTGGGAGGGGCTGTTTACATTGGGGCTCGGGCTGGGTATTATATACCGAATGTTTAAAATGCCCTTGCAGATTTGCACATCCTTCGTTACCCTAATGAATAGACAGTTTTGTTTCGGGTGCCGATTATTTCATGAAGTGTTATAAAATCTCAAAATAAGAAGGTTTTCAAATGAGTGAAACTAAACAAACCATAAATAAACTGCCGATTGTTGCCGTACTGATTACCGGGACCTTTATCGCCATTTTAAACCAGACGCTGCTGACGACGGCCCTTCCCCCGATCATGAGGGATTTGAACATTACCCCGGGGCTTGCCCAGTGGCTGACGACCGTTTTTATGCTTGTAAACGGAATTATGATTCCGTTTACGGCATTTTTAATCGAAAAATTCACGACGAGAAAGCTGTTTATGGCCGCGATGTCTTTATTCACCGCCGGAACGCTGATCTGTGCTTTATCGTTCAGCTTTCCCGTTTTAATTGCCGGACGAATCGTGCAGGCGGCCGGTGCAGGGATCATGATGCCTTTAATGCAGACCGTGCTTCTTTTGATTTTCCCGAAGGAAAAACGCGGCTCAGCGATGGGGATGGTCGGACTTGTCATCGCCTTCGCCCCGGCTCTTGGACCGACTTTGTCGGGATGGATTGTCGACCGTTATCCGTGGGAAATCTTGTTTTATCTTCTGCTGCCGTTCGCGGTCATTGACATGGTTGTCGCTTTCTTTATTTTAAAAAATGTAACAGAACAAACATCGCCTAAGATGGATGCCGCCTCCATCATTTTGTCTTCTTTAGGATTCGGCGGTATCCTTTACGGCTTCAGCAGCGCGGGCGTCGACGGCTGGACCAGTCCGGACGTGCTGACAGGCTTCGCAGTCGGGGCCGTCACACTGTTTTGGTTCATTTGGAGACAGCTCCATCTGAAGGAACCGATTTTGGAATTCAGGGTATTTAAATATCCGATGTTTACGCTCGCTACAGTCATCGGCATGGTTGTGTTTATGGCGATGATCGGAGCGGCGACGATCGTTCCGATCTACATGCAGGATATGCGCCATTTCACCGCGATGGAGTCAGGAATGATGCTCTTTCCGGGAGCGGTTGTCATGGGCTTGATGTCCCCGATTACGGGAAGGATTTTCGATAAAATCGGAGCGCGGATTTTAAGCATTACCGGGTTGACGGCCATTTTTATCACGACGCTGCTGCTATCGCATCTGTCCGAAAAAACGCCTTTCGCCTACCTGTCCATCGTCTATGCGTTTCGGATGGTCGGGATGGGGATGGTGCTAATGCCCGTGACGACTGCAGGGCTGAATCAGCTGCCGCGCCATTTGATTCCGCACGGCACGGCCATGAACAACACGTTGAGGCAAATGTCAGGCTCAATCGGAACGGCGATTTTGATTACGATCATGACGCAGCGGGCGCTGTCTGATCCGGCGGGCCCCGGCACGGAAACGGCGATGATTCACGGCGTAAACCTGGCCTTTATGACGGCTGCCGGTTTGTCGGGAATCGGGCTGATCCTTGCCTTTTTCATTAAACACAATCACCGCGGCAGGCTGAACCACCATAAAAGAAAGGCTGCGAAAAGCGGCTTTGCGCTTCACGAAAAATAAACAAATCCCGGGTTCGCTGAGAACCCGGGATTTATTTTATTCGAAACCGTTTGTCATCGTTTCAGGATCCGGACCTACACGCTCATCTTTGTTGAGGGCGTTGATTTTTTCCATATCTTCTTTTGAAAGTTCGAAGTCGAAAATATCGGCGTTTTCAATGATTCGGTGTTCTTTAATCGATTTCGGGATGGTTACGACTTCGCTTTGCAGATCCCAGCGCAAAATGATTTGCGCGACCGATTTGTTGTATTTGCCGGCAATTTCGGCAAGCACTTCATTGTCAAGCAGCTTCCCTTGCATCAGCGGAGACCATGCTTCAAGCTGAATGCCTTGTTTTTTGCAGTAATCTCTTAATTCGAGCTGCGTCAAACGCGGGTGGAATTCAACCTGATTGACCATCGGTTTGATTTCCGCATCCTCCAGCAGGCTTTCCAAATGATGCACGTTGAAGTTGCTGACGCCGATCGCTCTGATTTTGCCGTCTTTGTACAGCTTCTCCAAGGCGCGCCATGTCTCTTTATATTTGCTTTTATCTTTTCCGGGCCAATGAATTAAATATAAATCAAGGTAGTCAAGGCCAAGTTTTCTCAGGCTTTCATCAAAAGCCGCCAGCGTTTTTTCGTAGCCCTGGTCACTGTTCCACACCTTAGATGTGATGAAAAGCTCCTCACGGGGAACGCCTGATTCTTTAATTCCTTTGCCGACGCCTTCTTCATTTTGATAGATCGCAGCCGTATCAATGCTCCGGTATCCGTTTTTAATCGCTGCTTTCACAGATTCGACGACTTGGCTGCCCTCTTCCACTTTAAAGACTCCCAGGCCAAACCACGGCATTTTAACTCCGTTATGTAACGTCACAGTGTCCTTTAAACTGCTTACCATTTAAACGACCGCCTTTCTTTTTTATTCAGATACTATTTCAAGCATCACGTCTATTATCTCATATTGGAGAGATTTGACATAATAAATTGCTCACTTTTCTTCTTTAACCAGCCCGCGTGCAGCCAATGCGAGCGCTCCTGTAATCCCGGCATCGTCGCCGAGCCCCGGCGGCACGACATAACCGTCAAGGTCTGGAAGTTCGATGTATCCGTTTACATATTCACGCAGTTTTCTGCGGATGAGCGGAAACAGCTGCCGCTGCTTCATGACCCCGCCGCCCATTACGATTTTTTCCGGGCATAAGATCAGAATATATTGCATGAGCGCCTGCGCCAAATAATCGGCTTCAAGCTCCCAAACCTCTTCGCGCGCAGAAAGGTCTTTTCCTTGTTTTCCCCAGCGCTTTTCGAGCGCAGGCCCTGATGCCATTCCCTCAAGGCAGTCTTTGTGGTACGGACAGCTTCCTTCAAATGCATCCTTTTCATGGCGTCTGATCAGGATATGCCCCATTTCAGGATGGCAGAAGCTTTGTACGACCTTGCCGCCGATGACAGCCCCGGCGCCGATTCCCGTGCCGACCGTGATGTATAAACAGCTGTTCAGCCCTTGTGCGGCTCCTTCCGTTATTTCCCCGAGCGCAGCCGCATTGACGTCCGTGGTAAACGAAACCGGGATCCGGAGCCTTTTTTCCAGTTCGGGAATGAACGGATAGTTCTGCCACGCGAGTTTCGGCGTATTCGTAATAAAGCCGAAATCGGGTCTCTCCTTTGCCAGCGAAATCGGGCCGAACGATCCGACTCCCAGTGCTTCAGGCTGATATGCATCAAAGAAAGCGGTTACTTTTTCGATCGTCTCTTCGGGCGTTTCCGTCGGAATCGTCAGCCTGCCTGCGATTTCCCCTGTCTCCGTTCCGACAGCGCATACAAATTTTGTTCCTCCTGCTTCAATTGCACCGTAATGTGTCATCTCTTTTCCCCTTTTTTCTGTTTTTAATTGAATCATAAAGCAGAAAAGTGAGGAAAGCAATTGAATAAAATGTTACTCATCAAGGAGCGACGCTTCCAAATGATTGATGTACTGGCGCAGCTGATGGGCCGTTTCCCTCGTAATTTCCCGGTTTTCAAACAGCTCCTGAATTTCATTGCGGATGATTTGCACCGATTTTAAGCGAATCTCTTTCTTTTGCCTTTCATAGCGGTTATTTTCCCGGAGTCCTCCGGCGCCGTGCTGAAGCCTGAGGATCAAGCGCTGATAAAAAGAAATGACCGACCGGGACGCCTCTTTATTTTCGTCGCTCATATGCTGTTTTACCGCTTCGATAGCCGCTTTTGCCGTTTGAATCCGGGCCTTTTTCAGCATGTCGCCGCTTTGGTCATGCGGTTTGTGTGTTCCTTCTTTTTGTCGCCTGTTGATCAGGCGCTTCCATTTCATAAGTGAAACGCCTGCTTTAAAGGGATTGGAAAAAAGCATTTCTTTCTCCCGCAGCCTTTCTTTCAGCCGATTCGCGATATCTTCTGTGATTTGTCCGTTTTCTTGCATGTTTTCCAATTCCGCCTGTTCCGCTTTCAAGGCATGGACCCGGATTTTGTTTTCGAGTTTTTTATGGCGCAGATGCTCTTTCAAAGAATATTGCTCAAACTTGAGCTGCTTCATTTTTTCGTTGTACTCCGATATGACGGCGAGAGCCGCGGCTCTGTTTTTGTCGTTCATTTCCTCTTTTAAAGCTTTGACCGTTGTCTTCATCACTTTTCTTCTGACGCTTTGAAACTGGCTTCCGCCTGCCGGGAGCTCCTTCCTTTCTGACAGGAGCGGCAAAAAGGCGCTCGCCATCAGCAGGGTGCACAGAATTACACCGGCTGCCAAAAAGACGATCAAATCCCGCTCCGGAAACGGGCGGCCGTTCTCCAGCACAAAAGGGGATCGAAAATGCTCCGGCAAGGGTCACGGCTCCGCGGACGCCCGATATCGATATCTGGAGCAGGGAGCGCAGTTTTTCTCCGCCTGAAACTTGTTTCATTTGAAGCCCCCAATTGCCCTGCCAAAACAAAAATACCCATATGAAGCGGAGCAGCATGAGCATCAGCGTAATCAGAATGATGTAGCTGATGACTCTCACATTGTTGAATGCCGCATTCCCAAATATGACAGACAGCGCACCCGGCATTTGCAAGCCTAGCAAAACGAACACGAGACCGTTTAAAATAAAAAGGATGATGCCCCATGTGCTGGCCGAAACGATCTTCAGCTTGACCATTGCCGATTCGGCTCTGTCCTGCTCCGCCGCATGCGTGATACCTCCGGCGACGACGGCAAGGATTCCCGATACGCCGATCTCCTCTGCGGCCAAATAAATCACAAAAGGGGTCAAGATTTGGATCAGCATGTGCATTGTGACGTCCTGCATTCCTAAGCGGCGGAGCAAATAGCGAAACCGGAGGATCAAAAAAGAAAGAACCGTTCCGGTAACGAGGCCTCCAATTGCGATCAGCAAAAAACTGACCGCGGCCTCAGACCACGAAAAAGTGCCCGTTATCGCCGCAGCAAGTGCGAATTTAAAAGCGACGAGGCCTGAGGCATCGTTCATTAAGCCTTCTCCTTCAAGAAGGCGCAGCATATCCTTCGGCATATCGATTCTTTTCGAGAGCGCGCCGACAGCAACGACATCTGTAGGCGATAAAATGGCGGCAAGGGCAAAAGCGGCCGGCAGCGGAATCTGCGGAATCATCCAATGGATGGCATAGCCGCCAAACAGCACGGTCACAAAGACGAGACCGAGCGCCAAAAGCAGAATCGGGGTCCGCAGTTTCCACAGCTCATCCCTCGGGATCCGTCTTCCGTCATTAAATACCAGGGGAGCGATAAATAAAACAAAAAAAAGCTCCGGATTGAACGTGATATGAAGCCCGCCCGGAAAAACCGCCGCGATGATGCCCAATCCGACCTGAATCAACGGAACCGGAACAAATGGAATAAACCGGTGAACGATATTTGAGATCGCGATAATTGTTAAAAAAACCAAAACGGCCAGGAAAACGGCCACTAAGAATACTCCTTACCGCCGTAAAAGCAGGCCTTCAAACGACTCTGCCGGCTGTTTAGCTTATGCCTTCTTTGTTCAGTATTCTTTGACAGCCGGGAACCTATACATGTCAGGCTGAGATACATTGAGAAAGGGAGATCGATCATGAACCATCCATTTCATTCATTCCGTTCTTTATTCCCAGTCTTATCAAACCGCGTTTATCTGGCTGCCTGTTCTGCAGGCGCTTTGGCGCTGCCTGTCTCAGATGCGGTTGACGAATACCGCAGACAGCTCCTTGAATCAGGTGCCGATTGGCAGGCAGCGATGGAAAAGATGGCATCGGCAAAGGAAAAATTCGCACGGCTGATCGGCGCCGAGACAGATGAAATCGCCGTCATGGCCTCGGTTTCAGACGCCGTTTCGGCCATTGCGCTTTCACTGCCACATCATCGGCAAAAAAATAAAGTTGCCTTTACAGATATCGATTTTCCCGCAATCGGACAGATTTGGCTTTCTCAACAGGCATTCAAAAACAAGATCACAATCATTCAAAGCCATAACGGAATGATCGACCTGGAGCAGATACAAAAAGACATATGTGAGCGCACGCTTCTGACATGCGTGCCGCACGTCAGCTATTACAACGGATATAAACAAAATTTGAAGCAGATCGCAGACATCGTCCATCAAAAAGGCTCGCTTCTCTTCGTTGACGCTTACCAATCCGCCGGACACGTTCCGATCAGCGTGAAAGATATGGATGTCGATATTCTTGCGGCAGGAACAAGGAAATACATGCTCGGCATTCCGGGTACGGCGTTTCTTTATGTTAGACGCGGACTCGCCGGACAATTCAAGCCGCAGGTGACCGGGTGGTTCGGAAGAGACGGAAAATCCGCCTTTGATTTATTCAATTCCCGATTTGCAGAAGGAGCAAAACGTTTTGAAACGGGGACCCCGTCATTTGCCGGGCTTTATGCAGCGGACGCCGCCCTAAAGATATTGCTTGAAGCCGGGACTGACCGAATCGACGCGTATTTGCGGAAGCTTGCCGGCTTCGCTCTTGAATACGGGGCGGAAAAAGGCTTGCGGATCGCCGGGCCGCAAACCGTCCGCAATAGATCAAGCCTGATTTCGATTTATGCCGGGGACGCAGCAGGCATCGGGGCTGTATTGCGGGAAAGAAACGTCATTACAGCAGCGAGAAAAGACGTGATCAGGATCGCTCCGCATTTTTACAATACAGAGGAAGATATTAAACAGGCGATCGACGAAATCTCGGTGCTGCTCCATTAGGCTTTTCAATAGACAGATCAGCGTTTTTTCATTACACTATATAAAAACATTTCGATCAGGGGATGATGATACATTTGCAGCGTTTTGTCAATGAAGCATCTGAAGAGTTGAAGAAAAAGCCCCTCCGAAACATGCTGTTTACGCTTATTACATTTATCCTCGCCCTCGGCATACCAACCGCTTATGTTGTATATACGCAGTTTTACTCCATGAAACACTTGCCTGAGGGTGTACAGATTACATCGCTGGCTTCGCCGAACAAAAAATACTCGATCAGCATCTATAGAGTCGAGAAAAACGGGGCGGTACCCGATGTTTCCATCAGAGGGGAATTGACAAAGGTCTCAACCGGCGACCGAAAAAATATTTATTGGGGTTCCAGGGAAGTTAACGCTGACGTCGAATGGAAAGACAGCAATCACGTATCCATCAATGACAAGGTGCTCGACATCCGCAGCGATACATATGATTGGAGAAGGGAGTGAATTCACTCCCTTTTCTTTATGTACAGCGCGTTTGGAACGCCGTCTAAAAACGGGCTTTCCTCTCCGAGCGAAAACAGATGAAGTTCGTGCATCGCCCGCGTACAGGCCGTATAAAAAAGCGTCCGCTCGCGTTCGCGCGCATACCGATTTTTTGATCCGTCATAGACGATGACCGCGTCAAATTCGATGCCTTTTGCCAAATATACGGGTATGATGACGACTTCTTTTTGAAAGACGCGGGTTTCTTTGTCAATCAGCTTGAGCGCCGTATGTTTTTCCAGTTGCATGAAGGCTTCTTTGCACTCCTGGACCGTTTTGCAGATGACTGCAATCGTCTTATGCCCCTCACCTTGTAAAGCAGTTATGCAGGACGCTATCTTTTTATGATGCAGAGCGGGATCGTCCGAAATCGTCAGCGTCGGTTTCACCCCTCTCCGGTTAAAGGGCTCGATATCTTCGCCTCCTTTGATCAAGGGTTTTGTAAACTCGACGATGTCCCTTGTGGATCTGTAGCTTCGGACAAGCCTGATCGTCTCCGTTTTTTCCCCTTCAAACGCGTTTTCGCTAAGAAGCTCCTGCCCCTGAACGCTGTGGGCGAGTATCGCCTGGTTCAAATCCCCTAAAATCGTCATTCTGCTTGAAGGAAAAAGGCCTTTGAGAAAAGCAAGCTGAAAAGGCGAGTAATCTTGCGCTTCATCAATAAATACGTGGCGAATCGCCGTGTTTTTCGCTCCGCCTTTGATTTGATTTTTCAAATAAAGATAAGGTGCGGCATCCTCATACGGAATCTGCTCAAGGCGAAAGCTTTTTCTCGTATGGGCGCAAATGCGTTCCCAATGGTCTGGAAGCGCAGCAGCACCCCAATCCGAAAACAGCTGTAAATACGTCCCTTTAAAATCGATAAAACCCAATGCTTTCACCGCCTGTCTCAGCGGCTTGAATTCCCTTTCGACAATGATGTTGATGAGAAGCCTTTGCTCCCTTTCATAATCGTCGAACGTGTTCTCGGAAAATTGCCGTTCTTCCTGCAGTTGTTTGTAGGCATTCGCGTATTCCTCCTGATCGAGAAGCTCGCTTTTTTCGAGGGCCCACTCTTTTTTCCTTTCACTTTTTTCTTGTTTGTTCAATATGCCGAGCAGCCATTTTGCCGTCGTTTCAATCCGGTGCAACAGCGATCCGGAAGCGCCGAGCGAGCAAAAATAATCGTGGATTTGGGCGCTTGTTACAATCTTCTTTCCGCGGAACGACACGTTTTTGAACAGCAAACCGCCTTTCGAAAGAAACCCTACATACTCGTCAATCAAGCTTTTGAACGCCAGTCCGGCCTTATATTCAATGGCCTGCATCCGGTTTTTGTCATCTTCGCTTTCCGATGCCGTCAAACAATATTCCAGTTGATCAAACGGGGTTTCACACTCCGCCTCTTTGAGATTGCTCTCCAAATATTCCTGAAACGTCGTCTGCTGAATGTTTTCTTCGCCGAGCTCAGGGAGAACATCGGCGACATAGCTGTTAAAAAGAAGGTTGGGAGAAAAAAGCAGCATTTGATTGGATTCGATCCGCCCGCGCCCGCGATAAAGCAAATAAGCGGCCCGCTGGAGCGCAGCCGACGTTTTTCCGCTTCCCGCCGACCCCTGGACGATTAAAATGCGGCTCGTTTCATTGCGGATGATCCGGTTTTGCTCCTTCTGTATCGTTGCAACGATGCTTTTCATCCGGACATTCGCCTGCTGTCCGAGCACTTCCTGCAGCAGCTCGTCCCCGATCGTCATATCGGTATTAAACATCGCCTTCAGCCTGCCGTTTCTGATGAGAAACTGCCGCTTCAGCTCAATCGTGCCGCTGATCGTTTCACCGGGAACTTCATACCGCGCCGGCCCCGGCCCATAGTTGTAAAACAAACTGGATATCGGCGCCCTCCAATCGTAAATCAAAAAGCGCTCTTCCTTTTCGTCCATCAATGAACTGAGGCCGATGTAAATGGCTTCGGCTTCTTGATCGCCGTCCTCCAAAAAATCGACGCGTCCAAAGTAAGGAGACTCCTTCACTTTTAACAGCTTTTTCACCTGGCTGTAAAACTGCTTGTGGCTTCTTTCCCGCTCTGCCAACATCTCCGCCTGCTGTTTAATGCTCGCAAACGTCTCGATCGCTTCTTTGTCATCGGCCAAGTTCACGGTGACATCATCCCAAAAATGCTTTCTCAAATCGACGATATCCTCTTTCAGTCCGCCTGTCTTACTCTTTAGAGAATGAAGCTTTTGATCCAATTCGTTTAATACGCGTTCGATCCGCTTCTCTTCTTCAAGCCATTCTTTGTTGATATCTGTCATGCAGATCACTCCCTAAAAAGATTTGACACAAAAAAAAAATCGTGATAAAATAAATATGGATATAATTATAAAAAATGAAATTTTATGTTAAATTACACTTCATCTTATCATATACGGCCCGTCTATATCAACATGCCCAAAATAAAAAAGCCGATTTTTCGATTATGAAAAATCGGCTTTTCTCTATTCAGCCACATTTGAACGGAGCGAGCGGTTCGGCAATTTCCAATTGAACATATACGAGCAGACCCTGCATGCGACAAGAATGGCAAAAAGCAGATACAGAGCGATAGAATTTTCCGCCCAGCCGAGCCCGATGATCAAGCCGCCCAAAGCAGCCCAAACAGCGTAAATCTCGGTTTTCAGGACGAGCGGCTTGCGCCCTGCCAACAAATCCCTGATGATCCCCCCGCCGCTTCCGGTTAATACCGCCGCTACGATGACCGCACTGAGCGGATGGTTCATGTGCACGGCGTACAGGGCTCCCTGGATTGCGAATGCGGCCAAGCCGATCGCATCCGAAAAGTTCCCCCACACCTTCCAATGCTTCAGAAGCAGACCCGGAAACAAAAAGACGATCGTGATCGACACTAACGCGATTTGAAACAGCGCCCCCTGCTCCCACAAAGCAGATACCGGAACGCCGATCAACAGATTTCTGACCGCCCCTCCGCCAAAAGCTGTGACGATTCCCAATATATAAACTCCTAAAATATCATACTCTTCTTCCATTGCGACAATCGCCCCGCTGATCGCAAATGCAATGGTTCCGATGATGCTCAACGCTTCCCAAGCCATCTAAGGTGCCCTCCATACGAATCTTCAATCTTTTTGATTTTATAACTTCCCCATCGTTTAAATCAACCCTGCAGAATAAAATGTCTTATAATAATAAGAGGACGGCGAAAAAGGAGGGGGAACGATGGATGCGACCATCATTATAGAAGATGCCAAACCAGAATGGCCGGAGCGATATGAAACTGAAAAAAAGCGCCTGCAGCTGGTTTTCGGAAAAACCGCGCTTGGAATCGAACACATTGGCAGCACCGCGGTTCCCGGTCTTGCCGCAAAACCTGTGCTTGATCTGATGGTTGGCGTCAAACATCTTAGTGAAGCAGAACGCTTGATTGAACCGCTCAGTGATCTGGGCTATGAGTATGTATTCCACGAAGCGTTTCCTCTGCGGCGTTTTTTTAGAAAAGGCAAATGGCGGGCCGGCACTCATCATCTGCATATCTATGTTTATAAAAGCGAGGAGTGGAAAAACCAGCTGAGATTCCGTGACTATTTAAGAGCACATCCAAAGGTTCTGGAAGATTATGAAACACTGAAAAGGGATTTGGCTCAGCATTTTCCGCACGACCGCAACTCCTATACAAAAGGGAAAGCACCGTTTATTACACATATTGTTGAGAAAGCGAAACGAAAGGAGCAGGCGCATGTTCAAAAACACGAAGAATAAATTGATGACAATCGCGATCGCATTCATTCTCGCTGTTTTATTGTATTATTACGTTCAATCCTTGAAGTAACGTCTGGAAAGACCGATTTATACGTGCAAAACCATTCTCACGTTCCTGAGAATGTGCCCTTCAAAATCTTCATCATACTCAGAGACATCCTCAAACCCTTTTGCTTTGTAAAAGGCTATTCCGATTTGATTGTCCTTTTCGACATCGACGAAAATCTTTCCGGCGTCTTTCAGCCGCTTGATCCCTTCATGAAGCAATGCGGTTCCGATCCCTTTTCCCTGGTATTCCGGGTATAAATAAATGGCGGCAAGATAGGCCTCCCCCTTCTCATTAACCCCGGAAAAGTTAGCAAAACCGACAATGTTTCCTTCTGCTTCAGAAACGTATAGGAACGAACGCTCCAGGCGTTCTTCCATCCTGTGATCATTGTAGGCGGAAGCGAGAAACTTTTCCTGAATCTCGCCGGGGGTGATGCCTTCATATGTGTGATGCCAGCTCGTTTTGGCAACGTGCTGCACTTGCGGGATGTCCTTCTTTTCCATCGGGCGGATTTGAAATTCCATATTCCCCCTCCTTCTTAAATATTTCAAATATTATAACATTTTACCAGCCGAATAGGGATAAAAAAGAGCATCGCCTGAGGCAAATGCTCTACTCTTTTTCACCTTTTATCATGCACATGCAAATGATAATCAAAATAAACGCGATAAGGGCAAGGAACGGAATCGTGATAAAGCCGAGCCAATTGATGTACTGCCCTGAGCATGGCACCCCCGTAACACATGGCTTAATGCCGTTGAAACCGGGAACTTTCTGCTCCAAATAGTGCATCAGGGAAATAAATCCCCCGATGACCGCCATCGGCAGCACGTATTTTTTCACCCGGAAATCTCCCTGAAATGTTGCAATTCCGAGAATGAGCACGAGCGGATACATCATGATCCGCTGGTACCAGCAAAGCTCACAAGGAATGAATTTACGAATCTCGCTGAAGTACAGGCTGCCGAGCGTCGCCGTCAAAGAAACGATCCAGGCCCCGTACAGAAAGAACGGCTTATTTTTCATCGGACTTGCCTTTTAGCTCTTTTTCGATCGCTTCTTTGATTTGGTCATAATCGAAAGGCTTGGCAATTTTTTCGCCATTGACGAAAATCGTCGGCGTGGAATCCACTTTGTATTCGTCTATCAGCGATTCGTCCGTTTGCAGTTCTTTTGAGAAGGTTTTGTCATCCAGGCTTTTGATAAGCTTGTCACGTTTGACTTTTGTGTGTGATTCGGCAATATCAGCAAGCTTCGCGGGAGTCGCCCACTCCGTTTCCATCGTGTCGTTGTCAGGCTGTACTTTAAATAACGCTTCATGGAACGCCCAGAAGGAATCGGGATCTTCTTTCCAAACCTGTTCAGAGGCCAGGGCGCTCAGCTCCGAACCTCTGCCGTGCTGTTCATTGACGAAATTTATATATGAAAAATTAACTTTTCCTTTATCGATAAAATCTTTTTTCAAATCCGGAAATACGGTTTCGGTCCATTGTTTGCAGCTCGGACACTTGTAATCTCCGAATTCTGTGATGGTAACCGCCGCTTTTTTATTTCCGAGGATCGGCTGCCCTTCGGTCGAAGGCTTGTCATCAAACGTTTGCGAAGCGTTTTCGGTTTGATTGTTGAGAACAACCAATACACCGATCAGAAAAACGACGACGACTGTCATGATGACGGCAAATTTCATCGGTGACTGCTGATTCTTTTTCACTTAGACACCTCATTTTCATCAGTTTCATAATCTCTTTCATTTTAACAAGTCAAGCCGTGTTCGTGAAGACGCGAAAAAACGTTTTTCCAGTTCTTTAGGCGGTGAAAATGTTACATTTTTTCGACACTTAATACCCGCATTGCGTTTAACACGGCGAGAAGCGTCACACCGACATCCGAAAACACTGCTTCCCACATCGTGGCTATGCCGAAAGCGCCAAGGATGAGGAAAACGCCTTTTACGCCCAGTGCAAATATAATATTTTGCCAGACGATCGTTCTCGTCCGCTTGGCGATTTGAATCGCTTCTGCGATTTTTGACGGCTGATCGGTCATGATGACGATATCAGCGGCTTCCACCGCTGCATCCGAGCCGAGTCCGCCCATTGCGATTCCGATGTCCGCTCTCGCCAATACGGGTGTATCGTTGATCCCGTCCCCGGCGAAAAGCAGTTTTTCTTTTGGAAGCTTCACTTTGTCAAGCTCTTCGATCAGGTCAACCTTGTGCTGCGGAAGAAGCTCTGCATGCACTTCATCGATGGCAAGCGCCTTTCCGACGGCTTCGCCGACCTCTTTTGCGTCTCCCGTAAGCATCACCGTTTTTTTAATGCCGGCTTTTTTCAAGGAAGAAATCGCCTGTTCGGCATCTTCCTTCAGATCATCCGCAATCAGGATCGAACCGATAAACGCGCCGTCTGCCGCTACATAAATCACGGTTCCGACTCCATCATCTTCCTGATAGCGGATGTTTTCCTTCTTCATGAGCTTGGCGTTTCCAGCCAAAATGCTTTTTCCGTTTACCACCGCCATGACGCCGTAGCCCGGCATCTCACTGTAGCCTTTGATGTCTTCCGGAGAAACCGGCTTTCCGTATGCTTCGCGGATCGATTCTGCAATCGGATGCCCAGAGTGGTATTCAACAGCCGCCGCATATCCGAGCAGCTCTTCTTCCGTCCCGTTTCCGGCCGGAGACAATTTGACGACGGCAAATTCCCCTTTTGTCAGTGTGCCTGTTTTGTCAAACACCGCATATTTCGCATCGTTCAATGCTTCTAAATAATTGCTGCCCTTCACAAGAATGCCGGCTTTTGACGCAGCGCCGATGCCGCCGAAAAAGCCGAGCGGGATTGAAACGACGAGCGCGCACGGACACGAAATGACGAGAAAGACAAGCGCCCGGTACACCCAGTCCGACAGCGAAGCGCCGGGGACGATAAGCGGCGGAACAAACGCCAAAAGAATAGCAACGATGACGACGAACGGCGTATAGTACTTCGCAAATTTCGTGATGAAGTTTTCGGTTTTCGCCTTTCTGCTGCCGGCGTTTTGAACCAGATCGAGAATTTTCGAAACGGTCGATTCGTGATATTCTTTTTCGACTTCCACTTCTAACACGCCGTTTTTATTGACGAATCCGCTCAGTACTTCCTTGCCGGGCGCGATATCCCTCGGCACGGATTCTCCCGTTAAGGCCGATGTGTCAACCATCGATCTTCCCTCTACAACCTTGCCGTCAAGGGGAATTTTTTCCCCCGGCCTGATGATAATGACATCGCCGCAAGCGACCGTTTCGGGAGATACTTTGGCCGTTCCGTCTGCCGTTTTCAAATTGGCGTAATCCGGGCGGATATCCATCAGCTCGCTGATCGATTTGCGCGAACGGTTGACAGCGGCTCCCTGAAACAGCTCCCCGATTTGATAAAACAGCATGACCGCCACGCCTTCAGGATACTGCCCGATAATAAACGCCCCGACAGTGGCAATGGTCATCAAAAAGTGCTCATCGAAGACCCGGCCTTGAAGGATGTTTTTGAGTGCTCTGTAAACAACATCACCGCCAATGATCAGATAAGCAAGGAAAAAGAGAAGCCATTCCGCGATCCCGCCTGAGGAAACAAGAAACCCGGCCGCACCGAGGGCCGTCCCAAAGGCAAGCCTTGCAATCGTTTTTTGCATGCTGTTATCGCCTTCCGCCTCTTTCCCCTGCGCCCCTTCTTTCGGCACAACTTTGATGTGCGGCTCTATGGCATTCACTTTTTTTGTGATTTCAGAGGATATATTGCGTCCGTTGTTCCCTTCGACCGTTACGGTAAGGGTGCTTGTTGCAAAGTTGACCGAACATGTCTCGATTCCTTTCATGCCGGCGACTCCATCTTCAATTTTCCGGGCGCAGTTTCCGCAGTCGAGACCGTTTAACATATATTCCTGCTTCACTTTTTCCATCTATCTCACCTTTCTTTTTCAAAAGCCGGGATGATTTATTTTATATATGAACATATACGCATATATTATATATCCCCTATTATATGCTTCTGTTCGAAATTGTGTCAAACGGCTAAAGCGCTGATATTTGCCGATTCATCGTTTACCCCGATTTCGTGCTGCCGAAACTCGGGTAGCATATTGGAAGCATCCCCCAAATATACTTAGTTTAGCTATTAAACTAACAAGCTTTTTCTTCACGATCAGTCCAGTTAAGGGAGTGGATCTTCTTGAGAAAAAAATGCTTTTTGACGCTCTGCCTCGTTTGTCTGCCTTTTCTCTCCGCAGGCTGCAAGAGCAACGGCGAAGATTCAAAGGCGGCTAAAGAGGTGAAGGTATGGGATTATTTTACAGGAAAACAACAGGAGCTGTATCATAAGCTTGTCGACCAGTACAACCGATCACAAGACCGCTATAAAGTAGTGACAGAGTATATTCCGTTCAATGAAGTGAAAAAGCAGCTGTCCGTCGGCGCGGCGGGAAATGCGCTGCCTGACGCCGTTTTTCTCGACAATGTCGACAATGCTTCATTCGCCGCCATGGGGGTTCTGGAAGACTTGACGGACAGAATTGAAAAATGGGGACAGACCGGGCAGTTTTATGACGGGCCGCTGTCATCCGCCCGTTATGAAGACAAATATTACGGAATTCCTTTTGCAAGCAATGCGCTCGCCTTGTTCTACAACAAAAATCTCTTTCGCGATGCCGGAGTGGCGGAGCCTCCGAAAACGTGGGCCGAGCTGAGAAAGGCGGCTCAAAAGTTGAGCAAGGGGCATACGAAAGGCTTCGCGATGTCCGCCGTCAAATCGGAGGAAGGCGCTTTTCAATTTTATCCGTTCCTCCTGTCTTCGGGCGCTGACATCGATGGGCTGCAATCAGGGCGAGCGGTTTCTTCCCTTCGTTTTTTAACCGATTTAGTAAAGGACGGATTGATGGACAAAGACGTCTTAAATGCCACGCAGGATGACCTGGCCAGACAGTTTGCGGCGGGACAGCTGGCAATGATGATCAACGGCTCCTGGAACATTGAACGGTTAACAGAAGCGGAACAATTAGACTACGGCATCACCTTTATCCCAAAAGATAAGGAATACGCTTCGGCGCTCGGCGGGGAGAACATTGTCGCCGTCAAAGGGAAAAACACCGACGGCGCCTGGGATTTCATCACCTGGCTTCTCGATCCGAAGCGGCTTGAGGCGTTGACTGCAGAAACCGGCGTTTTCCCGCCGCGGAAGGATATTATTGAACAATCCGATCATTGGAAAACGGATCAGAATCTAAAGGCCTTCATCCCGATTATGGATATCGCTTCAGCGCGGGGCCCTTCGAAAGACTGGCCGAAGATTTCCGAAGCGCTGCAAACGGCTCTTCAGGAAGCATTAAGCGAAAGCAAAACGCCGGAAGATGCGCTGGGCGATGCCGCAAAAAAAATCAGCGCATTACGTTAAGGTAAGGAGTTTTGACCATGATCAAAGCGTACGCCCGAAAATGGGAAGGGTATTTCTTTTTGTTTCCGGCGGTTCTTTTTATGCTCGCTCTTATCGGCTATCCGCTAATCTACAATCTGCTGCTCAGCTTTCAAAACCTGTCCCTTTCAAATATGGCCTCTCATGATGCGAGCTTCATCGGATTTGAGAATTATAAACGGCTTGCCCAAGAAAACGTATTTTGGGTTTCCTTGAAAAATACGCTTATATACACGGCGGGAAGCGTCATATTTCAATTTGCGGTCGGCTTTTTGCTGGCGCTCTTTTTCAGCATGAAATTTCGCCTCGCCCCGTTTCTGAGGGGCCTGATGATGGTGAGCTGGCTGATACCGCTGACGGTTACGGCTCTTTTGTTTAAATTCATGATGGCTTCAAGCGAAGGAATCTTCAATCAGCTTCTCTTATCATGGGGGATCATCGACAGCCCGGTACCGTGGCTGTCAAACCCCGATATCGCGATTTGGTCTGTCATCATCGCCAATATATGGGTCGGGATTCCTTTCAATATGCTGCTCATTTCCGCGGGGCTCAGCTCCCTGCCGGAGGACATATACGAAAGCGCCAGCCTTGACGGGGCGGGCGGCTTTCAGAAATTGATGTACATTACTATACCGTTATTGCGCCCGGTGATCACCGTCGTCATGATGCTCGGCTTTATTTACACGTTCAAAGTATTCGACCTTGTCTTCGTCATGACGGGAGGCGGCCCCGTTCATTCGACAGAAGTGCTTTCAACCGTCAGCTACCGCTATTCCTTTGACAAATTCCAGTTCAGCATGGGAGCGGCCAGCGCCAATGTCCTGTTTGTCATTCTCCTTTTGGTCAGCCTCGTATATGTAAGACTGATCAAAAAAGATGAGGTGATGTGAACATGCCGAAACGGAAGGAATGGTTCCTTAATTGTGCCGGGATCTTGATTGCGGCGGTTTTCCTGTTTCCCGTGTACTGGATGATCGCCACCGCTTTTAAATCAGGGGCCGAATTGTTTGAAACACCCCCTTCTCTGTGGCCGAAGACATTTCAGACCGCCGGTTTTCAAGCGGTGTTCGCAGAAGGTGCAGTCAGACATTTCATGAACAGCCTGCTCATTTCCGGTGCTGCGGCTGCGATCGTCCTGCTTCTTTCAGTCCCTGCCGCCTACGGCTTGGCCCGCTTTCAAATCCGCGGCAGTAAGCTTTTGATTCTGCTGTTTCTCATCACGCAAATGCTGCCGGCCACCGTCATTTTGACGCCTCTGTTTATCGTGTTCAGCAAGCTGAACCTCTTGAATACGTACATCGGTCCGATCTTGTCGGCGGCAACCCTCGGCATTCCGTTTTCAGTTTTGATGCTCAGAACCTTTTTCCTCGGAATTCCGAAGGATCTTGAAGATGCCGCCAAAATTGACGGATGCAGCCGTTTGACGGCTTTTATCCGCATCATTCAGCCTGTTGCGATGCCGGGAGTTGCCGTGAGCGGCGCGATTTCTTTCTTTTTCGCGTGGGGGGATTTGATTTTCAGCCTGACGTTTAACAGAAACCAGGAGCTGTGGCCATTAACGGCCGGCGTCTACAATGTGATCAGCCAATACGGAATCGAGTGGAACGATCTGATGGCGTTCGCCGTCATCTCCGTTCTGCCTGTCATCTTGATCTTTGTCATGCTGCAAAAACAGCTTGTCAAAGGGCTTGTCAGCGGTTCGATTAAGTAAAAGAAAGGGTTGTTGCGATATGAAGTTTTCCGACGGCTACTGGCTCACCCGGGACGGCTTTATGATCAATGCGCCAAAGGAAGCCTATGACCACCGGATTGACGGACAGTCACTGACAGTGTACGGACCTGTCAAAAACATCCGGAAAAGGGGGGACACGCTCGATACCGGGATGCTGACCGTCAAGTTTTCAAGCCCTCTTGAAGACGTGATCCGGGTCCAGGTTTTCCACTATAAAGGGAGAGCCCGGAAAAAGCCGGATTTTGAACTTTGCACGACAGACATGAAGCCGCTCATTACGGAAGATGCCGACACATTAACGCTCCAAAGCGGCAGCCTGTCCGTAAAAGTCGACAAAAGCAGCTGGGGATATCGATTTTCACGCGAGGCGGAAAAGCTGACGGGCAGCGCCCCGAACAGCCTCGCCTATATTTCGGCGGATGACGGCCGGACTTATATGAGGGAGCAGCTTGATATCGCAGTCGGTGAAACGATTTACGGCCTCGGGGAGCGCTTTACGGCCTTTGTGAAAAACGGCCAATCCGTTGACATCTGGAACAGAGACGGCGGAACGAGCACCGAACAGGCGTATAAAAATGTCCCATTTTATTTGTCGAACAAAGGGTATGGAGTGTTTGTCAACCACCCTGAACTCGTCTCCTACGAAATCGGTTCAGAAATCGTCTCAAAAGCGCAATTTTCCGTCGAAGGCGAGGAACTTGATTATTTTATCATCGGCGGCAATGATCCCAAGGATGTGCTAAAGAGGTACGCGATGTTGACGGGCAAGCCGGCTCTTCCGCCCGCCTGGTCCTTCGGGCTGTGGCTGTCGACATCTTTTACAACCGATTATTCGGAAAAGACGGTCACCGGTTTTATCGACGGAATGAAAGAGCGTGATATCCCGCTCAGCGTCTTCCATTTTGACTGCTTTTGGATGAAGGAATTCGAATGGTGCAATTTTGAATGGGATGAGCGGTTTTTTCCAGATCCGAAAGCGATGCTCAGCCGCCTGAAGGAAAGGGGCCTCAAAATCTGTGTATGGATCAACCCTTATATCGCGCAAAAGTCAAAGCTTTTTGACGAAGGCAAAGAAAACGGCTATTTCCTAAAAAACGGCCGGGGCGATGTGTGGCAGTGGGACCGCTGGCAGTCCGGAATGGCGATTGTTGACTTTACAAACCCGGAAGCGCGCGATTGGTACTGCTCAAAACTTGAGGATCTGCTGGAGATGGGCGTCGACTGCTTCAAGACCGACTTCGGCGAAAGAATTCCCGCGGACGCCGTCTATTTCGACGGGTCAGATCCCGAAAAAATGCACAACTATTACTCATTTTTGTACAACAAAACCGTGTTCGGCCTTCTGAAAGAAAAACGCGGCGAACAGAAAGCCGTCGTGTTTGCCAGATCCGCAACAGCCGGCTCCCAGCAATTCCCCGTTCACTGGGGCGGAGACTGTTTTGCCAGCTATGATTCAATGGCTGAAAGCCTTCGCGGCGGCCTGTCCCTCTCCCTTTCCGGCTTCGGATTTTGGAGCCATGATATCGGCGGATTTGAAAGCACGGCTTCTGCCGATTTGTATAAACG
The DNA here is from genome assembly GCF_038007805.1 of Bacillus sp. FSL W8-0848. Lineage (NCBI taxonomy): Bacteria > Bacillati > Bacillota > Bacilli > Caryophanales > Bacillaceae > Bacillus > Bacillus sp. FSL W8-0848. The sequence continues at coordinate 3,146,547 of NZ_JBBOYB010000001.1, forward strand.
CTGGACGGCATTCGGACTGCTGTCGACGCACAGCCGCCTCCACGGCAGCGAATCGTACAGGGTGCCGTGGCTGTTTGACGAAGAAGCGTCAGACGTGATGAGGTATTTTGTCAAATTAAAGCACAGGCTGATGCCGTATTTGTATGCCGCCGCTTATGAAGCTCACCTTGAAGGCGTTCCGGTCATGCGGGCGATGCTCCTCGAATTTCCTGAAGACCGGACGTGCGACTGGCTCGACAGGCAATACATGCTCGGCAGAAGCCTGCTCGTCTCCCCGGTTTTTCAAGAAAACGGCGCTGTCTCCTATTACCTCCCGAAAGGAACGTGGACACACTTGTTAACAGGGAAAGAGGCGGAAGGCGGAGAGTGGAAACAAGAGCAGTACGGCTATATGGGGCTGCCTCTGTTCGTCCGGGAAAACACCCTGCTCCCGCTCGGAGATGTATCTGACCGGCCGGACTACGATTATCTCGACGGTGTCGAATTCTGCCTCTACCATTTAAAAGACGGCTGTTCGGCAGAACAGACGATCTACAATGAAAAACAAGAAACGATGACGATCAAGGCTGTCAGAAAGCAAAACACGATAACCGTCAAAACGACAGGCGTGCAAAAGAAATGGCGCTTGATCCTCCGCAATCATCCGGCCGTCAGCACCGTCATCAACGGAGCTTCGGAAGCCCTTCAAGAAGGAACGGCGATTCAGCCGAAGGAAGAGCATCGCAATGTCGTCATTTTTTTCTAGCAAAGGAGTGAAACCATGCTGAAAAAAGTCCGCATAACAGCGGTATGCATCATCGTTTCCGCCCTCGGTTTCAGCCTGCCGCACCCCGCGGCGGCTAAACCGGAGCCGGCGTACGACTACCCGTTTCAAAACCCCGGCCTTTCCGTGGAAAAAAGGGTTGCAGACCTCGTATCGCGGCTTACGCCTGATGAAAAAGTATCGCTCATGCACCAGTATCAGCCTGCGATTCCCCGCCTCGGAATCCCCGCTTTCAAAACGGGTACAGAAGCGCTGCACGGCGTCGCCTGGCTCGGAGAAGCGACCGTTTTTCCCCAGGCTGTCGGCCTTGCGCACACCTGGGATCCGGCTTTGATCAAGCAGGCCGGCTCTGCGGTCGGAGATGAAGTCCGCGGGTTTCACCATCTTCATCCTGCAGCGAACGGGGTCAATGTATGGGCCCCTGTCGTCGATTTGCTGCGGGATCCGAGATGGGGAAGAAATGAAGAAGGCTATTCAGAGGACCCTTTTTTAACCGGAAAAATAGCATCCGCCTATGCGTCAGGCTTAAAGGGCGACCACCCCTTTTATTTGAAAACGGTTCCAACATTGAAGCATTTTCTCGGCTACAACAATGAAACAGACCGGGGTTTCAGCTCTTCCAGCATCGATCCTCGGAATTTGCACGAATATTACATCAAGCCGTTTCAAACGGTGATTTCTGAAAAAGCTGCATACGGCTTGATGCCCGCTTACAATTCGGTCAATGATAAGCCCGCCATTTTAAGTCCGCTTCTAAAAAACACCGTCAAAAATAAGTGGGCGGGAAAGCACTTCTTTATCGTCAGCGACGCGTTTGACCCGTCCGGGATCGTCAATGATCACCGCTATTACGACAATCACGAAGAAGCACACGCACATGCTCTGAAAGCGGGGATCGACAACTTCACAGACCAGGGAGAAAATCCCGCGCTGACAAAGGGCGCGTTCACGGGTGCCATACAAAAAGGGCTGATTTCTGAAAAAGATTTGGATCATGCCTTGAAAAACACGTTCAGCATCCGCTTCCGCACGGGCGAATTCGATCCCGATGAGCTGAGTCCGTACAGCCGCCTGACAGATGACGTCATCAACAGCCCGGCGCACCAAAAGCTTGCGAAAAAAACCGCGGAAAAATCGATCGTGCTGCTCAAAAACAGCAAACAACTGCTCCCTTTCAACCCTCGTGCAGATGAAAACATCGCGGTGATCGGCCCGTTCGGGAATGTGCTCTATGAGGATTGGTACAGCGGGACGATGCCTTATCAAGTAACCCCGCTTGACGGCATAACAGACAAAATCGGCGAAAAACGCGTCTCCTTCGCGGAAGGAATCGAACAGAGCGGATTCAAATCGGTGCTGACGGGAAAATTCGTAACAGCGGATCAAAACGGAAAAAAGCCGCTCACAGCAGATGCGTCTGAATTGAAAAAACACGAAACATTCGATTTGGCCGACTGGGGAGACGGCGTACACACGTTTCGCGCCCAAGCGAACGGCCGCTACGTATCGCTTCAGGATGACGGCCGCTTAATACCCGACCAAAAGCAACCAAACGGCTGGACGGTCAAAGAAACCTTTCAGCTTGAAAAACAGCCTGACGGGACGTACGCCATGAAAAACACCGCGAACGGCAAATACATCAAAGCCGAGACAGACGGAACACTAACGGCCTCCGCCGATGCACCTCTGACAGCGGCGGAAAAATTCGAAAAAACCGTCGTCAAAACCGCAGTCCAGGAAGCCGCGGAATTGGCAAAAGCAGCCGACAAGACCGTCGTGTTTGCCGGAAACAATCCTTATATCAACGGCAGGGAAACCCAGGACCGCAATGACATCGCACTCCCTCCCGCCCAGGAAGAGCTCATAAAAGCCGTCGCAAAAGCGAATCCGAACACCGTGCTCGTCGTGACAAGCAGCTATCCGTTCGCGCTGAACTGGGCCGATAAACACGTCCCCGCAATTTTGTATACGGCACACGGCGGACAGGAAGCAGGCAGTGCGCTCGCAGGCATCCTCTTCGGCGATGAAGCCCCCGGAGGGCGATTAACGCAGACGTGGCATGCATCCGTCAAGGATCTGCCCGATATGATGGACTACGACATTATGAAAGGGAAGCGGACATATAAATATTTTGACGGACGGCCGCTGTATCCGTTCGGCCACGGATTGTCCTATACATCGTTTCGCTATCACGGCTTGACGGTTTCCCCGGAAAGCCTTAAAAAAAGCGGAACCGTCACGATTCGCTTCAAGGTCACAAACACGGGAAAGAGAACAGGCGATGAAGTCGTTCAGCTTTATACCGCGCCCGGTTTTAAAACAAGGGTCAAACAGCCGAGGAAGGACTTAAAAGGCTTCCAGCGCATCACCCTTTCGCCTGACGAAACGAAAACGGTCACATTTAAGCTAAAGCAAACGGATCTCGCTTTTTGGGACGTGACAAGAGAAAAATTTGCCGTCGTAAAAGGCCCATACAGCATCAATATCGGCAGCTCCTCAAAGGATATCCGCCTGACGAAACGAATTCCGGTTCACGGCGAAGACATTCCAAAGCGACATTTGCGCCAAAAGACGAAAGCCGAAAATTACGATGACTATGAAGGCGTTCGGATCACGGAAGAAGCGAAACAGAAAATTCCTGGATCGCCTTCCGCCATGTACGCTTGAAAGGAGAAAAGCGCTTTGAAGCTGCTGTGTCAAGCAAAGGCGGCGGAAACATCGATATTTATCTGGATCGCCCGGTGAAAGGGAAAAAGATCGGTTCGCTGAACGTCCCCGACACCTCCGGCCTTGAAAACTGGAAAACCATCAAAGCCCAGCTCTCCAAAACGACAGGCACCCGCGACGTTTATTTCGTTTTTAAAGGAAAAACGGCGCTTGATACGTTTCAATTTCACCGGTGAAGAAAAAATTTACAAAGCCATGCAGCGCTTCCTGCATGGCTTTCGTCCTTTATTTAGAAATTTTTGAACTTTACAAGTCGAAGGATCTGTATTAAAATTCAAGTAAAAGTTGCATTAGGTAAAAAAAATGTCCTAAGGTAACAAAAGAGTTGCCAAGCTAAAATTATTGGATAAAGATAATTTCACACCGAAAGGAGTTCCTACAAAGCTATGAAACACGCTCTCACCGTTAGGGATTTATACGTGTCATACCACGGCACTGAGGCGCTTCAAAGTATCAATTTCTCGATCGAACAAGGGAAAATGGCCGGAATCATCGGGCCGAACGGCGCCGGCAAATCGACGCTTCTGAAAGCGATACTCGATTTGATTCCGAGAGATAAAGGCGAAGTGCGTCTCCTTGAAAGACCTTTGAAAAACGTTCGCAAGGGCGTCTCCTATGTTCCCCAGCGAAATGACATGGATTGGACATTTCCCATCAATGTCCTCGATACGGTCTTACTCGGCACATACCCTGAGCTGGGGCTTCTCCGCCGTCCGAAAAAACGCCACAAAGATTGGGCGCATCACTGCTTGGAAAAAGTCGGGATGGAGGCTTTCGCAAAGCGCCAGATCGGCGAGCTGTCGGGCGGACAGCAGCAGCGCGTGTTTCTCGCGCGGGCGCTCGCTCAAGAAGCCGAGCTGTTTTGCCTTGATGAACCGTTCGTCGGCATTGACGTGACAAGCGAAGAGACGATCGTCGCGATTTTAAAGGAGCTGCGCGACCAAGGAAAAACCGTCCTCGTCGTCCATCACGATCTGACGAAAGCGGACAGCTACTTCGATGAACTGATCTTGCTGAACAAAAAGCTGATTCAAAAAGGCCCTGTCTCAGACATTCTCGATCCTGAAGTCATGATGAAAGCCTATGAAGCCCAGCTTCCATTTCTCCAGACGAAACGGGGGGCGATCTGATGGAATTCATAAACGGTCTGATGGAATACTCTTTTTTGCAAAAATCGCTGTTCACGTCGATCATGGTCGGCGTCATATGCGGGGTGATCGGCTGTTTTATCATCCTGCGCGGAATGGCGCTTATGGGCGACGCCATTTCGCACGCGGTCCTGCCCGGTGTCGCGATCTCTTATATGCTCGGTGTCAATTTTTTCTTCGGAGCCGTGTTTACCGGCATCCTGACCGCACTCGGGATCGGCTATGTCAGCCAAAACAGCCGGATCAAAAACGATTCGGCCATCGGCATCGTATTTACGGCCTTTTTCGCGGTCGGCATCATCTTGATCACCCTTGTAAAAAGCTCAAGCGACCTGTATCACATTTTATTCGGCAACGTTCTGGCCGTCCGTTCATCAGATATGTGGGTCACGCTTGCGATCGGGATCGTGATCCTTTCAGCCGTCTTTCTGTTCTACAAAGAGCTCTTGATCACCTCGTTTGATCCGACGATGGCCGCCGTCTACGGTTTGCCGAACCGTCTGATCCACTACTTTTTAATGGCGCTTTTGACGATGGTGACGGTCGCATCGCTCCAGACCGTCGGCATCATTCTCGTCGTGGCGATGCTGATCACTCCTGCCGCGACCGCCTATTTATTGACCGACCGGCTGTGGGTGATGATCTATTTGGCCGCTTTCTTCGGCGCTTTGTCAGCGGTCATCGGCCTTGGACTGAGCTACACATACAACCTTTCATCAGGAGCGGCGATCGTGCTGGTTGCTACGATCCTGTTCGGCCTCGCCTTTATGTTTTCGCCAACACAAGGCATCCTGTGGAGGTCGTTGAAAACAAGAAGAAAAAGAGCGGCGCTCCAAAATTAATCTAAAAACAAAGGGGGAAAATCCAAACATGAAGTTCAAGCGAAAATTAGCGATTCTGGCAGCCGTCATTCTGCTTCTCGCCGCCGGTTGCTCCTCAAAAAGCAGCAGTGGAGAAAACGGAAAACTGAAGGTCGTGACCACCTATTCGATCCTGTATGACATTGTCAAACACGTCGGAGGCGGTCACATCGATTTGCACAGCATCGTCCCTGTCGGCACCGATCCGCACGAATACGACCCGCTGCCAAAAGACGTCCAAAAGACGGCGGATGCCGATATTGTTTTTTACAACGGCCTTAATCTCGAAACAGGAAACGGCTGGTTTACGAAGCTCCTTGAAACGGCCGAAAAAGCGGGCGATGACGCCCCTGTCTACAAGCTGAGCGAAGGCGTTCAGGCAAAGCACCTCACATCTGAAGGGAAAGAAACGGAAGAAGATCCGCACGCCTGGCTCGACATTCAAAACGGGATTCAATATGCAAAAAACGCGCGTGATGCGCTGATGAAAAACGACCCCGCCCATAAAGAAGACTACGAAAAAAACGCTGTGGCATATATCGAAAAGCTCGAAAAGCTCCACGACGAAGCGGTAGACCGCTTTAAGGACCTACCGGAAGATCGCCGCATCCTCGTGACAAGCGAAGGCGCTTTTAAATATTTTGCTTCGGCATACGGTGTGGACGCCCGGTATATTTGGGAAATTAATACAGAAAACGAAGGCACTCCTGGGCAGATGAAAAAAATCGTCGACACGGTGAAGAAAAAGAAGGTTCCGGCTTTATTCGTAGAGACAAGCGTTGATCCGCGCAGCATGGAAAGCGTGTCAGCCGAAACCGGCGTGCCGATCAAAGGAAAAGTATTTACCGATTCCATCGGCAAACCGGGTGAGGCGGGAGATTCGTATTATAAAATGATGAAAGAAAACATTGATCGCATCCATAAAGGACTCGCCGGGTGACAACCTGCTTTAACAGCAGGTTTTTTCTTTTGCAGAAACGCTTTTGCAGGGTACCAGGCACAAGAAACGGAAAATGAATCCTATGCTGAATGCATCATAGCGTGCCTGGAGTGCCTTCAGCGCTGCAGCAAATCTTTGACAAATGTGTAATAGAAGGAGATGCAGGCATGATGGCCGAACGCACCGGCTAGGACAAGGAGTGCGCAAACCATGTGCAATCCGCCGTTCTGTCGGGGACGCGAAAGCGAAACAGCCCGTATGCCGAAGACATCCGCTAGCACCGGGTTTTTATTTTGTTTTTTTCGCCTTCTCCCCCTTTCAAACTGATACAATATGACTATAAAAGGGGGTTTTGAACATGAAAGACGGCTTGTTTCAAATGACTTCTGACACATATCATACGCTCAGCGATTCGGAACGGCACCTGCTTGAGTATATTTATCAGCACCTTGACCTGATCTCAACCCAGTCCATCGTCAAATTAAGCGAAAATGCCAATGTTTCAACAGCCACGATCGTCAGGTTAATGAAAAAGCTTGGCTATGACGGATACACTTCTTTTAAATATGCATTAAAGGAAAGTCATCAGCTCGGACATACTCCCCTCATGGATGACATCGACAGCCAAATCAAACAGGCTGTGCTCAAAAATGAACGGGAGGTTCTCGACACGATCAAAATGCTCGATATCGGTCTTATTGAGGATGCCATTCAAAAAATCAGCAATGCCGACAAAATATATATTTTTGCAAGAGGCTTGTCTGAAATGATCGGCACAGAGATGACCATCAAGCTTCAGCTGCTCGGAAAAAACGTCGAGATGCACAGCGATCCGAACATCATCAGGGGCAAATCGAAAACGCTCACCAAAAAGGATCTCGGCTTATTCGTCTCATTGAACGGCGAAACGGAAGAACTGGTCGAAGCTGCTACAAATTTCAAAGTGCAATCGATCTCTTCTATCACATTGACGACGAGAGTCGACTCGCGGCTCGCCAAACTGTCGGAGATCGTACTCATCGGTTTCAAAGGAGAACAATCGTTTTTTCCTGATTATGAAGTCCGCTCCCGCCTGCCCCTGCAAGTCCTCTCCCGCATTATGCTCGATTCATACGTGATTCGCACATCGCATGAAACGTCTTGATGAAAACCTTTACACAACCTGTAAACATTCCCCCTTTTATCTGTGACATAATGTCTGTGAAGTCATAGATAAAGGGGGGAACAACATGATCTATACATGCACGATGAATACCGCCGTTGATCTGTTTGTTGAAACAGACGATTTGCTTCCCGATATTGTCAACCGCACGAAAGATGAAGATTACCAGCCAAACGGAAAAGGCGTCAATATTTCTTTTATGCTCAAGCGCCTCGGCCTCGACAATACGGCGCTCGGCTTTACGGGCGGGTTCACGGGGCGATTTATCGAAGATGAGCTGAAGAGAGAAAACATCGCGACCGATTTTGTAAAGGTTGACGGCATTTCCCGGATTAATATTTTTATCAACTCAGACCGCGAATTCAAAATCGTCAACAAAGGCCCGTTCATATCAGAAACCAAGACGCAAGAATTGATTGATAAAATACGGAAGATTCCCTCAGGGCATTTTTTATTCATTTCCGGCAGCCTTCCAAAAGGCATCCGGGAAAGCATTTATCCTGTTCTTTCCGACATTGCCGCAACGCGGAGGATAAAGCTCGTGTTGGATATCAGCTCGCCGGCGCTTCTCGACTGCCTTCCGTACCGCCCTTACCTGATCAAGCCGAACGAACAGGAGCTGGCCGCTTTTTTCGGACAAAAGAAAGCGTTGTCAGAAGAAGAAGTGATCAGTTACGGAGGCAAGCTTCTCACCCGGGGAGCCGAGCGGGTCCTCGTCACCCGCGGAAAAGACGGCGCAATATATTTTGACCGAAGCAAGACATTAAAGGTGACATCCGCCGAAGGCAAAGTCGTCAATACCGCATGTGCGGGCGACGCGATGCTGGCAGTGTTCATCGGCAAACAGGAGCTCGGCATGCCTCTTGAAGACGCTTTAAAACAGGCGTCTGCCGCAGGAGCGCTGACGGCATTTTCAAAAGGGCTCGGCGATTTATCCAGGCTCGATGAGACGGTTTCACAAATCAGGATCACCCATTTATAAAGGAGGTTTTCAGCATGGCAAACATCAAAATCATCGCTGCGACAGGCTGTCCGACCGGTATCGCCCATACGTTTATGGCGGAAGAGGCTTTAAAACAGGCCGCCGCGAAGCTTTGCGTCGACATCAAAGTGGAAACCCACGGCCAGGTCGGCGTCCAAAATGAGCTGACGGCTGCCGACATCAAACAGGCCGACGGTGTAATCGTTGCCGCGGACAAGGATGTGGGCGCCGACCGTTTTAAAGGCAAGCCCGTCCTCGACGTTCCCGTCGCCCGCGGAATCCGGGATGCGGAGGCGCTCATTCAGACGATTATCGACGGAAAAGCGCCGGTCTACGGCAAGCAAGAAGCCGAAAAAACGGAAGCTGACATCAATGTCAGCGAGTCCGGTTCGGCGGGGCGGAAAATATATAAACATTTGATGAACGGCGTTTCCCACATGCTCCCGTTTGTCGTCGGCGGCGGGGTGTTGATCGCGCTTTCGTTTCTCTTCGGCATCCATTCTGCCGATCCTAAGCATCCAAGCTACAATGCGTTTGCCGAACTGTTAAACAAGACGGGGGCCTTCGGCTTCCAGCTGATGGTTCCGATCCTTTCGGCGTATATCGCCGATTCGATGGCCAAACGCCCCGGTCTGATCGTCGGCTTTATCGGCGGAATGATCGCAAGCACGGGCGGAGCCGGCTTTTTGGGCGGAATCGTCTCCGGGTTTTTAGCCGGGCTGATCATCTTCGGCCTATCCTATGTATTGAAAAACATGCCGCAATCTCTTGAAGGATTAAAAGCGATCTTTCTTTATCCCGTTCTCGGCATTTTCCTTATCGGAGCCGTAATGTTCGTATTAGTGGAGCCGATGACCGCCATCAATGAAGGCATGAAGGATTTTTTAGCCGATTTTCAAGGAGCGAACCCCGTCATTCTCGGCCTTATCATCGGCTGTATGTCCGCGTTTGACATGGGGGGACCGGTCAATAAAGCGGCGTACGTCACAGGCACCGCGCTGCTTGCCGAAGGGAACCAATATTTTATGGCAGGCGTTTCAGCCGCATGCATCACACCGCCCCTCGTCATTGCTTTTGCGACTTTGTTTTTCCGGAAGTATTTCAGCCAGCAGGACCGGAATGCGGGCCTTGTCAATTTTATACTCGGCGCCACCCATATTACCGAAGGTGCAATCCCGTTCGCCGCAAAAAAACCGATCCCTGTCATCCCGATTTTGATGATCGGTTCGTCGGTATCGGCCATTTTAACGTATTCGTTCGCCGTTCAAGTCCCGGCCCCGCACGGCGGATTCCTCGTCCTTCCCGTCGTAAACGGAGCGTTTCAATGGGTGCTGTCGATTATCATCGGATCGCTCATCGGGGCATTCTTGTACGGCTTTTATCAAAAACGGATATATGAAAAAACGGAGAAAGGCTGATCGAACATGAACACAGCAGTTTTTTTTAAAAAAGAACACATCTATCTACATGAAACATTGTCCACGCAAGCCGAAGCTTTTGACCGGCTCGCTCAGATTGCTTTCGAATCAGGGGTTGCCGCAACAAAACAAGCCGTCGTTCACGGACTTTTGAAACGGGAATCAGAAAGCACGACCGGTTTTATCGACGGATTCGCCATTCCTCACGCAAAGCTTGAGGATATCACAGAACCGGCCGTATTGATCATCAAAAATGAAACAGGGATCGAATGGAACTCTCTTGACGGAAGCCCAGTCACGTTTATCATTGCGCTTTTCGTCCCTGATGCCGAGGCGAACAGCACGCATCTGAATCTGTTGTCATCCCTGTCCCGCATGCTCGTTCACGAAGACGTGAGGAAACTTCTGCTCAAGGCGGAGAGCTCTGAAGACATCCAGCACACCATCGCAAGCTATTTATCTTAAATTCTTTTAAGAAAGAAGGAATCGGAATGCTGACAAATACGAAGAAAATGCTGCTGGACGCACAGACAAACGGCTATGCTGTCCCAGCCTTCAACATTCATAATCTCGAAACCGTGCAGGCTGTGACAGAAACGGCGGAAGCCCTCAGGTCTCCCGTGATTCTTGCGGCTACACCGGGAACATTCAGCTATGCCGGCCGCGATTACATCCAGGCGATTGCAGAGACCGCAGCAGCGCGCTGCACGATCCCGGTCGCCCTCCATCTTGACCACCACGAAGAAATCGATGATATTCGCGAGTCTTTGCGGTTGGGAACGAAGTCTGTGATGATCGATGCTTCCCATCATCCGTTTGAAGAAAATGCCGCAATCGTAGAGAAAGTCGTTCAGTATGCAAAGCAAAAAGACGCCACCGTCGAAGCGGAGCTCGGACGGCTCGGCGGACAGGAAGACGATCTTGTCGTGGATGAAGCGGACGCGTATTACACCGATCCGGATGCGGCGAAGGAATTTGTCGACAGGACAGGGATCGACTCGCTGGCCGTTGCGATCGGCACTGCCCACGGCCTTTATGCGTCAGAGCCGAAAATCGATTTTGACCGGCTGGCCGACATCCAAAAACGCGTCTCGATCCCGCTCGTGCTGCACGGCGCATCAGGCATTCCTGAACAAGACGTGCGAAGGTGCATCAAACTGGGGTGTGCCAAAGTAAATATCGCGACAGAATTAAAAATCCCGTTTTCCGATAAGCTGCGCCGTTTTCTAAACGAACATCCCGATGCGAGCGATCCGAGAAAATATATGGCTCCCGCGAAAGAAGCGATGAAAAAGATCGTCGAAGAAAAAATCAATATGTGCATGAGCAACGGAAGATATTAACGGTACAAACAAAAAACAGGCCCGCTTGTTTCGCGCGCCTGTTTTTCTTTTATTCTCTATTTAGCCTGAAAACATGCTGTACACGCCGATCACAAGCCCGATATAAACGATCGCCGAAACGCCCCAGATCAGCACGTTTCTGTTTTTCAAGATGGATTCCTCCAATCGAGTTTCACCTTTTGCAGTCTGAGGGCATTGAGAACAACCGATACAGAGCTGAACGCCATAGCAGCGCCGGCAACCCACGGGGCCAAAAATCCGAGCGCGGCGAACGGAATGCCGATGCTGTTGTAAGCGAACGCCCAGAACAGGTTTTGTTTAATATTTTTGATCGTGAGCTTGCTCATCATGATCGCGTCGGCGATGCTGTTTAAATCGCCGCGGATCAGCGTAATGTCAGCCGCTTCCATTGCGACATCTGCCCCTGTGCCGATCGCCATTCCAGTATCGGCCGCCGCCAAGGCGGGTGCATCATTGATGCCGTCGCCGACCATCGCGACTTTTTTCCCCTGTGCTTGAAGCTTTTTGATTTCTTCCGCTTTCCCTTCAGGGAGCACCTCGGCTACCACATGCTCAATTTCCGCTTCGGCGGCAATCGCTTCAGCCGTCCGGCGGTTGTCTCCGGTGATCATGACGACCGTAAGCCCCATACCTTTGAGCCTTTTGATCGCTTCTTTTGACGTATCCTTGATCGTGTCCGCCACAGCAATCAATCCAGCATACCGGCCGCCGACGGCCACAAGCATCGCCGTTTTCCCTTGTCCTTCGAGCTTCTCCATCTCGCCGAGAACGCTTGAGACATCGATCCCCTGCCGTTCGAAAAGGCGTCTCGTCCCGATCAGCACCTGCTGTTCGCCGACGGTTGCTTTAATACCGTATCCGGGTATCGCTTCAAAGCTGCTTGCATCGATGATATCGATCCCTTTTTGTCTGACACCTTCAACGATCGCTTCGGCAAGCGGATGCTCGGAACGGTTTTCAGCCGAGCCGGCCAATTTGAGAAACTCGGTCTCATTCAGCCATGATGCAGGGCGTACATCCGTAAGCTCCGGCTTTCCGTTTGTGACCGTTCCCGTTTTATCGAGAACGACCGTATCGATGCGGTGAGCCGTCTCTAAATGCTCCCCGCCTTTAAACAAAATGCCGTATTCGGCTGCCCGTCCGGAACCAGCCATAATCGACGTCGGCGTTGCCAGCCCGAGCGCACACGGACATGCGATGACGAGCACAGCGATCAGACTTTCAAGCGCCGTGCTGAATTCGCCGGGACTGACAAACGCATACCAGACGAAAAACGTGATGATGGCAATCGCGACGACAATCGGCACAAAGACCCCGGAAATCCGGTCGGCAAGCCGTTGAATCGGCGCTTTTGATCCTTGCGCTTCTTCGACCACTTTGATAATCTGCGCTAAAGCCGTGTCTTTCCCTACTTTTTCGGCTTTGATTTTCAAAAAGCCGTTTTTATTCATCGTAGCGCCGATGACTTTATCACCAGCCGCTTTGTCGACGGGGATGCTTTCACCGGTAATCATCGATTCATCCAACGCTGAGCGGCCTTCGACGATCTCTCCGTCAGCCGGAATTTTTTCTCCCGGTTTGACAAGCATGATGTCGCCTGCCAGCACTTGTTCGATCGGCACTGTCATTTCTTCGCCGTTTCTGATGACGGTCGCTGTTTTGGCCTGCAGCCCCATCAGCTTCTTGATCGCTTCGGATGAACGGCCTTTCGCTTTCGCTTCAAACAGCTTACCCAAGACGATCAACGTCAGCAGGATCGCGCTTGTTTCATAATAGAGACCCTCCGGATGCCGATTGGTTCCGAGGCTTGCAATACTTATATAAAGACTGTAAAAATAAGCTGCCGACGTCCCGAGCGCGACGAGGACATCCATGTTGGCGCTCTTGTTCCGCAGCGCTTTATAGGCGCCGACGTAAAACTGTCTGCCGACGATCAATTGTACCGGCGTAGCCAGGGCCAATTGCACCCACGGATCCATCAGCATGCCGGGCAGCCAAATAAATGACGTGAATTTGAAATGGCTGACCATCGCCCAAAGCAGCGGAAAAGACAAAATCGCGGAAAAAATGAATTTTCCTGTCTGTTGCTGAATCTCTTTTTTCCGCTGCTCAAGAGCGCCGTCCGCGCTTTGGTCTTCTTTTAATTCAAGCTTGTAGCCGAGCTTTTCGATAACTTCTTTCATATCATCGACAGTCACGGCTCCGGGAAGATATGCAACCGACACTGTTTCAAGGGCAAAATTGACAGGTGCGCTCTCTACGCCCGGCAGTTTTTCCAGCCGTTTTTCGATCCGGTTCGCGCAGGCGGCGCATGTCATTCCCGAAATCGCAAACTCGGCTTTTTCGGCCGGTACGCGGTAGCCGAGCGATTCAACCTTTTCAGCCAGCTGTCCGACTCCGATTTGCGCCGGGTCATAGACGATTTTCGATTTTTCCAGCGCCAAATTCACATTTGCATCCTCAACCCCGTCAAGCTTTTTTAAGCCTTTTTCGATTCGGGCCGCACACGCGGCGCACGTCATTCCTGATATTTGAAGTGTAGCTTCTTTGCGTTCGCTCATATCGTTCACTCCTTATATACCCCTATCGGGTATATATTCAGCAGAAAAAACCGCGCTTGAAAAGCGCGCGTTTTCCCTTATCCTTCGACATCATACCCTTGATCCTCGATCACATCAGCGATCTCTTTCAGTGATACTTTAGCAGAATCAAATGAAACATCAACTTTTCCGCCGGCCAAATCGACTTTGACGGATTCGACGCCGGCCAATTTTCCGACGCTTCCTTCAACCGCCTGAACACAGTGGTTGCAGGACATTCCTTTTACATCAAGCGTTTTTTGTTCCATTATTCAAATACCTCCCTAAGGTTTTCTGATGTTGCTCAATTACAGATTACCATACCCCTGTAGGGTATTTAAAGAGAACATTCTTCATCACGATTTTGAAAACCGTTTAAATACATCAAGCAGCTCTTCGATGGCTTCTTCGCCTTTTCCGCTTTGAATCGCATTGGCCACGCAATGATGCGTATGATTTTCCAGCAGGCTGAACGCCACCTTTTGCATCGCGGCCTGAACCGCAGAAATTTGCACGAGTATATCGACGCAGTAGCGGTCGTTTTCAATCATGTTTTGAATGCCCCTGACTTGCCCTTCGATCCTTTTTAACCGGTTTGTGATCTGCTCTTTTTCTTTTGAGCTTTTCGGATTCAGCTTATGTTCCGACATTGGGACACCTCACTTTCATTATTCTTTCCAATTGTACCGATGATACTATTATAAAACGTAAACACAGATCGTGTCTAAAAAAGATAACCCCAAATGCTCGGGGTTATCCTCTAAGGCGTTTGAAAAATTCTCTCATAAACTCGGGAAGATTGGACCAATCGTGTCCTGAAACAAGGTTCCCGTCAACATGCAGCTTTTCTTCGATATACGTCGCGCCTGATGCTTCGACTTCAGGCTTGCAGGCAATGTAAGCCGTCAGCTCGCGTCCTTTCAGATGTTCTCTCAAGCTGGTGAAAATCAGGCTTGCGTGACAAATGGCGCCGACCGGCTTATTTTCCTCAAAGAAATGGGCGACGATCTTTAACAATGAGTCATACATCCGGATAAATTCAGGCGCGCGGCCGCCCGGAATGATGATGCCGTCGTATTCGGAAGGGGCGATGTCGTCAAACGATGCGTGCGCCTCAATTAAATAGCCCGTTTTTTCGGTGTATGTATCCCAATCTAAGAAGTCGTGGACGACCGTATGGATTTTTTTCTTTTTCGGCGCAGCAATCGTTACGTCAAAGCCCTCTTCCAAACAGCGGTAGTACGGATAATACACTTCCAGCGCTTCGACAGCGTCACCTGTCACAATCAATACCTTTTTTGCCATCAAAAACATCTCCTTTCTTATTTTCCCTTTTATTGTAACCAATTCGCGCCTTTTTTGAAAACCAAGTGCTCAGCCGACAATTGTGACGGCTTCTGTTTTTTCCTTCAATGCGGCAAGCGATTCTTTGTCGATGCCGGAATCGGTAATAATCATGTGCTCATCCCGAAGCTGATCGATTTGCGAAAACGCCCGCTTGCCGAATTTGCTGCTGTCCGCCATGACAATCGTTTGATCGGCGATATCGATCATCCGCTTTTTCAAAAGGGCCTGCCATTCGTTTGAATCGCTAAGTCCGCTTGCAGGGTCGACGCCTTTGCACGAAATGAAGGTTTTATTCACATGGTACATCTCAAGGGATCTCTCCGCCAGCGGCCCGACGAATGACATCGATTGCGGAAGCAGCATCCCGCCGCTTGAGATCACCGTGATTTTGTCCTTTTTGCTTAGCTCCATCGCCACCCTGACGGAATTGGTAATAACGGTAAGAGGGATGTTCTCCAGCGTTTTGGCCATATACCACGCCGTTGTGCTGGCATCGAGAATGATCCGTTCGCCGCTTTCTACGAGCTTGACCGCTTCATAGGCTATCATCTTTTTTTCGACAACATTCGTAATTTCCCGCTCCCGAAAATGCACTTCAGGCTCTTCTGTCTGTACGCTGACTGCCCCTCCATGGCTTCTTTTCAGCTTGTTTTCTTTCTCAAGCTTTTCCAAATCGCGCCTGATCGTTTCTTCCGTCACGGAAAAGAGCTCGCTCAATTCTGTGACGCGTACGCTCGAGCGCAGATTGACAAGTTCGACGATTTTTTGATGTCTTTCAGCTACAAGCATCCTTTACTTCCTTCCTCTACGCAAAATCACTGTTTCTTCCATCATAGCGCATAAGCGCCGAACCGGGAAACGTTTTTAACGCTTTCCGCCGGCAGCAGCGCCTAAAATATGCTCTGTAAAATGCCGGTACGCTTTCTCCCAGGCCGCTGTATCTTTAGGAGCGTACGTTTTTTGGGAAAAGGATTTCTTGATGGCCCGCCTCGCATCCCAAACATCCCAAAACATCCCGAGTGCGATCGCCTGAACCGCGATGTTGCCGATCGCACTCGCCTCGGAAGGACCCGCCCAAACCTTTCTCGCCAATACATTCGCTGTATACTGGCAAAGCAGTTCATTGCGAATGCCGCCACCAACCATGTGAAGCCCCTCGTATTCCTTCCCTGTCAACGCCTCGATCCGTTCCAGGATAAAGCGGTATTTCAACGCAAGGCTCTCCAGCACACAGCGGATGATCGCACCCGGTGTTTCCGGAACGTTTTGATCCGTCTTTCGGCAGAAGTCTTTGATCGCCTCAGGCATATTGACGGGATTGAGGAACATTTCATGATCCGGGTCAATCCATGACCTAAACCCGTCAGCCTGTCCGGCAAGCTTCACAAGCTCCCCGCTCGCATACCGCTTTCCGTCTTTCTCCCAATCCGCCTGGCAGCGCTGAAAGATCCACAGCCCCATAATGTTTTTCAAAAGGCGGTACGTCCCGCCGACGCCGCCCTCATTTGTGAAGTTCCAATCGAGCGCCTGTTGTGTCATAAGCGGCTTATCAAGCTCGGTCCCGATCAGCGACCACGTCCCGCAAATGAAGTAAGCGAATTCCTTTGTTTCGGCGGGAATGCCTACAACAGCCGATGCCGTATCATGTTCGCCGACGGCGATGACGGGAGCTGCCGGGACGCCCAGTTCCTCGCATACAGACGGCATGAGCCGCCCCGCTTCATCGCCAGGCTTCAGGAAATCTTTTGGAAAAATCGCAGCCGGCAGACCGAGAAGGCTGATCAGCTCCCAATCCCAGCCCGAGGTGTTCGGATTGAAAAGCTGGGTCGTCGTTGCATTTGTAAATTCGCTTTTTTTCTCGCCTGTTAGAAAATAGCGCAGCAAATCGGGAATCATTAAAAGCGTCTCTGCCCGTTCCAAAAGGGACGGTTTTGCTTTTTTCAGCGCATAAAGCTGATACATTGTGTTAAATGGCAAAAGCTGAATGCCTGTGTGCGAAAATATCTTTTCCTTGCCGAGGACATCCAATACTTCTTCCATAATACCGTCAGTATGGGGATCGCGGTAATGATATGGGTTGCCCAAAAGCTCCCCGTTTTGATCGAGGAGGCCGAAATCGACCGCCCACGAATCGATCCCGATGCAGCTGATGCGGCCGCAATCGTTTTTCGCTTTTAAGATGCCTTGCTTGATTTCGTGAAAAAGGCGGAGAATGTCCCAATAAAGGTGCCGTCCCGCCTGCACAGGCTGATTTGGGAAACGGTGGATTTCCTCCGCTTTAATCAGTCCGCCGTCGACATGCCCGCTGAAGGCTCTGCCGCTTCCCGCCCCAAGATCAAACGCGAGGATCGTCACCAGCTTGCACCGCCTTTGCCGCGCGCCAGAATTTTATCCGCATATCCGCTTTCCTGATAAGCTGCAAGCGGTTCGGCCGGAACGTTCATCTCCTCACGCACCGCATACAGAAGCGGTCTGACATCGATTTCAAACGCTTCGCGGACGGCCGCCTCGCAAGCGAGTACATCACCTTTTTCCTGCCCCTTTTTGACTTCGTCATAGTTGATGAGAAGCGCTTTTGCATAGTATGTCTGCACATTCATGACCGAGCGGATCACCGCCGGAATTTTCGGTTCAAGATTGTGGCACTGATCAAGCATATATGCAATGTTTTCGGCTGTTTTCCTGACATGTTGGTCAGAGTCCTGTAAAGCATCCAAAATTTGATAAAAAATGAGAAACAGCTCATACGGATTGTGCGCACCGACGATTAAATCGTCATCCGCGTATTTGCGGCTGTTGAAATGAAAGCCTCCCAAACGGCGTTCATCGAGCAAATAAGCGACGATATGTTCAATGTTTACGCCCTGGGCGTGGTGGCCGGTGTCTACGAGCACTTCAGCCTGCGGGCCGAGCTTTTGAGCGAGATTGTAAGCCATTCCCCAATCCGCCAGATCGGTATGGTAAAAAGCCGGTTCAAAAAATTTATACTCGATCAACAGGCGCATGTCGTCTTCAAGCGCAGCATACATGTCAGAAAGGCATTCATACATCCAGTGCTTCCGCTTTCTGATGTCCGCCTGGCCGGGATAGTTGGTTCCGTCGGCAAGCCAGAGGCTTAATTCCTTTGACCCCGTCTGCCTTGCGATATCGATGCATTCAAGCAGATGGGCGGTCGCTTTTCTGCGAATAGCGGAGCTTGCGTTTGTGATGCTTCCGAATTTATAATCATCGTCTTGGAACAGGTTCGGATTGACTGCTCCGATTGCAATTCCGAGTTCTTCGGCATGCACTTTTAATTTGGAATAATCGTCAACCTGATCCCACGGAATATGAATCGCAACGGTCGGACAAACGCCGGTCAGCTTATGGACGACGGCTGCATCCTCCATTTTTTCGAATGGGTTCCTCGGCACGCCTTCCTGCTGAAAGACTTTAAAGCGCGTACCCGAGTCGCCGTATCCCCATGAAGGCGTTTCTATTTTAAGCGCTTTCATTTTTTTCTTTTACTTCATACAGATTGATCCCTCTGTCTTTTTGCTGCTGTTCAAATGCGGCGTAAATACGATCATTCATGTACACTCATCCCCCTGTTTGTTGTTAGCGGATACGCCATCGTCGACATTAAAGCCAGCTCAGGCTGGGTGGCGTCCAGCCTGCTGTACTGGACGATCACGGGTACATCGCTTTTGATTTCGATGGCATACGGAACATTTTCAGGAATCCGTTCTCCCGATGCTTGAAGCGAGCTTGTGCGAATATGCTTTGTTCTTCTTCCTTTGACGGTCTCGGCTATCCCCTCAAGCGGCGGACGGTCTTCGAAAAAGGCGGTGATGGCAAGATGTGCATCTTTCCCGTTGCAATTTAAGACGCATATCGATTCATGGCTCGTCAGACTGCCTGAGCTTGCCGGCGGGATAAATCCGTCCGGAATGATCCAATGACGCTCTCCTTTCATCTCCCGTTTCCCCCTTGTTTTTGAAAAAGGCGGCTCCTCTGCCGCCTTTTCGGTTATCTTGCAAATGCGGCAGGTACGCCTCCGTCGACAGTCAGCATGCACCCCGTCGTTTTGGCCGATTTTCCTGAGGCAAAGTAAGCGATCGCTTCGGCAATATCGGCCGGATAAATGTTTACGGAAAGAGCGGTCCGCTTCCTGTAATGCTCTTCGAGTTCATCTGGCCCGATTCCGTAGGCAGCAGCCCTTTCCTCGCGCCATTTCGAATCCCAGATCGCCGACCCTTGCAGAACGGCGTCAGGCAGAACAGAGTTCACGCGGATGCCGTATGATCCGCCTTCTGCGGCGATGCATCTCGCCAAATGGACTTCAAGCGCTTTAGCGGAGCTGTAGGCGGCGGCATTTTTGCCGGCATAGACCGAGTTTTTCGATCCGACAAACACCATGCTCCCGCCGAGGTTTTGTTTTTTCATTTGTTTAAAAGCTTCTCGGGCGACCAGGAAATATCCTGTACCCAAAACGTCCATATTCAAGTTCCATTCCTGCAGACTCGTTTCATCGATCGGGCTTGACGTCGCAAGCCCGGCATTGTTGACGACGATGTCAATGCCGCCGTAACGCAAAGCGCTTTCCCTGAAAGCCGCCTGAACCTCGTCTTCTTTCGTGACATCCAGTTTAACGGCGGACGCCCTGCCTTCGCCGTATTGTTCATTAATCGCCCGCGCCGTTTTTTCTGCGCCTTCGATGTTGATGTCTGCGACAACGACATGCGCCCCAACGGAAGCAAGCCTGCGGCACGTCTCGCTGCCGATTCCGCCGGCGCCGCCCGTCACAAAAGCGGTCTTGCGGGAAAATTCAGCTTCCGGAGGAGCGAGCGTTAATTTGTAGAGCTCAAGCGGCCAGTATTCAATGCGGTAGGATTCTTCTTCATTGAGAGAAACAAAGTTTCCCAGCGCTTCCGTCCCTTTCATGACGGCGATCGCCCGACGGTATAAATCCCTGCTCACTTTTGCTGCGGCAAGGCTTTTTCCCGATGCGACAAGTCCGAGCCCCGGGATCAGGATGACGCGGGGCGCAGGTTCAAACATTTCGTCGCCTTCCTGTTTGTTTCTCTCAAAGTAGGCTCTATATTCGTCTTTAAATTTGGCAATCTCTGTTTTTATCAATTCGATCAGGCGGTTCTGATCCTCTTCCGCCGGTTTCCACGGGATATACGCCGGGACGCGTTTTGTATGAACGAGGTGATCCGGACAGGCGGCGCCGATTTGCGAAAGCTCCGGGGCCTTTCTGCTGCCCGCGAACTCCAGCACATCTTCCGAATCGCAGTACGTCAGGAGCATTTGCTTCTGATCGCTGACGGCCCCGCGTATCACCGGCATGATGTCGGCGGCGATGCGCTTTCTCTCTTGGGCCGGCAACGGTTCATGCTGCTGTCCGCCGAATGGCTGATGTCCGGCAGAACGTCGCTCGATATAATCTTCCGCTTCGCGAATCACGGCAATCGTCCGGGCATAGCATTCTTTAGACGTCTTACCCCATGTGACGAGCCCGTGCTTCTCCATTAAAACAAGCTCGGCTTTCGGATTGTGTTTCACTCCTTCGGCGATCATTTTCGAGAGTTTGAAGCCCGGCCTTACATAAGGCACCCAGACAAAACGGTCTCCGAAAATCTCTTCGGCAATTTGCCTTCCGTTGTCTGCGCAGCAAATGCTGATGATTGCACCCGGGTGCGTATGATCCACATGCCGAAACGGCAAAAAAGCGTGCAAAAGCGTTTCGATTGACGGGCGCGGATGATTTTTATCGATCATGCAGTGTGATAAATAAGCTGTCATGTCTTCATCCGTCATGTCTTCGCGTTCAATCAGCGGACGGATATCGTCAAGCCTCAGCCCGGTAAAGTTAACCGCTTTCATTTTTGCCAAATCAGATCCGCTGCCTTTCACCCACATGACGTCGATGCTCCTGCCGCGAAAATCTGTTTCCGTCGTTTTCATCGACGTGTTGCCGCCGCCCCAATTGCAAACGGAACGGTCAGAGCCGATCAGGTTGGAGCGGTATACGAGTTCGTCTAGCCCCGGCGCCAATGCTGTTGCTTGATCATCGGACCATAAATATTCCACCATATCAATCACTCCGTTTTCGTTTGTTTATTTTTGTATATGTCTGTTTTAAGAGTATCATGTTTTTGTTTTTTTGTAATCGTTTTTTTGATATTCAGTTGAAACATATTCCATAAAAAAAAGCGGTTGAAATTCCTCCCATTATCTTTTACGATATAAACTCATGTTTTTTAAAGGAGGGATGAAGCGATGAACAGAAAACACAATGCGCCAATCAAGCTGATCATTATGATTTTTATGATCTGCACGTTTTCCATCGGCTTTACGGAATACGTCGTCATGGGCATTTTAACTTCTATTTCAAAGGATCTCTCTGTCCCGATTTCAGCGACAGGACTGTTGGTGACAGCTTACGCAGGAAGCGTCTGTCTGACGGGGCCGATCGTGACGCTTCTTTCGGTAAAGCTTCCGCGAAAGCCTGTATTGCTCGGCTTGATGGGCGTTTTCGTTTTGGCGAATACACTCAGTATATTTGCGCCAAACTTTACCGTTTTACTCATATCCAGACTTTTATCCGCATCCATTCACGGTGCATTTTTTGCAACGACGATGGTGTTCGTCAGCGAAATGGTATCGCCTGAAAAAAGGGCCGCTGCTGCTGCATCAATGAACGGCGGTTTGACGATCGCCCTGATGCTCGGCGTCCCATTCGGCTCCTATTTGGGTGACCTTTTCAGCTGGCGGATCGTCTTCTTCATGGTCGCACTTCTCGGCCTGATCGGCTTTTTCGGCATCCTGCTGACCGTACCGCACAAAAAGCCGAAAGTCGTGCCGAAATTGATCCATGAATGGGATGTCTTTAAAAATAAACAAGTCCTTTATTCCTTTGCCATCACCATCTTTGGCTATTCAGGCGTGTTCATCGCCTACACCTTCATCGAACCTATGCTGCGACACTCTGCCGGCTTTGGAAGCCTCGGCATTACGGCAGCCCTTTTCGCATACGGCTTCGGCGGTGTTGTCGGCAACTTCTATGCGGGAAAAGTGCCGTTTCACCTGTTGACCCGTTCTATGATCGGTGTCATGATCGCATTGATGTGCATTCTGGCGGCGTTTCCATTTGTTTCTGGACATCCGGCAGGCGCCATCATTGCGACTTTCTTATTCGGAGCGGGCGCGTTCGGAACGGTGCCGCTCTTGCAAACGAAAGTCGTTGCAGGATCTGAACACGGAACGACGATTGCAACTTCCGTCAGCATCGCCGCTTTCAACCTCGCCAACGCGCTCGGCGCATGGATCGGCGGCATCATTCTCGACGCCTCCAAATCCTACACATATCTCGCTACCGGAGGCGCCCTGATGACTGCATTCGGCTTAACGCTGACGATGTTCGCTTGTGCGTCCGAGAAAAAACAGGTGAACGAAGCCTGGGAATAGAGAGAAAAAAAGCTCCACATGCCGGTTCATGTGGAGCTTTTCTTTATAAAGTGATTCACATCGACAACGGTCTTGCTGTCTTCCGCAAATACACAGGCGGGCTTTGTTCCGATGACTTGCATTCTGCCACCGCCGGCCAAAATCGCCGTTTCCTCAGGCAATGAAATAACCGGCGTCCCATATTTCTTTATAAATGTATTGATCAGCGGGTCGTCTTCCCGATTGTAGTGGCACCAAATCGAATACCCGCCTGCAAGCCCCAACCGTCGAATTCATTTAAACCAACATTGTTGTCATCCATATGGGAACATGTCATGATATGTTTTCCGAGAATGATCGCGCCCGCGCTTCCGCCGTAGACAATCCCGCCCCGCTTTGCATAGCTTTGCAAAATATCGTTGAAACGGGTGTCTGTGACATGCTTCAATAAACGAAACGTATTTCCACCTCCGATATATACAGCAGAAAAGCGATCCAAATCCCGGAACCTCTTATTCTTTACGTCCGGCCACATGACGATGCCGTTTACGCCAAGCGGAGAGAAAACCCCTTTTATCCACTGAAAACAGCTGTCAAACCGTGAAGCCTCCATCGCCGCTGGAATATATAATAAAGGCTTCGCTTTATCGATTTCTTCAGCAAAACGCTGATCGATCATGCGGGTTTGGTCCCGGTCCCCGCCTCCGGAAAGAAACAGCATAATATCACTCCATTTCAGGAAGAACCGATTGTTTTTTGTCTCTGTTCGGTTTTCAGTCTGTACGCTTTCCCGATGACCGTCTCCATCACGAGCACAGCGCCCGCATACAGCGCTCCAAAACAGCAAAACACGGAGACAGACGGCAGCCGTTCCAGCAGAAATGCCGTTATCATCGGCCCGCACGCCATTCCGGTGTATCTGATGAAGTTAAACATTCCTAATGCACTGCCCCTGTTTTCCTCATATTCGTTTGCCACCACCGTCGAGAACAGCGGCGGAATAAGCCCCATCGCGATGCCAAAAAGGATAAGGGCGATGGACATGAAAAAAATCGAGAAGGTATGGGTGAATCCAAATATGACAATGCTTCCTGCAGCTGTTAGATTGCCGTACAAAAACAGCCGTCCAAGCGGCGCTTTCTTTTGAATCCATTTAAACAGCACGCTTCCGGCAATTGTGCTTCCAGCGATCGGCAAATAAAGCAAGCCGACCGTTTTCAGACTGAGATGATAGCTGTCAGTCAATAAAATAGGCAAATAGACGATAATTGAAAAATACACGAAAAAGATGAAAAAACTCAAACTAAACATCGCCTGTCCCGTCTTGTTTTTGAAAATGTCCTTGTAGCCGGAGAAGAGGCAGTTCGCAGTGATGCGCCCTTTCTTCCCCGGTTTTCTGTGAGGAACATACAGGGCGTTTACTAAAAACAGAATGGCGGATATTCCCGCCAAAAACCAAAAAACCCCTGGATAGCTGTATCGGTCGCCGATGAATCCCCCAAGTATCGGCGCCGCTGCGGGGGCGATGGATAACAGCATTTGATACGTCCCCATCGCGCTCGCCCGTTTTGTTCCTTCAAATAAACCGCTGATCGTTGTCGCAGCAATGAGAGGAAGGGCGGCGGTTCCCGCGGCCTGAAGCACCCTGAAAATCAGAAACAGCGTAAAGTCCTGAGCTGCGGCACAGCCGATGCTGGCTGCAGCCGTTACGGCGATGCCTGCCGTCATCACAAATCCTGCGCCT
Source organism: Bacillus sp. FSL W8-0848 (assembly GCF_038007805.1). Lineage (NCBI taxonomy): Bacteria > Bacillati > Bacillota > Bacilli > Caryophanales > Bacillaceae > Bacillus > Bacillus sp. FSL W8-0848. Next base: position 3,171,012 of record NZ_JBBOYB010000001.1, read on the forward strand.
TTCCGATCAATCAGCGGACCGAGAATCATCTGCATCACTGCCGTCACGAAAATAAACAAAGTGACGGAAAGGTTCACCATTGGTGCGGAAACGCGGAACGAATCCATGATAAGAGGGATGATGGGCGAATAGATATTTTGGCTTAACGAAGCAAAAAACGCGCTGATGCAAACAGCATACATAATAAAAGATGGACTTGCTTTCATATGTTTCAACCTGAAAAACGCCTGCCTTTATTTTGATGATACGCGGACAGCAGGATGCCGCCATCCGCCCGTCTGATTCATTCCATATGTTTTGACCATTCGCCTAAAAAGCGGATGACGGTTTTGAGCTCTGATTCCGAAAATTTCTCAAACAGTTCAATATAGCGCTGCTTTGCGATTTCATGCATCCGGTCATGGACCTCCGCCAGCTTTTTGCCTTCCGCTGTCAGCGTGTAATACAATTCCTTGTTGTTGTTCGGCTTTTTGTGAGACTCAATCATCGAGCGCTTCATCAAAACGTTTGTCGCTTTTGTGATGGCCGCTTTTGAAACGTGAAGCCGCTCCGCAAGATACGCGTTGTTAACCAAGGCTTCGCTGTCATTGATGACTGACACGATGTGAAGCTGTGTGAGCGTCCAATGTTGACGCAGATGTTCTTCGCCTTTAAAAGCTTCTTCGGCGGCTTTCTGCTGTTCGTGCTGCATTCGTTTCTCTCTTTTCAGGACAAAATCCTGAACAGCTTCAAATACCTGCTCATGAATATTGTTTTCCACTTTATTCATCCCTTTCTCATTTTGTTAACCGGTTAACTATATTATAGTTTACCGGTTAACAAAAAACTTTGCAAGCAAAAAAGCATATTTTGCAGGATGAAAACCCGCAACATATGCTTTACAGCTTCAACGACAAAACAGACTTTTCCGCCCAGGAGAGAAGCTTCAAATCCTGTTTGGGGCCGGCGATAAACGATAATCCTAATGGCTCGCCGCTTTTCGCTGATAAAGGGATCGTGATCTGCGGCAGTCCTGCGAGCCCGGCTATACACGTGAGCTGCATTGTTCTGGCCCTTCTCTCATTCAATCGATATTCCGGAATCCCGCGGAGCGGCGGAGTGCCGGGGGCGGTAGGGATGACAAGCAGGCCGGTTTCACCGAGCCAATCGGCCAGCTTGTCTGCGATCGCCTGCCTTTTGACAAATTCGTGTTCATGATCGCTTTTTTTGAGCGTGGACGCCCATTGAAACCGCTCTGCAATTCCTGCGCCAAACACCGGTTTTTCGCGCGTGATCCACTCTCCGTGTTCTTCCCAAATGTCCAAGCCTTGCAGCACCCTGAACGTTTCAGCCCATTCGGCAAGCCCGTTGTCTGCCACATTCACCCATTCGCATTCGCCGCCGATTAAATCGGCGGCACGCGCATGGACTTCCTTCCGATCCTCATCTTCAAGCAGCCGCCAAGCCTCTTTTTCAAAATATATGCTGTCAAAGGATGGCCGGCTGCTGTCCCGGCCGCTCAATAAAACGCGGCCGACGGCATGAACAACGCCGATATCTTTCGCCATCCAGCCCACCGTATCAAAGCTTTTGGCAAGCGGAATCATGCCTTCGGCAGATACCTCCCCGTGTGTCGGCCGAAATCCGAAAATGCCGCAGTATGACGATGGAATTCTGACGGAGCCGCCTGTGTCCGTTCCGAGGGCAAAATCGGTCAAGCCGGCGGCAACCGCAACCGCGGAGCCGCTCGATGAGCCGCCCGGAACTTTCCCTTCGGCGGCGGGATTGACAGGTGTTCCATAATGGGCGTTTTCCCCGTTCAGACTGTACATCAATTCATCTGTATGGGCAGCCCCCTTCAGCCCGGCTCCTTCCCGAAGCAGAAGATCGACCGCTGCGGCGTTTTTTGCCGATGGTCCGTGCGTCCTCAGCCAGTCCGGATTTCCAGCGGCGTTCTTATGCCCTTTTACATGAAACACATCCTTGACGGCAAACGTCTTGTTCTTCAAGCTCCCCTCGACGTTCTCCGGCTTCACATAAAGCTCTTTATCTATAAAAGCTCCCCAATGGTTCTCCAAAAAAATCCCCCCATGATATCAACGATAACCTGGGGGATACAGCAAAGAAAACGAACTTGTCATAAAATCTTCCTGTTTCGATATGCGGAAACCTCTTTAATTTGCCGGCAGTCTGTGCTTCTTTTCTTCAACAAACCGGTCAACGGCCGCCACCGCCCGCGCGACTCCGCCTGCATCCTGAAAGCTTTCCTTGATCTTGCGGATTCCTTTCAAATAGGCTTCATTTGCTGCTACTTCATTGACGGCTTTCTTTAAAGTTTCATCATTCACGTCTTCCTCAGACAATACAAAGCCTGCTCCAAGCTCTTTTAGACGCGCCGCGACGACGGGCTGGTCTTTGTCATGCGGAATGACGACGAGCGGCACTTCAAAGTGAATCGCTTCATTGACGCTGTTCATTCCGCCGTGAGTGATGAAAACGTCAGCATGCCGTAATACGTCTAACTGGGGAACATAAGCAGAAATAATAAAATGGTCGGGTGATGCTTTCAGCCTGCTTTGATCGGTCCTTTCTCCGGCGGCGATAACAACCTTCCCTTTAAAATCAGAAAATGCATCAATGCACATATTGAAAAACGCTTCTTTATCTGCAAGAACGGTCCCCATCGAAATATACAGAACACGCTCATCTTCGAGTTCTTCGAGCGGAAAGCCGCGCCTGGATCCTTTCCGCTCGGGAAAACTCGGGCCTACAAAGACGTATTCATCTCCGTACCGATCGCTGTCAGGCTGAAAATAGCGGCTCGTATACGCGATATTTAACTCGCCGTCATTTCTCATAAACTGTGCCGGGCTTTCCACGTTCACGCCGAACTCGTCCCGAATCTCTCTTATGAGCCTCTCAACTTCCGGGTTTCCCTCGGCAGCTTTGATCGGTCCGTGTTTTTTCATAAATTCCTCGGAAAACAAGAAGGAGGATGATGAAGAAATTCCGGGAATCCCCAAATAATCCCGGACCAGTTTTCCGGCTCCGAATGTATCGTAATAAACAAAATCAAACTCGATCTGTTCGGCCAGCTCCCTTACGGCTGACAGCGTATCTTTTGCAATCTCAATCATGATTTTCAGCACCGAATCCACGCCTTTCAGTTTTTGCATGACGTCGGGCTGAAGATGAACGCGGACGCCGAGCGCTTCAAGCCTTTCTTTAAATTTTTCGGTCGTAATGTAGTGGACATTGTCCCCTCTTTCTGCAAAAGCCTTCGCCATACCTAGCGTAGGATTGACATGGCCCTCAGCCGGAACATTGATCATCAAAATATTTGCCATCTTTTCTCACTCCTTTATTTAGAAAATTCTACAGGCCGAAAACGGAATATGTCCACTAACTAAAGTCTGAATTATTGGATGAAATTAGCAGGAAGCCGGTTTTATGTTTGTTCATCGCGGCAAACAGGGTAAAATAAAGACGTACAGCACTACATAGACAAATAAAAGATGAGAGGAGAATGAAGTTGGAGAGAATTCGCACGGGATTATTGGGCTACGGGCTGTCAGGTTCTGTTTTTCATGCGCCTTTATTATCGGTTTTGGACGAATTCGATATCAAAAAAGTGATGACTTCCCGAAAAGAGCAAGTCAACCGGGAGATTCCGGAAGCGGAAACGGTCAGCTCGATTGAAGACATCACGAGTGATCCGGAGATTGATCTGGCGATCGTCACAACGCCGAGCGGCCTTCATTATGAAGCGGCTAAAGAATGCCTTCTCGCCGGAAAGCACGTCGTCCTGGAAAAACCGATGACGGCTACAGCCAAAGAAGCAGAGGAGTTAATAAACATCGCCGAAGAAAAAGGCGTGCGCCTCAGCGTCTACCACAACAGACGATGGGATAACGACTTTTTGACGATCAAGCAGCTGATCGATGAAGGCCGCCTCGGAGAGGTCAATACATTCCATGCTTCTTACGACCGCTTCAGGCCGAATGTCAGACAACGCTGGCGGGAACAGAAAGGCCCGGGTTCCGGCGCGCTCTATGATCTTGGTTCACACCTGATCGATCAGGCCCTTCATTTATTTGGCATGCCCGAGGCCGTTACCGCTCAAGTGGCCGCCCAAAGAGAAGGCGCTGAAACAGACGATTATTTCCACGTCGTACTTCATTACGGGAAGCTGCAGGCGATTCTGCACTCCGGCTCGATCGTTCCGGCAAACGGCCCGCGCTACCAGATTCACGGTTCAAAAGGAAGCTTTATCAAATACGGCATCGATGGGCAGGAAGACGCGCTGCGGTCCGGACAAAAACCGGCCGGTGAATCTTGGGGAACGGACGTACCGGAGAATTACGGAGAATTAACCGTTGTCGAAGGCGAAGAAGTGAAAAAAGAAATCGTGGAAACGCTGCCTGGTTCTTATTTGACATACTACAAAGAACTTGCGGCAAGCATCAAGAACGGCGGCAAACTCCCGGTTACAGCAGAGGAAGGTCTCAACGTCATCCGCATCATCGAAGCGGCCCGAACGAGCAGCGAATTAAAAAAGACAGTATCGACCGATCAATAACGAAAAACCGCGGGTTTTCCCCGCGGTTTTTAAAATGTCTTACCCAATTCTTTTGCGTGGGCAATCGCATTTTTTTTGATTTCGTCCGCTTTATCAGGTTCCGCATTATGCCCTTCAACAAACAGGCCTTCAAACGACGGTACCCCGAAAAACTGCATGATAATGCTGATGTAGCGGTGTCCCATTTCTAATTCAGCGGCTTGTCCCTCTGAATAGTAGCCGCCCCGCGCCTGAATATGCAGCGCCTTTTTATCCGTCAGCAGCCCGATCGGACCTTGCTCCGTGTATTTAAACGTCTTTCCTGCAACGGCGACTGCATCGAAGTATGCCTTCATTACAGGAGGAAAAGAGAAATTCCACATCGGTGTGACGAACACATATTTGTCAGCTTCAACAAATTGCTCGCTCAGCTCATTCAAACGGCCGACCTTTGCTTTTTCGTGTTCGGAAAGCTGTTCAAAGCCCGATCCTGATTGAAGTTTTCCCCAGCCGCTGAACACGTCGGCATCGATATGCGGAATGTTTTCCCGGTAAAGGTCAAGGTGAATTACTTCATCGTCCGGATGTGCTTCCTTATACGAATCGATAAATGCTTTTCCCGCAGCCATGCTGTACGATGCTCTTTCATCATGAGGGTGTGCGGTAATATAAAGGATTTTCGCCATTTCTGCCTACCTGCCTTTTTTAAATTGTTGTTTGTAGTATGAGACATTCAAATGGCAAATATTCAGCAACATATAGCTTTCCTTCAGACGGGAATTTCATTTCGCGAAAAAAAAACAGGAACGCCCTGATCCTTTCAAGGCGTTCCCATTTCAAACCAAAGCCGGCTCCATTTAAAGGAGCAATGCCGATCGGAGATGCCGCGGGCATCTTCGATTTTTTATATGATATTCTGTATTCACTGCTTTTATGACTTTGCTGCATGTTCCTCTTCATTCAGCTTTTCTAGTCTTTCTCGCACTTCTTCCTCTGTCAGGCCGTGTTCTTTCACGTACAAATTGTGCGGGTGAATCCGGCATTCATGCGTACAGCCCCGCAAATAGCGGTGTTCGTTTTCTTCTGAACACAAGATTTGCTTGTTGCATTCCGGATTGGCGCAGTTGACGTAGCGTTCGCACGGTTCGCCCGTGAAATAATCCTTGCCGACGATGACGTGCTCTTTTCGGTTGACGGGAACGCTGATTCTTTCATCAAAGACATAGCATTTTCCGTCCCACAGCTCGCCTTGAACCTCCGGATCTTTCCCGTAGGTGACGATCCCTCCGTGAAGCTGGGAAACGTCTTCAAATCCTTCTTTTTTCAGCCAGCCTGAAAACTTCTCACAGCGGATTCCGCCCGTGCAGTAAGTCAAAATTTTCTTTCCTTCGAGCTTTTCCTTGTTTTCTCTGATCCATTCAGGCAATTCGCGGAACGCTTTGATGTCGGGTCTGATCGCTCCCCGGAAATGACCAAGGTCATACTCATAATCATTTCGGGCATCGACGACGATCGTATCCTCCTGCTGCAGCGCTTCATAAAATTCTTTTGGCTCAAGGTATTTCCCTGTTAGCTCATTCGGGTCTACGTCGTCTTCAAGGCGGAGCGTCACCAATTCAGGGCGGTGGCGGACATGCATTTTTTTGAACGCATGCTGATCCGCTTCATCGATTTTGAAGACCATATCTTCAAAGCGGGGGTCTTTTTTCATTTCATTCATGTATGTCTCCGTCTGTTCGACCGTTCCCGACACGGTGCCGTTAATCCCTTCCTCTGCGACGAGAATCCGCCCTTTCAGCCCCAGCTCTTTGCAGAATGTAAGATGATCCTGCGCAAATTGCTCAGGATTGTCGATGTGAACATATTTATAGTACAACAATACCCGGTATTGATTTTCCATGTTTCCTACCACCTTATCTATCGCATTCATTATATATTATGGAATTATCATCCATTTACTTTGTAAATCCACAGTCATATTAAAACAAATAATAGTAATAATTTCAATACAGCTGCTTTGACACTTCCACGAATCAAATGCTACAAATTCTATCACTAATTGTGATTTAACGCAAGCATCATGACTTCAGGTCAAAGCTTGTTTACCAGGTCGGCGACAAATTCCCAAAACCCGGGGACATCCTGACAAAGTAGCATGTCCGCTTTTTCATAAATTTTAATTTTCAGCTCCTGCTCAAGGTCTTCCCTTTCTTGAAAAGATGTGTTTTTTAATTTGTTCCTGATCATCGGCATGAAGGTTTCGAGCCATTCTTCAAAATCCCGGTCATTAGAGAGATTCATCTTTATCATTCCCCTTCCCCTTTAGAATTCAGACATTTTCTCATTTTTTCAATGCCTCTTTTATGAATTTTAGAGATATTTTGCCTCGATTCTCCCAAAGAGCGGGCGATCTCTTGCATAGAAGCGCCGTGAATATAGATATGCGCAAACACCTGCTTTTGCTTATCTGTCAGCTGCATAAACGCCTCATAAAGCAGCGGGTCCTGGATATGCTCGGCCAAATCTTCCTCCCGGTTTAACACATCATCGAAGACATCTCCTTGAGGCGGTTCGGCCGCATGATCGCAGTCGTCCATGATCAGCGGAAACCGCTGCTGGTTCTTCCGGACTCGTTTATCAAAATCGATTGAGAATATCCTGATCATAGAATTGATGTACTTGATGATCCGAATATCCTTATAAAATTTTTTGAACTCAAGATCAAGGTATTCAGCCTCTTCAGAATCCGGATGCTCCATGACATGGTGAAAAAGCCGCTCACACCTCGGGTTGCTCAAGAAATGTTTGATAAGCGGATGTCCCCTGATTTCCTTCATTTTGGAACGCAGTAAAGCTAAATTCTTCATAAAACACCGCCTCCTATTTAGTTAAATGAAAGAAATGCAAGAAAAGTAAACTTATCTTTTCCATAAATATGCAAACCTAAGTTCTTTTCTTGCAAAAATCGTTCCTCGCTGACATTTTTCGATCTTTCGTCACTTATAGAAATAGGAGGTGTTTCATATGGACAATACATTGATCGAATACGTCGGAAATGTCGGCTTCCCTGCCGTATTGGCGATCTACCTTTTAACCCGCTTCGAAAAGAAAATTGATGAATTGATCGAATTGATTAAAGAAAAAAATGCACACACCGATTGACATCCAGGCCGCTTCTTTCACTTAACATGACGGAAGGGGAAAACGAAAGGTCTTTTTAGTCTCCCTTCAAAATTCAAAAAAGGAGATGTTCACAATGGAAAAAAACAAACAGATTCCAGAACCGATCAGAGGAGAAAAAGGGGCGACAACCAAAATTCCGCACAACATCGAACGCGACCGGCAAAATCCGGACATGCTCGTTCCGCCTGAAACCGATCACGGTACCGTTCCAAACATGAAGTTCTCATTTTCCGATGTCCACAACCGTCTTGAAACAGGGGGCTATGCGAGGGAAGTAACCGTCCGTGAACTGCCAGTTTCAGACAATATCGCTTCCGTCAACATGAGGCTGAAACCCGGCGCGATCAGAGAGCTGCACTGGCATAAAGAAGCGGAATGGGCATATATGCTGTACGGCTCCGCACGCATTACCTCAGTTGATCAAGACGGGAAAAATTTTATCGAAGATGTCAAGGAAGGCGATTTATGGTATTTTCCGTCCGGGCTTCCTCATTCTATACAAGCTCTTGATGAAGGCTGCGAATTTCTGCTCGTCTTCGATGACGGCTCTTTCTCGGAAAACAGCACCTTCCAGGTGACGGATTGGCTGGCCCATACACCTGACGACGTCATAGCCGCCAACTTCGGAATTTCAGAGGAGATCGTCGCAGCGCTTCCAGATGAGGAAAAATACATTTTCCAAAAAGCGATCCCAGGTTCTCTCGAAAATGACAAGGTTGACAGTCCGAACGGAACGGTGCCTGAATCGTTCAGCTACCGGCTGCTTGAGCAGGAACCGATCGCATCGAGCGGAGGAAAGGTGTGGATCGCCGATTCGACGAACTTTAAAGCATCGAAAACGATTGCCGCAGCCTTGGTCGAAGTCGAGCCGGGCGGAATGAGGGAGCTGCACTGGCACCCAAATACAGATGAATGGCAATATTACATTTCAGGCGAAGCGAAAATGACCGTGTTTGCCTCCGACGGACATGCAAGAACATTTAATTACCGGGCGGGCGATGTCGGCTATGTACCGTTTGCCATGGGGCACTATGTTCAAAATACCGGGGACAAACCGCTTCGCTTCCTCGAAATTTTCAAAGACGACCATTACGCAGACATATCCTTGAATCAATGGCTCGCGCTTCTTCCTGAAACGCTCGTCCGCGACCACCTGGATGAGGGCGCAGACTTGATGAAAACGCTTTGCAAACAAAAACATCCAGTCGTTAAACATTGTAAATAAAAAGATGCCAGGGCTTGCTTTCCGCAAGCCCTCCGGCTGTTTACATACCATAAAAGGAGCTGTGATCTCATGTTCAAAAAAATAGCCGTCTGCTGCATCTCAGCGGCTTGTATTTTTGCAGGGCACTTTATAGGAATTTCTGTTTTGTTTCAGCTATTGGGCGCTTTTTTTCAATCATTCGGCTCCGTGTTCATTTTTACTTTCGCATATATCGCGCTGACACTTATGATCGAACCTGTCGAAAAGATCATGATCCTCACGATCAGAAGGCTTCGGCTCCGTCAATGGGCAGCCGTTCTAGCAAGCGACATCACCGCTGTCCTTTTTTTATGGACTGCCGTATTTACAGCTGATGAATTTTTGGATGACATATATCTGTCGACATCTGCTGAAATCGTGATGGCCGTATCATTTTTCATCGTCGACAAAATGCTCTATCCCCGCCTTGTGTATAAACCATAGCCCAACTGCGGATGAGAGCGCGGCATTACGGCTTCCTTATAGCACATTATAAAGTTTTTCCGAAGCGCCCCCTTCTGCACTGCTCAAAAGTGTGAAAAACGTTGCCATTTGCATGCATGTTATAAGCTAAAGGTGCATGATCAAAAAAGGAGGGTTTGCAATATGGAGGAAATCGGTGAACAGATGCAGCGCTTCGTCAGCAACAATTGGAAAAAAGCGCTGCATGACCATTATGAAGAATTAATGAAAACTTTTCCCGAGTTGGAGGACCTACGGCCTTTACCTTGACAAGCTGATGCCTCCAGTATTTGAAAGCCTTGAGGCATGCGGCTTCAAAACGACGCACGACACTAAAAAAAGCGATTTTCTGATCGGAAAATCGCTCAATTTCAGACATTCCATCGAAAAATGGGGTACGGAAGATCAACGTTCAAGGGTCTTTGGGATCGTCGTCAGCGATCGGCAAAACAACCTGACCGGCACCCTGCTCTTCGACTTCTTCCATTCCCATGCAGGCTTCAACGTGCCGAAGGCTCCGAAAATTTCTGCCATAAGAGAAACAGAAAGGGGCAACATTGTGGAGGCTGTTAAGCGGATGAAGGATGCATAACGTTTAGGATATATCGCCTTTATTTATAAATATTGTTAAGTAAATAGCATAGTGCTTATTCAAAAGAGATAAACATTAATTTTGGTAAAAATAAAAGAGACATTCAGTAGGAAAAAAGAATATCACATATGATAAAAGATGAATTAATGAACTGAATATTAAACATTCTTCCGCTATTTTTGGAATGAATATTCAGGTACATTTCATCATGCCATTTGCATTTCAATTGCTACTTTATACTTTTTTTACTTTTATTTTTTTACGATATAATTATAAAAACCGTGTCGATGATTTATAAACAAAGAAAGGAGATAAATATGAAAAACACATCTTATCAATCAACCAGCAAACGAAATTACACTGGCTTGATTATCACTGTCACTATTACTGCAAATATCATTATATTATTACTGTTTTTTTCGCCACTTGGTTATCATGGGAAAATAAGTTTTGACCTCTCTATATTCCCTCGGTTAAACGCAATACTTAATAGCTTTACTTTTATTTTTTTACTTGCTGCTTATTTTGCAATTAAAAAGAAAAACATAAAAATACATAAGGGATTTATTTTTGCTGCTTTCACAACAACTATACTTTTTCTTATTTCTTATCTTACTTATCATTATTTATCTGGTGAGACAACTCATTATGGGGGGCATGGCCTTTCAAAATACTTTTATTATTTTATACTCATTTCTCATAGTATTCTTGCAGGTATTGTGATTGGACTTGCTCTATTTTCATTATTATGGGGATTAACGAAGCAAATTGATAAGCATCGAAAAATTGTTCGATGGACAATGCCAATTTGGCTCTATGTCAGCTTTACAGGTGTGTTAGTTTATTTATTAATTTCACCCTACTATAATTAGATCTAACTTCAAATAGAATTATTATCAAAAAAGGGCTACTTGGATTAAATAAAAATCACCTTAAAAATAATTTAGCCCCCTCTCGTTTGAGAAGGGACCTGAATTTTCTAACCGAATAATTGCTCACACATGTTCTTTGCACCAGCCCAGCTTACTCCAGTAGTTACAAGCCCACATAGTGCCGAACATGCTATCGCTCCCCAACCGCCTGTAACACCTGTGCATGCTATAACACAGGCTGCTTTTGTTCCAGTACCTAAGACAGCGTTGACAATTTTTCGGCATAGGCTTGAAGAGTTTTGTGTTTGAAAGCTATTTTCATTTTTGGGAGAAACAAATTTTTCATCAATTTTGTTTCCGTCTTTGTCCAATTTAACAATATACTTCGCTCCGACATTTAAGTTAATTATTTCGACTTTAAAGTTATTGTTGTCTAGTTTCTCAATTTTATGCTCTAAAGCTAGATATTTATTGTTGTTTATATTTACATAATATTGGTTGAAATGCATTTGCTTTTTATCTTTGTCTACATTATCCGATATGATCACAATTTTCTCTTCTTGATCTTTAACAACAGTTGAATTTTCCGTATTCAAGGAAGATGTTTTAATTCCATTTTTCTTTAAAATGTCTACTGCTTGTTTTAGGTCTGATGAAGAAGGTGAAGGTAATGTCGTAGAACTTTCACAAGTTTTACACTTTTCGTCTGCTTGGACAGTTGACTGCTGACCAACCACTAGTGTTATCATAGAAAATGTCATCAATAAGGCTAGAAATTTCTTCATAATATACCCCCTGTTTTTGTATTTGTTGATATATTTATACATTACAATCTAGGGATATTTTGTTAAAGGGTATAATTTACTAATACGAAAGGGGAATTTGGTAATGAAAAATACGAATGTGAAATTGGTTGGCATGGTATTTGCAGTAACTTTAGTGAGTCAGATTATGTTTTCCCTTTTGAACAGAACATTCAATTTTTTCACAGGTGATTTCTTTTTAAACTTTTTAATTTCTTTTGTAGTTATACTGGTAATATTATTTATCTTAAGAAAAATTATAAAATGGGAAGATTAACGTTCTCAAATAAAATAAAAAAGTGTTTCTCCCACTAAGGTTTCATGCCGTACTTCTATACAATTGGGGAGAAATGAAGTTAACTTTTTCTACATAACATTAAAAACTTCACAAGCCTCCGATTAAAGCAATGCTTTAAAGCTTGACTAATTGGTTTTAATACCTGAAAATTTTATGACATAAAAAAACCGCTGTTTACAATCAGCGGTTTTTTCATAATCTCGTTTCGTCGGTCAAAAAGAGTGCCTTAACCCTTCCTGGATCACCGAGTTCATCACTATGTATGGAGACGGTGGGAGTCGAACCCACGTCCAGAAACGTCGATACTTCAGCGTCTACGAGCGTAGCCCTGCATATTTAGATTCGCTCATCGTCGTGCCTGCGGGCGGGCCTTCGGAGAGCTAGTCTGATGAATCTCTTCCTGCGCCCTCAGACGGAGGCGCAAGCGTAGCCTACTCGGTTATGGGCTCTGTACCGGCACATAGGCGATGCGGGCAAGAGCTCGCTGCGCTAATTAGGCAGCTAAAGCTAAGTTCTGGTTATTAGATTTGCCAGTTATATTTAGGTGCGTTTTTACGAGATCGCCTCTCGGCTCGCAGCTCAAGCTCGATCCGTCCCTGTCGAATCCGTAACGTCCCCTTGTAAACAAGGTATACGGAAAAACTGGCTGCATCATTATTATAACAAGATCACGGCGAGATTGAAATGGTAATCTCTGTGATCACGTTCAAATATGATAACATACATCCAGGCTTTACATCAACCCTTTTTGCCTGTCGCGAAAAGCCCTTTCGATTTCGCGCTTCGCGTCTTTCCGCTTCAGGTCTTCCCGCTTGTCGAATTTCTTTTTCCCTTTTCCAAGACCGAGCAGCACTTTGGCAAAGCCGTTTTTTAAATACAATTTGAGCGGCACGAGCGAATACCCCTGCTCTTTCGTTAAGCCGATGAGCTTGTTGATCTGCTTGCGGTGCATCAAAAGCTTCCTCGTCCGCAGCGGATCGTGGTTGTAGCGGTTTCCCTGCTCGTACGGGCTGATGTGCATATTATGCAGGAACACTTCTCCCCTCTCGATTTTGGCGAAAGAGTCCTTTAAGTTCACCCGGCCGGCGCGGATCGATTTGATCTCGGTTCCTTGCAGAACGATGCCTGTTTCGTATGTTTCCTCTATAAAATAATCGTGATTTGCTTTTTTATTTTGGGAAACGACTTTCCCTTCTCCCTTTGGCATACGGCAACCTCCTCCCGCTTGCTTCTTTCCTTCCTGAAAAGGTAGCGAATACGTATTATTCTACCAAATCGGCGTCTGTCTTACAATTCGCCGCCTTTTCCGAAGTGTGCCGCTATTTTTTCTTTTTCTTTCTTTTTTGCTTCGGCGCGTTTTGAAACCCGCGTTTTTTCTTCACTTTTTTCTTTTTCGGCCGGGTGAACCAGTCGCCTTTTTCTTCGGAAGCCGGTTTTTTCTTGACGTCTGACTTCTTCTTGGCATCCGGTTTCTTCCGGCGGCGCGTCCCTTTCATGCCGACGATTTCGAAATCGATGTTTCGCTCTTCTTTATTGACATCAACGACGCGCACCGTGATTTCGTCGCCGATCCGGTAGACGTTGCCCGTTCTTTCGCCGATCATGGCAAAGTGCTGTTCGTCAAAACGGTAAAAATCGTCGGTCATAAAGCTGACATGCACCAGCCCTTCGATTGTGTTCGGAAGTTCGACGAACATCCCGAAGTTTGTGACCGAGCTGATGACGCCGTCAAATTCTTCGCCGATCTTATCCATCATATATTCGGCTTTTTTCAGATCGTCCGTTTCCCGCTCTGCATCGACCGCATTGCGCTCCATATTGGAGGTATGCTCCGCGATGTCAGGTAAAAGATGAGCCCACTTCTCCCGTGTCGCCTCATCCGTTTTCCCCTGAATTAAATACGTCCTGATCAGCCTGTGAACGATTAAATCGGGATAGCGGCGGATCGGTGATGTAAAATGCGTGTAAAACTCCGTCGACAGCCCGAAATGCCCGAGGCTTTGCGGGTCGTATTTGGCCTGCTTCATCGATCTGAGCATCACCGTTGAGATGACGGCTTCCTCAGGCGTGTCCCTGACATCATCCAATACCTTTTGCAGTGCTTTCGGGTGGATGTTCCCCGCTGTTCCTTTAACGACATAGCCGAACGTCGTGACAAACTCGAGAAACCTTTGCAGCTTTTCCTGATCCGGATCTTCGTGAATCCTGTAAATAAACGGAACGTTCATCCAGTGAAAATGCTCAGCGACTGTTTCATTGGCGACAAGCATGAACTCCTCGATCAGCTTTTCTGCCGTTGACCGCTCCCGCAGCACAACGTCTTTCGCTTTTCCTTCTTCATCGACGAGCACTTTTGCTTCCTTAAAGTCAAAATCGACCGCTCCGCGCGCCATCCGCTTCTCGCGCAAAACGGCGGCAAGCTCTTCCATATCTTTGAACATCGGCACAAGCGCTTCATACTTCTGCTTCAGTTCTTCATCATCATCGACCAGAATTTTGTTGACGTCTGAATACGTCATCCGCTCGGTCGTTTTGATGACGCTTTGGAAAATTTCATGCTCGACAACCTGGCCCTGCTTGTTAATCAGCATCTCACAGGACATCGTCAGCCTGTCTACTTTCGGGTTTAATGAACAGATCCCGTTTGACAGCCTGTGCGGGATCATCGGGATCACACGGTCGACGAGGTAGACGCTTGTTCCCCGTTCATACGCCTCTTTGTCGATCGGCGAGCCTTCTGTGACATAGTGGCTGACATCGGCAATATGGACGCCGAGCTTATAGTGGCCGTTCTTCAGCTTTGTGACGGTGACCGCATCGTCCAAATCTTTCGCATCTGCTCCGTCGATCGTCACGATCGTTTGATCGCGCAAATCCCGTCTTCCTTTAAGGTCGTTCTCATCGATCGTTTCCGGCGTTTCGTTTGCCTGCTCCATCGCCTCCGGGGGAAATTCTCCCGGCAGCCCGTGCTTATGAATGACGGAGAGAATGTCAATTCCCGGATCATTTTTATGGCCGAGAATTTCAACGACTTCTCCTTCTGCGCTCATCCGGCCTTCAGGATAGCTTGTCAGGCGGACGACGACTTTGTGCCCCTCGACTGCGCCGTTTTTGGCGTGTTTCGGGATGAAGATGTCATTCGTAATTTTTTTGTCATCCGGAATGACGAAGCCGAAGCTTTTCGTCTCAGTATAAGTTCCGACAACCGTCTCGATATTTCGTTCAACGATACGGATCACGGTTCCTTCTTTTTTTGTTCCGCCGGTCTGTGTGCTGAGACGGACGAGGACGGTATCGCCGTTCATTGCCGTCCCCAGCTCGGACGGCGGAATGAAGACATCGTCAAGGGAAGAATCCTCGGGCAGGAGGAACGCGAAGCCCTTTGCGTGCGCTGAAATCTTCCCTTTAATTAAATTCATTTTTTCCGGCAGCCCGTATCTGTTGCTTCTCGTCCTGACAATAAGCCCTTGTTCCTCTAAAGTAACTAGGGCTTTGACAAGCTCTTTATACTCATCTGCATCCGTAATTTCAAGCATCTCCTCCAGTTCCTGTACTGTCAGAGGTTTATACGCTTCTTCCTTCATAAAGGCGAGAAGCTTATCCATAAATTCTTCTTTTTCCACTAACCAGACCTCCTTATGTCTGCCAATCCAGCGTTTCTAAAAACCTGTACACATCCTCGTGCAACGTGTCCCGCTCTTTATCCAAAGTGATGGCATGTCCTGATTCTTCATACCACTTGATTTGCTTATCATCCGTCTCGACTTCATTGTAGATAATGTTCGCGCTGTCCGTATTAATCATATGATCATGGCGGGCCTGCACCACAAATGTCGGCGAATAAATCATGTCGACATGATGTCTGACATCTGCGATCAGCTCCTGTAATGCTTTTAATGTGTTCATCGGCGTTTTTTTGAATTCTTCCATTTCCGCGTCAATTTGTTCAGCGGATTTTCCTTCGAACTTCTTATAATTCCGGGCATAATCAAGGACGCCTTGATACATCGTTTCTTCGCTTTTGATGTACATCGGCGCGCACATTGGGACAATTCCCTTCACGGGTACAGTGTAACCCAATTTCAGCGAAAAAACCCCTCCGAGAGACAGTCCGCAAGCCGCAATTTGTTCATATCCTTCCGATTTTAAATAGTCATAGCCCTCCATGACGTCTTTCCACCAATCTTCCGGACCTGTATGTACAAGCTCTTCCGGCGGCACCCCGTGTCCTTTATATTGCGGGGCGTGGCACGTATAGCCCCTTTCATTCAAATACCTTCCGAGCATGCGCACATCGGCCGTGTTTCCGGTAAATCCGTGCAAAAGAAGGACGGCTTTTTTTCCGCCTTTAAATGTAAAAGGTTGTGGTTTGACGATTTTCATGATTTACAGTCTCTCCTTTTCATATCTATTCTTCCACGTTTGAAATGGAAACAAACTTTCATCCGTTAAATAAGAAAAAAGGTCTGACTTCAACATCAGACCTCATGCTTCATTGCCTTATACAAAGTAAGCAAGCGCAATCGTTAGGAAAAAGAAAAGCACGACCAATACGACCGTAATGCGGTGAAGAATCAAATCGAGCCCTCTTGCTTTCTGCTTTCCGAAAAGCTGCTCAGCTCCCCCGGAAATTGCACCAGACAGCCCGGCGCTTTTGCTGGATTGCAGCAAAACGACAATGATTAGTACGATGCTGACAATCACTAATAAGACGGTTAAAAATGTGGCCATTCCCTACACCTCCAGACAAACTGGCTGACAATATTTTTATTTTACATGAAAACGAAGTGCATGTCACGAGCTGTCCGTGCGTCTTTTTTATTTTTTGCGGCTCCGTTGTGCCCTAAACCAAAAAGAAGCGGAAAGATCGCCGCTTCATGATATGTAACATTATTTCTTTTTCGACAGCGCCTCCATCATATCTTTCAGAAGCAGCTCTGCACCGCGCGGGCTGAGCACGATTTTGCCGCCGGCGTACGCTCTGTTCTGCGTTGTGATTTCTCCAGTCATCAGACATGCCATGTTGGCAGCGTACTTCGTGAGAATGATGCTGTCTCCGTCGCTGTATATTTCAAGCGGGTCCTTTTCCTTGATATTCAGCACCTTGCGCATTTCAACCGGGAGGACCACCCTTCCCAGCTCGTCGATTCTCCTTACGATTCCGGTATTTTTCACTTTGTGAAATGCCTCCTTTTCTCCTTTTTTATTGACTTTTGTCAACATCCTGATAATAAAAGAGATCTTCGAATTTCTTGTTGAAGTAATGAATCATTTTGCCGATGACAAGCTGGCCAGGCCTCCTTTCTCCATTTAACACTCTGCTCAGTGTTGCCGGGGATACGCCGATTTCGATGGCAAGCTGATTTAAGGAAAGATTATGTTCGATCATATACTGAAGGACAAAATCTCTTTTGATATGGATCTTCTTTACCACTTTACCTCCCCCTCATGCGAATATATATTTCTTTTTATCTACATCCACCATATACACTTTGTTAACTTTTGTCAATACTTTTATCATCCAGATGTTTCCTATAGTCAATATTCATACTAAAATATTTGATAATAAGAGATTGCGAGGTTTTATCCATGACAAACTTTGGAAGCCATTTAAGACAATTAAGAGAACGAAAAAAACTAACCGTCAATCAGCTTGCCATGTATTCCGGCGTCAGCTCCGCCGGCATTTCGAGAATCGAAAACGGGAAGCGCGGTGTCCCCAAACCGGCGACGATCAGGAAGCTTGCAGACGCTCTGAAGATTCCGTATGAGGAATTGATGGCATCAGCCGGCTATATCAGCGCCTCAACGGTGCAGGAATCAAGGAGCAGCTATGATACCATCCATGATGTCGTCTCAAGGCACGGCTTGGAGAATCTGTCTCTGTTCGACAGCGAAAAATGGAAGCTCCTTTCGAAAAAAGACATTGAAAACCTTGACAAATATTTTGACTTTCTCGTTCAGGAAGCAAAAAGCCGGGACGGCAAATCCTGATCCTCTGCCATCGTTCCTCTTTTTAGCCCGTACACATTTCTTGCTGCTATTTTATCCCTTATGTTAACTTTTGTCAATATTTTTCCTGTTAAACTGTTTCCTTTAGTCAACATTTACTTTAAAATGTACATATCATAAGATTGAGAGGTTATGGCGATGACGACGTTTGGAGAGCAGCTTAAAAAACTGCGGGAACAAAGGAAATTATCGGTTAATCAGCTGGCGATGTATGCCGGTGTGAGCGCTGCCGCGATCTCCAGAATCGAAAACGGGCACCGCGGAGTCCCGAAACCCGCGACGATCAAAAAATTGGCAGAAGCCTTAAAGATTCCTTATGAACAGCTGATGGACATCGCAGGCTACATGAGCGCGGGCGAAATCCGAGAAAAGCCGCCGGGCTACCGCACCATTTGCGATATCGCAGATGAACTGGATGCAGAGGATTTGTGGCTGTTTGACGCGGAAAAGTGGGACTGCCTTTCCCGCGAGGATATTTTACATCTTGAGCAGTATTTTCACTTTCTTGTCGCTGAAGCCAAGAAACGAAAACAGTAAAAAGCCGAATTTCCTTTTTAAAAGAAATTTCGGCTTTTTACTGTGGTTATGCGGTTCCAGGGCCTGGCGAACGTCCTTTGCTGCTTTTCACCGGGCTTAACACGCGCTCAACCCAGCCCATCAAAAGATCGGCGATCACGGCCATCAGCGCGGTCGGGATCGCACCCGCGAGAATGATCGCCGTTCCGTTCGTGGCGTTCGATCCTCTGACGATGATATCGCCGAGTCCGCCGGCGCCGACAAACGTTCCGATGGCGGTGATGCCGATCGCGATCACCAAAGCGGTTCTAAGGCCGGCCATGATCACGGACATCGCCAGGGGAAGTTCAACCATCCGCAGTACTTGCAGCTTCGTCATGCCCATCGCTTTGCCCGATTCGAGATAGGCGTGCTCGATGCTGACGATTCCCGTATAGGTGTTTCTGATGATCGGCAGAAGCGAATACAGAAATAAAGAAAGGATAACCGTATTTGCCCCCAGCCCCATGACGAGCATGAGCACGGCAAGCATCGCCAGCGCCGGTATCGTCTGAATCACGTTTGTAATGGCAAAAACCCAGCCGCTGATTTTTCGGTACCTCGCGATCAAAATGCCTGCCGGGATGCCGACGATCGCGGCGAACAGCACGCCGTACGCCGACATTAAAAAGTGGCGGAAAAATTCCTGAAGAACATAGCCTCCGTTTTGCGCGTAGTATGTCCAAAGCTGTTGAAGGACTTCCATCTGCTGCATCACCATCCTTTTTACTGAAAATAGTTGTGTTTCTTTAAAAATTCTTCGGCGACGACAGACGGCTCTTTCAATTTTCCGTCGACCTCGTAATTGAGCTCCTGCATCGTCTCAGTGTCGATTGTTCCGATCAATTTACCGATGACGCCTTCAAGTTCGGGATGCTCCTTCAGCACTTTCTCCGGAACGACGGGCGAGCAGTCGTACGGCGGGAAAAAGCGCTTGTCATCCTTCAATATTTTCAGATCATAGGCTTTGATCCTGCCGTCCGTTGAATAAGCGAGGACGATATCCATCTTGCCGTTTTTGACGGCGTCATAGACAAGCCCGATCTGCATCGGAAACGTTGAACCGAACCCGAAGCGGTACGTTTTTTTAAACCCTTCATAACCGTCGCCTTTTCGTTTCAGCCAGGCATTGTCAACGCCGAGCTTGAGCGTGTCCGCGTCTTTTTTTAAATCAGAAATCGTTTCATAGTGTTCTTTTTCGGCCAGTTTCTTCGTGATCGTAAACGCGTACGTATTATCAAATCCGTAGGAATCAAACCATTTATAATTAAATTTCTTTTTAAAATCCTTCTGGACGATTTTGAGCGCTTTTTCCGGGTCCTTTTCCGCTTTTCTGCCGAGCGTGCTCGTCAGGTCTGTTCCGGAATAGCGCGTTGCGGAAATATCGATATCCCCGCTGAGCATCGCCTGGTGCTGCACATAGTTTGAACCGAGATTTTTCACCAGCACCGTATTTAAATCCGTATCATGCTCGATGAGCTGGGAGAGCATATTGGCGAGAATCTCGGATTCCGTCATGCTTTGAGCGCCGATTTTAATCGTTTTGTCAGACGCCCCGCCCAGTCCCGGGAGCGCACAGCCGCTCGCAAAAAGCG
Source organism: Bacillus sp. FSL W8-0848 (assembly GCF_038007805.1). NCBI lineage: Bacteria > Bacillati > Bacillota > Bacilli > Caryophanales > Bacillaceae > Bacillus > Bacillus sp. FSL W8-0848. The sequence continues at coordinate 3,191,164 of NZ_JBBOYB010000001.1, forward strand.
AGAACACCAGCATAACGGCACAGATCAGCCTCAATGTTTTCTTCTGCATATAAGCCAACTCCTTACGATACTTCCTTCATCCCTTTTAATCCTTCAGGCGTGACTTTGCTTTCGGTTTTCTGAAGGATATAATCGATCAGCACGGCCAATATGATAACGGGAACCGCTCCGGCGATAATATATTCAGGCTGGTACAGGTTGAGCCCGATAAAAATGTAGTCGCCGAGGCCCCCGCCGCCGATAAACGAGGCGAGCGTCGCCCATCCGATCAAGTAGACGGTCGATGTCCTGATTCCCGCCATGATTACCGGAACCGACAAGGGCAGTTCGACGAGGCGGATCTGTTCCCATGCAGTCATACCGATTCCCTTTCCAGACTCCAACAAATTTCGATTGACCCCTTTTACACCGGTATACGTATTTCTTAGAATCGGTAGGACTGAATAGAAAAATAATGCGACGATCGCCGGAACCTTCCCCACGCCGAGCAGCGGAATAAAAAACGCTAAGATCGCCAAACTCGGCAATGTCTGCACGATATTGACGGCGCCGATTACGACCTCCGCTCCCTTTTTCATCCTCGTCAAAAGCACGCCGAGCGGAACAGCCGCAACAATGCCGAAGAGCACCGCCAAGATGGAAATGTATAAATGCTCCCATGTTTTATAAAGCATCTCTCCGCCGTTCTGCTGCAAAAATTGAATCACCTGATACATCCTTCCGCCTCCTTAGTTATTCATGACGACGTCTTTTTCTTCGCCCCAAATCGAATCGTAGACGATATCGACGAGACTCGCCCTTGTGACAATGCCGACAAGACGCTTGTTTTCATCGAGGACAGGGACGTATTTGAAGCCTCTTTTCAAAATCTTTCGGACAGTATCGCGGATAAGCGTGTCTTTTTGCACCGAATACACGTCCTGATTGAGAACCTCGCCGACCGTTCCGGCTTTTTTGCGGTTTTGGTCAATGATTTCGACATCGATATAGCCTTTTAACACATTGGCTTCATCAACGACCAGCAATGAATCGACGCGGTGCTGCCTCATGATCTGAATCGCTTCTGAAAGGGTTTTTTCGCTTGTGACGGTGACCGGATTCGGGTTCATTACCTGCTCGACGAACTCGACATCGGGCCGCGACTGAAGAAGCCGTTCCTTTCCGATAAACTCCTCGACGAATTCGTTTGCCGGTTGGCGCAAAATCTCATCAGGCGTTCCGACCTGAACGATTTCACCCGCCCGCAAAATCACGATCCGATCGGCGAGCTTAATCGCTTCATCCATGTCATGGGTGACAAACACGATCGTTTTGTTCAGCGATTTCTGCAGTTTTTTAAACTCTTCCTGAAGCGAATCGCGTGTGATCGGGTCAAGCGCTCCGAAAGGTTCATCCATTAAAATCAACGGCGGCTCTGCCGCAAGCGCCCTCAGCACCCCGATTCTCTGCTGCTGTCCGCCGCTTAATTCGTGCGGGTAGCGGTTCAAATATTCCGGTCCCATATCGACGAGCTGAAGCAATTCCTCCGCCCGCTGTTTTCTTTTTTCTTCCGGCCATTTCAAAAGCTTTGGCACAAGGGCAATATTTTGCTGGATCGTCATATGAGGAAACAACCCGATTTGCTGAATAACATAGCCGATTTTCCGGCGCAGCTGGACGGGATCCTGATCCAAAATGTTTTCTCCATCGATGTAAATGCTTCCTGAAGTCGGCTCAATCAGCCGGTTGATCATTTTCATCGTCGTCGTCTTCCCGCATCCGCTGGGCCCGATAAAGACGATGAATTCACCCTTTTCTATATCAAGGTTGATATTGCTGACGGCCTTTTTGCCGCCTTTATAAACCTTGGATACATTGTCTAACTTCAGCATCAGCACACCTCCGCTTGAATGTTTTTTAAAAATTGCAACATCTCATCCATTATAAAATACACTTTGTAAAATAAAAAGTTTACAATGTGTTCATATTATTTGAATAAGACATAAAAAAATATATTCAGTCTTGATGAGATCGGCCATTCTTAAAATAACTGCCGTTTTCTTTCATTTACTGATGTTTTATTGTTTTCAAGAGGAAAGTCATTTATGATATATTGGCATTAAAATTGGCTGTCTGAAGGGATGATATGCTTTGGAAGAAAAAGCTTTGCAAACGGTTGAACAAGCGAAGGAGCACTTTATCGAAAAAATCGCTGAAAATATGAATACGTACGGTATATCATCAACTGTCGGCCGCGTTTTGGGAATCATCTACATGAACAGAAAGCCGCTGACGTTAAACGAACTGTCCGAGGCGACGGGCATGAGCAAAACGAGAATGAGCCAGGTCGTACGCGAAATGCTCGACTTAAATATAGCAGAAAAGGTCTTTGAAAAAGGCGTCCGCAAAGACTTGTACGATGTCGAACAGGATTACTACCAGACGTTTATTTCACTGTTCACCGCCAATTGGAGCAAGGTCGTCAAAAAAAACCGGATGATCGGAAAAAAGATAAGAAAAGAGCTGCTGGATGCGCTTGAAGAGGAAAGTCTTTCACCCGAAACAGAGGAGAAGATCAACGACCTGCTAGAGGAAACGAAAAAATGGCTCGATTACTGCCAATGGCTTGACAACCTGATTGAATTCCTTGAAAGCGAAGACATCTTCAAATACGTACCCAAGCCGTAAAAAAAGCTGCAGACCGTGCAGCTTTTTTGCTTTATCCCGCCAAAACCGGAAACATTCCTTTCAGCCCCGTTCCGATCATGCCGACGGCGACTACCGCCAAGATCAGGCCCATCAGCCGCGTGATGACGTTCATCTCCGTCTGTCCGAGCCTTTTTGCGATAAACGTGGAATAATGAAAAGCTATAAAGGTTAATAACAGTACGGCGGCGATCCCGACGATCATTCCGCCGAAATGAATCAGGCTGCGGCTTCCCGCCGAAAGGCTCATTACAGTGGCGATCGTTCCCGGTCCGGAAATAATCGGAATGCTGAGAGGCGTCACGGAAATATCCTCTTTTTCTTTGCTTTCCTGATGCTCATTTTTGTGGAGCGACTGAACGTGCGATTGCTTGGCATTGAGCAGATTGTAGGCGATTCCGAAAATAAAGATGCCGCCTGCAACCCGCAGGGCGTGGATGTTAATGTCAAAAATGCGAAAGATCATTCCGCCGAAGATGAGAAACGCAAGTAAAATAAGAAATGACAAAATGGCAGCCTTTCTCGCCAAAGCGGTGCGCTCCTCCGCTTGATAGCCCTCAGTCAGAGCCAAAAAGAGCGGAACATTGCCGATTGGATTTGTGACGGCAAACAATGAGACGAAAACATGGATGATAAAAGAAAACATAGGTTCTCTCCTTTCGTAAAGATATTCGATCATTACCTCGGGACGTGTTTGCTTAAACATTGATCAGGTCTATACAACCAGCATCTTTTTCATTTATAATGCAACATAGTACAAAATAACTATTTTTTTAAAAGGGAGACAATATTTGATGACATGTACCAAATGCGGCCATCAAACAGATGGCGGAAAATTTTGCGAAAACTGCGGAGCAAGCCTTTCCGCTGAACACGACGGCGGGCAGCCGGCCGGAGAATCAGTGCAGGCCAAGCAATACGTTGATGCGGCAAAAAAAGCCTCTTCGATGTATTTTTCTTTCTTTGTGCGCGTCATGAAGCGCCCGTATGCAGAAACGAAAAAGGCCGGAGAAGAGCATATGCTGAACAGCATCATCACGATGGTGATCTTTGCATTGACCGTGCCGCTCATGTTTTATTTCGGTTTAAAAAGTTTTTACGCTTCTATGGGCACATATTCCGGAATATTCGGCAGAACCGGCGTCATGCCCGGATTTTTTGACATCGTGGTAAAGCCTGCTTTTACGTTTGCTATTTATATTTTCTTATTATTTGTGTTTACATACGCAGGAGTGCGAATTCAAGGGATTCAGGCTTCATTTAGGGAAGTGATGGGCCGCTTCGGCGCCGCCCTCATTCCTTTTACGGCTTTATTGCTTTGCTCATTCTTGTTATCGCTTTTGAAAACAGACTTATTTTTATATCTATTATTTTTCGCTTTTTGCGGCATCGCGTTTCTCATTCCGCCGGCCGTGCTGTTCAGCTACCGCGAGAAAGCAGCGGGCTCCATCGATTTCATCTACACGACGCTTCTCGTTTACCTGGCGACGTTTATCGCTGTCCGGATCATGGGAAATCTGTTTCTTGAATACATAATAGATATCTTGCGCTCCCTGTTAGGATCGCTGTTTTAAATCAATCAGAAAAAAAGCCTTTTTTCGCTTAGGAAAAAAGGCTTTTTTATATTATTCAATTGATGTCAGAAGCAGCTCACCGTTTTCTACAACAGCATGATATGTCCAATTATAGGTTTTCAGCTGCTCTTTTCCGTTTTTGATAATGTTGATTTTCTCAAGCGTTTTTATCGTCACGTCTGAGCCGTCCTGACTCCAGCTTTTCACGCTGACATCGGCGACTTCTTCTTTTGTGCCGCTGTGATTCAGTTTCGCAACGAGCGCTTTTTGGTCGGCGTATAGCTGGCTTCCTGCTTTCAAATCGTCTGCGACAAGCTCGAAATCATTGCCATTGACGGCGTTTTGCAGGTCGTAAACATACCCTTCAATCGCTTGAGTCACTTTTTGATCTGTCAGTTCTCCGCCCGCCGGAACGTTTTTGGAAGTGCCTTTAGCTGAAGCCCATGCTGATGTATATTGTTTCGGATTTTCGTCTTTGATCTCTTTTTTGTTTTTGATATACACTAACGCAGAATCGCTTTTTTCGACCAGCCACTTTTTATCGTCTTCGGCGTATACCAATGTGTATGTATGGCCGTTTTCGTTTTCCGCCAAATCCGGCGCGCTGTAATCGTCATAGTAGGCCGATTTGTGCTTTTCAATGCCGCCGACGTCCGCTTTCCACTTGCCGCCCTCGTGATACAGCCGGAACGAATCAAGGTCAAAGGCAGTGGATAGGTACGTTCCTTTATAATACGTATTGCTGCTCTTCATCCCGCCGATTATCTCTTTTAAATCGCTTTTAAAAGAAGGTGCGGCAACGGTCATGCCATTGACGCTTCCATTTGCAAAAGCCTTCATCGTTTCCTTCGTATTTTGAACGACCGTGTTCATGATCATGTTCATAAAACCTTGGTCAGAAGCGAGATTGACTTTGATTTCGGCATCTTCAATCGGCGTTTTTTCGCTTTTCAGATTCCCCCACGGAAACTCCGCTTCGACAGCGGCAGACATCGAACCGTCCGTCAAAACGGGACCGAATGACGTTCCTTGAAAAGGATTGATCTTTACTTTTTGACCGTTGATCCATAACGTTCCTTTCAGCTTATCATAACCGTCGTCAAAGACGAGCTTCGCTTTTTTCGCATCAAGGGACACATCAGCGCTTGCGTCCTCGTCCAGCGCATTGATATGCTTCGATTTTTTCAGTTCGCCGATATCGGAGTTCAGTTTTGCTTCCACATCGTACGAACCGGGAACGAACGGGCCGAATTTTTTCTCGAAGTTTTCCTTTTCCGTTGTCAGCAGCTTTTTATTGTTTAGGTAAAGGCCGGCGCCTTTCTCGCTTGCCTTAACCGTCAAATAAACCGGCTTCACATTCAGCACATAGCGGTCATAAATCAAAAATTGTTTTCCCGCTTTTTCGATGGAAACAAGACCGTCCCCGCTCTGATCCTTCAAAGACTTGATAAGTTCTTTTTTCTCATCGGGGTGATCGTTTAAATATGTCATCAGCGGTTTGACGTTCTGTTTCGTAATCGTCAAGTCCACGTCTGATGAATGAAGCAGTTCCGCGACCTTTTTTTCATCGTTTTGCTTCAGCGCGCTTTCAAAGTCGCCGATTAATTTTTCCTTTGACGTCAAGGCTTCTCCGGCCTTATAGCCCGCAAACAGGAGGACGCATACCGCGGCAATCGCCGCCCAGATCATCATGCTTTTCCTTGAGATTTTTCGCTTATGTACCGGATCTTGATTGACGGGTTCTTCCGCGTCAGTTTGCCTGCCATTCACAGGAGTCCCGCAATGTTTGCAAAATTGCGCTTGCTCTGCCAGCTCGCGCCCGCATTCTTTACAAAAATCCATGCCTTTCCTCCTATTATTCTCTTTCTATAATAGTTATTTTATACTATATTTATGAAAAGGAGGAGTGTTTTCATAAATAAAAAAACCAAACGAATTAGTCTATCATCCGTTTGGTTTGGTGTTACACGATTACTTCAGAAAGTACTTTTCAATATCATCCAGCATCAGATTCGCTGCAAGTACGCCACCTGCCGTATTCCAGACGGCGTCATCTACTTTATGAACGTTGCCTTTTTTATAAACGCCCAAGTTTTTGAAAAGCTGATCATTGACGTAGTCCTTCTCGATCGCGCTTGCTTTGTCATCTCCAGTCTCATACGTGTAATAAAAGAGCACGTCCCCATCCATATCCGGAATTTGTTCTTTCGTCACTTTCAATTGTCCCAAATCGTTGGCTTCCTGCCCTTTTGGCCTTGCAAAGCCGAGCTGGTCAAGAATCGTTCCGGCAAATGAGGCTTTATGATAAATGCGGGCATCGGCATCTGTAAAGCGGACGAGTGAGACCTTTTGCTTCACCTTGTCACCGAGCTTGTTATGAATGTCCTCGACCCGCTTATCAAAATCGGCGATGACTTGATCGCCTTTTTCTTTTTGATTCAGCGCTTCAGCCGCCAGCTTAAAGTTGCCTTTCCAATCCCCTGACAGCGTTTCGGCAAAGACGGTCGGCGCGATTGCGCTTAATTTGTCGTACACTTCTTCCTGGCGCACTTTGTTCCCGATAATCAAATCAGGCTTTAGGCTGGCGATTTTTTCGATATTCGGCTGCACTTCCGTACCGACGTTTTCAACGCCGTCCATTTTCGATTTGATGTGCTTATACCACGGGTCACCGAGCCATGACTGAACGGCTCCGACAGGTTTGACGCCGAGAGCAAGCACGGCCTCTGTCGCTTCATTCGTTAACACGACGACCCTTTTCGGCGTTCCTTTAATGGTCGCCGTTCCCATTGCATGCTTGACCTCATATGAGCTTTCCGCCTTTCCTGAGCCTTTATTCGAACCTGCAGATTTCTGATTCCCGCAGGCCGAAAGTATCAGGAAAAGCGCCGCAAAAAGCGCAACCCATTTTATTCGTTTCATCGGCATATGTAAGTATCCCCTTTTTCAAATGATTTTCATTATCAATTAGATTATATAATGTGTAAGCGGATTGTCAATATGAAATCCTGCAGACTATTCATCTTTGATGGTAAGATGAATGGAGATTGGGGGATTTGCAAATGTTCAAACTGGTGCTGTCGGTTTTGTACCTTTTCGGATTTGTTATGTTAAGCAGTTGGTCGGTTTCATTTGGAGAAATAATTGGAACAAATGATTTTTCAACTTTACCGCAATTTATGTTAGCAATGCTATTTACACTTATGATCGGGTGCTATGTTAGTCTTCCTTTGATTTATCATAAGATCAGGAAATCAGAACATTTACTTTTTAAAAATAAAAAAGTAATTCTGATTAGCTTAGGGTTGGGAATAATGTTATCCAGCACAGCATATATCCTTCATGATTTTCTCTCCTCAATGATGATAGCGGTATTATCTATTATAGGCTTCATCATGATTGGTCTTACCGGATTCCTCCCGGCCTATTTGCTAAAACCATCGAACAACAAATAAAGCTTGGCCGCGTCATGCGGCCAAGCTCTTTTTATGCTTACTTGCTTAAGTTGTAGAAAGATTGAATTCCGTGGTACTGCGCAGTTTCAGCCAGTTGGTCTTCGATGCGAAGAAGCTGGTTGTATTTCGCAACACGGTCCGTACGGGACGGAGCACCTGTTTTGATTTGTCCTGCGTTTGTTGCAACTGCGATGTCAGCGATTGTGCTGTCTTCAGTTTCACCGGAGCGGTGAGAGATAACAGCAGTGTATCCTGCGCGTTTTGCCATTTCGATCGCATCGAATGTTTCAGTCAGCGTACCGATTTGGTTAACTTTGATCAGGATAGAGTTGCCTACGCCGTTTTTGATGCCTTCAGCAAGTTTTTTCGTGTTTGTAACGAACAGGTCGTCACCGACAAGCTGAACTTTTTTGCCAAGGCGCTCAGTAAGAAGTTTGTGGCCTTCCCAGTCGTTTTCGTCAAGGCCGTCTTCGATTGAGATGATTGGGTATTTAGAAACAAGCTGTTCATACCAGTCAACCATTTCAGCAGATGTTTTCACAACGCCTTCTCCGGACAGATGATATTTGCCGTCTTCTTTGTTGTAGAACTCAGAAGATGCAGCGTCCATTGCAAGTTTGACTTGTTCGCCAGGTTTGAAGCCGGCTTTTTCGATCGCTTCAACGATCGTTTGAAGCGCTTCTTCGTTTGATCCAAGGTTTGGAGCGAATCCGCCTTCGTCACCGACAGCAGTGTTCAGGCCTTTTGCTTTCAGGACAGCTTTTAAGCTGTGGAAAATTTGAGCTCCCATGCGAAGCGCTTCGCGGAAGTTTTCTGCACCGACAGGCATGATCATGAATTCTTGGATGTCAACGTTGTTGTCCGCATGCTCCCCGCCGTTAACGATGTTCATCATCGGTACAGGAAGCGTTTTAGAGTTGAATCCTCCAAGGTATTGATATAGAGGAATTTGCAAGAAATCAGCAGCAGCGCGGGCAACGGCCATTGATACGCCAAGGATCGCGTTAGCGCCGAGCTTGCCTTTGTTTTCAGTTCCGTCAAGTTCGATCAACAATTTGTCGATTGCTACTTGTTCTGTAACGTCAAAGCCGAGAAGCTCTGGAGCAATGATTTCGTTTACGTTGTTAACGGCAGTTAAAACACCTTTGCCAAGGTAACGGTCTTTGTCGCCGTCGCGAAGCTCAACCGCTTCGTATTCGCCTGTGGAAGCGCCGCTTGGAACAAGCGCGCGTCCGAAAGCTCCTGATTCTGTGTATACTTCGACTTCAACCGTCGGATTACCGCGGGAGTCTAATACTTCGCGTGCATAAACATCAACAATGTATGGCATGTTTGTTTCTCTCCTTTGAATCTTATTTTTGAATTAGTGAGGTTCCTGTCATTTCTTTCGGTTTTTCGACACCGAGCAAATCTAAAAGCGTTGGTGCAAGGTCTCCGAGAATTCCGCCTTCCCTTAGTGTCACGCCTTCTTTTGTGACGATTACGGGAACCGGGTTTGTCGTATGGGCGGTGTGCGGCTTGCCTTCTTCTGTAATCAGCACGTCCGCGTTGCCGTGGTCGGCCGTGATGATTGCGTGGCCGCCTTTTGCAAGAATCGCGTCAACGACTTCGCCCAGGCATTCATCGACCGCTTCGATCGCTTTGATCGTCGGCTCGACTTTACCGGAGTGTCCAACCATATCCGGGTTGGCGAAATTGAGGATGATTGCGTTGTGCTTGTCAGCCTCGATTTCTTTCACGAGCGCGTCTTTCACTTCATAGGCGCTCATTTCAGGTTTCAAGTCATATGTCGCAACTTTCGGCGAATTGATGAGAATCCGTTCTTCGCCCGGGAATTTCTCTTCGCGTCCGCCGCTCATAAAGAAGGTCACGTGCGGATATTTTTCGGTCTCTGCAATGCGGAGCTGCTTCAGTCCGTTTTGGGATAAAACTTCTCCTACCGTATTGTCGAGATTGACCGGCTTGAATGCCACGTATCCGTCAACCGTTTCACTGAAGTGAGTCAAGCAGACGAAATAAAGGTTTTTCGGATGCTTGTCACCGCGGTCAAAATCGCGGAAATCGTCATTCGTGAACGTGTTGGAAATCTGGATCGCACGGTCCGGTCTGAAATTGTAGAAAATCACCGCGTCGTTGTCTTTGATTGTCGCAACAGGCTCTCCGTTTTCTTTTGTGATGACGGAAGGGATGACGAATTCATCGTAAATGCCTTTTTCATAGGAATCCTTCACAACATCAAACGGATTTTTGTATGCAGGCCCTTCGCCGTATACCATGGCGCGATACGCTTTTTCAACACGGTCCCAGCGTTTGTCGCGGTCCATTGAGTAATAGCGGCCTGACAGCGTCGCAATTTCGCCGACGCCGATTTCTTCAATTTGTTCCTCAAGCTCTTTGAGATATTTCTCGGCCGTTTGCGGACCTACGTCGCGTCCGTCAAGGAAGCCGTGAATATAGACGTTTTGAACGCCTTCTTTTTTCGCAAGCTTTAAGAGCGCGTACAAATGGTTGATGTGGCTGTGAACCCCGCCGTCAGACAGCAGTCCGAACAGGTGAAGGTTTGTGCCTTTTTCTTTGACGTGCTTCATCGCGTTTAGAAATGTTTCGTTCCGCTCAAATTCGCCTTCGCGAATCGCTACGTTGACGCGCGTCAGGCTTTGATAGACGATCCGTCCGGCGCCGATATTCAAGTGGCCGACTTCAGAGTTTCCCATTTGCCCTTCGGGAAGTCCGACCGCTTCGCCTGAAGCTGTCAGCGTCTGATGCGGATACTTGTTCCAATAGCGGTCAAAATTCGGTTTGTTCGCTTGGGCTACTGCGTTTCCGACAGTTTCGTTTCTTAGTCCAAACCCATCCAAAATGATGAGTGCGGCTAATTTGTTACTCATATTGACCTGCCTCCAATAATTGAACGAAAGACTGAGGCTCAAGGCTTGCGCCGCCTACAAGAGCGCCGTCGATATCAGACTCGGCCATGTATTCTTTAATGTTCGCAGGTTTTACGCTGCCGCCGTACTGGATGCGGATGCTGTCGGCTGCCGCTTGTCCGAATTCTGCAGCGACCGTTTTGCGGATGTGTGCGCACACCTCGTTTGCGTCTTGTGCTGTTGAAGATTTGCCTGTTCCGATCGCCCAGATTGGCTCATAAGCGATAACAGAAGCAGACACCTGGTCAGCCGTCAGTCCGGCGAGCGCTTTTTTCACTTGATCTGCAACAAGGGCATTTGTTTTACCGGCTTCACGCTCTTCAAGCGTTTCACCTACGCAGATGATCGGCACGATTCCGTGTTTGAAGGCTGCGTGCGCCTTTTTGTTTACGGTCTCGTCGGTTTCGGCGAACATTTCGCGGCGCTCAGAGTGGCCGATCACGCAATATTGAACCCCGATGTCTTTCAGAGCAACAGGGCTGATTTCTCCGGTGAAAGCGCCGCTTTCTTCAAAGTGCATGTTTTGCGCGCCGACTTTCAGGTCGGTGCCTTTTACAGCTGATGTCAGCTTTTCAAGGAACAGCGCAGGCGCACAGACAACGGCTTCTGCTTTATCTGCTGCGGGAATGGAAGATTTCACTTCTTCAACGAAGCTGACAGCTTCTGAAAGCACTTTATGCATCTTCCAGTTACCGGCTATAATTGGTTTTCTCATGTGCTCCACTCCTTATGCTGTGTGTTTTGCTTACTTGTCGTTCAAAGCTTTGACGCCAGGAAGTTCTTTTCCTTCCATAAACTCAAGAGAAGCTCCGCCGCCTGTTGAAATGTGGCTCATTTTGTCAGCAAGACCGAACTTTTCAACTGCAGCTGCAGAGTCTCCGCCGCCGATGACAGAGTATGTATCTTTTGCCTCTGCTAAAGCTTCAGCGACAGCTTTTGTTCCTTTAGCGAACGCATCGAGTTCGAATACGCCCATCGGTCCGTTCCAAACGACAAGCTTGCTGTTTTTGATGACGTCGGCATACGTTTTCTGAGTCTCAGTACCGATGTCGAGCGCTTCCCAGTCGCTTGGGATTTCGCTGATCGGAACGATTTTCGTATTGGCGTCATTTGAGAAATCGTCGGCAACAAGCACATCTTTAGGCATGTAGAAATTCACGCCTTTTTCTTTGGCGCGGTCCATGAACGACTTGGCCAGGTCAATTTTGTCCTCTTCAAGAAGGGATTTTCCGACTTCATGGCCGAGCGCTTTGACGAATGTATAAGCAAGACCGCCGCCGATGATCAGATTGTCGACTTTTTCAAGAAGGCTTTCGATCACGCCGATTTTGTCTTTTACTTTCGCTCCGCCGATGATCGCTGTAAACGGACGATCAGGGTTTGAAAGGGCTTTTCCAAGCACTTCAAGCTCTTTTTCCATCAGGAAGCCTGCCACAGCCGGAAGGTGCTCAGCGATTCCTGCTGTTGAAGCATGGGCGCGGTGGGCCGCTCCGAATGCGTCATTGACATATACATCCGCAAGGTCGGCAAACGCTTTTGACAGCTCGGGATCATTTTTTTCTTCTCCCGGATAGAAGCGTACGTTTTCCAAAACGAGAATGTCTCCGTCCTTCATTTCGGAAATTTGCGCTTTTACGGCGTCGCCGTATGCTTCATCCGCTTTTTTCACCTCTTTGCCAAGCAGTTCTCCGAGGCGGGCCGCCACAGGAGTCAAACGAAGCTCTTCCACAACCTGTCCTTTTGGACGGCCGAGGTGGCTTGCGAGAAGAACTTTCGCACCTTGCTCAGTCAAATATTGAATCGTCGGAAGTGCGGCGCGGATTCTCGTCTCATCCGTCACTTTCCCGTCTTTCATCGGCACGTTGAAGTCAACGCGGCAAAAAACAACACGGCCTTTTACATCAATGTCTTTTACTGATTTTTTGTTCATGGCTTTTAGGAGATCCTCCTTTGATTGATTTACAAGCCCGAAAACGGAAATCCCCAAATGCGGCGTTTTCATTCGACTTCCAAGGCGCCGCATACGGAAAAAGGGAAAGGGAGTGTCTGTCCCCTTCCCTTGTCCGCTTTCATTATAGCGCTTCTCTCTTAAAGAACCAAGTCCGATTCTATTTTATTAAAGACCTTGTTTTGCAATGTAAGCTGCAAGATCTACAACACGGTTAGAGTAGCCGCTTTCGTTGTCATACCAAGAAATGACTTTCACCATGCTGCCTTCCATAACCATTGTAGAAAGGGCATCGATTGTAGAAGAGTTTGTGTTGCCGTTGTAGTCTTTAGAAACAAGCGGCTCTTCGCTGTAGCCAAGAACGCCTTGAAGTTCGCCTTCTGCTGCTTCTTTAAGCGCTGCGTTTACTTCTTCTGCTGTTACTTCTTTATCAAGTTCCGCAACAAGGTCAACAAGTGATACGTTTGGAGTCGGAACGCGCATTGCGCCGCCGTTCAGTTTGCCTTTGAGTTCAGGCAGTACAAGAGAAACGGCTTTCGCAGCACCAGTAGTTGTCGGAATGATGCTTTCTGCTGCCGCACGCGCACGACGGTAGTCTTTGTGCGGAAGGTCAAGGATTTGCTGATCGTTAGTATATGAGTGAACAGTTGTCATCATACCGCGTTTGATGCCGAATTTGTCGTTAAGCACTTTTGCAAACGGCGCAAGGCAGTTTGTCGTACAAGATGCATTAGAGATGACATGGTGGTTTGCAGCATCGTATTTATCTTCGTTAACACCCATAACGATTGTGATATCTTCTTCACTCGCAGGAGCTGAGATGATGACTTTTTTCGCGCCAGCTTCCAAATGTTTAGCTGCATCAGCGCGTTTTGTGAAGAAACCAGTTGATTCAACGACGATTTCAACGCCTTTTTCTCCCCAGCTTAATTTAGCAGGGTCGCGTTCAGCTGTTACTTGGATCGTTTGACCGTTAACAACAAGGTTGTTTCCGTCAACAGACACCTCTGCGTCAAGTTTGCCGTGAACTGAATCATATTGTAATAGGTGAGCAAGCATGTTAGCGTCTGTTAAATCGTTAACCGCCACAACCTCAACATCAGGATTATTTAACGCTGCACGGAATACGTTGCGTCCAATACGACCAAAACCATTAATACCGACTTTTACTGCCATGATGATTTCCTCCTTTAAGTAAGTAAGAGATATTTTAATTTATATTGAGGGAAGAAACTTCCCTTAATAACTGTTTTGCGGCTCCTTCGTCAGTGATCAGAACCGTGTTGCGCGGCTTTTTAAAATAGGCCTCAATGGCCTCCGCCTTTGATGAGCCTCCCGCCACCGCGATGATGTTCGGGATCGAATCGAGATCCTCAAGCTGAATGCCCACGCTGTGCACCTTGTGAATGACTTCTCCGTGGCGGTCAAAATAATAGCCGAACGCCTCTGCAACAGCTTCGTTTTCTTCTATCTTCCGCAAATCTTCCTCCGGCGTATTCCTTCGTTCAGCCATTGTTTTAGCATCCCCGATACCGTGGATGACCATACTGGATGATCGAATCGTTTGCAGCACTTCCTTGATGGAAGGCTCTTCGATGATAGAAGAATAGGCTTCTTTGCTCAGCTGCCCCGGCACGAATAACAGTTTGTATGTACCGGAAGCTTTTTCAGCCATATGGGCGCAAATCGTGTTCGCCTGATTTCTGACGTTTTCGCCGAGTCCGCCTCTTGCCGGAACAAAAAGCAGTTTGCGATTTTTCGAGTCGGGCGTCATCATTTCAGCCACAGCTTCGAGGGTCGTGCCTCCGGTTACGGCGACGATATTTTCCCCTTGAAACCTGTTTTTCATGCATGCGACGGCCGCTCTCCCCATCTCTTTTTTGACCCATGGGGAATGGTCGCTGTCTCCGGATACGATGATAACCTGTTCAAGATTCAGCCTCTCTTTTAATGTATTTTCCAAAAGAGTCAACCCTAAAACGTCTTTCATCGTATCTTCGAGGATGTACAGCAGGTCAGAGCCTTCAGGTGTCAATGTCATGCCGCTCGTTTTGATCTCGAGAAGATTTTGTTCTTTTAAAAACTGAACCTCCGCCCTTAATACGCGTTCGCTTATGCCGAGGCTGGCGGCGAGGCTTCTTCTGCCGATCGGTTCAGTCAGCCTTATGTACTGCAAGATTTCGTACCTTTTTTGCATGACATCGAGAAGATCCGGCAATAATTTTTTTTGAGCCTGTATTAATTGATTCATGCCAAAACGTTCCTTTCATCTCGTCCTGGACAAAAAATGTCCCACTGTGACTGAAAACGTCCCGCCTCAGCCAAAAAAAATTACTCCTGCTTACATGTCTTATTGTAACAGGGTTAAAATGTTTATTCAACTGTTAAGAAACCAATTCCTTGACAATATTCGCACCGTTTCGACAAAACGTTTTTTTGTCATCATCAATTGTTTCCTATTATTCTCCAGCTTATACAGCAACTGATCAAAAGGTGCAGACGAAAAAAAGCCCTTTTCTCGAAAGGGCCTTAAAGCGCTTTTATTTTACCCAAAGCTTTTCTATCTCTTCCAGCGACTTATTCTTTGTTTCTCTTTCAATATTTTAATAGGCTGAATGTGCAAATATTTTATTAAAATACGATTATCTCCGGCGTTCAGATGTTTCCCGGCTTTCAACTTGAATAGACATAAAAAAGCAATGGATTGGCTTCCCATTCCATTGCTTTTTTTCGGCTTTTGTCAGCTTTTCCAGACGTCTGCGATGATTTCGAAGGACCGCAGCCTGTCTGCATGATCAAAGGTTTCTGAGTTCACGATGATTTCGTTTGCCTGTGTCGTTTGAATAAAGTCTTCAAGCTTTGCTTTCACTTCTTTCGGTCCGCCGATGATCGTTGAGCTGAGCTGTTCATTGACCATCGCTTTCTCACGCGGGGACCAGATCTGGTCCATATCGTCAACAGGCGGCTTAAGCTTTGTCGAATTCCCGCGGACGAGATCCAAAAATTTCTGATAGTGTGATGTCGCAAGATGCTGCGCTTTTTCATCAGAATCAGCCGCGATCACCGTCACTCCGACCATCGCATACGGTTCATCCAGCACGCCGGGTGTAAATGAACTCCGGTACAGCTCTAAAGCGGGAATCGTATTAGCCGGCGAAAAATGAGCCGCAAATGCAAACGGCAAACCGAGCTCACCCGCGAGACGGGCGCTGAATCCGCTCGAACCGAGAAGCCATATCGGCACATTCAGCCCTTCGCCGGGGATGGCGCGCACATGGTTCCGGACATTACCGGACGGCTGAAAATAATTGCGCAGCTCGGCAAGCTGCTCGGGAAAATCCTCGCCGTTGTTAATGTTTCTTCTCAATGCCCTTGCTGTTAATTGATCGGTGCCCGGCGCCCGGCCAAGCCCCAGATCGATTCTTCCCGGATAGAGGGATTCAAGCGTTCCGAATTGTTCCGCAATGACGAGCGAAGAGTGGTTCGGCAGCATAATGCCTCCCGATCCGACGCGGATCGTTTTTGTTCCTCCGGCGATATGGCCGATCAAAACAGCTGTGGCTGAACTCGCCACGCCCTCCATGCTGTGATGCTCGGCCAGCCAGAACCGGTGATAGCCCCATTTTTCGGCGTGACGGGCCAAATCCATGGAATTCTGAAAGGATTCTTCAACAGTCCCGCCTTGGACGACGGGAGACAAATTCAATACGGAGTATTTGGTGTTTTTGAAATGCTGTCCAGGCATGTTTTCTCCTTCTTCCTATTCGATATCGTACTTAGACGATACCACAACAGAAGATGATAATTAAAGAAATTAGTTCGATCAAATTCGAACCGTTATTCAAAAAAACCGCCTCCTTAATGCGGAGGCAGTCATTTTTACGCCAGTTTTCGTCCTTTGACGAGATAAGCGATGGTAATGAGCAAGTATATTCCTGCCGTCACCAACGTGATAGCAATCGAAGTTGTCCAAATGACGCCGATTAAAATTGCCAAAAGCGCCAGTATCGCCAGCCAGGTCGTATAAGGAAACCATTTGACATAGTAGCCGCCTGGGGCCGTCTGAGTCCGTTTTCTTGACTTCAAGTGGGCGAAGGCGATGACGAGCCAAATCATCAGCACCGTATAGCCTAAAGACCCCATCAAATACTCGAATGCCTGGCTGCCCGCAAAGATTGAAAACAATACGCCTAAATATAAGAAAGAAGTACATAGCAAAATCGCATATACCGGAACCTTTCTGCCGGACAGCTTTGAAAAGATTTTCGGCACCCGGCCGTCTGCAGCCTGTGTATATAATATCCGCGAAGAACCGTAGAGTCCGGAGTTCATCGAAGAGATGACCGCCAATAAAATGACGGCGTTCATGACATGGTCCGCCCCTGGAATTCCGATCAATTTAAACACCATGACAAACGGGCTTTCGGACACCTGATTCACTTGATTCCACGGTATCAGGCTGACGATGATGTAAAACGGAAGGATATAAAAAGCAATAATCCGCGTCAGCGTCCCGCGGACGGCTTTCGGCACAACCTGCTCAGGATTTTTTGTCTCCGCCAATGTCACGCCGATGATTTCGGTTCCTCCGTAAGAGTAAATGACAACAAGCATCGCCGTGACCAGCCCTCCGGCTCCGTTCGGAAAGAACCCGCCGTGATCGGTTAAATGAGAAAAACCTACAGCTGTATGACTGCCAAATGAGAAAAATAATAAAATAAATCCGGCAATAATAAAGACGACAATCACTGTGATTTTAATCAAGGCGAGCCAATATTCCGTCTCGGCAAAGCTTTTAACAGAAAGCAAATTGACGCTTGTAATGACGAGGGCGACAAACAGCGCCAGCACCCACACCGGCATGCCCGGAAGCCAATATTGCAAAAAAGTCGCCGCCACGACAGCCTCTGCCGCAATATTCAACACCCACATTTTCCAATAAATCCAGTCCAAAAAATACGCTGCATAAGGTCCTAAAACCGATTGAACGAGGTCCCTGAACGTTCTCGCTTCGCTGTTTTTGACCGCCATTTCGGCGAGACCCTGCATGATGAACAGCAGGATGATTCCGCCGATTAGATAAGCGATCAGAACCGACGGCCCCGCTAAATCTATCGCATTGCTGCTTCCTTTAAACAATCCGGCACCGATGGCTCCTCCCAAAGCCATCATCATAATGTGCCGCGATGTCATCGTTCTCTCCAGTTTCTGCGTCTTTTTCTCCATTCTTTGCCACTTCCTCTGCTGAAAATAAAAAAGCTCACCGTCTCTTTTCTTCATCATTGAAGATTAAGAGACGATGAGCTATTAAAGCCTACCGCGGTACCACTCTTTTTGATTCCACTAATAGAATCCGCTTGTAAACCCGGTAACGGGGGTTAATCGTAAAGCCTTCAGGAATTGATGTCTTTCCCTGTTAGCAAGTCCACTCCCGGGCGAGTTCAAAGATTCATTAGGCTGCGTCACACCGACCCGCAGCTCTCTTGGCTAATGATTGTCTTCTACTGCTCCCATTCATCGCGTTTCTTTTTGCCTGAAAATTTATTCATTTAATATACGACCTAAATTTCACTTTGTCAATAACAAATAGAGTGATAAAATTAAAAAAACAGAATATTTCTCTATTTCCAGGGAAAATCGCCTTTTCTTTTGCAGAATGCAAGAGGATTTGAGCATGAGTTTTCAGTTGATCGGCCGTTGCATGAACAGATCGACAGGAAAAAACCGGCTGAAACTCCCCGAAAAAAATGGTTGAATCGATATAATATTCAAACTTTACAAAATATTTTAACGATGATAGAGTGGGACCCGAATCAATTGATCAGCTAAAGGAGGAAGATGCATGAAAAAACTGTCGTTGATGGTGATCCTATCCGTATTGACGATCGTATTCAGTACGCCTGCCAGCTTTGCGAAAGACGTGCCGGAAGATAAGTATACCGTGCCGACAAAAGCCGAATTTAGCCAGATTCAACAAGTCTTGGAGAATGCTGATATTAAGACCGGCAGCCTGAAAAAGGATAACGGAGTAATCGTGAATGAACCTCACGAAAAAGTCGGCATCATTTCGGACATCCCCGACAAAAAAGACGACTGGAGCCATGTCAGGTTCCATTCATACTACGCTGATCTGAACAGCGACACGCTCATTGCAGACATCCGGTTTACATTGAAACAAAACGATGACGGTACATCAACAACTGAATACAAAAATGTCACGAACGGCGGCAAGTACGTCGTCAAACATGACAAAAAAGGCAATGTCGTCTATGAGAAAACGACCGGTGATATGTCGATTTTGTGGAGATACTGAATTCTTGCCTGCCCCCCTTTTATAACGCCCTTTTTATCAGGGCGTTTTTTTGTTTTGAATGCCTTCGGACTCCCTTGTTCTATAACGTACAAACCACTAGTTAAAAATTTGTTCTATGACACATATAAACAATATATTTACTTTTATGTATTTTTTAGAATCAATCTACAAAAAACCTCAAATAACGCAATCGGCTTTAATACAGTAGAAGGGTAATATCACCTGATAAAGGCCGTTGTTCCAGGAAGAAAACCGGCGAGCTCAATCTACAACGGATCCCGCATGCAGAACGACAAAGGATGTAGTTATCCCTTCATTTAGAATTCAAAATGTCATCTATGTCTTGACTATCGTATTGGCTGAAATCAATCATTGGTTCGAAATTCTTTTTTTTGTTCTTCACGTTTTTAAGGTATTTTTCAAAAAAGGGTTTATCCAACCTCGGCGGTATATAGCCTAATCGGGTCTTCATAATGTTTTCAACTACGTACATTTTTTTAGAGACGAATATATAATCTTCATTGAGTACCACATAAGCTTCTTTAAAAGAAGAAGCACTTCCTGCCTGTTGAATTTCCTTCTTTAATTTACGTATCTCACCTGTGATGTCGTTTCTTACCTTTCTTGCTTTCTTCAATAAGAATAGAAGATCGACGGTAGGAAGTGTCATCAACTCAGGGGTGCTTTTTTCTAGGTCTTTTTTTGATGCACCTTCTTTGTAAATTACGCTAATTCTTACTCCGGCCTCTTTAACAAGGTCTGAAGGAATGTTCATGGTACAGAATTCGCAATAATATCGTGAAAGGTCTATTTTCTCGGCTTTGCTGCCGCAGTATGGACATGTTTTCATTGTTTAAACTCCTTATTTTAAATGATCATTTCCCCAGCAGCTAAGTACGAGGGGAGGTTGTATATCCACTGAAATCAGACGGATCTTTTCTTCTTCCATCTACAACAACAAAGGTGTTTCGTGAATTGCACCGATGTTTTTATTCTATCATCAAGCCCTTAGGTGCAGCAGATGTAGATACTTTATGCTTGAATAATGATGACAGAAAAACTGTGTGCCAAAGAATTGCTACGGTTTTCTAATTGGTAAACATTATGATAATATCTTTTTTTAATCAGATATACATCTATAGTTTTTATAAAGCTTGCAGCACCGGTTGTTCCGTCTAAAAAATTCAATGACAAGGTTGTGCCCCGGGATTTGTTTTGACTTTGTAAAGATGATTTGGTTGGTTGATTGTATATTCCAAGGTGTTATATCCATTTTCAATGGCCATAATGTCCTTCTTCGGAAGGGCATTCGCTCGCAAATGAAAGACGAGAGTCTTATGATCTCTTTTGGCTTTTTTTCGGGTGCGAAATTGATTGTATAAGCCTAGGAAAACAACTTCTCATCATTTTGCGCTTGAGTCTTTTCATAATCTATATCGTCCATAGATGTCTCGATATAACATGGGGCAGCTTCTAATGATTTTGTTAGCAGCTGTTTAGCATTATCGATTCTTACATATACAGGATTAATCGTACCTTTGCCATCGTAAATATTGAGCGCCCGATCAAACGTGTCAAAAAGTGAGCTGTGAAGAAGTTGCAGTTTTCGGTATATAATAAGGTTCTTGTTCTTTTTCATGGCGTTCCCCTTTTCTTTTTACAACATGGGGAAATGCGACAAATAAGATAGCTATTCCTGTTGCAAAAATGCGGTAATGTTGTCTCCTACAACAATATTCTCACTTTGGCTTTCAAGTTCATGTAATTTGATCATACATCTGTATGATCAAAATCTGTGTGTGCACCAATGCTTCTATCAATTATGCTATAATTAAATTTACTTTATTGTTTGGAGCAGTGATTCTTTGGTCGGGGTCACCTGCTCTTTTTTATTATTTTTGGTTCAAGAACGCAAAGCACGCTTTATAAATTTTTCTACATTTAGTTTTAGATATTGAAGTTTTTTGCCTTCAAAATCAAGCATGATCAAGACGGACTGATGCCGATCGAGACGCCGCATTTGGAGCTGCCGGCTTCACAGACTTATATGATATGGAAAAGAAACAGTGAGCATATTAAACAATTCCACGCCATGTTATGCGAATTTTTGAGGCAGGAACAGATGTAGTGATCAAAAATCAATCTGCCGGTTGACGCATTCCTTTCCAGCGTTCGTTATACTCGTTGCAGAAAGGATTTGATCAACATGACAATGACAATGGGTCCATACATTTTAGTGGTTTTTGCCCTTATGATTTTAAATATGTACCGTGAACGGACAGTGCGGCCCTGGAAGCTGCTATTCTTTCCCATTCTGCTTTTTTGGGGGGTGTCTTCTTCCGTTCAGCCGGGATATTTCAATTCTACACTGCACATCATAATAAGCGGCATTTTACTGGTCATCGGCTTGGGAATCGGATGTGCCATCGGAAAAATGGTGACCGTTCGAATTGATGAGGAAAGCGGAAATATTACATCACGCGGTTCTCTCGGTAGTGTCATCCTCATCATAGCCGTACTGCTGCTTCGGATGGCTTTAAGAACATGGCTGCCAGAGGATAACGAATGGTTTTCAGCGATTGTCCATTCCATGCTGTTCGTCCCGCTCGGCACCATTGCCGCCCGCAATTTCATGCTGTTCAAGGAATACAGCAGGCTCACAAAGGTCAAAGCACAGATTCACTAACTGAAAGAAGGATCTGCATGGTCAGACAATTTTCAGCTCGGCATTATCGACCGCTTTTGCCGAGCTCCATTCTTATTGCAAATCTCATACAATCTCTTTCTTCTCCTGCCAATGCCGATCCGCTCTTTACTGCGGCGGTATTCGCGCTCTTTGTGGCGGCAGTCTGGATCATTCCCCGCCTAACGCCGGTTGCTGCCCTTTTAAGTATATTTGCAGTCCTTTGGCTTTCGGCAGGCTTGTTATGGATCGTGTCCGGGCATGAACAAGGGTCTGCGTTATTTTTAATGGCCTTTTTAACCGTCTATGTCTCTTCAAAGCTTCCGGGAAGGCTATCAGCGATATTCGTTGCGTTTTTGGTCATATTCAACAGCTTGCTGGTCTTTAGCGTTTATCATAGCGGTTTGGGTGTGCTCGTCGATAACGCAGCGGTGATCACCGGGCTGTATATTCTCTTTACCTCTTTCCGCATCAGAAAAGAAGCCCGGTAAGAGACGGAGCGAAATCACGCCAAGCTGGCGCACATGCACAAGGAATTAGAGAAAGCACACGCAGAGCTTCAACAGGCACACCTTGAACTCAAGGAAGCATCAGTCCTTTCCTTGCGGTATGCCGTCCTTGAAGAACGGACGAGGATCGCCCGCGACATACACGACAGCATCGGCCATGAACTGACGTCTGTCATCGTCCAGCTCCAATCGCTTCCGTATGTATTGAAAGGAAGCGCCGAAGATCCGGAAAAAGTCATCCAAAACGTGCTCACCGTCGCAAGGGGATGCCTTCAGGAAGTCCGATCGGTCGTACATCAAATGGGCAAAAGCGAAGCCATGGTGGGACTCGCCGCGATCCGGAGCCTTATTCACCAAACCGGGGAACGCAGCGATTTGGCCATTTCTTTGGATACGTCCGGCCTGCAAGAAGAATCATGGCCGCAAAACATCAGCGAGACGGTATACCGCGTTTTGCAGGAATCGCTGACAAATATTCTGCGCCATGCAGGCGCTTCCCGTGCGGACATCGTCCTGTCAAACGATGAAGGCCGTCTGAATATGACTGTTTCAGACGACGGCAAATTCAGCGGAGATCTCACATTCGGGTTCGGATTGACAGGCATGAAAGAGCGCGCCGAGCAAGCAGGCGGCTCCTTCTCTATCAAGGCACTCCAGCCGAGCGGCATGCAAGTCGAATTACAGTTGCCGCTTTCGCAACAAATCAATAAGGAGGAAGCAGATGAACGATCATAAAATCCGCGTCGCGCTCGCCGACGACCAGCCGCTTGTACGCGAAGGCTTCCGCTATGTCATCAATGCACAACACGATATGACCGTATCATGCGAAGCAGGCGACGGAGACGAAATCACATCACTCGCAAAACAAACAAAACCCGATGTCATCCTCATGGATGTCCAAATGCCGTCTTGCTCGGGCATTGAAGCGACGAAACAGATCATGTCTGCATATCCGGATACGAAAATCGTCATTTTAACGACCTTTGACACTGAAGAATATGTATTTGAAGGCATCCGCGCGGGTGCAGTCGGCTATCTGCTGAAAGATACCCTTCCCGAAGAACTGATTGACGCCATTCGCGCCGCAGCCAGAGGAGAAGCCATCTTCCGGACCGCCACAGCCGCCAGAATCATCAGCGAAACGTTCCGGACAAAACAACAATATCAACCGCAGGACGGAGACCTGCTTGAGCCGTTTACAAAAAGAGAGCTGGAGGTGCTCCAGCAAATGGCCTATGGCTTAAGAAACGAAGACATCGCAGACAAGCTTTTCGTCAGCGAAAGCACCGTCAAGACGCACGTCCACCGCATCCTGCAAAAATGCAGCGCCCAGGACAGGACGCAGGCCGTCGTTTTTGCGATACGGAACGGGATCGTTGAATAGTTTGTTGAACGGAAAAGCTCCGCTGTGTTGATTGTAAAGCAAAGCGGCCGGACAACCTTTCACACCCGATTGTTGTGCAAAAGGTTATCCTGCCGCGGGGTCTTTTTTATATTTCATATTCGCAGCAACAGTTACAGCAGTTCTATCCCAACCTGTTTAGAGAACTTTACCCTTACTTTCTCTTCATTCTCAACGAATATCACCATTGAATGTTTGTCAGCTTTTTTTATTCTGGTAACATTTATAAAATCACCTGCAAAAACGATGCAATCGTTATATGTTATGCTAAGGCCGCACGTTTTTTGATAGACTTCCAGGGTTAAAATCAATTTAAAATTTTGATTATCTTCATATGTATAATTAAATTCACCAGCATCTTGATGTGTGATAATTACCGGTTCATTCTCAAAAAGTTCTAAAAGGTCATATTCATTATACTTGATAAACATTCAAGCACTTCCTCTTCTATGTGCGGGCGTATTTTTCCAGTACCGTGCCTTTCCGGAGGCTGCCTAATATCCGCTGTTTTCTTGTTCACGGTCCAAAAAAATGTCTTCCAGAGACGGTTCGTCGACATGGACCCTGTAAATGTTTACTTTGCAATTGGTTAAGACGCGGATAATGGCGGGGATTTTTTCTTCTGAATTGACGACGAGCGAAAGCTCAGTGTCACGGAAGTTGACTTCCTCGCCTGCTGACTCGAGGAAACTGCTGATCAAGCCGAAATGCTGTTCGGGAATTTGCGAATGCCTGATATAAACCGTAATAGAAGACATGAAATGCTTTCTTAATTCATCGAGCGTCCCTTCGCATAAAATACCGCCATCCTTCATGATCGCAATTCTGGTACAAATCTTTTCGATTTCATATAGATTGTGGGACGTCATAAATACCGTTTTTCCTTCTTTTTGCAGATCGATGATCAGCTTTTGTATATTCAAGGCTGATTCTGCATCGACTCCGGAAGTCGGCTCATCCAAGAAGATCAACTCCGGGTCGTGGATAATGGCTTGGGCGATCCCAAGCTTTTTTTTCATGCCGAAGGAAAAAGTCCCCGCCTTTTTGTCGGCGTGTTCAAGCAGACCGACCCTTGCCAAAACGGACTCGCACTGCTGTCTTGACACGTTTTGTCCGGTCAGCTTGGCGAAGTATTTTAAATGACAGGCCGCCGTCATTGAATCGTAAAAGGTCGAATAGTCCGGCAAAACGCCGATGCGGTGCTTTATATGATCAATAGAAGATTCGTTTAATAGTTGAAAACTGCCGGCTGACGGTTCAATAATTCCGGTGATCATGTTGATGAACGTCGATTTCCCGGCGCCATTGCGGCCGAGGAATCCGTAAATCTCCCCTTTTTCCACCTGAAGATCAACATTGTTTACGACCGTCCTCGATCCGAATGTCTTCGTCAATCCCTTTGCCTCGATCACAACACCCATTATAAATCTCTCCTTTTAAATAAAGCGATGGCCCCGCCAAGCACCGCAATCGCGTAAACGATGTTGATCAGGGTAAAATAATGTCCTAGATTTGAATAATAATAGGGCGACAAATATTTAAACCAGCTGATCATCATATTGTCCGAGAAGATGGCCCATATGCTGAGTGCGGGAAAGAACAGGGCAAACACGATGCCGAAAAACATTGACATAGCAGGCTTTGGAAAGATAACCGAGAATAAGAGATTTAACGCGATTGCCGCTGTCAGAAATGCCATGCTGTCAGCAGCGCTCTGCCATAAAAACGTTTTAGATACGACCATGACCAATATGTATGATGCCAGAATACACGTGAACCAAAACAGCCAGACTCCTAAAAATTTGCCTATGATAATTTTTGGACGCGACGTTTTCGTCACTAGAAATCTTATCGTCCGCGTATAGACCTCGCGGTTGACGATGTCATGGGACAGTCCGGTGATGATCAGGAAACCGAGCAGGAATACGATCATAGCAGTTCCGGCTGCATTGGCGTCGCTTCCCAAATCCAATTCGCCGACCATATCGGCCGGCAAGTTTTCGATGACATCGGCCACCTTAAAGCTCACGAAAAAAATGGTAGCGATCACTATAATCGATTTAATACTTTTAAAAAGACTTTTAAATTCATTCAGACAGATTGCCCTCATCACAAGTCACTCCTTCATCCCTTTATTATAGAGACTGGAGATTATCCGGAAATAATTTTATCCTTAACATTACCTTAAATCGAAAAGTGCGCAGCTTTCTTGACTTTCCCCTCTGCTGGAGGGTTTATACTCGCTTTTAGAAAGGAGGAGATTATAGTTTTGTTTAAAATCAGCGAATTTTCCAAACTGAGCCAGGTTTCCGTAAAAGCCCTGCGGTATTATGATCAGATCGGTCTGTTAAAGCCGGCCTGTACAGATCAGGAAACAGGCTACCGCTATTATGCGGCAAACCAGCTCTTTCTATTGAATCGCATTCTCGCTTTCAAGGAGCTCGGTTTCACGCTTCAGCAGATTGCAGAGCTTATAGAAGAAAATGTGCCGACAGAACAGATCAGGGGGATGTTCCGGCTGAAGAAGGCAGAGATTTTGACGCTCATTGAAGAAGAACAGGCGCGCCTGAAACGAATTGAAGAACGGCTTGAGCAGGTAGAAAATGAAGGATATGGAGACGCCGAGCATGAGATCGTGCTGAAAACAGCGGAAAGCAGGCAGCTCATATCCGTACGGAGGCGGACTTCGATCAATCGAATCCCCGCTCTTTTTCAAGAGCTGGATGGGCGGTTCGATAAGCGGTTCACGGCTTCGCTTCCCAAGATCATTCTTTGGCATGGCTGTGAAGAGTGTGAAGATGCAATTGATTTAGAAGCAGGCTATCTCATCAGCCGGCCGCTGCCGTCTCTTCCGAATGGCAGCGTGCGCCGGCTGCCGGAGATCCCGGTAATGGCGACGCTTCTGCACCGCTGCAATCCGGCAAGCCCCTGCAAAGCAAGCGCGCATCTCGGGGTTTGGATTGAACAAAACGGGTATCGCATAAAGGAAAATGAGCCGCGCCGCGAAGTATTTCTACACCCTGAACATGAACATTCAAACGATTATATCGCAGAGGTTCAAATCCCGATTGAAAAGGCCGGCATCAGAAAGGAGTTTGGAGCATGACTGATCAAATCATAACTGAATTGAATGTTCCGGTGGCAATGAAAGACGGAACAGTGCTTCGCGCGAATATTTACCGGCCGGCAGGCGAAGGCTCGTGGCCTGTTCTTTTGACCCGCCTCCCCTACGGGAAGGACGTTCCCCATGTGCTGTTAGGTTTTCACGACGTGATTCGGGCGGTTCACAAAGGATATGCCGTAATTCTTCAAGATACGAGAGGACGCTTTTCATCAGACGGGAAATGGGATCCGCTTGTGACGAGCACCCATGAAGCCGGGGATACAGAGGAAACGGTCGATTGGGCGGCAAAGCTCCCCTACAGCAGCGGGCGGGTCGGAATGTTCGGTTCGTCTTATTACGCATTTACGCAATGGGGCGGAATAGAGCGTAAAGCAAAAGCGCTGAAAGCGGCGGCTCCGGCATTTTCCTGGAGCGATCCTTTTGACGGCCTGATATTCCGGGGCGGTGCATTGGAGTTAGGTTTTTTATCTTATTGGCAAATGGGCATGTATCTTGATACATTGCCGGCGCTCTATTCAGACGAACGCGAACTCGCGGCTGCGAGAAAACGATTGATCTCAGACATCGATCAGCTCAAAACAGAGATCGAAGCGCTCCCGCTGAAGGATTTTGCGCCGTTTCAGCGAAACGGCGTCGCTCCTTCTATTCTTGAACTGATCAAGAGGGGGATGGATCGGGAATATACGGCCCATTTATCTGTAAAAGGGAAATATCATACATTCACGACGCCTGTGCTGAATATCGCCGGCTGGTACGATATATTCCTGTCGGGAACGATTGAGAACTTTCTGCAAATGCGAGAAAACGGCGCCACTCCCGAAGCCCGGCAAAGCCGGCTGATCATCGGCCCGTGGCAGCATTTGGATCATAGCCATCAGTCGGGCGAAAAGAATTTCGGATTATCCGCCCATTCCGCTTCCATTGATTTGGACGGCATCCATTTGCGGTGGTTTGATCATTTCGTAAAAGGAATCGATACCGGGATAACGAATGAAGCGCCGATCAAATTGTTCGTGATGGGAGAAAACGTGTGGCGCGATGAATACGAATGGCCGCTCGCCCGCACCAGGTTTACGCCGTATTATTTGCACAGCGGCGGTCAGGCGAATACATTGCATGGCGACGGAACTCTCAGCACGGTGCCCCCTGATGCGGAAGCACCCGATCATTTTGTCTACGATCCGCTGCATCCCGTTCCGACAAAAGGCGGAGCCATCATGATGCCGCCTGATTTTACAAGCGGCGCCCATGATCAAAGGGAAGTTGAAAAGCGGGAAGATGTATTGGTGTATACTTCCCCCGTTCTCGAAGAAGACACGGAAGTGACGGGGCCTGTAACGGTCAGGCTGTGGGCGGTTTCTAGTGCGGCTGACACCGATTTTGTCGCCCGCTTGATTGACGTACACCCCGACGGCTCGGCATACAATTTGACCGACGGCATCATCCGGGCCCGTTTCCGAAACAGCTCAAAAGGCGAAAAACCAAGCCTGATCGAGCCGGGAAAAGCGTATCTTTATGAAATCGACCTCTGGGCAACGAGCAACGTATTCAAAAAAGGGCACCGCATCCGCTTGGATATCACAAGCAGCAGTTTTCCCCGCTGGGACCGGAATCTCAACAACGGGCTTGATATCGGAAGCGGACGCAAGGAAGATGCCAGTGCAGCAAGGCAGACCATCCTTCATGACAGAGATCATCCTTCTGCAATCATTCTCCCTGTCATACCGGGAAAGTGACTCTCTAAAAAAAACTTCAGCGCATGATAGCGCTGAAGTTTTTTTAGCGGTCTGTCACCACAATATAAGCCGCTTTTACAGGTCCGTGGACGCCTACAACGAGATCCATTTCGATATCGGCGGAATTGCTCGGTCCTGTCACATAGTTGATGCAGGAGGGGATGACGCTGCCTTCTGCAATCCTCTGTTTAATGATCCGGCTTGCCTGCGTCATTCTCGGGACGATCGTGCTTTTCGGCACGATGGCGATGTATGTCGTCGGCAAAAGGCTCACGGAGCGCCCTTTATCTTTTGAGCTGAAAAGGACGACGGTGCCTGATTCCGCAAGGGTGATTTCGCTGAATGTGATGCCGACGTTCGCCTGTTCGGCGCGCTTAATATTTTCGTCTCCAGCGGCCGCATCCCATTCCCACACTTGTGTGCCTTCTTGCGGCCATGTATCGGCAAGCAGCCCGGACAGTCCGAATTCTTTAAAGCGATCGTCTTTCGGAACGATCACAGGCCCTCCGCCGAATCGCGATACTTGATTATAGAGCGAATCGTACAAGCTGACGGCGTCCGTTTCAACCAGTTCGGTATGAATCTTCAGGCAGTGCTCCTTTAATACGCCTAAGAGCTCATCGGGCGTATATCCTTGATACACTTTGTGCTGCGGCTGATATTCGTAATCGGGTGTTGTGACGCCTGATGATCTCCTTTCGCGGCCGAGTCTTTCGGCAACCCTGTTTAAGAAGCTTTCCTTGTTTTGGATCGTTCCGTTTGTCATCTGTCCTCCCCCTTCTGTCTGTCCTGGAACCAGTCGCGGAATCTGGACCGGTTCGGTGCAGGAAAGTCGCGGATTTGCGTCCATTGCTTCAATGGCCCCGGTCCCTTCGTAATCTTTTCGCCTTCTTTAAACGGCTTCATGGCAGCCGGAGCCCATTTTGATCCCATTTTATAGAGCGACGGCGCAGACGTTCCGAGACCGAAGGCTTTCATCGCCAGCTTTTCGGCAATCGGGGCGCGTCCTTCCTGTTCTACGATGCGCTGGCGGTGTTTTAAGAGCAGCTCGTGAAGAGGAATTTTCACCGGACAGGCTTCCGTACAGGCCGCACACAACGACGATGCGTAAGGAAGCTCTTTGTAGTCGTCATACCCGCCGAGCAGCGGAGACAATACCGCGCCTATCGGTCCTGGATAAATCGAGCCGTAGGAATGTCCGCCGACATGGCGGTAGACCGGACAGACGTTGATGCAGGCCGCACAGCGGATACATTGAAGAACCGATTGAAATTCGGTTCCGAGAATCTTCGAGCGGCCGTTATCGACGATCACGAGATGAAACTCTTCCGGGCCGTCCGCTTCACCGGGCAGCTTCGGTCCTGTCAGCGCGGTGATATAGCTTGTCAGCCGCTGACCGACGGCGCTTCTCGTCAGCATTCCGACAAGCACCTCGAATTCGTCGAAAGACGGGACGATCCTTTCCATCCCCATGACGGTAATCTGCGTTTTCGGAATCGTCGTGACGAGGCGTCCGTTCCCTTCATTTGTGACGAGGCTGACGGAGCCCGTATCGGCAATTGCGAAGTTGCAGCCCGTAATTCCGATGTCCGCCTCCAAAAATTTCTTCCTGAGCACGGTTCTCGCGTGCATGACGAGCTCCTCGGGCTTTTCCGTTTTGCGGTAGTCGAGCCGCTCTTTGAAAACGTCGCGGATTTGCTCTTTGTTTTTATGAAGCGCGGGCGCCACGATATGCGACGGCGGATCGTGGTCATCGATCTGAAGGATGTATTCACCCAAATCGGTTTCGACCACCTCGCATCCTTCTCTTTTAAGCGCTTCGTTCATATTGATTTCTTCCGTGACCATCGATTTTGATTTAACGATTTTTTTGCCTTTTTTCTTTTTGACGACGTCGCGTATGTAGCCTGTCGCTTCTTCTGCCGTCTCCGCAAAGAAAACGTGTCCGCCTTTTTCGGCGACATTTTCGGCGAGCTGCTCAAGATAATAGTCGAGATTCGCCAGTACGTGCTGTCTGATTTCTTCTGCGAGAGACCGCCATTCTTCCCAGTTGCCGAGCTCTTCTGCCGCCTCAAGCCGACGTGCCCTCAACCGTTCCTGGGCGCTTGAAACGGCGCCTCTCATGAAGTGATTTTCAAGCCCCTCTGATACGCGGTCTTTGAAATGTTGTGTTCCGATCTTCATTGCCATGACCATCGTCCCCCTCTATCTGTGAAATGACCGGATGTGTTATCTGCTGTTTAAGACCTCAGCGATGTGCATCACTTGAATCGGTTTTTCCTTCCTTGCGATCCGCCCGCCGATATTCATCAGACAGCCGCAGTCCGCCCCGATGAGCACATCTGCGGCCGTTTCTTCGACACACGCCACTTTCTCATCGACCATCTGCTCCGAAATTTGCGACATTTTCACCGAAAATGTTCCCCCGAATCCGCAGCAGTCATGCTTTCGGGGCAGCGGTGTGAACTCGAGCCCCTTCACATGCTGCAATAGCTTCATCGGCGCGTCTGTTACTCCGAGAAGCCTGGTCATGTGGCATGACGTATGATAGGTCGCCTTTTTCTCAAGCCTTGCCCCCACGTCCTCCACTTTCAGTACATTGACGATAAAGTCGGTCAGCTCATACATTTTGTCGGCAAGCCGCTGCGCTTTTTCCGCCCAGGCAGGCTCATCCTGAAAAAGGTGCGGATATTCCTTGAACATAAAAGCGCATGAACCGGAAGGACTGACGACGTATTCTGCCCCTTCAAACGTTTCAATCATCCGTCTCATCGCCTTTTTGGAGTCTTTGACATACCCGCTGTTGTATGCAGGCTGGCCGCAGCAGATCTGGCCTTCGGGAAAATCGACTTCACATCCCAGCCGTTCCAGCAGCTCAACGGTTGCTTTTCCGACATTCGTCTGGAACATGTCGACCAAACACGTGATAAACAGTGAAACTTTCATCTTGATCCCCTCTCCCCTGACCTGAATTAGTCAGGTCATCTGATGACTTGGATGTAAAAACCTCTTTTTTCATCTTACACCTTGTGAACTTTTTTTGAAAGGGGTTTCTTTCGAGTTTTGGGACCGGCTCGATAAAAAAAGCAGACGATCGTCTGCTTTTCAATGAGGCTGCTCTGTTTCTTCAAAGTACGATGCCAGCACTTTTTCGACGTTTGTCAGGTGCTCAAGCATCGCCTGTTCCGCTTTTTGTCCGTCCTGCTCTTTCACGGCCCTGTAGATCGCTTCATGTTCTTCGTACAGCCGCTTTACGGTCGTCTTTTTGGAAAACAGCCAGATTTTCCGCGTTTCTCTCATCGTTTCGATCAGGAGGGATGAGACATGGTTCATCAGGCCTTTTAACAAGCCGTTTTGCGATGCGCCGGCCAGCGCCAAATGAAACGCAAGATCGGCTTTTTCGCCGAGTTCATCGTTCCCGTCGGCCAGATTCATATCGACAAGCGCCGCATGCATGCGTTCCAGGTCTTCTTCCGTCCGCTTTTCCGCCGCAGCCGAGACGGCGCCGATTTCTAGAACTTTTCTCACTTCGAGCAGCTCAGCGACATCTTTCTTTTTCATCAGCAGGGCGGCGGAAAGCGGGATTGAGATTTGTTCAGGCTCGAACGTTTTCACATAGGTGCCTTCCCCTTGCTTCATTTCGACCATCCCCATTGCTTTTAAAGCGGAGAGGGCTTCTCTGACGGCTGAGCGGCTGACTTGAAAGCTGTCGGCGAGCGATTGGACGGAATCGAGTTTATCCCCAGGCTGAAGCTCGCCTTTTTTGATCGTATCAAGCAGCGCTTCAGCTACTTCCTCGTATATTTTTTTCGTCTTGATTTGCTTATATTTCAATTTTTTCACCTCATCGACAGACTGCACGTGATGCTTCATTTTTTTATTATACCGCTCTTTCCAGTTTGAATATATAGCCGGAGCGTCATGCAAAAAAAGATTGTAATTTTGAACATTCAGAAATATAATGCTTAATGTGATTGGTCCTGTCATCATGTCATCAGATGTCTGATTTTGGACAGGCCGTTTTAACAACAAAGGGGGAATGAGGAGATGGGATGGACTCAAAGTTACACTCCGCTGGGGAACAATTTGCTGCTCTCTTCAATTGCAGCGCTTATACCGATCTTATATTTTTTCTGGGCTTTGGCCATCAAAAGAATGAAAGGGCATACAGCCGGGTTGACGACCTTATTGATTGCGCTTGTTTTGGCCGTTTTCGTCTACGGCATGCCCGCCGAAAAAGCCGTTATGTCCGCATCGCAGGGCGCGGTGTACGGACTTTTGCCAATCGGCTGGATTATCGTCACATCGGTCTTTTTATACAAGCTGACGGTAAAAACGGGGCAATTTGACGTGATTCGGAGCTCCGTGTTGTCGATCACCGATGACCGGCGCCTGCAGGCACTTTTGATAGCGTTTTCATTTGGCGCGTTTTTAGAGGGAGCAGCCGGGTTTGGGGCCCCGGTTGCGATATCGGCCGCACTGCTTGTCGGGCTCGGATTCAATCCTTTATACGCGGCAGGCATCTGTTTAATCGCCAACACGGCGCCTGTCGCCTTCGGGGCGATCGGGATACCGATTATCGCAGTCGAAGGGCCGACCGGAATACCGGCGATGGATATTTCAAAAATGGTCGGCCGTCAGCTCCCGTTTTTATCCGTTTTTATTCCGTTTTATTTGATCGTGATCATAAGCGGCTTCAGGAGGTCTTTGGAAGTGCTGCCGGCCATTTTGGTGTCGGGCGTTTCTTTTGCCGCCACGCAATATGTAAGCTCGAATTTCCTGGGGCCTGAGCTTCCGGATATCCTGTCGGCCATCGTTTCGCTTGTTGCGCTCGCCGTATTTTTAAAGTTCTGGAAGCCGAAGACGACTTTCAGATTTCCGGGAGAAAAAGAGGCGGCCGCCGCCGCGGAAGCGAGAGAGGAAAAACAAGAGCGCACGTATTCGGCAGGCCGCATTTTAAAAGCATGGACACCGTTTTTATTGCTGACTGCAATGGTCTCTATATGGGGCATTCCCGCTG
The DNA here is from genome assembly GCF_038007805.1 of Bacillus sp. FSL W8-0848. Classification (NCBI taxonomy): domain Bacteria; kingdom Bacillati; phylum Bacillota; class Bacilli; order Caryophanales; family Bacillaceae; genus Bacillus; species Bacillus sp. FSL W8-0848. Next base: position 3,224,540 of record NZ_JBBOYB010000001.1, read on the forward strand.
TGAAAGAAGCGCTGACAGGTCATTATCAAGGGGCAAATCCGTTCCTGCTTTTCATCAATGAAATCGGCAGCCGTCTGTCATTTGCTCCTGGTGTGCCTTTTTTGAACAACGAGATCCTCGATGGGTCAGGCAAGCCGCTTGAAGCCCTTTATAAACTCGATCTGCTCGGCTCAGCAGGAACTGCGATTTTGCTTGCCGCTGTGCTGACCAAGTTTGTCACGGCTGTTTCATGGAAAGAGTGGGGCGCCGTTTTTATCGACACGCTGAAGGAACTGAGAAAGCCCGTGTTGACGATCGCTTCCGTCGTCGGCTTTGCCTATGTCACCAACTCTTCGGGAATGAGCACAACGCTCGGTATGTCGCTTGCCATGACGGGTGCGATGTTTTCATTTTTCTCTCCTGTGCTCGGCTGGCTCGGCGTCTTTATTACAGGCTCCGATACCTCGGCAAACCTGTTGTTCGGCAGCCTGCAAAAAGTGACGGCGTCATCGGTCGGAATGGAGCCGGTGCTTGCGGTTGCCGCCAATTCATCGGGCGGCGTTACGGGGAAAATGATATCCCCGCAATCGATCGCAGTAGCCTGCGCCGCCGTCGGTCTGGCCGGAAAAGAATCCGATCTGCTCCGCTTTACGGTGAAATACAGTTTATTTCTCTTGCTGCTCGTATGCATCATCACGTTTTTGCAGCATCATGCGTTCTCATGGATGATTCCGTAAAAAAAAGGCCGGCGGTTCGCACGTCGGCCTTTATTCGTACCGTTTCCTGACGGATGACGGCAAAATGTTGAGCTGGTCTCGATATTTGGCGACGGTTCGCCTCGAAATGACGATCCCGTGAGCTTCCTTTAATAAATCGGCCAGCTTTTGGTCTGAAAGCGGTTTCATTTTGTTTTCCTCTTCGATCAGGCGGCACAGATGCGCTTTCACTGTATGGCTTGACGTATGGCCGTCGCCTGAATCCTTTACTTTTGCCGAAAAAAACCGCTTCAGCTCGCAAAGTTCATAAGGCGTTTGCACCGTTTTCCCCTTTACCGCCCGGCTCACTGTCGATTCGTGGATGCCGAGGGCATCTGCCACCTCTTTTAAGGTCAGGGGCTGAATATCATGCTGTCCGTTAAGAAAATACCCCTTTTGGCGAACCATGATTTCCTTCATGACCCTTGTCATCGTTTCCCTTCGCTGCCTGAGCGCCTGGTCAAGCCATTTCCACTGCCTGTATTTCTCAGATAAAAACGAGGCAGTTTCATCCTTTGCCCGCCTTTCGAGAAACGCTTCGTAAAACGAATTGAGCTGGATATCCGGAAACGAGCGGCGGCTGAGCTCTAGCGTCAATTTTCCGTCCTCGGCGGAGACGACGACATCAGGCTCGATATAGACGTCCCGTTCATCAGCATCATACGCCAGCCCCGGCCTTGGCGACAAGTTGGCGACAATATCTTGAATATTCTGAAGTTCAGCCAGAGACAGGCCTGTTTTAACAGAAAGCTCCTTCCACGCTTTTTTTGCGAAAAGCTCAAAATAGCTTGAAATGACGGTTTCCGCCTGATAGGTATCTTTCGGCAGCCGTCTTAGCTGGATGAGAATGCATTCCTGAAGAGAACGCGCACCGACGCCTGCAGGCTCCAGAGACTGCAGTTTGGCCAGAACCGCTTCTGCCTCCCCGGCTGGTACGGACAGCTCGGACGCGATAAATGACAGCTTTTCCGTCACATAGCCGTTTGAATCAAGCGATTCAACCAAGTAGGCGAAAATCCGTTTTTCCCGGTTTGACAAATGCAGGTCAAGCGCCTGCCGTTTCAGGGCGCTTTTTAGCGTCTCGCGGTGATACGCCGCCTCTGGAACAATCGTCTGCTCCCGCTGCAAATGCTGCTTTGTTTTATGGTAAAATGATCGGGGAACGTCGGAGTCCTTCCGTTCGATAAGAGGGTTTTCCATTGAGAGCTCATCTATCTTGCTGTTGAGTTCGGCCGAGGTGTACTGAAGCATGGTAATTGCTTGTGTAAGCCCCTGGGTCAAGTGAAGTTTTACCGTTTGCTGCTGCTGCACATGCAGTTTCATCATTTCTCCCCTCCCATTATTAGTTTACACGATCGAATCTTTACCGTATAGACATAAAAAGGAGTGTTTTCTGTAATGACAGAACTATTTTCAGTGCCTTATTTCATAGAAAATTTTAAAGCCCATATTGAAATGAATCCAGACGAGGATAAGATTCATGCCATGAACAGCTATTACCGTTCCGTCGTTTCGACGCTTGTGCAGGACCAGCTGACAAAGAACGCAGTTGTCCTAAAACGGATTCAGCATTTGGATGAGGCTTACAACAAAGTAAAGCGCGGAGAATAAGGGAAAGAAAAAAGCCGTCTGTTACACGGGAACAGGCGGCTCTTCTGTTTTTTCCTGGATGAGCTTCGTATTGGGGATATCTTTCATCCATGTGTTGTAGTAGTTTGCATTTTTCCCGTAGGAGTTGTCGATCACGATGTTTTCCTTTTGAAGCAGGCAAGATAAAATGTGCCCGTGAAGCCGTGAGGTGACGACTGATTCGTAGCAGCTGAAAAATCGGATCGATTTGTTGACGAGCATGTCTGAATAACGCTCCCAATAATGAGCGATCGGCAGCGGGTTCCCCGCTTTTTTATTAAGGGCGTTCAACGTTTGCAGCCGCCTGATGCCGCGTTTGTCGCGGTCTGACAAAATCACAGGCCAGTCGTATGTATCAGGCTCCTGCGCTTTTTGCAGGCTTCCGTTTGCTTCTTTATCCGTTCTGATTAAGCGCAGCACGGATTCCGACGGCTTCTCCGTCGGCTCAATCGGCCAGAGCTGATGGGCCATGTCAGGCATCATCCTGATGTTGTTGAGCCCTTCAAAGTGTTCGTTTGCAAATTGAAATGACGCTTTTTCCCTCGTATATAAATGAAGATCCGGGTGTGCCGTCAATATATCTCTTGTCCGCCTGATGTTTTCTTCATTTTCATAGTAAATCGACTGCGGGAGGATCACGATCCGATTGTTCGGGTAATGCTCGATGACGCGCTCCCTGAACTGTTGAAAATGAGGGTACAAATCTCCGAAATTGCCGCCTCCCTGGCAAACGATAATCGCTTCTTCGGGAATTTTCCGTCCCGGATTAAAGTTTTCCGCGTTCCACCTTTCGCGGACGCGAATGCCGTATGCTTTAAAAAAGGCCTCCGTTCCTTTCATAATCAATAAATCGCCTACATTCCCGTAGAGGGGATAATCCAAGTAAACGACTGACGAATGCTTTGGAATGACATCCAGCAATTCCGCCAGCTTTTCCTTCAAGCTGTCCATGGAATAGATTGTGGTCATTGTTTTACACCTCATTTATATATGATCCGGTCACAGAGCACCTGAATGATCCGGTCTTGTTCTTCGCGCGTCAAGCTTGAGCCTGACGGCAGGCAGAGCCCCCGTTCAAAAAGGTCGTCGGCAACCGGGCAGGTTTCATCATGCGCATAAAAGGCGGCGCCTTTAAAAAGCGGCTGCCTGTGAAGCGGCTTCCATAACGGACGCGCTTCAATATTTTCGCGTGCAAGCTGTTCGATGATGTCCGCCGGTGACGTTTTGATCTTTTCTGCATCAAACGTCAAGGTCGTCAGCCATCTGTTTGACATGCCGATTTCAGGCATGAAGTCGATGCCGTCGATGTCAGAGAGCGCCTCCTGATACCGTTTAAAAACAGCGCGCCGCGCTTTTACCCTGTCATCCAAAACGCCGAGCTGGGCGATGCCGATCCCGGCCAGGACATTGCTCATCCGGTAGTTGAAGCCGGCTTTCTCATGCTGGTAGTGAACGGCCGGCTCTCTCGCCTGGGTCGCCAAAAACCGCGCTTTTTGCAGGGCTTCCTCATCATCGCTGACAAGCATTCCCCCGCCGGAAGTCGTGATGATTTTATTGCCGTTGAATGAATAGATGCCAAACCGGCCGAACGTTCCGCTCTTTCTTCCTTTATATTCTGATCCGAGCGATTCGGCTGCATCTTCGATGACCGGTACGGCATATTTGTCGCAGATCGCGATGATCTCGTCCATTTTGGCGCTTTGCCCGTATAAATTGACAACGATGACGGCCTTTGGAAGGCTCCTTTCGCGCTCCGCTTCGTCCAGCGCCCGTTCGAGCGCTTCGGGAGACATGTTCCACGTATCCGGTTCAGAATCGATAAACACAGGTTCGGCCTGTTCATAGAGTACAGGATTGGCACTGGCGACAAACGTAAAGGAGGAACAAAATACTTTGTCGCCTTTTCCGGCCCCCAATAATTTGAGGGCGAGATGAATCGCAGCCGTCCCCGAGCTGACGGCTGCCGCTCCGGCCGTTCCGGCATATGATGCCAGCTTTTCTTCAAACGCATCGACGAGCGGACCGAGAGGCGCGATCCAGTTTGTCCGAAAAGCTTCCGCTATATAGCGTTCCTCCTCACCGCTCATGTGCGGAGGCGATAAATAAATTCGCTTTTTCTGATCCATTGTTTTCACCCTTTTTACGCAGTTATTTAATCGTTCGCGCCGGTGTTCCGACTGCGGTCGAATCGTCCGGAATATCGGTGATCACCACCGCGCCCGCGCCCGTCACGCTTCTCTCTCCGATCGTTTTTCCGGGAATGACAACGGTTCCTGCGCCGACGTGCGCTCCGTCTTTAACGGTCACGCTTCCGGTCAAAATCGCTCCCGGCGACAGGTGGACATAGTCGCCGATCACATTATCGTGTTCAACGATCACGCCGGTGTTGACGATGCTGTGTGCACCGATAAAGGCATCAGCCTGAATGACGCTCGCCGCCATGACGACCGTCCCGTTTTGAATCTGCGCCGATTTGCTGATGACGGCGGACGGATGAATAAGCACCGCATACCGTTCAAGCGGGAGGCCGAGATTTTGAAACAGCTTTTCCCTCGTTTCATTGCTTCCGACCCCAAGCATAAACTTCGCGTCCGAAAGCTCCTGAATCAGCTCTCTCGCCGCATGGGAAGGTCCTTTATAAAGCCCGTTTACTAGCTGAAGCTTCTGAAACCGGTCATCAAGAATTCCGGCCAGCACTGTATCCGGCAGCTCTTCGACGATCTCCCGGATGACCTTGCCGTGGCCCCCCGCGCCGATGATTACCACGTTTTGCATCATGCATTCCTTCTCCCCGTGAATTTTTCGGCGGTGACATGATGGTCCTGGCTGACGCCCTCTGACTTCATCACCTTGCCGATCGTCAACATAATGATTTTCAGGTCGAGAAAGAAAGACCTGTGATCGACATACCAAACATCGAGTTCGAACTTTTCTTCCCATGTCACTTTATTTCTGCCGTTGATTTGCGCCCAGCCCGTAATGCCGGGTCTGACTTCGTGCCGCCTCCACTGCCGCTTTGTATATAAGGGAACATATTCCATCAACAGCGGCCGCGGACCGACGAGGCTGAGATCGCCTTTGATGACGTTGATCAGCTGCGGCAGTTCATCAAGGCTCGTTTTTCTGATCAGCTTTCCCGTCTTTGTCAGCCGTTTTTCGTCGCTGAGCAGGTTCCCTGCTTCATCCCTTTCATCTGTCATCGTTCGAAACTTATACAATGTGAAAGGCTTCCCGTTCAGCCCCGGACGCGTCTGGCGGAACAACACGGGCGAGCCGATTTTCCACCTGATGATGCAAGCCACAAGCAGCATGGCCGGACTGAGAACAAGGAGCAAAACAATCGCTGACACAAGATCAAAAAACCGTTTAGCTTTCACGAATACCGCACCCTTTCTCCTATTTGAAAAATCCCTTCTGAAAAGGGAGCAACGCAGAAGTCCGAAACTTTTGCAGCCAGCTTAGAACTGAAAGCCGTTCTTCTTTTGTACATAACACAAAATATGCAAACAATACGTACGCACCAGACGCTGCCAGCGCCGTCATGATAAGGGACGGCAGGCCGTCGACCGCAAAAAAGAACTGGATTGCGAAGCAGACGCCCAATGCGAATGAAGCGCCGGCAAGCGGGGCATACACGCCTTTATAAAAGACCCGTTTTCGTTCATCCGTGATCTTTGAGGCGTACATCGGGGTGAAGACGACGTTTTTCAGCATTAACGCAACAGCCCCGGAAAGCGCGATTCCGTAAAGGCCGAGTCCCGCCGGACCGCTCAGCACGACGGCAAGGATCAAGTTGACGGCGCCGAAGGCGACCGTCGTCAAGGCCGGCGTTCTCAGCTTGTTGTAAGCTGTAAAAATGTAAAAAAGCGGCGCAGGGCTTAAAGATACGACCAAATAGCCGGCATGTATCAATAAAAGCCATTTCAAATGCTCGAAAGAAGGTCCGAGCCAAATCGTCAAAAACGGGCCGGCCAGCCCGCCGAGCAATGCCGCAGGCAGCGCAAGGATCAATCCGTTGAACCTGACGGCCCGATTGGCATAGCGGACAAGCCCTTCTTTGTCACCTTTTGAATAATAGAGCGTAATCGTCGGGGAAAATACGGCCGCAAGCGTTGACGACAGCGTCCTCAATAAAAGCGGGAACTGAATGATCGCCGCGTACATTCCGGATTCGCTGACCCCAAGCATAAGATTGGCCACCATTAAATCGATTTGCAGAAACAGCAGCACGCCGACCTGGCTGACCGAGCTCCATCCCCCGGACTGCAGCAGCTTCCTGCATTTTTTGAGCGACATATCCTTGATCCGAAACGAATACCAGGGAATCAGTTTTTTAAAGAAAACGAAAGACAGCATGCACGCTGACACGGTAGCGATGAAAGCGGCAAGCTGAATGTGCCAAATCTTCGGCGCGAACAATGAAAAAATGCAGACGACCGACAGCACGCGAATCAGCATTTGCACCGCCTGGATCGTGCTCGTGATATAGATTTTATTGGCGAAAAATGGACCTGCCGCAAATCCTGACATAAAAAACGTCAGCAGAAAGAGCAGGCCGCCGATGAACAGCGCGATTTGCACATCGCTCAAGAGACCCGCAGGGACGCGGATGATCCGGTCGACAAAATAGATCGTTCCGCCAAGCGGCAAGAGCAAAACGAGCGAAAGGGCAAAAGACGAAATCATATACGTATTCATATAGCCTCTTGCCTCATCGAGCGCCCCCCTGTGGGCCGAGACGGAAAAAAATCTGACGACGACCGCGCTCAAGGCGACTGTAATTATCGAAAAATAATTGATCATGTTTTGCGTTAAATGAACGAAGCCGAACGCTTCAACTCCGAGCGTTTTGATGACAAACGGAGTCAGCCACATCGAAAACAGCACGGATAGCAAAAAGGACGCCACATTGGCGCCCAGATTCAGTAAAAATGTCTTATTCAAAAGGCTCATCCCTTACTGGGCAGATTTCGTTTAAAAAACAATTCGAGCAGGATCGGAACATGCAATTTGCATAACAGTAAAACAATCCGCTGTCCGAGCAAAAGCTTTTTATTGCGCAATGACGTTTTTTCCACCGATGACTGTACCATCCGGTAGGATAAAATATCCTTAATATGCCGCCTCACTTGTTTTGAAGGCTTCGGTTCGGCGCATGCATTGGCCAGAAGCATCGGGATCTGGTGTTTGCACATGTACGTCTGCAGATCCTCGGAACATTCCTCAAACATCTGGAATGTCTCGTAAAATCTCTTTTTTGCACGATATTGCCTGATCAGGCTGTCATCCATGTACGGCTTAAAAGGAAGCTCTGTCAGGCTCTCCGGATTACACCTGTACATGTAATAGCCTTCATCAATCGCTTTTACGCGCTTTGCGGCGTAAAAAGCGTACAGGTTAAACGGCGAATCTTCCGCAAAGCGAATATCTTCATAAAAATAAAGCTCGTTATGCTTCAGCAGGTCGCGCCTGTACAAATTCCGCCATACATACCAGATGAACCGGGTTTCGTGCGCCCTTCTCAGCTCATGCTTAATATCCCAGCCCAGCAGCAGGCGTCCGGCCGGCAAAGACGGAGGAACATACTCGTTTCCTTTATCAGAATGCTTATGATAGCCGCACATGACGATATCAAGATCGTCCTCCTTCGCAGCGGCGTACATATTTTCAAACATCGCCGGCGACACAAAGTCGTCTCCGTCGACAAAGCCGACATACTCCCCTGTTGCTGCATGGAGCCCGGCATTTCTGGCGGAGCTCAGCCCGCCGTTCTTTTTATGGATCACTTTGACTCTTGCATCCTGATCACAATACCGTCTTGCGATGTCTCCCGATCTGTCGGGTGACCCGTCATCAACGAGAATGATTTCGATATTTCTCAACGTCTGCCTGAGCAAAGAATTGACGCACTCTTCAATATAAGCTTCGACATTGTACATCGGAACGATGATGCTGACGAACGGCTTCATAGGGCATCACCTAATATCTTCCGCTTCAGATCGGTGAAATAATGATCCCTCGTCGGAGCGTTTTCGTATGATGCATCTCTTTTGATCAATTCCTTGATCGCACCGAGCACCTCTGCCGTTCCGGGCTTTTCGACAAGCTTCATCGATGGGATGTCTTTCAGCCAGTTGAATCCTTCAAGCACCTTATGGTCGAAGGAACGGATCACGACGCACGGCGTTCCGGTAATCGCGCAAAAGATCATGCCGTGCAGCCTGTCCGTCACCACAACTTCAGCGCCTCCCAATTGATCCCAGAGCTTGTTCAGCTCCATCTCGCGCGAGACGCTGCTCACTCTCTTGCCGATCGTCGTCGTAAACGTTCTGACCCCTCCGTATTCGTCAGTAACTGCTTTCAACAGCGCTTTTCGCTCTTCTTTTTTTAGAAAGCTTTCTTTATCATCCCTCAAGCACACCAAAATGCCGTCTCTTTCCTCCTGCTTCTCTTTCTTTAAATACAGCACCATGTCCGGCTGCTTTAAAATCGTTTTGCCCGCAAAATGCCGTTTCATAAATTGATAGGTTGTCTCGTCGCGCGCCATCAGCAACAGGCGGGGATGGGCATTGTAGATTTTTTTTGCCCTTTTTAATTCCTTTTGTCCGTAAGGCGTCTTCGAAAAATGGGCAGTGGCCGGAAGCTGCACGATTTTATACTGCTTAAAGGTCTTGATGATAAAGCGTCTCGTCCATTCTTCATTTCTGTATAAATCGCCCATATTGCCGCCGCCGATGATAAACACCATATCCTCGGGGTGGCGGACGCGCCGCAGCGCTTTTGCGTGTTTGTAAATATCATTGATGCCGATCTCGATAACTTCAAAATCGGGAAACTCATTTTCTATAAATGTTCTGCTTGCCAGGGCAATCGCGTGATCCCCCAAATTATCGTGGGAAGGAATTAGCGTCAAAATGATCTTTTTCTTCCCGTTATATTGGTCAAATCTTTTTAAACCAGGTGTTCCCATCACGAATTCTGATGGATATTTCACCTTCAGCAGAAGCCATTCCGCAAGATTGACTTTCCATTCCTGAAAGGTCATGTCCTCACCGCCTATTTCTTCATTCTGTACTCGATCGTTTTCTGATACAGCGCTGCGAATCCGTACACGGCCGGCACGAGACGCCAGCGTACGAGCAACAGCAGCAGCTTCTTCTTCGAATCAAAAGCCGTCAGGTCGACAGCGGGAATTTTCCTTCTAAACTCAGGAGAGGCGCAAATCCGCCTGATATTTTTGTATTTTTCCGCCGAAGGGTTTTTATTCAGGCTTTTGCACTCATTCAAAATGCTGCCCAACGCGTGGTTGACGAGAAAGACGTGAAGCGCGTCTTCCAAAGCTTGAAGCCCGCCGTGCTTTGCCAGGCATTCAAGATTTGCCTCGTATAGGGCAAGGCCGTCTTCGTAAAGCCCCGGCTGATACTTTTGGACAATCGATGTCAGGTGAACCCTGTAGTGGTACAAAGGCTTTGTCACAAACGCCGCTGTATTTGCAAAAAACAGGCACCTGAAACTGAAGTATTGATCTTCGATATTCTCCAATTCATCCCTGAGCGGAAAGGCGAGCCGGTGCTCTTCAATCAGGCTGCGCCTGTAAAGCTTGTTCCAGGAAAAACCGCTCACCTTGCCCTTGAGCAGATCTGTGATGTATGCGTCTTTCGGCTTTCCGGCGTAGCGTTTCCCAATCTCGGGAAAGATCGTTTTCCCCGTATCCTGAATGTCTACGGCATAATCGCAGATGACGAGATCGGCTTCCTCGGCCTTCGCTTTTTCATACATGGCCCTGCAATAGTCGGGCTCAATCCAGTCATCCGAATCGATGAAAGCCAGATACTCTCCTTCGGCGGCTTCTATTCCTTTATTCCGCACGGCCCCGAGCCCTTGATTTTCCTGCTGGATCGTTTTGATCCGGCCGTCCTTCCTGGCAAAATGATCAATGATTTTCTGGCTTCCATCCGTCGAACCGTCATTGACGATGATGATTTCGATATTTTTTAAGGTCTGGCTGATCAGCGATTGTAAACAATTCAGCAAAAAAGCTTCTGTATTGTATACTGCGACCAGTAAGCTAACGGCTGGGTTTTCCAATATGATTGACTCCTTTGTCGACATTTTTCACAAGACCGGAATGATCCGCCGCCTTGTCTGTTTCATAGATTAACGTTCAAAAATCGTTCTGTACGGCAGCACCGAAGAATCGAACGGCATGAGCATAAAGCTGTATAAGAAATAACAGATCAAAAACAAAACGTATAAAAGCGCATTCGATTTCGGTTCAAAAATCCGGACAAAGTAAGGAACGAGAATCAGCTGATAAAGTCCAAAATAGATGTTAAACCTTGCAAAGATGACATCCTTTGTCGCCAAAACACCGAATAAAAAACCGATTAGGCAAAAGTTGACGATATAGTCGATCTCTGGCCAGCGCTTCCTCAGCTGCTCTCTGAAGCAAAACGCAAGCACGAGCGGAAGGAGAAGGACGATGATTTTAATCGAGTTCATCCCGTTTGAATTTTTCATAAGCCACTCTTCATAATGTCCGTATGAACTGTTTTCAAGCACGACGATAAAGACGGAAAGAAACTTTTGATACATGAAAGTCCCGGCTAAAAATAGAAGAGTGAGCAGACCCATGACAGGCGACCACGCTTTTCTTCTGACAATGAAATAGACGGGAATCATGATAAGTGCAGATGAATGAAACAGCGAGCAAATCAGCACGGTCATCGTATAGCGCACCCAGTTTCCGCCGATCACGTATTTGACAGCCCAAAACAAGGCAGCCGCCACCATGTACTGGCGAATCCCGTTGAATGACGCATAGTAATAGAACATACCTAAAAATAAAAACATGCTTAATTCAAACGGCCGTCCGTATACATAAAGCGTCTTGACGATAAAAAAATAGGTGATGATGCTGACGGTGACAAACATGATCTGCGGATCTCTTGTGATATGATTCAACAGCCACAAGAGCGCTGTGAATCCCGGATCTGTCGAGGCTTTGGCCCCGCCGAATCCGAAGATCGCCCAAATGCTGTCGTATTTGCCGGCCAATTCGTAAAGCAGCATATAGGTTTGGAAGTCTGTTCCGACCTTGTACCTCAATCCGGCGACGATGATCAGGGAAGCGAGCGGCACGGCAGCTAGAATCGCATTCGGACGGTAGCCCGTCGGCAGAGAATGATCTTCTTTGCCGTACATTTTCGCAAACCATGACCATACGAAAACGATCCCCATATTCAGCATGTAAACGGCCATGTTTACTGTCCTTCTGCTAAGGAGATCGAATAGAGATCCATTAACCTTGTCAGATTCGCTTTCGCATCATATCCCCTCGCCGCCAGGGCGCTTTCGATTTCGGGCCAAGCCGGCTGTTCCGCCTGCTGTGCCCTGCCGATCTCCTCTGCCCATCGGTCAAACCCCGCTCCAAGGCTGACCCTTTTCAATAAGCCGAGACCCAGGTCGGTTTCCTTCGTGATGGTGTCCGAGACGACGCAAGGAAGACCGGAAGCCTGCGCCTCCACAAGAACGAGCGGCAGCCCTTCAAACAAGGACGGCATCACGAATACGTCAAACGTCCGCATCAAGGAAGGAACGTCTTCAACAACGCCGAGAAACAAGATCTCGTCTTCAAACCCGAGCCTTGCCGCTTGTTCTTCGATTTGTTTGCGAAGCGGTCCGTCGCCTGCGAAAACCGCCTGAAAGGGAGTGCCCGTTTTTTTGAGGCGGCCGGCGAGCTCAAGCAGAAACGGGTGGTTTTTTTGTTCGAAAAAGCGGCCGACATGACCGATCACAAACGCGTTTTCGCTGATGCCGAACCTTTTTCTCATACCGGCTTTTGAGCGGCTGTTCGCCACTTGAAAACGGTCAAGGTCAATCCCGTTTTGCAAAAGGTGAACCGCGTTTTTGCTCATCTTCTTTCCGCCGAACAAAAAACGGCCGGCATCTTGGCCGCAGGCGCAAAGCGCCGTGGAGCACGCAAACATGAGCCGGCGGAACAACCGGAGCTGAACCGCATCCATAAAACGGGGATTCGGCTTCCAGGCCGTATTATGCGAATGGCAGATGCGGACCGGAACGCCCGCAAGCTTTGCCGCCAAAGCGGCGAAGCCCGTCTGAAAGTCGGTGTGAGCGTGAACTGCGGAAAACGGCCCTTCTTCGATCAAAACGTCCCTGATCCTTTTGATATAAGAAAGAAGACCGGCCGTGCCGATGCTCGGCACATAAAACACGCGCCCGCCGAGCGATATGATTTCCGGGTCGTAGTCGCACGTTTCCTCCCGGTGTGAAATGAAATCGAATTGGATCTGGCTCCTGTCGGCATGGCGGTACATGTTCATAATCATCGTCTCCGCGCCGCCGCGGTTCATTCCGCTTACGATGTGGAGCACCCGTTTTGGTCTCGCGCTTCTGTCATTCATGTTTTACGACCCCTCCGCCTTCATTCATCAGTCTTTTTTTATGATATTTGTTCATGATAAAGGGAGGCATGAGCCCCCTGATGATCGGTTTCATGATGTAGGCATAGTCGGAAAGCGGCAGCTTCAGCCGTCTGCATGCGTCATAGACGATAAACGCATTATCGATGGAATAACTGAGCTTTCTCCTTTTAAACGCCGATTCGTCTTCCCTTACTTTGTACAATGCCTCCTGAAGATTGTAGCCTCTGTATCCCGCTTCAAAAAACCGGAGCCATAAATCGATGTCTTCCATTCTTCTCGTCCGCCTGCCGACGCGGTAGCCTTTCAGCGCCTGATAAGCTTCAGCACGCATCATGATCGTCGCATGGCAAAACGGCGTCCCTTTTGCCATGATTCGCGGAGTCGGCGCAGGAGGCAGCATTCTGACGCCTCTCACGCCTTCTTCATCAAAAGCGATCATCCCGCTTCCGACGACATGGTAATGGGGCTGCTTTTCCAAAAACGCGACCTGTTTTTCAAAGCGGCGCGGCAAAGAGATATCATCGCCGTCCTGGCGCGCGATATATGTCCCGCCGGCATATTGGAGGCAATGATTCAGTGAAGCGGCAAGGCGCTTATTTTTCTCATTCCTGACCAGCCTGATTTTATCGCTGTAATGGTCGGCATACCGCCTGGCGATGTCATAGGTCCGATCTGTCGAAGCGTCGTCGCAGATGATCATCTCCCAATTTTTATAGGTTTGGCTCAAAATCGACTCGATGCTTTCGGCTAGCGTGTCTTCGCAATTGTACACTCCCATAATGACCGATACTTTCGGCTTTTGCCGGTTTGTCATCCTTTCAGCCTCCTTTCAGCTGCATCGTTTTTCATAAAGGAAGAATATATGTCCGCCATCTCTTTGACCGTGCGCTGCTGCGAATAAGCGGCAGCCGTTTTTCTTCCCTCTTCACCCATCCGTTTTCGCAATTCGGGAGAATGGTAAAGCTGGAAAAGACGGTCGCTGAAGGTTCGGGCGTCTCCCTGCGAAATGAGAAAGCCGTTTGCTCCGTCTTTGATGACTTCGCGATGGCCGCGGTTGTCGGTGGCAACGGCGGGTTTTCCGGCTGCCATTCCTTCAAGGAGATTCATGCCGAGGCCTTCCCTTATGCTTGAGGCGACAGATACGTCGGCAAGCTTGATCCATTCGTGAATGTCCTTTTGAAACCCCGCAAACGTAACATGGTCAGCAGCTCCTTTTTGCTCGGCCAGGCGGCGGTACTCGGCTTCCATCAGCCCCTTCCCGGCAAAGACGAACCTGACGTTTGGCATCCTTTCTTTTAAGTAAGCCGCTGTTTCGATTAAAAGCGCCTGATTTTTGTTCATGTTCAGCTCAGCCGGATAAATGAGAACGAAATCGTCTTCATTCAGACGGTATTTTGCTCTAAGCCGTCTTTTTTCTTCCTCATCAACAGGGTGAAACCGCCCGGTGTCAACGCCGATGCCGTGGATCTTTTCCGTCCGCATCCTGCTGCTGAGGCCCTTTGCAAGCTCATAATCTTCTTGATTAATCGTGATCAGGCAATCCGTCAAAAAGGAGAGCCCTTTTTCGATCGGATAGTACAGCAGCCAATTTTTCAAGGGTGCTCCCTGGCAAAAGTGGAAACCGTGGGCGGTATACATCACTGCCGTTCCCCTTTTTCTCTGCTTTCTGGCGGCAAGTCTGGCTAATACGCCGCCCATCGGAGTGTGGCAATGGATGATATTGTACTCATGTTCATCGATGATGCGCGAAAGCTCTCGAAATGCCGCCAGGTTGCCTGTACGAAAGGGAGAACGCTCGATCCCGATATCGAATTGCCGATCGGCAAAAGGCAGCTTCATGCTCCCTTTCGCCGCTGCGTGAACCGTCCAGCCCTGCTCTTTGAACCACTTAAAATACGGAAGGTGAAATGCTTTAAAGTGATAATCCACCGTCGCGCAAAACAAAACCGTTCTCGTCATGATTCTTCCTCCTAATGCGCTGTCACCAGCTTTTTCTCACGCTGTCCGATAGCGCTGAACAAACGCTCTCTCAGTTCGCGGTCCGACAGATACATAAACTCATCCATAAAGGTTTTGAGCACTGTCCATTCGACATCGACCGCCTTGCCGATATGAATTTTCGGAAAAACCTGTTCAGCCAGCACTTCATTTTTGTTGAGCAGTTCTTCGTACATTTTTTCGCCCGGCCGTATGCCCGTAAATTCGATTTTGATCTGATCTGTCGTGTAACCTGACAGCTGAATGAGATTTTTCGCAAGATCCACGATTTTTACAGGCTCTCCCATATCGAGCACGAAAATCTGCCTTCCCTTTGCAAGGGCTCCCGCTTGAATGACCAGTCTTGAAGCTTCCGGAATCGTCATAAAATACCGGGTCATATCCTGGTGTGTCACGGTTACGGGGCCGCCTTTGGCGATTTGCTTTTTGAAAATCGGAATGACGCTTCCCCTGCTGCCGAGCACATTTCCGAAGCGGACAGCGACGAATTTTGTTTTGCTCGTTTTGCCAAGATTCATAATCAGCATTTCGGCAAAACGCTTCGTCGCGCCCATGATGTTGGCCGGATTGACCGCTTTGTCCGACGAAATGAGGACAAACGTTTCGACGCCTGACTCATCAGCGGCTTCGGCGACGTTTTTCGTGCCGAGAATGTTGTTCTTGACCGCTTCTTTCGGACACTTTTCCATGAGCGGAACATGCTTGTGCGCAGCTGCGTGATAAACGACATTCGGTTTATAGCGCTCCATCAGCAAGAACATTTTCTCCCTGTCCTGGATGTCGGCGATTTCGGGATAGTAGCTGACACTGCCTCCGAATTTCTCTTGCAGCTCAAGCAATATGGAATGAATGCTGTTTTCTCCATGGCCGACCAAAATGATTGATTTGGGCTTGAATTTGCTGATCTGCCTGCAGATTTCCGAGCCGATTGAGCCTCCTGCACCTGTGACAAGAACGACGCGGTCTTTTACGGTATTGGAGATTTCGCTCGTATCAAGCTGAACGGGCTCCCTGCCGAGAAGATCCTCTGCCTTGACGTCGCGAAGCTGGCCGACGGGATGCCTGCCGAGCAAAATCTCGTCGATTTTCGGCATGATCTGCGTTTTGACGCCCGTTTGTGCGCACGCTTTGTACATCTCCTGCATTTGAGTGACGGTCAAGGACGGAATGGCGATGATGATCATGTCGATATTCATTTGCCTGACCGCCTGAACGATCTGTCCTTTCCCTCCCAATACGGGAAGTCCCATAATTTCGAGGCGGTGCTTCGTTTTGTCGTCATCGATAAAAGCGACAGGCTCGATATTCAATTCGTGCTTCTGCAAAAGCTGCTTTGCAATTAGGTTGCCTGCTGAACCTGCGCCGATGATGAGGGCTCTGGCAGATCCCTTGCTTCCTTTGTTCACGCGCTCCCTGATGATCCGCCACATCATCCGCGATCCTCCGATCAGCAGCAGCTGGAACAGCCAGCTTAAACATAGCAGGCGGATCGGAACATTTTGAAAGAACAGCAGTTCAATAAATATTGTCATTAGATGGGACAATGTAATCGATTTTAATAACACGCACAATTCCCCAATGCTCGCATATTCCCACACTTTTTTATAAAGATGAAAGAAATGGGCAAATAAGTGCTGGGAGCCGAGCAGAAACAGCGAGGTCATCAGCAGCATTTCCGAAGGGTATAATTCATATGATGGCAAAATCAGCTGGTACCCGATGAAAATAGACAGCATAACCAAGTACGAATCGAGTGCGGTGATAATGGAAAGCCTTCTCCGATATGTCAATTTCCTACCTCCTCAAGTATCTTTCTAGCTGATGACATTTTTTCAGGCAAAATACCATCAGCTAAAAAGATACAAACATTGATGAATCCGAAAATGATGAGAGTAAAATGGGCATTTAACCCGTCCTCACGCCCCGCCATCGACGACTTGCATCTAAGGCAGCCGAAAACGCCTGCCCACAGTAGAGCCGAGTGCCTCCATTGATATAGGTAAGGAAGACATCACCTTTTTTCGGCCTGATGCGGCCTTTGAATTGCTAATAGTTGTATTGACGCGCTTTTTTGACTTTCCTTCCGTTTAAGACCGCCCCAAGCAGCTCGCTTTTTGAGGAATTGAGCGCATCCCTTGCCTTAATGGCGTTATCAAGCTTTGTTTTTCCGCTTAAAATGATCAGGATGCTCCCGTCCACCTGATTCGCTAAAATCTGCGCATCGGCAACTGGCAAGAGCGGTGGAGAGTCCAGAAGCACAAGGTCGTACTGCTTGTACGCTTCCGCAAGCAAATCCTCCATAGCCTGTGATGACAACAGTTCGGCCGGATTCGGCGGAATCGGCCCGCTTGTCATCACATGGAGGCTCTCTGCCTGGCTTTGCTGAACGACGTTTTCCAGGTGCGTTTTTTTCATAAGCACATTTGTGACGCCTGAATGATTATCAAGCTGAAAGATCTTGTGTATAGACGGCTTTCTCAAATCCGCGTCGATAAGAAGAACCTTTTTTTCCTGCTGTGAAAAAACGACCGCCAGGTTTGCAGCGGTGAACGATTTCCCTTCTCCCGGAAGACCGGATGTAATCAGCAGTGATCTGAACGGCTTTTCAAAAGAGGAAAATTCGATGTTCGTCCTGATCGTCCGGTACTGTTCGACAATCGGCGTATTTGGCTGATGCAAAGCGACAAGCGCTGACTCGTATTTTCGCGAGCGTTTTTTTCTAATAGCCAAGCGGCTCACTCCTTCCGGTTTTTACGCGAATATTCATATTAGAGTCTTTTCGGAAACTGCTTTTCTTGCCTTTCATCTGTTCGATGCTTCCGAGATAAACGAATCCCGCCTCCTTCTCGACTTGCGACGGACGCGCCACCGTATCATCGAGAAAATCGAGAAAAAACGCCAAGGCGATTCCAGCCATCAATGCAGCTCCAAAAGACAGCAAAATATTCATTTTGTAATTCGGTCTGACCGGTGTCGGCGATTTGACAATGTCAGCCTTTGAAAGAACTGTTACACGATCGGTATTCATAATCTGTTTAATTTCTTTTTTGAGAACAGCCGTTAACGTGTTCGCGATTTCGGCCGCCCTTTTTTGGCTTTTATCTTGAACCGAGATGTTGATAATTTCTGATTCGCTTTCGCTGCTCGTCGTAATTTTCTCCTTCAATCCGCCGACAGATTCCGGTAAATCAAGCTCTTGTTTTACCTGCTCCAAAATAACCGGATTCTTTAACAGCGCTTGAAACGTCCGCGTATATTGAAGGTTGATTTGAATATCGCTGAATGTGGCACTCCCCTTTTTCTCACCGACCTGATGGACCAAAATCTGCGTCGAAGCCTGATAGACAGGTGTCAGCACAAAGAACTGAATGAATCCGCTGATCATCGTTACACCTATTGTCAAAGCCAGGATTAGAACAGTTCGTTTTCGTAATATCGCAATCAATTCTCTAAAATCTATGTTTTCCTTCATGCTTGACTGCCTCCTCAGGAATGCCGTTTGTTAATGATTGGATTATAAAAGAAAAAATTTGAATTGAAAAATGCTGAATTTAGCTATATAGTTCTCTTTAGAGAACAAATTCGTTCGTTTTCTTCTATTTTCTGTTGATATCTTAAATTTTTGAATTTTATAAAGAACAATTTATTTCTTATAATGAACAAGAAAGCGTTTAAATCGAATGGTGAAGGGGAAGGGGAGGATTTAGTATGATCGGGAAGGTCATCCGCATGTACCGAAAAAGAAAAGGCTACTCCATCAACCAGCTTGCAGACATAGCCGGCGTTTCAAAATCGTATTTAAGCAAGATTGAACGCGGAGTTCACAGAAACCCTTCTGTCGAATTTCTCAAAAAAATCTCCCAGGCGCTGAAAGTGGAGCTGAAAGAGCTGTTTGATACAGAAGTGATCCTTTACCGTCGGGCCGAACATGATGAGGAATGGAGAACCCATTTGGTAGAGGCTGTTCAGGCGGGGATGAACCAGGAAGAACTGTTTCAATTTACACACCGCCTCAGGCAGCAAAAGAAAGAACGGACCTTTTACCGAAGCAGACAGATTACACAAGCCAACATCGACGACTGGAGAGCGCTCATGACAGAGGCGAAGGAACTGGGGTTAACGATTCAGGAAGTGAAAGCATTCTTGATGAGGACACGAAACAGTTAGGACAGCACTCATCCATATTACCTGCATAAAACGGAGATCATTGACTTTGATCATTCTGAATCTTCAAATGATCGCAAAAACAATCCAATACAAAATTGCCAAACATTCGGAATAGTCGTGTTACTAAATCGAGCGAATGACATGCGTCTTTAGCTCCGTTTTCACCTATTTGTTTTATTTACCGAACCTTTGATTTCATGACAGGTCTTTAAAGACTTTTATATATAATGAAGAAACTCGGTTTTTGATCCCCGGACACCAGGCAGCCGGCTGAAACAAAGTGACTTTTGTCATCGGTAGATTTGATTAGAAAGAGGCGGCTGTGCATATTTGTTGAATCGCTCATCCCACATCGATTAAAATGAATAAAATGGAAAAGAAGGTGATGAATATTATGAAAGTGTTGGTGCTGGCGGTTCACCCGAATATGGAACAATCCGCGGTGAACAAGGCATTTGTCGAAGAATTGAAAGGCGAGCCGAATATCACGGTACATGAGCTGTATAAAGAGTATCCGGATGAGGTCATTGACGTGGAAAAAGAGCAGCGCCTTTTGGAGGAGCACGACCGGATTGTGTTTCAATTCCCGCTGTATTGGTACAGCTCGCCGCCGCTTTTGAAGAAATGGCTGGATCACGTCCTTCTCTACGGATGGGCCTACGGATCAACCGGCAAGGCGCTCCAAGGGAAAGAATTCATGGTTGCGGTTTCTGCCGGGGCCGGTGAAGAGGCCTATCAGGCCGGCGGTTCAAACCACTATTCGATCAGCGAACTGTTAAGGCCTTTTCAGGCTACAAGCAACTTCATAGGCACTACATACCTTCCGCCGTACGTCTTCTATCAAGCGGGCACGGCCGGAAAAAGCGAGCTTGCTGAAGGTGCGAAACAATACAGGGAGCATGTGCTGAAATCATTTTAATGAGAGAACGCCCGGCCGCTCATGAGCCGGGCTGTTCCTTATACTTGAATCTGTTTCACTTTTCCCAATAGGAATAGATAATTTAAAATGGCAACGATGATCAAGGCAGCCGAAAAAAGGAGCGCCGGCACGAAAGAACCCGTTGCGCCGACGATGAAGCCGGTGATGATTGGTCCGACGACTCCGCCCATATTAGAGACTGTATTTTGAATACCAGCAACCATCGATGTCATATTTTTCGGCGCCACATCCCCCGGAAGCGCCCAGACTTGGGACGCGGCAACGGTCGTTCCCGATTTCGCTACACAAAGAAGGATGACGGCCAAGATAGCCGAATCTGCAAAAGCGGCAAAACCGATGCACGAAGCCATGGCAAGCCCGATAATTAAAAACAGCTTCCGGACGGCTGTCAGCGACAGTTTTCCCTTTGCATATATCCGGTCGGACATCCACCCGGCTCCGACTTCGACGACCATTGCAGTCAAAAGCGGGAGAGACGCCATGATCCCCATTTCGATTAAATCCATACCCCTTTCTTTGACAAGGTAAGTCGGCAGCCATGTGATAAAGAAGTAAGAATTATAATTGATCATAAAAAATCCGATGCACATCGCCCATATGTTGCGATATTTAAATAGCTGATACCACTTCAGCGGCTGGCCGCCGCCCGTTTCTTCCGTGTGAGCCTGCCCTTCCCTAATATGGGCAAGTTCAGCCTCATTGACGCGCTTATGATCGGCGGGATTCTCCTTAAAGAAAATCATCCAGACAATTCCCCACACGACGCCGACAAGTCCGATCAAAAGAAATGTCAGCTTCCAGTCAAAGACCGCAATCATCCAGGCGATCAAAGGCATTGCAACAGCTCCGCCAAACTTTGACCCGCTGTCAAAAATTCCGGCTACTGTCGCCCTTTCTTTCTTCGGAAACCATTTGGCGGCGATCCCCGCATTGCTCGGATATGCAGCAGCCTCCCCGACTCCTAGTGCGATCCGCAGCCCGAGCAGGGATTTGAAGCCTGTCGCAAGCCCCGTCAGCGCCGTAGCAACAGACCACCAGACGACCGCAAAACCGAGCGTTTTTTTCTGGCCGTACTTGTCGGCCGCCCAGCCTGAAGGCAGCTGCAGCAGAGCGTACGACCAGAAGAAACCGGACATGATGATTCCCATTTGGCCGGCTGTCAAGTTGAACTCCTCTGTAATATAGGGAGCAGCAGCCGAGAGCACTGTCCGGTCAATATAATTGATGGCAATGGCAGCCCACATCATAAACGCGACAACCCAGCGTACATTCGACTTTTTTTGAACCGGGTGATTCAACATGTTATCCACCTCATCCCTTTTGTAGAAAACGCTTTCAAATCTTGATGCAGGGCATGAATAAAAACACATTCACAGCCCGTTGACGACAAACTCCGGTTTTTGTTTGTCGATCAGTACACTGGCAATGTTTTTGACGCATATCATGCCAAGGTTCTGTACGGCATCGCGGGTGTACCCCGCGATATGCGGCATGGCGATAAAACGGTCCAGCTCAAAGAGAGGGTGCTGCTTCAGCGGTTCGGTTTGATATACGTCAAGCGCAGCCCCTGAGATGCTCCCGTTATCCAAGGCGTCATATAACGCACGCTCAGACACGATGCCTCCCCTTGAAGCATTGATCAGATAAGCCGTTTCTTTCATGGCGGCTAATTCTTGTTCGCCGATCATGTTTTCAGTTTCGGCTGTCAGCGGCATATGAAGCGTGATAAAATCGCTTTCTTTCAAGAGCTGATCAAGCTCTGTGAATTGGATGTGATGATCGGCTGCGAATGCACGATCGGGAAATACATCATAGGCTAAAACACTCATATTGAAGCCTCGCGCCCGTTTGGCGACTTCTTTTCCGATCATGCCAAGTCCGGCCGAGCGTTTTGCCGTAAACGTCAGATCCAAAAATCCTCGGCCAATTTCCTAGCTTTGTTTCCCTGTCGGCCGCGGGAATCTGCCTTGCAGCCGATAGCATGAGGCCGAATACAAAATCTGCGACTGCATGTTTGTTGGCGTTAGGGGCATTCGTCACCCAGACGCTGCGCTCTTTCGCAGCGTGCAGATCGATATTGTCAACGCCGACGCCATGTTTGCAGACGATTTTTAAAGAAGGGAGACGATCCAGGACATACGGCGTAATCTTGTTAAACGCCACGATCGCGGCATCCGCTCCTCCTGCCGCTTCAATGAACTGCTCCTCGGTTATATCTGCAGGAAGGCGTTCGAGCGACATGCCCCTTTTTTCCAAAAACAAGACGGGATCATCAGAGTATTTCGCAAATGACGGTGATGTACATACAACTTTCATGAGATGCACCAACCTTCTTTCATTTTTCTACGATTTGGGCGCAAGCTCAGCGGCTGACCGCAAAGCAGCGAGCATGCTTCTTTCATCGGCTTTGTTCTGCCCCGCAATGTCAAATGCGGTTCCGTGGTCGACAGAGGTGCGAATAATCCCGCCGTTTAATCCGACCGTAATGTTGACGCCCTCTTCCAGCCCGAGGACTTTGACCGGAATATGCCCCTGATCATGGTAGCAGGCTACGACAAGGTCAACATCTCCCAGAACAGCCTTGTAAAACAGTGTGTCTGCGGGGTATGGGCCGTCGGCATCGATTCCCTCGGCTGCCGCCTGCTCGATCCCCGGAAGCAATTGCCGTTCTTCTTCGCCGTTTCCGAACAGCCCGTTTTCCCCTGCATGAGGGTTGATTCCGCAAACCGCAATTTTCGGCAGTTTGAATCCGGCTCTTGTCAATGTATCATGTGCGAGACGGATGACTTTATAGGTCCGCTCCGGCGTAATCGACTGAATCGCCTCAATCAGCCCTTGATGCGTTGTCAGATGAATCACCTTCAGTTTTGGCGAAGCCAGCATCATGCTGTAGTCGGTTGTATTTGTTAAATGAGCGAGAATTTCCGTATGCCCCGGGTATCGGTGTCCGCCTTTATGCAGCGCCTCCTTATTTAACGGTGCTGTGCAAATCGCTTGAATACAGCCTTCTTGAGCGAGTTCAACCGCTTTTTTCACGAAATGAAAAGCGGCGTTTCCGGCTTCAGCCGATACCTTTCCAACTGGCAGGTTTTCAGGCAGCAGATCGATATCGAGACAATCGATCTTTCCATGTACAAAACCGCACTCGTCCGGATGCATCACCTGGTTAATGACAACCTCTGATCCGATTTGGACGGCGGCTTTTTTCATCATTTTCATATCGCCGATGACGAGCGGCTTGCACATGTCATACACTTTGCGGGATTTGAGAGCTTTTGCGATAATTTCCGGACCGACGCCTGCCGCGTCGCCCATTGTAATGCCGATAACCGGTTTCTCCATTGTTTATCCTCCTTGTAGCTTGATTGCCGCATTTGCCATCACCGACCGGGAGCCAAAATTTCCGGCCTTTGTCACAATGTACAAATCGTCTCCGGCTGCTCCCAGCGGAACGCCTGGCTCTACTTCGTCCAGCAATCGTATCTCATGGACGCGAAGCTGACGCAGCACTTGGTATGCCGTGTCACCTCCGGTTAAAAACAGCCGATTCACATGAAAAGCTTGAATCAGCTCGCCCGCCAATTCGCCAAGTGCGCCGGACACCGCATTGCTCGTTTGAACCGGGGTGAATCCGCGGCTTTCACCGATCTTCTGTGTCTCTGCTGCATTATCCGAGGTGCAGAGGACGATGTGTTTCGAACGGCGCCGGACGTCCGCCGCCCTTTCCTTCAGCCGTTCGAACTCGTTTCTTTTCTCAGCTTCGCCGCACAGCACGCGTTCTGATCTCAGTTCTACTTTTTCAGCCAAACGTGCGGCAAATAGCTCCTGAAGCTGTTTCCTCCCCGTCGGGCTCATGCTGCCGACGACAAACATAACCGGTAAACCGGAAGAGGGAACGGTTTGCCCGAGCTTCCTTTCTTTCAGATTGAACGCTTTAGGCAGACAGCTCATCAAGCCCGCCGAGCCGGCCAAAATGATAGAATACGGCAAACTCCGCAGGATAAACGCCAGATCCTGCAGATCGGATTCATGAACCGAATCAGCCGTGACATACGAAATCCCCTTCGCCCGAAAGCGTTCCAGCTTGTTTCGGACATGCCCGTCTCCGCGGCGGATGTCTTCATATGATAGATGCCCGCTCTTTTTTCGAGTCTGCTTTTCTATTAACCTTTGAATATTCGATTCTGCTACAGGCGTTTTCGGATCGTTCGCCGCTTCGGTTTCTTCCAGCTTTGCGCCGTTCACATAATGGACGCCGCCGATGACCTGGCGTCCGTTTTGGGGGTATCCGGGAGCCACCAGCACGAAATCCGGCTGAAACACTTCGGACATCGCTTGAAGTTCGGCTCCGATATTTCCCCTCATCGTGCTGTCAATTTTTTTGTAGACGATATCAAACGATTGCCGGGAGATGTGTTCACTGATGTTTTTCACAGCCGCCTTCGCCTCTGCGGCTGACAGCGATCTGCTGTCCGTATTGAAAATAACGGCACCGTCCGTTTCCCGTCTGGTGAATTCGGCGTCGAGTTTGACGGAAACATCCATCCCGTAATGAACCAGCTGGCCGCTGCAGTCGTTCGCCCCTGTCAAATCATCCGCGATGATTGCAATTTTCAATGTCTTCATCCTTTAGTTGATTAGTTTTCGATAGATATCTTTTATATTTTCCAAGCTGAGCGGTTTCGGATTGTTATGAAGCAGGCGCGTCACTTTTGAAGCTGAGTCGGCTAAATCGTCCACATCGCTTGCGGTTACGCCGTACGCTTTTAAATTTTGAGGAATATTCAGCCGCTTCGTCCACTCTCTTATTTTCTGCACAACGGCCTCAGCCGCTTGTTCAACGGTCAGATCAGAGGCGGTGATTCCCATCGGTTCAGCGGCAAGAGACAGCCGTTCTGTAATGGCATCCATATTAAACTCCATCACATGCGGAAGGAGCATCGAATTGGCGACACCATGGGGAATTCGGTATTTCCCCCCAAGCGGATAGGCAAGGGCGTGAACGGCAGCAGTTCCTGCGGCCGTCAGCGCCATGCCGCCATACATCGAACCGAGCAGCATGTTTTCTCTCGCTTGTATCGATGAACCGTTTTCATATGCTTCCACAATGCTTGCCGAAATCAGTCTGATGGATTCTAAAGCGAACATATCGCTGATCGGGTTTGCTTTCGTCGAAATGAACGATTCAAGCGAATGGGTGAACGCGTCCATTCCGGTAGCCGCCGTAATCGGTTTTGGCAATCCAAGGGTGATAACCGGGTCAAGAATGACCAGCTTCGGCAACATCAGCGGACTGACGATGCCGACTTTCAATTCCTCTTCGGGAAGCGTAACGATTGCGTTCGGCGTCACCTCTGCGCCCGTCCCAGAAGTACTTGGAATCAGCACGGTCGGGATTCCCGGCTTTTCGACCAAATCAGTCCCGAGCAACTCCTCGACCCTTTTCGAATTCGTTTGCAGCACGGACAATATTTTCGTTCCGTCCAAAACGCTGCCTCCGCCGATTCCGATGAGAATGTCGTATCGTTTCTCACGGATGCCTCTAAATACATCTTCAATATTTTGAACGGTCGGTTCCGGCGATATGGCTGTGCAAACATCTGACTGGATGCCGATCTCTGTAAGCTGAGCCTGTACTTCGCCGATCGTGCCGAGCTTGACGATCGACGGCTGGGTAATAATCAGGGCTCTGTCCGCCTTCGGCACAATCGTTTTTACATGATCTTTCAGCCGGCGGATCGAATGTTCGCCTGCGACGATATGAGCGGCCGTCCGAAATTGATAATTCGCTGGCATTTTTGAAACCTCCCTATTTTGATTGATAGTAGGCGACCATTTTTTCGACCTCCAAGAGCGCCGGACCGGTCAGCTCTTTGACGGGCGCTTTCGGCGGGCCTACAGGGATCGAATAAAGCTCCACCGCTTTTTTCAGGGCCGCCGGGATCGTTCCTAACCGAAACGTATCGCGAAGCGGCTGAAGCTCCCTCTGGGCAGCCTCCGCCTTTTCAGTCTCACCCTCTGTCCAATGGCGATAAATCGACGTCACGATATCAGGGAGCATATTTGCCGTTGCTGCGACTGCTCCCGCTCCGCCCGCTTGAAGCGTCTTCAATATGAGCGAATCGGTGCCTGCAAAAACGGCAAAGTCTTCTTGTTTCGTCTGCTCGATATACTTCTGTATGTTTTCAAATTTTCCGCTGCTGTCCTTAATTCCGACGATATTATCCACTTTTGCAAGCTCTGCCACCGTTTCCGGTTCTAAATGGAAACCTGTTTTTGAAGGGATATTGTACAAAAGGACCGGAAGTGAAACGGATGCCGCGATTGTTTTATAATGCGCCACCGCTTCTTCCTGTGTCGGCGGGATAAAGAACGGCGTGATGACCGACAGCGCATCTGCGCCAAGCCTCTCCATTTCCTTAGAAAGCCAGATCGTTTCTTCTGTACTGTTTCCCCCGCTCCCTACCATGACGGAAACGCGTCCGGCTGTCTCTTGAATGATGATTTCTGCAACTTTCAGCTTGTCTTCGATGTTGAACATATGAAATTCCCCGTTGGTACCCAACGCAAAAAGCCCGTGTACATGAGCATCGATCAAATGGTTCGTCAACTGTTTCAACGCCGATTCATCAATGCTTTGATCTTTTGTGAGCGGTGTCAGCATGGCGGGATAAATCCCCTTTGGTACGAATCCCATGATTGCCTCCCCTTCCTGTAAAGCGTTTTCAAAAACGATTATATACATAAATGTTTCAATAATCAACGTTATTTATCTAAATAATTTTTATTTAGCGTTGCATATTAAAACAAACAAAATAAAACACCCGGCTAAACCGGGTGTTTATCAATGCGGCGATTTCAATTTTCTCCAAAGCGTCGTTCTGTTGATGCCGAGCCTCTCCGCTGTTCTTGTTTGATTGTTCCCTTCTTCGGCATAGATTTTTTGAATGATCCTTTTTTCGATCTCTTCGAGCGTTCCGGATAGATCGATGTCTTCTCTTTCTTCTTCGTTCAAGCGGCACAGGACCCGTTCAGCGTCAGCTTTCTCGATATAAACGCCCTGCGCTTCAAGAACACAGTTTTGGACCGCTTTTCTCAATTGGCTGAGGTTGCCCGGCCATTTCGCTTCTTCAAGCAGAACACCAGCTTCACTTCGAAAGCCGACGATTTGTTTGCCGAATGCCTCATTGCTTTCTGCAATAAATTGATAAGCCAGATATAAAATATCCTCTTTTCTTTCGGAAAGAGGGGGAACGTCCAGTTCCAAATGACAAAGCGCATCATATAATTCATTTGAAAATTCCCCGGCGCGCCTGCGGGAAGAAGAAACGATCAGCCTCGGCCCATCATACGGTTCGCTGATCCGCCTGAGCAAAAGCCGTTGCGAGGACAGCGGCATGCGATCGACTTGTTTGATGTATAGCGTTCCTCTCCCTGAAAAGAATTCTTCGCTTTCACACGCTTGCTCCCATTCTGCTTCAGACAGCAAACCGGCATCGATTTTTCGAAACGGCTCATGCTTGTCCTCACCCTTCATATGGATCAGCCCGGCCAGGCTCTCTTTCCCTGAGCCGGGCGCTCCGTTGATCCATACGGGTTCCCGCCTTGCCGCGAACAACTCCGCTTTTTTCAGCACCTGCTGCATCGTTTCATTCCTCGATGTTTCCATATAGCTTGTCCGCAAAGGAGAAAGAATCGCTGCACCGGGCAACGAAGAAACGCGAACATCTTTTGCTTTTTCCGCGGTAAATACGGTCAATGCCTCGTCTGATGCGAAAAACCTGCGCCCCGTGATATTCCATGTCCGCCCATGCTTTCGGAGTCTAAAATGGATGATTCCCTTCTTTTCCGCTTCCCCGATCAGCTCTTCCAGATTATCCAGCAAGCCGATATGTTCGGCAAATACGCCGTTTTGAAAAACCTGCCGCAATGTCTTGTTATATACTGCATAACCGGTTTCGGCCTTTTGTAAAATGTGATACGGCACAGCGTACTTCTGCTTGATGCCCTCTAAAAAGGAATACAGTTTTTTAGCGTATGCAAAAGCTTTGGCAATGCTTTCTTTTCCGGATGTCAAAAGCAGTCCGTTTAAACCGAGCCGCTCTGCTTTCTCAATTGTGATCACATCGCCGATAATGATCTGATAGCCCTGTTCTTTGAGCTGAAGAAGCACCGGTTCAACATCGCGTTCGTCTGATACGGCGTAGGCATCGATCCGGATATCCAAAATTTCGCACACTGCCGACGCGCCATCGGCAATCATCGGAAATCCGACAATTGCCGCCTTGCCGGGATAGCCCTTGGCAAGCGTAAGCACACGCAGCATATCGTATCCCGACACTTCGATATCCACAACCGGTATGCAAACTTCTTGCTGGATCAGCTCAGCGGTTCCACCTCTGCTGATAATCAAATCAGTCCCGTTTGCTTCCGCTTGTTTCGCCAGCTCCACGCCCTTCTCTAAATCTCCGGAAGCCGCCTCGAATTCAAAATCCTCGCCGCCGGCCAATTGAATCATCAGCTCTTTCAATCCTTCATAAGGAGCAATTGCCATCACTTTCATATTCGATCACCTTTTGTTGCAAATTTAAACATATTAACACTATACCAAAAGGCAGAAATATTTGGAACTGCAAAACGAAGGCAAAATAAAAAGGCTCCATTACGGAAGCCATTTTTCTCCCCAGCTGGCCATCTCCTTAAATACGATGTGGAACTCTTTTCCTTTTTCTGTTAAGGCATACTCGACAGTGACCGGAACCGTTGGGAACACCCTGCGGGAAATCATTCCGTTTTCTTCAAGGTGTCTTAAAGTATCCGTTAATCCCTTTGTGTTGACGTTGCCCAAGTTTCTTCTAAGTTCGTTGAAGCGCCGCTTCCCTTTTATCAATTCAGCCAGAACAGCAAATGACCATTTTCCCGACAGAATATGGAGTACATCGTGAATCAAAGAAGAGCATTCCTGATACCGCACAGCCGAATTCATAAGCAAATCCTCCTTGCTTCGCTGATCAATTTTGACTAATCCTATCACAGGAATGTAAAGGTATCAAGACAAATGTACTGCAGTTTATTTTTGTAAAGCATATATAAAAAAATTGCGTTCTTGTGAAGCCTCCCGGTGATTGTTATTGTTATTGCTATATCGAAAAGGAGGAAAAAACATGAAAAAACAATACGCTTCATTATTCACGCCCTTTACTTTTAAAAACGGCATCCAATTGAAAAATAGGATGATCATGCCGCCAATGGGGCATTCATCCTCAATGCCGGGAGGATTCATTTCTGATGACGAACTCGTCTATTATGCCGCGCGGGCAACAGATGTCGGGATGGTCATCACATCAGGAACAACCATACAGCCCCGAACCGGATTCCCCGGCGTCCCCGGAGCTGAAAACGATGATCAAATCCCGGGACTTACCCGGCTTGCAGCCACTTTAAAGAAACATGGAGCAAAAGCGATCCTGCAGCTCTTCCATCCTGGAGCCAAAGGTATAGAGCGGACAGTCAGCGCCAGCGCCGTCGCTCCAAATCCGGATGCACCGGTGCCAAGGGCACTATCTGAACAAGAGATTCAAGAACTGATCCATGCCTTCGGCCAGGCGGCGCGAAGAGCGATAGAAGCCGGGTTTGACGGAGTAGAAATTCACGGCGCGAACGGGTTTCTCGTCCATCAGTTTTTCTCACCTTATTACAACCGGCGCAATGACAGCTGGGGCGGCACTTTAGAGAAACGGATGAGGTATCCGCTTCAGATTATAGAAGAAATCAGACGCGTAGCGGAAAACTGCCATAAACCATCCTTTATCATCGGTTACAAGTTTTCGCCCGAAGAGCCGGAAACGCCCGGAATCACGATGGATCAAACGCTGTCTTTCGTCAATGTACTGCGGGAACAAGCATTGGATTACCTGCACGTTTCTCTGATTGATTTCCGGTCTTTTCCGCGCCGTGGTGCAGACAAATCCCGCACGCGGATGGAACTGATCAAAGAAGCGGTCCAAGACCGCATTCCCCTAATCGGAGCAGGGAAAGTTCGCGCACCGGAAGATGCCGTTCAAGCGCTGAAAACAGGAGCCGATCTCATCGGAATCGGCCGGGGCCTTCTGATGGATCCGGAATGGCTTCAAAAAGTTAAAGCCGGAAAAGAGGACGATATTCAAACAACCCTGTCAAGACATGACCAGAGAAAGCTCATGATGCCAGACGCTTTTTGGAAAAGCATCCCGATGTATATTGATTTCAATGATTAAAGATTTTGCCTCCTTATACAGACTATAGATTCATATAAAAAAGGTGTCTTTTATCTTAAAATAAATGCCGTTTTCAAAAAAATGTATAAGGAAAAAGGAACTTAGACCTGTTGAGTCTATGACCCGGGTATATTAGAATGATGATAATTCAATAACGTCGGGATTGTTACTGTGCTTTAGCAGGCAAGACCTAAAATGTGTGAAGGGCAAAGTCTATCTTTTTGCCGTTATGACCTTACACATTTTAGGTCTTTTTTCTGTTCCGGCGACATCTGGAGGTGACTGACAACCAAAAAGATCGTTTTTGAAAGATTGACCTATCACGATCATGAAAGGAAGGAATTTTGATGAACATCAAAAAAATCGCAAAACAAACAGCAGCCCTAACCTTTGCAGCCGCACTGCTGACAGGAGGAGCAACACAGGCTTTTGCCAAAGAAACCGAAACGAAAGATTACAAGAAGAGCTACGGAATTTCGCACATTACAAGAAATGATATGCTGAAAATTCCTGAACAGCAGAAAAGCGCACAATTTAAAGTCCCTCAATTCGATCCGGCATCCATCAAAAACATTCCTTCGGCAAAAGGATATGACAGCTCAGGAAAATTAATCGACTTAGACGTTTGGGACAGCTGGCCGCTGCAAAATCCTGACGGCACAGTGGCAACGTACCACGGCTACAATCTCGTATTCGCCTTGGCGGGAGACCCGAAAAACGTCGATGATACATCGATCTACCTGTTCTATCAAAAGAAAGGCGAGACATCGATCGACAGCTGGAAAAACGCCGGCAGAGTGTTTAAAGACAGCGATAAATTCATTCCTAACGATCCGTACCTTAAATATCAAACACAGGAATGGTCAGGTTCTGCCACATTAACAAAAGACGGAAAAGTCCGACTGTTTTACACGGCGTTCTCCGGCTCGCAATACGGCAAGCAAACGCTGACAACGGCTCAAGTCAATTTCTCTCAGCCGGATTCAGACACTCTCAAAATTGAAGGCGTGGAAGACCATAAATCGGTCTTTGACGGCGCCGACGGAACGGTATACCAAAACGTCCAGCAGTTCATTGACGAAGGAAACTACAGCTCAGGCGACAATCATACGATGAGAGATCCGCATTATGTCGAAGACCACGGCCATAAATACCTCGTGTTTGAAGCAAACACAGGCACAAAAACCGGCTACCAAGGCGAAGATTCTCTATTCAACAGAGCTTACTACGGCGGAAACAAATCGTTCTTCAAGGAAGAAAGCACCAAACTGCTTCAGGGACCGAAGAAAAAAGACGCTGAATTGGCAAACGGTGCGCTCGGAATAGTTGAATTAAACAATGATTACACCTTGAAAAAAGTGATGAAACCGTTGATCGCTTCCAATACGGTGACAGACGAAATCGAACGCGCCAACCTCTTTAAAATGAACGGCAAATGGTATCTGCTCACAGATTCAAGGGGCTCAAAAATGACGATTGACGGCATTGGTTCAAAGGATATTTATATGCTCGGCTATGTATCAAATTCTCTGACCGGGCCATTCAAGCCATTAAATAAATCCGGACTCGTACTTCATATGGATCAGGATTACAATGACATCACATTTACTTATTCACACTTTGCCGTTCCGCAAGCGAAAGGCAATCAAGTTGTGATCACAAGCTATATCACAAACAGAGGTATTTCGAACGAGCATCACTCCACATTTGCGCCAAGCTTTTTGCTAAACATCGAAGGGTCAAAAACATCCGTCGTTCAAAACAGCATTCTGGCGCAAGGACAATTAACAATCGATTAATAAAGCGAAAAAGAAAATGCCGGTCGCAATCGGCATTTTCTTTTCGTGTGTCATCTTATAACATAAAGTGAGGAATTTGCTTGAATATGAAAGTATATCAACGGATAAGCGTTTTTATCTCTTGTCTCGGGGTTTTCACGGCAATCCTGCTGCCGGCCCGCGAGACGGAACAAAAGGGAGAAATCCGAACCGTCGCATCACACCGTGCCGCGTTTCATTTGACGGCGCCGGATAAATGGAAAAACGATCCCCAAAGGCCCGTCTATATGAACGGACAGTACCACTACTATTATCTTTACAACCGCGATTATCCGGACGGTGGCGGAACGGAGTGGCGCCATGCGGTATCAAGCGATCTGGTGCACTGGAAGGACGAAGGAGTTGCCATTCCGAAATATACAAACAAAAACGGTGATCCATGGTCCGGATCAGTCGTCGTTGATTCAAAGAACACGGCGGGCTTTGGAAAAGGAGCGGTCATTGCGATTATGACCCAGCCGGCATCAGACAGCGGCCAAGAAGAACAGTTTTTATGGTACAGCAAAAACGGCGGAAAAACGTTTACTCCTTACGGGGACGACCCGGTTTTGTCAAATCCCGGTACGGTGGATTTCAGAGATCCAAAAGTAATCTGGGATGAGCAGGATCAAAAATGGGTAATGGCGCTGGCGGAAGGAGCGAAAATCGGTTTTTACGAATCTCATAATTTGAAGAAATGGCGGTATACAGGAGGATTTCTCACGCAAAACATCGGCACGGTCGAATGTCCAGATCTCTTCATGATGCGGGCAGACGACGGAACGTATAAGTGGGTGCTCGGCACGAGCGCCAACGGCAAGCCTTCAGGCAAACCGAATACGTATGCATATTGGACAGGCACCTTCACCGGAAAGGAATTCAAGGCCGATCAAGAAGAACCGAAATGGCTCGACTACGGCTTTGACTGGTATGCCGGCGTGACCTTCGAAGACGGCGAGTCCAGCGATCAATACGACAAGCGCTATGCCATGGCCTGGATGAATAATTGGGATTATGCAAATGATACGCCGACGCAGAATGACGGCTTCAACGGGACAGATTCGATCGTCCGGGAGATTCGCTTAAAACACGACGGCGGGAATACATACAGCCTCGCATCGCAGCCTATCAGCCAATTAGACCAATTAACCGTTTCAACCGATGAGTTTGAAAAAATCGAAGTCAACGGGTCAAAAACGCTGTCTGTCAAAGGAGATACCTACATGCTTGACGCAGATATCTCCTGGTCTGACGCTAAAAATATCGGATTGAGGCTCAGGGAATCGGCTGACGGAAAGCGCCACATTGATGCGGGAATATGCGCGGAAGACGGATACTCTTATGTGAACAGAGGCTTTACGAAACAGCCCGACAAAAGCCGCACTTACATTGAAAGCAAAGCGCCGTTTGATGCAAACAACAAAAAGGTCCATGTCACGATCATCGTCGATAAAACAACGGTGGAAATGTTCGTTGACGACGGCCGGGTTGTTCATTCAAATCAGGCTTTTCCCGGCTTGCACGATCAAGGCATCACCCTGTTTGCCGAAAACGGGATAGCCGTTTTTGAACATTTGAAAATCAAACACTTTCAGTGACACTCAGCGAAAAAAGACAAGGGCATGATGAAACCCTTGTCTTTCCCCTTTTTTCCTTCAATCCGCGCCCAGTCTGTTTCAATTTCTCTCCCTGATGATGCGGGATCCGAGTGGAGCGTATTTTTATGTATTGCATCACGCTTCAAATGGATGTAAATGATTAAAGCTGTTAAAATGGTCCTGCGGGGGGATTCAATTGGAAACATACAAAAATAAAATTAGGCAACTGTTAAAAGAGCATCATCGTGAACATACGTTTGAAAAGCAAAGCGAAGAAGACATTCAAGCAACTGAAAAAGAGCTTCAAGTGACATTTCCTCAAAGCTTCAGATGGTTTTTAAAAGAGTTCGGCGGCGGCGGCCATGAACTTGATATCAACGGATGCCGTGACATCTTGGCGTACCATCATTCATTCAAGTCTTTTCGTATTCCAAAAGGGTATGTCATCATCCAGGATGTTGATGAATACTGCTATTGCCTTGATACCGAAAAGATGAAGGACGGAGAATGTCCGGTCGTCAATTGGAGCGCGTACGAAGAAGGAATCTATCATATGGCAGATCACTTCTACGAATTTATGTTGGACGAAATTAAAAATGCGATAGACAATGATTGGTTTGATGTATAAAAAAACAAGGGCGGCACCATGCCAAACCCTTGTTTCCCTGACTTTATATGACGCGCTCGGAGGGATTCGAACCCCCGGCAGACGTGGTACCGGAAACCTATTACGAAATCCAGTTCGTATTTACTTACGAAAGCCTTACGCACACTTATTTTCGATAACGGTCCGCCATTTTACGGACACGAAATCGATATTTTCATGTGCGATTATACAACGATTTTAAACGGTATGTCAACGCCTTTTAAAATCCGCGTCTTTCGGCAATCGTCTCAAATTGGGACGATTAAATTACACCTCGAGGAACGTTTCGAACTCCGCCAATAGCCCAACGTTTTTAACGCGATTTTCACGGGCTTTTACTGTCCATGCGGCTTGTCGGAAGCTAGCGTATAGGTAGTCGTCAAAGCGTCTAATTTTCCGCTGTTTTCGTTTGAGAATCGCTGCATGCCACGCTTCAACGAATGGTTGCGGATGTTCTTCGAGTATCAGCGTTGGATCTACGCTTGCCTTAGCCCGCAATAAGATTCCGTAGTATTTATAAATTTCGTCTGCTTCGAAGTAGCGCGCCATTGCGGAGTAGATTTCGTTTGGTAACGCGTTTTTAAGACCGCAGGCCGGCACCGTATCTATTACGTGATTTTTTGAAAGATTTATAGAATGCGATGGTTCATTCGTAGTTTTAGGCGCTTCATCCGTTGTCTCCGTTGGCATTTCGGCATCCTCACGCGTGGTCATTGTCGACTGGTCATCTTCGGACAATTGCGTGTCCTCGACTCTTCTTCCGACCGGCAAAATAACGATGATATTTGCGCCGTGACCGCCGTTTATTTTCCGGGTCGTTGCGATCTTTTGGATGATCGAAAGTGATGCGAGTTTGTTGACGGCACGACGCGCAGTCTTGACGGACTTTCCGATAAGGTTCGCGAGTGTTTCCGCTTTGAGATGCGCAGCCCCGGCGAACTTGACCGCGTAACGGGCGATCGTCTTCAGCGTGAGCCGGTCCGTGTCGTTTAATTCGTATGTATTGCGTTTGATATGTTCGTAAACAGCCGTGTTGAGTTCAGCCGTTGAGTCGAACGTTTGGTGTTCCGCTAAGTAATGCATATTCTCCACCCACCTTTACGTTTTTCGCTTATACGTATTTTACGCATATACGTAATTTAAAGTCAACATAAATTTACGCTTTTGCGTTTTTTTCGTTTTTGCGTATTTACGAAAAATATAAAGGGCATTATAATTAAATAAAAAATGAACGGAGGCATGTTGATGCGGCGAGTAGTTTTACGAATAGATAAATTGATGGAACGTCACGGATTGAATCAAGGAGCGTTTGCGGAAAAAGTGGGGATACGTCCTGCTGCAATATCACAACTATCTCGAAACCATGTTGCGCGAATCACTATCGATCATTTAGACCGAATTGTAAATACGTTTGAAATTGACGATGTCAGGGAGATTATCGATATTGTTTCTGATTAAATCCAAGTAAACAAAAAAAACGCCCCATCCGGTTAAGGACGGGGCTACTATTAATTAAGATTAACTTTCTCACCTTTGTTATATTTTATCCAATCGATTGCTATATTTTGTTTACATTTCCGGCAAGTTTCATTATGTTTTCCATAAGTCACAAAGTTATTCTTAAAACCACATCGAGGGCATTCAAAACGTTCGCCTCCGAAAAAGGCTCCGAAGATAAGAAAGACGCCGAGCGAACCTAGACCTAAGCCCGGCAGGATGCCTATAATAGTAATCATCAAAATTAAGCTTATTAATAAGAGCACAAAACCAGCAAAAAACATAAATAAACGAGGAATCCACCGTTTAGGCGTCATCCGTCGTCGTTCAACTTCTACTCGTACAAAATCCACCGTTTCTTCCTCCGTTCTTATAGCATTACTAAAATTATACTCTATCGCCAAACCTAACCGCAATCTCATTATGTACCACGAGCACCTACGACTGTATACGCAGGCGCCCGCAAAAAGTTCCGCTTACTTAGTCGTTCCCTCACGTTTCGCAACCACAAAAAGACCGTCGATCGGTTTCGGCAGTCTTCGTCTGATTGCATATTATTAAAATAGATCATATCTCATACTTACTGTTTCTTGGTCAGCGTATTTATCGCTTTGATTTTTCACAAAATCTTGTTTCATATAGTAATCTATATTATGTTTGTAAGAGTCTAAGGTAAGGTAACGTATACCCATACTAGTACCAATAGGCTCTCCTCGAACATCTAATCCTTGGGACAAATTGTAAGCCATAGCTTTCACAAAATTTATCACAAACGTACCGATACCTCGTTTTTTGAATCTATAGTCAGTGCCGAGTCTGCCGATTTTTACTGCGGGCACATCTCGATATGGTAGTTCACTTTTCTTCTTTTCTTTGTTACTAAGTTTAATGGAATCTGCTGTTAATGAAACAAAAGCTACAATGTTATTATTGTAATAAAAGAGATATGTAGTATTCATTCCTTGTTGTTGCTGTATGTAAGCATCATGCCTTAAAAAATTGTTGATGTCTTCTTCGCCCTCTTTTATTATTTCATCATCTTGATTATCTGGTTTCCAATCACCCGAACAATCAAAATTAGCTAAGTCATCCAAATTTTCTTCGGACAACTTAGCTATCTCTAATTCATCAATATTAAAATCATCCGTCGATATCATAGTGCTTATCCCCTAAAGTTCAACTTTTTAATTAAGGCTGTACTTTGTTTATAGAGGTTCTTTTTGCTGTCTGCTACTTTCGTTTTGCTTAATACTTCTGAAATAACTTTTTGTGCATCTTGACCGTATAAAGTAGGCGTTGCTTCAATCGGCTTAGCCATAAATTTGTTCTCTCCTTTTCCGCTCATTTCGATCACCCTTTTTTTTGAGATGGTAATCGCAATATACATTCAGCGAATAGTCAATGTATATTACGATTATAAAATATTGGCACAAAGAAAACAAGTTTTTCTGCACGCTACGTTGCCTTTTTTAGGCTTTCCTATCGTAAACTTTTTTAATCACCCTTAGGTGGCAAAAGTATGACACGTTTTTGTGCATGGAAAATGCAATGAAAAATGATCGGAGAAAACGTCTCAAACGTCCTCTCCGAAATTGTTCCGTTATCTATTCGCCTTTAGTCCGTGCTTTCTTCGTTACATCGTTATTCTTCCAGTACGCCCATAGCGAAGTCGCCCCAATAAACGCGAGCGAGATGAATTGTTGCACGCCGTTCTCATCGACCGGAATCGGGCTGTGACCCGTCATCGTAAGCGTCTGGTTAACGAGTGCTATCGCAAGTAGCACGAACCGAGCGATTGTGCCTGCGCTAATTTTTTCAGTTGTTTTTTCGTTCATAATATCGTCTCCCTTTTCGTTTACTTTACAGTTGCACCGGTTGATTTCGCCGCGTAGATATGCACTTTTCCGAACTGATCCGTTTTGATCGTATAGACGTCCGTTTGTGGGTTCGCAAGGATTTCGTATTTAAGGCCGCCGAATTTCTTCGGACGCAAGAATCCGCATTCATTGCCTTTGACTGGCGCTTTGTTTGTCGGATAGATGCGCCATGAGTCGGCAGATGCCGGAAGATATACGTATTTCTTACCGCTAGATGACGACTTGGAACCGCTACTTCCCGTAAGCTTCAGCACTTGGCCGACCATGATTTTATTCGGATTTTTAATACCGTTATAGGACTGAAGTTTCGCCATGCTGACGCCTGTTTTCACCGCGATTTCCGAAAGCGTATCGCCTTTCTTTACGGTATAAGTTTTACCGGATGGCTTAGACGCTGGTTTCGCAGAGGATGCCTTACCGCCGAGCGCTTTAAGTTCCGCAGCGATGGCCGCTTTTACTTCGTCCCAACGTCCCTCATCGAGTACACGGTGCGGACAGTATTTTCCGGACCAATCCTGATGCTTCTTAACTCGATCAACGCCCCAACCGCGCTCCTTCAATAGCTGCGCAATGAATTTAATCGCAAGCTTTTCGGCCGCTTTATACTTAGCGCCGCCTGATTTCGAATAGCAGACCTCGACGCCAATAGACGTACGGTTTCCGGAATTAACACCGTTACCGTCTCCGCAATGCCAGGCGTTACGGTTAGTCGGAAGTCCCTGAACGACTTCCTTATCGTCTACCGCGAAGTGATACGATACTTCGTTGTTGTTCCGAATCATGTACGCAATCTCATTCACTGCTGATGCGTCGTTTGCCGTATTGTGGAACGTGATGTACTTCGCATCCATTGAATACGGACATTTAACCGAATACTTACTGGATGGAACGAGATTTTTCTTTACTGTGATCGCCATGCAATCGTCTCCCTTTCGTTATTTTTCCGTATATAAAAAGCCCGCCGGACTCTCACCGAACGGGCTGCGTTAATCTCTTCCGCGAAACTTTTCCTCGAGCCTATCGAGCTTGTCGATAATGACGTCGTATTTATCGCTGAATTTATCGAGTAGATCTTGTAGCCGCGACTCACGTTCACGGTTCGATTTCATGACGTAAATCAGCAGCCACGTAAAAAGGACCGCGAACGGCCCTTGTGTTAGGAAATATTTGATTACGTCTAATTCTCCGCCCAATGACTACGCCTCCTGTCCGCTCACTTCTTCGTTAGTCCCAGTAGATTCGCTAGTTTCCCCAGAAGGGTCTTCGCTGGGAGGCGTATTGGGATCGTACGGTTCCCCGGTAATTTCTTCGTATTGTTCCGGCGTGATGCGGCCGACAGCAACGACATCATAAACTTGTTTTTTCGTCCATCGACCCTTTTCATAAAACCCTTTGATATACGTGAACCAATCTATCATATTACGCTCCTCCCATCGCAATTAGATAGTATAGATCCGCGACCTGTTGAGACAGGACTTCGATTTCGCTTGGTTTCGGTGCAGGCGGCTTCACACTGTCGATATAGTCTTGTGTCGCCGACTCAACCCAAACGCCTTTTTTCGGATCATACTTTGGATCGTAAAGTCCCGCAGGAATTAAAGCTGTTGTACAATTTGGCGGCAGCTCCTCGCCTTCCTCAGTATTTATTTCGATATCGGCCTCGCCGTCATATTTGAAGTTCTCATCGTAGAAAAGAACGTGCATATTCATCGCCTCCGTTACCATAATGGAATTCCGATGTTAAATGAGACTCGCGACACACTTGCTCCATCGTTCGCCAACATACCGTCGTATCTTAAATCTCCGTCAGTCGTTAGTGCGAACCGAGCCGTTCCGTAAGATCCGATCGTCGGTACGACAAAATCGACTGTCTGCGTCGGCTTATTTGTAAATTTCGCGACAGATGTTCCGATAGCCGGGAGAGTCCCGAACGATCCTCGCAACCATAGAACGTTGTTGCTAACGGAAAATTTCAACGGATACACCGAATCCTGTTTAGCTCCGTTTATGAGCGTCACGTTATTCCAGGCCGGCGATAGGTCAGACGAAGTTAAAACACGACGCCACCCTTGCCATCCTAAATTCGGGTCTAAATAATTCGTAAACATGTTATTTTGCCAGTCGATCGCAATAACGTAACCGTACGAAGGCTGCCCACTACTATCGGTCGACGTCATATGAAAAACGCCTCTTGTAGAGTTAGTAGAAGCCGCGTTTGTTGCTTTGCCCGTAGAATAAAAAGTGCCGAACCGTCTCCCGCTTTGGATAATCTTCGTATAAAAATCGTCAGAATCCGCTATTGATGTATAAACGCCTCCGACGTCATTGGTTACTTTAAATAGCTGACTTCCGTTCCACTTCGATCGCTCATCAGCCGTAATATGCCGATTGTTATCCGCAGTATGCGCATCAAAATCCGTCTTTGCCGCCTGCTTTACGTTATCAACGTTAGTCAAGCCGACCTGAGCTTTCGTAACCTTATGCGGATTATCTGTTTTAGCTGCGTGCTGATCCGTATAAGCTTTCGCGTTCGTTTCCGCAGCGTTTGCCTTCTCTTGGGCTCCGGCTTTCGTTTCGATGTTCTCGAATTCGTCAAACTTCGCTTTTATTTCGTTGAGCGTTTGGTTGATATCCGTCTTCAGATCTTCGAAATCTTCGATATAGTATTCCGCAAGTGGAGCGATATTGGCATCGATGAGCGCCTTATCGATCTCGAACGAAAATTTATGGACGCTTAGACTCTGTCCGTTGTCATAACTAACGTAAAGCTCTGCCGTTACGGTGCCGGCATGCTTAATTTGATCGTCAGTTAGGACGTAAAAAAGGACGCCCTCAAAAGCGTCCCCGACTTCCGTATTAACGTAAAATTCGCTGCCGTCCGCCATCCGCATGAATAGCTTGCCGTGTGTTGCGTTTGAGATCGGCAACGGTTCGCCGTCCTTCGTCAGCTTGAACGTTATCTTTGCCGTCCCGATATCTTGCGTACTGTATTGAATGTTAACCGATATGATCCGCTTGGTCTGCGAGTTCACATCGAATTGAACGCTTGAATCTTTATATATCATCCGGCCCCTCCTCTACATTTGCGGATGAATAAAGACGAGGGCGACCCCGTATCCTTTATCCGCATCATATTCCTTGTGCATCCGCATCACAAAAAGACCCGATCCGTCTTCCGATTTCGTGCCGATTCCGTCGTTTGGAACGATACTATCTCCGACCTGAACCGTATCGTCTACGCGGACGAAAACTTGCCCGATCAGCCCTACGATATGCCATTCATCACGTTCTTCGCGTGGAACATATTCGAGATCTGGATCATAGTTCGGATTTTCCTTTGGAACCACGTATTTCTCGCCATCTACGGTAACTGTTTCGTAAATAAGTCCGCCGAAATCATTTCGGAGGTACCGGTCGTTCCAATAGAACGCTGCTCCACCCATGATAACGCCGGCCGTCTCCGAAATAACTCCGAGAACTTTTTCGCCTTTTTGCGCTTTCCGAATTTTATCGCCATCAAGCGTTACAAGATATCCGGACTCAATTTTGCTGCCGTCTTTAGATTCGAAATACTCCGCAAGGTCTTTTAGGTCGGATACGCTTTCGACGGCTCCAATCCCCCGAACCGATCCTGCCTGGGCGTTGATTTCGACTCGTTTATTCGCTGTAGACGGCTCGCTTCCGAATCCCCAAATGGTCGTATAGCTTTTATCGTTGATAACGTTAACGGAACCGAGGACCATTGCCGAAACTAAACCGGTCCCTTTTACGTGGGAATTGTTCGATCCCATTACGACAGACCGCGATCCTTCAGTAGATGATCCGGTACGAGTTGCGATGAGTGCGTTCGCGTCGCCTTTCGTTTTTCCGTTGCCAGTGGACGCAATAATTGCGCTTGTATTTGATATAGGCGATCCAGAAGACGAAGCCGCACGGAATCCGCTCTTAATGTTGTTTGGTACGGTTGAATAACGCTCGCCCCCAATAACGGCCGCATCTGTATATCCGTAGGCACGCACCGCAATGATATTCGCTTGGTTATTCGGAGACGTGATTCCGGCAGTACCTCCGCTTGTGTGAGCGATACCGTTCGTTAAATTAACGTTATATACGCCGCCGCCCAAACTGATGGCGGTAGGCGCCGAATCATGAATCGCAAAGTTCGAGATAAATACGTCATCTGTCCGTTGATCGCCGCCGGTAACGTGAATATCGGAACCAGCTTTAGCGAAACCGTACATTTGCAACCCGTTAACGTTTATTTTCCGACTCTTGTACTGGAATGCGATCGCTGATGTTCCTTTATAGTCGTATGTCGGATCTCCAATCGCACGGAAATTCGAAATCATGACACGCTGATAAGCCGAAACGACGAGTGCTTTCGGTTCAAGTCCGACATATAGATCGTTGAATATCGGCTCACGCGCCGTACAATCGACTAGTGTTACGTCTCGTGCCGTTTCGCTCCACGGCTCGGTTGCTAAGTGATGGCCGATATGCCGAAGGTCAAACGCGCGGACGTCACGGTAGGATTCACAACCGCGAATATGAACGTTTGACGGTGCCGGCCATTCAGTGTGCGCCTTCACCTCGTAACCGCGAACATTCCCGGACGTAAAACAATCAATAACCCAAACGTTTTTAGATCCGTCGTCGACTTCGATACCGTTTGAGTTTGAGGACCCCGTGGCATGCGCCTTTCCGCTCGGATTTGTCATGACGCAGTTTGTGATGAAAATGTACTCGCTATAGTGCGTAGTCACTCCGTCGTCACCATACCCGGACCCGACGCATCGATCGAACCAGATATATCGGCAACCGTTTTTCGTATAGTCAGCGTCCGAAATATTGTAGGTAGGCGCAGACGCATCGAAACAGTGAAGGGCCGGATTGATGCCTTCTACTTCGCGCACGATTCCGAACTTAACATTCGCTAAAGTTAGGCAGCTCGAGTGTAGTCCGCCAGTCGGTCCAAGACCGCCTTGGCGCTCCGGGTTCCAGTCAAGCGACATTCCTTCGACCATGATATTTCGGTTTCCGTTCGTATGATCCGCGTTTGTTACGACCCATTCGCTGGCCGGAGTATCCTCGTGAAGTTTTAGCGTAGTAACTCCGATACCTTGGCCGACCATATACGTCCAGGACGGAAGTTTGACGCCTTTTACGAGATAAGTTCCGGCGGAAAGAACCAATCGGACTTTACCGGTTCCGAGCGCTTTTTGAAACGCTTCTGTACTGTCGTTAACGCCTGTCGGATCTGCTCCGAAATCATCAACGTTTACTGTCCGTTTGATTTTCTGCAAAAGTTTAACGTATTCCGTATCTAACCGCTCTTTAAGCAACGGAAATACTTCGCCGTCAGCACCGACCCGCGCATCGACGACCTCTTTTACGTTGGTCCCGTCAGCGTTTAAAATTAAGTTGCGCAATCGGTTGTACAGACCGTCTATATAAGTTCGCAAAGAAAAAACTCCGTGGCTGATTTGATCCGATGTATGGGCGGTTCGAGCTTTTTTATGCGCATCTAAATCATAATTTGCACTTCTTATATCCGATTCAATATCTTCCATGT
The DNA here is from genome assembly GCF_038007805.1 of Bacillus sp. FSL W8-0848. Classification (NCBI taxonomy): domain Bacteria; kingdom Bacillati; phylum Bacillota; class Bacilli; order Caryophanales; family Bacillaceae; genus Bacillus; species Bacillus sp. FSL W8-0848. The sequence goes on from NZ_JBBOYB010000001.1 coordinate 3,267,716, forward strand.
TCTGATTGTAATTGTTCCGGAAAATGCGATCCCACGCACTACCAGCTTTTCTGTACGGATACTTCGCCATTCGTCTCCTCCTTTATCATTGTCCTCCCACTTTCGCTTCAAGCGCAGCTATCCGATCCAATATCGACTGCATATCGACGTCGCCTGTTGTCGGCATAATAATCCGCTTCAGTTTTATAAAATCGGCCGAACTCATCAAGCCGTTAGTGACTTCCGAAGCCAAATCGACAATGACTTTACCGTCGGGTCCGACTAGAATGTTCGCGAGCTTTACATAGTCAGCCGAACTCATCAAACCATCCGAATTGGCCGAAGCTAATCCATATTGCGGAATGTTGAGCTTCGTCGGATCGTATCCCGGATCAAACGTCGTATTGCTGCCGATTTTAATTGAGCTTTCGCGAATCTTGCCGGTGTCCGAGTCAACGATCTTTGAGACGGTCCTTTGCGTTCGTTTAAAATCGGAGATGATGTCCGTCGATTTTCTCGTAATTGATCCGAGTGTATATTTCGGTGATTTAGAAGGGTCCGAATAATCCTCGACTTGTACCACGCGAATCTGGACATCTATTTCGAACGGTTCGATGATGCACCAAACGTAATCCCCTTTTCGGATGTCTTGAATTCCTAACGACTGAAGCTCGACGTAGGTAAGCGTGATCGAGATATCGATGCGATCGTGAAGTTCGGACTTTAATCGCGCAAGTAAACTCTCTTTATCGGTATACCGGTCATCGCGAACCGGATCTGCGTGCCAAACACCGAAGACTTCCGCCAATGGGCTTTTATACTCCGCCGTGATGTTTTTACCGAATCCTCGAATATACGTCTTGAGCGAACTTGTATCGATGTCTTTTGACGGCTCTTTAATATTGAACGCATATCTAAGCTGATTATCGGTATATCTGGCGATCTCTTTGGCAATATAGATCGTTTTATTGACGCATTCATATTCAACTCCGAACTTCTCTGCGATAGAGTTTAATAACGCAAGGGATCTCGAATCTCCGAAGTTTTCGACGGTTACGGACTTCGCTAGACCTGTGGTATCGACTTGATAAGAATAGCCGGTGCCTGCGAGCGCAAATTTAAGCATATCGTCAATAGAAAGCGCCTTTTCTCCTTTGATTACGTCATAGATGTACATGTTATCCAGATCGACAAACATCCGGTGAATTGCCGATGCAGTAGCTTTTATCTTGGTACCAAACGGCTTGATTGACGAGTTTATAATGACGTACTCTTCCTCGTCGTAGATCAGAAAATTCTCGTTCTGTACTAAAGGAAAAGCGTGCTGATTTCGGTCAGTCAACACGCCAGTTACATCGATAGTTTTTTGGTTGTTGATCGCATTCTTACGAGTCGTACTAAAATCCGTTAGCATTTCGAACTGGCCGGCGAGGCTTCGTATGAATAAATCCTTCACGCAACCACCTCCTATAAATAGTAAAAGCGAAAGTCGAATGAGATTTCGAAACTTCCGCTCGTACCCGATAATTGAAAGTTGTTCCAACCGGGCGCTATCGTCAGTAGCTTCCGATTAGTAGCACCGAATATGCTACCGTTGTTTTTCGTTGCTCGTACTCCGTTAAGAATGATCGTATCCCCCGACGATGTTGATCCGGTGTATTTCCAAACGTCACCTGTCGTCTTGTTAGTGATCGTCAGGTTATTAGACGCACCTTTATACACGATGACTAACGGAAACTGGCGAGGATTAATCGTTTCGGTTCCCGCGTTAAAAATTTTAAACGAGGTTGTTTTGTGCTTATACGTCGGGGTCTCATCGATTAGCCCTTCGCCGATCTGCCATAAATCCGAATCGAAAGTGAACGGATTAAGCGTGGTTCCGATCGATTCTGCGAACGGACTGAACGCAATAAGTTCGATATCGAACATACCGTATATCCGTTGTTGATCTATCGAATATGATGCGTTTGTTTTGACGAGCCAACGTTTACCTGGATTATACGATTCAGTAATATAGAACGGCTGCCGCGTTTCAAACAGTTTAAATACTTCGTCACGCATTAAGTAATAATCCGGAATATCTGCGGCCTTTAAATAAAACGAACATTTTATCGTCCTGGCGTCGTAAGTTGTTCCGCAATCAACAAGCCCGTTTAATCCGTCGACTTGCTCCGTCGAGTGACGAGGTGAAGGAGAAGACGGATTAAATTCACGAGTAGTGATGCCGATCTGGTCTAAGTCATAAACAGTTCCGGTTAACGTCGTGATAGTCGTACTCAACCTCATTCACCTCGCATGTAGTTTGTAATCGTTATTTTCTTTCCTTGTTCGGCGCTGACTGCGCTCTCTGTCATACGGCCAAGTTCTTCGCTATCAACCACGAATACAGATTCGATAACAATCGGCTGCTGTTGTTTCGGATCTACTCCGTTTCCGGACTCAACCGCGTATTTAACCGTTACGAGTGTTCCTCCGCCAAGTGCCATGCTCGGATTAAAAGCGTAAGATTGCGGGTTGATCAGCGCAGCATTTGCCATTTCGTTTGCGGCCGCTTTGACAACGCCAATATTGCGCTCGATACCTAACGCAAGCCCCATCGGAAGGAATTTACCGATTTCATCACGGAATAGACGTGACGGCGAGTGAATTCCGAAGAAGGATTTAAAGGAGTCCGTAACGCTGTCTACAAATCCGCCTATTTGGGTATTGAGCCACCCTTTCATCGAATCTATACCTTCCCATAAACCGTTGACTATATCAGCGCCTACATCAAAAATTTGGCCGCTGTTATCTATAATTGCGCCGGCAATTTCACCGACAATTTCCATACCCACTGAAAATAATTCCGGCAGCATTTGCATGATCCCATCAACTACCGCCATGAGGATCTGCATCCCGGCATCCAGTATTTCAGGAAGATGTTCTATCAAAGCCTGCGCAATAGCAAAGATGAGCTCTATCGCTGCCTCAATTAATTGCGGTAGGTTTTGGAGAATCCCGTCAATAAGAGCAAGCAATAACTGAATCCCGGCGTCAATGATTTTCGGTAGATTTTCGATTAACGCTTGCGCTACAGTAACGACTAGATAAATCGCCATTTCGATGAGCTGCGGAAGAATTTGAATGATGCCGTCAATCAAACTAGTTAAAATTTGAATCCCTGCGTTAATGATCGTTGGTAAATTTTCAAGGATCGCGTTTGCAAGTGCGAGAATTAACTGTAACGCCGCTTCGATCAGTTGTGGAAGAACCTGGATAATCCCAGAAATTAACGCATTTAAAATTTGTATTCCGGCCTGGATAATCATCGGCATAAGCGTTACGATCGTATTAATCAGCGTCGTCAGCATTGTTGTCGCCGCCTGGATGATTTGCGGCAGCGCCTCGACTATTCCTTCGATTAGCGAAGTCAAGATCAAAATGCCGGCACCGATCAACGCGGGTAATAAAGTGACGATCGTCTGGACAAGCGAATCGATAAGCTGCGTTACGGCCGCTAGAATACTAGGTAGTGATTGAGTAAATCCGTCTAGCAAACCTTGGATAATCTGAATACCCGCTTGTAGGAGAATAGGGAGATTCTTTACGATCATGTTAACGAAAGAATCAACGGCTTTAGTCGCTGTTTCGAGAATCTTCGGCATATTCTGCTCGATACCTTTCGCGATCGCCGGCAAGTATTTCGATCCTGCGACCATTAATCCCGGAATACCGCCGATTATGATTCCGATGATATTCGGAATGAATTCCGCTAATCCTGAAAAATCTCCGTTAAAGGCGTCGGTGATCGTCTTCTTCAGATCCTCGAATGCGCCTCGGATAATTGCGACTCCTTTGACGACAACATTCGCAACAGAAGGCGGCAGGAGGTTGTGAAGCGCGATCGATCCTTGCGTAAAGTCTCCGGTCAGCGTTTCGGCTAGGCCTTTGAACAACTTCGTAAGTTTATCGACCATCGGCGACACTTTCCGGCTGATTGCTTCGCCTAATGCCGTGATTTTCTCGCGTATGACATCGCTGTGTTTGTAGGCGTAGACGAGCGCAACTCCAAGGGCGATGGCTGCTGCGGAGATTAAAGCGAATTGGCCCATCGTTAATAAAAGCGCACCGCGAGTCATGTTAAATTTGTTTGCGAGTAGACCTAGGCCGGTACTTAGGGCGCCAATTCCGGATGCTGCGGAGCCGATGAACATGAGAGCCACCCCTACTGCCGCTACAAAACCTGTTAAAACGGTTGCTATTGCGAGTCCGTAAGCGATGAACTTTTTCATTTGCGGAGAAAGACTATTAAAACCTTCAACGAGTCGGTTTAAAAATTTTATGATCTCAGTTAGAGCTGGTTTTAGCGCATCTCCAATCGCCTTTTTCGCTGTAGCTGTACTTCCGCTGAGGATTTCTATTTGCCCCGCTAAATTGTTCATTTTTTCCGCAGCTACTTCGGCAGCCGTAACTTTCGACATTGACTTCCACATTGCATCGGCACCCTTGGCGCCCTCTTCCATCATAATGTTCGCTGCACGAATCGCATCTGTACCAAACATTGTTTTAAGTGCGACTTGCTTCTCTTGAGACGTTAACCCTTTTAACTTGTCTTGTAATACTTGCGATATTTGTGCTAAAGACTTAACATTTCCGTGAGCATCATAAAACAAGTTGGCGCCTTTCTTCGTAACGATGCCCAAGTCGACCATCGTTTCATAAGCACTTTTAGTCGTAGGTTCTAAGTTTAATAGCATCGTTTTAAGTGAAGTACCCGCATCGGAACCTTTTAACCCGTTCTGAGCGAAAACGGCAAGCGCTGTCGACGTATCTTTAAACGACAATCCGACCCCCGAAGCAACAGCAGAAACCATTGAAAGGCCATATCTTAGTTCGTGCACATCGGTCGCCGAAGCGTTAGCCGCACCCGCAAGCATATTCGCCGCATCCGTCACGGACAGATTGTCGTTTCTGAATGCATTAAGCGCAGTCGATGCAATTTCCGCAGCTTCGGAAAGATCCAGCTCGCCCGCTGTTGCTAAGTCTAGTGCACCGGCTAATCCACCGTTTAAGATATCCGCAGTAGATACACCGGCCTTCATGAGTTCCTCGATACCTTGGCCGGCTTCAACCGCGCTATATTTTGTCTTTGCCCCTAAATCTTCCGCCAACTTCGAAAGTTTTGCCATCTCCGCACTAGTAGCACCCGAAACAGCCTTAACGTTGGACATCTGTTGCTCGAAATTCATCGCTTCTTTAATCGACGATCCGACCACAGCTCCTAGACCGGCAGTCATTGCTCCGAAGCCCACCGCGATGTTCTGCCCCATACTCGACAGCCGAGAACCGAAGTCTTCGAGCCTGCTTTGCGCTTGGTTAAGTTCCCGCGTTAGATCCGTAATCGTAGCGCCTATTCGGACGTTAATAGTATGATCCGCCATTTAGCCCCTCCTTTCTTATTCGATTTCAAACTGCGACAACCATTCGCTGGCTTTCTGCTGCTTCTCGTACAGATTCTCGGCTTTTTGCGTTAATACGTCCGATTTTTCCGGTCGTTTGAATAGGTCGCTAAGTTTAATGCGTTTCCGCGCGTTGTTGACTTTTCCGATCATCATTGCGGTTAGCGCGTGCTCTTCGAAACGATCATACTTCCGCTCCTGTTCTGCATCTAACAAAACGTGGAATTCACGGGGAGTTAGCTTTCGGATTTCCTCCGGAGATTTCCCAAGAAAACGCCAGCCGGCGTGAAATACTTCCTCTATTTCAGAAAGTCCGCTAGCATTTCCGCTGCCTGTGGATCTTTCTTCAGAAGTTTCTCGACCGTTTTCTTGTAGAAAAAACTTTTAGAAACAACCTCGTTTGAAAGTTTCATAATCTCGTCCATATCGAGCTTTTCTTCGGAGATAGCCGCTTCAATAGCCGCACGAACCTTTTTGATCGAGAAGTTCTTTCCGGTATGGAATAGTCCGGCATGAACGATATTCGGGAATGCTTCGAGATCACCCATCAACGCTTTTCCGATCAATTCGAATGAGCCGCCTTTGTATAGTCCGTTTAAGTATTCAACGCTTGCGTATGTTAGCTTGAGTTCGTATTCGTTTCCTTCGATTTCAAAACGTGCCATATTCCGATTCCTCCTATTGAAAAAGGACGCCCGAAAGGCGCCCCGAATTTGTTTAATTAGGATGCTGTGGTGCGAGTAACGATCTGACTCATCGTCGATTCTCCAGCCGCATTAACTGCGGTTACGTTAACCGTGAGCTGCGTATCCGCTGCGATACCGGTCAATGTATGAGGAGGTCCAGTAACTTCAGCATCTAAGTTTTTGGCCTCTCCTCTATAAACTTTGTATGATGTCGCCCCATCTACCGGGTCCCATTTCACCGTTACGCTATCTGCCGTAGCTGTGTACGATAGATTTTGGGGCGCATTAGGGAGTGGTGGGCGCTGGATTGTCGCTGTCCGAGCTAGGCGCACCCGTCGGAATTTCAGTTAGTGTTTGTTCGGTAATTTCACCGTTTAGTGATCCCTCAAGCGAGTAAGTCGCGAAGTCCCCGTTACTGAACTCGCGCTCGAAATTAGAAATCATATACAACCCGACTTCAGCTTCTTTGGTACGCGTATCAATCTCGTAAATTTTAACGAACTCTTTATTTCTGATTTTCTTTTTCATCGCCTTAACAAATGGATCGCCTTCAGTGATGACGCCTTCGAAAGATACGGATTGAGTAACTTTTCCGTAGTCACTTCCAGTCTTATCCTTTGTATCAAGATCGATAGAATCTGCTTCAGTGCTCGTCGAACCGCTCGTTTGGTTAAACGGCCGAACAAGTTTTTCGCCGCTCCCATCATCAATGACGACCGCGAATAAAATTTCTTCGCCGCGATATTCTACTGCCAAATTAACTCCCCCTTTGTTTAATAAGCCTGGTATGTCGCGTCCACTTCGATATCAAAGAAGACCCGATGGTAGCTCGTTTTGTCCGATAAATCCTCAGCCGATATAGGTGTCTCGGCCGTCATATCCACGCAAAAAAGCCCGAGTTCTTTACTCGGGTCATTCGCATCTATTAACTTGAACTGATCGAACAGGAAAATCTTCCGGACGGTCTCCTGAATAGCCGCTCGTTCTGTCGCTGAATTAGCGTAAACTCCGACTTGAAAGTGGTAGATCGTCCGGACTGTCTCGCGAAGCTTCGCAAGCATCGACGTGTTATTTTGCATTTGTTCGATCGTAATAAACGGTTTTGTATCTGGCAATGTAACGCCGTCATAAATCCAGACGACTTTATAGCCGGTCTTTTCCGCAAGATGCTGTTTAATCGAATATTGTAAATCGATCTGTTTCGTAATGATCACCGCCCTAACTGACGGACAAGACTGTTTATTTTCTCCGTATATGGCAACTCGTTGTTCCAAACGGATTTTCTAATGAACGCTTTGTGCGTTTTGTTCGTATATTCTTGAATCTTCGCATAATCTACGTCTGAACCGTACTCCCACGTCGTTTGATCGATTTCTTCCGGACTTGCAGCGATAGAATTGCGCAGCTTACCGGTCTTAACCGGAGCATAACCCGCAGATTCATTCGCCATCTTCCGGGTGTATGCCTCGGTCGTGTTACTGATATCGCGGACAAGACCTTCGTATTCCAAGGCGCGAACTACTCGGTTAACGCCCTCTATATCAATACGAACCCTTCCGTTCCTCACGTTATCCGCCTCCCAACGAACTCCGCATGATTCCGTTCACCGATGCCTTTCTTATCTTTCGAAAGAACCTCGTAATTTTTTCCGTCATAGATAACGCGTTTGATATTTTCGTAAATATCCGCAATCAGTTCGATAGCAATAGAGAACCAGATGTCTCCGCCCTCTACATCGATACTATCCAGAAGTTGTCGATCGATCTTGACCTCCGAACTGATTTCGGTAACTACGGACGGGATCTTTATCTCGTCATATACCGGTTTCTTCTCGTCAGTAATCGGATCGTTGGCGAATCCCGCCTCATAAATTACCGTAATCTCATACGTCCGCCCTCCGACCATGTCTTCACGCGCTTGTTTCATAAACGCAATATCATACGAATCAATCACGCAGCCACCGCCTTTCTAAAGGTATTTCGGATCGATTTCATACGTCAGGTATCCGGTGCAGTTAATATGCATCATGTAGATTTCTGAATCGGTCGGTTTGTATAGGCCGGGCCCCATTCCGTATCGGTCTTCGAGTTCAAGCTGTGTGCATCGGTGGTCCGGACGGTTTGCCTTCCCGCGATGGACCCGAACCGCTTTAACGACTTGGCTTTGTTGCGCAGAATAGGCCGTAGCGACGCGATGCGCCGTATTCCCTTCCGTCACAACTAAACGTCGTATCTTCCACGCATCATTGTCGTAGACTTTCCGCACGTTTGCGCTGATCGTATTAACCGAATCTCCCCGGATAATTCCGGACCGAATAACCTTTGTGAGCTCGGCGCGTTGATCACCGGCAAAGTTCCAAACACGATCGGATAAAACGAGGTCATCGGCCCCTAGACGGTTGATCATGTAGCGCAGCACGTTTTTGTTGATCTTATCGAAAGCAACTCCGGAGATCGCTGCGGCACCAACAACGTCCGATAGCGATTTTTTGATCCCGTCGTTCGTAAATGATGCCGTCTCCGAGATAACTTTGCTTAGCGCATCCATGCCGGTATCCCGTACGAGTTTTTCTATCGACTCAAGCTCACGAAGTAGTTTGTTCAAACGCTGCTTCTTAATAGTTCCGTCGCTGCCGCTGTACTCCGAGAGCATGTCGATAATTTCTAACCGAATCCGGCCGATCTCCTTAATCGCAAACTCCTGTTGCTCTGCGTTAAACTTCCGATATTCCATCGACACCTTTTTAAGCTGTCGTTCTAGTTCCGCCTGCTTACTCATCGTCCGTCCGCCCTTGGTGCGAAACTTTGACTCGTCAGTAATCGGAGTTGCTTACGGAAATCTTTCTTCGCGTCTTTCGCAAGCTGCGAGTAATTCGCAAAGATATTCGTCTTGTCGATCGTTTCCTCACCATCTCCGAAACTAAAAAACCGAGCTGCTTCCGACGCAATCGTTTCATAGGCGATTCCGAGTGCGCAAAACAGCACGGCATTTTCGTGTTCTTCCGGATTCAGGCCGCTTTCCTTAACAGCTTCGGCAGTCCATGCGGCGATGTCATCCGCTGTGACGCCCGGCACTCGTGATAAACGCGTTCTTAGTCGATCTTCAACCGCCACATGAATCACCTCCGTTATTTTTTCGGTTTAGCCGCTGCTTTCGGCTTGGCCGCCGGTTTATCCACGCGTTGAATGAACGGTGCGCATTTATCGAGTGCTTCGATCTCCTTTTCAACATTCGTTTTATAAACGCCGTATCCGTTAAAGACGATGTGTAGACCGTCTCTGCTAAATTCGTAGTTTGGTAACGTCTTATATTCCGCCATTACGCCATCAACTTCGCCGTTTTAAGTTTCGCAAGTAATGCGTTAAAGTCTGCAACAATGCCGGCAACGTCTGTCGCTGCGCTGTTCGCTTGTGTAGCCGCTTTGGATGCGGTTAGTTTTGCGTCTAATGCTGCGGTTACGTCGTCGCCTAGTTTCGCCATAGTAACCGACTTAGCGCCGATCTTAGCGTTAAGGACCGCGCCATCCGCTAGTTTTTCGGTTGTGATAGATCCGTCTGGAATTTCGGCAGGACCTCCGGATGCTGCGAGCAGACTTTGAATGATGTCGCCAAGTTTTAGGTCGTTTGTAGCCGGTGAAATAAGATTCAATCGTTGTACGTCTTCATTACTTAGAGCCATTTACGGCCTCACCCCTTTCAAAATAAAAAGGGCCTCGAAAGGCCCCGTTAATTAGGAAACAGTTTTAGAGATTCCGGAAAGGATTGCTACTGACTCTTTTGCGTTTTTGATTTCAAAACCAAGTTCACCACGGATTACACGCGCGAAGTAGTCAGCGCCCGGTTCTGTAGCATCTTGGTCGTAAATAGAAGTCAGGTAGCGCGCTTTGATATTGTCAAGATCAAGCAATAATGCGCGATCTTTAGGCATGTTTTGATCGACAACGACTTGAGAAACAGCACCGCCAGGAAGATCACTCATGAAGGACATGATCTGATAACCGACTTGACCCTCTCCGCGAGTTGTACGGATAGTATCGCCCGCAAGTTTAGTGATCTGACGAGAAACGTTTGGCGCACAAAGAATTGTGTCCACACGTCCGCCGCGTTTGAAAGTTTCTTCGATAGCATCGTTCAAGCCTTTTGCTGTGATTTCCTTACCTCCGAAATCTTTTGAAGCAGATCCCTGTTCTTGAGCGAACGCAAATAAGCCGCCGGAAGTACGAGGTTGCAGATCAGATCCTTGGTATTTACGTCCATAGATTAGAGAGTTGTTAATTTCGCGAACCATCTCTTGCAAACGCAAGTTAACCTGGTAGTCAAGCTCGTCAGCAACTCCGTAAGTATTAACTTGTTGTTGCGTACGAGAAACGGAAGCGTAACGCGTGAAAATTTGAGAGTAGTTGAACGATACAATACGGTCATTGATTTCGTTCTTTCTAAGTACGGACTCACCTTCTGGACGAGGACGAGAGATAACCTTCAGCTCTCCGTTTGCTTCGATGGCTTCTGGAGTAGTCGCGTCATATCCACGTTGGACCGTAATTTTGTCGGCAGCTTCGTCGACTTTTGTTACGCGCAATACTTCGAGACCGTTTTGTACAAGTGCGTTCTCTGTAAATTTGCGAGCGTCACCTGCGTCCAACTGGATTTCGGTTGCGTCGGCTGCTGCGGCAGCTTTAGCAATTGCTGTGTCACTGTTCAAATAATCGTTCTGCCATTCGAACTTTGTTTGCGTTAGGGCTTCACCTGTTCCAATCAAACCGAAAAGAACCGGAGCCTTCGTAAGAATTAAGTCTACGTTCGCTTGCATATCACGAACTTGTTGCTGGAAATCATACGTTTGTGCAACTGCCATGAATAAATCCCCCTAAGATTTTTTTGTAATTAAAAAAGCCGCCATAAAGGCGACTGAATTACCGTTTGTTTTTTAGCTCTCGAAGTTCGTTGTAGAGCTTCGTTACTTTTCCGAGATAACGCGGATTTTTAAGCGCTAATTTTTTCGTTTCGTCCAATTCTTTCTCTTTCGCGACAATCTCCGTTTGAATGTTGGTTTTGGCTGGGTTACTTCCTCCAGACGCATCGGCCCCGATCGGCTGCTTAAACATCCACGGACTTGACTCTTTAAAAGCAGCGACCACTTCTTCGGCTCCTTTTACGTTGCCATCTTCGTCAATTTCGACCGCAGATTTATCGAGTAGCGCGAGGACTTGGTTCGGATCGTTTGCGTTAAGAGATCGAGCGATTGCGCGAAGCTCCGTATTGATGATTCGCTGATTGGCCGTTTCCTTCGCTTTTTTAGCCGCCTCTGCTGCTTCTTCCGCCTTTTTATCCGCTTCTTCTTTTTCGGCTCGAAGTCGTTCAGTTTCGGACATTTCCGCTTTTTTGCGTTCCTCTTCAGCCTTTTCTAACTCTTCAAGACGTTTCGCTTTTTCTTCGAGTTCGGCTTGCTTCTTTTTCTCGCGCTCAAGACGCTTGTTAAGAATTTCGTCGAGTTCAGCCTGTGTGAACGTCTTTTCCGGTGTCTTCGATTGCTCTGTCGGTTTTGGTTCCGGCTCCCCAGCCGTAGGTTGAGCATTAGGATCTTCCGGTTCTGTTTGTTCCGCAAAAAACTGTAGGTTTAAAGGTAAAAATTTTGGCATATCGTACCTCCACGTTTAAAGTCCGAGTAGACTGTAGATTACGAATAACAACAACCGGCAGTTTACCGACAATACCGTAGGTCAAGAGCGTTGTTATTCGTTTGATTCTTGTGCTGCGTTATAAGGATCTTCGGCCTGTTTTTTCAGATTTCGTTCTTGTAAAATCTCCATAAATTTGGCTTCCGGATTATCCTTGCCGCTCCGGACGATTGCGCCCTTAATCGATTCCATTTCGTTGGCGATTTCTTCGCCTAACTGTTCGACGAGAGCCTTTTGATCTTCCGGCAACGGAAGTCCGAATACGATTTTGCTTCCGTAATTGTCATCAACTTGTGCAAGCCATTCTTTCTCATATTTAAAGCGAGGATGATCTTGTCGGGCTTTCATGTACCGCAGAATATACTCATTCAACGTCTGTAATCGCGATTGCCAAACGATCCATGCTCGCTGTGTTTTAGAAATAATCGAACTGTACAGCAATTTGAGCGCCATATCGTTTATGCCGCCCGTGTTCATGTCCGCAGTGTTAACCATCGGAACCTCGCTTATTTCGTGAAGCCGCTTCTGTAGACGATCAAGATACGCCTCGATCGCCTCTTTAAATTTAAAGCCGCTTTCGAGTTTCTTTGCGTCAGGCTCTCCGATTTCTTTACTCGTTTCGCCAAGGTCCCAAATGGCTCCCGGCGCAATCTTAAACGGATTTTTCGGATCGTACTCGACGTTTGTTAGCAGAGTGATCGCGAACATTTCAAACCGCAATGCGTCGGAGTAGTCGGATAGCTTCCGATCGATTTCGTCGGCCGTTTCGATAAGCTTTTCAAGTTCGCTGAAGCCACTTGTCTGTCCCGAAAGTTTCTCCGTTGGAATGTGTACGACCGGAATAAAGTCGAGACCCATCGATTTTCTTTCGACTCGTTTCTCGACAAGACTGAGTCCGTCATCGTAGATCGCTTCTTCGATCTTGCAATCGTAGTTGCCGGTTTCTTCATCGCCTTCCCATTCGAGGTAGTACGATAGCTTCCACAGCTTCGTCTGCTCCTCGTCCAACCACGCAACGAAATGAACTTCGTCAAGTTGATCGACATCCCATTCGTTATGAACTGCGATAACTTCGGTCGACGGATGCCACAGTATTTTGATTTCTCCGCGGCGTGTATCGTAATGCAATCGAGCATAAACGCCGGTTCGGCTGATTGCGCGATCCTTTGCTGCTGCGAGTAGCTTCTCGTGCATCCGGTTTTCTTCCCATACCCACGTCAGCAAGCGTTCTTTCGCCTTTGCCCGGCTGTTTTCTTCCTCTTGTAGTGGACTTGGCGTGTATCCCGGCTTAACCATGTCCGCAGGATCGTCGAGAACGTCCGGAGGAACGGTCACTTTCGGTTCCTTCTCGAATTGCCAGGCCGCAGTCGAATCGATAAGCTTCCGGGGGTAGTTCATCGTAAGCTGCGTCGGTTCATAATCGATTTCTTTCGGCTTAACGTAGTCGGTCCAAACGTTCAGATCGCCTTCGTAGCGTCGGTAAAGCTTGATTTCGTCAACAATGCGCTGAAATTCTTTCGATCCAAGCGCTTCTTCCATCGGGAGAACAAATTGAAACGGGTTTATAAAATTTCGGTCAATGACTACGATTTAAAACGCCTCCTTTCAGTAACGATAATTTCCAACGTTGCCGCCTTTTCTTCTACGCGACTTCACAACGGCCGAAACCGCCATTTCTAAAGCATCGATAACGTCGTCATGGGCGCCCGTACCGTACTGCTCGAATTGCTCAAGCAAAAGTGCATGTTTCCGATCGAATTGGATTGTTCCGTTTTCAATAGAAGGTAATAGCGCCTCGATACGGAGCTCTTTTCGGCTTCGGTGTTTTACTTTCTTGACGCGAGTATCTGCCGGATAGCCTGCGTGTGTAAGCTGTTTTTTCAGCTCATCGACAAAAAATTCTTGCGCCGCCTGAGCTTCTGCCGCGATTATGGTCGGCTGGTACTTGATGACCTTCTCGACGATGACTTTCAAGAATTCGTCCGGCTTTAATCGTTGGCCAAACGTGTCTATGACATAAATAGAGCCGCTAACCTTATCGGTAGCGACGATCGCAATTGCGGAATAGTCTCCGCGTTCTTTACCCATCGCGAAGTCTACCGCGAGAGAAACGTCATACTTCATATAGTCGATATTTCCGTTGTGATACGTGAATTTTTCCGGGTTAAAGATCATCGATTCCTCATCGATCGGGTTGTTCATGTACTCTGTATTGAACGCTTTGGAGCCGTTATCCCATTTCCAACGCATCAGTTTAAACAACGGCTGGACGTCCGGCCACAAAACTTTGCTTCCGCGTAAGAGTTCGTCCTCGTTTTCCTTGTAAAACCGCTCTGCATCCGCAAGTCGATTCGGATTATCGCGATCAATATAAATAAGCCGGCACTTTTCCCAAAGATCTAGGCGTTCCGGCTGCTTTATAATCGCGCGATAGACTTTCGTTACGAAGTCGGATCGTTTATAAAGAACGTGCATCAATAACGAATCCATATGGACGGTCGTTCCCATGTAAACGAAGGCCGTCCGTTTTCCTTTCGGATCTCCTAACGGCATTACAGTCTGTGAAAACCAGTCGCGAAGGTTCGACCGCTGTTCCGGCGTACTTGCGTTTCCTCCCGGCCGTGCATCCTCTAGGTCGTCGCATATAATGAGATCCGGCCGCGTTCCGTTCCAGTTACGTCCACGAAGCGCCTGACCGGTCGAAGCCGCCTGAACGAGCGCTAATTGTTTCCGGCTGTCCCCATCTGGATGCCACGCGATAAATGATTCGGAGTTATCGATGATGTTCGCTTGGTCTTGCGGCGACAGCAACGGCCCGAAGTCTTCGCGCAGCTTCTTGTTAAACTTAAGCTGATTACGAATCCACTCCATATTGGCTTTTGAAACCGATGGCGTCTCCGAAATGATGATCGTGTATTTCCGTTTTCGATAAACGATCTCATGAACCGGAAAGGCTTTCGAAAGATACGTCGACTTGGCGTGCGAACGCGGCGCTGCTGCCGCAATCTTTTCGTTAACTCTTTCGGTAGATACTACGTTCATGATGTCGCAGATCTCTACGTGGAAGGCCGGCGCTTCGCTTACATCCGTGACGTCGAAGCCGTCCCAATTGCCGTCATTGTCCGGGTTGCGTGCGTCCGAGAAGTATTCGATAGAAAATTCGAGCAAGTTTCCCTCGCAACGATGAATCCGTTTAAGACGCTCAAGTTCGGTCGCTTTTTCGTAATAGTCGGCGATCTCTGACGCAGGAATGTCATCGCCGTAAGTTTCGTCGAGCGCGTCCAAGTATTCGGTTAATACGTTGATGAGTTCTTCTCTTTCACCCCGCTTCAGCCAACGACCATCAACCCATGCGATAAAGATCGCCTCCTTTCATTTTTCGTATTGACTTTCGTTATCTTTTTCGTTAATATGAGTGTAACAAAATAATTTTTATGTTACGGAGAGTGAGCAAAATGGCAAACGAAGTATTCCCGATTAAGTCAAAACGCGATTACAACAAGTTTATAAACGCGCTGAAGCCGGGCCGTGATCGGAACCTAGGGCAGCTAGGAACTGCGTTCGGCCTGCGTATCAGCGACTTGTTAAAGTTTAAAATCGGAGAGCTTCGTGGCCATAAGTCGATCACGATTTGGGAGAAGAAACGGAAGAAAAAACGTGTGATTACGTTCAGCCCTTCCGTTCTCAAAATCGTTAACCAACTCGAAGGTGACGACGACGATTACGTATTCGCCAGTCGGCAAGGTGGCGGAAAGCCGATCACCCGCGTTCAGGCCTATCGTATCTTAAACGACGCAGCCAAACGGGCCGGAATTTACGAAAAGATCGGTGGCATCGGTACTCACTCGCTCCGTAAGACGTTTGGTTACCGCCTATACGAGAACGGCGTTGATATCACGCGCATTATGTCGATACTCAACCACTCAAGCGAGCGTGAGACGTTGAGATATATCGGGATTACGGCCGATGAAATATCGGAAGCTTACGAAAGCATCGAGGTTTAGGACTTCGGTGCTTTTTCGTTTACAGAAGCGAAACCCATTTCGTCTGCCTCGTAGGATGTTCGTCTGCATATCCGAGGTTTCCGACGACCTCCCGCTCCCATTTCTTCTCCTGATCCGTTTTAAGTTCGCTATACGCAAGGATAACCGTCGTTGGCCGCGTTCCTTTAAACTGCCACCCGACTGCCGCTTGGCCTACTGCTAAAGCTCGGAAATGCATTCGATCATTGTCGAGATCCTTAAATACGCTTTCGATAATCCGCGCCTGATCCGGTGTATCCACTATCATGACTACGAATTCCATCAACAATCGCCTCTATTGATTTCATCGAGAAGTTTCCGCATAGATTCCCCGGCTTCTTGCGCACTAACGCGATAAACTTCGCTAGGAGTGAGTATTCGAAGCGCTTCTGCTAACTGAGACACATCCACCTTAGTATTTCCGAGATCTTTTTCGAGAGTACGCGCCGCCTCTTCAACGCTAATCTCCACCTGTTCCTCCCGCAATTCAGCCAACGCCTTAGTCGCCGCCTTTGCCTCGCGTTGAACCGCCTTGAGTCCGGTTATCGCGTCGGATACATCCAAGTCGATTTTAATTTTGCCGATTGATTCGCGCTTTGATTCCGCCATCCACATCGTCTCCTTTACGTTTTTAAATACCGGGCTTGGTCCGCATCGTTGAGAGGCGTTCCGGCTTATTTATCGCAAGCACAAAAAGAGCGACCCATATTCGGATCGCCCTCGTTCTGATTGCGTTGGACTTAATAAGTCCTGTACTTACCTGATGTAGTGTATACCTTATGAATATTCGTTAACTGATTTCTTTTAAGATATATGTTTTCTGCTAGTCTACTATCTACGGTTAAAAAGTTTAGGCTATGCTGATTTGCTATCGCAACGTTCGCGGCGTCAGCTGATCCTAAGTCTTTGTAGAGCTTGAACTGCTCCATAACCGCCTCTCTGTTTCCGTCAATTACTAGAAAAACCTCATTATCTATTAACTCTTCTATGTTGCTGATAGTTTCATCGACCACTTTTTCAGGGTTGATGTTCGAAAAGTCTTCCTTAGGTTTCTTTCTTCGGTAAGACTCAAGAGGACGACCTGCTAGATGGGTTACCTCGTTAATAATTAATGGATTAACAAAAAGAAAAATCGCTTTACTGTTTTCATCGTCTTCATCAGATAAAATATGAGTTTCAAAGAGGTTATTGACTGTGTTGTGCCAAGCATCATACTCATTCGCCAGAGCGAGTATAATACCTGTGTCTAACAAGATTTTCTCTTTATTGGAAAACCCTCGAAAATTCCGATTAAAATCAATCTTTATCATATTTCCAGGAATCTCTGACCTTGTTCAAATCTAATTTTGATGATGAGCTACCGACGAATTTCTTTAATAACGCTTTTTTCTTTTTATCCAAAGGCTTGAAGGAATTCTTTGAAGCTAATGCGTTCATATCTTTCTCCCCCTCTTTTCTCATATACCCAGCACCTCCTGATTTGAATACAGCTTGTGCTAGTATATACCCTCTCAGGGAATATTATACCAGCTGTTCGCTATTTGCGAAAGATTTAAAAGCGCGAGTGGCAAATATTTTAGAAAATATGAGGGCGAAAGAGGCGGACTTCTACCGGACCCGCGAATCCGGTAAACCGCCGGTAAGGAGGTGCCAGAGAATGCTGCTTTCAATCCTTGTATCCGCAAGACCTACGTGTCCTGACTGCGGAACGTACAGTAAAGACGGAAACCCAGCCACACTTGATACGTGCTCATTCTGCCAAGATATGAACGTATTGAATATTAACACCCGCCGCCTCAAGGTTGGGCAGCGTGGTTTTTCGGAAGGCAAGACCGGTTATAATCCTTCCGTGAGGCCGTTTCTGTTGCTCTTGTCAGGTTAAGCGCTCCGAACGCTCGCCTCTTATTTCGCGCGGTTTTCAATGACCCGTGTAAGGAGGTACGCGCCCGGTACGTATAAAATTACACGAAATTAGCGATTCTAACCGTTACCCTACCGAATACCCTCGGCGAAGGCTAAGACGCCTAATTTCGTGTAATTTGCGTGCGAAAATCGTTATGCTATCGTTTCTCGTAGCCTACGCCTCTTCTCCGTGACCTCTTCGCTATCTCCATATCGCGGCTGCCTTTCGTCTGTCCACATCGGTTCGACGCGACTGTATCCGTTCCCTAGATCGATGATTCTCCGATATTTGCGAAGGTCATACGCGCCCGATTCGATTAGGCGTTGTTCGAGCGTTTTATGCGACCAAGGATTCGAGTTATGTTCGACAGTGTTTATCGTTAGTGACATCGGCTGCACCTCCGCAAAGTCAAAGTGAATTTTTGATATGCGCGTTTAAGATGCGCCTGGAGCCGCGGATTTTGTTTTTCCCTCCCCGGCCCCCTCCTTCGTTGTGTATCCGGTATTCATTCGTTTGTATATCGAGTGTAACACTATCGGATTCTGTTACACTGACGTTCATCGCAATCGTTGTCATATAAACGTTCATTCGTTGTTGTATTTCGTTATGTATTTCGTTTTATTTATGCAGCGTATAAACCGCGTCATATCAACGTTCTTATGTTCGGTAGGATCAGCGCGATATGTATAAGATATTGCATAAACGGATGGGCTTTCGTCAAAGTGATCGGAGGGTCGCGCGCAAGGAGGTTTCAGCTTACAGAATAATATCCGCCGTCACCCCTCGTAAACCCTCCGTATCCTATTCGTTTCCTATATACTGCGCCTACTATTCGGCATCCTTACGCAACGCTCTCATACGCTCTATCTGCGCCTTCATCTCGTCTATATCCGTATCGCTGCCGTTCTTATTCTCTACGACTACATTATCCGTAAGCATACTATGCGCCTGCAACAGCGTTCTAAACATCGCAGCATTTCCGTCGTTAATGATATGATCCGGTATGGAGTCCATTACTTCCGGTAAACGATCGAGAGTGTTCCGCATAATCTGACGCTTTAGTTCGTCATTAAACGAATCATTCTGCCGCCATTCATATAACGTCTGCCTACTTACGCCTACTTCTTCGGCAATCTGATCGTAAGTCATTCCGCCTCTTTTCGGCTGTGCTAAAATCGTTATGGCAGCGATCTGTTTTTCGCTAAGTTTCCGAGCCAATTCTCCGCCCTCCTTTCCGTTAAGTTTACGTAGCTTTACGTCCTTCTATTACGTATAGACAACTACGGACGTAAAATATGCGTAGTTATCGATAAGATAGCGTAATTATTTTCGCTAGTTTTACGGACTCCTTTCCGTTTGTTTTAAAACATAGCGGCCACTCCGTCGCTTACGCTCCTCCGTGTCCGCGGATATTATTAAGACCTTTATCGCGATACAATTATTTATACAATATACATGATTGCGTTTCTGCGGGACGGAGTGAAACGTAGTTCCCGCTAGTCTTCGAATTCAGAAGACTAAGAAGTAATTCCGGACTCAAAATCGCTGTATCCCTTGCGGCTGTAAGCGCGAACCCCATTTTCGGTTGTGCGAATAAAGTCGTGTTTTTGGCCGATTTGTGCGAATAAGATCGTGTTCATTATCAATTACGTTATTCTAATTGAGAATAAGACGATAATCACCCGACCTCTCACCGTCATATCTATCGTATTATTATTCATATAAACGCATAAATATACGATAATAACACGAAGAAATAGACGCCAATCATTCGTCAGCGTCTTCGTCTAGGTCGATAAGCTCCCGTATGTCCGTTATGTTCAACGCGGTCGCAATCCGGCTAAGGTGGTCGAGTTGTACTCGTTCCTTAATTCCGCGACATAGTTCGCTGATTGCAGACGGACGTATTCCGGTTAGTTCAGCGAGTTCCTTTTGCGACATATCCTTCCGATCAAGTAGCTCGGCTAGCTTTATTTTAACGATCATTGCCGGCACCTCCTGCGATAATTATATCGTAAAAGCGATATTTTTGTAAATAACGTATTGACGTTATAACGGTAATGCGTTATAATAGAATTAACGAAAGGAGGTGAACGTAATTGATTGACATAGTCATGAAGCTTTCGGCAATCGCCGCATCTTGGCTCGGAATTATCAAGCTCGGTCTTGAACTCCGCAAGATGCGAAAGGACGATCAGTCCAAAGCCGAAAGTAAAGAGCGACGATCTCCCACCACGAAGAACCGTCGCCGAACATAAGCTACGAGGGGCGCAAGCCCCTTGTCAATCAATTATAACACGAATGAAACGAATTGATACCACCGAAATTTTGTTAGTTGTCGTCTTGCTCGCCTGGATTGCGGATATGAACTTCGGCCGGCTGTCCGTCCTGGACTACGTCGGCCTCGGATCAGCGATCGTTTTAGCTATACTTTTAATTTTAAAATCGAGGAGGAAACGATAATGAGAATTGATATTGAACGGATAAGTCCCGATGCGCCAGTGCTAGCACCAGATGAAATCGAGTACATGCTCGATCTCTACAAAAGTCCTGATATGCAGTTCAAGAACGAAAATCACGCATATAAATTAGGTTTTGATTTTGCACTTACATGTCTAGGATACACAATCGTGGATAAAGACACCGAACGCGAATAAGGACGGTTACAAGCCGCCGATGGTTGGCGGCTCATACATTCTAATTTTTACGAATTCTAATCATATATTGCGGAGGTCATGACGATGAATAAAACGAAACTTTTAACGGCCATCCTCGGCCTATCAATCGCAGGCAACGCGGCTCTCGGCTTTTACGCCGCAAAGCTGAACGAAGATGTCGATATTGCTTATCGCGTGGCTGACGACATGGCAGCCGAAGCCAAAGACGCTCAGGAAACGGTTGAGCGCGAATATATTGTCGAAGGAAAAGATTACGCGGTTTCAGCGGATGACGGCGGCTTTAGTTTCGACCCGGCAGTCACAGACGCAAAGCCTGGCGATAGAATTAGCGTTACTTTTACGAAGGATCAATACGAAAATGGCAGCGGATTTAAGGCGATTAAGGTTATCGAATAACACACGAAATCAGGCGTTAAGCGGCCGCTGATACCTAATATACCCGCAACAGATTCCGGCGGCTCCTACGCTTTAATTTCGTGGGAAAATCGTTGTCTACGGCGTTGAATCCCCCGAGCTAATGTCGTATTCTAATAGTCGGAGGTTGAGGACGAGTGGAATACGAAACAAAAGGCTATGATACGACGATTGTATACGACTACAAAGAGTATCCGGACGCTCATCATGGCCGCTGCGACAACTGCGATTATACGCTTTTTAAGAGTTCGGTAAAAGATGGCGTTTTCTTACGTGAGTGCCGCCGCTGTGGGATGAAAAAGAGCATATAAAAAGAAAGGCGCCAATTACGGCGCCCTTTTTCGTTTATTTACGGTTTCTTCACGTTAAACATCGCAAGCAGCGTCTTATCTGGCGCTTTGGACTGTCGATAAAACACGTTAGGATTGAACGTATATCGCTCCGGTTCGCTGCCGACCTTTATTCGCGCAACAACGAACTCCCCATCGAATTTCATCTGTTTCAACCGTCGGCCAAGCGTATCCGACGTTACTCCGATCGCTGCCGCTAGCTCTTTCTTATTGAACCATCGGATATGCTTCGGATTCTTTTCGAAAGGATTGGCGCACAGAGCGTTTGTTTCGTAGTGGATGAACGGCAGCATCCGGTAGATCAAGCCGATGTCTGTCGCCTTCACTTCGCTGTATACCTTCTTAATCTTCGCGGTGTACAATTTGACAACGTACTGGCTTCCGAAGTTACCTTTGAAGTGGTAGCGTTCGTTCACCGAGTATATACCGTCTTCTTCCCTGATAATATCGTGCTTAGTACACGCGCTCAAGAAATCGTAAAACGTTCGCGGCTTTTTTACGAGCTGTAGAACGGACATCATATCCGCCGTGGTCATCGGAGTTTTATCGCGGCTAGATTTAACGAGAACACCGTTATAGTCGACGTAGCATTGCAGCAACATCAAATACCCGCACTGGGCCGTTGTGAGAGCGTCATATACTTCGTGAATATTAGACATATTGGCGTTGGAAAAGTCGCGTCTGTCCGTAGCCTGCTTTTGCTGTTCCCGGAAGGCGTCGTCCTGGTTCCGGTGCCTTAGCGTGTAGTCTGTCGATAGATCTTCGCCTGTCTCTGCGTTTACTACTCGTAATCTTTTCAAAATATCGTCTCCTTTTTCGCAAAATAAAAGAGCGCGGATTTGGCGCCCTCATAACGTATAGCCAGCAAAACGGATTAAAACGGAACAATTAATGAATAATTTTTTCGCCGGTTGCGATATTGACCGTAAATTGTCCTTCGGATTTTCCTTTTACGAAATCGTTATATCGTTTTCGGCGTTCTTTATTTCGCGATCTAGCCGCCTTGTCAACGAACTTAGATTCATAAGAAGAACGTTTTCTTCGCGTCGGAACTTTATAATTTCGGCCATCTGCACCGTACTCTTCGGCAAGTTTTTCGGACGCTTCCGACTTAATACGTTCCTCCCGTTGGGTTTCACTCATAATCGGATACTCTTCGCGAGCCATTTTATCCGGATGAGGGTCCGAAAGCTCCTCGTAGATAATAAGATTCGCCATACGTTCAAGTGCGGCGGAGTCCGGAGATTTGCCGACTGAATCGTGGTAGGCTTCCACAAGTGCGTTAATTTCCTTAATACGTTCAATACGATCCAATTCTCCGGCCTTTGTTCGTTGATATAATTCGGTAATCATTTCGTGCAATAGTGCTTTATCCATTAATTCGTCCTCCCATCGAGTATCCTTCGCCATGTCCCGCCCAATAGTAGTAAATATCCGCGATCTTATCCGCAGCAGCATCGATATGTTTAAACACGGCATCCTGCCCGATCCCCATCCGTTTCCCTGCCTCCACTTGCGTCAGGTCTTCGAAATATACAAGCCGGATAGCTTCGCGCTGCCTGTCGGTCAGATACGCAAGCTCAATCGCGTTGTGCAGATCGAGCAGCACTTCGGCAGCTTCGTATTCTCCGAGTCGTTTGCGGCTGACGAACTTCGGATAATCGGAGAGCAACGTTTTGACGCCCTCCGCATTGTCTAGCGCATATGTCGTTTCAAATTCGCGATCCTTTCGGTGTAGATCGATTTTGACTTTTCCGATAACAACCGCCTCCTTTTTCGTTAACAATCCGCACACTACTGTTGACTATCGGTAACTAATCCGTCTATACTTAACGTAAATACTTTCGTAAGGAGATTCGATATGGCTCTTACGTGGATATCAAACGACTTTGAACGCAACCTCAAAGCGTATATAACAATCGAAAAGCATCGACGTTTGTTTATTTCGGCTGGTGCCCGGCGAATCATCGGATTACCTGCGGACGGACCGTTTTATCTTACGGTTGCATATGACGCAGAAGCAAACCGCATTGTGGTCGGAAAGCCCGAACTCGTTAATCAGCCGGACGTCAAGCCGTTTAAGTTCGATAAGCGCGGTAACGTGTCGGCTAGGCCGTTCTTACGCAAGGTCGGCATTGATGTCGATAAGCTTCCGCAACGCTATTATTTGATCGGGGATGGCGAGGCGTCTAAACAACCGTACCTGGCCTATCCGAAGCACACATACGCGTTTCAGTTAGACGAGTAGCTGTTCCGCAAGAGCTCGCCCTACATACCACGCAACACGCGAAGCGATTCCGTTTCCCACAATCCGATACTGTGCCGATAAGGAGATATCGTCTGGCAGGACGTAAGTATCGGGCGCAGATTGGATTCGGAGACATTCACGGACTGTGAAACGTCGTGGTGCTTCGGTCGGATGAATCGGCTGACCGTTGTTGTGATGCGCTGGAATTGTATTCGACGGTTTATCCATCGATTGAACGCGATTAGCTTGATCGTAGGTGTATTCGCTTTTTGGCGTCCAGTAAGATTTTTCATCGTGGTTAGCGTAAAACAAACCGTAAGGAACTCCTTTGCCCATAACTGCCGGAATAGTTCGCGAAGGCTCTCCCATCGTAACCGGACGATTTTTCGCAACTGATGCCGGATTGCGGTCTAAGTATGCGATCTGCTTATCGTTTAGCTGAACTCCCGGCTCCGGCAGATCTCCGATAACATCCCGTAATACCTTCGTTTGATAATCGCCTTCTAACGGCTTCGGAAACTCGAAAGTGATTCCGAGGTCTTTTCGTATTCCAACGATGAACACTCGCTCTCGCTTCTGGGCTACTCCGTAATCCCACGCGCTCAGCACTTTCCAACTAATCTCGTAACCTATTTCGTTAAATCTTTCGATAAGGGCATCGAATGTTGGGCGATGTCGCTTCGTAATCAGCCCCTTCACGTTTTCGAATACGAAGGCTTTCGGTTGCTTGCGCTCAATAATTTCGAGGTAACGGAAGATTAATTTACCGCGTTCGCCATCTGCTCCCGCGCCTTTACCCGCAACCGAGAAGTCTTGGCACGGAGGACCGCCGAAGATTACGTCTGTGTCCGGCAAGCTATCGATATCAATTTCGTTAATGTCCGCCTGTTCTACGTAATCACCGAAATTGTGGCGGTAGGCTTTGACGGCATTCTTATCGAAGTCCAGCGCCTTTACAATATCGTAGCCGGCCGCTTTAAATCCAATTGCGCCGAGTCCTCCTCCGCAGAATAGTTCGAGTACCGTCAGTCCATTTGCCGGCAGTTGCGGCGTTAAGTTAAAGTCGCCCATATGTCGTCCCCCTTATATAAGTTCCGCCATAATCTCGTCCAGCTTTGCGTATAACTCTTCCGGCTCGCCTACGTTCTCGATTTCGTAATCAACTTCGAAACTATCGACGGCAAGCTCAGTCGGATGGTCTAAGTCGGCAAGCTCGAAAGCATCGCCGGCTTTTTTAGCGCGTTCAATACGGAGATCGACCGGTGCTGTTATGCGGATAAATACGAAACCTTCGTCCTTCAGACGCTGATATTCGTTAGGCTGCCGGCAATCGTCTATGATTACGCGATTCTTCAGTGACGTGTTATTGCCGCATGAGCAAGGATGGCGTTCGAGATAGGCGGCTATTTTCGGCATGAGAGCGTCGATCCATACGTCCTCTCCGAAGGCTTCCCGCGCCCACTGTCCGAACTCTTGGTAATGATCGCGTGGCTTCGGATTCCTCGGAACGTTAGGGAATGCTCGGTGGAATGCGTCCTTTAGTTCGTCGCCGAATGCGAACGCTTGGAAATCGTAGTGAAGCGAGATATACGTTGCGGCCAGCGACTTGCCTGCGCGAAGTGGTGCGGTGAGGGCGATCTTCATCGGCGTTCCCTCATTGCGTTAAGAAGTGCGGCAACCTCTTCGGCTGTGAACACCTTTTCATCCCTCTTACCGTTTGTAATGGCGTAAAGATTGTAGATCCGGTCATTTTCAGCGTCTTGAAAATCGTCAATACGATCCTTAATTTTCGCTAATTCTTCGCCGTGCCTCCGGTTGTCTTTGTGCAGCGTGTCGATTTCGTCTTGTAGACGTTTAACTTTTTCGTATAGAAAATCGGTCACATCCTCGTTTGTAGCATAATCGTGTACGATTCTATCCTCCAGCTTAGCGATATCGTGGCGAATATCCGAAACGTCATTCCGTAGATTGGCGATTCTACCCGGACCCATTTCGTCCCATCCGAGGTCTTCCTTGATCCGTTTATTCTCACGTTCCAATTCCGCAACACGCGTCGCTAGGTTAGCGATAACGTCGATCGGGTCGGACGGCTGCGGTTGTTCTTCGGAGGATTCTAACGGGACAAGGACGCGATACTCATGTAAATATAGTGGAATATCCCTTTCGTCCGACACTCGCACATTAGCGTATTCACCGAAGTAAGTGTCATCCGTTGCGTAGCTTTCAACCGTACCTACTTCACCAATTCGAAAATTTCCGAACTCCTCCGAAGAATCCTCGTCATCTACAACGACAATCTTCTCGCCTACTTCCGCCTTGCGGTCGACCATTTCGTAGCGCTCCGTACCGTCAGGTCCGTCAATGTGGACGATGTTGGTCGGTTCGAGAGTATTTACGAAATCCTGACGTATATAAAACCCGCTTTCGAGTTTATAGTCGCCCTCAAAACCTCGGACTTCTACAACATGCTCTGCCGAATTGCCCTCGCCTGGAAGTACTACCATATCGCCAACCTTCGCCTTCCTATCGACCTCTACATATTCGCGTTTGATTCCGCCAAGTGATTCGTCAGCCAATACGTGAATTTTTTCGTTAGTTTTCGTCATAATATCGCCCTCCTATTTAATCTTTCATAAACACAAGCCAATGTGTTTTACTTCTCCGGTTTCCGAATAGCGGTTTAAAATCTATGGCTTTAAGAATCTCGCTTAATTTGATTTGATCTTCATTCCATTTGAAAACAAGCGTGCCGTTTGGTTTCAGCACTCTCATACATTCTCTAAACCCTTGCGCAATATCATATTTCCAATTTTCTTCAAGCTTTCCGTACTTCTTGGCCAACCAAGAACCTTCGCCAGCTTTAAGTAAGTGTGGAGGATCAAAAACGACTAGATAAAACGAATTGTCCTCAAACGGCATGTTTCGGAAGTCGGCTAATACATCAGGGCTCACCTCTAACTTTCTACCATCGCTTAATGTATCGCTTAGTTGCCGTATGTCCATGTAGCAAACATCATCGTGCTGCTTATTAAACCAGAACATACGGCTTCCACAGCATGCGTCTAAAATCCGTTTCATTAGTTCAACCTCCCGTTTATTTTCGTCTTACGCACTCCGCAAACACTTGCCGCGATTTTGGTTCCGGTATATCTAGCGCCATCTGGCCGGCTTTTGCGAGTTCCTCCGCCATCCGTAGAAATTTCTCAGCGAACTCTCTATCCGTTGTGATAAGCTCACCTACGCGGTAAGCGTCTAATTCCGGAACATATTCGATTTTCATTTGATCACCCGCAATTCTACCGACTGCCGGCCGAACTGTACTGCGTCGGCTTCATTCGCGACCAACAGATCGAGTCGTGCGCCTTTAATCGCACCTCCCGTGTCGATCGCCTTCGCCCGGAAGCTCGAACCGTCAGCGAGTCGGACTTCTACCGTAGAGCCAAGCGCTATCACAGACGGATCGACCGCTATGACGCGCGCTCCTTCATAATAGATCGAATGGCTGACGTCGACTCCCGTTTTGGTGATGCCGGTGCAGCCTTCCGCACAAAAGGCCGTATAAGCTGTTGCGGTGAAAGTCCGCCATGCTGACGTTTTAGTGGCGGTCGGCTTCTTCGCTTTCTTCAGCGCCTTGATTTCGTCCACAAGCGCCTGTATCTGCGCGTCCTTTTTCGTTATCTCTTTCGTTAATTCTTCGTTGCGTTGTATGGCCGCTTCCTCTGGCGTAAGCCATGGCGGCTTTGGCGGCTGCTCTGCCGGACAATGTCCGGAGAATAGCTGCGCTGTTAGCGTGAAATTCGTTAGGATACCGATGCTTACACCTCCTCGAAGAATTGGTTCGTCCATGGCTCTACATTAACGACTTCCTGACGCAAGGCTTCCGCTAGGTCAGCGATCTCCTTTTGCGCACCTTTGCCCGGCTTACGTTTCGAATAGAATTCGAGTAACGACCGTAGATTCACAGTCATTACGAGATTAGTTGCGGCTGCTTGCGGTAGGACGGCGCGGGCATCTTCCGCAGGCACTCCTAACGCTCTCAATTCGTCATATTTCCGCTGTGCGTCTTGCATTGCCGCGATAAAAACGGCGTCAGCTTCCGGATCATCGATTTTATCTGGTATTACGTAATCAAACCCGCCGATCTTATCATTGCTTCCCATCCGCACGTACCGCTGTGACTGGACGCTGAAACTAAAACCGACGCGATGCCGCGTAAGCTGCGCCAATAACGCCCGGCTTACGCCTTCAATCGCAAAGGTGAACGTTAGGTGTTCGAGGGTCGACGTGTGACCGGAACGGACGATCATTCGGAATAGGCGGTCGGCGTCGGTGCCTGCGCCGCCATCTGACGCTTTGGAGCCGAAATACTTGGCGCCTTCCTTTGCGACGATTTCAGACGGCTTGTTGGCGCTGTAGCACGTTCTGATTGCGGTTAGGGCGACCGCTTGGCCGTCAGTTACGCCCTCACGAAATAATTCGCCAACGTCAGTCAATGCGTCCTCAGTTTCGTTAAGCGCGAACATTTTCGCAAATTTCTCTGAAACTAGTGTATGGGCGATTAGTTGTACGTTCATTTTAGTTTCCGCCATTTATTCGTCCTCCTTCGCTAGACTTTCGAAAACTCTTCGGTATTGTTCGTTAATAGATTGCGTAACTATGTCCCACGCCTTCTCTTTCGTAGTGATCCGAAAGGTACAATCGTCTTTTCCGTAAAACCCGTGAGTGACAACATAATCGCGAAACAGCTCGTTCATATAGTCGAGGTCGCCCGCGCCATAGAATTTTCCGTTCAAGAAACAGGCGTATGTTTGCGCCATTATATCAGCTCCTTTCCCATCAGCCCTCCGAAATATTCCGGGTGCGGACTTCCGACGCCGCTACTCCCGAAACCGTCCGCACCTCTATCGCTATCGCCGAGCGCATCAACTTCCGTAAAAGCCGCCTGCTCGACCGGCTTAATTACGGCTTGGGCGATACGATCGCCTTTGCGGATAATGTACGAAAACTGCGGCAATTCTCCGTTCATTCTATAAATCTCTCCGGTAACCATTATCGGTCCATAGTCGAAGGGAACTTCCATATTTAACGGCGAGATATTATCGACAACCACTCCGACCTCGCCCCGATAGCCCGCGTCAACTGTACCGAGCTGAACGCGTAAAGGCGTCTTCAATGTAATGCCCGAACGCGGCCGAATCTGCATTTCGTAGCCTTCCGGAATCTCGAATGCTAGCCCCGTTTTGACTAGCGCGGTTTTTCCCGGCTCGATAATGACGTCTTCTACCGCTACTAGGTCGAAGCAAGCGTCGGAAGCATGAGCATATTGAGGAATTTGTGCATCGGGTGACAGGCGTTTAATATTTACGTTCATTCGAAAACCTCCTCGTTAATATTTGCGTATATATTTTCGTTAATGGACGCTTACTCGAAATAGAAATCGCTGTCCTGGAGCGCCTCGACTGTAGCCTTTTTGTAAGAATTTCCCTTTTGACTGAAGAAGTCGTGGGACTTTGTTTTTGTACTTAACCCGTTCATTACAATCGGGTTCGGTGTTTCATCGGCAAAGTAAGGATCGAAGCCGAGATTCATCAACGCTTTGTTTCCGTTGTATCGGACGAACTTTTTAACGTCGTGAGTCAGTCCGACTTGATCGTAAAGATCCTCGGTGTAGGCGATCTCGTTTTCGTAGAGTTTCGCAAGCAATTCGATAGCAAAGTCGCGTAGTTCGAGCTGTACGTCCGGAGACTGACGATTATAAATTTCCTGCGCGAGTAAGCCGACATAGACGCCGTGGATCGCTTCGTCGCGGATAATCAAATTAATGATCTCGCCGCTGTTCATCAGTTTTCCTTGACCGTAGAAATATAACGGATAATAAAAGCCGCTATAGAACAGGAAGCTTTCGAGATAGACAGAAGCGACCATCGCCTTGTAAAGCGAAATGTCATCGCCTGGTTTAATCGCGTTGTATAGCCCACCAATGACTTCGGCTTTTCGCTGCAAGTATCGATTCGTCTTCACCCATTCGAACAGTTCCGTAATTTTCTCCGTTGGCGCAAGCGTCATGAAGATGTTCGAATACGACTTCGCATGGACTGCGTTTTCCATCATCGCCATAAAGTTCAGGACGGCTTTGCGCTGATGACCGGATACCTGGGCGGCAATTAACGGCATTCCCGTGTTTCCTTGTTCCGTGTCGAGTAGCGTTAGACCCGCGAGAACTTTCATATACGTATCCTGTTCGTTAGCGCCGAGATACTTCCACGTTAGAAGGTCGCCATTCAGCGAAATCTCTTCCGGAAGCCAAAACTGCTTAACGTTCTGTTCGTAAAACATCTGTGTGAATCCATCTTCGTGTTGCGACCAGTTGGCCGCTGTATATTGCGTCAATTATTCGTCCTCCTTCTTTTTGTTATTTTTCGGATTTACTAGCTGCGTCTGCTTAAATATTCGTTCAATATGTCTTCATATTTATCTCGCATGAACTTAAACCTGTCTTGATGCAAGTTCTCGCTCCACCCGGTTAATTCATCAAGATCCTTCATTTGCTGAAATCCTTTTTGGATTTCCTCGTAGTAAAATTCAATGTCTCCCACCGCTCGCCAATGCCTCGCTGTTCTGACTTGTTGCCCTGTTTCGGCTGTATTCATAGCTATATTTAAGGCTTTTGTTTTCTTGTTTTGATTAGAGAGTATGTTCGATGCGATTTTCTTCAAAATGAGATCGCAGTAAACCTTAACGAAATTAGTTGGTTCGCTCACTATCAATACCACCTCCTATCAATCTGATAATTTAAACCACGCATGACAGGCAACCTTCCTGCCCCGTATCTTTAGTCCGCGCATAATAGAGCGTCTTGATCCCTTTGTGATGTGCGTATAGGTCAATTCGGTTTAGATCGCGTGTCGTCATCGTATCCTTCAGGAACAGCGTAAATGAAATGCCTTGATCGACATGCTGCTGAATTGTCGCAATCATATCGACGACTTTAAACATATCCATGTCGTACGCTTCCTTGTAGAAGAACCAATTCTTCGCACTTAGCCCCGGCATCGGATAATACGTCTTGGAGTTTCCGTATGTCCGTTCCTCTATGCGCTCCATAATCGGCATGACTGACGCCGTAGCCGACTGCACATACGAAATAGATCCCGTCGGCGCAATCGCAAGTCTATACGAATGGTAGAGTCCGTATTTCCGTACGTTATCCTCCAAGCGAACCCAATCGATGCGTTCCGGAATTTCAACGCCTTCAAACAGCTTCGCGACCTTCTCCGTTTTAGGACGGAAGTCCTCTGCGATGTACTTATCGAAGTAGCTGCCGTCTGCATACGTTGATCCTTCGAATCCCTCGAACGTGCTTCCGGTTTCCTTCGCAAGCTCCATCGACCGCACCAGCGACCAATAATTAACGAGCGCAAAGAATACGTTAGCGAAGTCGCGAGCCTCTTCCGATTCATAAGCGATCCCATTCTGCGCAAGATATCCGTGCAGGTTCATCGCTCCGAGTCCGATCGAACGCATCTGACGGTTAGCCTTCGCGACTGCCGGCGCGTTCTTGATATTCGTTGATTCCGATACGACCGTCAGCGAATCGACCGCGAGCTTAACCGTTTGCTCGATCGACTTGTTCGCCATGACGTTCGCAATGTTCAGCGAGCCGAGATTGCACGAGATGTCGAGACCGATTGCGTCCTCTTCGCCGTAGTCGGAGTACTCGGATACCTGCGATGCCTGAAGCACCTCCGAACACAAATTCGAAAATTTAACCTTCGAAATGTGATTCAGCGCATGAGCAGCGTTTACGTTATCTTCGAACATGATGTACGGATATCCCGATTCGGACCGCAGAATCGCGAGCTTTTCGAGTAGCTGACGCGGATTGATTTTATCTTTGCGGACATTCGGATTCTCGACGAGTTTGTCGTACATTTCTCCGATATCCATTTCGTCAAGATGTTTTCCGTATTCCTTATAGACCGTATGTGGATAGAAAACATATGCGTCCCGGTCATCTCGAGCTAGTTCGATGAACTTATCCGGAATGACAACGCCGATCGACAGCGTCTTGACCCGGACGTCTTCATCTGCGTTAATCTTTTTGGTATCGAGGAAATCGTTGATATCGCGATGGAACACGTTCAAATATGCTGCTCCTGCCCCCGCTCTTGCGCCTTGCTGATCTGCATAGCGGAAGGCATTATCGAGGAGTTTCATAACTCCAACGACGCCCTTCGTTACGTTCTCGATTCCTTTGATCGATTCACCTTTCGCTCGCAACTTCGATAAATTCAAACTTACGCCTCCGCCCATTTTCGAAAGTTGCATCGCTGTTCCGATCGCCATTTGAATATCGTTTAAGGAATCGTTAACTTCGAGAAGGAAGCACGACACTAACTCTCCGCGTCGCTTCCGACCGGCATTCAAGAACGTTGGCGTGGCCGGTTGATATTCCTGACGGATCATCATTTCCGCAAACTCGATCGCCTTGGCTGCGTCTCCTTTCGCGAAGAACAGCGCACAGATGGCGATGCGGTCTTCATAGCGTTCGAGGATCTTCTTCTTATCGTTCGTCTTGAGCGCATAGTCGTTGTAGAACTTAAACGCACTCATAAACGAAGGGAAACGGAATTTGTGCGCATAAGCCGCCTTGTAGACCGCTTTGATCTCGTCAAACGTATACGGCTCGAAGACTTCGCGCTCGTAGTAATCGTTATCGATCAGATAATCGAGCTTTTCGCGCAGATCGTGGAAAAATACCGTATTCTGATTCACGTAATCTATGAAATAACTACGGACGGCTTCGGCATCCTTTTCGAATTGAAAGCCGCCGTTCTTCCGTATCATAATTTCGTTATTAAGTTCGATATACTTCGCGTGCTTATTCGTCAATAGCTCTCACCCTTTCCGTAAATATTCGCTCACAAACTCGCGAACTTTAGCGACATCCTCCGCCGTGCCCGCAAGTTCGAACTTGTGGACGATCGGCACTCCGTACTCTTCCGCAATCAAGTCCGCAGCCTTGGCGAAGTTATCGCCCCAGTTACGATTGCCTGACGCAGCCACGCCCGCCATTAAATCGCCATTGTCCGCGAGGAAGTCCCAAACGGTGCCGGCGACCTGACCGAAGCCGTAAGTCCCCGTTACCAAGACGAACGGTTCCGTTAAGAGCATATCGGCCTTGATTTCGACTGCAGGCAGGCCGGTCTTGGCTACGAATCGGCGAACGTTGCCAGCCAGCGAGTAATAGGCGATTAGCATAACGACGCCACCAACACTCCGATAGGAATTGCGTACATAATCAGGACGACTATCTTCGCGAGTTTAGCTCTCGTTGTTTTCGCTTCGACCGTCACCGTAATCCACGCAAAGAAAAGCAGGCACGCTATCGCAACGTATGTCATTCGGAATCATCTCCGTCTTCTAATTTCGATAGTTCGTACTGTAGTCCGTTGATTTCGTCCTCTGCCGCCTCGATCTTATCTTCGAGGTAACGAATGTCGTCCCGGAGAGCCTCGATTTCGTCCTCGTGAGTATCAATCTCGAACTCCAAATCCGCTATCATTTTTTCGATCTCTTCGCGTGTCATTCGATCGACTCCTTCCGTTTTAATTCCGCCTCTATTTCGTCTTTTCGCGCCAGAATCCGGTCACGCTCGATTCTTAATTCGACCAGCTTCGTATCGTGCCGGCTGATTGCGTAATCAACATCGATAAGTTGTTCGTCAAGCCATCGCAAGGACTTCCGCAATTGTGCGGCCGGTACGCCGTAACATTCGTACGTCATTGCGTTTCCTCCTTAGCGTTCTTTTGATCGTGTTTATGTTCGCGAAACAGTCGGTCCGCCAATCCGATCAGTAGCGCGGTCACCACGAAGACAACTGCGATAGCGACTCCGACTTTAACGATTGCGACAACCGCCGGAACCGATAGCAGCGCCGTTACGATAACGTAAGCGGCCGAGAATCCCGCAGAAAACAGACCGAGTAATATGATGAGCGCAATCAAATACGCCAATGCTTCGATAAGTCGCTGCTTAAACATTCGATCACTTCCCTCCGATCGTGTCTAGGATTTCTTTGATCGCGTAGTATTCCGGGTTGATCATCTGATTTATTCCGATAGGGATAACGAAAAAGCTTACAATAGCAGTTATCCCTAAGGCTACTCCGACAGGTATCGAAACTAGCGTGTATGGACTTGTATCGAAAGAATCTATCACTTTATTGTGTTCTATCCCTTTTTTCAATAGTTTAGTAAAAACGATCCCAAGAAAAATAAGCGCTGCAATAGTACCCACAACCCCGATAGCTCCATTTACAATCTGCTGCTTAACGAGAACTCCGTATACATGCTCGGCCGCAACTCCGAGCTTTGCCGCCAGCTTATCGATATACTCCATCGCTTTGTCCATCTATTCGCCCTCCTTTTCTCGTATAAATCCGAAATCATTGTCGCGAAGAACCGAATGGAGAACGGTAGCCACACGGTTGATAACGTCCTCGTCCTGCTCCATAAACCCCGATTCGTTAAAAATTGCGTGTGTAAGTTCGTGAATTAAAACGTTATTGATACGCGAAGGCGATAGCTCCTTCTCGATCTGAATACTCGTATCTTGATACGTTACCTGCCCCCAAAGGTTATGAAGACGATTCAGTTCCGGTACTAATTTGACCGAGTAATCAACGCCTCCAACCCGAAAAACTTTTCCGTCAATCATCGCGTTTCCTCCTTCGGTTTAATAATCTTCTCGCGAATCAGATACGTCAGCGCCACCGCACACGCATCGCTATGATCGTCCGTTGCGAATTTGTGGTCGTCCGGCAATCCGAGCCATCCCCGAACGCTCTCGGCAACTTGCGGCTTCTTTGCGTTTCCGTTTCCGGTGACCGTCTTCTTAACGTTAGCCGGCGTCACATGTACGTCAATATCGTATCCGTATCTGTACAGCGCCCGCTCGATCGACGACCATGTTCCGTGAATCTTATTGTTCTGCGCGTAGTTGCGGCTTGGCGGCCATATCTCCCGAACGACCACATCGAACGGTTGATTATCGCGAACAAATAGCAACGTAAAGGCTTCGATCTCCTCATAGCGCAACGGCTGATCGGTTGATGCGGACGTTTTAAAGTGGGCAGATTTTATGAGGCGAGCTTTTCCGCCCTTTGCTTCGATGATCGCGAATCCCGGCGATGTTAACGAAAGGTCAAGGCCGAGGACCCGGATAGGCTTGGCGCTACTCATCGGGTCTCCCTATACGCAACAATTAAAACAGGTCCAGCAGCAGTCAACGTATATGTGTTTTTAACATCAACACACAAACCTTCAGCAACACATTCGTCAATAAACTTCTGTATCCCATAGTTAAGCTGATCATTGTTCCAACCTTCGATAACTTTCGCTTTAACAACTGACCTCATCATTCCGCCTCCTCTTCGACTTGTACATCCGCCAAGTATTCTCGCAAGTTATTATGATCGTACTTGCCCGCCAAGTTCGACGTAGCATAACGTCGTTCAGCCTCGAATAACATTCGCTTTTCTTCGTCCGTCAATTGCGATTTACAGTGACCTTTGAATGCACAGAACGCGCATTTTCCGGTCATTTCGATCGTCATTGGCGGAATCTGTTTTTCGTAAACTAACCGCGCTTGTTCCGCTAAGTCCGCGAGTAACGCCTCCTGCATCTCCTCGGTAATGACGAAGTGGAACGCCCGCAGGTCCGGCTTCGGTTTGCCGTCCGCCCAGGTCTTGCGCGTCTTCGGAACGCTCTTCTTATCTTCGTCCGAGAACCACGACGGCTTTTCGGTAGATTCGTAGAGAATGATTCCTTCGTTAATTCCGAACAGCAGCGACTCGGCCGTTACCTGGCGCAAATGATGGCTGTCGGCGCCTTTGAAATCGAGCTTTCCGTTCATTGCGATAAGACCGGTCGCCTTCGTTTTGTATTCGAATAGCAGCTGCCGTCCCTGATAATCGAGAATGCCGTCCGGCTTTGCGGTGATGGCGAACTTGACTCCGTTTCGTTCGAACACTTTCCACGCCTTCACTGCGTCTTCAAATGCGTATTGCCCATCATCAGTTTCTGCGATAGTAAATTCGGCTTTATCGCCGAGACGCTTCGGCATGTGAATGAGATCGAGCTGCACGAAGTCGACGATCGCCGTACCTTGGCGCCGCTGTCTGCCGCGAAAAGGCTCATCATGGGACTTCTCCGGCTTGGTTGCGCTGTTTTTGAAGAAGACCTGACGATCGCACATGTCGGTGCCGGACGCGCCAAACGTGACTATATTCGGATCAGGATTCGGCTTCCAACCGAGATGCTGCAATTTTTGTTGGTAGAAACGACGTTCGAGTTTATCGATGTAATATGACGAGCTTGGATGCGCATAGTAGGCGTCTAGCTGATCGATGAAAGCCTGCGCAATGTCTTTCGGCTGTGATTGCGATAAATGTGCCCGCAGTGAATTTGCGGCTGATCTTCCGCTTGAATTCGTCAATTAATCACGTCCTTTCATTGCGCGACCAATAATTCCGCCTAATTTAAAGAACATTTCGTGGTCTTCCGGGAAAGCACGTAGTAATCGCATTAGGTCGGTATTGTCTAACGCTACCAAATGCACTTTGCGGACAATCGCGTTTTTAGGCGTGAATTTTAACGGGCGATCTGCGGAATCTTGGACGATGTTTAGGAAACCGTTATATTCTTTAGCGACACGCGGTAGATAACGTTTGAATACTTCGATTGTCGCCTCTACGTCGTTTAGCGCCCTGTGATGCCCGTTCAATTCGATATTGTTGCGCTTAACCACGTCCTTCAAGCTCGCGGATAACTCCGGCTCCACAAAACGAACCATAGCTCGCGTACAATGAAAGTGTTCAGGTTCGATCCCGCCTCGACTAATAAACGAAAGATCGAACGGGGCATTTTGCGCGACTACGATAGAATCGCCGATAAACTCTCGTAAACTATTAAGCGCCTCGGCTTCGCTCGGAGCATCTTCGAGATCCTTCGCAGTGATTCCGGTTAATTTCGTAATAAATTCCGGTAGCTCCCGGCCTTCCTCAAGCGCAACCATTGTGTGGAAGCGATCAATTTCATCGCACCAGTCATCAATTTTAATCGCGCCAATTTCGATGATCTGATCGTTTTGATAATCGAGTCCTGTCGTTTCCAAGTCGATTACAACGTATTTCTTTCCCATTAAACCGCCTCCCTATTTTTAAACCATTCATCCACCGAGAAACCATTTCCCCATCTGCGGCAGATCTCGATATCAGTCTTGTTCGGAATGTTTCCGAAAACGTACGTGTTCAGCATGACATCCTCGAAGTCTTTCACGTCTTCTCGCGTGATGGTGTCCGGTACTAAAAGCAGCGCTTCATCATGAACCACGCACCATATCCGCCATTCTCCGCGTCCTTCAGCCGTCTTCCTATCGCACAACTCTTGAAGCGCAATCATCGTCGCTTTGGTCTGTATCGCTGCTGACCCCTGAACTCTTGCGTTTGTTGACTGCGTATAAACCGCCGAGTAGTGGCCTTTAGCGTTACGGTCCTTCGCGTCAGGCAGACGTCTCTTACGTTGGCCGCGATCCATCCAAACATATCCGTGCTTCTTAACGAAGGCTTGATTCGATTCGACCCACTTTTTGACCACCGGAAACCTTTCGAAGAAGTTGTCTAGGAACTTCTGAGCCTCTTTCTTCGATATTCCGATAGCGTCCTTGAGCATGTTCGCGCCACCCCCGTAAGCAACCGCAAGCATGATGACCTTCGCCTGTTTCCGGTATACTGATCCATCGCCGCATTCTTCGATCGGCTTATTGAAAACCTCCGAAGCGATTGACGCGTACAAATCGTTACCTTGCAAGTAGTTATCGACTAGCTTCGGATCTTGCGAGAAGTACGCCAGGCATCGGTATTCTTGCTGACTCCAGTCTCCGCCTAATATCGCGTATCCTTTAGGAGCTACGAACATCTTCCGGGCTTCTTTCGGTTGGTTCTGTAGGTTTAC
This sequence comes from Bacillus sp. FSL W8-0848, assembly GCF_038007805.1. Taxonomy (NCBI): domain Bacteria; kingdom Bacillati; phylum Bacillota; class Bacilli; order Caryophanales; family Bacillaceae; genus Bacillus; species Bacillus sp. FSL W8-0848. The sequence continues at coordinate 3,305,126 of NZ_JBBOYB010000001.1, forward strand.
GCCTGTTCCACCTGATGAGAACCGACCGGTCTTTGCACCGTTCTGATTGAAATTCGTGTAGAGTTTGCCGGTCCTCTTGTCGATTAATTCCGGCAAAGCGTTGATGTACGTTGAGTACAGTTTGAACTTCTCCTTATACTCGAGCAGCTTCTTAATGATCGGATGTTTGCTAGCGAGAGGCTTCAGAACTTTCTTTGCGTCGGTTGAGTCGAGTTTTTCTCCGGTCGCTTCTTCTAACGCTGGCTTTAATTGCGCCGGCGAGTTAATGTTGATGTCGCCCAACTCGTCGATAATCTCCGCATACAAACGATCGATTTCCGATTTGATCTCCTTACCGTATTCCTCCGCGAAATCTAGGTCGATGTCGAATCCGGTTGACTCGAGCTTCTGTACGACGGTGATTAACGGAACCTCGACCGTCTCATAGTAGTGAAGGATATCCGGGAACTTCTTCAGATGTTCGCGTTGGAAATCGCGAAGCTTCCTCGTCACATCACCGTCTTTTGCCGCATAAGCAAGCGCAATTCTTAGATCACTCACTTCATCGAATCCGATCTTTCCGAATAAGTCTTCGTATGTGTCCGATTTAATCCGTAGATATTTCGTGACGAGGTTCTTCAGCGCAAAGGACGGTTCATTTTCGTTAAGCAGCCGCATCGCTTCCTGTGTGTCCCACGTAAGGCCCCGCAATGTGATTCCTTCGCGGTCCAGCATGTGAATATCGAACTTTGCGTTATGGGCGAGCTTTCCTATCGATTCATCTTCGTAAAACGGCCGCAGCTTTTCGACGACAAAGTCGTTATCTAATTGCGGATGATCCGTCTTATGTTTCGTTGGGATATACGCGTGGATGTCCGCTTTAATAGCCGTCAATACATGGCCGACAATGTAGTCGTTCCACACGTCTGTGCCCGTCGTCTCGACGTCGAATACGATCTCTTCTTCGTCAGCAAGTAACGCAAGGAAATCGTTGAGCTGCGCTTCGTCTGTAATCAGCCAGTAGTTTTCCGGCGTATTCTCGACCATCTTCCGCAAGGTTTCCTCGCGCTGCTGTTCCTGTAGCGTCTTCCATAATCGCATCGCCTCCGCCTTGCTGAACGCTTTCGGATTGCCGGCCTTGTTCACGCAGTCAGACGGGTTCCTTGCGAGCTTGCCCGCTTCCATTGCCGCCTTGACTTCGTTTAATCGTTGGCGGTCAGTCTCCGATAGCTTGCTCGCGAATATCCGGCGCCAACTCTCCTCGATCGGTTCCGCCGTTTTCGCCTTTTGCCTCCGCTTAGCTGTTTCGGCAACTTTTTCGTTTTTAACTTCGTCATTTTTCGGCGTCAAAGCGCTAAGATTCAACCGTAGATTGCCGAGTTCCATTCGCATCCTCCTTTCTCGCGTGATAGATTCGGACTACTCCGAGATAAAATTTATGGCACCGAAAAATAATGCCATAGATACGTATAATCCAGCGAATAGCCATTCCGAATTGTATATAGCGATTACGGACAATGCAGAATTATATATACCGAAGACATAAGCGAATGCCCTATCCGACCTGCTCATAAATCGACCTCCTCCGTCCATTTCCGTCTGTATTCCGCCTCATTATCCGCGTACCAATCCGACCAGCAAGCGTCGTCGCAAAAGTACCGGTCGAAGAGCGAGTCATATGTTGCGGATCGCCCTTCGTTCAATACCCGGTTACATGCGGCGCAGATGGCGGCAGGTTTTGCGGACACTTACTCGGCGTCCTTTCGATCGAAACGTGCTTCGACTGGCGCGATGAGTTTGACCCTTACAGGGCTCAACCAATTGGCCGTACTGCCGCCTCTAACATTAACCCGGAATGTGTTGCTATCAAAATTACCAACAGTACCGATATCACCTACTGACAAGTCTGAGTAGCCCGGGTCTGTTACGCATACTACATCGCCTTTTTTATACTCGCCAACCTCACGTCCGATTGCGGCCCATCTCTTACGCTCTTCCTCTTCGGCCTGCTTTCGTTTTGCTTCGGCAACTTCTTCGTCAGTCGCGCGGACGAGTGGGTCTTCGGCAAACCAACCTGCATTATCTCCGTTTAAATGTTCGGTTAGGAACGGAATTATCGAATTATCGTCCTCGGTAATTTTTACGATATCACCGCGTTTAGACTGACTGTTGAAGGTGTAATCAACCTTCGCATAATCACCGACTTTCAACCGTTCAGGCTTCGGCTCGGCCTCTACGCTTGCGGCACTGACTTTGCGGTAGACTTCGAATGCTTCTCCGTAGGTATCAAAATCGTCTCCTTCGTCATCATGGATGCGCGGATCTCCGCAATCATCCACGCGATAAATTCCGTAAAACTTCCCTGCGGTTAGATATTCGTTTGGAGCTTCGTCAAACTTAACGAAATCGCCCGCCTTCGCCTCGCCTATAGCAATCCGCACGTACTTCGGTTCAGCTTCGCCTTTTAGCGCAGCGACGTCGGATTTTAATGCCGCGATATCCTTTTCGTTCGTGCTGACGCGAGCTTCTAATGACGGTTGAGATGCGGAGACTTTGCGGAAGAGTATGCTATTTCCGTCTGTTACGGCATTTCCGTGAAAGTCGTCTACCTCATCTCGGACAGATAACCACGAAGTACCCTCGTCACGTACTAGTAGGTAAAATTCGCCTAATTTAAGATCCGGATGCCTATGGCCGTTAAGCACCAAATCTCCGGACTTTCCGACTCGTCTTGCGTTCCCTTCCACGCGCTCATATTCCGCACCGTTATACGAAACCTTCGTAATTTCACCGTTCACCATATCGAGAGTTTTAACGCCTTCTAATTTCGCCATTCTAAACCGCCTCCGCTTCGTTATTTTCCGCAAAATCTTCCCGCATGAAATTCAGATCCATTTCGACCCAGCGCTTGCCTTCCCGATCCGACGGCCCCCAATAGTCGGTAATGCCGCGATTATCGAACATCCAAACGCGAGGGAATTCGCCCTCACCGATCAGCACGCCGATGAAGAAGTCGACGTCTTCAGGCGTATATGGCTGGCCGTCGCCTTTGCGCCCCTCCACCGTTAGGTAGCCGCGTTTTTCCCGGCGATCACGAATCGTCTTAACCTGAAACGTCTTCCATTCGCCAGTGCCCGGATCTCTTGCGCTGATATCGAACGGTTCTTCTGTCTCCGCTGTTGATACCGCCTGCCACCCGCTCGCCATTAAAGCTGCGCGGGCGATCAGTTCGGAATATTTGCCGATAGTTTCCTTGAGATGCGCCATTCAATCGTCCTCCTTAGTAAACCGGCGTAACGTCAGCCGATTCTCCCGTGATGACTTCGTATTCTCCGACAACCTCTTCGTCGGTCATTTTCGCAACTAGGATCGTTGAGTATTGTGCTTTCAATAGAAACTCGCGGTATTTTTTCACAAACGATCGTCCTCCTCGACTTCTTCTTCCTCTTCGAAAACGAAATCCTCTCCGTTTTTACCCGCTTCATAAGCCGCCCTCATCAATGTTGGAATATCGTATGTGAATCGTAGATCGCGCTCAAGAAAAGCGTCCTCAGGACAGTCGTTCAGTGGATATACGCTTACTTGAAGCTTCCCATCAACGTAAATATCTACAGTTGCCATATCGTCGTAATTAGTTCCGTGGACCATTTTTACGATCATATACATCGCTCTCCCTTCGTCTTATTAAAACGGCAAATCTTCGTCGTTTATTTCTTCGTCAGCTTTTTCGTTATTTGAGCCAGCACCGAGGCTTTTTCCGATCAGGCTGATATCGAATCCCGCTGCAACTAGGTTTTCGATCTGCGTCTTCTCGTCGGCTTCGAAAAGCAGGCCGTCGAACAAAGACATATCGAATTCTTTGCCGTCGTATTTGCTGAAGTTCTCGCGTTCCTTATCCGTTAAATCCTCTTCCATATCGATAAACGGCGTTAAGCTGACCGTCGTTGATGTTCCGGAACCCGTTTTCGAAAGCTCAAACGCAACCTTTCCGAGTTTCTTTTCAAACTTCGTGATAACTGCGTAAACGGCCTGCGCTTGCTTTTTCGAAAGGTCGATGATGATTGGATTACCGGTTTCTAAGTCGATGAAGCCGAGTGCATAACGTTCTTTGACGCGGTACTTGGCGGCTTCTTCCTTGTACTTCTCTTCCGTTTTTGAGTCGCCCTTATCCGCAGCCTCCTTCTTCAAATCCTGATAATACTTCCAAGCGAGATCCCACGGTGTGTAATCCGCAACCGGAAATCCTTTATCGTTCATTTTGCTTGGGTTCTCCGCAACGAACGAGTTTACTTTCTTGTAAATACCGTAGCTGTAGAAACGAATAAGGTCTTCGGTACCGAGTACGCGAACCTTAAAGGAAGATCCCGACTTAAAACTCGTAAACTCCATCCCGTTTCCGCTTCCGCCTTCGTTCGTTGAGTTTAAAGCGTTGAGCGCCGCCGCGCCTTTTTGAAATTGACTCATTCGATTTCCCCCTACGTTTTAATTTTGAGGCTTTTCGCCCTCGCAAAATGCCGGTATCTGCGTCCGAAACGGCGCCAGCGCGAAGCAGTAGCGACGCGACTCTTTTACTTAACGGACACCCCGACATTCTCCGAGCGCCGGGCCGCACACTCGCCGCCCTCATTCGCTCTCTTCGCGATTAACTTCGTAAATAAGTCCGCCAATTACAAGCGCTGCAATGACGCCAACAATTTCGATTAACCATGCGTTAGACATAGGCGGCAACTCCTCTCGCTGTACGCGTCAGTTCGCGTCTTAATTCGTGCGATTCCGTCGGTAATTCGTCCATACGCATACGCACCGCATTAATTCGGGCCTGCAACGCCAATTTAGTCGATAATGACCGGGCGCGAGACAAACGGTCTTCTAAATATCCGATCTCTTCTTCGAGTTCATCGCGAAACTTATCGATCCTAGCCACCTCTTCCGTAATTTGTTGCGACATTTTCGTAATTTCTTCCGTAATGAAATTCGTCACTTTACGCCGAATTCGATTGATGCATCCCTTATTCGGTGGGATTACGGTTTTAACAACGTCTTCATCTACCGCGAGCATGAACGTTGCTCCACGATGGGAATACATCCGAGCATCTTTTCCGTTGTTGTCCGGACCGATGCCGCAGTAAATCGCATTAGATAACATCTGCGACGCCCATGCTTCCGGCGTTTGGTTGCCGATCTTAAATCGTTTAGTAATTCGTTTCTTTGCGTGGTGGGATAGCGTTACTTTCATCCGACGCGCACCACCTGGATCGAAAGTGGACGGTAGTAGTCCGCCGGATCTTCGTCGACCGGCCATGCGCCTTGATATAAAATTTCGGTAAGTTTGCGCTGGTCTAGCGCTGGATACGTTTGAAAATCGATAAATTTGGGGATATTCATAGTACGTTCGCCTCCGTGTTAATTAGGTATAACGCACTAGATCGGAAGGTGTGTTCGTATACTGTTCGCTTGTCTTTTGCCAACAGATTAGATATGATGAGGATGTAACTACGCCCTCCGAGGCTAGTTGCGTTTTAAAGCGTGTTAAACAGATAGAAAAGCGTTAAGTTCGCCGTATTTCGATGCGTCGTAATTTTTCGCTAAGCCTTTGATTACACGTTCGACTTTTTTGTAATGGACGCCTACTCTCTGTCCGATCGATGCGTAAGTAGGACGTTCACTTGCAAGATGCTCATTAACGATTGCAGTCGTTAGTGAGTCGGATTTTTCTGTTAGGGCCTCGATAAGTTGCAGCTTATCTTGGTCCGTTTTTATTTCTCCACAAGTACGGGAAATCACGTACTCCTCGAGATCGAAATGCTCACCGGATTCGAATGTTGCAGCATTCTCCTCCGAAGTAGTGTCGATCGGTACTCGCTTATCTACGTAAGTTCCTTGTTTTCCGCGAATTACATCGACAGCCTTTCGCTTTAGATGAAACGCGATTACAGAATCTAAGTTGTTCGCGGTAGTTACGTTGAAAGTTTCGATGCACTGCCAAAGCCTTTCATTCAGAGCGCTTATAATATCGTCCTTAATGATCGTTCGCGCTGCCGAAAAGTCTTGTGCGATCTTTTCTACGATATCTTGATAATATCGAAAAATTTCATTAAATACCCGCGAATTTTTAGTCTCCTGATATTCAAGCACCATCTGTATTAAGTTTTTGTTTTCTTCCAACCTTATCTCCCCTCTCAATATAAGTTGCGTATAAATACCTTAGAATGGACACCTTTCAAGAAAGTTTTTTTATTTTTCTTTCTGTAGTCGTATATTAGCATGTTTTTCCTCTGAATTTTCAAAAAAGGAACAAGGTTGTAAATTACCGTTTTTGTTCATATACGTAAACATTTAAAAAAGCTCGCCTTTTACGGCGAGCCTCCTTAACTCATCCTCCTATTGCGTTAATTGCAACCTCTTTTGTTTGTCCCGCACCACCTGAACTAAATGCAGCACCCAACACCATCACGCAAGCCAACGTTAAAACAACTAATAAAGTCTTCTTCAAAAACAACCTCTCCTTTTTCTTCCCTTGTATATTTAAGGTTTTTTGTTAGGGATTCAATGAAATCGGTGCTTTCTCCCGACCTCACCAATTCCCTTACAATAATAGTTGCGTAGAAAAGGTTTGAATTGGACACGAAATCGCAAAACTTTTTATAAAGAGTTTCTTTCCCGCCGGCCTTCGACTCGAAATAACCTATTAAATCTGGGTCATTCGTTTTTCGAATCTCTTTCTCTACCTCTACAAAAGACATACGACCTTCTATAAAATTTTCCATATTCTTTAAAACATTTGGAGCGTCATTGTCGATCTTTCTTTTCATCAATAATCTAGCAAAGTTGTAGTTATAAACCGCATAACCAACCAAACGCATCTCTCCCGTTTTTTCTGCCTCATCGATGCTTCTCTTCAAATAACTTAGGCATAAGTTTTCGTCAGATATTAAGTATGTCATACCTATTATATAGAGAGCATCTGAATTAACTCTTTTATTTATACTCGCGTTGTATAAAATGTTCGCATAATGCCTTGCTTGTTTCAGATTATTAAGAAAAAGATGTGCATAAGCTAACACTTCGGATATTCTATAAGAGTAGCACTCCTTAAGAAAAAGGTGTGGCTTGTCATTCAACCCTTTTATTTGAATTTCTAATTCTGACGCCTTGTTTATAACGTAAGAAAATTGTCTTTTTTGGAGTAGCGCAATACAGTAGTAGATATCGACAAGGATTTTTAATATCGGGTCATTTATATTTGTTAGTTTTGATAACTCATCTTCAATCAAATGGAATGGAATATTCCCGTGGAGGTAATCACTTATGAAGGAGTAAACTTTCACATATTTCTCAATTACGTTTCTTTTTTCATGCCGGTAATTTTCCAGATGCTGATCAAGAAGTTGTTTATCTCTGGTAATTGCAGCATATTCGAACGTTTTTCTGATACAATCAGAACTGTCGACGAGTCTTGGGCATACTTCTCTCATGAATTCACGATAACGTTCTGGAACAACCAGTTGAGAAAGAACTAGGATACTTCTTAAAGTCAATTTCCTTTTTCCAGACCGCAAGTTACCCACTTGTTTAGTTGAAAGTTTCAAATGAGAAGCAATAACAGAATCATTTAAATCGTCTCTATCAGTAATTTTATCAAAAAGAAAATGTCTAACTTTATCCAATTGAATCACCCCGATTTCATTAAATGAATGACTTTTATCTATCTGTTAAGTATAATTAGATTATAAAACATTTGTTTACGTATGTAAACATAAATATGCAGGAGGATTAAGATGGTTGACTTTTCCCCACTTCTACAAACACTTTCAGAAAAAGGGTTGAAGATGAGTGATTTAAGACAAGTTATGAGTTCCTCGACCCAAGCAAAAATCTTAAAGAATCACAAAATCAGCGATTCTAAAATGAGGCTCGGGACTTTAGAAAAAATCTGCACGTTTCTGGATGTCCCCATAGAAAAGGTTATAAAAATAACTAAAGACTAATCATGGAAATGAATTCACCAATATAATAAAATAATACGGACACCTTTAAGATGGGAGGTGTTTGTTACGTTTAAGGTCGGCAAATGCCGGATACCTGAACTATGCTCTAAACGCGGTATTGATCAGACTCAACTCGCGGCTAAAGTCGGTTTAACAAAACAACACATTACGGACTACGTGAGTCTCCGCAATATACCGAGCATCGAGCGTGCTTATAATATCGCTCATGTACTCGACTGTGTACCCGAAGAACTCTACGAATGGTCCGAGGTATCCGACAGTAACACGGAGGGTTAACTTAACCTCCGCCGACCTTTAGTACGGGTATTCCCGTACTGTAACTCCAGACGCCAGCTCTTAACGTCCTCCGCACGTTCATACACCGCCATCAACTCCGTTCTCCCTTTCGCAATCAATAGTTCATTCGCATCCTTTCCTTCCGTAATATACCCGTGTGCCAGTCCGACTTTCCCGTATAAATAACGCTCGACCTCCGCCCGCAACTTCTCGCCGGCCTTATCGTTATCCGTCACGATGGTTACGTGTTCGATCGGAGACTGGACGATAATATCCGCTTTCCGTTGGTTAAACGAAGACCCACCGATACCGATCGCCGGCACTCCCGCCGTCATCCACGATTGTGCATCGATCTCCGCCTCGCATAAGACAACGCGTGTCAGCCGCCGATCATACACGACATTCATTCCGTAAACAAGGTCCCGTATCGGCCAGCCGCCTTTGACGTACCAGAACGCCTTGCCCCGCGTCGATCGGTATTTTACGTTAGCGAGCCGCCCGTTCGGCAACCGCCAAGGCAGCGCAACCGCACCGCTAGCCATACCGACTCCCATTAAACGTTGGACAGCCGGCATGATCCCGCGCCCTTTCAGATAATCGTTAGGCCCCGTAGCCACGTCGTCAAGAATCGATTCGCTCAACGGTTCGCGATTCTTGGCTAGCTTCAGCTTCGGAAGCCTGAGCGTAAGTTTTCCATCATCCGATTCCGGCGCATACGCATCGATCAGGTATTCGACCGTCTCTTCCTCGGTTTCTTCTCGCAAGAAGGCGAGCAGCTTAACGAAGCCACCCCGCGCATACTCTGCGTCATAATAGCCGCTATCGCCCCAATAGCCGGCCTTCGCGGTCGCCGTGTCTTCGAGATAAACGTAAAAGCTCGGCGTTCGGTCATAACGGAAAGGGCTGGCGGCCAGCAATCGCTCATCCGTCCAGGTTGGCCGCGTCCATTCGAATTGTTCGAGCTCATAACGTATGTCGACGTCGACCGGGCGGCCGTTTAACGTCAATGTCGGCACTTCCGTCTCACTCCTTTCGACCTAGAAATCGAACTGATCCGCCCCTTCTAGCTGCTTAATGACGCCAAACTGCGGAAGATAAATGATCTCAGCGGCCTTTCCTTCGCCACCATCCCGGCCTTTATTTAGTCCGATCAGGCCTCGACCTTCCTCTGCATTCGTATCAACCGCAATCAGTAGCGCAGCATCTTCGAGCAAAGCTTTCGTTTTCTTGACGTCTTTACGCTGCGGCAGCTTTAATTCGGAGTCTGCGTCTTTACCATCGCCTTCCTCCGCTTGCGTCAAAGCAAAGACAGTCGTTTTTGTTTGGCCGGCCAGACGACGGAGCTTCATCGATGTATTGGCCGCGTCTCCGCCCGCTGTCTTTGACGTGTTCTTTTCGTAATCGAGATAGTAAAAGGGATCGATGAGCACGACGTCGGCTTTCGTTTCGAGGATATCCGCCTTCAGGTCGCACAGTTTCCGAGAGTCGAAGTCCTCATCGTCTACCGCGCGGACAATGATGTTACCCGGAATCAATTCGTTCATCTTATCGAGGAACTCCATAAATCCGGCTTCGAATTCTTCGGATAGCTTGCCTTGGCGAACATCTCGCGAATTAAATCCGGCCTCAATATCTACGCCGTCAAGAGTAGCCTTTGCGACGCCAACGCTCGCTGAAATGGAAACGTAGAGCCTGACGAGAACCTCGTACCATCCCATTTCCATCGACCATATTAATACGTTCGCCCCCTGCATCGCGCAATTAATCGCTTCCTCCAGCGCAATAGCCGATTTTCCCCGGCCGGATTTCCCATAAATGACGTATACGTTCGATGAAACATAGCCGCCCATAGCACGGTTTATGAAGTCGAATTTGCTGCGCCAAATCCGGAAAGACTCGCCAGCCTTTCGGTTTTCATACTCGGCTTTAAATTTGTCGATATCTTTTTTGATATCGGTACCAATCGAACTACGAACGTTTGTTCTCATTTTAAACCTTTCGGCCTGCTCCGTCAACCACGTAAAAAATTCTTCCGGATTATCTTGCGCACTTTCCCACCGTTTCATAAATTCAGATTCGCCGTCTCCTTTACCGTTAACAACTTCGGAAAAGGCACGCAAAGCCGCTTGATTCCGTAATTTCTCCGCAAGGTAATCGTAGCTGGCCTCGATATTAAAATCCGGCTGGAAGTCCGGCACCTCATTCGCCACCATTTCGGCAGTCGGCGCCTGGCCTCCGTGTTTCTCCGCGTACTCCGTGATGTATCGGAGTGCCTTGCGTTCGCCTTCCGTCGGCAGATCCTCGGCGGCAATATTAAAGCGCAGCAACGCGTTCGGATCGTTCTGTTCGATCACCTTCGATAGCATTAAAACACCGTAGTTCATCCGCGATCCCTCCTCTTCTTACGCTATATGTTCGATTTCCTTCATCCTCATTGCGTTGAGCGTGTTCGCTCCTCCGTACTCTTCCAGCTTCCTATCGATGAAAGAAACGCCCTTCGCAGTAACGTACGTCTGTACAAAGTTAACTCCGTAATACCTAGACGGTGATTGTTTAACTTTAAAATAGCCTTCGTTGATGTAGCGCTGATAAGGAACCGGCGAGCCTTCTTTCCGAACAAATACGCCGATTGTCCGTAAAAATGACGTTAATTTGTTACGCCCAACACCAAGCGATTTGGCTGCCTGCTCCAACGTCTGAACGTTTGTCGCGGCGATAAAACGATCGTGTTCCTCCGCTTTCGGTTTCATTTCGGAAATTACTTCGTTTTGCTTGCGTACAGTCTCTAAAGTTGCGCTAAATAAAAGTTTTGTTTGGTCGTCTGCAAACGGCAGATACGTTTGAATAAATAGATCGTCATTCGCGACATAGCCTCCCGTTTTTCTGATTGTCGGGATGACTTCGTGAGTGATCCATCTTTTGAACTGTTTGGCTTCTGGTTTGCGGCTACCAAGAATCAAAGTGTAAAGACCCGCTTCATTTACAATATTTGTGTTACCTTGACGACCTATGTTGAACATAGCCCGTTCATCATCATCCAATTTCGCTACTGCTTGGGTGGCATTTTTAATCCCTAAAATCTCGCAGACATCTTTTGCGACGAACCAAGGTTCTCCATCCTTAACGACCGTTCTCACCTGTTGATCTTGATAATTGAATACTTTTTGTAATTCGTTCATCATCGCTCGACCTCCCGCTTTAATTTCGCCTTTACCTCGTCCTGCTTCGCCTTATATTCCGCATCACCGTACATCTCTTCCAAACGTTTGTAATCGTTTAACTCATCGATTTTCTTCGTTTTCTCTTTCGATTGCTTTTTCGTCATGCCACCCCACGCCTTTTCGATTCCTTCGCGAATCTTAGTTACAAGCTCTTCATTTGGTAACTCCGCAAAATGAAACGCCGTTCCCTCCGGCTCCGGATAATTTTCGTAATCAAAATCGTTAAGGAATCGTTCGGCGTACTGTTTGTGGCAGACCAACCGCAAGTCACTCGAATCAGCGACAAGACATTCGCCATTGATTGCGTCAGTCAGATCGAACTCGACGTAATTGGAGGCACCAATATCGTCCTCCTCTTCGACTTTACGCCGCGCATCAACGTAGAAAATACGGTCAGGGTATCCGTCTACTGCGACCAGGTCTCCGAAAGTAATGTCCGTTTTCATTCGGAATCCCTCGCGATCATACCGGTACTACACATTCGCGAAAATTGATATTGATCGATGTGGCGACTTTTTCCGCACTTTTGACAACCGATTTCATAGAATTCGATAGGATCAGGACGTACACCACTATAGTCGTACTCTATACAAAAATCCCGCACTCTCCACTCATGGAAACATTGCGACTGCATTCGCTTTCGTCTGAAGAAGTTCATCTCCGTAGCCCCCTTTTCGATTCTCCTTCGAACTCGATCACGCGACATAGATCTCGAATCCGATCCGTCAGTCGCTGCTCTCCGAACACATCCGGCAGCCGTTCGATCGCGATGTTACTCGTATAAATCGTCGGCAACTGGTCCGTTACTCTTGCGTTAACTATTGCGTGAAGATAGCCGCGAAATGCCGGCGTACAATCCCGCACTCCAACGTCATCCAGCACCGCAAAGGGAGTCGACATCGCCAGCGTCATCTTTCGTTTGAACTCCGTCAAGCCATCCTCGTCGTTCGTCATGGTTGCGAGGTTGAATTCCGTCTGCCATTCGTTCACATCGAGGAAATAGGCCGGTCGCTGCAATGGTTGCTGCCCGCGTTTTAACGAGCCGCTGTAATGGACGCGCAACCATTCGTTAAGGAGCGCCGCCGATGTCGTCGTCTTGCCGGTGCCGGAGTTCGCGCTGTAGAGATACAACGACTTGATACGGTCAGCCGGTTCGATATAGCCTTCCGTTTGCTCAAACTGACGCTCGAAAGTCTTGACGTAGTTCTCCATCGATTTATATATCGCTGGCTGCCCCGCTCTGGCTGGCGAATTGGCGAGCGTGGTAAGCCGGTAGTCACGCGGTAAGCCTGCCGCCGCAGACCGGCCGCCGTTGCCCGATGCGCCGTGTAGTGCGATGAAGTGCGGGCATTGGCGAGTACAGGCGGACGTGCCGGCCGCTTTGCATCCGTTAGCCAGGACGCAGTTTCTTTCGTTAGTCAATGGCGTTCACTCCTTTCGTTAGACCAATTCCGCAAGCAAATGCGTTATTAAAGTGACCCTTCTTCGTTGCTCATAAGAACCAATGTAATAGTCGCTAGAATGGAGCTCTTCCGTCAAAGCTTCGATTTTATCGATTAACTCATCCGTATGTCCCTGTCTTTCGGCCAATTTCGTAGCCTCTACGTATTCCGGTGTGCCAAACGTCCAATGTCCGATTTTCATTCGCCCACCTCCATCCGGCTGTCGTCGATGATTTTTAAGAACGAGTCTTCTCCGTCTTCATCAATTCCTTCCGTTACTGTAGGTAAATAATCGAATCCTCCATCCTCATAAAAAACCTTATCCTCGCTTACATCCACGATTTTTCCGTAATAATCCGCGACCTCATTAAATTCGAAACTACCGACAACATCCCCCACACGAACCTCAGTCGGCTGCGGCGCGTTCAGATATTCGTCAGGTACTTCGATACCGAGTGCGCGATGAAGAGCGATAGCTTTGCCGATATGCTCGTTGAAGCAGTCGTCCGGTGCGGCCTTGGCAATTCCTTTTACGTAGACTCTGCCGGAATACCTCCCTTTAATTAATACGACAACGGTACGCTTATTGCGGTTGACTATAAATTCAGCGTCACATTCACCGATTGGGCGCTTAATCACCCCGTTTGGAGCCAATTTTGCGATATCCGCCTTCGCCTGCTCAACGATTTCATCCCGGCGTTCTTGTGCGCCATTTCCAACCGGTGCCTGCGCCAGTAAGTCTCGTCTCGCATCTTCGTACCCTTTTGCATATGCCGCCAGCCGTAATTCTTCGATAGCATCTCTCGCAGTTTCTACCGCAGTATCATATCGTTCCATTTCGTCAGCCTCCTCGTTTTTAACTTCGTTATTGACGATGACTTCGTATTGTTCATTGTTTAAGAATATTGGCCATTCTCCCGACTTTCGCACTGCAACGCCGTGTTCATCGACACCGCCTATAACCGGAACAACATCGTGAAGCATGTACCTTGGTTCGTTGAAATCGTCGAGGATTAAAACTTTATCGCCAACCTTGGCTGGTCGCTTTTCTGTGACGATGAGTTCGGCGTCTTCTTTTCGAATTGCCGTCAGGTGGTGCGGTCCTTTTCGTATTAAATATGTGTATCCTTCGCGATCAACTTCAAACACCTGACCGATTTTATTCGCATACCAACTAGATTTATTTGGCGCCTTCAAAATCCGCACATACTTTTTCGTTTCAGTCATCTCGCAATCCCTCCGTTTAATAAAAGTCGTCACCGATTTCCGCCTGTTGCTCCCGCCTTTGTTGCGCTGCTGCTTCGGCCTTGATTTCCGCAACTGCCCGCTGCAAATTCCGTCCCATATACGTTTTCATCCAACCGAAACTGATGCCCGGATACTGCGGGTTCGGCCTGTATTCCGCAAAGCATAGATCGATGAATCGCTTCGTTACTTCCGGCCCGTATTCGCCCGGCTTCCGCTTCGTTCCGACCCAACGACCGAGCATTCCCGCTTCGGCCTGCCATCCGTGCATCGGAACGTAAGGTACGCCGTACAGCCGCTCATGCTCCGCCTTTAAATACGCCTGAAAGTCGCGCGTATTCCATTTGGATACCGGTTTATCTGTCGTCGGCATTTTCGTCACCCATTTCGGCATTCAAATAGCTACTTAACTCGTAATAAATAGCATCATAACAATAAATAGTGTCTTCTAGGTATTCATGTAAATCACTTAATAGATCATTCGCGACGCTATATTTCAAACTAAGCTTTTTTAATCGCTCCTCTAAGTATTCGATGTGACTTAGAAGCCGAGGAATATCTTCATCGTGAGCAAAAGCGATAAATTCTGCATCTTCCCCCTTTACGCAATCAGCGATAACTACACTACCTACATAATCCTCTCCGTCGTTCACTTTTCTTGTATTGGACACATCGCAGACGTAACACCCGTCTTCAACCATCCAATACCCTCCAGATGATCTTTCGTATCTTAGGCGGATCGCTTCGAGTTGGTCTTTCGTTAATTTAGAAGTCATACCGTTCGTCCTCCTTCGGTAAGAGATTCGCTAGACTTTCCGACCTCATTCGCAGATCAGAATTAACCTCTTTACGGTGGTCTTCGTATATTTGCCAGTCGTAAACACTGAAACCTTGCCGATTGAAATGATCTTTAAGTATTGCGATAATCTCGGATTCGGATAACGTTACCGTAATTTTCATTACGCATTCACCCCTTCGATTTTGATTCCGAGAATATTAAGCGCAGTCCTCACTCCGTCCGTCTTCCCGGAATTGTATCGCATGCCTTCAATATCCCCCGCATCTCGTCTTTCTCTGCGACGTTTTTGCGACTCTTCGTAATACTCCCGCACCTTCTCCTCCGGCGTCTTCTCGACTTCATATCCGTTGATTAATGCGGCTAAAAAGTCCGTAAACCCAAGGTCGAATAAAGCCAGCTCATTATCGATATACCTTGCGACCAACTCCTCGTCTGTATACACTTCTCGTAACTTTTCAAATAACTCCGCCTGCTCCTTCGTAATTACCGGCTTTTTAATTTCGCTCACCTATTCGTCCTCCTTATACTGAGAATGCCTCGTATATCTCCCGGATCTCTTTTGATAATTCCGTATAGTCCGTCTTACTTTCGTCCAAAGCTGGCAAGCAATCCGCGAGCATTTTAATAAGTTTAACGTTGTATTCGTCGGATTCTTCGTACAGGTACTCGTTGAACTTATCCGACGCCTGCATCCGCTCGATCGTTTGCTTTACGAGGTCTCTTACGCCCTCCGGATAAGCTACCGCATATTCGAGTGTGCCTTCCTCGAATCCGTAATCTTTCGGCAGCATATCGCGAATAGCCGCGAGTTCTCTAGCCCAGCGCTCGTTTTCTTCCTTCAACCGCTCGTTTTCCGCAATCAATTCGGCTATGGTACAGCGTAGGTCTGCGATTTCGTCCGTCATTTTAACGCCTCCATTCCGCTTTATTAATCCCCGTCTCTCCATTCGTCATCTTTTTCGATGACTGTTAGACCGTTTTCACCTCGCTTAGTGTTATCCCGCGCAATCCCAGCTAATTTCTCGCGTTCTATAACGGTAAGCTCCGAGATTCGTCTCGTATCATCCGCCACGTTTTCGCCTCCTCTCCGTCGTTTTAACGTCAGCCCTTACGATTGCCCTCGATCATCAGCAAAGCCGCTAATTCTCCGCGAAATTCCCGTATAATTCGTGCGAGCTCTTCCAGCGTCTTGGCGTCCGATAATTTAATCCGCCGATCCATGACGAACTCGATTGCGCGATCAACCGATGGGAGGTACGCGATCTCTCGCCAACGTGCGATCGGCGACGGATCTAAGTCGGGATTTTCGGCGAGCCGCTTCGGCCAGTTCGGCGCTTTCGTTGGATCGGTGAAATAACGTTCGTTGACGATGATATTGCGTTCGTCTGACGTGAGTTTGTAATCGGGGGAAATCGGGATTTCAATCGGCATTACAACATCGCTCCTCTCGCTTTGATAATTTCAAGCGCCTGGTCTTCGGTGAATCCTGCGCGGATAAGTGCGTCTTTTCCTTTTCGCATCAGCACCGCGTTCAGTTCGACTTGGCGGGCGACTAGCTCCATATTGTCGAGTAAAAATTCGATGGACGACTTTAATTCATTCGTTTGTTCTTCCGTCAACTTCGTCATCTCCTTCGTTAATTATTTATAAAACCGTAGCAATTCGTTCGCTTTCGCTCACTCTTGCAGATATTCATTTATCGCGATATATCTTTTATTAAGAATATCCGCGCGAATGTATATGAGCGCTATTATTTATCTAGTTCTTAATGGCTCTAGTTAAAAGATGGTTCTTGTTAGTGTGCTGTCTAGCCATATATGGATCAGCCATGTGTGGTTACTCGTCACGTGGCTCCGGTAATTCCTCTGAACTTCCGTCAAAAATCGCAAGCTGGCTGATCGGCATGATCGTGTATCGCGTGTTTTCCCATCGCTGCGTTTTCGGGTCTCTCGTCTTCTGCTTTACGACTAGCGGACGCCCTTGCCAACGATAATCACAAAGAGCCTTAATACGTTTGTTTGCGGCCTCTCTCCGTACATTCAGCGCCTTAGCGATCTGATCCTGCGTCGGGTAACATTCGCCCTTTTCGTTCATGAACGACGAGAGGACGCATAACGTCTGCCAACGATCGGCTCCGATGTCCGCGATTAGTCCTTTCTTAACAGCATCGACGTACATTTTAACGAAGATGCGTGTTTCGGACTTGCCGGACGTTAGATTATATTCGGACTGTGATTCGACTGAGACGAGTCGTTGATGTTCGTTTGTCATGATCTCGCCTCATATCTGTCGTAGATTTCATAGGCGATTTCTACTAAGCGCTGACCGTAACCGTCTTTTAAATATGTGCTTAATTTTGAAGGACCTCCCTGTATCCCTTTCGTTGTGCTTCTTTTGACGTTTTTAGGATCTACGCCTGTTTCTTGACGAAGCTTTTCGTACAGCTCGCCCCATACCTTTCTTCTACTAAGACCGAATAAAGTCTCTGCGCGAAACATTACTTGTGAAATCTCTCGATGAAGAGCCTTCCCTGTCAATTTTGACGAACGGCATAGACGAGTATCAGATTGCGGTTTATCTACGGCGTTCTTGACATCGGCCAGCGTGCGTTGTTTCTTAGGTGCCGGCAATGCCGCACTTTCTTCACCGCCTAACAATTTTTCCGCAAATCGAGGGAACATTGCCTTCGCAACTCCTGCGTATTCAGCTCCGAAAATATAAGCTACTCCGCCGTCTTTTACGTTTTTGATTGTCAACATTTAAATCGCTCCTTTATCCGTTTATAATGATCGGTTCTTTTTCGTCCATAGCACCTTGAATCGATCTCATAAGCGTCTGCATCGCATGAATCGCTTTCCTATATTCTTCTTTGCCTTCGTCAATCATTTCGCTAAACTCCCGAGAGAAATGCGTCAAATGACCGTACTTTTCCACAAACTTACGAACATCTTCGGAAAACTCGTATACGGTATACGTGATCGCGTCTCCGTTAGTCACGCGTGTTGTCCGTCCTTCATACATCGAAATGTCTCCGAACAATTCTTTATATCGTTCGTTTTCAGCGACGAGTTCCGGATCGGGCGTTTTAACTTCGACGTATTCCGTCCGAATTTCCGGTTCGGCTTCTTCGACTCGTTCGAGTTTGTCACGCAATATATCCGCTTCCCGCTCCGCTTGCTTAAGCGCTGCCTCTGCCGCCTCCTTCTCCGCCAATAGTTCCCGGTACTCCTTTAGCGTTTTAACTTCGCCATTTAGGACCGCCTGTTTAGCTTGGCGTTTCGGTTCGGTTGACTCTGCGGATGGGCGTGCGATTTCGTACGTTAATGAGACGGGGAGGTCTTCTAGCAATTCTTTTCTATCGTCCCAATTTGAGACGATTAGGTCGTATCGTTGTATTAGTCTATTTGCCGCTGTTTTTTTAATCCCTACCGATATGCACCATTCATCAAAGCAGCCGTACCTGTGTGCAGATAGATGATCACGGGCTTCTTTTAACTCTCGTCCCAACTCTGTGTATGCGTTTCCTACAATATCCCTCATCTTGTTTTCTTTAGCTCGGAGAAATGTTGCCGTGCTTTCGTCTAGCTGCTCATAACTGAACGTCTTAACTTCATTTGCCATTCGAATACCTCCTTCACTTATATACCGGGTACCCAACCTTCATTTTCGCAACATCATTTTCGAACTTTTTCCTTCTTCACTTTTATAACGTGTATGACACACTCAATTTTGGGACATCAATTACGAAAATTTTTGTTTGCCTTCACTTATAGTTGCGTATAAACTTTCTGAATCGGACGGCGTTTTAGACAAAAAAATAACCCCGTCTAAAAAGACGAGGTTAATTCGTTACACATCGAGCTTGTCGTTTTGGCTTGCTTTATTAAACTGTTCGATTATTACATCATCTACGTAGTCAAGGTAGACTTGCGTTGACTCTAAGTCTGCGTGCCCTAATATTTTTTGTAACGACCGGATATCGCCCCCGTTACGCAAGTAATTGATTGCGAATGTGTGTCGAAGACTGTGGATGCTCGCCCTACACTCGTTTTTTAAATTTGCTAACTTAGCGTATTTATCTGCCCGCTTTCTTAGATGATCCTTAGCTACTTCCTCCCCGTATTGATTAACGAATACTTTTCCTACGTTCCCAAAATATTCGGTTGTCTCTATGCGAAGTTGCTTTAAAAGTTCCGCAACTTTGTCCGTCATGGGAACCATTCGATTCTTTCGGTTCTTATTAATCGCCCCGGGAAGCATGAGTACCTTATTTTCAAAGTCGATATCATCCGGATTAAGACCTTCCAGCTCATTCGAACGCAGGCCGCATTTTAACGATACATAGAACGCTACATAATCCCGGAAACCAGCATAAGTATCCTTGTCAATTACGCTAAAGAAACGTCTTACTTGCGAATCGGTCAGGCTCTTTATTTTCGTTTGATCGACACGCAGTTTCGTAATTCTCTTTGCAGGGCTTTCGTTTATGATTTCTCGCTCCACCATTCGGCTAAATATCGACTTAATGCCGCCAAGCCTAATGTTGATCGTAACTGGTGATAACTTACGTTGCTTTAGCATTATCGTGATATAACTACGAAAATGATCTTCGCTAACAGACGTTATGGGATCCGACATACGAATCCCCGTTACTTCCGTAAATTCGTCGAAATATCTTCGATAATCATTAATCGTTCGATCGCGGTAGTTCTCCGTTGTGAACACCAAAACCACCGCATCTAGAGCGTCTTTAACGGTCATATAAGACGGCCTTAGCTCCGTTTGACTTACATCGCGCCGGTACCTAACGCCTTGCTTTCGTCTAATTATCGCCATACAAAAAAGCCTCCCGAAATATTATTCCGCAAGGCATTCGTAGAAGACTCGAACTAGTCCGATATAGGCGACACGAAATCCGCTAAAAACGTCAATCCGTTTCTTCACAGATCGTGTCCTTCCGCTACACTTTTCGCTTTAACGGACCGTCGGAAAACGTTGATATGACGGGGCTAAAACGTATATGACGCGCTCGGAGGGATTCGAACCCCCGGCAGACGTGGTACCGGAAACCACCGCTCTATCCAGCTGAGCTACGAGCGCACGTTATGTTCTTTATGCGTCAGCAATGATTATTATACTCGATCTTCTTTCAAATTTCAACCTTTTTTCTTATCATGCAAAACGTACTGAAGAAATTTAGATTTCCGCATGCCGTTTGAATCTTTGTCATTTTGGGAAAAATGGTACACAGATCATAACGTTTGGGGAAACGCTTTTTGTTTGACCTTTATTGACCAAAAATGTATGATTAAACTACATACTTACCTTTTAAGGTGAAGGAGGAGCATTATGAATTTAATACCTACAGTCATTGAACAGACGAATCGCGGGGAAAGAGCATATGACATCTACTCACGCCTGCTGAAAGACCGCATCATTATGCTAGGGTCGGCAATCGATGACAATGTTGCGAACTCCATTGTATCACAGCTTTTGTTCCTTGAAGCGGAAGATCCTGAAAAAGATATCAGCATCTACATTAACAGCCCGGGCGGCTCCATTACGGCCGGTATGGCGATCTATGATACGATGCAGCTTATTAAGCCGCAAGTCTCCACGATTTGTACGGGAATGGCGGCATCCATGGGTGCGTTCCTTCTTGCTGCAGGTGAGAAAGGGAAACGCTATGCCCTTCCAAACAGTGAAGTGATGATTCACCAGCCGCTCGGCGGAGCTCAAGGTCAGGCGACTGAAATCGAAATTGCCGCAAAACGCATTCTTTCATTGCGCGACAAGCTGAACAAAATTCTTGCGGAACGCACTGGACAGCCGCTTGAAATCATTGAGCGCGACACTGACCGCGACAACTTTAAATCGGCTGAAGAAGCAAAAGAATACGGCTTAATCGATAAAATCCTGACGCGCAGGTAACGACGCGCTGAAGTATAGGGCAAAAAGAGCTCCCGGGGTTTCCCCGGAGGCTCTTTTTTATGTTCCGAACGGGCTGTCATACTCCATCCGCTTTGCCGTTTGCCGTGCCGTTTCTTCCCCAAGCAGCCGTTTGATGATATGGAAAGACATATTGATTCCGGCGGAAATCCCCCCTGAGGTGACGATATTTCCTTCATCAACGAATTTCACGCCCCGAACCACGTTCACTTCCGGAAACTCCTGCTCGAGCCTGTCATAGCTCGCCCAATGCGTAGTCGCGCTTTTTCCGTTTAATAAACCGGTTTTTGCCAGAAGGAGCGCTCCCGTACATACGGACAGCAAAAGCTCTGTATGTCCGGCTTCTTTTTTGATCCAGCCGGTGAGCCGTTCATTGTAAACTTCACGGTTTCGCGCGCCGGGGCCGCCGGGAACGATCAATATGTCAAAATGCGGGGCATTCCCGATTGAGAAATCAGGCACGACCGTCAATCCGTTTCTTGCCGTCACCGCTTCTCCTGTTTCCGAGATCGTTTTGACCTCAAACGAGCGCTCTTCTCCGCTGCCCGCAGTTACTGAAAAAACTTCAAACGGTCCGGCGAAATCGAGCACTTCCACCTCATCAAACAGCAGCAAACCGACATTCCGCTTCTTTTTCATATCCCCGTCCCCCTTTGCCTTATGTATTCTATAATTCTTTCCACTTTTTCTCTAACACCGGATAACGATATTCGTTCATCTGGTCGATCAATTGCTCATGGTTTGATGATGCATAGATCAGCTTCAGGTGCGACTCGTTTGAAAAGCCTTCTTGAACGCTGTGCTTCAGCATTTCGAGCAGCGGCTCAAAGTACCCGCTGATGTTATAAAGCCCGATCGGTTTTTGGTGTATGCCGATTTGCGCCCAGCAAAGCACTTCAAATAATTCTTCAAAAGTGCCGAATCCGCCGGGCATGGCGATAAACCCGTCAGAGAGTTCCATCATTTTCGCTTTGCGTTCATGCATTCCGCCGACTTCCACCAGCTCTGTTAAACGCTGATGGACGACCTCGCCTTGAAAAAGGCCCTTCGGCATGACGCCGGTCACTTCACCGCCGTTTTCCAGCACGGTATCGGCGATCACACCCATCAATCCCATCCTTGAACCGCCGTATACGAGACGGAGTCCTTTCTCGGCTATGTAAGCCCCGAGCTCTGCTGCTTTTTTCTTGTATTCCGGGTTTTCACCCATATTTGACCCCGAATAGACGCATACCGTTTTCATTCAGCTCACTCCAACTCAAGATATTGATTAAAACAACTAACATTGTACTATATATTGTTTGTTCCGTGTGCGATAATATAAATGAATTTTTTTATAATGGGAGTGTATCGTCATGATAACAGAAGCAGAACAATGGACGAAAGAGTTTTATCAAAAAAGAGGCTGGAGCGAGTACGGCCCTTTTATTAGAATCGGTTTTTTAATGGAGGAGGCGGGCGAGCTGGCAAGAGCCGTCAGAGCCTATGAAATCGGCAGGGACCGTCCCGATGAGACGAAGCGCTCCGCCGGCGAATTAAAGCGGGAACTCGTCGAGGAGATGGGTGATGTGATGGGGAATCTGATTATGCTTGCAGGAATGTATGACATATCCCTTGAAGACATGATGGCAGCACACCGGAAAAAGCTGACAGAGCGGTTTAAAGGTGAAACATCGTGAAGATCAATGACCGCCTGTACGGAGAAGCCGATGTAGAGCCCGTGCTGGACGAGCTCATCCGCTCAGGAGGCGTTCAGCGGCTTAAAGGAATCCATCAAGGCGGGGCGAGCTTTCTCGTACATCCCGGGTGGAATGTCACCCGCTACGAACACAGCCTCGGTGTCATGCTGCTGATCCGAAAGCTTGGCGGAAGCCTTGAGGAACAAATAGCCGGTTTGCTCCATGATGTGTCACATACGGCATTTTCCCATGTGATTGATGATGTATTTCAAATGGAAAATGAAGATTACCACGAACAGATCTTTTCCGGATGGGTCAGACATTCCGACATACCGGATATTCTACATACATACGGATTCAGCCACGAGAAGTTACTATACGACGACAGCAAATGGACGCTTCTGGAACAGCCCGCTCCCTCCTTGTGTGCAGACCGCATCGATTATACGCTGCGCGACTCCCTTGCCTACGGCTTTGCGAAGAAGGACGAAATTGCGGAGTTTATCGAAACCGGACTGATCGTTTTTGAAGGGGAAATATGCTGCACTTCCACCAGCGCTGCCGAATGGTTTACGCGCCTTTATTATCGGGAAGTCGTCGATTTTTTTATGCACCCGTTAAATTTGTACGGACTGAAATTGGTGAGCAAAGTGCTGAAGCAGGCGCTCGAGATGCGCTTGATCACGAAAGACGATATTCTCAAAACAGATGATGAACTGATTGCGGTCTTAAATGAAAGCCCCGGCCTCAAAGGCGAACTGAAAAAGCTGAGCACGGCGAAACAGCGCGTCAAACAAGGCGGACCAAACGATTTCACCTTTCATCAAACATTGAAAAAGAGGCTGATCGATCCGAAAGTGATCCAAGACGGCAGAAAAACACCCGCCTCCACCCTTTCCGAGAATGTGCGCCAGATGACGGAAACCGCTGCCGATGCAATGGAAAAAGGGGCTTATGTGAAAGTGAGCCTGTGAAAAACCGCCTGTTCACAGAACAGGCGGCTTCGTTTTTACTATGTGATGTCAAAGATTTGCTCAGGGCGATCGACAAAGTGCTGCTTGCCGATTTTATGAAACAGCCCCGTTTTATGAAGAAGCTCCCGCGGCTGTGGCTGGAGTCCGACGATCATGACCTTCCCGTGTTGCTGGTGCACACGGTTGACGATCGTCATCAGGCTTCCTTCGGCAGATGAGTCCATATAGTCGACTTTATTCATCAGCAGGATCAACAGTTTTGGCATATGCTTTTTATTTAAGATCGAATCCTCCAAGGAATTGGAAGAACCGAAAAACAGCGGGCCTTCAACCGTGTAGATGCTGACTGACCGATGAAACGTTTTCTCCTCTGCAGAAGCCGCAGCCGGAACGAGTGACTCGGCTGCATCTTTTTTAATGCGGAACGATTGGCTCATCCTTGCGATAAAGGTGACGATCGCCAATAAAATGCCGCCGGCTACCCCGAAAACGAGATCCTGCCACACCGTTAACAGAAACGTAACAACGAGGACGACAGAATCAGAATTTTTGAGCCCCAAAATGTTGGCAAACTCTTTTCGTTCGCTCATATTCCAGGCGACTACCATCAAAATCGGCGCCATGCTTGCAAGCGGGATAAGGGATGCATACGGAGCAAACAACAGCAGCACGAGCAGAACGAATACGCCGTGGACCACGCCTGATACCGGCGAAGCAGCGCCTGTCCTGATGTTTGTCGCCGTGCGGGCGATCGCTCCGGTCGCCGGTATGCCGCCGAAAAGCGGCGCAGCCATGTTGGCGATTCCCTGTCCGACCAGCTCTTTGTTGCTGTCATGCCTTGTCCCTTTCATGTTATCGGCGACCATCGCTGACAGCAGCGATTCGATTCCCCCCAGCATTGCTATCGCCAAAGCCGGCGGCAGCAAATATATGATCTTTTCCAGCGATAGCTCGGGGAATTGGAAGCTCGGCAAATTGCGCGGTATTTCCCCGTAAGCAGAGCCGATTGTCACTACTTGTTCGGGAAAAAGCGTCGCCGCCATCAGCGTTGATACCAATAAGCCGGCTAGCGCTCCGGGAACTTTAGGCAGAACCTTCGGAGTGAACAGCACGAAGAAGAGCGATACGACGGCCGTCAAAATGCTGTAAAAGCTGAACGTATCTAAGTTGATGACAACCTCTCTCATATTCATATAGAAGCTTTCGTGCTTTTCAACATCTCTCAAGCCCAAAAACTTGGCGATTTCCCCGGTAAAAATGATGACCGCGATTCCGGCGGTAAAGCCGATGATCACCGGTCGGGGAATAAACTTAATGATCTTGCCAAGCTTCAGCAGCCCCAAAATGACCAATATCGCTCCTGCCATAAAACCGGCGATTAATAAATTTTCGAAGCCGTATTGCAGAACGATCCCGAATAAAATCGGCACGAATGCGCCCGTTGGCCCGCCGATCTGGTATTTGGAGCCGCCGAGCAGCGATATTAATATACCGGCCACGATCACAGTGTAAAGACCGTGCTCCGGCTTCACGCCGGAGGCGATGGCAAACGCCATTCCGAGCGGAATTGCGACGATCCCTACGACCATCCCCGCTACGATATCTTTTTGAAATCGCTTTAGGTTATAACCTTCAAATCTGCCGGAAAAACGTAGCATGTAATGACATCCTCCCCTTCATGATCAACCCGTATTTCCTGAAAGCGAAACATTTTTCTGACCATCTTCTACAACTTCCAAACAGCCTGTCTTAGGATCGATAACCAATCCATGTACCGGAACGTCTTCCGGCATAAGCGGATGATTCCGCACCATTTTCACGCTGTACTTGACACTGTCTTCAACGCTGTCAAAGCCTGTCATCCACGAATCCAAATCGATGCCAGCATTTGCAAGCAGCTCCAGGCACTCTGCCTTCACCCCGCGCTGTCTGGCTTTTTCAAAGATCGCTGAAGCATTCAGACTCGCCATGCCGCATTCGTGATGCCCGATGATACAGACCTCTTCTGCTTGCAGCTCATATACGGCTACAAGGATGCTCCGCATCACGCTGCCAAAAGGATGAGAAACAACGGCCCCTGCATTCTTAATGATTTTTGCGTCTCCATTTTTCAAACCCATGGCATGATGGAGCAATTCCAATAATCGGGTATCCATAATGTCAAAATCACAAGTTTTTTCTCGGGAAATTTCGTCGTTTCGTAAAACTCGTATTTCTTTTCCTCTACAAAAGACTGATTGTGCTTCAAAATGGAAGATAAGTTAGCCATTTCTCTCACTCCTTTTCATAGTCATGTGACCTTGAATTTGTTGCACGTATGATTTATAGCACATGGTTTTTGAATTTTGGTTCGATTGCGAAAATTCACTAAAAATGTACTGAAATTTAATACATCACATTTTATATCTTTCTAAAATAATAAAATCTACGCTTTTGTCCGCCTATAAAAACACAATTAAAAACGACTGACAGAGCGGACTTCTGAATTTATAGTCAAAAAAATGCATTAAAATAAATTAAAAAATTTCATTAATCGTCTCCGAGATTGAAAAATCGCATAAATGATCTGATAGTCCTGCATTTCTTAGCGAACTTCGATTTTTGCAGTATCGATTTTTCCTCTATAATGACAGTACAGCATATTTTGAAGGAGGATGCAGATGAAGCCGTTTGTATACGTTACAAAGCCGATTCCGAAAGAAGTCGAAGAGATGCTTGCCGAACACTGCACATATGACATCTGGACGTCAAGGGAGCGCATTCCGAGACGCGTGCTGCTTGAGAACATCAAGGAAGCTGAAGGCCTTTTAACATCTGGAACAAAAATCGACCGTGAATTATTATGCAGCGCGCCGAAACTGAAAATCGTCAGCAATAACTCCGTAGGGTACGATAATTTTGATATCGAAGCCATGAAAGAAAAATCTGTGATCGGCACGCATACGCCGCACGTCCTTGATGATACGGTCGCAGACCTCGCATTTGGGCTGATCCTTTCTACAGCGCGCCGGATCGCAGAGCTTGACCGCTATGTGCGCGAGGGAAAATGGACGAAGTCCGAAGATGATGAAAGTCTGTTTGGCACAGATGTCCATCACCAGACACTCGGAATCATCGGAATGGGGCGGATCGGCGAAAAGGTTGCCAAGCGGGCCGCATTTGGCTTTGACATGGACGTCCTCTATTACAGCCGAAGCCGCAAACCGGAAGCCGAGAAAAAAACCGGAGCGGTATACACCGATTTCAACGAACTGTTACAGCGGTCAGACTTCATCGTCCTGATTACACCGCTGACAAAAGACACGTTCCATCTCATAGGGGAACGCGAGTTTAAGCAAATGAAACAGTCCGCTGTTTTCATTAATATTTCCCGCGGTCAGACCGTTGACGAAAAGGCGCTGATCAAAGCGCTGAAAGATGGATGGATTAAA
Source organism: Bacillus sp. FSL W8-0848 (assembly GCF_038007805.1). Classification (NCBI taxonomy): domain Bacteria; kingdom Bacillati; phylum Bacillota; class Bacilli; order Caryophanales; family Bacillaceae; genus Bacillus; species Bacillus sp. FSL W8-0848. The sequence goes on from NZ_JBBOYB010000001.1 coordinate 3,332,130, forward strand.
GGCGCCGGACTAGATGTATTTGAGAAAGAGCCGATTGAATCGGACAATCCGCTCTTAAGCCTTCCAAATGCGACGCTCGTGCCCCACATCGGATCATCAACCCGCATTACCCATGTCAACATGCTGAAAAGCGCCGTCAAAAACCTGATTGACGGCCTAGAAGGCAAACAGCCGCGCGATGTCGTGAAGGAATTAAAGGAGGACGGGCGCTAGGCTCGGAACGTTTTGCCGAGCTCCATCCCCAATCCGAAATAGTGCCGGAAATTATAAATCAGGGGACTCCACTTTTCAGGATCGATGTGGTTTGTCCCTTTGATGATGTTCTCATGAACATGCACGCGCACAGCCTTAGTTTCAACCACGGCAAAGAACGGCGTATGTTCGGGAATGCGGACCGTTTTGACCTCGGCTTCGATTTGAATCGGGCAATCGGCAACTCTGTCCGGTTTGACGAATTGAGATGGAGCCGGCGTCAAACCGCTGGCTGCGAACTTTTCTTTGCAATATGTGTAGCCGAGCCGTTTTTTCGCTTCGGGCACTGGATCTTTCCCTGTAAAGGCCGCCAGTTCCTCTACGTTTCTCCATAATGACGGGTCAGGCACATTGATCACGCACTGATTCTGTCTTTCGATATTTTCAAACGCTTTACCTTCCGTTGATACTCCGATGACCACACAGTCCCCGAGCGCCCATGAAGACGAAAGCGGGCTGAGATTCACAGAGCCGTCTTCGTTTTGCGTACTGAGCAAAATTACCGGCATCCCATAGTACAATATGCTTGGTTCGATTGTTCATGTTTTTTCCTCCTTATCTGTTTTGATTGTAATCCATTAATATATCGATTATCATCGAAATATGGATTACATATTGGAGGGATCGATATGAACGTTACCCCGAATATTGCAGAGGCAGCCAAGCTTATCACTGATCCGTCGCGCGCTGCGATGTTAACCGCTTTGCTTGATGACCGTTTTTATACTGCCTCCGAGCTTGCCGGCTTTGCCGGCGTTAAACAGCAAACCGCCAGCTTCCACCTTGCCAAGCTGGCTGACGCGGATATGGTGGTCAGCCAAAAGCAGGGACGGCACCGCTACTACCGGCTTAAACATTCGGAAACCGCCCGGATACTGGAAACTCTTCTTCTGGCGGCGCCGCCGGGGGAAATCAGGTCCTTCCGCCAATCAGCAGAGGACCGGGCGATCAGAAAAGCCCGGACATGCTACGACCATCTGGCCGGAACGCTTGGCGTGAAACTTGCCGAACAGCTCGTCAGCATGGACTTTTTAAAAGAAAATGAAGAAGCTTTTACCGTCACTGAAAAGGGCGAATCATGCTTCAAGGAACTTGGCATCGATGTACGGGAGGTCAAAAGAAAGCGCCGCTCTTTTTGCCATAGATGCCTTGACTGGAGCGAAAGGCGCTACCACTTGGCCGGCGCTTTAGGCTCCGCGCTGCTCGACGCCTTTATCCGCATGGGCTGGATCGAGCGCCGTCCGCTCTCAAGAGCCGTTTCCATCACGCCTAAAGGAGAAAAAGAGTTTGAACGCGTGTTCCATATTTCTATAAAAAAGAACTGATTCAATATTGAATCAGTTCACTTTTTTTATATATTCATATTCTTCATAACGGCCCGTTCATAGACTTTTCGAGTGATGATGTAATACGCCGCCTGAAAGAGAAAATAGATGCCTATGACCGTCACGGCGCTGAAAAACAGATTGGACTTGAGCATATTGCTTAGAGCCTTATACGCAAACGCAGCGTGGATGGAGCCTGCGACAAACGGAATGAAAAAGAGAAATCCCATTTGCTTTCCGAGAATTGCCCGGATTTCCTTTTTCGTTACGCCGATTCTCCGCAGCGCAAACACTTGAATCCGCGTATCTTCGATTTCGGTGAAAAGCCGCAAATACATCATGCTCCCTTGGACCACGAAAAACACGATGCTGATAAACAGCCCGATAAACAGCGTAAGCGCCGTCGCCTGCTTCATCACTTGATAGCCCGGCGCCCTGACCTGAAACGAATCTTTTTGCTCCTTCGGCACCATTTGCTCAAGCTTTTCAGATGCTTTGACTTGATGTTCCCAATCGTTAAGCTCATAGCCTATGATTCTCATCTGTTTGTTAAGGGGCACCGCTTCAGCTGCTTTCTCATACGCTTCCTGGTCGACGACAATTAATTTACTCGCTCTTCCCATATTGAAAAGAATTCCTTTATCCCGCTCTTTTTCCATTTTTAACACGAGGCTCTTCCCGGCTGCCGTTTTGATCTTCACGGGTTTCCCTGTTTCAAAATATCCCGTATTCCCATAGTGGAACGGAAGATTGATAAACGCCTCTCCCTTTTTCAATTGTGCCGGCGGGAGATGCTTTTTTTCGGCAGCCTTATCATAGTCTTTTTCAGAAATCATCACGCCTTCATTTTTCCGCTGTTTCGTGTTGAATGTGACAGGAATCCCCGTCACCTCGATTCGATACTGAACAGAGGCGCCCGCATCTTTAAGAGTGTCTTCCACCATTTCCGGTTTGATGACATGGTATGCCGAAGCGTCTTGCTCAACCCATGCCACGGCCTGCGAAAAGCCGGTTTCCCCCTGATTTTTCAGATCGGCGTAGAACATGTAGATAACACCTGTCGCCGTTAAAATCACGGCTGTAATGATCGACGTCAAAAACAGCATCCGCGCATAATCTTTCAGGCGAAACATGATATTGGAGCGGGTAATGATGTTCGTTCCGCTGTAAAAGCTTGTTTTATGCTTATACAAGCTGCGAAAAATCGCCACGCTGCTTTGCGTAAAAAAGAAATATGTCCCGATCAGGACAAGGATCAAAATCGGAAACACCCGAAAGACCATGTCAACCAACCCGGCCGTTGCCGCGATTGTATAACAGCCGGTGAGGCAAAGCACCGAAAGGACGGTGAGCCATTTGGAATAAGCGGGCATTCCTTTCGGCTGCTGTTTCGCTTTTAACAAGTCGATGATTTGAAGCTTGCGAATCCGCGTTAATGACAGAATCGTCAGCGTCTGAAAGAGGATGCCGAAGCCGGCTGCCGTGATAATCAAAGCCTTCGGAACGACCATAAACGAAATCGGAGCCTTTACATCCATCAAGGCCGTCATCGCCATGAAAAACAGCTTTGAAAATAAAAGCCCGATGCCGATCCCGGCTGCGATCGAAACGAAAGAAATGATCGTCTGTTCGTAATAAATCATTTTGCGCAATTGAAGCTTTGATGTACCGAACAAACTTAATAAACCAAATTCCTTTTTTCTCGCCTGCAAAAATGCGGAATTCGAATACATGATAAAAAAGACGGAAAATACGATAATAACCACTTCAGCAGCATAAAGGCAAACCTTTACAGTTTGTCCTCCGTAAATGTTATCCTCCGTTACATCGGGATGATAAATAAACGAAGAAAAAATAAAAAACACGGAAACGGTAAACACACAGCTTAAAAAATAAGCCAAATAACGCTGAAGATTGCCTTGAACGTTCTTACGGGCGATGGTTCTCATGTTCATGAAAATCACCTCCCAGGACGCTTAACGTATCAAGAATGCTCTGATAAAAATCCTGCCGGTTTGTCCCTTTGCGGATTTCCGAGAAAAATCTGCCGTCTTTAATAAAGACGATCCGTTCGCAAAAGCTTGCGGCGGTCGGGTCGTGGGTCACCATTAAAATCGTCGCTTGTTTTTCGCGGTTCAATTTCGTCAATGAATCCATCACTTGCTTGGCAGACTTTGAATCAAGGTTGCCCGTCGGTTCATCCGCCAACATGAGAGCAGGCTCATGAATCATCGCTCTGGCGCAGGCCGCCCTTTGCTGCTGTCCTCCGGATACCTCGTATGTGCGGTGATTGAGAATGTGGTCGATCTGCAGCGTTCCCGCCAGATCCATCAGTTTTTGTTCCATTTCCTTTAAGCGCACCTTATCCAACGCAAGCGGCAAAAGAATATTTTCCCTGATCGTCAATGTTTCAAGGAGGTTAAAGTCTTGAAAAATGAAGCCGAGCTCGCGCCTGCGGAATAAAGCGAGCTTATGGTCTTTCAGCTTGCCCGGATTTGTACCGTTAATAATCAAATCGCCGTTTGTCGGCTCGTCAATCGTCGCCAGAAGGTTGAGAAGCGTCGTTTTTCCGCTCCCGGAAGGTCCCATCACCCCTACGAATTCACCTTTCTCAACCGATATATTAAAATCGTCCAGCGCCTGATGCGAAAAGCCGCCTTTCTGCGAAAAATACGTTTTTGATAAATGCCTTGTTTCCAATATGTTCATTGTTTCCTTCTCCTTTTTTTCTTTTATTATAAAAAGGAGCGAAAACAACTCCCATCGAATTACCTTGCAAACCGGGCGGCCAACCTTACAATTCTGTCACATTGCCGTGAAGGGTGCTGCTCGTAAAGGAAACCGTCACGGCCGTTCCCTCTCCGGGCTTTGAAAGAGCGCTAAGCTCATGTCCCAAATGGCCGCAAATCTCTTTTGACAAATAGAGCCCCATTCCCGTCGCTTCTTTTTGCGTCCGCCCGTTTTCCCCGGTAAAAAAAGGAGCGAAAATGCGCGGAAGATCGTGCGCCGGGATTCCGATCCCCCGGTCTATAACAGAAACGGACGTCTGATCGCCCGTTTGTTCAACTGCAAATATAATCTCTTCCCCCTTTTGCTGGGGCGAATATTTCAACGCATTGTATATGATCTGCTGAAAGACGACTGTCAGCCATTTTTTGTCGCTGTAAACGATCACGCTCTCGTCCGGTGTCTCTAATTTCGGAAAGAGGCGCCGTTTGATAAACTGCCGCTTCTCCTCATTGATGATATCCCTCAGCAAGCGGACGACGTCTATTTTCTCAGGCTTCACATCAATCGCAAAATGGTCAAGCCTCGCCATATGAAGCATCATGTCCAATCCGCGGCGAAACCGTTCATTTTCCTCTTCAATATCACCGAGTACAGTGCGGAGTGACGCTGGATCAGACTGTTTTCTCCCCTCCTGTATAAGAAGCGAAATGACGGAGACGGGTGTTTTCATATGATGAATCCATTGATTGGTAAAATCGACGTGCTGCTGGCGCTGCCTTGAGTTGCGGGCAAGCTTTTCCCTGTATGATTTATTGATTTTGGCAATCAGCGAAGTCCAGATCCGCTGCTCTTCCGTTTGCGGATGATAGGCTTTAAGCGCTTCCCCCGTCTGCATCTCTGAGACGTCTAGATGCTGTTTTTTTAATTGAAGAAGAAAAGATCGCTGCCTGCCGTAATCGATGGCTAACCCCGCGATAAGAAAAGCGGTCATCAATACGAATACATAGCAGATGTTCGCTCCGGAAATACCGCCGTTCTCAAAAGCGCCGAGCCATACCGCGGCAACGGCAAAAACGATGCCCAGCAGCGAAAACAGAATGAGCCACGCCCGATCGCGTAAATATGTCTTGAACATCCTATTCATCCTTCCGATCCATAGAAAACCGATACCCCTGCCCCCGGACGGTTGCGATGGCATCGTCAATTCCCAGTTCACTGAGTTTTTTTCTTAACCGGTTCACATTGACGGTCAGCGTATTGTCATCAACGAACTCGATTTCGTCCCACAACGCTTCGAGCAGCTCGTCCCTCGAGACGATGCGGCCGTGCTCCTTCACAAAGATCGATAAAAGCTGAAATTCCTTTTGGGAAAGAGAGATGCGCTTGTTCCCGCATTCCGCTTCAAACCGATCAGGATATATGTACAAACCGCCGAGCTCCATCATCTGTGTCTCCTGATGGAGAGCGGATGAGTATTCGCCGTATGTCCGGCGCAGCACGCTTTTCATTTTAGCGAGGACAACCTCAAGGTGAAACGGCTTTGTCATATAATCATCGCCGCCATGCTCAATCGCCATTACCTGATTCAATTCATCAGTCCGGGCTGAAATGAAAATGATCGGCACATTGGAAACGGCGCGGATTTGCCGGCACCAATAAAACCCGTCAAAATACGGGAGGTTAATATCCAAGAGCACCAAATCGGCCTGTTTTTCGATAACTTCCTGTTTTATTCGGTCGAATTCTTGAGCCATGCTGACATGATAGCCGTATTTTTGCAAATGATTGCACAGTATGGAAGCGATCTGTTCATCATCCTCCGCGATGAATATGTTGTACATGTTTGTCACCTTTCATGGAAAATATGATTTACTGAGATGGGAAAGAAGGGCCCTGCGTGTTCACGCCGCCGCCAGAAACAGACGGTGCGCTTTGGATAGGCTGTTTCTTTTGCCGATCGAATGAACACGGCCGCGCCCGCGTCCCGTCTGCTTCCGGAATGTTTCAGTCAAAAAATGCGTCTTCAAAAATCTTCCTGAATTCCTCTTGTTGAATGGCTTCTTTTGAAATGCCGCCGTCTGAGTGTTTTGTTAAATGATCTTTCGACAAAATTAATTTTCCGTCTTTTGTCAGCTTGGACGCAAGCGGATTTTTGTTGAACGGCGAGTCTTCATGGTCAAAAATCGCATCGCGGACATCGGCAAGCACCGCTTCATCGATCGGCTCCAGCGTGAACGCATAGCCCGTCTGCCATCCTTCTCCTTTATCCATTTCAAGAAGGTAGTCTCCTTTTTCCGTCTTCGCTTTTCTGATGCGGTAAACGCCTGTTTTCGACGAAACGGACTCGCCTGTGAACGGAACGGGTTTCAGCGGAAGATTGGCCCCAAAACCGGTATCCAGAAGATAGGTCTCATTTCCTTCCTGAAGGATGACGGCGACGTGCGTTCCTGTCAGCGCCCACTTTCCTTCCTGAGGATGGAAGACGGTTCCCTGAACAAGCTGAACGGAAAAGCCGATTTCCTTCAGCACATAATAAAGAAAGGCGTTCAAATCATAGCACAAACCTCCGCGTTTGTTGTTCAGCAAGGCGTCCGTCAGGCTTTCTTTCGTCATCGGAATCCGTTCTTTATTCAAGACCGCCCCGTTTTCAAAAGGGAACTGCAAAGCAATCAAAGACAAAAACTCCGGCAGATCGGCAAAAGAAACGCCTTGACCCGGCGGGTATCCAATCCTTTTATATAATGCATCAAGCATAGCAGTCATCGCGAATCTCCTTTCCCATTGTGAATGAAAAAGCTAAACCCCGACGGGAGTTTAGCTTTCTTCCTGGACATAATCAGTCAATACCTTAAGGGCGTCTTGCTCATCGGTTCCGTCGGCGATCAGGGTGACCTCCGATCCGGTGCTGACGGCCAGACTCATCAGTCCCATAATGCTTTTGGCATTCACTTTCTTATCTCCCTTTTCTAGAAAAATGTCTGATTGGAAGCGGTTGGCTTCCTGAACAAACAATGCTGCAGGACGCGCCTGCAGTCCCGTTTTCAAACGGACTTCCACTTTTTGTTGAACCATGCGATCTCCCCCACTCCCTGCATTATTTTAAAGAAACCGGCTGTCCCAGCCGCAGCTGTTCGGCAATTTCGTCCAATTTTCTAAGACGGTGATTGATGCCCGACTTGCTGATTTTTCCGCTCGCGACCATTTCCCCAAGCTCTTTTAAGGTCACTTCCTGATAGTCGATGCGGAGCTGTGCGATTTCCCGCAGCTTTTCGGGCAAAGCTTCAAGACCGATTTTCTCATCGATGAATTTAATGTTTTCCACCTGTCTGAGAGAAGCGCCGATCGTTTTGTTTAAATTTGCGGTTTCGCAATTGACGAGGCGGTTCACCGAGTTCCTCATGTCGCGCACGATCCGGACGTCTTCAAAGCGAAGCAGAGAATTGTGTGCGCCGATCACGTTTAAAAATTCGGTGATTTTCTCGGCTTCCTTCAGATAAGTGATATATCCCTTTTTCCGCTCAAGCGTTTTGCTGTTTAAGTGAAACTGGTTCATGAGCCTGCATAATGAGTCATTATGCTCTTTGTACAGCGAAAAAATTTCGAGATGGTACGAAGAGGTCTCAGGATTGTTGACAGACCCTCCGGCCAAAAAAGCCCCTCTCATATAAGATCGCTTGCAGCACCTTTTTTTGACCAGTTCCTCTGAAATGTTTCTCACGATGACAAAGTTCTCTCCGAGTATTTTTAAATCTTCAAGGATGAACTTTGCGTTTTCGATCAAACGCACGATGTAGACGTTATTTTTTTTCAGTCTCATCTTTTTTCGAACCAACAGTTCGACCGAAACCTCATATTGTTTTTTGATCAATGTATAAATTCTTCTTGCGATGGCCGCGTTCTCGGTTTGGACATCGAGAACAACCTTTCTGTTTGAAAAAGAAAGTGAACCGTTCATCCGAATGAGGGCGGAGAGTTCCGCTTTCGCGCAGCAATCCTTGACTTCCAGGTTTGTAAGTTCTTTTTTCGTTTCCGATGCAAATGACATGTTTAGACACCCCCATTCCAAGGCCTGCTATTCTTTTAACAAATCAACAAGAAGCGAAGCGACTTTATGCGTATCATGGCGGATCACGCCGTTTTCATACGTCACGATTTGATCTTTGATCACTTCAAGTCCCATGCTAGACAGAACGTCTATGTTGAACTGAACAGGCTGGGCCGATTCTTTTGCGTATCTTTCCCGAATATCTTCCGGGATTTCCTCTGAATTGACGAGGATCGTATCAATAAAAGGTCCGCCCATGTGCTGATTCAGGGCGTTTACGTGATCGGCAGCGCTGTAGTACAGCGTTTCTCCAGGCTGTGTCATCACATTGCAAATATAGACCTTTTTCGCTGATGCGTTTAAAATTTCCTCTCCGATCTTCGGGACGAGCAGATTGGGCAAAATGCTCGTATAGAGGCTGCCAGGCCCGAGAATGATCAGATCGGCCTCCCGGATCACTTCGATCGTTTCCGGCAAGGGCTCGATTTTTTCCGGGGTTAAAAACACCCTTTTAATCCGCTGTCCGTAAGAAGGAATCGTCGATTCGCCGGATATAATCCGTCCGTCTTCCATCTCCGCATGAAGCACCACGCTTGTATTTGCAGCCGGGAGAACTTTTCCGCGAACATTTAAAACTTTGCTCATTTCGGTAACGGCGTGAAAAAAATCACCGGTTATATTCGTCATCGCCGCCAAAATTAAGTTCCCCAGCGAATGGCCGATTAAATCGCCGCCTTTTTTAAAGCGGTGCTGAAACAGGTCTTCGACGAGCGGCTCCACGTCCGACAATGCAGCCAGCACGTTCCGGACATCGCCGGGCGGGGGGATTTTCAACTCGTTTCTCAAGCGTCCGGAGCTTCCCCCGTCATCGGCGACCGTCACGATCGCCGTGATGTCTACAGGCTGATGCTTTAATCCCCTCAGCAAAACGGAAAGACCTGTCCCGCCGCCAAAGATCGCGATTTTTTTCTGATCTGCCATGCTATTTTCTGCTTTTCTTCTCAATGTCCCGGTGAGTAACATGAGTATAGTAGTCTTTTTTAAAATAATCGGCAATGTATTCAGCAAGGGTCACAGAGCGATGCTGGCCCCCTGTGCATCCGATCGCAATGACAAGCTGGCTTTTTCCTTCGCGTTTGTAGGAAGGAAGCATAAAGCCCAAAAGATCCGTCAGCTTCTCAAGGAACTTCTGCGTTTCGCTCCACTTCATCACATAGGAGGACACTTCCTCGTCCCTTCCGGTCAGCGGCCTCATGCTGTCGATATAATACGGATTCGGAAGAAACCTCACATCGAATACAAGATCAGCGTCAATCGGAATCCCGTATTTAAATCCAAACGACATGACATTGACTGTAAAAGTATGGCGGCCGTGATCGTCCGCAAAATGCTGGACGATCTTTTCCCGAAGATCCCTCGGCTTCATATCGGATGTGTCGTATATGATTTGCGAGCGGCCTTTCAGCTCCTCCAAAAGCTCGCGTTCCGTTTCGATTCCTTCAAGCGGCAGTCCCGTCGTGGCAAGAGGGTGTGACCGCCTTGTCTCTTTGTAGCGCGAAACAAGAACCGAATCCTTTGCATCTAAAAACAAAATACGCGGCGTGATCCACGATGTTTCCCCGATTTCATCGAGAGCCTCGATCAGCCTGTCGAAAAATTCGCGTCCGCGCAAATCCATGACAAGGGCCACCTTGCTCATTTTTGAACTTGATTCCTTCATCAGCTCCAAAAATTTCGGGAGCAGAGACGGCGGCAGATTGTCCACACAGAAAAAACCGAGATCCTCAAAGCTTTGAATCGCAACCGTTTTTCCTGCGCCTGACATTCCAGTTATAATGACCAGCTGAATTTCGTGGCTTCCATTCGCACTCATGCTTCTCCCCCCTAGTTTTTTATTCGCCCTGCGGGTCCAGACGGTAGGACAGCAGTTCAAAATCCGGCGTATACGTAAATGTGCCGTGAAGCAGTCCGCTGCCCTTCAGCATAAAATCAAGGATATGACCATCACCCGGCGCCATCGGCAAATTCTCTATCTCTCCTGCCTGATGCCACTGAATGATCCCTTCTTCAGACTCCTCTACAGGACTTCCTGTATAATGATCGGCGACGAACGTGAACATCATCCATTCTGATACAACCTGATCATTTTCTTTTATGATAAAGGTGAATATTCCTTTTAATTGCGGGTTTAATACGTATAAGCCTGTCTCTTCGCGATATTCCCTGATGACGGCATCCCTGACCGTTTCCCCGCTTTCCATTTTCCCGCCCGGGGCGACCCACCAGCCCCGGCGCGGTTTTTTCAGCAAAAGGACTTGATCATCTGAAATCAGCACACAATTCGTCACTCTTTGCAAGTCTGTCACCCATCCTTTAATTCCAACAATTCTTTTTCTTATTATACCGTTTCCTGATCCCGCTCACAATGAACATGCAGTCCAACTGTAAAAATCGGTTTTTCCGGGCCGCCGATTCTTTTGCCTGGTTCCTCTCATGCCTTCAGGACGCGAATGGAAGCGTTTGCGAAAAAACTTCTTTTCTTCTATTTTACAGCAAAATCCTGATATTCATGTTGTAAATATGAACAAATTGTGAAAATATGTAAAAATTACCCTTGCATAAAAAAAGGGCACGGATCGAAAATCCGCGCCAAAAAATTCATTATAAAAGGGGGTCAATTACTGATTTAATCATAACCAAAAATTGTTTCACTGGTGTTACAGACCGATTAAATCACGATGACGATTAACGGCCGTTATTTTACAGCCTTTTCTTTTTCCTTCAGCTCTTCAATATAATGCTGAACGCTCTGTGCGGCGATGCTTCCGTCACCTGTTGCAGTAACGATCTGGCGGAGCGATTTTTCGCGGATGTCGCCTGCTGCAAAAATGCCTTCGGCTTTCGTCTCCATGCGCTCATTCGTTACGATATAGCCTTCATCGTTTGTGATGCCGAGGTTTTTGAACGGTTCTGACAGCGGCAGCATGCCGATGTAAATAAAGACGCCGTCCGTACGGAATTCTTCTTCTTCGCCGGTAACGGTATCAACGAGCGTCACTTTGCCGACTTTTCCGTCTTGTTCATGAATTTCCTTGACCGTCTTGTTCCAAAGGAAATCGACTTTTTCATTGTCAAACGCCCGCGCTTGAAGAATGCTTTGCGCTCTCAGTTTGTCGCGGCGGTGTACGATCGTTACTTTTGAAGCAAAGCGCGTCAAGTAGACGCCTTCTTCCACTGCGGAGTCTCCGCCGCCGACAACGACGAGCTCTTTGTTTTTAAAGAATGCGCCGTCGCATACCGCGCAGTATGAAACCCCGCGGCCGCCGAGCTCTTTTTCGCCGGGAACGCCGAGTTTTTTGTATTCAGCGCCGGCCGCAATGATAATGGAGCGCCCTTTGAACTCTTTTGATCCCGCTTTAACGATTTTATACTCATCGCCGTTTACGATTTCTTTAATGTCTCCGTACGCATACTCCGCACCGAACTTCTTCGCGTGTTCAAACATTTTATTGGAAAGTTCGGGTCCAAGAATGCTTTCAAATCCCGGATAGTTTTCCACATCCTCCGTGTTGGCCATCTGTCCGCCGGGCACCCCTCTTTCAACCATCAAGGTTGACAGGTTCGCTCTTGATGTATAAACGGCCGCTGTCATTCCTGCAGGACCCGCTCCGATGATGATGCAGTCATAAATTTTTTCTTCTGACACAATGTTCACTCCTTCATGAATCTTCTTGCTGCTTACGCCGGCAAGCAGTCCATTTCTATAAGATTCCCTTCTTGATTCTTCCTTACCCATATCCTATAAAATATCATGAATAAGCGCTATATTTTTGCTCAAAAAACAAAACAGGATGAACCAAGGTTCAGCCTGTTGTTAAAGATGTTCTTTTAATGTACGTTCGTATTTTGAAAGCGTTCCTGGCGAAATTCGGAAAAGCCTTGCCGTTTCGGCTTTCGTCAGACGCTCCTGATGCTCTGTTTTCCAAATGAAGTAGATGGCCGCGGCCAACCCGTCGGCGTTTTTCAGCTGAAGCCCGTAAGCCCTGATTTGCTGAATGACATGAAATATCCAAAAACACATCGCTTCCTGTTCGATCGCGGAACGGTCGGCTTCTTCGATCGCTTTCGCTGTTCTGTATGCGAGACGAGCGTCTTTTGAGGTGACGGCCGTCCCGTTTTCGCCGTACAGCACGAGCCTTACAAACTGATCTTCAAACGACGTTTTGGCCATTTTGGAATCGAGCACGGCTTTCAGCAGTTCTTTTTCCCCTTTTCTCCCGCTTAGGTAGTATGCGGCAAGGCGTTCCTCAAGCGGCCGCTGAACAGGGACTTTTTCGATCCGTTCTTTCCACGGCTCCATCCGTCCGGCAGAAGGATGCTCTTCCTGCATTTTTTTCCACACGGTCTGGGCAAACTGAGTGCGCCCGGTAAAATATGCGGAACAGGCAAGCCAGTAGTAAAAGGTTTCGTCTCCTTCAAATCCCATGCGATAAAGAGATTTGAGCCATTTAAACCCGAGGTCGTACCTGCCGACAAGCGAAAGCGTCGCTCCGAGCTTATACCTCTGCTCAAGCAGCATCGGATAAATATTGGACAGCTGCTGAGAAAGCGTTCTAACCTTTTCGTCTTTTCTTTCATAATGGTAGAAAATAAGAAGATTGCAAAGCGCATGCAGATTGCCGTGGCTCTTTTCCAAAATGTCATAAATCGTCGTCTTCGCTTTTTGGATATCGCCGGCGTAAAAATAGGCAAGCGCCAAGTTATTGTAAGCCGACCAAAATTCCGGATAATCGGCAATGATTTCTTCAAGTATCTTGATCGATTCCTGAAGCTCTCCGCTTTCCAACAGCGATTTCGCCTTGTCCTGCTTGAGGATTAAATCATCCTGGTCGTATTCCGAGTAGCCTGAATCATTTTCTCCCATATCCAATAAATCAAGGAGCTCCGCATTTTCCGCGCTGAACTCGCCGTTCGGATCTTCCTTTAAATAAGTTTCCGCCGCCTTGTAGGCTTCCTGGAAAAGTCCGAGATGAGCATAGTTGTTCGCTTTAAAATAGTAGCACTCGGTCATTTTTTCGTTTATATTTTTTAGAATGAAGTCCAATAGTTCATTTGATTGCTGGTAATAGCCCATCTCTGTATAAATGACGGCAAGCTGACTCAGCATGCCCGTATTTTCAGGTTCAAGAAAAATCGCCCTCTGTATGAGCTTGCTCGCGCGGGATAAATTTCGCTCTCTGTAAGCTTTGAGCCCTTTATGATAAAGATATTGCCCATCCTGAAAAAGCTGAACAATTCTCGCTTTTTTATGATCTTCAGAAGTGTACTTTCCCACAGATACCCTCCATTTCAAACTGTATACCGTGAGTAGTATAACATAGTTTCTCGTAGGCTTAACAGAGCAAAAACAAGGTTTCGAAAATTTTCTCTTCATTTTCCACTTTTGGCTTATCCATTCCTTACATTTATATTGGCTGATCGCTTATTTTTTAATAAAAAAACCCAAACTCATTGATATGCTCCCCTAAAGGTAGACAGATGAAATAAAAAAATCTGTTTGCCTTGGGGGAGTTTTTTCATGGCTGGAAAATGGTTTTCAAAAGAAGAAAAATTGAATATTCTATCAGAATGTGATCAGGGCAATAATTCGGTGAAGGAGATCGCAGAAAAATATGGCATTCATGCCGAAACGATTCGTGAATGGAGAACATCGCATGATATGGCGGGTGTGGAGAGTTTGGAACGTTCAAAGCGCCATAAGTTCTATCCCGCAGAATTAAAATACAATGCCGTGAAAGACTTCTTATCCGGACGCTACTCTCAAAGAGAAATCTCGAGAAAATATAAGATTTCCAGTAAATCCGTACTCATGAAGTGGGTTGAGCTTTATAATGGTCATAAAACGTTAAAAGACAGCGGGAGAGGAAGGAATCGTTTGATGACCAAACGGAAGAACGTTTCATTGGAAGAACGGATTGAGATTGCGAAGGATTGTCTAGCTCATGGAAAGGACTACGCCAGATCAATGGAGATTCATCAAGTCTCCTACCAACAGGTGTATCAATGGGTGAAAAAGTATCAAGAAGGCGGAGAAGAGGCCTTAAAAGACAACCGAGGGAAACGCAAAACCGAAGAAGAACTGACACCTGAAGAAAAAATTCAACGGGAAAACAAACGGCTGGAACAGGAAAATGAGCGTTTGCGCGCAGAGAATGCGTTCTTAAAAAAGTTGGAAGAGATCAAAAGGAGGCGGTTCTAAGTCAGGTTCGGTACGAAGATCGATATCTCGCCATTTTAGAGCTGAATCGAAAAGAAGGCTTTTCTGTCCAAATGTTATGTGAGATTGCCGAAGTTTCGCGCCAGGGGTATTACAAATGGAGGAGCCGAGTACCTTCAGCGAGAGAAAAACAGAATGAAAAGATTATCGCCAAAATGGCGCTACTTCACGAACAAATTGGCGGTATCTACGGATACCGCAGAATGACCTTAAACATGAACCGCCGCTTTAAAGAGCGCCTCAATCATAAGCGCATCTATCGGCTGATGAAAATTGCCAAGCTGGAGTGTGTCATTCGGCGGAAGAAAAAACGTTACGGCAAAGCGACGCCTCAACATGTGTCCGAAAATATCCTGAATCGAGAGTTTAAAGCGGACAAACCAAATCAAAAATGGGTGACTGATGTGACAGAGCTAAAATACGGCCATCGGAAAGCGTACCTCAGTGCCATTTTAGATCTTCATGAGGGAATGGTCGTGTCTTATGTGCTGGGGAAATCCAATAATAACGCCCTTGTGTTTAAAACCTTGAACCAAGCGCTTGAGGCAGCCCCAAACGCACGTCCTCTCCTTCACAGCGACAGAGGTTTTCAATACACGTCCCACCAGTTTAGAAGGATGATTGAAAACGCAAATATGACACAGAGTATGTCCCGCGTCGGCCGCTGTATTGATAACGGCCCCATTGAGTCGTTTTGGGGGAAATTAAAATGCGAGAAATACAGACGGAATTCGTACGAGACATTTGAGGCACTTCAAAGCGCAATTGATGAATATATCCACTTTTACAACCACGATCGTCTACAAGAAAAACTAAACGGCCTCAGCCCAGTGGAATACAGGGCTAAAGCCGTCTAGTGTGTTTTAGTTATTTCCACTGTCTACTTGACAGGGTGCAGATCACATGAAAGGTCTGGATTTTTTTATCGCGCGTTATTTGGATCCTTCGTGGCGTTTTTTCAGCACGCTCAATACGTCATCAAGCGGAAGGGCCTGCTCTCTTAAAAGGACGAACAAATGATAGAGGAGATCTGCTGCCTCCCATTTCAATTCTTCATGATCGCGGTTTTTCGAAGCAATGATCACCTCGGCGGCTTCTTCGCCGACTTTTTTCAGGATTTTATCAATGCCTTCCCGAAATAAATACGTCGTATAGGCGCCTTCGGGCATTTCAGCCTGCCGGCTGGCGATGACGGCTTCGAGCTCATTGATAATAGAGAAACGGCCGCCGCTTGCTTCCCTGCCGTCATTCAAGGATGAGAAGCAGCTGTAGCTTCCCGTATGACAGGCCGGGCCCTGCGGCTCGACAAGCACGACCAGAGCGTCGCGGTCGCAATCGAGGCGGATGTCTCTCACATGCTGAATATTGCCTGAAGTCTCGCCTTTATGCCACAGTTCTCCGCGGGAACGGCTGAAAAACCACGTTTCCTTTGTCTCGATCGTTTTTTCAAACGATTCTTTGTTCATATAGGCCAGTGTCAGCACTTCTTTGCTTGCTGCATCCTGGACGATCGCCGGGATTAAACCCGCTTCATTAAACTTCAATTCGTCTGCCTTTATCATCTTACATTCACCCCGCGCTCTTTTAGATAAGCTTTTACCTCTTTAACCGACGTTTCTTTGTAGTGGAAGATGGAGGCGGCGAGTGCTGCATCTGCTTTGCCTTCTTCAAACACGGCTCTCATATGCTCGGCGTTTCCGGCGCCGCCTGAGGCAATCACCGGAACCGGGACCGCTTCTGACACGAGCTTTGTCAGCTTGTGGTCAAATCCGTTCTTCTCCCCGTCGGAGTCCATGCTCGTCAGCAAAATCTCGCCCGCTCCCCGCTGAACGGCTTCCTTCGCCCATGACACTGCGTCACGATCCGTCTTTTTCCGGCCGCCGTGTGTGTAAACGAAATATTCGTCTTCAGCTTCATCGTATTTGGCGTCAATGGCGACGACGATGCATTGGGAACCGAAAAAGCCGGCGCCTTCGGCAATCAGCTCGGGGCGAAGGACAGCGGCCGTATTGACGGAAACTTTGTCCGCACCCGCTCTTAAAATCGTCTTCATGTCTTCCAGACGGTTGATACCGCCGCCGACGGTGAAGGGAATCGCAAGCTTTGCCGCCACTCTTTCCACAACGTCGACCATCGTTTTTCTTCCTTCATGCGATGCGGAAATATCGAGAAAGACGAGTTCATCTGCGCCTTCTTTGTCGTACACCTCTGCAAGTTCTACCGGATCGCCGGCGTCCTTCAGTTCAAGAAACTGGATCCCTTTGACGACACGGCCGTCCTTTACATCCAAACACGGTATAATGCGTTTTGTAATCACCTGGTCCCCACCCTTTCAAGCGCTTCAGGCACGGTGAATTGATTCGTGTATAAAGCTTTGCCGACGATTGCGCCGCTGACGCCTTCAGAGCCATGAGCCGCCAAAGCTTCCAAATCGCTAAGAGAGCTGACGCCGCCTGAGGCAATAACCTGTTTTCCGGTGGCTCCGGCAAGCTCTACCGTACTGTCAATGTTCGGTCCGGACAGCATTCCGTCTGTCGCAATATCGGTGAAAATAAAAACCTCCGCGCCTTCCGCGGCCAGCTTTCTGCCAAGCTCCACCGCCGTCACGGATGACGTTTCGAGCCAGCCTTCCGTCGAGACAAAACCGTCTCTTGCGTCAAGTCCAATTGCAATATGATGCTGGTACGTCTTCAGCATCTTTTTGACAAACGCCGGATCAGACACGGCCGAGCTACCTAAAATCACTCTTTCTACGCCATTTGAGAGATAGTCATCAACGTCTTTTTCGGTCCTGATGCCCCCGCCGACCTGCACTTTGACATTCAATCGATCCGCGATGGCTTTCACATGAACATCGTTGACTGTTTTGCCTTCTCTCGCGCCATCCAAATCGACGAGGTGGATCCATTCGGCCCCCTGATCTGCAAACAATGCCGCCATCTCAAGCGGGGAATCCCCGTATACCGTTTCCCTTGCATAGTCTCCCTGCACAAGCCTGACGCATTTTCCATTTCTCATATCGATGGCCGGATATATTGTAAACCCGCTCATGCTGTCACCTTCTGTTCTTCTGTCAATTGTTTGAATCGTTTTAAAATCGACATTCCGACGGTGCTGCTTTTTTCAGGGTGGAACTGGGCCCCGTATACATGATCAAGCCCGACGACGGCCGGTACGCGCACGCCGTAATCAGCGCTTGCCAAGAGAGCTTCCTCATCCATCCCGCTGACATAATAGGAATGGACAAAATAAGCGTAGCCTTCGTCAGCCTTCGTCAAAAGCGGTGAATCGCGGTGAATCGCGAGGCGGTTCCAGCCCATGTGCGGTACCTTTAAGCGGTTTCCCGCTTCATCTCGGGCTTCAAGCTTGACGGCCTTCCCTTTTAAAAGACCGAGTCCGCCGGTAATGCCCCGTTCTTCGCTTTCCTCGAACAACAGCTGCATGCCGAGGCAAATCCCGAGAAGAGGCTTCCCTTCACCGACCGCATCCCGTATAAAGGTCTTTAAATCCGTTTTGTTTAAAATCTCCATCGCATCGCGAAACGCGCCGACTCCCGGCAGGATGTAGCTGTCCGCTTTCTGCAGCTCGCTGATCCGCTCTGATACAATATAATCCGCTCCGATCCGCTCCAATGCTTTTGATACGCTGTACAGGTTCCCCATTCCATAGTCAATGACACCGATCATTTACAGCATTCCTTTCGTTGATGGAATTCCTTTCACGCGAGGGTCGATCATCGTGGCTTCGTCAAGCGCGCGGCCAAGCGCTTTAAAAATCGCCTCAATGATGTGATGCGTATTCGTCCCGTAGTGGACGATGACGTGAAGATTCATGCGCGCTTCCAGGGCGAGCTTCCATAAAAATTCGTGGACGAGCTCAGTATCAAATGTTCCGACTTTCCGGCTCGGAAGCTGCGCCCTGAACTCAAGATGCGGCCTGTTGCTCAAATCGACCGCTACCTGGGCGAGCGCTTCGTCCATCGGCACAAGGCTTGATCCGTAGCGTTTAATGCCTTTTTTATCGCCGAGCGCTTCCAAAAGCGCCTGCCCGAGACAAATGCCGATATCTTCTGTCGTATGATGGTCATCGATGTCCACATCGCCTTCGGCCTTGACGGAAAGGTCGAACTGGCCGTGCTTTGTAAATAAGTCGAGCATGTGCGTCATAAACGGCACAGCTGTTTGAATATCCGCTTCTCCTTGGCCGTCAATATTGAAAGACAGCTTAATATCCGTTTCATTCGTTTTTCTTGCCCGTTCGGCTTTTCTCATCAGTCTTCCTCCCCGTTTCTTGATTCGATGGCTCTAGCATGTGCTTCAAGCCCTTCCATTCTGGCAAAAGCGGCTATCCTTTCAGCGTTTTCGCGGAAAGCTTCCTTGCTGTATGAGATGATGCTAGATCGTTTTTGAAAGTCTTCGACGCTGAGCGGGCTTGAAAATCTCGCCGTTCCGTTGGTAGGCAGCACGTGATTCGGACCTGCAAAATAATCCCCGACAGGCTCAGAACTGTAGCGCCCCAAGAAAATCGCGCCGGCGTGCTTGATTTTTCCAAGCAGCGCCTCAGGATTTTCCGTTACGATTTCAAGGTGCTCCGGAGCAAGCTCGTTAACGGCAGTGACGGCGTCATCAATGGTTTCTGCTACATAAATACAGCCGTGATCTTCAATGGACTGCCGGGCAATGTCTTTTCTCGGCAGCTCTTCAAGCTGGCGGTTCACTTCTTTCTGAACGGCTTCAGCGAGTGAATGGGAATCGGTGACCAGAACGCTTGACGCCATCGCATCATGTTCAGCCTGCGAAAGCAGGTCTGCGGCGATTTCACGCGGGTTTGCCGTCTGATCGGCAAGAACGGCGATTTCGCTCGGCCCTGCAATCATGTCGATGTCAACCTGGCCGAATACCTCGCGTTTCGCCAAGGCGACATAAATATTGCCGGGCCCCGTGATTTTATCGACAGGGTATATCGTTTCCGTTCCGTGGGCCAGAGCCGCTATCGCCTGAGCCCCTCCGATTTTGTACATTTCTTTTATGCCGAGCTCAGCCGCCGCGACGAGAACCCCCGGAGACAGCTTCCCGTCCTTTCCCGGCGGAGATGCAAGCACAATTCGGCCGACGCCCGCAACAATTGCAGGAATGACATTCATCAGAACCGATGACGGGTAAGCCGCGGTTCCTCCGGGAACGTAAACGCCAGCCGAATCAAGCGGCGTGATTTTTTGCCCGAGCATCGTTCCGTCTTCTCTGTGGTAAAACCAGGAAGATGCCAGCTGCCGTTCATGATATTCTTTTATATTGGAAATCGCCGCTTTCAGCGTATCCACATCTTCCTGTTTCAGCATGCTGTAGGCTTCCTTGATTTCCTGTTCGGAAACGCGCGGATCGGATACAACGGCTCCGTCAAACCGCTTCGTAAAATCGGCAACAGCCGCATCCCCGCGTTTGATCACCTCGTCAATGATCGTGCGTACAGCTTTTCTTTGTTCTTCCGTTCCGGCGCTGATCGACCTTTTCAGCGAAACAGCGGTATTCCCGCCGATGGATTTGATCTTCATATTATCTATTCCCCTTCCACGATAAGCGCAAGCCTTGAAGCCATTTCATCGATGACATCGTCTTTCATCCGGTAGCTCACGGGATTCACGATAAACCGTGACGTAATGTCGCAAATTTTCTCGGTTTCCACAAGGCCGTTTTCCAAGAGCGTTTGTCCGGTTGACACAATATCTACGATCCGGTCGGCGAGACCGATGAGCGGGGCAAGCTCGATCGACCCGTTCAGCTTAATGATTTCGACCTGCTCTCCCTGTTCCCTGAAATAGCTTGACGCGACATTCGGATATTTCGTCGCCACTCTCGGTGCAACACCGCCTGCAGCAGCCTGCGGCAGACCGGCTACTGCCAGGCGGCATTTGCTGATCTTCAAATCGAGAACCTCGTAGACATCACGCTCTTCTTCAAGCATGACGTCTTTGCCAGCGATTCCGGCATCCGCCACTCCATGCTCCACATATGTTGTGACATCCATCGGTTTAGCCAGGATAAATCGAAGGCTTTCTTCCGGTACATCGATAATCAATTTTCTTGAATCTTCGAATTCTTCGGGAAGCTGATAGCCGGCTTTTCGGAGCAGTCCGGCGGCTTCATCAAAAATCCGTCCTTTCGGCATTGCAATCGTCAATCGTTTACCCATGCTGCTCTTCCTTTCCGGAACCGATAAAATAGGTCACGTTTTGAAAAGATTTCGTCATTTGATCGATGTTTTCGATCCCGGCTAAATCTTGGAGAACGACTTTTTTGCCCCTCCGCCGTTCTTCCTCTGCGAATTGAATGGCCTCTATCCTTTGCTCCGTGCTGAAAATGACGATATCCATTTTTTCTTGTGCATCTTCCGCGTTCAAAGCTTCAAGCAGCCTGTCGATACGGATTCCGAAGCCCGTCGCCGGAGCCGGGGAGTCGAAGCGGCCGAGCAGCTGGTCATAGCGTCCTCCGTTCCCGATCGGAAAGCCGACGTTTTCAGCGTATATTTCAAATAAAATACCGGTATAGTAGCTCATATGACTGACCATGCTTAAGTCGAGCCTGACGTCTTCTGCGCATCCGTAATCGCCGAGTGTCTGCCAAAGAGCTTCAAGCTGTGTAATCGCACTCTTTCCTTGTTCGCAATCGATGATCGCTTTAGCCGAGCCGCACGTTTCAATACCGCCCCTCAGCTTCAGAAGCTCAAGCAGCCTGTTTTTATCGATTGACGATAAATTCAGCGATTTCACGTGTTCGCGGTAGCCGACGTAATTTTTTTCATATAAAAAGCGCCGCAGCACTTGAGCCCTTTCTTCATTTCCCAAAACGTCCATAAATAACGCATCTGCGATTCCGATATGGCCGATCGAAATTTTAAAAGACGTAAGCCCCGCGTTTTTAAGCGCACTAACGACAAGGGCAATCACCTCGGCATCGGCGCTTGATGATCCGTCTCCAATTAGCTCGACCCCGACCTGTTCAAATTCTGCGGGACGGCCGCCTTCGCGTTCCTGCGCTCTGAAAACGTTCGCCGCATACCCGACGCGGATCGGATGATGTTGTTTCAAAAGCTGTGAAGCCGCCACCCTTGCAATGGGCCCTGTCATATCAGGGCGCAGCACAAGCGTCTTCCCTTCCTGATCAAGCAGCTTAAAAAGCTGCTGTTCTAAAATAGCTGACTGCACGCCGACCGTCTCATAAAACTCGAGCGTCGGAGTTTCCACAAATCGGTATCCCCACAGGCCGATCACATCAAGAAGTGCAGAACGCACCCTTTTCTTCGTTTCATAGAGACCGGGCAGCGTGTCTCTCATGCCGTGAGGCTTTTCGAACATAAACATCTGACTTGCACCCCCGTATACGTTTGAAGAAAAATTCCAAATCCTTTAGTTCGATAATATGATAATATGCTAACAGATGAAAGAGTCAAAATCAATAACAGACTGTCCCACTTTTGTTAAAATGATTTCTTTTATTTTAAGAATGCCTTGATGATATAATCGTATAAAGAACAAATTTTTATTCTCTAAAACAGGACGGGAGACTGATATGAAATTCATCAAAGCGCTATTTTCTATTTTTTTCTTAACAGCTTTTGCCTTAGCCATTTTCATACTGTTTTCCAAAGATATGATCGGCCCGTTAATTCACGAAAACAGCCAAGCGAAAACGGGGGGAGAAGAAGTCAAAAGCAAAGAAGCGGACAATACGCTGGACGTGCCGTTAATCAAACAAATGGATGCTCCGAAGCTTTATAACGGATGCGAAGTCGCCAGCCTGGCGATGATCTTAAACTACAGCGGATATGATGTGTCGAAAAATGAACTGGCTCAAAAAATCAATAGAGTGCCGCTCACCTATCAAAACGGCTTAAAAGGAAACCCTAACGACGGATTTGTCGGCGATATGGAAAACGGCCCTGGCCTAAGTGTCTACCACGGTCCGATTTACAAGCTGGCCGCTTCTTATGCGGGCACGAAAGCTATCGACCTGACGGGAAAAAAGCCGGCGGCCATCTATAAACAGCTCAACAAAGGAAGACCGGTCTGGGTCATTACCACCGTAAGATTTGCCCCGGTCAATGATATGCAAACGTGGAATACGCCGTCAGGCAAGGTTGATGTCACCTACAGCGTCCATAGCGTCGCGATTACCGGCTATAATGATAAATACGTTTATTTGAACGATCCTTACGGCTACAAAAACAGGAAAGTCGACAGAAGCAATTTTGAAAAGGCATGGAAACAAATGGGCAGCCAGGCGGTTGTCATCGCTTCATAACAAAGAGGCTGGAATGAATCATTCCGGCCTCTTTTTCATATTATTTGATTCCTTTTTGAACAGCCTGCCAAATGAACTCTGATTCATGACAATAAAGAATATACAGAAACGCCGACGGGGATCTTCATGTTTCTAAGACGACATGCTGCTGATGATTCTGATCCGTATAGGGAAACGTCATCGAAGCTGTCTGTTGATCGTATGACGGACTTGCTTTTGCCTCATTGAATTTCATCCCGCTGCTTCATTGCATTTTGATCCGGATTTGTTACATCCCAATCGTATCCGCAAGAAGGGATTCCCATGATTTCCTTATCAGCGCTTATTTCTTGAACGGCAATCCTGAGGGAGCCTTTCACCCAGCCCATGCTTGGAACAGATCCCGGCTTGCTCCAGCTGCCATGCATACCCACAAACTCTTTTTCATCGTCATACCCCAAAACTTTTTCTATTGATTCTTTGATCACGTTCGAAAATAGCTCTATTTTCACTGGCTAAATAATTAAAAATGAATATACCGATTTTTAATCCGTTTTTAATTTACCGTATTTTCTAAATTTCCAATTTATTTATTTACAATCGTTGAATCTCCTTTTATGATAATACGGAAGTTGAATACCTCCCTTTCATTGCAAAAGAACCAGAACGAAAATGGCAGGCGGAGACAAAGGCGGGAGACATGGCTTTATATCAGCCAATACTAAATCTTTAGGAGGGTTTCGGTTATGAAAAAATTAGCAGGTTTGGTCGTGCTGTCTGGCTTGGTTGCCGGTTTGAGTGGACAGGCTTTTCCTGAAAAAGCCTCTGCCGCAGAGATCGTCCATCAAACGATTGTCGTTGAAAAAGGGAAGACTTATGATGGAAAAGGACAGCGTTTTACGGCTGGTCCGGAGCTTGGCGACGGCAGTCAGAAAGAAGGCCAAAAACCGATTTTCAAGGTGGAGAATGGGGCGACGCTGAAAAATGTCGTGCTTGGCGCACCGGCTGCTGATGGCGTTCACACTTATGGAAACGCTTCTATCAGCAATGTCGTTTGGGAGGATGTCGGTGAGGACGCCCTGACCGTGAAACAAGAAGGGAATGTCACCATCAACGGAGGATCTGCGCGTCTGGCCTCAGATAAGATTTTTCAAATCAACAAAGCGGGCACCTTTGCGGTGAAAAACTTCACAGCTGATCAAGGCGGCAAGTTCATCCGTCAGCTCGGCGGTTCAACCTTTAAAACTTCCGTCATAATTGACAACTGCACCATCACCAACATGAAGGAAGCCATTTTCAGAACGGACAGCTCAACAAGCACTGTCACGATGACAAACACAAGATACTCGAATGTCGGCAAAAAATGGATCGGAGTAAAACATGTTACGGAAAAAAACAATCAGGAATTCTAGCCATGAAAAACCCCCTCTGTTTACTCAGCGGGGGGTTCCATCCGTTTCTCCATTTCTTCTTTTGTATAAATGAGCCGCATCGGATTGCCGCCGACAAAAGCGCCCGGCGGGACGTCCTTATGGACGAGCGTTCCGGCGGATACGACGGCGCCGTCTCCGATGGTCACGCCGGGAAGGATCGTCGAATTGGCCCCGATCATCACTTCGTCGCCGATTGTGACCTCGCCGAGACGGTATTCTTTAATTAAATACTCATGGGCTAAAATCGTTGTATTGTAGCCGATCACGGTATTGCGGCCGACGGAAATTTTTTCGGGAAACATCACATCAAGCATAACCATCAAGGCAAATGAGCTTTGCTCTCCGATCTTCATCCGCAAAAACGTTCTGTACATCCAGTTTTTCATCCCGAGAAACGGTGTATAGCGGGCCGTCTGAATGACGATGAAGTTTTTGACCACTTTGAAAAACGGAACCGTTTGATAGACATGCCATAAGGAGTTGGCTCCTGACACCGGATAGCGCTTCGTGTTTCTCAAGCCGGTTCCACTCCGAGGATCGCAAGGAGATCGCTCATTTTGCCGAGCATATAGTCGGGCTGATGCTTGGCAAGGCTTGCTTCCCCTTTAATCGTCCAGGCGACGCCCGCCGTTTTTGTGCCCGCATGTTTCCCGGCTAAAATATCGTGGTAATTGTCGCCGACCATGATCGCTTCTTCAGGGCGGCTTTCGAGCTTGGAAAGCGCAAGCAGAACAGGCTCCGGATCAGGTTTGGCGCGCGTGACGTCGTCAAGCGTTACAACCGTCTCGAAGAATCGGTCAAGCCCTGTCAGCTTGAGGCCCATGTTGACGGTATCGCGCAGTTTTGTCGTCACGATTCCGAGCTTATACCCTTCTTCGGCCAAGCGGTCGAGCGTTTCGTAAACTGTATCATATTCCGTTACGAGCTGATCGTGCATTTTATGATTGAACTCTCGGTACATGCTGATCATTTTTTCCGCCTTATCTTTATGTATGCCGCTGAAGGTTTCGTAAAGGGACGGACCGATGAACGCAAGCACATCCTCCCTTTGATAACGCCCTGGGGCGTAATGTTCAAGCGTATGCAAAAAAGATGCAATGATCAGCTCATTTGTATTGATGAGCGTTCCATCCAAATCAAACAGAACAGTATTTATTTTCATATAAAGCTTCCTTTCTCTTGAACGGAATAGTCCGGCTTCCTCCAGAGGCGAGAAATCGCGATCGTCAGGAGGACCGCGGTGGCAAGCCTGATCACAAGAAGCGGCCAGACCGGAATGCCGAGCGGGATAAATACCAATGTATCTTCAACGACGGCATGGCAGGCGACGAGAAAAATGAACGCGAGCGTCACATCCCTGTTGCTGACGCCGTCTTCTTCGACAGCTTTGATCATGACCCCGGCTCCGTATGCGAGCCCGATCGCGAGTCCTGCAACCATTGTCATCGATGTATTTTCTTTCATCCCGAGCATTCTCGTTACCGGTGCAAACCACTTTGAGAAAACGTTCAGCCAGCCGAGGTCTCTCATATATTGAATGACGATCATCAGCGGGATGACGATCGCGGCAAGCTGAAGGATTCCCAGACCGGCTTTTGTGAAGGCTTCAAGCGCAATGTCAAACCAGCCCGTCGGAGCCGCGCCTTTTGCAGAAATCAAACCGTATTTTGCAGCCTCTCCTCCGCCGTGCCACAAGAGGTTGATAAAGATGGCTGAAAAGGCGGCAAGGCCGATGCGGACAAGCAAAATGAGCCATATTTTGATTCCGACCCTTGAAGCGACCGTCGACTCGATAATCAGGTTATGGCAAAATGACAGCATGACCGCCAGAATAAACACTTCCTTAACAGACAAATCGAGCGTTAATATTCCTGCAATCCCGGCATACAGGTTGAGCATGTTGCCTAACACGAGCGGTATCGCCGCTTCCCCCGAAAGACCGAAAACTCCCATCGCCGGCGTGATGATCTTGATCAGCCAGCCCATCACCGGGGTATGCTGGAGCAGGCTGACGATCAGCGTAACCGGAAAAATCACTTTTCCGAGCGTCCACGTCGTTTTCAGCCCCGCTTTCGCCCCGGCCTTTAAGGTTCCCTTCATTGCTGTCTCCCCTTTACATGCAGTCTACATCTCTTGATATCGTTTAATTTGATCGCCTTTAAACCGTCTGTACAGAATGAGCGCGACCGCGCAAACGATCAGAACAATCGAAATGACTTGGGCGATTCTGAGCGATTGCGTCAGCATCAGGCTGTCCGTGCGCAGGCCTTCGATATAGCAGCGTCCGATCGAATACCAGATGATATAGAGTAAAAACAGCTCGCCCCTTTTTAAATTCGCTTTTCTCAAAAGAAGTAAAATGATGACTCCCGTAAAGCTCCATAATGATTCGTATAAAAAAGTAGGCTGATAATATTGCCCGTTAATATACATTTGGTTGATGATGAAATCAGGCAAGTGCAGATTTTCCAAAAACGCCCTTGATACGGCGTCACCGTGCGCTTCCTGGTTCATAAAGTTTCCCCAGCGGCCGACCGCCTGGCCTAAAAGGATGCTCGGCGCCGCAATATCGGCGAGTTTCCAAAAGGAAATGCCCTTTACCTTTGAATAGACGATCCCCGTCAGCACGGCTCCGATAAGGCCGCCGTGGATCGCCAGGCCGCCGTTCCATATTTGAACGATCTGATCGGGATGTTTGCTGTAATAGTCCCATTGAAAAATGACATAGTACGTTCTCGCGCAAATAATCGCAATCGGTATCGCAAAAAGAACGAGGTCCACAAAAGTGTCTTTATGAAGCCCCCTTCGTTCGCCTTCCCTGACCGCCAGCCACAATCCGAGCAGCGCTCCGCAGCCGATAATGATCCCGTACCAGTGGACGGCAATCGGGCCTAAGTGAAAGGCAATCGGATTTAAAGGTTCAATCGTTTCATTCATATTGTCAACTCCTATTCTTCAAGCTCACCGTCTTCGATCACGTCCGCAAGCTTATTGGTGAATTGCTCAGCAGCGTTCAGGCCCATTCGCTTCAACCTGAAGTTCATGGCAGCCACTTCGATAATAACGGCGAGGTTTCGCCCCGGACGGACCGGAATGGTCAGCTTTGGAATTTCGGTATCAATGATTCTCATTTTTTCTTCATCAAGCCCTAAACGGTCATACTGTTTTCCCTGCTCCCAAAGCTCAAGGCTCATCACAAGGGTAATCCGTTTAAAACTCCTGACGGCTCCCGCGCCGAAAAGCGTCATTACGTTGATGATGCCGAGGCCTCTGATCTCAAGGAGATGCTCAATTAATTCAGGCGCACTCCCGATCAGCGTGTCCTGATCTTCCTGCCTGATTTCCACGCAGTCGTCGGCTACAAGACGATGGCCTCTTTTGACAAGCTCCAATGCAGTTTCGCTTTTTCCGACCCCGCTCTTTCCAATAATCAACACACCTACACCGTACACATCGACGAGCACGCCGTGGATCGCCGTCGTCGGCGCGAGCTGGCTTTCGAGGAAATTCGTCAGACGGCTTGACAGACGCGTCGTCTTCAACGGCGAACGCAGTACAGGGACGCCGTTTTGTTCAGAAGCTTCGATCAGTTCCGGGGGAATCGGCAAATCCCGCGAAAGGATGATCGCCGGCGTAATCTCAGTACACAAAGAAAGCATCCGCTGTTTTTTTTCTTCCTCAGGGAGTTTCTCAAAAAAGGTAATTTCCGTTTTCCCAAGCAGCTGGACCCGTTCTTTCGGATAATATGTAAAATATCCCGCCATTTCAAGACCCGGCCTTGACAAATCACTCATCGTAATCGGACGGTTGATTCCTTCTTCTCCGCTGATCAGTTCCAGCTTAAATTTATCCATCACATCTTTTGTTCGAACTTTCGGCACGATTGATGCACCCTCCTCTTCTCAGGTGAAGAAAAACTAGACATTCAGCTTTATTCTATCACTTTCAAAATAAACCTAAAACAATTTTTGATAAAGCTTCATGACGATTCCCCAGAGCTACCCGGCGAAAGACTTTCTTTCATCCCGAAAAATCAGTAGTATGAAGAGAGGAACGTTTAAAGGAAGTGAACAGAGCGTGGAATACAACATTCACGATACAACCGTGCTGAACGAGGACATCCTTTCTCCCGAGGAAAAGGAAACATGGGTTCTTTATATGAAAGTGCTGACAGCGGCTGGACTCGGGGATGTCTCTGAATGGATGAAGCTTGATATCAGTATGCCGCAAATGAAAGTATTAATGCTTTTGAACAACCACGGAAAACTGAAAGTCTCGGAGATCGCCGAAAAAATGGGCGCCTCCCTGCCTAATATGACCGGGCTTCTCGGCCGTCTTGAACAGGCCGATTTTATAAAAAGAACGCATTCTGAGACAGATCGAAGAACGATCGTCGTCGAATTGACGGAGAGAGCAAAAGGTATTTTCCGAGGCTTGTATAAAAAAGGGCATGGGAAGCTGAAGAAAGCCCTCGAAATGATGAATGAAGAAGAAAAGAAAAAAGTGAATGAAGGGCTCAGCATCCTTGAAAAAGCGCTGAAATCAAATGAATCAGACTAATAAAGCCGCGGCCGGTACAAGCGCGGCTTTTTTTGATGAAAAATTTCTTTTGACAAAACAAGGATTTTGAAGGATGATGAAAATAGTTCACTTAAAGTGAATTATTAGTTTGGAGTTAATGATATAAGGGGGGAATCATGATGCCAGCCACTCTTCCGGCAGACGAACCGAACCAGAAATGGGCAATTGTTCTGTTTACGGTCGGCGTGTTTATGGCAGCCTTGGACAATGGGATTATTTCAGCAGCACTTACGACCATCAATGAGTCTTTTCAAGTGTCCCCTTCGTGGGGAGCATGGGGAATTACGCTTTATACACTAGGCTTGTCCGTCAGTGTTCCGATTGTCGGAAAGCTGTCAGACCGTTACGGAAGAAAAAAACTGTTTATTGCAGAGGTCACGCTTTTTGGCATAGGGTCTTTATTGGTTGCCATCAGCCAAAACTTTCCGGTGTTTTTAGCGGCGCGTCTCATTCAATCGCTTGGCGGGGGCGGCATTTTCATCATCGGAAGCTCCCATGTTCTCACGGCGCTCCCGAAAGAAAAACAGGGGACTACGCTTGGACTGTTAGGTGCGATGAACGGGATCGCCGCTGTGCTCGGTCCGAATATCGGCAGCTTCATTCTTGATATCGCCGGAAGCTGGCATTGGCTGTTTTTGATTAATTTGCCGATTGCCGCCGGACTCGTCCTGTTGAGCTTTCCGTTTATCGGCGAAACAAAAGCGGATCAAATCAAGCCTCTCGATCTGACGGGAACCGTCATTTTATCTTTGGCCATTTTGTCTGTTATGTACGGCATAACAAATCTTAATGGCCAAGATGTATTGACCGGCCTGGCCGATCCAAGCTTTTTCTTTTTTGCCGCGGCCGGCCTCGTTTTGTTTGCGGGACTGTTTTTTTATGAAAAACGGGTCGAGCAAAAAGGCGGAGATCCGATCCTCGCCTGCAGCTTATTGAAAAACAAAGTGTTTCAATGGACGCTTTTTATCGGTTTCTTATCCGGGGGGCTGTTGGCTGCCGTCATTTTTATTCCTTCATATGCGGAGCAGTATTTGCATGTCGCCCCGGAAAAAGCAGGCTACTGGATGACACCGCTTGCGCTTGCTTCAGGCGCAGGAGCGGGACTCGGCGGAATGATGGCTGACAAAAAAGGGCCGGTCAAAACAACTTTGCTCTCAGGAGCCGTTTCATTTTTGGGCTTTTTGCTGTTGTCGGTCTGGGTGACGGAAAAATGGGAATTTGTTTTAGCGAGCGTGATTGCCGGGATCGGTTTTGGCTTTCTGTTGGGCGCGCCTTTAAATATGCTCGTATCAGAGTCCGCAAGACAGCATTACGGAACCGCGCTCGGAACATTGTCGCTCGTCAGGCAAATGGGACTGACACTGGCGCCCGCGATTTATGCCGGATTTATTACGGCCGGCTACGAAAATATCGCCGGCCGTATCACCGAAAAACTAAAGGACAGCGGCATTTCCGCGAATTCATTTGCAGGAGGCGAAACAAATGCGCTGCAGCTGAAAGAAAAGCTCAGCCAAATTCCGGATCCTAATATAAAACAAATCATTACAGATGCGATTCAAGAGAGCATTGGTACGGGATTTGGAAAACTTTACTTAGCCGCTGCCATCATCTCCATTATTGTAATTGGCGCGATCACCATATTATCGGTCTATAGAAACAAACAGGCCCCCATCCGCGGCATGAAAAAATAAAAAACACCTGCCTTCCGCTAGGAAAACAAGTGCTTTTTACGGCCAAAAATCGTGTATACAGCCAGCAAAAATCCAATTTCGGCAATCGGAAGCCGGTTTTTTAAGACATTGATCAAGGAAGGGAGTCCCGCTTCGCATACCGCGCGGGCGGCTCCCGGTGGTGGTTTTGTTGCAGAACTGTCCGACATGTTTCTATGGTGTGCGGAAGCAGGCCACTCTGACCCTTTACCACTTGAAAACGGCTTCATATCTTCTTGTTTCGTCGTGAATTTCCAAATGTCAGACCGGCTTTTTCCGCCGTATTTGTCAAAAGCCTCAGCATACCAGAAATAGCTGGTGTTCGGCTTTAATTGATCCCATGTTACCGATGCCGTTTTTCCGCTTCTGATCTTCTTCGTCTGGCCGATTTGCTGATCAGAAAAAACATTCAGCTCAAAGTAGTCGGTTTTTACTTTTTTCCGGCGCGGCTTTAGATCGGTTTTAATGCTGAATTCGTCTTTTGCTCCGTATTGCTCCGGATTATAAAAATGATAATCATCAAGGTATGGCGAATATGTTTTGACATGAATCGTGTCCCGTTTCGGATCGACATGAAAAATCCTTAAATAGCCTTGCCCGCCTTCCGGCCCGCCTTGATAATCCGCGAGCATTTGATATACGTTCCGGTCAGTGTGTCCGTCACCGTCATCATCAAGCTTGTCGACTTTCAAATTCGAGCTGTGATAATGGCCGCTTAATACAGCGATTACGTTTTTGTTCGGCTTGATGACATGCTCAAAGATCCTGTCGCCGATCGGGCTCCTATTGCCGCTGACGAGCAAATATTCGTGAAACGACAAGATCGCTTTTCGGTCCGGATGCATTTTCAGCACCTCATCCATCCACCGCAGTTCTTTCGCTCCGATTCCCCAGCCCATGAAGATCATGATATAGTCATTGCCCCCGCACGAAATTAAATCGTAATGCCCTTTATTATTCAAATAGGAGCCCCCGTAAAACGGCTTGTTTTTAAAGCGCCGTTCGCCGAAGTATTTGCCGTACCGCAGATAGGAGCGGCTTTTATGGCTGACATCGTGATTGCCGGCGAGAACTCCGTACGGCACCCGGCGGTCATCGAGCACCTTCATAAATTGGTCGGCCCGCTTCCATTGAGCGGGCTGGTCCGCTTCATCGACAATATCCCCTGTATGAAAGACATATTGAATGTTCAGCCTGTCCTTCTGCTCGGCGATCCAGTTCACCTGCTTTTCAAAAATGTGCGGATAGCTTTCCGCGTAATATTGAGTGTCAGACATCCAGATAAACGTATAGTCGTCGTGGGAAAGCTGGATCTGATCCTGGATGATGATGCTTGCCCTGGATTTGCGGACATGGTCGGCCATCTTTATGCTTCCTTTGAGCGTAAAGTTCCTGCTGTCTTTTGCGATATGATAAACAAGCGCATCCCATCGGTGTTTGTTATAGTTCCAGGCAAACATGGACACCCTTCTCCCCGGGAGGGAGCTTCCACGCCATGTCACTTCCGCTTGATCGTTCTCATCGACTTGTTCATCGATTTTCACATCGAAGCGGTGATACGGGAACCGGGTTGTTGAGACGGTTTCAAAGCCTCGTCCGTCAACTGCGGCCATGCTGCTTTTCTCCTTTTTTGACAGCGGTTTTTCCCCGCCGGGGGCAAAGCCCCTTGGCGGCTCCGTCTCGCTACCGTACGTAGATACGTTTACATGTTCATCGTCTTTTACTGTATATTGATAACCACGATAAAAAGAAACCTTCATTCTGTCTTTTGTCGGATCTTTGACGCGAACGGCCAGGTCAGCCTGTGTACTGCCGGTCGGAGCCTTTACTTTTTCGGGTTTTTCCGGCTGTTCTTTTTTAACGTGAAACACCTTTTTTGTAACGGACGCATTGCCCGCTCCATCGGCTGCCTTTATTTTAAAAACATGCTTGCCTGGGGCAAGCTCTGCGGATGTTGCACCATGAGGCAAAGAAATCGCTTTACCGTCGAGAAACGCTTTGATTTCTTTGATGCCGCTTCGCTTATCATGAATATCCGCGTCAAGCGTAAAAGCACCTTTATACGTTTTGCCGTCTTTCACGGAAGCTTTTATGAGAGGGCCGCTGTTGTCGACCATGACCTTCCGTTTTACTTTTTCCTCCCTGTTCTCCGCTTCAACCGTATGCCAGCCCTCTTTCCAGGCTTTTGTATTCCACTGAAAGGCAAGTGCCTTAAAACAGCCGTCCTCAAGGGAAAAACGAAATTCGTACCATTCCCGTGCATCGCGATTGTCTCCGACACGGAGCTCAGTTTTCGGATCACGATAGCGCTCATCGCGGATGACCGTACCGTCCCCCAAGACCAGACGCGGGTTTTTCAACAAAAAATCGTCCCGGTTTTCAGCGGAGGATTGTTGAAACGGAGACGATTTAGTACCTGAACGGACTTTAATCGAAAAGGGTTTGCCCTTTGAAAATTCCTCAGACGCAATCGGTACGGTGATCGTCGTATATCGTTGGTGTGTATCGTCAAATATTTTGTGAACCCGCTTTCCGATCGTCACCGCATTTTTAAAATAAAGGTTGGTTTTGTTAGCGTCAAAGGCGAAGTAAGCCGTCTTTTCAAGGGCTGTACCCGCCGGTTTCTGCTCTTTCCCGTCAATCCGGATGACCGTCTCCTCAGGCGGCCTTTCTGATGTAGCTTTCAGCAGCACGTTCCCTGAAACCGTGCCGCGCTCCTCTACATTCAACCTGAGCCCTTTTAAAAAGCTTTGCTCGAGAGAGATCGTTTTCTTTTCCCCGGTAACCGCGTTAGACCCATCACTGGCTTTTATATAATACTCAAGCTTTTCCTTGCCGATAAATTCTGCAAAAAAAATGTTATGCCGATAAAGGCCGTCTGTTTGGCTTTTTTCGACGCTTACTTCTGTAAAAGGCTCATCATCGTTCATTCTGTAAAAAAACTGCGCTTTTTTGACCCGTTTATTGTCCTTTATCTCGGCGAGGAGCTGTATTGCCTCCCCGGGCTTTACAGGCTGATGGACGGTCAGATCCCTGATTCGGGGCTTTTCTCTATCTGGGAGGACGGTAACCATTTCCGACGGCGTCTGCTCCCTTAAAAGCGAACCTGGAGAGGGTTTCGTCTCCCCGCTCGATATTTTCGCCATTTGCTTCGATCCGTCAATCGGGTACTTATAAAGAATCGCCTTGTTTTTAACCACGTCAGTCCGGCCTGGTTCATGGCGGTAATGTGCGGCAGCAATCTCATCCCCGCTGTCCGTTGTGATAACCAGATCCCTTGATGCCATGTTGGCCATGCCGCCTTTCAATCCGGAAAGCGTTCTGCCTTCTTGAAGATGAACACCGTAATAGCGGTTAAAATCGGCCGCGGTTAGATGTGCGTTCGCTTCGTTTTTCAACCAAAACACATGCGTTTTACCGGAAGGAATCCTGATATCTTCCTGTTCAAAAGGCCAGAGCGCATCAGACTCCTTTCCCTTTTCAGGATGTCTGTATCTGATGTTGTAGCCGTTCAAATGAATAGGCTTTGTTGTATTGTTATAAACCTCGATAAATTCGTATCCGTCCTTGCCGCCGACATTGGCCGAATCGACGACCATTTCGGTAATCAAAAGCTCAGGCAGCTTTTGTATGTCGGCCAGAAACCCGTTCACATCGATCGTGTACAAATCCGTTCTGGCATAATGATCGCCAGCTTGTGCTTCAATATAATAAACGACCTTGTCGGACGTTAACATGGTGCTGTTAATTTTAGCAATGTAGCTTTCCTTTTTGCCCGGGATTATCTCCATCGGCACCGCCCGAAACGGCAATTCTTCATTTTGCTTGTAATAAAGGATAACGGTGTCGGCAGCCGCCTTTGCGGTAAAAAGCAGATCCTCCCCCTTCTTCCCTTTTTCTACGGGCGTATGCCTTATAACAGGAGAGTTTGAGGCATTTGCCGGCAGTGCTTCACCTGCATCAGCGGCTGACACCGGCAAAACCAAAAGACACGCTGTGACAATCAACAAAAGGGTTTGGCGGTTTCTGTTCTTTTTCATCGTCTACCTCCCTTTCGTATTTTGCCTTGTCACGCCTTTTTTATGAAGCAAAAAAAGAAGCCTGAACATGTCAGGCTCTTCGTTTTTATTTTCTTGTCATCATCGGTTCGATGATCGCTTTTTGGATCAGCAGGTGGAAAACCGACAGGACAATCGATGCAAATATAGCTGTTCCAAAGCCGTCCAGGTTAAAGCTGTCCCCCATAATCGCTGCCGTCATATACAATGTAACGGCATTAATCACAAATAAAAATAAACCGAGCGTAACAACCGTGACAGGCAGCGTGAGAATAATCAGCACCGGCTTCACAATGACATTCAAAATCGATAAAACCAAACTCGCCATAATGGCGGCGCCGACGCTTCCAACGTGAACCGAGTCAAAATAACCGGCAATTACAATTAGCAGCAAAGCGTTGACAAGAACGCTTATAATCCATCTTATCATCTACTTAACGTCTCCTTCATTCGGAACTACAAACACCCAGACGATATAAATCAGCAGCACGGGAATTCCCGTCGAAAAAATAAACAATAAGACCGTGATGATTCGCAGCAGTGCGGCGTCCATGTTAAAATACTCAGCCAGACCCCCGACGACTCCGGCAATCTTTCTGTCTTTTTCGGATCGAAATAGCCTTTTCATTGTATCACTCCTGTGTATGATTTAGATGAATCGATCCAGTTTTTGATTCTAAAAATACCGTCATGCTGTGATCATGATTTTGATTGGCTTTAATATGCATTTCCTTCTGTATCGTTTCATTTTTTTCTTTAAGGATTTCCGCGTCGGACAGGGCGTTTGACAGGGAACCGAGATTGCTTTTCAGCTCGGCTGTCACGGCGCAGTCGCGGGGCACATTCAATTCGATGCTGCCTGTGGTTGTTTTCACATAAACCGAGCGGCAGTGCGGACTCCTGACTGTCGCGGCAATATTGCCGTTAAAGCTCTGCAAATCAAGAGCCTCGCACGATCCTTTCACATCGATCAACCCGTTAATCGTTTCCGCTTCAATCTCGCCGCATTCATGATCTGCCAGTTTGATCTGCCCGTTGGCTGTTTCCAGTGCAGCTTTGCCTGCAGTCAGCCCGGAAAACGACAAAATACCGTTTGTCGTTTTCGCCGAAAGCTCTTTTACGTTTAAATGTTCCCCCCTGATCGGACCATTAAACAGCTTGAAACGGATTTTACCGTATTCCTTGTCTGGAATATAGACGGTCAGATTGGTCTTCATCGTTTTTTTCTCCGTACGGACCGAAAATCTCTCGCCTTCGACGCCGCATTCTATATGCTCGAGAAAAGCCCGTCTCGCTTCATCCTGATCTTCGGCACGGTACACTTTCGCCTGGCACTCAACGCGCACGTCAGGGTCTGTCCACGGGACGAGATTGACGCTGCCGTTGGCGAGCTGAACGTCCAGCGTTGAAAAATCCGTATCTTTAAACTGAAAAATATGCTGGACTTCGAATGATTGCCCAAAATTCAAATCAAGATCGACTTCTTTTACTTTCTTAACGGCGGTATCGATCCATTCAAACAGCTTGGAACCGATCGAAGGCTTCGGATCTTTTTTCTTTTCGTTAAAAAATTGGTCTGAATCGATGACATTCTCGGATAATGCCGTGATCTTGCTTTCTTTTTCCTTATAGTCTTCCTCAAGTTTTTCGATCAGGATCAGCGCTTCTTTTGCGGAAAGCTTCCCTTCTTCAACCAATTGTAAAATCCGTTCTTTTTCATTTTTCATGAAAATCCCCCGTTCTCCTTCTTTTTAAACCCGCGTCAGCATCTTAATCCCTTGGACCACGTTCCAAATCGCAATTATCAAGCTGATGACCACGAAAAAAATGATGCCTCCAAAAACAGAAAAAAACGCTAAAAATCCGCCATCATTAAATATAACCGTTCCGCTTATTGCGCCTGCAGCCAATATCACCACGCTGATAAACGGAATGATATGCGAAATAAGCGAGCGCATCGCATGCTTTTTCGTTTCTTGATCATCTGTTATAAAATACGCGGCGATAGGCAAAATAAGCGGGGCAAAAAAAACGCTAAAATAACAAATTGCAGCAATCAGCGCGTTGTTTCGTGTCACTCACATCACTCTCCTGACCTAAACAG
This sequence comes from Bacillus sp. FSL W8-0848, assembly GCF_038007805.1. Classification (NCBI taxonomy): domain Bacteria; kingdom Bacillati; phylum Bacillota; class Bacilli; order Caryophanales; family Bacillaceae; genus Bacillus; species Bacillus sp. FSL W8-0848. Next base: position 3,368,920 of record NZ_JBBOYB010000001.1, read on the forward strand.
ATCCTCTTCTTAAGTCCAATGTACAATGTCATTATACTCAAGTCTACGTGTATCTTGGCCGTTTCGTTTCAATTTCATTCGATGGGCATGCGTCAATCTTCGCAAAATGATTTTTTTAGATTTTATGAATAGATTCTTTTTTTATAACCCTTTACAATATGGGGAAAGCCCAGTAAAGAAAAGGAGGCGGCGTCATGAAACAAAGACCGGAGGAACATGGGCCATACACCCCGAAGCTTTTTGAACTGATTCAGGAACAAAAAAGGATCAACCAAGGTATCATTAATCACTTGGAATCGGTTAACTTCGCGACTCCGCTTTCGAATGATATCCGCTATCTGAAAGTGTTGCTCAGCAGCAGCACACATATCACCAACAGTCTGATGGAAGCGGTGAAACAAATCCTCGGGCAGAAAAAAGAGTAGGTCATCCCGGCTGACGGACCGTTTTCCCGCCAAGCCGCGGCTTTTTCTATATTCTAAAAAGCTGCCGACGTTGCGTCGGCAGCCTCGATTGCTATGGTCTGACGGCTTCTTTTTCCTGAAGCCGTTTTTTCATTCTGTTTTTGTCGCGTTCAATCACCGGCTTTAAATAACGTCCTGTATAGGAAGCTTCGACCTTGATCACGTCTTCAGGCGGTCCGGAGGCAACAATGTTTCCGCCGCCTTCCCCTCCTTCAGGCCCTAAATCAATCAAGTAATCGGCCGCCTTGATCACATCGAGATTGTGCTCGATGACAAGCACGGTATCACCGTTATCAACCAGGCGCTGAAGGACGGTCAAAAGCCTTGCGATATCATCGACATGCAGACCGGTAGTCGGCTCGTCCAAAATGTAAAGGGATCTTCCTGTTGACCGGCGGTGCAGCTCAGATGCCAGCTTGACGCGCTGCGCCTCTCCGCCGGAAAGCGTCGTCGCAGGCTGGCCCAGCGTGATGTAGCCGAGGCCGACATCATAGAGGGTTTGAAGCTTGCGCTTAATCTTCGGTATGTTTTCAAAAAACTGAACTGCATTTTCGACCGTCATTTCAAGCACATCGGCGATATTTTTTCCTTTGTACGTCACCTGCAGCGTCTCCCGGTTGTACCGTTTGCCGTGGCAGACTTCGCATGGCACATACACATCCGGCAGAAAATGCATTTCAATTTTAATGATGCCGTCGCCTTTGCATGCTTCACAGCGTCCGCCTTTCACGTTGAAGCTGAAGCGGCCTTTTTTGTACCCTCTGACTTTGGCTTCGTTCGTCTGGGCAAACACATCTCGTATATCGTCAAACACGCCTGTATATGTGGCGGGGTTTGACCGGGGCGTCCGGCCGATCGGCGACTGATCGATGTCAATCACCTTATCAAGATGCTCGACTCCTTTGATTTCCTTGACTTCTCCAGGCTTTGTCTTTGCACGATGCAGCTTTTGGGCAAGCGTTTTGTGGAGAATTTCATTGACGAGCGTACTTTTGCCCGATCCGGAAACACCCGTGACGGCGGTGAACACGCCAAGCGGAAACTTCACGGAAACGTTTTTCAGGTTGTTTTCCTTTGCCCCTTTCACTTCGATGAAACGGCCGTCCGGCTTTCTCCGTTCAGCAGGCAGAGGAATGAACTTTTTCCCTGAGAGGTACTGCCCTGTCAATGACTTGTCATCATTCATGACTTCTTCAGGGGTTCCCGCTGAAATCACTTCGCCTCCGTGGACGCCCGCTCCCGGCCCGATATCGATTAAATAGTCGGCGGCAAGCATCGTATCTTCATCGTGTTCGACGACAATCAGCGTGTTGCCGATATCCCTCATGTTTTTCATCGTGTCAATCAGGCGGTCGTTGTCCCGTTGATGAAGGCCGATTGACGGTTCATCAAGGATATAAAGCACACCGGTCAGCCTTGAGCCGATCTGCGTGGCAAGTCGGATCCGCTGCGCTTCTCCGCCGGAAAGCGTGCCTGCCGCCCGGCTGAGCGTCAAATAATCAAGGCCGACATTATTTAAAAATCCGAGCCTTTCCTCAATTTCCCGCAAAATCAGATTGGCAATCTGCATATCTTTTTCGGAAAGCTGCAAACTGCGGAAAAACTCAAGTCCGTTTGCCACGGACATGTCCGTGATCTTTCCGATGTGAAGGCCGTCAATCAGCACTGCCAGGGCTTCTTTTTTCAGGCGGTATCCTTTGCATGTAGGACAAGGCTGATTGGCCATGTATTTTTCCATCTGTTCACGGATGTAGTCGGAACCCGTTTCTTTATAGCGCCTTTCGACATTGCGGATGACGCCTTCAAACTCAATGTAATTTTCGCGAATCTGGCCGAAATCATTTTCATATCTGAAATATATCTGCTCGCCGTCGCTGCCGTAAAGGATTTTGTCAAGATGGTGCTTCGGCAGCTCTTTAACCGGCACGTCCATATCGATTCCGTAATGGCTGCACACCGCTTCCAAAAGCTTTGGATAGTATTGCGAACTCGTCGGCTCCCAAGGTGCGATCGCGTGGTCTTTAAGCGTCAGCTCATGGTTCGGAATGACGAGATCGACGTCGACCTCAAGCTTGGCCCCGAGACCGTCGCAGCTTGGGCAGGCGCCGAACGGACTGTTAAAGGAAAACATTCTCGGCTCAAGCTCACCGATCGAAAATCCGCAGTGCGGGCAGGCGTGGTGCTCGCTGAAAAGCAGCTCCTCCTGGCCGATGACATCGATAATAACCCGTCCTTCGCCGAGGCGGAGCGCTGTTTCAAGCGAATCAGAAAGACGCGCTGTCACACCTTCTTTGACGACGATACGATCGACAACGACTTCAATCGAATGCTTTTTGTTTTTTTCAAGCTCGATATCTTCTGAAAGGTCGTTCATCTCCCCGTCGATCCGGACTCTCACATAGCCCTGCTTTCTGATCTGATCGAGGACTTTGACGTGCGCTCCCTTTCGTCCTGATACGACCGGTGCAAGCACTTGAATCTTCGTGCGCTCCGGATATTCCAAAATCCGGTCTGTCATCTGTTCAATCGTCTGTGACGTAATTTCGATGCCGTGGACCGGACAGACCGGCTTTCCGATTCTGGCATACAAGAGGCGCAGATAATCATAGATTTCCGTTACCGTTCCGACCGTTGAGCGGGGGTTGCGGCTCGTCGTTTTCTGGTCGATGCTGATAGCCGGTGACAGGCCCTCGATCGCATCCACATCCGGTTTGTCCATCTGCCCTAAAAACTGGCGGGCATATGCGGAAAGAGACTCGACATAGCGTCTTTGCCCCTCAGCATAAATCGTGTCAAACGCAAGAGAGGACTTCCCTGACCCTGACAGGCCCGTCAGAACGACAAGCTTATCCCGGGGGATGGAGACGTCGATGTTTTTCAGGTTATGGGCCCTTGCTCCTTTCACCTCTATTCGTTCCATTGCCATACTCTATTCACCCTTCCGATTTTAGCTCTAGAAGTAAGTCCCGAAGCTCGGCGGCGCGTTCGAAGTCAAGCGCTTTTGCGGCTTCCTTCATATCGTGCTCCATCTGCGCGATCACTTTTTCCCGCTCTTTCTTCGTCAATTTCGAAAGCTTCGGTTCCTCTTTTACTTTATATTCTTCCTGCTCCTCAGCCGCATAGGTTGCGCGGATGACGTCGCGGATTTTTTTGTTGATCGTTTTCGGCGTAATGCCGTGTTTCCGGTTAAATGCTTCCTGCTGCTCGCGGCGGCGCTTCGTCTCATTGATCGCGATCTCCATGGAATTCGTGATTTTATCCGCGTACATAATGACCCGCCCGTCGGCGTTCCTTGCCGCCCGGCCGATCGTTTGGATCAGGGAGCGCTCAGAGCGGAGGAAGCCTTCTTTATCGGCATCCAGTATCGCAACGAGCGAAACCTCCGGAATGTCCAAACCTTCCCTTAACAGGTTGATGCCGACAAGGACATCATGCTTGCCGAGACGGAGATCGCGGATGATTTCGATCCGTTCAAGCGTTTTGATCTCGGAATGCAGGTATGTAACCTTTATTCCGATCTCCTTCAGATAATCCGTCAAATCCTCTGACATTTTTTTCGTCAGCGTTGTGACGAGAACGCGCTCGTTCCGGTCGATTCTCTGTCTGATTTCGCCGATGAGATCATCGATCTGCCCTTCGATCGGCCTTACATCGATGATCGGATCAAGCAGCCCGGTCGGCCTGATGATCTGCTCGACCATTTCAGGGGTATGCTCAATCTCATAAGGGCCCGGTGTCGCTGATACATACACGATGTTATGAATGTGTTTTTCAAACTCCTCAAACTTCAGCGGCCTGTTGTCCAAAGCCGACGGAAGCCGGAACCCGTGGTCGACGAGCACCTGTTTTCTCGCCTGGTCGCCGTTATACATTCCCCTGACCTGCGGAATGGTGACATGCGACTCATCGATGACCATCAGAAAGTCATCCGGAAAATAATCGAGGAGCGTATACGGGGTGGAGCCCGCCGGACGGAGCGTCAAATGCCGCGAATAGTTCTCGATCCCCGAGCAGAAGCCCATTTCCCGCATCATTTCCAGATCGTATTTTGTGCGCTGCTCCAGGCGCTGAGCCTCGAGAAGCTTGCCTTCGCCGCGCAGAACCTTGAGCCGCTCTTCAAGCTCCGCCTCAATGTTCAAAATCGCTTTTTTCATTTTTTCTTCACGGGTGACGAAGTGGGAAGCCGGAAAAATTGCGATATGTTCGCGCTCACCCAAAATTTCGCCCGTCAGTGCGTCAACTTCCCTGATCCTCTCGATTTCGTCGCCGAAAAATTCGACCCGGATGCAGTGCTCATCCCTTGAAGCCGGAAAGATTTCGACGACATCCCCGCGCACCCTGAACGTTCCGCGCTGGAAATCGATGTCATTGCGCGCATACTGGATATCGACGAGCTTTCTGAGAAGCTCGTTTCGCTCGATTTCCATTTCCGTTCTCAGCGAGAGCACGAGTTCTCTGTATTCCTCAGGCGAACCCAAACCGTAAATACAAGAAACACTCGCCACGATGATGACATCTTTGCGTTCGAAAAGCGCCGATGTGGCCGAGTGCCTTAATTTATCTATTTCATCATTAATGCTGGCGTCTTTTTCTATAAACGTATCAGTCTGCGGAACATACGCCTCAGGCTGATAGTAATCGTAATAGCTCACAAAATACTCGACTGCGTTGTTGGGGAAAAACTCCTTAAACTCGCTGTACAGCTGTCCGGCAAGCGTTTTGTTGTGGGCGATGACGAGGGTCGGTTTATTGACCTCTTGAATCACATTTGAAATGGTGAACGTCTTCCCTGTACCTGTCGCACCCAGAAGCGTCTGATGCTTTTTGCCTTCCCGTATGCCTCCCACAAGCTGTTCGATCGCCTTCGGCTGATCTCCCTGGGGCTGATAATTTGAGACTAATTCAAAGCGGTCTTTCACAAAAAAGCCTCCGTTTCCTTACGAAATCTTCCTGTTATATTATTTTAACACATCCAACAAAAAAATACGAACTAAAGTTCGGTTTTCGTATTTTTCTGCGTCTTCCGCCGTTTCCCATCTATCAAAAAACCCCTCCTTTTATCTTCAAAAGCAGGGTTCAAACGGCAATCATCCAAACGGGTTCTATGATTCTTCCTTCTTTTCGGCCGCTTTTTTGGCGGCATACAGCGCTCCGGCCACGAGGGAGACAATATCGAGTCCAACGATAAAAAAGGTTTCCGTGTAGCCTTTCAGATATGAGGCGAACAATAAAGCGGCTGTAAGGGCGATGCCTACATAATGGTTATACGTCACCCTTGTAAAAAACAAGACAAGCAAGAAAGGAAAAATTAGTGCAAAAACGGCTTTTGTAAACACAAAAACCCTCCTCACGTTTCTTGATCTTATTTGATTATATTAAAGAACAAAGAAACGGACAAACCAAGACACTCACTTCATTATCATACCCACCTTCATGCGGCGCTATTCGAAACAAAGCCCGTTAAAACGCAAAAAAGAACGAAACACCGGCCGCCAGCAGATTCGGAATCGCGAAAAACGCAAGGGCGTTCGTCATCTTGCGATTTGCCCTTCTGTGCTCCTCTGTTTCCGAGTGGTGATTTCCCCTGAAGCGGTCCCCGCTGACGAATGCGCCTGAAAATAAAGCGGAAAGAAGACCCGCGCCGAGGCCGGCCGTGCCCGAAATTTTGAAAACCAATGTCCAGTCCTCCGCCGCAAACGAAATCACGATTGAAACAAGGCAAACAGCAACACCGGTTAGAAAAGCCGTCTTCATCTTTCTCATTCTCCTTTTCTCACGATATACAAATCCTTTAAACAAAAGAAAAAGCGCCGGACGATGACGCTTTCTTCAAAAGAATATGCTAAAAGGTTTCAGCAGATGCTGCAGCCTCGGAATGTTCGGAAGGCAGCCCCTCCTCTTTCACGAAGATAATCCCGAGTTCATGATGCTCACCTTCGTATGAAGCCCTTTGCTCAAAACGAACTTCATTGTTCAAACCGACCACCTCAAGCTTGAAAAAGGCGCGGTTTTTTTGCAAAGCTTCATAAAACTCCGCCACATTTTTCACTTCTACACCGTTGACCTTCGTAATAATCTCGCCAATCTGAAGGCCCAGATCGGCCGCCGGCGTGTTTGGAATGATGCCGAGGACCATCAGTCCCTGATCCCTTTTTGAAAAATAGAAAGGCGCGGAATTGTCGTTCACCCGCTGTTTCCATGTTAAAAAAGCCCTTCCTGCTATAGCGGCTCCCGCTGCTGCGACGGCAAGCGGCGGCCACCATATACTCCCGGCTGCAATCAGCAATGTGATGACCCCGAGAATGCTGACGCGCTTCGCCGTAATCTTGATGCTTTCGCTTGGAAGCGATCCCTGCACCCGCTGGCCGAAACCGATGATATACGGAATCCACAATAACTGAAAGGCGTCTCCGTTGAACGTCAAAACGGGCCACCAGGGAACAGAGGATTGGATCGCGTCGCCCGGAATCAGAATAAACAATGGCAGAAGCCATGTCCGGCCGGCGATTTGCTGTCCGATCGGCAGCCCCCTCTTGCTCATTACGATCGACGGAGACGTCCGGACATGAGCCGTTTTGTATGCCAGTATGCCTTCTGTTATTAAAAGAAGACCGAGCAATACCGCCGCCGCTGACCAATTTGCAAGGGACAGCTGCGGAAGAACGGCATCCGCCGCTTCCGGATAGAAATAAACGACACAGCAGCCGATGACGATGCTCACCCCAAGCGTATAAGCCGAAGACAGCAGGCTCTGTCTGAATGTCAAAGCAAAGATCGCAGTCGCAGCCGCTATCAAAATGAGCATTCCGAGCGGAAGCGAGATGCCTAAGCCAAAAGTGGCAATGGACAAGAGGATTCCCGCCAAAAGCCCTTTAGAATATGTAAACTTGAATTCATCATGTATATCTTCAATGCGCGTCTGAAATGTCTTTCTTTCACGTTTGATACGGGCATAGCCGTAGGCAAGACTCATGATCATCATTAAATAGAAGAGCGGATGCAAAAAGAACATACCTGCTCCTTTTAAAAGTTCAATTAAAGTATCTTCAGCTGACAAGGAAACGTTCACCGCCTATCCAAGCATTTTAAAACCGCCTGTTAACCGGCAGCCTTTTACGCTGGCATAATTTTGAAACCCCAGCTTGTCCAGCTTTTGCAGAAAAAGACGGCGGGCGGCATTTTAGGCAGCGCCTATTGGCCGAGCCGCCGCGCATTTCGTATATTGCAAACCGCCGGCGCCTGTCATGCGCGCGTTCACGGCAGCGAATGCGCGCATCTTTAGGCAAGCTGGTGCATTTTATTACTATTCTAACAAATAATAAAATGCTTGGGTATGGTAAACGCGGGTTTATTTTTCCTGACTCATCCAAAGCGTCACATTCGACAAAGAAAAGTCCTTTAAATAGTGATTCACCTCGACATCCAGGATGTCCCCAATCAGCTGCATGGAACGTTTGATATCTGTTAAATTAATGCCTAGACGCTTATGGTTGTCCATTAAATAATTAAAATAAAGTTCTGCGCAATCCTCGGTGATGTCATCGACACTTTCCACTGATGTATAATTGACGAGGTATCTGCTGAACAGCATAAGCAGTCCTACGGCCTTTGTAGCGGAAAACGTAACGTCTTGTGATCGAACTTTTAATTGCTCCACTAATTCATAGTATTTTTTCTCTCTCACAATACTTGCCCTTTTCAATCGTGTACCCCCATTTATTATTTATATATAAGAAAAGCGCAAGCGTCAGACGACTCCACCAAACAGAGACGAAGAACGCAAATTAGCGCTGACATTCTCCGCAAAAAAAATGCACGCATTATAATTTATGATAGGTTCCTTTCTTATTTTAAGAACTTTTCATTATTTATACAACTTGCAAAAGTTACATTTTCACTGCATCTTTACATCCTAATAAAGTCTCCCATATACTTTCTTATCGGGTCATTTCTATTCATTCTGAATGTTTTTTTTATGAAAAAACAAAAATTTTAGGTAAAAAGATTGAGAAATTACTTTCTGAGAATAAAAAAAAGTGAGGGTGTCTTTCCTCCTCACTTTTTTGAGAACAACACGTTTAATGCGGCCTGAAGCTGCAGATCATTCTTTTCATCCAGCTTTTTTTCCTCAATCCTGAGATTTATTGTATTTGCCGTTTTTTGGTCAATTGCTCCGGACCGTTTCAGTTTGTTTTGCGCCTGAAACGCCATCACGGCTTTTTTAGTGCCTTCGCTGTAATATCCGTCATATCGCCCGCAATCAAAGCCGAGACTTTTGAGCAGAAGCTGCGCCCTCTTAATATCGCGGTTGTTCATATCCGGTTTAAGAGGTTCTTTAAGCTGAATCGGACCTGCTGAAAAATAAGCCGGCTGTGTGACGGGAACCGTCGGCTGAATGCCTTTTTTATGGATCCAATTTCCTTTTGGCGTCAGCCATTTATACAGCGTCAATTTGATATTGCTTCCATCGCCCATCGGAACGGCCTGCTGAACGGTGCCTTTTCCAAAGGAAGGATCTCCGACCACAGGGTATCCGCCCGCTTCTTTTAAGGCCCCGGCGAGGATTTCCGACGCGGATGCACTTCCTTTATCCGTAATGACGCTTATAGGATAAGGCTTTTTCTCTTTCAGCTTTGAGAAGTATTGTTTTTTATTGCCGTTTCTCTCAGCAATTTGAATATACGGCTGATCTTTTGTCACAAAATGTTTTAAAATGTTTTCGACACTTTGTAAATATCCGCCAGGATTGCCCCTGACGTCTAATACAAGACCATCAATTCCCTTTTTCTCGAGCTTTTTCAATTCAGCAGCAAAATCTTTAGCCGTATGTTCGGAAAAGGAAGAAATCGCAATATAGCCGACAGGCTTGCCCTTTACTCTTTTCACCGAGGCAAAAACGGTCTCGAGCGGTATTTCGTCGCGTTTGATCGTAAATGTAAGCTGATCCTTCATGCCGGGGCGGTGAACCTTCAGGGTAACCGTCGACCCTTCTCTTCCCCTGATCTTTAATACGGCATCATTCAGATCCATTCCAGCCATCGATTCGCCGTCAATGCTGATAATTTCATCGTTCGGCTTTAATCCGGCTTTTTCAGCCGGCGATTGTTTGAAAGGAGAGACGATGATGATCTTTCTGTCTTCCATTCCGATTTCTGCTCCGATTCCTTCAAAGGAGGAATCAAGAGAATCGGAAAAACGTTTTGCAGTCTGTTTATCCATATAAACCGAGTACGGGTCGTTTAATGTGGAAAGCATGCCCTGTATGGCTCCTTCCAGCAGCTTTTCCCTGTTCACCTGCTCCACGTATTCATTTGAGATCAGATCGTATGCCTTTTCGATCTTCTCCATCGCCTCGTTTCTAGCTGTATCTCCGTCTTTACCGGCCGCTGCAGCTTTCGGCATCAGATCGGCTCCCGCTGATAAACCGCCGCATAGGAGACTGACGGCAATGATGAGCCGCGCAATTTTCTGATTCATCCTATACCTCCTGCACTATGTTTTGTTGCTTGATGTAGTATGCGTCAAAATGATTCAGTTCATGTAAATTGTTTTTCCAATGAACGAAAAAACTGCCTCAATGATTCCGGCAGTTTTCATTACGTTCTTTATACGTTTTTCAATCGGCTGATGATTTCATCCGTCACTTCTTTCGTCGTGCACGCCCCGCCGATATCCGGCGTCAGCCAGCCGCTTTTCAAGACATCTTCGATCACGTCGAGCAGCCGATTTCCCAGCTCTTCTTCGCCAAAATGATCGAGCATCATCTTAGCTGTCCAGATTTGGCCAATCGGATTGGCGATCCCTTTTCCAATAATATCCGGGGCTGAACCGTGAACGGGTTCAAACATGGAAGGGTATTTGCCGTTGACATTAATGTTGGCTGCCGGGGCAATTCCCACACTACCCATGATCGCAGCACCGATATCAGTCAAAATGTCGCCGAACAAATTGCTTGCAACGATCACGTCAAACCTCTCAGGCTGTGTGACAAAAAAGGCGGCAAGCGCGTCGATATGCTGCGAGTCCGTTGTAATTTCCGGGTAATCTTTTGCCGTAAGCTCGAATACTTCGTCCCAGAAAGGCATAGAATGAACGATGCCATTCGATTTTGTCGCACTTGTAACATGCTTTTTCCGCTTGGCCGCCATTTCAAAGGCGAAGCGCATCGCCCTCTCCGTTCCCTTTCTGGAAAACACGTTATTTTGAATCGCGATCTCCTCTTCGCCACGGTAGATTTTCCCGCCGATCGTGCTGTATTCGCCTTCACTGTTCTCCCGTACGACAAGCAGATCAAAATCCTTTGGATTGGCCAAGGGAGACCTGATCCCTTTCAAAAACTTTGCGGGCCTAATGTTGATCACCTGTTCAAACTCGCGTCTTATTTTAATTAACAGCCCCCATAACGAAATATGGTCGGGAACAAGACTCCTATTTCCGACTGCACCCAAGAAAATAGCGTCAAACCCCTTCAGCCGCTCCAATCCGTCGTCAGGCATCATTTCCCCGTGCTCCAAATAATACTCGCAGCTATAAGGAAATTCCGTAAACTCAAACGACAGCCCGCCGTGAATATCCGAAATCGTTTTCAAAACACGCTGTGCAGCAGGAACCACTTCCTTTCCAACGCCGTCTCCCGGTATGCTCGCAATGCTGAAGGCCTTCATCAGATCATCCCCTCGCTTTTTCAATTGTCGACGGTCGACCGTCGACTATAATTTCATTCTATACCCCGCGCCTTGAACTGACAAGGTGTTTTTGATAAAGCCTGCAGCCAATACAAAAAGCCGGCCTGGTCAGTTGTGACCGGGCCGGCATGAAACCTTTAAAGCGGTATATAGTTTGCCGGATCAACAGCGTTCGACTTCGCGTTGTTCCAAAGGCCTTTATGAATTTCAAAATGCAAATGCTGGCCGTAGGACTGGCCTGTATTACCCATCGTTCCGATGACTTGTCCCTGCTCGACGCGCTGGCCTGTGCGCACCTTTATGGAAGACATGTGGGCGTAAACCGTTTGGTATGTCTGTCCATTGATATTATGGGTAATAAACACGACGTTTCCATAACTTGACGAGTAATGGGCATTGTAAACCGTACCGGCGGCAGCCGCATAAATCGGAACGCCGGAACCGCGGTTGGCAATATCTACTCCGAAATGATTTCCGAGAGAACGATTTCCGAATCCGGAAGAAAACTTGCCTGAAGCGGGACGGATAAAGCCTGAACTGCCCGGTGCAGACGGTTTGGACGAGGAGGCTGTCCTGTCGCCTGTATCCTGCTGTTTAGCAGCTTCAGCTTTGCGCTTCTCCTCTGCCTCCTGCTTTTTTCTGTAAGCTTCTTCGGCTTTAATCGCCTCATCCTGGCGCTTCAAAACCTCAGCTTCATTTTCAAGTGCGCCAAGTTCTGCGTGTACATGATCTTTATCATGCTTCACCTGTTTCATGACGTTCGACTTTTCCTTCTGCTGGCCTTCCAGCGCCTTTTTTAATTCTTCCAGCTCTTTCAGCGCTTTTTCGAGGCTTTGCAGCTTCTCGTTCAGCTTCGTTTCCTTGTCCTCAACAAGCTGAAGGTCCTTTTCCTGCTCTTCTATCAAATCCTTGTCCGCTTCAACGATCGTTGAAACGGCTCCCGCCCGGCTGATGAAGTCGCCGAAGCTTTTTGCCCCGAGAAGGACGTCTATGTATCGGTTTGAACCGCCATTTTCCTGGATTGTACGAGCTCTGTCCTTTAAAATTTCATTGCGCTTTTCAATTTTTTCTTTAAGTTCTTTGATCTGCGCTTTTAACTCTTCGATGCTTTCCTTTGTCTGGTCGATCTCTCCGTTTTTCTTTTCCAGCTTTTTATTCGTGTCGGTCATCTGACGGTCTATTTTCTCGATGTCGCTTTTCAGGCTTGACTCCTTTGATTCAAGCTCGGAAAGCTCCTGCTTCTTTTTTTCCCGCTTTGTCTCGTTTTTCGACTGCTTGCTCCGAACGTCGCTCTTCTTTTTATCTAAGTCCCCGTATGCTAACGCATCGTTGCTTTTTAAAGGAATCAAAACGGCCGATGTTCCGAGTAAAGCAGTTAAGCTCAGCGTCATCAATCTTCTTTTCAACCTTGGCTCCTCCTTGCTTTCAGAATCAAGGGAGCCGGCTTTTTCCAGGTCCCAGCGCGAAAACCAGGCCGACAGGAAAAGTGCCGGCTATACTTTCAGGAATTTACGGATTGACATCAAGCTTCCCCATACACCGATTAGTGCGCCGATCAACAGCAAAATAAGAGAAATCTGGAACACAAACGGATTGTACGGCAGCATCTCGATAAAGGTTCCTTGAACTCTTGGAGCAATCCATTGAACAACATAGTCATAGGTTCCAAGCAGTAATGCGATCGGAATCACAGAACCGAATATGCCCAAGAGCAGACCCTCAATGAAGAATGGCCAGCGGATAAACCAGTTTGTAGCGCCTACCAGTTTCATAATCTCAATTTCTTTGCGTCTTGCAAAAATCGTAATTTTAATCGTATTCGAGATTAAGAACATGGCCGTAAACAGCAGCCCGATGACCAATGCAGCTCCTATTACTTTCGTAATATTGCTGATTTTAAACAGGCGGTCAACTTTCTCCTGTCCATAATTCACCTTATAGGCATTGTCCAGTTTCGCTATTTTTTTGGCAACTTTAGGAGTATCTTGAGGGTTGGATGTTTTAACGACAAACGCATCGTTTAACGGATTCTCCTGATCAAACATTGAAAAGACTTTCCCGTCGTCTCCAAAGCTGTCTCTCAAGTTTTTAAGCTCTTCATCTTTTGAAGAGTATTTGATACTGCTGACTTCAGGAATTTGTTTAATTTCTTTTTCCAGCTTATCTTTCTGATCCTGTTTAGCGGTTAAATCGACTAAAACTTTGATTTCTACTTGTTTTTCGATGTTTGATGTCATATGCAGCAAATTGAACATGATCATCAAAAATACGCCGACCAGGATAAGTGTAACTGTTACAGCACTGATGGATGCGAAGGTCATCCACGTGTTTCTTCCGAGAGATTTTAAGCTCTCGCGCAAATGCCGTCCGAGAGTTCTAATCATAAGAACCATACTCCCCTCTAGCTTCATCACGCACAATAACTCCGTCTTCGATTGCGATGACCCGTTTCTTCATGGTGTTAACGATTTCTTTGTTATGAGTCGCCATGACAACCGTTGTTCCGCGGTTGTTGATTTCTTCAAGCGTCTTCATGATTTCCCAGGATGTTTCTGGATCAAGGTTTCCCGTCGGTTCGTCAGCGATGACAACGTCAGGCGCGTTGACAATCGATCTTGCGATTGAGACCCTTTGCTGCTCCCCGCCTGACAGCTGATCCGGAAACTGTCTCGCTTTATGCTTCAGCTGAACGAGATCGAGCACCTCAAGCACTTTTTTTCTGATCACTTCGGGACGCTCGCCGATGACTTCCAAAGCGAAGGCGACGTTTTCAAACACCGTCAGCTTCGGCAGCAGTTTGAAGTCCTGGAACACGACGCCGATTTTTCTTCTGATGTAAGGTATTTCTTTTTCTTTTAGCTGTGCCAGGTTTTTATTGCTTATGACAACCTTCCCTTTGGACGGCTTTTCCTCGCGGTAGATCATTTTGATAAAAGTTGATTTTCCCGCGCCGCTCGGGCCGACGACATAAACAAATTCCCCGGGATGTATCGAGATGCTTATTCCGTTCAGCGCCGACACCCCGTTGGAATAAGTCTTATACACATCTTTCATTTCGATCATGTAATCACCTAATCTTTTATGTTTATACGGTCATACTTTTCGAAAAAGCATGTCGCTTTGTGTCCTTATGTACATCGTGAAAATTTTTGCGCTTTTTCAACAACACCCATTATACGTCAAGATTAGACAAAATGATATTACAGTTTTGTTTCAATCCAGACATAAGTTGTAGGAAAAACGCAATATCAGACAAAAAATGTGGACTTTCGACCTTTTTCAGGACAAAATTATCTGCAATTTTCTTTTATTAATAGGTAATAAGGCTCTTTACACATGAAAAAGAACCTTGTTCGAACGAAGTTGAACAAGGTTCTTTTGTCGTGCACGGCAAACTGTTATTTTTTCTTTGAAAGCCATTTTGCTACAGCTTCAGCCTGATCTTCCTTCACGAGTCCGCCAGGCATGCCGCCGCGGCCGTTGACAACGATGTCTTTAATTTCGCTCTCTTTAAGCTTGCCGCCGACTTCTTTCAGGCTCGGAGCAGAACCGCCGGCCAAATCCTTTCCGTGGCAGCCTGTGCAGTTTTGCTGATAAATTTCCTCGCCATCATTTGCAGTCGTCTGTCCGCTTGTATTTTTGTCTTTGCTTTCATTATTTCCCCCGCAGGCAGCGAGTACAAAAGAAACAGCCAAAAACAGTGTAAACAGCTTCGTTTTCATCCTGAGGTCAGCTCCTTTTAGAAATCAATTCCTATTATAACCTCGATTACGCGCGTTTAAAACCCTCTCCGAGAACCTCGGAAGCGTCCATTGCAATGACAAATGCGGACTCATCAATATGTTTCACCAGTTGTTTCAGCTTTGTGAATTCGGTTTGCCCGACGACGCACATCAGGATGGGGCGTTCATCGTCCGTATAGCCTCCGACCGCCGAGATCTTCGTAACGCCTCTGTCGATCTTTACGAGCACCGCTTTGCGAATTTCCTCTTCGCGGTTCGTGATGATCATCGCCATTTTGGAACGGGTAAGCCCAACCTGAATGACATCGATCGTTTTGCTTGAAATATAAACGCCGAGCATCGCATAGAGCCCCTGCTCGATAGTAAACACGAGCATCGCCGACAGCACGATCGTTCCGTCGATCAATGCCAAACATTTGCCATGGGACAGCCCGGTGAATTTATGGATAATTTGCGCGGCCAGCGCTGTTCCGCCGGTCGATCCCCTTCCGAGGAAGACCATCCCGATGCCCGCTCCGATTCCGACTCCGCCGAAGATCGCCGCCAAAAGCGCATTATGAGTCGCCGGGCTGATGTCCCGCGTAAGATAGACGACAAGCGGAAGAAAGACTGAGCCCACGAGCGTCTTAACCCCGAATTTTCCTCCAAGGATGAGCACGCCCGCTATAAATAAAGGAATATTAAAAGCCCATTGTACATAGGCCGCCTCAAAACCGAACGACTGTAAAATGGTGCTGATCCCGCTGACTCCGCCCGCTGCGATCCGGTTCGGCAGCAGAAACATGTTAAACGTCACACCGACGATCGCCGAACCTAAAAGAATATAGCCGTAATCGCGCATGACGGCAAAAAAACGGCTTCTTGTTCTGTCTAGTGTCATATATGTCATCCCCCGCCAAGTCTGATACCAATCGAGAGTATAGCATGTTGCCTACTGTAAGTAAATAACAGTCAAATAACGTGCTAATGGGATAAAGCGGCAGAGAAACAAAGCCCGTCTGCCTGCGTGCACACTCTTATGACGTTAGGATGATCAATTGCCGGCGGGTTTAGCCGCAAAAAAAGACACATCCTTAATGGATGTGCCAGGTGTTTAAGAAAGTTTGGAACGCAAGTAAGCGTCGATAAAGCTGTCAATATCTCCGTCCATGACGGCCTGTACGTTCCCCATTTCCGTATTGGTTCTGTGGTCCTTGACGAGAGAATACGGGTGGAAAACGTAAGAGCGGATTTGGCTTCCCCAGCCGATTTCTTTTTGCTCGCCGCGAATTTCGTCAAGCTGTGCCTGCTGCTCTTCAATCCGGCGCTGATACAGCTTCGACTTCAGCATTTTCATGGCGCGCTCGCGGTTTTTGATTTGCGACCGTTCCGTTTGGCATGTCACGATTACGCCGGTCGGCAGGTGGGTAATCCGGACAGCGGAGTCTGTCGTATTGACGTGCTGACCGCCGGCCCCGCTTGCCCGGTACGTATCGACCTTGATGTCTTCCGTCCGGATCTCGATGTCGATTTCTTCATTGAATTCAGGCATGACATCACAAGAAACAAACGACGTATGCCTGCGTCCGGACGAGTCAAACGGAGAAATGCGGACAAGACGGTGGACGCCCTTTTCAGCTTTTAAATAGCCGTATGCATTATGGCCTTTAATCAGCAGTGTAACAGATTTAATCCCCGCTTCATCCCCCGGAAGATAGTCGAGGGTTTCCACTTTAAAACCGCGGCGTTCAGCCCATCTCGTGTACATTCTGAGAAGCATTGAACCCCAATCCTGCGATTCCGTTCCGCCGGCTCCCGGATGCAGTTCCAGGATCGCGTTGTTTTTGTCGTAAGGCTCGCTCAAAAGAAGCTGCAATTCGAACTCGTTGAATTTCTTAGTCAAGCCTTTCAGCTCGTTTTCCAGTTCGTTTTGCAGATCAGAATCGGGATCTTCTTTTAAAAGATCGTGCGTCATCTGCAGCTCTTCATGCGATTCGCTTAATTCTTTATACGTGTTGACGTAGTCCTTTAAAGCATTTGCTTCATTAATGATCGACTGCGCCTTTTGCTGGTCTCCCCAAAAGTCCGGGTCGGCCATCTGTTCCTCTAATTCAGCGATTTTTGCTTCCTTCGTTTCGAGGTCAAAGAGACCCCCTGAAGTCCGCTAAACGAGAAGCCATATTTTCGAGTTCCTGTCTGATTTCAGTTAATTCCATTTCCTTCACCTCATCGAGTATTTCCGCCAGGTCAAAATAAAAAGAGGATGAATCCCTCTTTTTATTCTGTTCGACCGCAGCAATTTTTATATTTTTTTCCGCTTCCGCAATGGCAAGGAGCGTTTCGTCCGATGTCGACCACTTTGCGGACCGGCTTTTTCTTGGCTTGTTTTGCATCATCGCCTTCTTTCGGCTGATGCGCTGTCGTCTGTCCCTGAACGACCTCTTCGCGCTCAAGGTTGTTTTCGATTTCAGCTTTCATGACGAATTTTGCCACGTCATCTTCGATGGCGGCGATCATGTTTTCAAACATTGTAAAGCCCTCCATCTGATATTCGCGCAGCGGGTTCGTCTGGGCGTATGCCCGCAAGTGAATGCCTTGGCGAAGCTGATCCATTGCATCGATATGATCCATCCATTTCGTATCCACTTCGCGGAGCACGATCACTTTCTCGAATTCGCGCATTTGCTCGGCGCCGTATCTTTCTTCTTTTTGATCGTATTTCGTTTTGATCCGGTCGAAGACAAGCTCTGTGATTTCTTCAGGCTCTTTTCCGAAAATGTCGCTCTTTTCAAGTGCGCCCTCATCAAGGAAGTTCGCATTGATATGTTCGGCAAGTGCCTCAAGGTTCCAATCCTCAGGCAATTCTTCTTTCGGAGTGTATGAGTCGACGATTCGTTCAAGCGAAGACTTGATCATATTCTCCACGATCGAACGAAGATTGTCGGAATCGATGACTTCAAAACGCTGTTTATAGATGACTTCCCGCTGCTGGCGGAGGACGTCATCGTATTGAAGAAGCTGTTTACGGGCATCAAAGTTGTTTCCTTCAACGCGTTTTTGTGAAGACTCAACGGCTCTCGAAACCATTTTGCTCTGGATCGGCGTTGAATCATCCATTCCGAAGCGGTCAAGCATCGCCATCGTCCGCTCGGCTCCGAACCGCTTCATTAATTCGTCTTCCATTGAAAGATAGAATTGGGTAATGCCGGGATCTCCCTGACGGCCTGAACGTCCGCGCAGCTGATTATCGATCCTGCGGGATTCGTGGCGTTCCGTACCGATGACAGCCAACCCGCCAAGCTCTTTTACGCCTTCGCCAAGCTTGATGTCCGTACCGCGTCCCGCCATGTTTGTCGCGATCGTCACCGCGCCTTTTTGCCCGGCATTTTCAATGATCTGGGCTTCGCGTTCGTGGTTTTTCGCATTCAGCACCTGATGCGGGATCCCCTTATTTTTAAGCAGCTTGGAAATCAATTCAGACGTTTCGACCGCAACAGTCCCGACAAGGACTGGCTGGCCGACCATATAACGCTGGGCGACATCCTCGGCGACCGCTTTAAATTTCCCTTCCATTGTGCGGTAAATCAAATCAGGACGGTCGTCGCGGATCACCGGCTTATTCGTCGGAATCGTTACAACCTGCATGTTGTAGATGTTGCGGAATTCTTCTTCTTCCGTTTTCGCCGTACCCGTCATACCGGCCAGCTTTTCGTACATCCGGAAATAGTTTTGGAAGGTAATCGTAGCGAGCGTCATGCTCTCGTTCTGAATTTCAAGTCCTTCCTTCGCTTCGATGGCCTGGTGAAGCCCGTCGCTGTAGCGGCGCCCCTTCATCAGACGGCCCGTAAACGAATCGACGATGATAACCTGTCCGTCTTCAACGACGTAGTCAACGTCTTTATGCATCGCCGCATGCGCTTTAAGAGCCTGGGCGATATGGTGGTTTAAGGCCACGTGACGGACATCGAATAAGTTTTCAATGCCGAACGCTTTCTCTGCTTTTGTCATGCCTTCTTCAGTAAGCTGAACGCTTTTCGTTTTAATATCGTATGTGTAATCCTTCTCGACTTTTAACGTACGCACAAACGCGTTGGCCTGGACGTAAAGCTTCGTCGACTTCGCGGCTTGTCCGGAAATGATCAGCGGCGTTCTTGCTTCATCGATTAAGATGGAGTCCACCTCATCGATAACCGCAAAGTGAAGCGGACGCTGCACCATTTCCTCTTTATAAAGAACCATGTTGTCCCTTAAATAGTCGAAACCAAGCTCATTGTTCGTAGAATACGTAATATCGGCCGCATACGCCTCACGCTTCTCGTCTTTTGACAGGCTGTTCAAATTCAAGCCGACAGTCAAACCGAGAAATTGAAAGATCTGACCCATTTCTTCGGCATCGCGGCTTGCCAGGTATTCGTTGACAGTCACGACGTGAACGCCTTTTCCGGAAAGCGCGTTTAAATAAACGGGCATCGTGGATGTCAATGTTTTACCTTCCCCCGTTTTCATTTCAGCGATATTTCCATCGTGCAGGGCCATGCCCCCCATCAGCTGAACTTTGAACGGAAACATGCCGGTAACCCGCCGCGATGCTTCCCTGACGACGGCAAACGCTTCTGCCAGCAGATCATCAAGCGTTTCGCCTTTTTCAAGACGCTCTTTAAACTCGATCGTTTTATTTCTCAATGCTTCATCTGAAAGCTTTTCCATCTCAGCCTTGAGCGCATCAATCTCATTCGCTTTCTTTTCATAGCGGCTGAGCGTGCGTTTATTCGGATCAAATACTTTATTTAAAATTCCAAGCATAGAATAACGCTCCTCTGTAAATTTCCTTGTTTATTAGCCAGGCAAACAGTAATTTTCATATATGCAATATCATATCACACCTTTTGTCATTTCCAAACAATTTACCGCCCGGAGACGGAAAAAACCCCCTCTTCGGAAAATCCGAGGGGGATGCATGCATTCTTTTATTATTCAGTGGGTTCGATCAAACCGTACTTTCCGTCATTCCTGCGATAAACCACATTGGTCAGATTGGTTTCGGCGTTCGTGAATACAAAGAAGCTGTGCCCAAGCATATTCATCTGTAAAATCGCTTCTTCGTTATCCATCGGCTTTAAATTAAACCGTTTTTGACGGACAACCTGAGGCTGTTCTTCGTCGATTTCTTCCTGCAAAGCTGTGCCGATGCCGTTCCCTTCCGCAAACAAATCCTTCGGTAAACCTTTTTCGCGAAACTTCCGGTTCACTTTCGTTTTATGCTTGCGAATTTGACGTTCGAGTTTGTTTGCTGCGAGATCGATTGCATTGTACATATCTTCGTGATGAACCTCGGCACGGAGGGAGAGGTCTGTCATTGGAATGGTCACTTCAACCTTTGATTCCTGATCATTGTAGAACTTCAGATTGACGTTGACGATCGCATCGACATCATTTTCAAAATAACGTCTCAGCTTTCCAATTTTCTTCTCGACGTGTTCCCTTAATGCTGCTGTCACCTCAATGTTTTCTCCTCTGACGTTGAACTCCATCAAAAGAACGCCTCCTTTATATTAAGGATATGTAAATATATTTCGCCTTTTCCCTTCTTCATTCCTGCCGAAACGTAAAAATTATGTGAAAAATCCGTGAATTTTGACGAAGTTTGTCCATTTATGTATAGATGGGCAGCCGAAATCCCTTTATTAAATCCTAAATATATTCATGACCTGAAGAAATCAGAACGGGTTTGCTTAAGGAAAGCTTGCATGATTTATTGAGAAAACAGGGCATGATGAACATGCCCTTAAAATTGTTTCAAATTTATCTTTTTCGATTTCCGAAATTAATGAATGACAAACGGCTCCATACATCGATGAATCCCGGCCATCCAATGTCGATAAAGAGGCAGAAACCGGTTTTGCAAGTAGTCCTGAAATTCAGCAGAAGGAAAAGTATAATAAATCAGGCTGTCAAACCCGCGGAAGACTTTGTCAAAGGAACGGATCGAAGACTCGGCACAGCTCGTCTTCATAATGGAAAGAAGAAGAGCGTGCGACGAGTCGATGTGAAAAAACGCATAGATGAGGTCGTTAAAAATCCGTTCGCCTTCTGTTTTTTCAAAATTCCGGTCCGCCTCGATCAGGTAGCAAAGCCCTTCCTCAACTGTAAAAAGCAGCTGATAATAAGTTGATAAAAGCATATAATCAGAGGTGCTCGTCAAAGCTATCACCTATTTGCGCTTGTCGTAGTACGTGCCGTCAATCGTTATATTGTTGTACGGATTTCTGTACGTCTGATGAAGGGTCCGTTTTTTCTTCGCCTGAAGCAGCTCTTTTTTGATATCCTGCTGCAGCCTTTTCAATTCGGCGGCAACCAGCGGTTCCAGCTCAAGCACCTTCTTCATTTCAAGCTTTTCTTCATGAGAAAGCGGCGGCTTGATCTCTTTGATCAAGCCATCGCGTTTCTGGAGAAAATCTTCAATTGCCTGAAGCAGCTCATCGCTTTCAGGGGCATCCTTCACCTTCGCGAGCATGTTTTTCGTTTCGTTATACAACAGCTCTGCTTTGCCCATTATACGTGCCCGCCTGTTCCGAACCGGCCTTGCCGCTCGATTTGAATCGCCTGCTTCCACGCATCGCGGAAGTCTTTCACATACCCTTCGACTTCTGTCACAATGTCTTTGTCATTGTTAATATTCGCTTCGATTAAACGGCGGTAGATATACTCATACATCGCACCCATTGATCCGGCCAGCTCCACTTCCCGATTTAGCGTTACATTCAGCTCCTGGATGATGTTTTGCGCTTTCACAAGGTTCGTATTTTTCATTTCCATATCCCCTTGTTCGATCGCCTGTTTGGCCAGCTTCATAAACTTCAGGCAGCCGTCGTATAACATGAGCGTCAATTCCCCGGGGCTTTTCATGTTAATCGAATTTTGCTGATAAGCTGCATACGGATTGTTTAAAGCCATTCTTGATCCTCCAGATTCCGATTATTGTCCAAGCATTTGCGTAATGTACGTCGCTTGTTCGTTCAATTTTTGAATCGCTTTATCCATCGCGGTGAATTTCGCATAGTAGCGGTTTTCAATTTGCGCCAGACGATCCGTCCACGTGGAAATATCGGTTGCGACTTGTTTTAAATTTTTCCCGATCGAGTAATCGTTGGTTGACATGTTAGCGTTTCCGGCTTTGTCTTCAATCTTTTTTTTCGTATCTGTCAATACAGACTGAAGTCGTCTCACGATGCCTTTTTCGTTATAGCTTTCATCCTTGCTGCTTGTTCCCGCCATAAAGAGGTTTGCCACAGCATCAGGATCTTCTTTGATTTTCGCTTTCAGCTTAGCTTCATCTATCTCTAAATGACCGCGCTGATTGTATGAACTTGAAGTCTTAATGCCGAACTGGGTAAGCTGCAGCGATTCTCCATTTACGGAAACGTTTGAATAAAAATCAGTCCGCATTTGGTTTGCTGCGCCGCTTAGAATAGTATCGTTTCTTAACAGACCGCTTTTCGCTTTTTCTTCCCAAAGCTCAACTTGCTTATCTGACATCGCTTCCCTTTGTTCATCTGTCAGCGGTGTATAATCGCGGTATTTCTCCTCAGTCAGCTTGCCGTTGATCGTATCGACGAGATCATTGTACTTTGTGACAAAATCTTTGATTTGATTAAATATAGTGTCAACGTCAGTAGAAACGTCTAATGAGACTGCACTTTTTGTCGTATTTTTTAGCGTATACGTCACATTATTGACGGTAAAATTGTTGGACGTTTTCTCCATTTGCAATCCGTTGATGACAACTTCTGCATTTTGCCCTTCCTGGCTGGCGACCAGCTTGTTGCCGCTGTCAAGCGCAAAACCGAGCTGATCTGTCATGAAGCTTGCTGTCGCTGCATCAGCAGCTTGAATGCTGCCGCCTGCACCGGTGGCTTTTGATGTCAATGCGATCGTTTCCACATATTCCGACCCGTTGTAAATCTTGTCTTTAATCGCTGTTACACCTAAACCGGAGCTGTTAATTTTTGAAACGATGTCATCTAATGTGTCCGTGCTTGCCACCTTGATTTCAATCTTTTTCGCTTCTGCTGCTCCAGGGGCTGTCACCTGAAAGGCCAGCGTTTGATCGCTGCCGGTGTAGCCGGAAAGATTGGAAGATTTATAGGTAGCGGCTGTCGCAAGTCTGTTTACCTGGATCGTACTTGAAGCTGCATTGGTGGTGCCTGTCGCCGTAACTGCCGACTCATCAGAACTCGTCACTTTCTTCGCCCCGTATGTACTCGGACGAAGCATGGTATAAGTTAATTCCTGCAAGTCTTTAATTTTCGTATTGATTTCACGATAGCTGTCCCGCTGCCACTCGAGCGTCTGTTTCTTTTGCTTCAGCTTATCAAGCGGAGCTTGCTCCGTTTTCATCAACTTGCTGACGATCTCGTCAATATCCATACCAGAAGCCAAACCTGAAATTCTCGTTACCATATGAAACACTCCTCTTCTATGTTGATTTATCGACTATTAACCCCATAAATTCAGCCATGTCCGCATAAAAATCGAGCCACTGCTTAGGCGGGATTTCCCGAACCACTTCATCCGTCTTATCGTCCACAACCTTCACATAGTACTCGCCCAGCTTTTCGTGAAGCTCAAACTGAAGATGAACTTGCGACGGCTCCAAAAGCTTATTGGCGCCCTGTACCGTTTTTTCAAGCTGAGGAAATGAAAATTCTGAAGAATGCTGCTGCACCTTTTCCCCAACTTCCGGCTGTTTGCTCATCATCTGCGTCTTGTAAGCATCAATAATAGGTTCCAAAGATGTCAGTCTTCCGATCGACAATTTTTACCATCCCCTATGCTATGATCTAAAATTTATATCGGCTAAGCGAGTGATAGATTTTAATAAATTTATGGAAAAAACTCTTTTTAAATTCAAAATAAAAAAACAGCAATCCACTGATCGGATTCCTGTCATGACATTATAAATAAAAAAGACCCTAGCAAAAGCCAGGATCTTTTTATGCAATTAGCGAAGCAATTGAAGCACGTTTTGCGGCTGTTGGTTCGCTTGAGCAAGCATCGCTTGAGAAGCTTGGGAAAGAATGTTGTTCTTCGTGAACTCGCTCATTTCTTTCGCCATGTCTACGTCACGGATACGAGACTCAGCAGCTGTTAGGTTTTCACCAGAAGCGCTTAGGTTGTTGATTGTGTGCTCTAGACGGTTTTGAACTGCACCGAGCTTAGCACGTTGAGTAGATACTTGGTTAATCGCATCGTCAACGATTTTTAATTGTTCATTAAAACCACCAGCTGCGTCAGATGCAGTGTCAGCAAACTTAGTTACATCTAATGATGAAATGTTTAAAGTATCACTAGTACCTAATGCGTCAGCTGACATATTTCCAATATTTACAGAGATTTGTTGAGTAGCATTAGCTCCAATTTGGAAGACTAAGCTTTTTGTAGTTGCTGCATCACCGGTATCTTTGAAAGTGCCGTCCAGCAATTTCTTGCCGTTGAACTCAGTACGATTAGAAATGCCGTCAATTTCTTCTGTCAATGCAGAAATTTCATCTTGAATAGCCTGCAAATCTGTTGCTTTGTCCTGAGTACCAGTGTTTCCTGCTTGAACAGTAAGTTCACGCATACGTTGAAGGATCGCATGAGTTTCAGTCAATGCACCCTCAGCTGTTTGGATAAGAGAAATGCCGTCTTGTGCGTTTTTAGAAGCCATTTCTAAACCGCGGATTTGTCCTCTCATTTTTTCAGAGATTGCTAGACCTGCTGCGTCATCTCCGGCACGGTTGATGCGAAGACCAGAAGAAAGCTTCTCCATGTTTTTTTGGCTTGCACTGTTGTTTGAAGACAGGCGGTTCAGCGTGTTAAGCGCTGCAATGTTGTGGTTAATTCTCATTTTGTATTTCCTCCTTGAAATATGTTTGAGCGCACGTCTATGTGCTTTTTATTGAAACAAGCCGGGTGTCCTTCCAGCCTGTTACATATTTAATATCGGACTGGATAAGGAATTGTTTAGGTAAAAATGTATATTTTTCTATATCCGAAATTTTCAGACAAATAAAGCTAATTATTTCTATAGAAGTTTTCTCCTTCAAATCCGGTTAATTAACAAAAAAAGCTTGTCGAAAAACCAAATAAACGGTTTTTCCGACAAGCTTAAATTTTTTTATGCAATTAGCGAAGCAATTGAAGCACGTTTTGCGGCTGTTGGTTCGCTTGAGCAAGCATCGCTTGAGAAGCTTGGGAAAGAATGTTGTTCTTCGTGAACTCGCTCATTTCTTTCGCCATGTCTACGTCACGGATACGAGACTCAGCAGCAGTTAGGTTTTCACCGGAAGCGCTTAGGTTATTGATTGTGTGCTCTAGACGGTTTTGAACAGCACCAAGTTTAGCACGTTGAGTAGATACTTGGTTGATCGCATCGTCAACGATTTTTAATTGTGCATCGAAACCATCATTAGGTGTAGCAGCTGCGTTGTCAGCAAATTTTGTAACGTCTAAAGATTTGATGTTTAAAGTAGTATTATCTGTTCCTAGATCTGTAGCAGACATAGAATTAATGTTTACTTTGATTTGTTGTGTAGCATTAGCTCCGATTTGGAAAACTAGATCTGCTGTACCAGTTTTGAAATCACCATTCAGTAGTTTTTTACCGTTGAACTCTGTGCGATTCGAAATACCATCGATTTCATCTTTTAAAGCTGTGATTTCATCTTGAATAGCCTGCAAATCTGTTGCTTTATCTTGAGTACCAGTGTTTCCTGCTTGAACAGTAAGCTCACGCATACGTTGAAGGATCGCATGGGTTTCAGTCAATGCGCCCTCAGCTGTTTGGATAAGAGAAATGCCGTCTTGTGCGTTTTTAGAAGCCATTTCTAAACCGCGGATTTGTCCTCTCATTTTTTCGGAGATTGCTAGACCTGCTGCGTCATCTCCGGCACGGTTGATGCGAAGACCAGAAGAAAGTTTCTCCATGTTCTTTTGGCTTGCGCTGTTGTTTGAAGACAGGCGGTTCAGCGTGTTAAGCGCCGCAATGTTGTGGTTGATTCTCATTGTGTATTTCCTCCCTGAAATATGTTTGATCGCACGTCTATGTGCTTATTTGATTTAAACAGGCCAGTTGTCCTTCCAGCCTGTTACATTTTTAATATCGGACTCGAAGAGGGATTGTTTAGATGAAAATGCACATTTTTCTATATCCGAAATTTTCAGGCAAGTAAATCTAATTAGGATTTATAAATTTTTTTCTTTAAAACCGATTTATATAACAAAAAAAGCCTGTCGAAAACCAAATAAACGGTTTTTCCGACAAGCTTAAGTTTTTTTATGCAATTAGCGAAGCAATTGAAGCACGTTTTGCGGCTGTTGGTTCGCTTGAGCAAGCATCGCTTGAGAAGCTTGAGAAAGAATGTTGTTCTTCGTGAATTCGCTCATTTCTTTCGCCATGTCTACGTCGCGGATACGAGACTCAGCAGCTGTCAAGTTCTCAGAAGAAGCACCAAGGTTGTTGATTGTGTGCTCTAGACGGTTTTGAACCGCACCGAGTTTTGCACGTTGTGATGAAACAGTATTAATTGCATCATCAACGATTTTAAGCTGTTGGTCAAAAGTTAAAGCAGGAGTAGCGTTAGCGAATTCCGTTACATTAATATTTGTAACCGCTTGACCAGTCACTAGAGTATTAGTAGCATCTACTGCACCAAGTGCATCAGCACCCATATCGTTAATATTTACTTTGATTTGTTGACCTGCGTTCGCTCCAATTTGGAAGACTAAATCTGCTGTGCCACTTTTGAAGTCACCATTCAGCAGTTTCTTTCCGTTGAATTCTGTACGATCAGAAATGCCATTTACTTCTTCTGTCAAAGCTGTAATTTCATCTTGAATAGCCTGCAAATCTGTTGCTTTGTCCTGAGTACCAGTGTTTCCAGCTTGTACAACAAGCTCGCGCATACGTTGAAGGATCGCATGGGTTTCAGTCAATGCACCTTCAGCTGTTTGGATAAGAGAGATACCGTCTTGTGCGTTTTTAGAAGCCATTTCTAATCCGCGGATTTGTCCTCTCATTTTTTCGGAGATTGCTAGACCTGCTGCGTCATCTCCGGCACGGTTGATGCGAAGACCTGAAGAAAGTTTCTCCATGTTCTTTTGGCTTGCGCTGTTGTTTGAAGACAGGCGGTTCAGCGTGTTAAGCGCCGCAATGTTGTGGTTGATTCTCATTTTGTATTTCCTCCTTGAAATTTGATTGCACGTCCATGTGCATGTTTTGAAGCATTCAGGCTGTCCTTCCTGCTACATACTTTATATCGGAGAAACCCTGAAATTGTTTATAACAAAAATAAAAAAATCCTCACTTTTTTTGTGAGGATAGTTTCGCCAGAAGATCGTTCGAAAGTGAAGCCGCCCGGCTGTTTTCTTCCTGAATCGACAAATAAATTTCCTTGCGGTGGATATCGATATGCCTTGGCGCGTCGATGCCGATTTTCACTTGGTCTCCGTCAATCGCGATGATTTTCACTTCAATATCATCGCCGATCTGAATCGCTTCATTGAGTTTGCGAGATAAGACTAGCATGATTCCCCTCCTATCAGATGCTTTGTTTGATAAGAGGAGTCGTGCAAAATCACTTGTTTGCCGAGCATTTTTTTGCGGTTTACGACGATTGGCGCCATCAAATTTGCCGTTGATTTTTCAAATGGCTCTTCTATCGTTAAAATCGCCATCACTTCAACATCTTCGGCCGCTTCAATTTCAAGAAATTCAACCGTCGTTTCATCAAGATCAAAGCCGTAGTCCTTGAAGAACACAAACGGACTTGCCACGATGAAAGCAAGTTCGGCCGTTTCCGCCGACTGGAGAACGACGAACGGGGAGTCTTCCGAAAGCGGCAGGATGACGAACTTCTTCTCATCAGAAAATCCCGGCAGGCCGTTTGCAAACATAATGATTTGCTCTTCTTGAATTTGCGTTTCTCCATGGTATTTTGTTTTAATGATCATTGGTCACGATCCTTTGCTGATTTACTTTTGGTTTGGATATTCCACATCTATTTTTAACTCCGGATATTGCAGCATGTCAACCTTCACTTTGCCAGGCGTATAATCAACGACCGGTTTGTGAGGCGTCGCATTGATGATCGCCTTATGCGGCGTTATTTCAATATTGAGTTGGGACGGCTCATATGCGATTTTCACTCTATCAAACGAAGGAGTAAAATGGACACCGATCTGAACCTGCTCAGGCTCATAGTTTCTTCTTGACTGTTCGGCGATTGGATCGCCTTTGTTTTCGATCCTCATCATTTCATCGCCTTCTTCAGCGGTTCGCGCCATCCCGTCAAGCCAGTCCTGATAGCCTTGCTGTGCAGCCTCTTCTATCCTTTTAAAAATATGCTTCCGATCCAAGTCTTCCCATGCTTTCGTCTGGTCAATCGTTAGCTTTGAAGGCGTCACTGAAATCTCAAGGTCAGCGGGGGGCTGCTCGATTTCCAAATCGGCGTGCGGCTGTTCGATGCTCTGGACCGCCGGCGTTGTAGTCAAACCGATTCTTCCTTGGACGCTTTCCATAATCAGCCTTGGCATCTGCATAACGGTTACCTCCTTGAAAAAAAGCAACTCTTAAAGAGTCGCTTTTAGTTTAAAAAGTCAATCAATGTCGGCTGTACGATTTTTGCGTTGACAGAAAGCGCAGCTCTGTGAACGCTCTGCTGTGTAATAAAATCGGTGATCACTTCTTCAAGCTCGACATCTTCGTTGTCTGATAACACTTTTGTGGCTGTCTCTTCCTGCAACTTTAACCGGGAGTCGATCAATTCAAGCCGATTGTAGCGCGCTCCAATATCTGACCGTTCTGAGCTCATCGTGTTGGTGAACTGGTCAATATCGGATAAAACAGCGTCAGAGTCAATGCCGTCAAGTGAACCCGATTTCAAAGCCGTTTCAAGAGAATTCAGCATTTCAAAGACATTTTGCCCGCTGCCTGACGTTCCGCCAAAGGCTGAAATCGGATTTGCGTTCACCTTCAATGTCGCATTGCTGGAAACGTTAAAGTTCACGTCGGAAGAGCTTGTGTAGTTTTCAAAATTATACGTGTACGAACCATCAGGATTTTTGACGATCGGTGCGACATCTGAGTTCGATCCGCTAAAAATGTAGCGTCCATTGACCTGCGTATTGGCGATTTGAATCAGCTGTTCTTTTAATTGGCCGATTTCGACCCCTGTTGCCTCCAGCTCTGCTCCGCCATTCGTACCATTTTTCACTTGAACGACCAAATCTCTAACTTTCCCCATCACGTCTATACCTTCTGTGATGTTATCTTCTGAATTCTCAAGCCATGTGTAAGCCTGTGAAACGTTGCTTTTATATTGCTCCACCTGTGAGAGCTGCGTATTGTATTTCAGGCTTTTCATCGCGACAATCGGATCGTCCGACGCTTTTGTGATCTTTTTTCCCGATGAAATCTGCGATTGCAATTTATCCAGTTTCCCGTAGCTTGAATTGATATAACGCAATGAATTTTTTGCGATCATACCTTGGGTTACACGCATCATTTATCCCTACCTTCCTACGACACCCATGCCGTTGATGATCTTATCAAGGATTTCGTCCTGCACTGTGATCATTCTTGCCGCAGCATTATAAGCATGCTGGAATTGAATCATGTTGGACATTTCTTCGTCTAACGAAACGGCGCTCGTCGACTGCCGGTTCAATTCTGCTGAATTGAGCTGCGTCTCCGAATTGGAAAGAAGCCTGTTCGCTTCCTGGGCTTTCACGCCCATTTCGCCGATAATGCCCGCATAGTAATCCAAAACGGTTGTCGACTTTCCGCCGATGTCGATTTTTTTCGTGAAAACCGCTGCCAGATTTGTCGCGTTTGAGTTATCGCTCGTTTCTCCGTTAAGCGATGAGGCAATATTTTGGCCATTGGAATTCATGATATCATCGGCTACTTTTATTTTCGCTGCCGCTCCTTTTGCAGGCTCAGCCTCACCACCGGTAAATTCAAAGAAAAGGCCGCCCGGTTGACCGGAGGATGTCACTCCGTTTTGATGGACTTCATTGAACGCCTTTGCAAGGGCCAGCGCCATTTCATCCAGGTTCGCGAGCATTTCAGGGTAGGTCCCTTTTTCTTTGCCGCCGGACATGTAGCCGAAGGATTCAATTAAGCCTAACAGCGATCCTTTGCTTGTAAAAGCGTCTGCATTAATGTCCGTTCCGCCGATTGATACGCTTGTCACCAGACCTGTATCATTGTCATAATTGACTTTCACTTCCTTGGTTGTAAAGGTTGTTCCGTCAAGAACCTTGCCGAGAGACTGTCCGTCGCTGCCGATAATGTCGACGGAAACGGTTCCCTCTGCGGTCGCAAGCGAATTGCCGCCTGATTTATTGTAGCTGACTTTGATATTTGCCATTGAAGAAAGCTGATCGAGCAGCAGATCCCGCTTATCGTACAAATCATTCGGAAGATAGCCGTTCGGTTCGACATTGGCGATTTGCTCGTTCAGGCTGTTCAGCTGGGAAAGGAGCGAATTAATGGTGATCGTGCTTTGTTCGATCTGATCCCCCAAGTCCTTTTGAACGGTTGTCAGCGATTTGTATAATTCGTTAAACGTATCTGCCACAGCTTGGCCCTTTTGAGCAACGACAGAACGCGCGCTCGACTCGTTCGCATTGCTCGTCAATTCCTGGATCGATTTCCAAAAAGAATTGAGCACGTTGTTTAAACCGCTGTCTTTTAATTCGTTCATGATGCTTTCCATTTGCGCTAAAGCGCCGGCCTTTGAATCGTAATAGCCGTAACTGGTGTTTTGCGTCCGATATTGGTAGTCGAGAAAACTGTCTCTGACCCTTTCAACCGCGCCGACTTCAACGCCTGTCCCCATTTGTCCGGCAAGTCCGACAGCGTTTCTTGATACGACCGGATAAGGAGTGGTCTCTTGAAAAGCGACACGCTGCCTTGTGTATCCTTCGGTATTGGCGTTTGATATGTTGTTTGATGTTACGCTTAAAGCCGCCTGCTGGGCGGCCAGCCCTCGTCTTGCGGTTTCAAGTCCCATAAAAGTTGGTATCGTCATCTTTCTTTCCCTCCGTTCTAAGCCTTTGAATCAAATAGGGACAGCCTGCTTGAGCCCCTGGGTTGGCTCGGCTCCTGCGTTTTTCCGTAGTTTGCGTTTCCTTCTTTCGGAAGAAGCATGTCCAATGTGAGCGTTATGAATTGAAGCGACTGAATGGTCAGCTGTTTATTCAAACCGTTCACATCTTTTAAACGGGTGACGAGCTGTAACAGCCTTTCAAACAGCTGCTCCAACACCGTTTTGTCGCTGCCTTCAGCCTCGCTGATGCATGTGCTGATCGTGGTGTCCGCCCTTCCGAGGCATTCTTTTGTTGCTTCAATCCGCGCCTCTTCGGTTTGTTCGATCGCCTGCACGTATTTTTGTTCCTTTGTCAAAATCTCAGAAAGTTCTTTTATTTCGTTCTTCTTCAGTGCCTCCGTTTTTCGTTCGGACAGCGTCAGTAAATGTTCATGCAGAACACAAAGGCGTTCAAGCTCTTGTATCACCCGTTTCACCGATTCGTCTTCCTCCTTACTTTATTGCTGTTTATAGAAATTAACCATTTTTTCGGCTATTCCCGTACGGTCGATTTGGTATGTGCCATTTTCGACTGCCGCTTTTAGCCGGGCGATTTTTTCCTGGCGTTCCATCATTAAATCAGGTCCTTTTTGCAGCTCTTTGGCTTTTGCCGAAATTTCAACTTTATCCTCCTGCTGAGGATTTATTTGAGAAGGCGTTGCTTTTTTATCAAAAGATTTATGGTAAGGATTAACAGATTGTGTTCCGTATTGGTTGATCTTCATGGGATTCCTCTCACTTTCCGTCATAGTCGTCTATGATCATACTCATTTTATCGTCTGAGCTTCGAGTTAGTTTAGGGAATCAGTTGTTTTTAGGCTGAAAGGTATAGTATGTGCCTTTGGAACTATTCTGCTTTTCTTTTTCGAGGCGCTCCATCTGGTCTAATTGGCTCATCTGCGATTCTATGTCTTGTTCACAGGCGGCACAGTACCGGCCTTCCCGAATCATCGTTCCGCATCTGTCGCACGGGTAGCCCAGGTTCGGAAAATTAGAGATGTGGATTCGCTTCTGTCTGATAAATTTCAGAATGAGCTCTTCCTCTACTCCCGTTTTTTCCACGATTTGAATCATCGTAGCCTGCCGGTTTTCCTGCTTTTTCAGGAATTTGTATACTGTCTCAAATGAACGTTCTTCTTCTTTCAGACAAGAGTTACATATGGTTTGAAAGCTGTTTTTCATAAACAATGCGTTGCACTTTGGACAATTCGCCAATTGATTCATAATTTTGACTCCTATCCTTAAATTCTATCATTTATATCGGCAGGGAAAATAAATGATTTAGCTTCGAATCAAAGTGAAAGATGATACCGAATCTGCTCCCCCGTCCGCTTTCAGACATTGGGCAGCTTGATGAATGGTAGCCCCTGTCGTATACAGGTCATCGATCAGGAGAATTTTCATTCCTTTTACAAAACCCTTGTCCGTTTTAAAAACGTTTTTTTGTTTAAGGCGCTCTGTCCTGCTTTTTTTTGACTGTTTCTCATTTTCTGTTCTGATCAACGGATGTATGACAGGCCTTTTTAATAAGGAAGCAAGCCTTTCCGCCTGATTAAAGCCTCTTTCCTTTTTACGTTCTTCGCTGAGAGGTATCGGGACAATAACGGCATCTGAATGTCGGCAGCACGCTTGAAAGGTGCGGATGAAAGAAGGGGCAAAAGCGTGGACGATTTCAGCGTCGCCTCTAAACTTAAAACGGGCGAGCACTTCTTTCATGAAAGGATTGTAAAGATATACAGAGCGGTTTTGCTCAAGGAGGCCGCGGGTTTTCGGATTTGCTTCCCATTTCAGACAGTCGGTGCACAGCTTTTCGCCGTCTTGCAGACGCCCGCATTTACGGCAAACGGTCCCTTTTATTTTGATAAAGCCCTCTTTACATTCTCCGCATATTTTTTCCTCATCATGAGCAAAGAAAAAAGAACGCCATGAAAGAGAATGTGAAAGAGGAGCTTCACAAATTAAACAAAGCAGCTTACACCCTTCCTTCCTTTCTTTCTGTGTTCGCAATGCGGATTTTCATTGACTCTTCTTGCCGCTTCTGCGAGAGTGACTAGCATCGATGTATTTTTTTGTTTGTCAACGAGCTCTGCCTTTATGTATGCCAGTTTCGTACGATCTGTGACATATTGCGGTTTGACCGCATTCAAGGCTAGTGCGAGCACATCTTCTCTGCATCTCTGACACAAGCAGCTCATATTGAGCTGATCAATATATTGATCAAACAATTCTTCCAAAACAGATTCCTTTGCATTGACTAACATTCAGGCACCGCTCCTTATACACATCTTATGAGTATACTGTACCATGATTATCGGACTAGTCAACCAAATTTTCCAGTAAAGCCATTTTATTCATTCGGCGAATATGACGGCGAGCTGCGACCATGTTCGCCGTCTTGCCGAAGTGAAAAAAACGGACGTCACCCGTTGTATATTGAGGGTGCCTCCCGGCTCTTCCCGATATTTGGACAAGCGCGCTTTCGTCAAAAACGGCCGATTCAGCGCCCAGCACTCCGACTTGTGCTTTTTGGACCGTCACGCCTCTTTCCAAAATGGTCGTCGTGACGAGGATATCAAGCGTCCCATCCCTAAACCGTTTTACCTTTTCATTTCTATCCGGGTCATCGGCATAAACGCCTTCGATTTGAAAATGTTCCTTCTTTAACAGGGTAACCACAGATTTGAGCGCCGGAATAGACGGAACAAATAAAAAGACCGGCTGTTTTTGCTCTTTATGTTTGAAAAGCCATCTTTTGACGGCTAAAGGAATAATGTGGCATTTGAGACTCTTTTTCCAGTTTCCGCACCACGTAAATGACGGTTCAGGCATTGGACTCCGATGATACCGGGCCGGGATGTGAGCGGCCTTGAGCCGCCCGCTTTCAGCTCGTTTTTTCATTTCCCGGGAAGGGGTGGCTGTTAAATAAATTCGGGCGCTTTGCCGTTTCCCTGCTTTTTCTACGGCGTACTGCAATGTTTGATCATAACTGTACGGGAACGCATCAACCTCATCAACGACCATCACATCGAACGCTTCTTTATATCGGAAAAGCTGATGGGTGGTCGATATCATAAGAGGCGAAAGCATCCCTCTATCGGGACTCCCTCCGTATAAAGCGGCAATTTCTGCGCCTTCAAAAGCTTTCTTTACGCGCGGGGCAAGCTCCAGCACCACATCCGTTCTCGGAGTGGCTATACATACTCTCAAGCCATGGTTTAAAGCAAATTCGATTCCCTGAAACAAAATTTCCGTTTTGCCTGATCCGCAAACCGCCCAAATTAAAAGCTCTTCTTTTTTTCGAATCGCTTCAATAATCGATCTTGCCGCTTTTTCCTGGCCCGCCGAAAGAATTCCCTCCCAAACCATGCGGACGGGCGGCCATTTAGATTGATCACCGCCTTTCCAAGTCAATAGGGGTGTACATTCGCTTACTCTGCCCATCATGACGCACGAACGGCAGTAGACACATTGTTGATTGCATGCATAACAAGGGTACCGGGCGAAAAGCGCCTGATGATCCTGGCCGCACCGCTTGCAGACAAAGCCTTTGGTCGTTTCTTCAATCGGTTTTTCTGCTTTGATCAAGCCTTTTTGGATGTGCCAATCAATCACATCATCGGGAAAGGGAAGTTCACTTTTGAGAAGATGGCGGGATTCAAGCAAAGACTGTAAATTGCGGGAGTATTCAGATGCGGGCTGCTTTCCAGCGATAACGATCACCTCCAATCTAACATTTAGTATCTTGCATGCCCGTTTTTTTGTAAAACTGGCAAAATCAAAAAGTTGCAGAGTTTTCACCTTGGAAAATCAAAAAATCTCCGTTTTGTCAAACGGAGATTGGCGTTTATACTATATACCAGGCAATGCCCATTGCCCCCTCGCCGAGATGCGTGCCGACCACAGGACCAAAATAGCTTTTGTATAATTCGACGTGCGGATATTTTTGAGACAGCTCTTCAATAATCTGATCGGCTTCTTTCTCCCGGTTCGCATGGATGACGACCGCCCTCATAGGCTTGCCTTTTCCGGCATCCTCATCAAAGAGTTCAAACAGGCGGTTTAAGGCTTTTTTTCTCGTCCGGATTTTTTCAAATGGAACGATCAGCTTATTCTCAAAGTGTAAAATCGGCTTCACTTTTAAAAGGCTTCCGATAAAAGCCTGGGCTCCGCTCAGCCTGCCCCCTCTTTGCAGATGGGATAGGTCGTCAACCATGAAGTAAGCCCTCATCGAGGTTTTCATATGATCCAAATGACTGAGGATTTCTTCAGGCGGTGCTCCTTTTTCCGCCATCTCAGCCGCTTCGATCGCATAAAAACCTTGAGCCATGCAGCTGATTTCCGAATCAAACGGATACACTTTGACGTTTTCCAGCATTCCATCCGCCGACACGGCGCTGTTGTACGTGCCGCTGATTCCGCTGGAAAGATGGATGCTGATTACCGCATCATATGTTTCGCCAAGCTTTTCATACAGTGCGATCAATTCGCCGTAGGCCGGCTGGGAAGTCGTCGGGAGATCTTCATGAGCTTTAACTTCTTTATAATAATCCTTCCAGCTCATGTCGACCTCTTCCTTGTATGAAGCCTCTCCGAAAATCACATTGAGCGGTATCATGTGTATATTGTGATTATCCCGCAGTTCTTTCGGTATGTAGGCTGTACTGTCAGTTACTACTGCTGTTCTCATAAAATAAACCTTCCTTATGAAAGATACTTTTTTTCCTATTTTAAAAGAAAAACAGTTGTTTTTCATTATAAAGTTTGATTTTCTAAAAAAAGAAAAGACCTGCCGATGGCAAGTCCACTTTTATCTCATTTCTACCCAGCCATTTTTGATGGCCACAACGACTGCTTGAGTTCTGTCGTTTACGTTCATTTTCTGCAGGATGTTGCTGACGTGGTTTTTAACCGTTTTTTCACTGATAAATAAAGATTCTCCTATGCCGCGGTTGCTCTTTCCGTCCGCGAGCATTTGCAATACTTCGCATTCCCGCCTTGTGAGAATGTGCAAAGGTCTGCGGATTTCTGGATACACTTCGTGCTGAGCGTGAGATGACACGCCGCTTGTTGCCAGACGGCGAAATTCGTTGACAAGATTGTGCGTAACCTTAGGGTGAAGGTAAGAACCGCCTTCAGCCACTACCTTTACGGCTTCAATCAGTGTATCGGCATCCATCTCTTTAAGCAGATAGCCGCGTGCTCCGGTTTTTAACGCATGTGTCACATAGTTTTCATCATCATGGATCGATAAAATTATGACCTTTGATTCCGGATACATATCGACAAGTTGTTTTGTCGCTTCAACTCCGTTTACATTCGGCATATTGATGTCCATGATGACTACATCCGGATGATAGTGCTCGACAATGCGAGCCGCTTCGTCACCGTCGTCTCCTTCAGCCACTACCTCAAAGGTAGGTTCGAAATCCAAAATCCGTTTTACTCCTTCACGGAATAACTGATGGTCATCAATAATTACAATATTTACTTTAGTCACAAGCTACGCCTCCCCATTTTTCATTGTTCTACACAGCGCTTTTATGGTCAATATGTCTTTTGTCTCTATTTTACAATTATCTTTACAATGACAGCGGAACTTTAATTAAAATAAATGTCCCGAGACCTATTTTCGAGTCGATCGTCATCGTACCTTCAAGCAAATCGACTCTTTCCTTCATTCCAAGCAGACCGAACGATTTGTTTTTCTTCTTTTGCGCTTCTTTTAAATCAAAGCCGTTTCCGTTATCTTTTATAATCAGCGTAACAAAATCTTTCGTCACTTCTACTTTAACATGAATTTCGGTTGATTCGGAATGTTTTAGGGCATTCGTGACAGCTTCCTGAGCCAGCCGGAAAAGCGCCACTTCAAATCGCGGTGCAATCCGCCTGTCTTCCGATTCCCCGATGCAATGAAAATGGATTTTCGCTTTGCCATGATAATCTTCGATCGTGTTCAAGTATTTTCTGAGCGTCGGAATCAGGCC
This sequence comes from Bacillus sp. FSL W8-0848, assembly GCF_038007805.1. Lineage (NCBI taxonomy): Bacteria > Bacillati > Bacillota > Bacilli > Caryophanales > Bacillaceae > Bacillus > Bacillus sp. FSL W8-0848. Next base: position 3,405,908 of record NZ_JBBOYB010000001.1, read on the forward strand.
CAAATCGTCTAAAGCCATCGGCCTTAAGTCATAAATAATCCGTCTGACTTCATAAAGGGCATTGCGAACGTTTTGCCGGAGGTTTTTAATTTCCTGAAAGCCTTCTTCGGTCCCCTTGTCTCTGAAAATCCGTTCGATCAATTCAGATCTCATCATCACGTTTGCCAGCATTTGCGCCGGACCGTCATGAATTTCGCGCGAGACCCTTTTTCTTTCTTCCTCTTGCGCTTCGATGATCCGCAAGCCGAAATCCTGTTTTGCCTGCGCGTCTTCCAATAAAACGCCGACCTGGCGAAGATCTTGGTTTAAATAGTTTAAAACGACAGTTATCTGGCTGACAAGACCTTCGGAACGCTCAATGATTTCCTGAAGACCGAGGAGACGCCTTTCCAGATCGTCGCGCTTCTCCCTCAGCTGCTTTTCGCGCTGCTGAATCATCGTAAGCTCAACTTGAAGTTTGTGCGCCTTTTCATAAGCTTCGCGAATTTCCGTTTCACTGAATTTATGAAAGTTTCTGCTGACCTCTGACAGACGGTTCCTCGCATGCCGGGCATGCACCTCCAACCTGTCTCCGAGATCGATGACTTCGTTGACCTGCTGCTTGATCTGCTTCAGCTCTTCTACCAAGCCTTCATATTGCTGACGGGACTGTTCGCCGATTTGAAATACTTCATCCTTGCTCCCGTCAACGGTTTTTAACATCTTCATTATTATTGAATCCAAGACTTTGGAGTCCATTTTGGAAACGCTCACCCATTTTCCCTCCGTAACAGCATTGTCATGTAGTTTTATCATAAATTTCATTGAACTGAAATTCGTGTCGAATTATAATGAAAGAATGCGTATTCTGTTTTTTGGTTCTATTATGATCTCCCTTCCATATCTCTTTAATCATAACAAAATGCGCGTGAAAATTCTAAGTCTGTTCGTATTTTATGAACATCCGCATGGCTTGTCAGGGGGTAAAATGACATGCTTCAAAGCTATCTCACTGTTTCCGGCGAAGGAACCCATGAAATCGTAATCGAGAAGTCCCGGTTCATTTGTCATTTAAGCCGTGTCAGTACTGAAAAAGAAGCACAGGATTTTATTCATAACATAAAAAAACAGCATTGGAATGCCACTCATAATTGTTCCGCCTATGTCATCGGCGAAAACGACCAAATTCAAAAGGCGAACGATGACGGAGAACCGAGCGGAACGGCAGGAGTCCCGATGCTTGAAGTATTAAAGAAACGCAATTTGAAGGATACTTGCGCCGTTGTTACACGGTATTTCGGCGGCATCAAGCTCGGCGCCGGAGGATTGATACGCGCTTACGGAAAATCCGTATCAGAAGGGCTGAACCATGTCGGCGTCGTCGAACGCAAACTGATGCGCGTGATGCATACCAAAGTGGGCTATACATGGATCGGCAAGCTGGAAAACGAGCTGCGCGAGTCCCCTTATCAAATCAAGGACATCCACTATGCCGACGACGTTGAATTTGAAACGTATGTAAAAGAAAGCGAAAAGCAGGCTTTTACAGAATGGATAACCGAATTAACAAACGGCAAGAGCGAAAATAGAGAAGGCATTCAGATATATCTGGAGGAAGCTTTTTATCATTAAAGGAGAATAAATATATGGCTGAGCGTGTAAAAGTGAAAGTGCGCAAAAAGAAGAATAAGAAAAAGAAGCTTATCAAGCGGTTTATCTTGCTTATGCTGCTCGCACTTCTCGCGGTTGGCGGAGTGGGGATATACAAGATTTACAACACGATCTCTGCAGCTGACGACACCTATGATCAACTGGATCGGGGCGAGAAGTCGAAGCTTCGCGATGAAGTCGTCGACATCAAGAAAAAACCGTTCTCGATCTTGTTTATGGGTGTGGAAAATTATGCGACCAAAGGGGAACGCGGCCGCACCGATTCCCTTATTGTCGTAACGCTCGACCCAAAACAAAAAACGATGAAAATGCTGAGCATCCCGAGAGATACAAGGGTTCAGCTGGCCGGTGACACAACCGGAACCAAAACGAAGATCAATGCGGCCTACGGAAAAGGCGGAAAAGAAGAAACAATCGAAACGGTCGAAGATTTCTTAGGCATTCCGATTGACTATTATGCAACGGTTGATTTTGACGGATTCAAAGATGTCATCGATGAAATCGGCGGCATCGATGTAGACGTGCCGTTTGATTTTGACGAAAAAAGCGATGTTTCCAAGACGAAAAGAATTTATTTCAAAAAAGGAAACATGCATTTAAACGGCGAACAAGCGCTGGCCTACGCCAGAATGAGAAAGCAGGATAAGCGCGGGGATTTTGGAAGAAACGACAGGCAAAAACAAATTCTGAAAGCTGCCCTCGATCAAATTTCCAAGCCGCAAAACCTCGCCAAAATCGATACGATTGTCCAAAAGGCGAGTAAAAACATTAAAACAAACTTTAGAATTACGCAAGCCTTGGCCCTTCAGGAAATATACAGCGGCTTTAAAGGCGACGACATTGAGACGCTAAGCATTACCGGACAGGATCTGAATATCGCCGGGGTGTATTACTTTGAAGCAGACGAGCAAAATCTGACAAATGTTCAGAATGAATTGAACCATCATTTATTTCCGGGTTCAACCGCTGACTCAAGCGGAACATCGTCTGACAGCTCTGACGCAACAACAGGCGGAACGGACAGTTCCACCGACAGCTCTACGGATGCGTCCGCGTCTTCTTATTAGAATAAAAAAACCCTGATCTCTCAATAAGAAATCAGGGTTTTGCATTTCAGGTCAATTCCTTTTCACCATCCGCTTATAAAACTTTGTGAACGGTTTGTATTTTTCATTTACGAGTCCGGTGACCTCTGCGATGATCTGCATGAACAAGATCAAGGCGAAGATGATGATGATTGATATCCAAAGAGTCGCCGTTTTCAGGATAATAGCGCATAGGCTGAAGATGATGCCGATTAAGTATATGACGATGACGGCCTTTCTGTGAGACAGGCCGAAAGCCATCAGCCTGTGATGGATATGCGACTTATCAGGAGCCGAAATCGGCTGCTTGTTCAATATCCTTCTGATGATCGCAAACGTCGTGTCAAATATAGGAACGCCCAAAATGATGATCGGGACTCCGACGCTGAAAAGCGTTACGCTTTTGTACAGCCCCAACAGCGACAGGACTGAAATCACATAACCGAGAAAGAGCGATCCCGTGTCTCCCATAAAAATTTTCGCCGGGTGAAAATTATAGAAGAGAAAGCCTAGCGTGCTGCCGATGACGACTAACGATAATGAGAAAATCAAAATTTTGTCGGCTGAAAAAGCCATGACGGCAATTGTCGAAAGGCCGATCACGGATATCCCGGCCGCCAATCCGTCCAACCCGTCAATTAAATTGATCGCATTGGTGATTCCAACGATCCACAAAATCGTTAACGGAAATGAGAGCCAGCCCAAATCGAAACGGACGTCCCAAAACGGAATCGATAAAAACTCCATTTTCAGCCCCGTACTGACAATCAGGCACGCGACTAATATTTGAACGATGAATTTAACTTTCGCACTTAAATTATATTTATCATCTATAATTCCTAAAATGACAATCATAAAAGCGCCGAGCGTAATAGCCGTAATTCTGTTTTCGTAAAGGCCGCCGGCCACAGAGCCGGTCAAGACTCCTATAAATATGGCTAAACCGCCCATTCTTGGCATGACTTTTTCGTGTATTTTTCGATTATCCGGACGATCAACGATCCCGGATTTCATTGCTATGCGTTTTACAAGCGGAGTAATGATTAATACAACAATCAGAGAGACAAAAAACGCAAAAACCGTGCGTTCATAAGACATAAGGAAGTCTCCTTTTTAAATGAAGTCTGGATAGTTTATATTGTTATTAAAGTTGGACATACTCCTCCATTATACAATTTCATTATTTATTATAACAAGCACAAGCCAAAAGAAACATCATAAATTATCATCCGCTGTAAACTTATGCATCTTTATTCAAATTCAGTTTTCCGAGCATGATGAAAAACAGCTGGCGCCAATCCTTTTTGCGCGCCGTATTCTTGCGGTTTTCCACAGACGAAGGGTCATCATGCGAACGCTCGAGCTCTTCGCAGAGGGCGATAAATGCGCAGGGATCGCTTCCCGTCATATGCCGGTATACATTCTCTTTCTCCACTTTTGCGGTTGAAGGCAGGTTCATGCCTGCGACAGGCTTTCCCGCGGCCAAAAATTCAAACAGCTTTAAAGGAAAAACGGCATTGTTATACGGAGAAGACTTATAAGGCATGATCCCGATATCGATGACATTCATATAGGCCGGAACGTCTCCAGGTGCTGCAGGGCCTGTCCAGATAACATTGTCCTCTTCAAGCATGTCTTTAAAATCCTCGTCACCATTCGTTCCGTCAGGGCCGACAAATAAAAATGTCCAGTCCCGCTTCGCCCTCGCCGCTTTTTTGATCAGCTTAAAGTCGAGCTTAGGTTTAATTCCGCCGATAAAGCCTAAAACGGTGCCTTGCCTTTCGCCAAGTACGTCCGCCCGTTTGTCATTCGCTGCGAAGAAGTCGTATTCGACTCCGTTTTCCACTGTAAAAACCGGCTTGTCCTCTCCGTTCAGCCGGTTTTTCACATTTTGGCACAAATATTCTGAAGTGCAAAAAATCGTATTTGCCGCTTTGATAATTCTGCTTTCCGCCTCAAAAATAACCTTTTGCCTGAAAGCCGATGCGAGGTTTTGTTTTCCGCTGATCGGAGCCGCCCAAAGGTCGCTGCAATCATAGATGACTTGCTCCCAGTCATAAAGCGCCGCCAAAAGCGGAAAACCGGGGAAGGTGTACCATAAATATACGTTCTCGCCTTCCGCCGCTTTTAAACGCTCAAGCAACGGCGTCAGTTTCTTTTGGTAAAAGACGTCGCGGTAGCGGGCGAACCTGAACATTTTCTTTTTCAAAAAGTCCTTTACCGCAAATTGCATAATGCCGTTGTGAAGCCTTGTAAACGCCTCTGAAGGGGCTTCTTCGGCCGGGCATACCCAGATGACTTCCCGCGTATTTTTTTGCTCCGCCAGAAATTCAGCGAGGCGGTGCCTTCTGTACCTTAATTGATCTTGTCCCCATTCACCCGTCGCCACGACGACGTGTATCGCTTTTTTCTCTCCCACGTTCCATCACTTCCCGCGCTATAGTCTTTTCTTTACCGCATTTTTTGCATAATGGACGAAGCACCATGTCGCCTTGATCAAATGCAGACGCTCGATTTCCCTGTATACATACCAGGTTTTCTGAGCCGCCTTCCACTTGTTTCTCGAAATCGACGTTTCGACGAGCCGGTATTCTGCCAAAGGCTCGTTCAGCCCGTATGCTTTAAAGCCTCTTTTCAAAATGGACAGCCATGTCGCTAAATCCTGCCTGGTCCTGATATCCGGCATTTGAATGTCCCCTGTTTGTTCTCTGTCAAGCATGACCGTCAGACAGCCGATAATCGTATTTTTCAGCACGTCATCATATGTGAGGCTTTCAGGCGCTTCGATCGTTTTATGCAGCGCCTCGCCGTTTTGGCTGATCAGCTCGTAGGCCGTAAATGTGAAGGCATGCTGATGCTTCCTCATAAAGTCGAGCTGTTTTTCAAGCTTCTCTTTTTTCCAAACATCATCGCTGTCCAAAAACGCTACAAAGCGGCCTTTTGCCTTTTTGAGGGCCGCATTGCGCGCTGCAGCCGCTCCGCCATTCTCCTTTAAATAGATGACATGAATACGCTCGTCCTCTGCTTCATAACGTTTCAACATATCTCTCGTTCCGTCTGTCGAGCAATCATCCACAATGATCATTTCCCAGTCGGAAAAGGTCTGGCCGATGACAGACTGAATCGTCTTCTCGATAAATTCCTCCGCGTTATAAGAAGGTGTAATGACAGAGATTAAAGGTTTTTGGCTCGTCATGGTCCTGTTCCACATCCCCAATCAAAAATTTAGCGTTCTTTCAAAACTTCCGGAACAACAACGATAAAAAACGACAGCGCCAAACCGATCAAAACGCCCAGTACCGCTCTTTTTTTAGGAGACATTCCGCCGGCTACATTATCCAATGCGGTTAACGGCTCTATTTCTTCAGCCGCTTTCAAGTCAAGCCTGTTCGTTTCCAGCTCATATAAAAACCGCTGTTTATCGACTTTTGAATCAGCGCTGACCGTTTCGCCTTCAAGCGCTTTTATGTTCTTTTCGATCACTTGATCCCTTTTCAAAAACAGCTTTTTATCTTCCTTCATATAAGCATCTTTGATTTTTTCCAAAACATTCAATGTTTCTTCTTTGTCAGGTCCTGTATAGCTTAGATTAAAAAGCGAATCCGATCTGATGTCGATCACCAGCTCCTCCTTGATACTTGCAAGCTCCTCTTCGTCCATTTCGGGAAAAACCTCTTTTAAAAACGGATCATTTTTCAGCAATAGAGGAATCTCTTTTGCATTGTTGTAAAGCGATTCTCCGTAATTCCCCGTCGAGATGGTGACGCTTGCCGTATAGTCAGCCGGCGCAGCGGCGCCTTTCGGCATAAAATACCCAAACAGCCCCAGAACAAGCGGAAGCGCGATAATCGGCACGATATACTTTTTGATTCTGCCTGCAATACGTTTCATTAAATGTTTCACACGAATTTCTCCCTATTATTAAAATTCTTACCTGAAACGCTCGGTTTCATCTGTCCCTTTGATTCTAAGCGTGTTGACGGTCGCAATGACCAGGGCAAGAAACACCCAATGGAAATACAAATTTGACATCGAACTTGGGCTTATGCTTGAAACGAGAAAGCTGATAAGGGCGGCGAGCAGCCCTTCCAAAAGAAGTTTGTACCGGCTTGTCAGCCTGCTTTTATAGAATCGATACAATAACAGCATGAGATACCCGTACATCGTTACATAGCCGAGCATCATGATGACCCCGAAATTCGCCATGATTTCGACAAGCCAGTTATGCACCTCAACCACTTGATCGGTATCAAAAATTGCGTGGTGCTCTAAATAATAAGGAACGTTTCCGGCACCGACGCCGAACCCGTATGTGTCGAGCACATAATGCCCTGCATTCTTCAAAAGATTCGCCCTGGCGACGTTTGACGGCAGCGGCTCACTGAAATCGTGCGCGGTTTGAGGAGCTAGAAATAATGTATACACGACATTTGTAATCTTCCCTGCAAAAAGCACGGCAAAAGCGGCAAACCCGCAGGCCGCGGCAATCAGGACCCACTTTTTCAAAAAACGGGGCAGCAAAATGAACGCGTAAAGAAAAAGACCCGCGATCACCCCTAAAATGCTTGCCCTTGAGCCCGTTAAAACAATCAAATACAAGGAGCAGCACGCAAGGATCAAACCTGCTATTTTCAAATAGCTGTTTTTCACATTTTTAAAAAAAGCGGCGTAGAAGAAAAAGCTGATTGACAAAAACGTCGCAAAATCGTTTTGGTTGAAAAACACGGATGTCGGATAGTGCTGTTTATACTGCGGCCCGTTGTACAGCGTCGAGCTTGGCAAATGGTGCAGCGTAAAATGGTTATACAGTCCGATGACCATCAAAAAGACCGTCATCACCATCCATATGTAATAAAACGCGAGCAGCCGTTCGAGCTTCTGAAAATACATCACGATCAGAAAAACGAAAAACATCCCCATCCCAAGCAATGATAAATACTTCAATCCGTCTGTAACAGACTTGACCCAAAGCAGCGAAATCATTCCATAACAAAACCAAAAAGCGAAAAAAGCAAGGATGCCCTTCACTTGAACGCGGTTCCAACGTTCAATGGGATCTTGGCTGTTCAGCATTTCCCAAATCAGCCAGACAGCTGCAGCGATCAAAAGAATCCTGTACGGGAACAGGCTGAAAAATCCGAGCTTGATCGAAAAAAACGCATTATTGGCAAAGGTCGCCGCAATGAGAAGATAGATGACGGGCATCATCAGCTGCTCGTATGACAGATAAGGCTTGAGCAGCAGAATCACGGCCAATGCGATCAATAACAGAAAGAAACACAGTATTTTTTTTGAGCTTGTTTGAGCCAAAAGATGAGTGAAAGCTAAGCCTGCGGTCAAAGCTGCGAGCCAAATCAGCACATTGACCGCCGAACGTTTCACACTCATTTGTCCCCCTCCTTCCGCTTCTGCTAGGAAAAGGGCTGCCGGCATAAAGCCAGCAGCCGATTATGTTTATGCATTCATTTCTTTTCTATAATAGAAAATCGTTTGCTCCAGCCCTTTATCAAGCGGCATTTGCGGTTCCCAGTTCAATATTTTTTTCGTCTCTTCGTTGCACAGCGTGCTGTGGCGGATGTCTCCCGGCCTTTCATCCTGATAGATCGGAGAAAGCGCCGAATTCGTTGCTTTTTTCATTTCGGAAAACAGCTCGTTAACCGTGATGGAAAAGCCGTTTGAAACATTTAAACAAACGTTTGATTGAGCTTTAAGCGCTTTAACATTGGCCGCTGCCACATCCCCCACATAGATGAAGTCGCGGGATTGTTCTCCGTCTCCGAAAATGACCGGCGCCGTGCCGCTCGTCAACAGGTCGGAAAAGATCGAGACGACGCCTCCTTCTCCTTTTGCATCCTGGCGCGGTCCGTAAACATTGCTGTACCGCAAAATACAGTATTCGACTCCGTACAGGTCATAGGCCAGCTTTAAATAGCGTTCAACCGTAAGCTTTGTCAGCCCGTACGGTGAACCGGGATTTGTTTGGTGACGGGTGTCGACAGGCAAATATTCGGGATTCCCGTAAACGGCGGCTGACGACGCAAAAACGATTTTTTTCGCGCTGCATTCACCGGCGGCTTTTATGACATGCAATGAACCTCTTATATTGATGTTTTCATCCTTCAAAAAGTCGTTGACTGACTCCGCAACGCTCACCTGTGCTGCCAAATGTATAATATAATCAGGATTAATGCGCTTGATCAGCTCGATCGCTTCAGGCTTTGTAATGTCTTCCTGATGGAAATCCACCGGAAGACCGTCAATGTTTGAAAGATACCCTGTCGTTAAATTGTCGAGAATCGATACTTGATAATTTTCTTTTAACAGCTGTTCTGCGATATGTGATCCGATAAATCCGCATCCGCCTGTCACCAATACTTTTTCCATGAATAACACCCCGCGTTTTAAACTTTTGTTAAAATCTTCTCTCCCTGAACCTCAGGGCGGCCGATTGAATGATAAATCATTCCTTCTCTTTTCATCTCTTCAAGCTCAAACAGATTTCGTCCGTCAATCAGGACAGGCTGGTTTAAGCATGATTTCAATTTTGTTATATTCATATGCTGTACCTCCGGCCATTCTGTCAAAATGAGGCACGCGTCTGTATCTGTTACGGTTTCATACAGGTCATCGCTGTAGACTGCCTGGCTGCCGAGCAGACGCTCCGCTTCAGGGACCGCAATCGGGTCATAGGCTTTGACATGCGCGCCGAGGCTTTTGAGCATCGGAATGACGTCCAATGCCGGTGATGAGCGCATATCGTTTGTATTCGGTTTAAACGCCAGTCCCAGGACCGAAATCGTTCTGCCCTCGAGATCTCCAAACACGTCGAGCAGCTTTTGAACGATGTGGGCGCGCTGTTTTCGATTCGTCTCAATCACCGCTTCGATCATTTTAAAAGGATAGCCGACCGATTTGGCAATTTGCAGCAAAGCCATCGTATCCTTCGGAAAACAAGAACCCCCAAAGCCGATTCCCGCTTTTAAAAACTTCTTGCCGATTCTGCTGTCAAGCCCGACCCCTTCGGAAACTTTGGACACATCGGCCCCGACTTTTTCACAGATGTTTGCAATGTCATTAATGAAAGAAATTTTCGTTGCCAAAAATGCGTTTGCCGCGTATTTGATCATTTCCGCACTCTCAAGATTCGATTTGACGATTGTCGTTTGAAACGGCTCATGCAGCTCTTCAATGATTGCCGCGGCTTTTTCGCTTGTTGCCCCGATGACGGCTCTTTCCATATTCATCGTGTCATAAATGGCCGTTCCTTCGCGAAGAAATTCGGGATTTGACACGACATCAAACGGATGCCCGCCCCGGGAGGCCTGCTCGATGATCGATTGTACGAGCTTTCCTGTACCGACAGGAACCGTGCTTTTGTTGACGATGATTTTATAGCCGTTTAAATGTCTTCCGATCGTTTCGGCAACCGATTTTACATAGGTCAAATCGGCTTCTCCGCTCTCTGACATCGGCGTCCCGACTGCTATATATATAATGTCGGATTCTCTGATCGCCTTGGGAATGTCAGTTGAAAAGAACAAACGGTTTTCATCTACGTTTTTATCAACAAGCTCTTTTAGCCCGTTTTCATAAATCGGCATGATACCGGCCGAGAGACCTCTGATTTTTTCAGCGTCTATATCACAGCAGACAACCGTGTTTCCCACCTCGGCAAAACACGTTCCAGATACCAGCCCAACATATCCTGTTCCAATAACAGCTATTCTTTTCAATATCATCATTCCCTTCTCATAAGCTAACCCTTCTATCCAATAGCTTTATTAGGCGATGATTGTTTCTATCTATATTTTCCATCATGGACGCAATGCTTCCGCTTTAAACGGCTTCTTTCTTTTTCAAAGGCGGGCAGCGTGCAAAATACGCTCATACCGCTTCGCGAGCGCTTCCGAGTTCTGCCCGGCGTCATATTGAGAGCGAACTGTCTGATACAGCTCCTCTGCAATGTTTTCCCGCCATTTTCCTTCTTCTGTATAGCCGAGAACCGCCCGCTTTAAATCGGGGACAGAACGGGGCTCTATAAGCAGATGCCGGTGCTTTCCAAACAAATCCGGCACACCTCCGACCGCTGTGCACAAAACCGGAACCTTCAGGGCGAGCGCCTCAATGACGACGGTCGGCATTCCCTCGGAATATGAAGGAAGAACAAAAATGTCTGATGCGGCAAGGTATTCCGCTATTTGCTCATTCGCAACTTGACCCGTCAAAATCGCTTTCTCTCCCGCTTTTTCCCTGAGCGCATTCTTTTCCTGTCCGTCACCGATAAAAACCGCTTTGTAGTTGCCGTCAAGCTGCCGAACGGCTTCTGCCAGCTCAAGCACTCCTTTTTCCTTCACGAGACGGCCGATATAGACGAGCAGCGTCTGTTCCTTTGGCAGATTGAGCTTCTCCCGCAATTCGTCTTTTGAAGCGGAGGGCTTTTGGAACCGGTCAAGCCTGACCCCGATCGGGAGCACCGAGCCTTCAACTCCTGTCATCTCTTTTGCTTTGTCCTTGAGCGTATCGCTGACGGCCAAAACGTCTGCCGCCGACTGCACCGCTGTTAGAAACGCCCGATATGCGCTTCGGCTGTAATGAGGATAAATATTGACATCGCTCCCATGCAGCGTCAGGACGTATGGAATGGAGATCCTCTGCGATACAACGGCAGCCGCTCCTCCGGAAGGCATCGCAAAATGAGCATGGATGACATCCGGAAGGAGGCCGTTTTGTTCGATTGTGCGGAGAATCGATTTAGCCATCCGGTGATGCGGCTGAGCCCATTTCAGCTGTCCCGGCAGCGCAGTATAAGGCGGCCTGTAGACGGAAACTCCGTTTCGCTCCTCATAATCAGGAACGTTGCGAATGCTCCGGTATTGTTTTTTCAGCACCCTGAGAGGCGCAGGATTTACAGGCAGCGGACAAATCACGGTCACATCGATGCCGAGCTTTCGCAATGCCTGCACCTGTGTTTCATGAAAAACCCCTTCCCCCGGCTTTCTGCTGCTGGGGTAAACGCTAGTCATCCAAAGTACCTTCAACATCAACCGCCCTTTCTGCTAAATTGAGCTCTCAAAGCACGCTGGTAAACCTTTCCGACCAAAAAACCGTAGAAGACTGCGCTGATTCCGACCGAAACGGCCAGCTGGAGTACAGCTTCCGGAAGCAGGTGTCTAGTGCCCGCGCTCAAGAAGAAAGCGACGACGGCCATTAACGCCGTTAAGGCGAGCGGTTTTCCGATTGTCTTGAAATAATCCCCGAGTTTCAGCTCGATGACATATTTCAAGAGCCACCTTCCGATAAAAAAGTTGATCAGGCTGATGGCGGCGTACGTCCAGGCGGCAACCGTTAAATCCTTTGTCAGCACAGCGGCATAAAGCGACAGCCCGTAAAGGACGAGAATGCCGCTGTCCCAATAAAAGGCCAGATCGGCTCTCCCCTTTGCCAGCAAAACCGATCCGTTCGGATTCATCAGAACCCTGAGCAGACCGACAATTGCCAGAATGTTAAGAACTGGGACAGCGGGAAGCCACTTTTCTCCAAACACGACGTCGATAAACAGGTCAGATACGGTCGTCAGCCCGATCAGAAGCGGAAACGACACAAGCGCAAGAAGCTTCGTCATATTCAGAAAGCCTTCCCGCAATGTCGTATTATCGCTTTGATTTTTGGAAAAGACGGGAAAGGCGACCCTTGTAATGATCGGATTGATCCTCATCACGGGAATCGTAATAATCTGATAAGCCAAGTTATAGATTCCCAAAGCCTCCGCGCCGAGAAACCGGCCGATTAAAATCATGTCAATATTCGCCCCAAGCCTGTTGACGAGCCTTGAGGCAAGCTGAAAAGCGCCGAAAGAGAAAAAATCTTTTACTTCCAAAGGCGCAAAAACAAATGAAGGACGCCATTTTTTTAAATATACAGCAAAGAACATGATACCCTTAAACGAATTTAGAAAAACTTGTGACAAAACGTAGGCCAATATCGGATCGATCAGAATAATTAATACGATCAGCAGAACAAAAGACAATGCATTTGCTCCGGCTTCGATTTTGCTGAGAACTTGAAATCTCAGTTCCTTTTGCAGCAAATATTGATATTGCTGTCCGACCGGTGCGATCAAAAACATCACCGCCAATATGCGAATCAGCAGCACAAGCTCATCCCGCTGATAGAAGCCCGCAATCACCGGGCTCAGGAAAAAAAGTCCGGCAAACAGCGCGATCCCTGTAATGATATTGAGCCAGTACAATGTCGATAATTGACGCTCATTGACCGTTTCTTTTTGAATCAGCGCGGCCCCGAACCCCATGTCAAGCACGATTTGCGTAAACACCGTAACGGTCGTCAGCATTCCGACCAATCCGAATTCGGCGATTGTCATCATATTGCCGAGCAGCGCAAATTGCACAATCTGGATAACCGTGATGATCAACGTTGAGGCACTTGTCCATTTTGCACCGTTTAAAATTTGTTTCGTAATGGTTGACATAACTTTTTCCTAACTTTCGCGGATTATCTGGCTCCTTCACCAGTCAATACTACTTTAATTGTTTTAACCATAACCTTCAAATCGAGAAGAAATGTCAAATTTCGAATATAATACAGATCATGTACCAGCTTTTCTCTCGGACTGATGTCATAGCCTCCGTTTACCTGCGCCAGCCCCGTTAACCCCGGCTTTACAATTAAACGGTTTTTAAATCCCGGGATTTCATGATGAAACTGCGCCGTGAACATCGGCCTTTCAGGCCTCGGTCCGACAAGGCTCATATCTCCCGCCAGCACATTGATCAGCTGCGGAAGCTCGTCGATTCTTGTTCTTCTTATAAAAGATCCGACCGCAGTAATACGCGGATCATCCTTCTCCGCCCATTTCGCCCCTGACTTTTCAGCGTCAATCCTCATGGAACGCAGCTTGATCAGCTTAAAGTGCTTTCCGTCCTTGCCGACGCGTTCCTGGCGGTATAAAGGAGAGCCCGGAGTCTCTATAGAAATCAGGATACAAAATAATAGGATCACCGGCAGTGTAAGAGCGAGTCCGATGAGTGAAAGGACGATATCCATTGCCCGTTTTACATTTAAATAACGTTCTGCTTTTTCAGATAGAGCGCACGAATAGGTTTGCTGGCTTGAATATTCATTATACATTCTTAAGCTTTTGTCCATGCTCACTGACATACACCTCACGATTTGTTTGGTACTTTGTGATCTCTGCGTCAGTGTAGCATACGAACGTAAACTCAATGTAAAGGGCCTGTTAAAGAATATTAATTGCGTGATTTTTTTATAAATTCTTTTTATTTTTTGTTAACCGCGATATCGACTCTCCTTTTTCTTGAATCAATGGAATTATCATACTATATTTTAAGGCATAAAAAAAGAAGCCGAAACATCGGCTTCTCAAGTCTTCTATCTATAGTACGCAGAAACGGCGTCATTGATCCCTTTTGCCGCTTTATCTTTTAGTGTCGCGCTTTTTAGTTTGCCCGCGTCTGATGAATTCGTGATAAAGGCCGTTTCTACTAGAACGCTCGGCATTTTAGAATATTTAATCACATAGAATCCCGCCGTTTTAACGCCTCTGTCCTTTGTTCCGAGCGCACTGACGACCCGCGGCTGAACTTCTTCGGCAAGCCGCTTGCTGTTGGCGCTTTGATACGTTTCATCATAGTATGTTTCGGTTCCGGCAGCTGAAGGGGCTGCTGAATTGGCATGAATGCTGATAAACAGATCAGCGTTCGCGTTTGCTCCTTTTTTCACCCGCTCTTCAAGCGAATAGAACGTATCGTTTGACCGTGACATCACCGGAATAGCGCCCGCACTGTTCAGCTTGCTGTTCAGCCGTTTTGCGATATCCAGGTTTACATCCTTTTCCTGCAGGCCGTTGCCGATTGCACCAGGATCCTGGTCACCGTGCCCCGGATCGATGAAGATCGTTTTGCCGACGGCCGGATTTTTAAGCTGAGTGACGACTTTGGCAGCAACAGAAGGCGTTCCGCCTATTACAGAGAAGGTTTTAATATTTTTGTCGCCGATGAACGCTCTCGGTTCCTTTGATAAATTTTCTCCATTTGTCAGAAGGATCGCTTTGTTTTGTTTTGCAGCAAGGGCAGCTCCTACGACGGCATCAGGAAAGCGGAAGCCGTTGGTGATATACGTGTTGCTCGTACTTAAACCAAATTTCTTTGCAATATTAACCGAGAGATCGTATCTGTTTTTTCCCGTAATCCGTGTAGGTGACGGGAGCTTTGAATACAGCGAGCCATTGATGCTGTTTGTTCCTCCGACTACAATCGTTTGTTTAATACCTTTGCTTTTGATTGCTCCGGAAGTAGCGCTGTTTAACGTTTTTTCATTGGTAAATAAAATAGGGTAACCGTTTTGGGCCGCATATGGAATGACAGCGATCGAATCTTGGTATACAAATCCGTTTGCTACAACTGCTTTTGATGTGCTTGACATGGCGTTGGCCACTTTGGCTGCAGTCTCATACCGGGTGCTTCCCGCAATGCGTTTCACCGAAATTCCCAAATTTTTAATTTGCGTAGCTACTCCGTTCGATACTGCAGGAGTCCCTCCAACAATCACCACATTCTTCGTCTTTAACTCTTTTAATCGGTTTTTTGTTTCCGAAGAAAGATTTGTTTTATTTGTTAATAAAAGAGGCGCATTTTTTTGATAAGCATACGGGATGGCCGCAATCGCATCCGAATATGCATCCCCGCCTACAATAACTGCTGTGCTGGCTGTTGACCAGCCCTTTTTAGAGGCCTCAACTGCCGTAGCATAGCGGGTATTCCCGGAAATCCTGTTTGCTGAATTGTCTGCCAGCGCAGAAGGTATAAATAGGACAAGGCCTAAAAAGCTGAATGTCAGGACCTTTAATAATGATCGCAATATCTTCCCCTCCAAATATTTCAAATCATTCGGCAATAAAAAGGAAAACAAGAGACGAGGCTGCCTCCTGTTTCCGCTTTAAAATGTTAGTTTAATAGTTCGTTAACGTCGTCCCCGGATAATAGAATTTTAAAATAGAACTATATGAATTCCCCGCCGCGGCTCTCGCTTTCGCTCCGTATTGGCTCATGCCGATACCGTGGCCGTATCCTTTTCCGCTAATGACGAACTGTTTCGATTCTTCCTTCACGCTCGCATACGTGCTTTTAAAAACGGAAGCTCCTATCATCGTTCTTAGATCCGTCGTTAACACATCAATCGTTGCGGTTTTACTCGCCACTTTTGATCCGTTTTTCACAAGGTAATTGACTTTGATCGACGCATTCTTAGGGCGCTGTCCTTGTGTTTTCCCGCTGAAGGAGAAGGAACTGATGCCCGCAATTTTGACGCCGTCTGCACTTGTTTCTTTGTTTTTAATGATCCAGTTATTTAATCCTTTCAGCTGCGATGCATTCGCCTCTGTCGTTTTTGACCACCATGAGTCGGCGCTGCTCATATTAAGAGAACCGGTATTAATTTGTGTTTTCGGCAGCGTTAATGACCAGCTGTTTTGCGGATCCATGGAATCCTTTTGGGCAATCAGATAAGGAACTTTTGAACTCCACACCTCACTGCTCGCTTCCGTGTAGCCGCCATTGCTTGAAGAATAGGCGGCAGTGATCAGGCTGCCATTGTATTTCAGAACCTTTCCTTTCGTTTGATCCACAGCCTTGCTGGAGTTTGAAGACCAGCTGTATCCGCCGTAAACCTGAAACGCCGTTGTATCCGCAACTGTTTGTCCGATTTTGCTGACTGAATATGTACGAGCGGCTACCGCCTGCGCTTTTAACGCTTCTAACGGCCAGCTTGCCGGCATTTCATTCGGCACAACCCCTTTTAAATAGTCCTCAAACGGAATATCAACATTGACTGGTCTGACGTATTTTCCAGATTCCACGGTGAAATTGACCGTCCCTAAATATTCTTTATTGTTAATGCTGATCCGGTTTGAAGTAGAGTATTTTTCAGGCTGGATTTTAACAGCGGTTCCAAATGTTCTGATATTTTTCAAACTCATGTTTCCGCTGCTGACATTCAGGTTATAAGATTTTCCGCCTACTAAGTAAAATTCCTTAGACAGATTGCTTTGCAGGCTGCTTGAAAGCGAATTTGTGCTTCCGATCAGATTAAACGCATACGTCCCTTTTTCTTTAAATATGGATTTTGCGTTTGAAGGCACTTCATCTTTTTTGACGAACAGCAGCTGACGGTTTTGTTTAGCTGCCATAGATGAGCCGATTAGTACGTCTGCATACTTAGTGCCATTTACAACAACTGCTTTGTCAGTGCTTAAGTTTAAATATTTTATAATGTTCGCAGACAGCTCGTATCTGGTTGAGCCCGGAATTCTTGTAATCTGATCGGCTTGTTTTTTGATTTGGCTTTCTACTTTGCTGCTGACGCTTGAAGTGCCTCCTACCACAATTACTTTTTTAGGAAGTTTATAATTAGGAAGATAATCCGTACCCGCCAAAAATATCGGGTACCCATTTTTAGCAGCATAAGGAGCAATGGCAAGCGCATCTTGATAAACGTTTCCTGTTACCACAATCGCTTTATCATAGCTTCCCATCTCTTTTGCAATATTTTCTGATAATGCGTAGCGGTTCTTACCGCTGATTCTTTTTGTAGCTCCGTATTTCTTCAGCTTGCTTTCGACACTTTTTGAAATGCTTTTCTCTCCGCCGATCACCAAAATGTTATCGGGATTTAATTTCTTGATTTCACTTTCGGTAGCTGATGTAAGCTTGTCCGGCTGAGAAAGCAGTATCGGAGCATCTAACTTTTTGGCCAAGGGAATGACAGAGAGCGAATCTCTGAAAAGCTCCTCATCCTTGTTCATGACGATAACAGTAGACGGGTTTTTCCATTCGCTGGAAGCGACGGTGTTTGCAGTATCATAACGCGTTGCCCCGCCATATCGTTTTGTATCCGCGACATTGCTGCCGGTCACTTTGTAATATCCCGCGGTTGAAATATCCAAACTTGTCTTATTGCCGACATAGTTGGTCAGCTTGACAGATATGGAATCCGCAGCGAAAGAAACGGAAGGGGTAATCAACAACATCATGATAAGTGCAAACAACATCACTTGCTTTGTTTTTTTCAAGACTCCAAATGTCTCCCTTCATTGACAGGCTTGAATTATTTCTCGCTTTCGATTTTTTTCAATTCAAGCTGTCCTTTTTCGGCTTTTTTGTAAGTCACTTTTACTTTTTGTCCGTCTTTTAATTGATCGATGTCACCTTCGTAGTCACCGACAATGTTTAAGCTGACAGGCTCGTTATTAATCTTCACCTCAATCGTATGAGAGTCTGCCTGTCCAACGAACGTACCGTCCTCCGTTTGAACCTGGTCGGTTTGGTTGGTTTGCTCGGTTTGTTCGCCTTGCTTTACCTGTTCGGCAGTGCCGCATCCGGCTAGGAGCAGCATAAAGAACGTAAACGCCGCAAGTTTCTTCATTTTTCATCACCTCTTGTTTTTTATCGACAAACATTTATAATTTTATAGAAGAATGCGGCTCTTTGTAACATTCTTAAGTGCTATTTAATTTACTTGTAATATTAAAACCAGAGATATGAAAAAATTAGTTGTTTCTAGTATTTTTAAAATTTATAATCAAATCAGATTATAAAAACTTTAAAGCGAGGAAAATGATGAGAGCTGAAAAAAGAAAAAAGAAAAGGAAAATCCTTTTCATTATTTTAACGATTATTGGCTTATTCGTTTTATGTACCGGCGGCTATGCATACTACCTTTGGAATAAAGCAGCCTCAACCGTCGCCAGCATTCATGAGGATCTCGGAAAGTCTGATAAACGGGACAAGCAGGTGGACGTCAACAGCAAGGATCCAATCGCGGTCTTAATCATGGGCGTTGACGAAAGGAAAGGTGATAAAGGACGGGCCGACTCGCTTATCTACATGACGGTGAATCCAAAAACGAATACAACAGAAATGGTGAGCATTCCGCGTGATACGTACACCGAAATCATCGGCAAAGGAAAGATGGACAAAATCAACCACTCCTATGCCTTCGGAGGAACCCAAATGACCGTCGACACGGTTGAACACTTTTTGGACGTGCCTGTAGATTACTTTGTGAAAGTGAATATGGAGAGCTTCAAAGATATTGTCGATACGCTCGGCGGAATTACGGTGAACAGCACGTTTGCCTTCAGCTATGACGGATATTCATTCAAGAAAGGCGAAATCACGCTGAATGGGGAAGAAGCGCTTGCTTACACCCGGATGAGAAAACAGGATCCAAAAGGCGACTTCGGAAGACAGGAACGCCAGCGCCAGGTCATTGAAGGCATCATCAAAAAAGGGGCGAACATCTCTTCCGTAACGAAATTCGGCGATATGTTTAAAGTAATCGAAGACAACGTGAAAACAAATCTCACGTTTGACGATATGTGGGATATTCAGTCAAACTACAAATCAGCGCGCAACAATGTCATGCAGCACCAGCTTAAAGGTCAGGGAACCAAAATTAACAGAATCTATTACTATAAGGTCTACGAAAGCGACCGTGAATCGATTTCAAAAGAATTAAAAGAAAGCCTTGGGCTTAACAATTAACAAAACGAGCTCCGCACACGAAATGCGGAGCTCGTTTTTAATGTTCATTAAACGGAAGAGGCTTGTCCGTCCGATAGCCAAACCGGTAGAGAATCTCAGCTACGATGCGCTTGGACGCATTTCCGTCACCGTATGGGTTCGACGCTTTTGACATTCTTTGATACTCATCAGGATCATTCAGCAGCTGCTTCGTCAGCTCGTATACATCTTCTTCATTCGTCCCGGCCAGTTTTAATGTTCCGGCTTTTACGCCTTCAGGCCGTTCTGTCGTATCCCTTAATACGAGAACAGGTTTTCCGAGCGAAGGCGCTTCTTCCTGCACACCTCCGGAATCGGTTAAAATGAAATGCGCTCTGGAAGCAAAATTATGAAAATCGATCACCTCCAGCGGCTCAATTAAATGAACCTTGTCCGAACCGCCGAAATGCAGCTCGGCAGCTTGTCTGACGATGGGATTTAAATGAACCGGATAAACAACCTGTACGTCTCCGAATTCTTCCGTGATCCGCCTGATCGCCCGAAACATGTTTTCCATCGGCTCGCCTAAATTTTCGCGGCGGTGCGCGGTCAACAGAATCATCCGGCTGCCATCCATCCGATCGAGAAGCGGATGCGAGTATTCCTCCCGCACCGTTGTTTTCAAGGCATCGATGGCTGTATTTCCCGTAACGAAAATGGAATCTGCATTTTTATTTTCCGCTAACAAATTGGCCTCCGCCTGCTTTGTCGGCGCAAAATGAAAGTCTGCAATCGCACCTGTCAGCTGGCGGTTCAATTCCTCAGGAAATGGAGAATATTTGTTCCCGGTTCTTAATCCGGCTTCGACATGGCCGACTGAAATCCTGTGATAAAAAGCGGCAAGGCTGCCTGCAAACGTGGTCGTCGTATCACCGTGCACAAGTACAAGATCAGGTTTGATCTCTTGAAAAAGCCGGTCAAGTTTTGTCAGCGCATTTGACGTGATGTCGGCCAATGTCTGCCGTTCCTTCATGATATTCAAATCAAAATCAGGCCGAATATGAAACGCGTCAAGCACCTGATCAAGCATCTGCCTGTGCTGTGCGGTAACCGTTACATACGATTCAATCTCCGGGTGTTTTTTTAATTCGAGCACAAGAGGAGCCATCTTAATCGCTTCAGGTCTTGTACCGAATACTGTCATGATCTTAAGTTTTTTCATTTCGGCATATTCTCCTTTTTCACTGACGATACGTTATCGCAATTATTGATTGTATTTTATCATAACATGCTTGTTGTGCTGCATCATTCGTCAAGAATAAGCAAATGACTTTCTTCATACTGCTAATACGTGTGAAAACTCACGAATTGTGGTAAAGTTTAAAGAAAGCATGAAAACCATTGCAAAAAAGATTCTTTAAAGATTAAGGAAGGTGCTTTATTGATGAAAAAAGTAAGAAAAGCCATTATACCTGCGGCAGGGCTTGGTACCCGCTTTCTCCCGGCAACGAAAGCAATGCCGAAAGAGATGCTTCCCATTGTCGACAAACCGACAATCCAGTACATAATTGAGGAGGCAATCGATTCCGGTATTGAAGATATTATTATCGTAACCGGTAAAGGAAAGCGCGCCATCGAAGACCATTTTGACCATGCGCCTGAACTGGAACGCAACCTTGAAGAAAAAGGAAAAAAAGAACTGCTTGAAAAGGTTCAAAAAGCATCCAATATGGCTGACATTCATTATATTAGACAAAAAGAGCCAAAAGGACTCGGACATGCTGTATGGTGTGCGCGCAACTTCATCGGCAATGAGCCTTTTGCCGTTTTGCTCGGGGATGACATTGTTCAGGCAGAAACGCCTGGGCTGCGCCAGCTGATGGATGAATATGAGAAAACCCTTTCTTCCATCATCGGCGTTCAGCAGGTGCCTGAAGACGAAACACACCGCTATGGAATCATCGATCCTCTCACAAAAGAAGGACGCCGATACCAGGTGAAGAACTTTGTTGAAAAACCAAAACCGGGAACTGCCCCTTCCAATTTGGCGATCCTCGGCCGCTACATCTTCACTCCTGAAATCTTCATGTATTTAGAAAAACAGGAAGTCGGAGCAGGCGGAGAAATTCAACTGACAGACGCGATCCAAAAATTAAATGAAATTCAGCGCGTTTTTGCATACGACTTTGAAGGCAAGCGATATGACGTCGGTGAAAAGCTTGGCTTTATTCAAACGACGCTTGAATTCGCCATGCAGGATTCTGAGCTGAAATCAAAACTTGTTCCATTTATGGAAGGACTCTTGAACAAAGAAGAAATCTAATTCAGCGCAAAACAAAAACTGGCAGGAAGAAGATCCTGCCAGTTTTTCATGTTACTGAATAACGCTCAGCGTATGCTTTTCATTGTCGACGATAAACGTCTGCTTATCTGTTTTGACGATAAACCGCTTCTGATCCTTATCAAATGTCACCTGATCTTCTTGAAGCCGCAGCGACGACGGGCTGACAGGCTGCAGATCATAAAACACAACCTCCGCCGCCTTCCCGCCATCTAACACATAGCTGACGTTTTCATAACCGAGATGGAAGCTGTCTCTTCCGTCCTCAAACGTTTTTACTTCCTCTCCTCTAAGCCCTGACTGCAAGACTGCCTTGTCTTTCCCTAGAAACGAAAGAAAATATTCGTATGAGGATCGATGTTTTTCTGTAAAGTACGGCTGAAACGCATTCACTGACAAACCGGCATGAGAAAAGTTTTTCTCCAAAGAAATACCATTTTTAACAGCAAAATAGCTTTTTCCGTTAAACGTAATCTTCACCTGTTTTTTATTTTGGGACACCAGCGTCACTGCTGTTCCGAATGGCAAAGAAACGGACGTTTTGTGTTTCATTTCTTTGTCGCTGTATGTCTGAAGACGATCATTCGTCACATATGCGGGCTGATTCACCGCAGTAAAATTCCCTGCTTTCTGTTCAGCATGATGCTTTTCGATTTTTTTCGTTTCCGCACCTGATGACGCAGCCGTCCGCAAAGGGGTGTTGACAAACATCGCGGCCGCACTTGCGATGAGCAGTGCCGTAAGAACGGCAATTTGAATTACATTTGCGATCGTTTCAGGCTTCTTCTTTTTTTCATAACGGCGGACCGTTTTCTCTTCTTCCTGAGCACGCATCCGGCTTTCGATATGTTCTTTTTGATACTTTTTCTTTTCCTTTTTCGACAGCTTATTGAACCAGTCTATAAAAGCTTTGTATTCCTTGACAACCTTTTTGGTCTCATCAAACATGCGCATTTCGCCATAATGCATCCAGGCTACGCGGTCGCACATTTTTTCGATTTGGCCGATCGAATGGCTGACAAAGAAAATCGTTTTTCCGCGCTCTTTAAATTCATTAATTCTGTCGACGCATTTTTGATAGAACGTCTGGTCACCGACGGACAATGCTTCATCAATAATTAAAATATCAGGATCAATATGGGCTGAGATCGCAAAACCGAGGCGCGATTTCATCCCGCTTGAATAGCTTTTGACAGGCTGATTGATGAAATCCCCGATATCGGCAAACTCGACGATTTTATCGTAAAGCTCATCAATCTCTTTGTTGGTCAATCCCATCATCAAGCATTTAAGCCGGATGTTGTCCTTCCCGCTCAACTGGTTGTTCAACCCGGCAGAAATCGCGATCAGGGACGGCTGTCCATTCATCTCGATTTCACCGGTTGTCGGAGGAATCACCTTCGCCAGCAGATTCGACATCGTCGATTTTCCGGATCCGTTGATTCCGACAAAGCCGATGGTCTCCCCTTCATAAACATCAAAGGAGACGTTTCGCACGGCAAAGAACCCTTTATCATTTTTGTCCGGCAAAAACAGCGCTTTTATCTTTTCAGACTGTCTCTCGTACAGATGATACTGTTTTGAAACATTTCGAAACGAAACTTTTAGTTTCATCATATAATCTCCTTACTTTATTAAAGAAAGTCAACAAACTTGTCCCTGAATTTCATATGCAGGATCGAGCCCACCGTCAATAACAGCAAGGTGAATATCCAGAAATACAAGGTATAGTTTATATCTTCAAAAAACCAATTCCCGTTTAAAAAGCTGTTTCTGAAGCCGTCTATAATATAGAAAAGCGGATTTAATTTTAAGACCGCCAACACATGCGGCCTGTTCGCCAAGCTGTGCGCCACATCCCAAAAGATCGGCATCAGGAAAAACAGCAGCCTTGTCCCGGCCTGAAGCAAAAATTGATAATCCCTCACTAAAACGCTGATGGTCGAATTAAGCAAACTGAACGAAAACATAAACGCGAGCATACAGAACAGATAATAAAAATATTGCAGCCAATGCAGCGTTGGAAAATGCCCGCTTCCCAAAAGTATTAAAACATAGATGAACGTCATCGCTAAATAGCTGAATAAATTGGAAGCAATCACAACGGCAGGCAATGAGCTGACCGGAAAATTCATTTTAGACACTAAGTTAATTCTTTTATATACACTGTTTGATCCATCAAGAATCGTCGGGCTGATAAAAAACCATGGAATGATGCCGGCAAGCATCCAAATAATAAACGGGTAATGGTCAACATCTGCCCTGGCGCCTTTAATTCCGGTTCCAAACACAAACCAATAAGCTAAAATCTGGATCAGCGGATTTAGAAACTGCCAAACAACACCCAAATAATTCATTTGATACTTTGACTTCGTTTCATAAACCGCAAGCCGCATAATCAGCGGAAGCGAAGAAAATACCTCTTTTAGAACCTTCACCAATGCATTCATTCTAATCTTCCTTAGGTTAAAATTTGGGGCTTTTGCATGTAACTTTACTTTTAAAAGCACCGCTCATTATTGTAACAGATCATAAGTTTTTTTTCATTAAGGACCACTTTTTAATTATTGGTATTCAACCATATAATTTATTTTTGCGGGAAAAAGATTATTATTCGTTTAGCTGGTCATAAAATTTGTTAACAATCTCTTCAGATAAAAATTTTTAAAATTTTACGAAAACTTGTTAATTTCTTTTTTTCGTTTAGAATAGTAAGTAATATTAGTTCAAAAGATCAGTACTCCATTAAAATCCAGTACATATCATTTCTAATAAAAACCTAGGAGCTGCTTAAAATGCAAAAAAAAAAAGAACGGATGATAAAAAAAAGATTGTTTCTTTTACAATGGTTAAAAATGAGGCAGATATAATAGAAATATTCGTTAGATATAATTTAAAATACTTGGATCATATGTTTATTTCTATTAATCGGCCGAACGATGGCACTAAAAAATATTAGAGAATTTATCAAAAGAAGGATTACCGATAACCCTTTGGGAAGACAACGACCCTTCATTTGAACAAAACAAAAAAACTACAGATGCATATGCTAGAATTTCAAATGAATTTAATTTTGAAGCAATAATTTTTTTAGATGCGGATGAGTTTATTTATGGTGATATCAATGAAATAAAAAACAATATTATCCCAGGAAATGTATATCAAATGGATAGACTAGAATATGTGTATTTTAAAGATGTTCCATTTAACGAAAATATTTTAGATAAAATCAGATACAGAAGAAAAAAATACCAATCTGCCAAATCGATGATTTGTCATGATAAGAAGCACTATATTGACTATAAGATCGGCAATGGAAATCATTATGTTTATTATAAAGGGAAGCAAAAAATAAATGGTAAATTAAATTTAAAAATAGCACATTTCCCTTATAGATCAACAAGTCAATTCATTAATAAAAACATTCTGAATTGGATTTCACTTATGTTTAACAAACCTAAACTTCTGAATGCTGAAAGTACAATAGGTATCCATTGGAGAAACTCATATAAATACCTGCTAGACAAAAATGTGAAATTAACTTCTGATGAATTATTTTTATACCTTTATAAAAGCACCGATAAAGACGCTTTTAAAAAGGAATTGATATATGAGCCGTTAGATATTAATAATTTGAATTTAAAGTACACAAATATAGACAATGAAAAATCGTTGGAGTATATGTTAATAAAAGACCTTGAAGCAGCTATAAATCATCTTTACGAAATTAAACATAATAGTTCAGCACAAAATAATTTTGATAGAGCCGTTAAAAATGAAGAAGAAGACGCTACCGGCTATATTTATAATGATGTTAAATTGTTAAATAACGCTAAAGTATATGCCAAAGACACTATCCCTAGGATAAGAAGGATTGGAAACGAAGTGGAACTATCAGGTGCGATAAAAGGTATTTCAAACGGAAATGCTGGTGAATATATCGAATTTCCAAAAGATTTAGCACCTGATAGAAACTTCCAATATACAAACGTCTCGTCTCATACAAGCTCTGCATATTGGCAGGTCCAACCAAATGGACGACTAAAGCTTCTAGGGGTTACCAATAAAAATGCTGATGAATTGTCATGGTATCCTTTTCATATTCGGTGGTTTGTTTAAAATATCTCAAAAACCCGAATGAGACATTTACGATCTCCATTCGGGTTTTCTTTTATATTTAATAGCATAGCTTTAGTGTAAGATCAGACTGATAAACTTTGAGATTGAATTTCAATTTCTTCAAAACAAACTTCCCTATAAAACATTTGCATAGCCTGAATATTATAATTTTCGTAGTCAAATTTTTTATATTTCTTTTTATAATCAAGGTCTTTTTGTAATTCGTTTATTTCAGAAAGTGCTTGATTACAATTTTGGCCACTAATTCTTTCTTTTATTGTTAAAACTTTATCTTTGAAACTTTTTCGCATGACGAATTTTTCCATTTCAATCAAAAGGCCTTGAATATTATTTTGAGCAAGTATTCCGTATCCATCTTCCAATATACTCCTAGATCCGGCAATATCAGTAGCAATAATAGGTTTGTTTAAAACTAGAGTTTCCAGCAATACCATGGGTTGACCTTCATGATTTGAAGATAAAACAAAGCAATCTGCTTTATTGATTAAATAAAATGGATTTTTCAATTGTCCTGTGAATATTACTTTTCCTTCAATATCCATTCTTTTAACTAATTCAGTCAATTTCCCCTTTAAAACTCCATCACCAATAATATAAAGTTTAATATCTAAATCGTCATATTTATTAACTAATTGATAAAATGCCTTAATTAATTTCTCTTGATCCTTTTCTGGCGATAATCTTCCCATATTGACGAAATTGATTCCATTTTCATTAGGAACTTTAATGCCTTTTATACTCAAAAGTCCTCCATTTACTTCTTCCTTTTGAATAATATACTCTTCTCCGTCAAATTTTTGAATAGTTAAGTCATGTTTTTCGACAGCATTAATTATTTTTTCTACATTCAGAGAATTATGCACATAAACCAATTTTTCTGAATCTACATATTTTTCTAGGCTTTTGACATTTAAATCCCTAGTATGTTTTGCAACAGACACAACTTTATCAAATAGTTTATAGAGCGAAAAAACAATACCCAACTTCTGTTTGTGCTTATATTTCCCATTTATCTTCTTTTTCGTTTCTGCATACATATCATTATGTTGGTATATGCTTTTCTTAGAGAAATCACCAAAAGCCATTATCATTGTCCAAAAAGGTACATAGCCACTAAAATCAATTGCAATATCAATCTTTGCATTCCCCAGCATACGATTGATTTCTCTTTGATAAATTTCCCCGGGGTTTCTTCTTGCAAGTTCTTCAGTATATCCTCTTCGATTCATTAAACCATGCAAGTACCATTCCTTGATTGTTAAATTCATGCTTCCAACTCGATAAACTCTCTTAGTTTTTTCATTTAACCTATTTATATTGTAAGAAGACTCAGAGTCATAGGAACCCTTATCAATTACGACTACATTGTACCTATCATAATCAATATTATTCAATAAATTAATAGCTGAAGAAGTTATCCCGTTATTGAGAAATCCTCCACAATAAATTAATATATTTTTCTTATCCGGCTCTTTAACATCAAATATACAATCATCTTTTTTTCTATTTTCATCAAAAATTATATTTACTACCTTTTCGGTAGAATCTCCAACTCTTTTCATAAATTTTTTATTCATTTCATGATAAATCGAGTGATATTTTTTTTGTACATACTCTATATTTTCTACATTTTTTGCAACTTCATCGGTTGTTTGACAAATGGGACCAGCCAGAGTATTAACATCCAGGTACATACCACGCTTTTTTAAATACTGTGTTTTATCATACATAAAATAAATGATGGGTTTATTAGTCGCCATGTAATCAAAGAATATACTTGAATAATCCGTTATTAATATATCTACAATTGATAATAATTCATTTGTATCTATATAATCAGGAATACATTTCTTCATCAATACTTCATTATGTTTGATGTGTTTAAATAAAAGTGTATGTACCTTTAGAATAAGTTGATAATCACTAGGAAGCTTCTCGTTTAACTCTGTAATATGATTGATGAGCTCCTCATTAATATTGGAAACATTCCCAACCTCGCCTCTCCACGTTGGCGCATAAAGAACAGTTTTTTTATTTGGATCAAACTCTATTATATTATCTAATGTTTTTCTTATTTCGTTTTTATCTGTATCAAAAGTTAAATCCATCCTTGGATAGCCCTCTTCAATGATTTCCCCGTTATACAGACCTCTTAAGTCATGCGAGTCTATCAATTTTTCCGAAGTAAACTTATTAGGTGAAAGAATATAATCACAATGCAGAAAGTTTCTTTGAATATTTTTATGTTGCCCAATAGGGCCTTCCATATCTTTACCGAGAGTTTTTAGAGGGGTTCCATGCCAAGTGTTAACGTATATCTGCCCCTCTTTTTTTTGGAAATAAGGAGGGAATGTAACATTATTAATTAAGTATTTTGCTTTAGTTAAATACTTTATATACTCTTCACTATGTACTTTAACAAACTTTACATTTTTTGAATTTTTGTACTTTTCGGCATAAGGGTTGTCCTCTTGATCATTTAAGGCCCAGACATGAGTAAATCTCTTATATTTCTCGTCATTCACTAAAAATTTAAATAATGCATAAGGATTGTCATTCATAGCTTTGCCATGGTATGATTCATAGAGTATTATATTAGAATCGATATCATTTTTTTCAAAATTTACAGTATAATCGACCGAACGTTTAAAGTTAATATTATTTCTATAAGTTCTAAATGGATCTAATAGAAATTTCACTTTTCTTTTTGCTATTTTCACTTTTTTCTTCATTATAATCCCCTTTTAATTGATTATTTATAAAAAAATAAATTTTTATGCTCTCTTCAAAATTGACTGCACAAGAACCTACAGAATTAAATCGCTTTCCAAGAAAAATAAACATGTGTTCATATCTTTGAATTTATACATGGGAACTATAATAACATAATTCTATTTAAAAGTTAAGACCAATTATGGGACAGTTTACAGGGGGGGGAATTACCTAGTTATAGACAAAAGAGCCATCGCAAATGCAACGGCTCTTTTTGTTTCAACTATTCAAAAACCTTCTCCACAACTCGCTCAGACGATTTCCCCGTCTCCAGATAACAGAACTTCTCATAGAAAGGCTCGAATATATCCGGCAGGCGGTAGTCCGGCGATTCCGTTTCCCTGATTTTTTTGATGACTGCGTCCGTCGTTTTGACGAGCGGGCCCGGAGCTTCTTTTTCGAAGTCAAAGTAGAAGCCGCGCAGTTTATCGCGATATGTCTCAATGTCGGGAACAAAGAAAATCATCGGCCGCTTCAAATTTGCAAAATCGAAGAAGACGGAAGAGTAGTCCGTGATCAGCAAATCGGATACCATGTAAAGCTCGCGGATGTCCTCATATGAAGAGAAGTCGTATGCAAACCCTTGGTATGGCTCAAGGTCGAAGTTTTCAGCCACCAAGTAGTGCATCCTGAGGACGATCACATAGTCATCTCCGATTTCCTCCCTCATTTTCGCCAAATCCAAATCAAGGTCAAATTTGTATTTTCCCTTTTTATAAAACTGATCATCCCGCCATGTCGGCGCATAAATGATCACTTTTTTGTCAGCCGGCAGCTTCATTTTTTCTTTTAATGCGCGAACCGTTTCGGCATTGTTGTCCGTATGGAGAAAATCGTTTCTCGGATAGCCGGATTCGATCATCGTTTTATTGAATTGGAATGCACGGGCAAAGATCTCGGTTGAGTATGCGTTCGGCGAGATTAGATAATCCCATTTTGATGCTTCCATCGTGAAATTCTTTTTGTATTTTTCCGTGTTGGTGCCTGGCATATGGACTTCATCCATATCGACGGCAAGACGTTTTAGCGGCGTGCCGTGCCATGTTTGAAGATATGTCGTGTGCTTCGGCTTTGGAATCCATAAAGGCATGCGGCTGTTTACAACCCAATATTCGGCTCTTGCCATGGCAAACAGCCACTTCAGGGTAAACCTTTTGATGTAAGGTATGCCTTTTTCCTCAAAGATATCCGTATAATCCGGATTTACGCTCCAATACATGTCGTAATCCGGTTTGTTCTCTTTCATATATTCGTAAATCGCCCGCGGATTACAGCTGTACTGCTTTCCGGCAAAGCTTTCAAAAATGACGGTCTTCTTTTTGACGGGCAGTTTTGCAGCAAGTCCGAAGGTGAAATAATATGCCTTTTTCACGCCTCTGTCTATTTTCTTCTTCAGTTTATTTTTTCTTCTGCGGAAAAAGGAAACAGCCCTGTTCTTTTTCCCGACGACGAAATAAACAGCCCTTGTTTTAAATGTATAATCATTCATTCTTAAGCGCATCATTCTCTTTTTCTTTTGCGGATAGACATGAAAACGCGCCGGGCCTTTTTCCGTTTCGAGAATCGTAAATTGGCTGTTTTGCGGATTCGCTTTATCTTTCAGCATTAACGCTTTGCTTCGTTTCACGACTTCCTCGTCTGTTTCGGGATCTTTGTCTTTGCCTATAAATTCGATATGAAACTGAAACATGGCAGGCATAACGTTTTCTTCGTAAAGCTTTTTAAGACCGATTCGCACGGTAAAACCGGCATTTTTTTCTTCCTCCAAAGGAAATTGGAAAAGCCTTTTTTCCTCTGAATCCGAGATTTCATTTAACACAAGCCGTCTTTGCTTGACGCCGAATCCTTCACTGTCAAGCAAAAAAGCATATCCCTTAAGCGTCAATTCACCTTCAGGATTTAATTCGACACGCTCAACTTCAGCAACGGCTTTTTTCGTCAGAACCTTCAAAGAAAAGTTTCCTTTTTTGGTCGTATACGGAAGGAAGAAAACTCCTGCTTCATCATCCCGCTTCCAGGAAAGTTCAATCGGTTGAAACTCTGTCTTCATTCTTTTCTTCAGAAGGATGTCAGTCATGTCCTCAGTCATCCGATATGTCGCATAGAAATCAACACACCCCGTCCCTCTGACATGGCTTAAAAGGTCCTCTAAATTGATGACTGTCTTGTATCGCTGTTCTTCCGATCCCCCCACTTTTTCGCAGGGGAACTGCAGCTCTTCCTTTGATTTCCGATTGACTGCCAGCAGACCAATTTCTTCAGCAGGGGCTGAGCTTTCAAAAGAGAAAACGAGGTGGACCTGCCAATCTTTCATTTTTAGATCGATTAAATTGCATTTTATTGCAACTGCATTAACCATAAAATAAGTCTACTCCTCTTTTATCAAATCCAATTAGCAGAACGTTTTTCACTTTATTTTCAAAGAAATATTGCCTTTTACGGTTTTATAAAAAATATACGTTTTTTGATTGATGTCTTTCTCAGATTTAACATCTGTATCCTTTATTAAATTAATTCTTTCATAATCATTATACACAAGATACATGACATATCCACCTGCGCGCAGGTCAGCCAATTGTTGAATGGTCAGCTTCAGGCTGTAGGAACCGTCATCTTCTGCAGTCACGTTGAAATCATGATCAATATTGGCTTTTTCCCTGTGCTGAAACTGTATCCCGTTTATATTGACTCTTTGTTTGCCGTAAGCGGAAAAATTCATGACAAATACATCATCGTTAAATTCGTGGCTGTTTACCTCTGCATACAGCGGTATTTCGATCAGTTTATATGCTTCATCTTTTAAAGGGCCTTCATAGTAAGCTGTATCACCTTTAATGACGATTTTTTTATTAGGCTCCTTTTTCGACCAGCGGAATAATTGTTCGATCTCGTCATACCGTTTTTCTTTCAATAGATCAAAGGCGATTTTATGCATCGGCTTGAAAAACGTTTCGGAAATATCGTATTTTGTTTTCTTTAAGATCCCCAGAATTTCTTTGAACTTTTCATAATACTCTTCTTTGCTTTCGCTCTTTAAGAAGTGGTGCCTGTCAAAAAGACGGGTAATGGCATCGAATTCGACCAGGCGGTTGATAGCCATTTTCTCTATATCTTTGTCCAGTTTTTTACTCAAAACGTATTTCATGACGGCTATGTTTGAGTCTGTTTTTTCTATAATATTTGTCTGTTTCGTCAGTGAACCGTTATTTTCATCCAGCCGGTTCAGATAGTAGACAGGGTCTGTTGTGGTTGAAATTTCACGGCAATTAAATAAAACATCCATGAAAAACTGCTTGTCCTCCGCAAATTTCATTTCAGGAAACCTGATCTTGTTTTCCTTGATAAAATCGAGGCGCATCATTCTAGCGCGCGGGCCAAGATGATAAAAAATGTGCGGAATCGAAAGCGGAGAAACATTCAGTCTTTTCTTCACAGATTCATATTTGCCGATTATTTTTTGACCGCCTGCTTCAACCTGTATGGTTTTCCCTACCGCGTAGTTGACTTGACTCTCTTCTAGTATTTTATATAAACTTAGAATTCCATTCGGGGCAAACCAGTCGTCTGCATCAAGAAACGTGATGTATTTCGCATTTGCCAATTCGATTCCCAGGTTTCTCGGATGGGCCGGCGTTCCGGTATTGGTTTCCAGAAGAACGACCGTGATGTTTCCATAAAGGTCTGCATATTCGTTCAGGATTTCCCTTGAACGATCTGTTGAACAGTCATCAACCAAGATTAAAGATATGCGATGAAAACCGAAATTTTGTCTGATGACCGAGTCTACCGTTTCTTTGAGATACTTTTCCGCATTGTAGACGGGAACGACTACTGCCACTTCTTTTTTCTCTTCTAAAGCATCTCTATTTAATACCTGAAAACCATGTTTTTGAAGAATATCTTCCTCTTTTTCAGTTCGTTTAAAGTTAAATAAACGATTTATATTCATTTATTTTCTCCTCTATCCATAGGAATTTGTGCAATACAAATATAGCTAAACAAGCTCAAAATTACAAGAAGTACTTTTCCTTTTTCAGGAAAAGTACTTCTTGAAAGAACTCTATTTCTCTTTCCATTACAGGCCGGCGATTTCCTCTTTGATCTTTGTCGTCGAAATTCCTTCTGTTCTCGGCAGATAGACGACCTCACAGTGTTCTTTTAAGAAATCAAATTTTCCTTCCCAGTCATCCCCCATGACAAAAACGTCAATATCATGGTCGATGACATCCTGGACTTTCTGATCCCAGCTTTTTTCCGGGATGACTTCATCGACGTAGCGGATGGTTTCCAGGATGAGCTTGCGGTGCTCATAGCTATGATAAGCTTTTTTCTGTTTTTGAAGGTTGAACTCGTCCGTAGAAATCGCTACGACAAGATAATCGCCCAACTGTTTGGCGCGTTCCAATAATTTGATATGTCCCCAATGCAATAAATCGAACGTTCCGTATGTGATGACTTTCTTCATGTTAAATGTACTCTCCTTCCTAATCTATAACGTTCAAAAGCAACTATGATTAACTTTCCGAAATTTCTCTATCCGAAAAACACGTATACTCTTCACTAAAAAAAGACAATTTTTCCGCATGTCTTCACTGATCATTTATTATAGCACATTGCATATTAAACGTTAAGCATTGTAAATAGCAAATGGAATTCCAAATTTTGTTTTAAGATTCATCCCGTTTCGTCTGATGTCTGAAGACAGCGTAAAAAATCTTAATCTGCTGTAAAGATATTGTTAAGCTTTTATGAATCATCTATGTTAAAATATACGTTAGACCGATGGAATTTTTGGGCTGTTTTTTTCTTAGACATTTTCATTTCGTTTAAATATAAATTGGACTTTTATATCGGAAGGAGGAGACGATGTTGCAAACAGAGCGAATTTATAACCTGTCATATGTAAACGCCGATTTATCCGGCTTTTTGCATCATCTTGAGAAGTCATACATTAATCAGCGGGTCGGTGCTTATATCGCCACCGTCAACCCAGAAATCGGATATGCAGCTGCGAAAGACAGCAGCTACTGCGACGTTTTGTCAGCAGCGGATTTTATACTGCCCGACGGCATCGGCGTCGTGATGATGTCAAAGCTGACGAATAACCGGTTAAAATCACGAATTGCGGGATATGATGTGTTTGTCAACCTGCTGAAGATCGCCAACGAAAAACAGAAAAGAATCTTTTTATACGGTGCGAAGAAAGAAGTCAATCAAGCGGTCGTGGACCGCATCTCTTCTGAATACCCGGGCATCAGCATTGTCGGTTATTCAGACGGCTATGCCAAGGACAAAGAAGCGGTGGCCAAACGCATCGCGAAGGCCAAGCCTGACATGGTGTTCGTAGCTCTCGGCTATCCGCATCAGGAAAGGTTTATTTATGAATATAAGCATCTGTTTCCGCAGGCCATTGCAATCGGGCTTGGCGGAAGTTTCGACGTTTTCAGCGGCACGGTAAAACGCGCGCCGAACTTCCTGATTCGCTTGAACCTTGAATGGCTGTACCGGCTTTTGACAAACCCTTCAAGATGGAAACGGATGCTCAATATCCCGAAATATGCTTTTACTGTTCTGAAAGAAGAAAAGGTTCAAAAACAGAGCTACTATCCTGAACAGGTAAAAGAGCGGTCAAAACAAATCGATGCATAGAAAGAGATTAGGCTGAATCATGAATATACGATCTTTGCTCGTCATGTTTTATTCCGGCTTCCTTTCGGTGATCAGCTTTATGCTGGCAAGGGTGAAGCCCCGAAACAGAGCCGTTCTTCTCGTTTCCTTCCAGGATAACGCAAGAGCGCTCCTAAATGAATATGAGGACTCAGGCTGTCCGTTTGAATTGGAAGTGCTGTATACCCGGCATGCGGTTTCTCTTGCTAATGAATACCCGTCTGTTTCATCATGCGTCATAAATGAAAAAAATCCTTTTCATTTGATGCGGGCCGTTTACAGCATGTTCAAAAGCAAATGCGTGATTACGGATAATTATTTTTTGCTGACGAGCGTGCTTTGCAAACGGCCGCAGACGAAGTGCATCCAGATTTGGCATGCAAACGGCGCGCTGAAGAAGTTCGGCCTTGAGGATATCGGAAACCGCCGCAGAACGCCCGCAGATATGAAGAGGTTTAAAAAAGTATACGCCTCATTTGACTATATCGCTGTCGGATCGGAGAAGATGGCAGACATTTTCAGGCGCTCATTCGGTGTAAAGGATGAGCAGATATTGCGGACAGGCGTTCCCCTGACTGATCAGTATTTTAAAATTGAGACACGCCCTTTGGAAACTTCGGGCCAAAAGGTCATCCTTTATGCGCCGACATACAGAGACTATAATATGACAAGCGTAAAACTCCCTTTCTCAAAAGAGCACCTCTCTGAAGAATTAAAGGGAGAATTTTTGCTTTGGGTCAAGCTGCACCCGGCTGTCCGCGAACATGTAGGGCTTGAGGAATATGAAGGCATGATCAAGGACGTTTCAGACCTTCCGTTAAAGGATCTTCTGCATGCAAGCGACGTGCTGATATCGGATTATTCCTCGATCCCTTTCGAATACGCCCTGCTGGATAAACCGATGCTTTTTTATACGTATGATTTAAAGGAGTATGATGAAAAGCGGGGACTGATTGATGACTATGAAGCGGTGATCCCTGGGAAAGCCTGCATCACCCGCGGCATGCTTCTTGAGGAATTAAAGAACCTTCACCATGCGCATGAAGAGGTTAAACGGTTTTCAAATGAGTGGAATGAGTATTCAAAAGGCGATGCCAGCAGGAAGCTGCTCGAGTTTATCGAACAACATATGCTTGAAGGAAAAAAAAGACCGGCCTGTTCCTAATGGAGCAGGACCGGTCTTTTTTGTGCCAGCCTATCGATAAACCGGCACATCATAATACAGCGTATAATCATCAAGCAATGTATAAAGACTGTACATCCTGCTGACCTGCTTGGAAGCCCAGCCGACGTCTGTCGCATATTGATGCAGGGCGTTCGGAGACCATCTCATTTTATAGAGCGTATCCTGCTTGTAGGCCGGATTGTGGATGTACGTTTGGCCGATGAATTTGGCTCCGCCGATAATGGCGGCTTCCGGGGTGAACCAGCCTTGTTCATAGGCGTATTTTGAGCCGTAGTAGAGCGGGTTGCTGTCATACGCCCCGACGCCGTACATATTGTAGACCTTCTTGCCGTTGAATGTCGTTCCTTTTGCCAATTGTGAGGTGCCGTTCCCTGTTTCAAGGAGGGAGTGCGAGATGAGATACAGTTCGTTGATGCTGTATGCTCTCGCGGCATCGATGAATGCCTGGCCCTTTCCGGCTAAAATCCCTTTATTATAAAGGATTTTGGCATTGACTTCTGCAGCGTTCAAACCGGCTGTTTTCGACAGCTTTAAAAATTGGAAGTATGCCGAGCTGTCTTGTGTGAAATTGTCCGGATTGACGTATTTCTCGACTTCTTCCCTGCTGGCGTTTCTCCAGTTCATCCGGATTTTCCCCCAGCCGTTTTCTTGTGAGATGATGTTGACCTTATCGCCTTTTTCAAGCTGGCCGATGATATTTCCGCTTGTGACGCGGGGGGTTGATCTGACATTGAGAACATCCGCAGTTACGGTTTGGTTTGCGGTATTGATGTATGTTAATGAAACATATGCCGCGGCATCCGTTTGCGGGCTGACTTTCATCTGTTTATCAATCATCTGGCTCAGCGTGATTCCGTAATCGGTCGTCATCATTTGCGGACCGTCTTTGATTTTTACGATATTTGCCGTCCAGCCGTAATTCTTTTTGAGTACGCCGGCGGCAGCTTCTGCCCGGTCTTTGCCCGTGAATTGTTCGTTAATGACTACATTGTACAGGCTTGTCGTTTTCGTGCTGTAAGAGGCGCTGACAGCGTTCTTTTTGAAAAAATTCATGCCTTTGTCAAGGCTTGATTTGCTCGTGATCCGGCTTGCAGTGATCTTGTACTGTCTGTAGCCGTATTTCCCTGTTTGCCGGATGGTGCCCGCAATGTTTTTCTTGCTGTAAAACTTGAGGGCCTGGTTCAGCTTGTCCTGGCCGATGACCGCTTCTGACATCAGCTTGTATTGGCTGTAGACCTGTCCTGTTTTTTCCGAAACTGCTTTAATGCCGTTCGTTTGGAAAAAGCGGAGCGCTTTTGCTATTTTTTCTTGTTCGAATACGGCTTCAGATGTCAGTCTGTATTGGCTGTAGATTTTCTTTCCCGTCTGAACTGCTGTTCCCGGAGCGCCGTTTTTGCTAAAGAAATCAAGCCCTTTTTTCATTTGGCTTTGCGAGGCTGTTTCGGATGAGACGATCCGGTAGCGGCTCGTCGTTTTCGTGCCGCTCTTTTGAACAGAGGCCTGCACCTTTTTTCCCTTAAAGAAATTGACGCCTGCGGCTGCTTTGCTTTGTGCTGCAACCTGGGATGAGACGATCCGGAAAGCCGCTTGCTTTGTTCCCGCTTTTGAGGATGTGTAGCGCCACGTTTTCTTTTTGAAAAAAGCTTTTATTTTGTTGAGCTGCTGGCCGTTCACGTTTTTCATAGTGACGACCCAGTAGCTCGTTTTTTTCACCCGTTCAATGCTTGAGGAAACGCCTGTGCCGTTTTTAATCTGTGCGGCAGCATTTTTAGCGCTTTTTTCACCGTTGAAATATCCTGAAACTGCATTGTACAGCTGCTCAGGCCTGCCGGCTGCTTCGTAGGAACCTTTGATTTTCACCTGTTGTTCAAACTGCTTCAGCAGGTTTTTGGCGTTTGCTTCGCCCTGTATGGCGCCTGTTACGACTTTATATTGAACTTCCTGTTTTTTAACAGTCTCAAGCGATCCTTTCAGAGCGGTCTGTTTTCCAAATTGCGACAGCAGTGTTTTCGCTTTGCTTTCCCCGCTTATTTCACCGGAAGTCAGCTTTACCACGTTTTGTCCCGTTCCGTACGGGACGTATGTCCCCTTTAGTCCTGTCTCTTTTTCAAAACGCGGCAACAGGGACTTTGTTTGGCTTTCGCCTTTGACCGGATCAGACACGATCTTGACGTAAGGCGTTTGTTTCCCGGATGATGCATAGGATGCGTTCAGACCGGTTTCTTTTTCAAATTGGAGAGCGAGCTCCTTCGCTTTTGTTTCTCCGGAAAATTCCTTGGATACGGCTTGTACAAAAGGTTCCTGCTTTCCAACAGGTGCGTATGCCCCTTTCAGGCCTGTTGCTTTCCCGAATTGAAGAAGCAGGTCTTTCGTTTTGGCTTCTCCTTCGATGCCGCCCGTTGCCAGTTCATATGTCGTGCCGTTTTTTCCTGATTCTTTTGTACCGGCTTTCCACCCCGTATCTTTTGTTAGTTTTTCGGCTGCTTTTACGGCCTCGGTTTTACTGCTGAACTCTTTAGGTGTTTCAATTTTGTATACGGAAGTATCCGTATATGCTGCACATGCAGGATTTACTGTAAATCCCGCCTGGACGATCAGCAGACCGGCAGCGAAAAAAGCGGCTTTCTTGATGTTTTTGTTCACGTATCCTTTCCCCCTACCCGAGACTCTTAATATATGAAACTCGCTTTCTTTTTTTATCGTCATCCCGAAACGATTTTTTCACAATAAAAAAAGCTTAGGCTCCTTTTTAGGCAGCCTAAGCTTTTTCTAAATGTGTGAAACGATCAATTCGCACGATCCGTCTACGGTAAAATCGTTCGTCTCAGCCGGCAGGATAAAGTTTGTTCCTTTCTTTATACGGTACGCTTCGCCGTCCTGAATCAGTTCAGCATCTCCTTTAATGACGCTGCACAGCAGGAAAGGATGATCCTGCGTCAGTTCGGCGCATCCGTCAATCTCCCATTTGTACACTGAAAAATACTCCGCTTCCACAAACGTTTTAATCGTGATTCCTTTTTGGGTTTCCGTCGACTCGTCGGTATACCCGTCAACGTGCGGCACGGTTGTGACATCGATCGCCTGTGCAAGATGGAGTTCGCTCTTTTCTCCGTTTCGGTCTGTCCGGTCATCATCATAGACGCGGTACGCCGCTTCGGAGTTTTGCCCGATTTCAAGCGCAAGCGTGCCTTCGCAAAGGGCATGGATCGTTCCGCTCGGCACGTAATAAAAATCGCCCGGTTTGATTTTGATCCGTTTCAGGCAGGTTTCCCAATCGCCGCTGTGAAACATCGTGACAAGCTCCGTCCGGGTTCTCGCGGTGTGACCGTATACTATCTCGGCATTCTCTTTGCATTCGATGATATACCAGCATTTCGCCTTTCCCGGTTCATCGTCATGTTCTGCTGCATCATGATCATCGGGATGAACCTGCACCGGCATGTTTTTACTGGCATCAAGAATTTTTGTCAGCAGCGGAAAACGGTCGCCTTCCGTTCCGCCGAACAGTTCGCGGTGCTCGTCCCAAAGCTGGGCGAGCGTTTTTCCTTGATAAGGCCCGGAGGCCGCTACATTCGCTCTGCCCGGTCGGGCGGATACGGCCCAGCATTCACCTGTTAGATCAGAAGGGATGTCATAGCCGAAATGCTCCCTTAAACATGTCCCTCCCCATATCCTTTCTGTGAATTCAGGCTGTAAAAATATCGGTGATTGCGTCATGCAGCCTTCTCCTCCCTTTGTCGTCTCTAATCGCTAAAAATAAAACGCTTTCTTTTTTGTCTTACCCCTTTTCATATTCATTATGACGCTATTATAAAAGAAGTCAATCCCGGACTTATTCCAAAAGCCCGGGATTTTCTGCTTCATGACAGTTTGATGATTCTTTGATTTGAACTGCCTCTGTAGAGCAATGTCAAATCTCTCTTTTTGATCTCGAACGGCCCGTCCACCAGCACATCGCAATATTCCAAAAGGGCGCTGTGTTTGTCATTGTTTAAAATCTGTTCGTACGTGTAGCCGCTGTACAGCCAAATATCTTTTTCAGAGTTCCGTTTAATTTTCTTGGATAATTCGATCAGCTCGGCTGTGTGCAAGAGCGGTTCTCCGCCGGAATAGGTCACGTTTGTCAAAGGGTTGGTCATAATTTCCTCAAATACTTCGTCAATGGTCATGTCAAATCCGTTGTTGATATTCCAGCTTTGTTTATTATGGCAGCCTTCACACATGTGCGGGCACCCCGCCAAAAATACAACGGTTCTTAAACCTTCTCCGTCTACGATGCTGTCATGGATAATGTTCATCACTTTCATTGGTGCTTCACTCTGTCCTTTTCTTCTTGTCTTTTAGCCGAATTCCATTTTGACATATCTCCGACCAAATAGCCGGTAATCCGTCTGATTCTCTCAATTAAAGATTCATCGCTGTTTTTGCATTGCGGGCATTCATTGTCAATGATGCCGGTGAACCCGCACGCTTTGCAGTGGTCGACCGGATGGTTGATGGAAGCGTAGCCCATGCCTTCCCGGCGCATCGCACCTACGATCGTATCCATCGCCTGAACGTTTTTCTTCGGATCTCCGTCGAGTTCGATATAGCTGATGTGCCCGCCGTTGCACATCATGTGGAAAGGCGCTTCTTTTCTGATCTTTTCGATCGCCGTCAGTTTGTAGTGAACGGGAATATGAAACGAGTTGGTGTAGTACACCCGGTCTGTTACATTTTTGATGGATCCGAATTGGATTCTGTCTTTTTTGACGAATTTTCCTGACAGCCCTTCGGCAGGGGTCGCGATCAGCGAAAAGTTAAGCTTGTGCTTCTCCGTTGCTTCATCAGCCTTGTCTCTCATAAATTGGACAATTCTTTTGCCTAATTCGAACGCTTCATCGCTCTCTCCGTGATGTTTGCCCGTCAAGGCGGTCAAAGCCTCAGCCAGTCCGATAAATCCGATGCTGAGCGTCCCGTGCTTGAGGACGTCTTCAAGCGTGTCATCAGGCTCCAGCCTTTCGCTTTCATGCCAGATGCCTTGTGAATACAGAAATTTAAAATCGTGTGCTCGTTTTTTGCATTGAAAAGCGTACCTCTCCAGCAATTGCTTAATGGTTAAATCGAGATAGCGGCTCAAGCGTTCGAAAAACTGCTCGACGCTTTCACTCAGCAGGGCAATTTTCACAATGTTGATTGAGGTAAAAGACAGATTTCCCCGTCCGATGCTGTTTTCTTTCCCATTGATGTTGGACATGACGCGGGTTCTGCATCCCATATAGGCAATTTCGCTTTCAGGCGTTCCGTCATAAAACGGTTCGTTCACTGGAGAATCGATAAAGCTGAAGTTTGGAAACAGCCGTTCGGCGCTCGTTTCCAAAGCCAGCCGGTACAAATCGTAGTTTTGATCTGTCTCGTGAACATTGATTCCTTCTTTCATCTTGAAAATTTGAATCGGAAAAATAGGCGTCTCACCCTTGCCGAGTCCGGCTTTTGTCGCCTTAAGAATGTTCTTGATCAGCATGCGGCCTTCCTTTGATGTGTCAGTTCCGTAATTAATCGAAACGAAAGGAACTTGTCCGCCCCCTCTCGAATGCATGCTGTTGGCATTATGTATGAACGCTTCACAGGCCTGGTATGTGGCATTGTCCGTTTCCTGCCAGGCGATTGCCGTGATCTCCTCTTCGGTTAATGCTGCCGGATACCCTTTGAGCCTGTTTACGTGCTTTTCAAACGTTTTGCGGACGTAAGGCGCCAAGTCATAGTCAAACATCGGAAACGACTGGCCGCCATGCTGCATATTTTGGTTGGATTGAAAAATAATCGAAGCCAAAGACAGCGCGCTCATGATGTCTTTCGGTTCCCTGAGCGAGCCGTGGCCCGTATGAAATCCGCCGTTCAGCAGCTGCCCCAAAGGGATCTGGCAGCAGGTCGTCGTTCCGCTGGCCATAAAATCCAAATCGTGCGGATACAGAAAATTGTCATCGACTGCTTCTTTAATTTCCGGCGACATCAAATAATGAAGCGCATAGTGCCTTGCGCTCTCTGACGCAAACCGGCTCATCTGCCCCATCGGCGAGCGGCCGTCGACATTTGCGTTTTCCTGCATAATATCGTGGTCTCCATAGCCTACAATGTCATGAAACGTTTCCGTTAATTGCACTAACCCTTGCTCTTTATCGCCAGGTGTCATCGTTCCCTCTCCTATCAAACAGCATATATTGTGTTTCTTTTAAAGTAAAAATACTACATATTGATGTTAGCACAAATTTCATTCTTTAATTTTGGCAATTTCGTGACGTTCCCCGAAAAGTCCGGAAAAAAAGCGCTGCAGAACGGAATGTTCCGCGCGCTTTCAGCCGGACGATTTATTTATAGTCAATGGTGATCTGTTTTGGAGGTTTTCTTTGTTTAACCCGTTTTTCGATCCAAATCGTTGCAAGCGGCGTCAGAAGGGAGGTGACGATGACGCTTGTCGCGATGATCGCCGTAGCCGACTCAGCCACCGGGGCGAAGACCGGGTTTGCATCTGCTAAGGCATATGGAACGGCGACTGCCGCACCTGCCGTTGATGATGCCGCCACTCCGGCCACGCCGTCTCCCCTGGCGATGAAACGGTCAAGCAAATAAAGGGAGGCTCCGGACAGGATAACGACTGACACGCCGACAACAATGCCTAAGATACCGGATTTGATGAGCATTCTAAAGTCGAGCGTATTCCCCAGCGAAAATGCAAAAAACGGAATGATTGCCGGAACGACTTTGCTGAATAAATCTCGCAGCTCATGGTCAAGATTCCCGAGTATGCAGCCGATCAAAAACGGAATGACGGTGGCGGCGAGCGTCTCCCACGGAAATGCCGCGAGACCCGTGACCCCGAACGTGACCATCGTCATAAACGGTCCCGACTCCGTGCTGATAAAGGCAAAGGCCCCGGCGTCTTCCTTGCGGCCTAAATGGTTCATCAGCGCCAAATACAGCCCGCCGTTCGTTTCATTCATGACCGCTACAATTGCAAG
The DNA here is from genome assembly GCF_038007805.1 of Bacillus sp. FSL W8-0848. Lineage (NCBI taxonomy): Bacteria > Bacillati > Bacillota > Bacilli > Caryophanales > Bacillaceae > Bacillus > Bacillus sp. FSL W8-0848. Next base: position 3,448,285 of record NZ_JBBOYB010000001.1, read on the forward strand.
TACGGACAAGCCCGCGAAAAATCCCGATTGAATCCCTTCGTCAGGAATGAACTGTGCGGCGATCAGTCCAAGCAAAGCGGCAAAGCCCACCTTGCCAATCAAGAGGGTCAACCCTTTTCTGGCGATATAGCCGGAAGAACGAAAATCGATGGTTGCCCCCACGCAAAAAATAAATACTCCTAGAATCGGCAGCGTTCCTGTAATCAAGGCACCTGTAAATCCTCCGAAAAAATCTGCCGTGCCCGGAGCAAACGTATTCAGCGCCGCCCCCAAAAACAGCGGAATAATCATCATGCCCCCCGGCACGCGTTCAATCGTTGCTTTAATTTTCATCATTTTTTCTCCCATCTCAGTTAATGACAAAACAAAGCTATTGATCTTGAATCATGATGACGCTGCGGCATATCGTTATTTTTGTTTGGTCCTTTTAAAAATGCGCTGAAGGTCTTCTTCTGACGCTTTATCAAGCTGACTTCCGACCCCTACGGCCAGCGCTCCGGCGTCAAGCCATTTTTCGACATCTCCGGGATGAATGCCGCCGGTCGGAATAAAACGAATATCCGGGAATGGACCGGCGAGATTTTTCATATAGGAGACGCCGGATGTGCCGCCGGGAAACAGCTTTAAAATGCGAAACCCCTTTGACACCGCTTCCATAATTTCGCTCGGCGTGATAACTCCAGGGATAAAGAACGTATGCAATGAGGCAATATCATCGGCCAGCTCTCCTGAAAACCCGGGGCTGACGATAAACTTTGCCCCTGCATCTGCAGCTTCCCGCGCCTGATCCGCGTTGATGACCGTGCCCGCTCCCACAAGAAGACCGTCGATTTTGGCGAACTTTTCGATCAAATTGGACGCTCCCGGAGTCGTGTATGTGACTTCAATCGCAGTGATGCCTTTGTCAATGAGGCGACGTATGGCAGCTTCGGCAGCCTCAGCATCCTTGGCGCGAATCACCGCAATCAGACCGGCATTTGCAAGCTGTTCCTGCGTTTTTTCGATCATGGACATTTCCATCAAAGTCAACCTCCTATTTTTTGATTTTCCATAGCCGCCAAAAACTCGTTCAACCGTTTTCTTGACGGGAGGCCATCCATATCCCCCGGGGCCATGACCGCAAGCGCTCCAATGGCATTCGCTCTCTGTACCGCTTCCTCGATTGGGAGCCGGTCCAAAAGACCGCTGATGATGCCGACAGCAAAGCCGTCTCCCGCACCAACGGTGTCTACCACTCGATCAACTTCAAATCCCGGTACATAGCCGCTTTTTTCCTCCGTCCGGTAATAGGCCCCTTCTTTTCCGAGCTTGACGACTGTAAGCCCGACTCCCTGATTCAAATAGAATTCCGCGATTTCTTCAGGGGTGCTTAGACCGGTAAGAAGCTTCCCCTCGCTGATCCCCGGAAGGAACCAATCGGCCATGGCGGCGATCTCATTGATCGTATGAATCATCGTCTCCTGATCAGGCCAAAGCTGGAAGCGGAGATTCGGATCAAATGAAATGGTTTTCCCCTCTTGCTTCATGTGTTTGACGGCATGGCATGTGAATTCCCTCATATCTTTTGACAATGCCGGGGGTATGCCTGTGATGTGCATATGCTTCGCCTGTTTAAAATAGTCCCCGGGATAGTCGAACACGCTCATCGTGCTTGCGGCAGATCCTTTTCGGTAATACGTCACATCAGGATCACCGCTTACAACTTTAGACTTGAGCAGTATCCCCGTCTGCCTTCCCGCCGTGCGTTTGACTTCCGAAATGTCGACCCGCTCTTTTGTCAGTTCGTTTAAAATGAAGGTTCCGAGCGAATCATCGCCGACCTTGCTCATCCAGCCCACCCGGAAGCCTAAACGGGCGAGTCCGACGGCGACATTTGTCTCGGCTCCAGCGAGCGCCTTTGAAAATGATGAAGCTTCATGGAGTTCCCCCGCTTCATTTGCATAAAACATCGTCATCGATTCGCCGAACGTGATAATATCAATTGTCATCTTTCCCCTCCTCCTTCAAATGGTACCGGTTTCAAACCCGGGCAAAAAAACACTCTCCCCTGAATCCCAGGAGGCATGAGTGCTTTTGGCTACAGCGAATGCCTCAGAACCAATTCCGCCTCGAGCTGGATCGTTTGCGGAGCGCTTTCGTCTCCTTCAAGGCGTTTGACGATCCTCTCCATTGCGACCTTTCCCATTTCGTGCGACGGCTGGGCAATGGTCGTGATCCCGGGTCCGATTAATCTGTACCATTCGGTGTCGTCAAATCCGGCAATGCCGACATCTTCGGGTATCGCTGCACCGATTTCATAAAGACAGCTGATGATTTTCAGCATTAGAAGGCCGTTGTTTCCGAGAATCGCTTTTTTGCCTTGATCACAGCCTGACGCCAAAAAACTTTTGACAGACTTCAATAGAACCTCTTTGTCTTTTACATCAACTTCATATATTTGAGGGGTGCGCCCTGCATTTCTCTCAAGGGCAATTTCGGTGTAGGCGGAAGCCCTTTCTACCCTCGGACTGATTCCCGTAATCGGTTCTGTAAACAGGCCGACACGGCTGTAGCCTTTGTCATACATGAGATTGACGATTTGACTGGTGACTTCTCGGTTATTGGTCGTAACCGCATCAAGCTTAAGCCCGGGTACTTTCCGGTCGACTAGCACGATGGAAACATCCTGGCTGATCAGATCCATAAGGACATCGTTGTTTTGGCCGGTTGTGTTGATAATCAGTCCTTCAATGTAATGGGCGTTCAGCTTGTGCAGCATTTCCCTTTCCTTCTCAGGGCTGTTATCCGTGTTGCAGACCATGATGCTGTACCCGTGCTGGTCGCAGACCTCTTCCACTCCCCTCAAGGTTGCAACGGAAAACGGGTTTGTAATATCGGCTACCAAAAAACCGATAAGCTTGCTCTTTTTCACCTTCAGGCCTTGCGCCATCTGGCTTGGTCGGTAATTCAGCTCCTCGATCGCTTTTTTGATGCTTTTGACTTTTTCCGGCGATATCGCATCGATTTTGCCGTTGATGTACCGGGAAACCGTTGATTTCGATACGCCCGCATGTGCTGCTACTTCGTTGATCGTTGCTTTTGATGTTTGTTTATCCTTCATTCAAGTACTCCTATGCGCCTAAATTTGAAACCGATTTCAAAAACTTCATACAATCAGCATACCATATTCTCAAAAATTTGGAATATCTTTTTTTAGATTTCAAGATTTATCGTGATCATTTTTAGAAAAAAGCGAAAACTTTGTTGACGATTTCCATTATTTACTTTACAATTTGTGTTTGAAACCGTTACCAAAAACTTTTCTGCTTCATTCAAGTCAAACCGAAAACGTCCAATCCAAGGAGGAGAACGTATGGAAAATCGTTATTCTGTTCATCCTGAACAGGCAAAACGCTTCACGACCGCAGAACTTCGCGAGCATTTTTTAATAGAGTCATTGTTTGTGGAAAATCAAGTGAATATGTTTTATTCGCATGAAGACAGGGTGGTAATCGGCGGGGCCGTTCCGGTCAAGGAGCCGCTTAAACTCGATGCAGGCGACTTTTTGAAAACGGATTATTTCCTCGAACGGCGCGAGATCGGGATCGTGAACGTCGGACAGGCGGGCGCCGTAAAGGTTAACGGTGAAAAGCACGTTTTGGGGCATAAAGATTTTCTGTATATCGGACTCGGGAACAAAGACGTTTACTTCTCAAGCTTGAATGAAGGCGCTGCCAAATTTTATTTCGTTTCGGCAACGGCGCATCAGCATTACCCGGTGCAAAAAGCCGCGCTTTCCGAACTTCCGTATGATCACCTTGGGGATGAAGCGTCTTCGAATGTCCGCAACCTTTATAAAGTGATCCATGCAGACGGGATCAAAAGCTGCCAGCTCATGATGGGCATTACGTTCCTCGAACAAAACAATACGTGGAATACAATGCCGGCCCATGTTCATGACCGCCGGATGGAAGTATATCTTTACCTTGACCTCGACGAAGATGAGAGAGTGTTTCATTTCATGGGCGAACCGACGGAAACGCGCCACCTCGTCGTCGGCAATGAGCAGGCTGTTATTTCTCCCGCCTGGTCGATTCATTCTGGGTCCGGAACATCGAACTACTGCTTTATTTGGGCGATGGCCGGTGAAAATTATACATTTAAGGACATGGATGCTGTCCCGATGAATGTCATTCGGTAAAGGACGTGAATCAGATGGGTTATCTTGAATCATATTTTTCTCTTGAAGGGAAAACCGCTCTTGTCACGGGCCCGGGCACAGGAATCGGCCAAGGCATCGCCGAGGCGCTTGCCAAAGCAGGCGCTGATATTATCGGCACAGCCCACACGAGCAGCCTCGATGAAACAAAGCGGCTCGTTGAAGAAGCCGGCAGATCGTTTGTTTCCTATCAGCTTGACATGGGGAATGTCGATGAAGTCGAAGCCTTCGCAAAAGAAGTGTCCGCCCGTCATCAAATCGATATTCTCGTCAACAACGCTGGGACGATCCGCAGAGAAAAAGCGGCCGAGTTTTCCCGCGAAAACTGGGAGACGGTCATCAATGTCAATTTGAACAGCCTGTTTACGCTCACACAGGCGGTCGGCAGGCAAATGATCGGGCGGAAGCAGGGGAAAATCATCAATATCGCTTCCCTCCTTTCGTTTCAGGGAGGCATTCTCGTTCCCGCTTATACGGCGAGCAAGCATGCTGTCGCTGGATTAACGAAGTCATTCGCAAACGAATGGGCCGCGCATAACGTTCAGGTGAATGCGATTGCTCCCGGTTATATTGTGACAAATAATACAAAGCAAATCCGCGAAGACGAAAACCGGAATGCCGAAATTTTAAAACGGATCCCGGCGGAGCGCTGGGGACGGCCCGCTGATATCGCAGGCGCGGCGGTGTTCCTCTCATCGCCTGCCTCCGATTATGTAAACGGGCATGTTTTAGCCGTCGACGGCGGATGGCTTGCGAGATAAAAGTTGAAGGCTGCCCGGCGAACGCCGGCAGCCTTCAGTGCGTCAGCTTATGGTTTTAACACCACTTTGATGCAGTCATCCTCATGATCGTTGAACAAATGATAGGCGCGGCTCGCTTCCTCAAGCGGAAGCCTGTGCGTAATGATTTCTTTCGGGTCAAATTCCCCGGCTTCGATTCCGAAAAATGTCCGGCATTAAATGGATTACTGGCGCCTGCCCCATTTTCAGCGTCACATTTCTGGCGAAAAAGGCGCCGAGCGGGAACATGTTATAGTTGCTTCCATACACTCCGGTGATTTGCACCGTGCCGCATTTTCTGACCGCCTTCGTGGAAATCTGAATCGGTCCGAGCGTTCCGCCCTGAAGCTTTAATTTTTGCTCTATATACTCAAGCGGCGATTTTTTTCCGTCCATGCCGACACAGTCAATGACGACGTCTGCGCCGCCTTTTGTGATTTCCTTCAGGTGCTCTCCCATATCGGGATATTCCGTAAAATCAAACACCTCTACATTGTTCAAAGCTTTGGCCTGTTTTAAACGGTAGTCCAGGTAGTCGACGGCGATAACCCGCTTCGCGCCCTCCATCCAGGCGAATTTCTGCGCCATCAGGCCGACCGGTCCGCAGCCGAGGACGATGACGGTATCCCCTTTTTTAACGCCTGCGTGAAGCACGCTCCAATAGGCGGTCGGCAGGACATCGGATAAAAACAGGAGGGACTCATCCTCAAGCTCGCACGATTCGGGAATGACAAACGGCGTAAAATTGCCAAACGGCACCTTCAAATATTCGGCCTGTCCGCCGGGATGGTTGCCGAATTTCTCCGAATATCCTAAATATCCGCCCGAATCATAATGCGGGTTGGAATTGTCGCATTGGCTTTCGAGTTTATTTTCACAATAGTAGCAATGCCCGCAGGCAACCGTAAACGGTATGACGACCCTGTCGCCTTTTTTTACTTTGGTCACGTCAGGTCCCGTTTCTTCTACGATGCCCATCGGCTCGTGCCCGAGCTGAAACCCTCTCGGAAGCGGAAAATTCCCCTGATAAAGGTGCAGATCAGACCCGCAAATCGCAGTAGATGTAATCCTGACGACGATATCGTCCTTTTTCTCAATTTTGGCGTCCTCCACCCGGCTGACCTCAATATGCTGAGGCCCCTGAAAAGTTACTGCTTTCACTCGTCGAACACTCCCATTATATTGAAGTACCTATAGTTTTGGATAAAACGCCGATCTTATTCACTTAAACAAACGTTTGATTAAAAAACGAATGATCGGGAGCATCCATTCATACATAAAATAAACGGACGTTTTGCGGGAGGTGCAGCCATGCTGCCAGAAATATTGGTCGGCGGAATGTTTGTGTTCATCGTTTTCTTTTTGGTTTTCCGGGGGATCAAATCAGGGCATTTGCCCCGATTTGACGATTCGCAGGAAGAGGACGCCCCTGAAGAAAAAAACGACAAACCGCAGTAAAAAGGATGGCGGCATCCATCCTTTTTACTGCTCCGCTGCCCGGCTTTCGGCTTTCAAGCTGCTGCCGTGCTTTTCCTTTAAATCCTGTTCTATTTCTTCAAGGCTCTTTCCCTTTGTCTCCGTTACTTTGAAAAAGACGAACAGGAATGCAGCAATCCCGATTGCAGCATAGCAAAGGAACAAATAGCTGATGCCCATTACTTCAAGGAGCGGCGGGAAGCTTAGCGTCACGATGAGGTTTCCGGCGTGGAGCATGAACGTCGATACCCCCGTTCCGATTCCCCTGACGTGAAGCGGGAACAGTTCGGGGAGCATCACCCAGACAATGGGCCCCCAGCTGACAGCAAACACCACGATGAAGACGCCCAAGCAAATAACCGTCGTCCATGCCGCTCCGGTGGTATCGCCAAAATAGATGTTGGCTGCTGACAGCACGATCAGGCTGATGACCATCCCCGCATTTCCGAACAGCAAAAGCGGCTTTCTGCCGATCCGGTCGATCATGCGGATCGCCACAAGCGTCATCAGTACGTTAACCGTCCCGATGAATTGCTGAAGAAATGCGAGGCCGAGACCTGCAATCAAAGCCGGGCGAACCCATGGCTCAAAAAGTTCTTTCACCCCCCCTTTATCCTGCTCTTCCGCATTCTTGATCTCAGTTACCTCCTGCTCGACCCTCTTTTCGCCTCTCATCTTGTTCAGAACCGCTCTCGCTTTTTCCTCTTTCCCCTTTGCGAGCAGCCAGCGCGGGCTCTCAGGCATGAAAAAGATGCCGATCAGAAGAGCGATTGACGGTACAAGCCCCAAACCGAGCATCCAGCGCCATGCCCCAGCATCGCTAAACGCATAATTAATCAAATAAGAAATGAGAATCCCGATCGTAATCATCAACTGATTCAGCGAAGAAAGAGCGCCTCTTGACTCCTTCGGCGCCAGCTCTGAAAGATACAGGGGAACGATCGTTGTCGAACAGCCGACAGCAAGTCCGAGCACGATTCTAAAGGCCACCATATATTCCATCGTTGGCGCTAGCGCCGTACCCAGTCCGCCGATGCAAAACAGGACGGCCGCAGACATGATCGCCTTCCTTCTTCCGAAGCGGTCTGTCAGCTTTCCTGAAAAACCGGAACCGAACATCGCTCCGATTAAAATCGAGCTGACGACAAGCCCTTCTGAAAATGCGTTCAGTCCAAGTTCCTTTTTCATAAACAGGATCGCTCCGGAAATGACGCCAGTGTCATAACCGTAAAGAACCCCTCCCAATGCTCCGAAAAAATAGAGCCATCTATTCGGCCTATTTTTACTCATGAATGAACTCCTCCTCTTTTCAACAAGAGTGCTGATGTCTTTATGAATCTTTTACCTTATCTCTAATTCTTCAAACATCAAAAGTAAATTCCATTAAAAGGAATCTAATTAAATGAAACATTTTTATGTTTTTGACGTCCTATTATAGGTGTCAAAAATAAATAGAAGCAAAACGCCGAATCCCCGCGCCCGGAAACTTGATATATGGTAAAATCTAATACTGGGAAACAAGTATTTTTATAAAAATTTGAACTTATTCAACAATAATGGTACGTTTCAATAAATAGAAGAGGAGATTACAAAATGTCACGATCGCAACGAACGAAGAAAAGAAAACTGAGAAAATGGGTCAAATACTCATTGTTCTTGATCGCTTTAATTGTGACGGCTACAGTAGCTGCAGGCGGTTACGCCTACTATAAAGTCGCCAGCGCATCAAAAGAGGCGCATATCGACCTCGCTAGGGGAAGCCAATCCGTTAAACGGATTAAAGAATTCAATCCGGCCAAAGATAATTTTACAGTCCTCCTGATGGGAAATGACGCACGACCTGGCCAGGATATGAATAAAGAGCGAAGCGATGCCATGATTCTCGCTACTTTCAACCGAAAAGACAAGTCGGTAAAACTGCTGAGCATTCCACGGGATTCCTATGTGAATATCCCCGGGCACGGATTGGATAAAATTACGCACGCCCACTCGCTTGGCGGCCGGGATCTCAGTGTGGAAACCGTTGAGAATTTGCTTGATGTACCAGTGGATTATGTAGTGGATATCAATTTTACCGCCTTCGAAGAAATTATCGATGAGCTGGGCGGCGTTCCGGTTACGATTAAAAATGAATATATCGTCAAACAAATTACAAAAGATACAAAAGGCAAAGTCAATCTCACAACCGGTTCTCAGACTTTGAACGGCGAAGAAGCCCTGGCTTATGTCAGAACGAGAAAAGCGGATACCGACTTAATGCGCGGGCAGCGGCAGATGGAAGTGATAAAGGCGATCATCAGCAAATCCAAATCGATTACTTCCATTCCTGCATATGACGATATCCTTGACACACTTGGAAAAAATGTTTCGATGAACTTGTCACTAAATGACGCGATCGGATTGATTCCGTTTATTTCATCGCTCCAATCAGTTGATTCCCTTCAGTTGAAAGGAAGCGATTATCAGCCGGGGGATATCTATTATTTCAAGCTTGATCAAACAACCCTCGCCGAAATCAAACAGGAATTAAAGCAGCAATTAGGCTCATAATACGAAAAAGGATGATCTGGCATCATCCTTTTTCTGCTTTATATCCTCACGATTTACTATTGAAAAAAATGAAATTTAGGTTTAGCCTTTTTACATAACAGATTTTTAGAAAGTTGTTTTTTTGCCTCTGAAAAACAGAAATTCGCTCTTACAGGAGGTCATATTTACATAATGAGGTTAATTGCAATCGATTTAGACGGAACCCTTTTAAACGCCGAAAGCAAAATTTCCGCTGAAAACCGTGCCGCTATCAAAAAGGCGCTTGTCTCAGACTGCATCGTAGCGATCTGCACAGGAAGGGCAACGTTTGACGTGAAAGCGCTGCTCAACGGTTTGGACATTCCGATTATCGCAGCAAACGGGGGAACGGTTCACGATTTTAACTATAAACTGCTCAGCCGGACCTTGATGGATCGGGAAGCCGGGCAGAAAACCGCCAAATATTTGACAGAACAGGATATTTATTTTGAAGTATATACGGATGATGCCCTTTTATCGCCGTTTGACGGCAAACAAAAACTCGAAGCCGAGCTTGATATTGTCGCAAGCGCCAATCCGGATGAAGACAGGGACACGCTGTGGCAGGGAGCGCTGACACAGTTCAAACAATTCGGGATCAAGCCGGTTCCCGATATTCGCAAAGTATTTGAAAGCGATGAAAACATTTATAAGCTGCTTTGCTTTTCGTTTGATACGGAGAAACTCAAAAAAGCAAAAGCTGATTTGTCGGCAAATCCGAAGCTCGGACTCACTTCATCAGGAAAGCATATTATCGAAATTCTCCCCGCCGAATCAGGCAAAGGCCGGGCCCTCAGAGAATTTGCGAAACACTACGGTATTGAGAAACAGGATATTTATGCAATCGGCGACAGTCCGAACGATTTATCAATGTTTGAAGAGGCCGGCCACCGAATCGCGATGGGAAATGCGATCGATGAGTTAAAACATATGAGCACGTTTATTACGAAAAGCAATGACGAAAATGGCGTCGCTTATTTTATCAATAAGCTGCTGGAAAACGAATATCATTAAAAAACAGATTGATGACAACATCCTAAAAAGGTTTAAAGTTTTAGGATGTTGTCATCTTTTCCGTACGGCCCTAAACCTCTGCAGTCTAGGAAGACCGAGCATCGGACTTTCACAAGACGTAATGACGACGGTATTCGGATAGGGCGTCCTTGCACTTCGTGGTGACGGAAGCCGTTTCCTCGACGTTTCGGTGAGCACCGGCTTGTAAGGTCTGGCAGCGAATGCGAGGGTTTGTCACACCGCTTGATGCTTCAAGCGGTTTTATTGAATTCTGATGCTTCCAACGTATTTATCCTTCCAATACGAGCTCGTCTCCATATCGGCGGTCGTCACGCCAGAAGACAGGGTGACCAAGGCGACTTGGCCGTTTCCGATGTAAATCGAAGGAATAAGGGTCGTCGTTCCTTTGAAGAACACGATATCTCCTGCCTGAAGCTCTCTTTTTTTAATGCTTGCGCCTGCTTTGTACTGCTTATCGGCATAGCGCGGAAGGTCGATGCCTGCTGCCGTTTTATAAACATACTGGATAAACCCGGCTGTATCAAAACCGTGCTTAGGCGTTGTACCGCCTTTTTTGTAAGGGACTTCGCCAATATACTTGATCGCTTCAGATACGATCGGATTTTTCGGGAGCGACAGATTGTCAAATCGGCGAATACCCGTAAATTTCTTTTGCCAGTATGAAGCAGACAAGTAAGAGATCGTCACTTTATCCGAGCGGCTCGCATGGATGAACCTGCCGCCGCCGACATAAATACCGTTGTGTGATATGCCTGGCTTGTACGTGTTGCTGAAGAAGATGACATCTCCCGGCTGTATATCCTCCAATTTCACTTTTTTGCCGACTGCCCATTGCTGTTCAGCCGATCTCGGCAAATATACGCCGAGCGTCTCTCTAAACACATATTGGGTCAGGCCGGAACAATCAAATCCGATATCAGGGAACGCACTTCCAAACACATAAGGAACTCCAATGTAATCGAGGGCTTTTTGAACGACGGGATCATTGGATATTTTCGGCTCTTTCGTAATTCTTCTCGCCTGTTGATAGGCCGAACTCCAATAGGTGCTGCCTTCAAGTTTTGTAATGGAGATTCCGCCTGTTTTCGTGCTGTGAATGATTTGATCTTGTCCTAAATAAATGGCGACATGCGTCGGACCGTCTGCTTCAAGGGCAGCGTTTTTGAAAAAGACAAGGTCGCCTTTCTCAAGGTCTTTCCGATCCACCTTTGTCCCTAGCTTCGCCTGCTCCTTTACCGTTCTCGGAAGCGAGACATCAAGCGCTTTTTGAAACACGTACTGCACAAAGCCTGACGGATCAAAACCTTCCTTAGGCGAAGCGCCGCCATAAGCGTATTTTGTTCCTTCGAGTTTTTTTGCCGTTTCTGCAATATATTCGCCTTTCTCCTGAGCCTTGGCGACTTTGCCGCCATGCCAAAATGGAAGCATTAAAAACGCTGCCATCCCGATAAATAAGAGCATCCGTTTGTACGCAGTTATTTTCTCCAATTGATCTTTTCCTCCTCTTTTTCTCTATCATCGTCGGTTTTACTGGGATATTTAAGGGCTGGGCTGATTCAATATATCGTTTGAAGCGTGAGAAGAAATGGCAGGCAACGAATGATCTTGCATTTCAAAACATCTGAGGGATATGATGCAGCAGGTGATAGACATGAGGTGTTTGTTTCATCCCGATCGGCCGTTTTCAACAAATCCGGGTATCATTCGCAGTTTCTTCTTTGACCGGGCTTTTACCCCTTAAAAGAATACAATAAACGCCGGCTGTTACCAACACCAAAATCCTCCTGAATTTTTATAAAACTTTTTTCCCTGATTGATTATGAAATTTGTCGCTGGTTCAGAAAAAAAGACTGCCGAGATGCTCTCGAACAGTCTTAGGGATTACTTATTGCTCAGCGCCTGTTGTGTTGTCCTGCTGACGCACTTTCTGCATTTCCGTTGAAATCTTTGCTTTTTCATCGTTTGACAATTCATCAGTGTATTTAAAAGCGGACATGAAGGAAATGATCAGAACGAGTCCTACAAACGGCCATAGCGCTTTAACAAATTTCATTTGTTCGTCACTCCGTTTTCGTTATTTTTCAGTTTGTCGGTATGATCGACTTCAAACGTTAATTTTCCGTTTTCCTCTTTCCAATCCAGGTTTGTCCCTTTTGTCAATTGGCGGAAAATCGCTTCCCGCTTCATGAAATCGCTCTTGCCCAACGGCGACGGCGTTGCTTCGCGAATATTGAGAGGCGTGACCTCGAAACGGCCTTTGCCGTCGTTCATTAAATGGTATTGAACAAGCGCGCTGTCGCGAGTTCTTGACCATCCCTGGTCAAAGACGAAGTTTCCAAGGCTGTAAAAAATAACTGTGCCTTTATACACTTCAATCGGTTCAAGAACGTGCGGGTGAGCGCCGATGATAATGTCGGCTCCCGCATCGGCGATCGCTTTTGCCAAATCTTTCTGCCTGTCGTTCGGTTCGTTGTCATACTCCTGACCCCAGTGAACATGCACGATGACGAGATCGGCTTTTTTGGACGCTTCCGCAATCATCGGAATGAAAATTTTCGGGCTTAACGGCAATACTCCGCCTCTGTCCTTTTTCGCTGTGAAATTTTTCGTGTAGGTGTCTGTAAATCCGAGCGTGGCAATGGTTTCACCGTTCACATTCTGATAAGATACATGCTGCTTCGCATCATCGAGGTTTTTGCCTGCGCCCACGATGTCCAGATTCTCTTCTGTGAACTTATTAAGCGTATCATCCAAACCGTTTTGCCCGTAATCCATCGCATGGTTGTTGGCGAAATTCAGCACATTGAAATTCATTTTTTTCAAGGTTTCCACAGACTCCAGATTGGTTTGAAGGTGAATGTTCTTTTCTGCGGGCTGGTAGTCTTTTTTATTGGTTGCCGGGTTTTCAAAGTTCCCTGTTATATAATCTGACACATCAAAGTATGGCTTCACATGTTTAAAGACACTTTCCGAACCGTGCAGATTCGTCACTTTTTCTACATTTCTGCCCATCATGATATCGCCGACAAAGGTTGCCGTCAGTTTAGCGTCCGTTTGCTTCGCGACTTGTGGAGGAGTTTTGGCGCTTCCAATCCAGGTGAAGACAAACATGAGACAAAATATTACAGGCAATGCGATAAGAACGTGTTTATTCGTTTTCTTTTTCTCCTGCTTTGTCAATTTCAGCAGCTTTTCCTGAAAGTTCAGTTGTTTTTTCATCGTTTTGACACACCTAACTTTAGATTAGATAGTAAGCATACATAATGACGAATGTTGCTCCGCTTAACAAAAGCGTACTTCCGAGCGTAATGGTCAGCCCTTGTCTTTGGATCGTATTGGCTATTAATCCCGGAACGATGATACCGATTCCCCTGAATTCCGCAATCTCAAACGGCATGGCCGGGTAGATGAAATCAAATCCGATTTTAAGAAGAATACCTGTAATCAGCATGGCCGCAAATTTTCTGCGTCCGTACAAAATCATGATCTTTGAAAGTCCGAATTTTACGATCACATATGTCAAGAGACTGACAAAAAGGACGAGCAGCATGAAAATCGGCTGATTGAACACAAGCCCCAAATAACCCGGTACGACAAGTCCCGCCGGTACAATTCCCGTTTTTTCTGCAAATATTAGACTGAGTAAAACTCCTAATATGAGGGCGATATATAAATCTGATCCAAACATTTTGTTCTCTTCCTCCTAGCTAACGAGCTGTTTAATCTTGTAATCTTGAATTTTTTCGATGAGAGGCTCCGCTGCCCCGTGAATATTGCCGATTCCGTAAATGACGCGGCCCTCTAATTTATTTTTCAGCATGAACATAATTTCTTCTGTCGTTTTGTGCTCCAAATCAAACAGCTTGTCCGCAGGAATTTTGCCCGCTTCATACGCTTTGACGATCGGCTCTGTCGTTTCCCCAATCAGCACAAGTTCACTTGCCTCAATATAAGGAAGAACATCATCTGCAAACTGCTGTGTCCTGTCTACCCGGTCGGCGCGGCAGTTCATAATGATGATCGGCTGATCCGTCGGGTAGCCTATTTCCTTCACGCGCTTCCAAATGTTCAGCGTGGAAGCTGCGTCATTTGCCGCAAAACCGTTGACGAAATGGCCAGGGTTTTTGGCGTTCATCAGCGGCAGCACCCTCATCGCTCCCGGATCAGGCGGCGCATTCAACATGCCTTTAAAGGCTGTTTCTTCATCAATTCCCAATGCTTGCGCAACCCCGAGAGCAAGCGACGCATTATCCGGGAACACCATATACTCAAACTGGCGGAGATAATCATCCGTTATTTTCGAGTTATCTGCGATGATGACTTTCGTATTCCGTTTTTCAGCTACTTCTTTAAAGAAATCCGTGTAAGGGCTATCCGTAATAACCAAATGGCCGTTATAAGGAATCGTTGCCGTAAACGCTTCTGCGATTTCATCCAAAGTCGGTCCCATGACATCCATGTGATCTTCAAGAACGTTTACAATTACCCCGATATTAGCCTGAAGCAATTCTTCCTGAAAGATGATTTGGTAATCAGGGTTAACGGCCATACACTCGCTGACGATCGCATTGGCTCCCCTTTCCACCGTCTCTTTCATGACTTCCTTTTGTTCACCGATATTCGGCCCTTGAGGCTTTCTTTTAATCGGCTTTTCTTCCGGTGTGTCCCAATAAATCATCCTTGCATCAGTCCCGGTTGTTTTTCCAACTGTTTTGTAACCTGCTTCGATTAATATCCCTGTTGTTAACCTTGTCACCGTGGACTTTCCGCGTATCCCGTTGATGTTTACCCGGACCGGCAGTGCATCGATGTTTTGCTGATGGCGCCTCTTTTCATAAATGCCGATCCCAACAACGACCACACAGGCTAATAGCATTACCCACATTGTTTGTCTACATCTCCTTCTTGGAATCTGATTGTAAATTCATTCATCAGTATATAGGTTCAATATGAAATCACAATCGGCATTATGTAACAGAAAACGACTTTATTTTTTGTGACAAAGATCATCTCACTTACGTTACTAATACCTACCCTCATATTGATAATTTTGGAAATCGACAGTTCTTATCTCTCACTTATTTTTCAACACATTTCGATGTATGCGTTTTCAAAATTACTCACATTTCGTTTTGTACGTTTATCCCTATTTTCTGAGAAAGGCTGAAAGATGGACTGGCAATGAATCTTTAAACGTCCGAAATCCGCTTATCATAGGGAAAACACCGGTGTTTCCGTTTATTTTTTAATCGGCATACAGTTAAAAAAGTCACCATTTCTGACTGATAAAGAAAAATCCGTCCTATGACACAAAGACTATATCTAAAAAACGCTCATTTCCTTTCTTCAATGAACGGGATTGATTAACAAAACCAAACAATTTGTGAGCCGATCGATTCACCTCGTTTTATCGTTTTTTAGGTTATAATCCTAGGTTTTAAACGGCTCTTAAATTTTTTGATCTATATTTCATCAAACTTTAACATTTTTAATTTTTCTTACTATTCTATTGTTTATGAATTCGACATATTTATGATCCCGTCCCTATATTTTTCTTTCATATATCATTGCTTTGCAGAAATACAGTCTGGCAGTTTTTTTCATTGTCAATTCTTCAAGCTCGTGATACTCTTTGTGTAAACGGTTACATAAAGAGGGGGTGAAGTCTTCGTTGGCCACGATTAAGGATGTCGCACTCGCCGCTAAAGTATCCGTCGCTACGGTTTCCCGCGTTCTAAATGAGTCCGGATACGTCCATGAAGAGACGAAAACCCGGGTTCTAAAAGCGATGGAAGAACTGAATTATCACCCGAATGAAGTAGCCAGATCCCTCTATAAAAGGGAATCGCGGCTGGTCGGGCTGCTGCTTCCCGACATTACAAACCCGTTTTTTCCGCAGCTGGCCAGAGGCGTCGAAGATGAGATTCATCAGCATGGCTTTCGTCTTATCTTCGGAAACAGCGATGAAGATCTTGAAAAAGAGCTCGACTATTTGCAGACATTTAAACAAAATCACGTCGTGGGCGTGATTTCAGCGACAAATCATCCAGATGCGCCAAATTACAAAGATTCATCAATGCCGATCGTCTTTCTGGACAGAACGGGTGCGCATGCGCCGTCTGTTTTTGCGGACGGCAGAGAAGGCGGCCAGATCGCCGCTTCAGAAATCATAAAACGACACTCGAAGCGAATCACTCTTATGAAAGGGCCGGGCCATTTGCAGACGGCAAGAGACCGGTTTAACGGGGCCCTCGATATATTAGGCGAAGCCGACGTCGATTTTCATGTCATGGCGACCGAGACGTTTTCTTTTCAGGAAGCACAGCAGCGGGCTGCCGAGCTGTTTTCCCTATATCCCGGAACAGACGGTATTGTCGCAAGCAATGACATTGTGGCAACGGCCGTTCTGCACGAAGCATTAAAACGGAAGATCAAAGTTCCGGAGGATCTGCAAATTATCGGCTTTGACGATATTCCGCAAAGCGAATTGCTGTTTCCTCCCCTGTCCACGATCAGACAGCCCGCTTATGAGATGGGAAAAGAAGCGGCAAAATTGCTGCTTTCGGTCATGAAAAACGAATATATTGGACAATCGGCTGTGCAAATGCCGGTGACTTTTATTGAAAGACAAACGACGAGAAAGGCGGATGACAATGAGTAAAATATGCGTAATCGGCAGCTCTTCAATGGATTTGGTCGTGACGTCCAAAAAACGTCCGAAAGCCGGGGAAACGGTGCTTGGCGATTCATTTCAGACCGTTCCCGGGGGAAAGGGCGCAAACCAGGCGGTCGCTGCGGCGAGATTGGGCGCAGACGTGTACATGATCGGCTGCGTAGGCGATGACCATTACGGGAAAGCGATCCTGGACAATTTAAAAGCGAACGGTGTTTTGACAGACTATGTGGAACCGGTTACAGGTACAGAAAGCGGCACAGCCCACATCGTACTTGCAGAAGGAGACAACAGCATCATCGTTGTCAAAGGAGCAAACGACCATATAACGCCCGACTATGTCAAACAGGCGCTCCCGGCGGTTCAGCAGGCGGATATCGTGCTGATCCAGCAGGAAATTCCGGAGGACACCGTCGATTATGTCAGCGGGCTGTGCAAATCGCTTAGCATCCCTCTGCTGCTTAACCCGGCGCCGGCCCGGCCTCTCAGACCGGAAACGATCGAAAATGCGGCGTACATGACGCCGAATGAACACGAAGCATCGATTTTGTTTCAAGGCCTTTCCCGTGAAGAAGCGCTAAAACGGTTCCCGTGCAAACTGTTCATCACAGAAGGCAAAAACGGCGTCCGCTATCACAATGGGACCGAGGAACGGCTCATCCCTTCATTTCCGGTTGAACCAGTTGATACAACAGGCGCCGGAGACACCTTCAATGCCGGACTTGCCGTCGCTCTTTCAGAAGGTAAGGATATCGAAGCAGCCCTGCGTTTTGCCAACCGTGCAGCATCCCTGTCCGTATTACAATTCGGGGCACAAGGCGGAATGCCAAAACGGGCCGAAGTGGAGCGGGCGCTGTCATGAAAAAACACGGCATATTAAACAGCCATATCGCCAAAGTGCTCGCCGACCTCGGGCATACCGACACCATCGTCATCGCAGACGCCGGTTTGCCCGTTCCGCCCGGGGTTCTGAAAATCGATTTGGCTCTGACACTGGGAACCCCCGGCTTTCAAGACGTCGCAAAGCTGATTGCCGGAGAAATGGCAGTCGAAAAAGTAACCGCGGCTGAAGAAATTAAAACAGGCAATCCGGAGCAGAACGCATTTTTACACGGACACTTTGCAAAGCAGACGATTGAATATATGTCACACGAGGCATTTAAAGAAGCGACAAAGCAGGCAAAAGCCGTGATCCGTACCGGGGAAGCAACCCCTTATGCAAACTGCATATTGCATGCCGGGGTGATTTTTTAAATAGAAGGAAGGTGCAGCAGGTGTATATCGAAATGAAGGACATCTATAAAGCATTTGGTCAAAACCGGGTGTTAACAGGCGTTTCCTTCGAGCTTCACGAAGGCGAAGTCCATGCCTTGATGGGAGAAAACGGCGCCGGAAAATCAACATTGATGAATCTATTAACAGGCCTTCACAAGCTTGACAGCGGAACGATCAAAATCAACGGCAGAGAAACCTATTTTTCCGGTCCGAAAGAAGCTGAACAACACGGCATTGCCTTTATCCATCAAGAGCTGAATATTTGGCCTGACATGACCGTATTGGAAAATCTGTATATCGGCCGGGAACTGTCTTCAAAACTCGGATTTTTAAACAGCAAGAAAATGAAAGCGCTAGCAAAAGAGCAATTTGAAAAACTCGGAGTCTCCATTTCTCTTGAAAAAGAAGCCGGGCTCTGTTCGGTGGGCCAGCAGCAAATGATAGAAATCGCCAAAGCGCTGATGACCGATGCAAAGGTGATCATCATGGACGAACCGACCGCGGCCCTGACCGACCGGGAAATCAACAAATTGTTTGCCGTTATCGAATCGTTAAAGAAAAACGGCGTTTCCATCGTTTATATTTCCCATCGCATGGAAGAAATTTTTGCGATTTGCGACAGGATTACGGTGATGCGCGACGGAAATACGGTCGATACGAAAAACATTTCCGATACCGATTTTCATGAAGTCGTCAAAAAGATGGTCGGCCGGGAGCTCACAGAGCGCTATCCTGAGCGGAATCCAAAGCCCGGCCGAATCGTTCTTGAGGTCAGGGGCGCAACGAAAAAAGGATTATTCGAAAATATCAGCTTTCACGTCCGCGCCGGTGAAATCGTCGGCGTCTCCGGGCTGATGGGCGCGGGCCGCATGGAAATCATGAGAGCGATCTTCGGCCTCGATCCGCTCGATGCGGGCGCCATTTTGATCGACGGCAAAAAAGCGGTGATCAAAACGCCGAGCGATGCGGTGCAAAAAGGCATCGGCCTGATTACCGAAAACCGGAAGGACGAAGGGCTTGTGCTTGACGCATCGATTCGGGAAAACATCGCACTGCCGAATCTTGCAAGCTTTTCCCCTAAAGGATGGATCGATCACAAAAGCGAACAGCAATTCGTCGACCTTTTGATCAAGCGGCTTATGATCAAAACGGATTCTTCGGAAACGCCGGTCGGCAGCCTTTCAGGCGGAAACCAGCA
This sequence comes from Bacillus sp. FSL W8-0848, assembly GCF_038007805.1. NCBI lineage: Bacteria > Bacillati > Bacillota > Bacilli > Caryophanales > Bacillaceae > Bacillus > Bacillus sp. FSL W8-0848. The sequence continues at coordinate 3,467,487 of NZ_JBBOYB010000001.1, forward strand.
AAAAGCGGTGATCGCCAAATGGATCGGCATCGGGCCGAAAGTGCTGATCCTGGATGAGCCGACACGGGGCGTCGATGTCGGGGCAAAACGGGAAATTTATCAGCTGATGAATGAGCTGACAGACCGCGGCGTCGCGATCTTAATGGTCTCCTCCGAGCTTCCCGAGATTCTCGGCATGAGCGACCGCGTGCTTGTCATCCGCGAAGGAAGCTTAAGCGGAGAACTATCGCGGCAAGACGCCACACAAGAACGGATTATGACACTCGCTACAGGAGGGCTGTAACATGAACACTCAACCCGCAAAAGAAATGGGAAAAAACGTGTATCTCGACTCTATTTTGCAAAAGCTCGGTGCGTTTCTCGGCCTCATCATTCTTGTTGTTATCGTATCGCTGTTAAACCCGGGCTTTTTAGAACCATTAAATATTTTAAACCTGTTAAGACAGGTCGCCATTAATGCTTTGATTGCGTTCGGTATGACTTTTGTTATTCTGACCGGGGGGATCGACCTGTCCGTCGGAGCAATTCTCGCCCTTTCAAGCGCTTTAATCGCAGGGATGATCACGGGCGGAATCGACCCGATACTCGCGGTCGTCATCGGCTGTCTGATCGGGGCATTGCTCGGCATGGTAAACGGACTTTTGATCACGAAGGGGAAAATGGCTCCATTTATCGCAACGCTGGCGACAATGACGATTTTCCGCGGCCTCACGATGGTGTATACGGACGGAAATCCGATTACGGGGCTCGGTAACCACTACGGCTTTCAGCTATTCGGACGCGGATACTTTTTAGGCATCCCCGTCCCCGCCGTCACGATGGCAGCCGCCTTTATCCTGCTTTGGGCCATCCTTCACAAGACGCCGTTCGGCCGCCGCACATATGCGATCGGCGGCAATGAAAAAGCGGCGCTCATTTCAGGCATCAAGGTATCCCGCATCAAGATCATGATCTATTCTCTCGCAGGCCTTTTATCTGCATTAGCGGGCGCCATTTTGACGTCGCGCCTCAATTCGGCGCAGCCGACGGCAGGGACCTCTTATGAGCTGGACGCCATCGCCGCGGTCGTATTGGGCGGAACAAGCCTTGCCGGAGGAAGGGGAAGAATCGCCGGCACGTTGATCGGCGTGCTGATCATCGGGACATTAAACAACGGCTTGAACCTGCTCGGCGTTTCTTCGTTTTTCCAAATGGTCGTCAAAGGGATCGTCATCTTGATCGCAGTTTTGCTTGACCGCAAGAAATCCGCATAAGGGGGACACGATTCATGAAAAAATTGCTAACGGTAGTTACGGCGCTGGCGCTGCTTTTCCTGTCAGCCTGTTCATTGGAGCCGCCTGAGTGGGCGAAGCCCAAAAAAGAAAACGGAAAAGAAATCAAAATCGGTTTATCTGTCTCAACGCTGAAAAACCCGTTTTTCGTATCGTTAAAAAACGGCGTTGTGAATGAAGCGAAAAAACGCGGCATCAAAGTGATCGTCGTTGACGCCCAGGACGATTCGGCAAAACAGACAAACGATGTCGAGGACCTTCTTCAGCAAGGCGTTGACGCGCTGCTGATTAATCCGGCCGATTCATCGGCGATTTCCACCGCCGTCCAATCGGCAAATTCGCTCGGCATCCCGGTCGTTACCCTTGACAGATCTGCCGAAAAAGGAAAAGTTGAAACCCTTGTGGCTTCAGATAATGTCAAGGGCGGACAAATGGCGGCCGATTACATCGTTGAACGGCTCGGCAAAAGCGCAAAAGTCGCCGAGCTCGAGGGCGTTCCGGGCGCGTCTGCTACGCGGGAACGGGGTTCAGGCTTTCACAAAACAGCCGACCAAAAGCTCGATGTCATCGCAAGGCAAACGGCCGACTTTGACCGCACAAAGGGATTAAACGTCATGGAGAACCTCCTGCAGGGAAATCCTGATATTCAAGCCGTATTCGCCCACAATGACGAAATGGCGCTCGGTGCGATCGAAGCGATCAGAAGCTCGGGGAAAGACATTCTCGTCGTTGGATTTGACGGAAATGAAGATGCGATTAAAGCGGTCAAAACGGGAGAAATGGCGGCAACGATCGCCCAGCAGCCTGAATTGATCGGAAAGCTTGCCGTCCAGGCGGCGCAAGATATTCTGAACGGCAAAAAAGTCGATAAAACCATACCTGCTCCGCTAAAGCTGGAAAAATCAAAATGATTCTCGGGTAACCCGCCAGGCGGCCTGCGGAGCGAAACGGCTAGACCTCTTGATCACAAGAGGTCTTTTTTCAAGCTGTTTTGCGCCGTCTCCATAAAAGCTTGTGCGGCGAGACTGACATAACAGCTTTCCGAATAAGCAAACACAATCGTTCGGGTCGGTGCAGATTGCAAAGGGACATAGACGAGACGCGGAGACGATTTCCTCATCACCATTTGCGGGACAATCGTGACGCCCATTCCGTTTTCAACGAGGGACTGTGCGGTTTCAATGCTGCTCGTTTTGAATGTGACCTTTGGTTTGAACCCTGCTTTTGCGCACAAATCAAGCACCGTTCTGCGGAAACCGTATCCCTCTTTTAATAAAATAAACGGCACATCCTCGGCAGCTTGCAAGGAAACGGCTCTTTTTTCGGTCTCTCTCCGAACAGAATAAATGAACGACTGCATCTGTTCAGTCATCCAGCTCTGCTTTTCAAACGGAACGGCGAGAAAAAGCGGCTCCGTCAATATCGGAACGGTAACGAGCCGTTCATTATCGATGGGCAGCGGCAAAATCGCCAAATCAATTTCGCCTTTTTCCGTCATTTGTTCTAATGCTGCAGGTGATTCTTCTATCAGCTGAACGCGCACGCCCGGATGTTTTTCAAAAAACGTCTTCAATAGCGGAGGCAAAAGGTGCCCTCCCGTTACCGCAGGTACACCGATCGACAGCCCCGTACCCATCCCCTGGCGCTGATCCTGCATTTCGCGCAGCAGATCGTCTCTTGCCCGCAATATGTCCTGGGCTCTTTGAATAAACCTCATTCCTTGCGGAGTGGGTGACACGGCTCCCCTTTTTCGATAACAAAGGAAAACCGAGCTCGCCCTCCAGTTTTTTGATCTGCTGGCTCAGCGATGGCTGGGCGATGTGGAGGCTGTCAGCCGCCTTCGTAAAGCTGCCTTTTTTATATATTTCCGCCGTGTATTCAAAAAGCCTCATATCCATGGCCGCACCTCCATAGTTTCAGACTATTGTATTCATACATTTTATATCTTGGACTGATAGATGTCGATGTCGTTACGATAAATCTATAACCATTTTAAGGAGGATGATGGTTATGAAAACGAGAGCACAACAGCAATTTTCGAAAAACGCTGAGCAATACCGTGATGAACCGCTGTTTTCAGCAGGAAAGGATCTTGAAGCAATGGTAAAAAGCGTGCCGCTTGCAGGAGATGAAGCCCTGCTTGACGTCGGAGCGGGAGCGGGGCATACAGCGATTGCATTTTCGCCCTTCGTCATGCAGTGCACAGGCATCGATGTTACTGAGGAAATGGTCAAGACCGCTGCCCTTTATGCGAAAGAAAAAAACGCCTGCAATGTGACGTTTCTTCAAGGAGATGCGGAAAAGCTCGATTTCCCGGACGCTTCTTTTGATATCGTCACATGCCGGTTTGCGGCTCATCATTTCCCTGACATCAGCCGGGCGATGTCAGAAATCGCCCGCGTATTAAAGCAGGGGGGCAACTTTATCCTCGTGGACCATCACGCACCTGAAGACAAGGCCCTCGACCAGTTTATCAATCGGCTCAATCGGATGAGAGACCCGTCGCACGTCCGGGAATATTCGCTGGCCGAATGGAACAAATGGTTTGAAGAAAACGGCCTGGATTATATGGAACAGGGAAGGTGGAACATCCCCATTGAATACGACAACTGGATTCACCGGGGAGCGGTACCTGAGGAAAAAAGGCCGGACATTGCCGCCCATTTGACCGGATCATCACAAGCATGCCGCGATGAATTCCAAATTGTCCTGGCCGAAAACGGCCATCCGCTTTCATTCTGCCTTAAAGGGGTGTTGATTTTAGGAAAGAAGCGGTAATGGCTGAAAAAAAGCCCTCTTTTTTCGGAAAGAGGGCTTCACTTCATTATTGCTCCGGATTTCCTTCCGTCGCTTCAATGCCTGCCACAAGATCGTGGCTTGCTAAATCAGCTTTAAAGAAATCCTTCGTATTCGGCAATCTGAGGTTCATATTCAGTTTTTGCGAAATCTGAACCGTACATTTTTCGATTTCATAATCAAATACATGTCCGCCGCCATTGCGATCTTCATCAATAAAATGAAGGTGGAAGCCTGATACGGCGATGCCGTGGGCAAACTGAGGCGTCCAAAAACCGACGATCGTGCCTTTGATGTCGTCAAAATCGAAGATCGGCTGGGATTTCACCGCTTCGACCATCGGCACGTACGGTTTTTCCTGCAATTCCACCGTTCTCGTTTTTACTTTTTTAAAGACGCCGTCCATGCGGATCGCGTAAAACAGGTTTTCGCTCGGCATGATCTTCTTCATCTCTTTTTCAAACTCTTCGAGCGTCATTCGCTGATTGATCTCATGGTAAATGTCCGGACGGAAGAACGTCAGCGAACAAAAAGGAGAACAGTCCGTTTCTTGAACGGGATAGGCTTTTCCATCTGAACGGAGACGGTAAAACTCGCCGTCAAACCCGATCAGTTCCCCGTCGAGCTGATTAAACGTGCCGATCCCGAAGTCGCCGTGCTCTTTTATTTCCGACATGTAAAAGTCCCCGTCATAAATACCGTCCAATAGGGAAACCATCGTTGAGACCTGATAGACCTGGTCAAGATTTTTATCGATGGATTGAATGACTTTCTGCTTGCTTATACTTTTCATTTTCCTCTTTTCACTCCCTTGATTTTAATATGATGACTGAACGTGCTGTGATCAAGATTGCTTAGAGGTTTCTTTTTTTAATTGTTCCTCAAACGCTTTAGGGAAACGTTGGTCTGCCAAATGAATGTTGTCGCTGTAATCGACAGGAATATCAATGACGACAGGACCCTCTGCATCAAGACCCTGCTGAAGCACTTCTTTCAATTCTTCCGGCGAATTAACCCTTAAGCCTTTTGCTCCAAAGCTTTCAGCGTATTTTACAATATCTATATTGCCAAAGTCGACTCCGGAAGTCCGGTTGTATTTCATTTCCTGCTGGAACGCCACCATGTCATATGCGCTGTCATTCCATACAAGGTGTACGATCGGAGCTTTTAATCTGACCGCTGTTTCCAATTCCATCGCCGAGAACAGGAAGCCGCCGTCTCCTGAAACGGATACGATTTTTTGTCCCGGGTTTACAATAGATGCTGCAATCGCCCAAGGCAAAGCGACGCCGAGCGTCTGCATGCCGTTTGAAATCAGCAGGCCAAGCGGACGGTAGCATCGGAAATATCTAGACATCCAAATGGCATGAGAGCCAATATCGCATGTCACCGTGACATCATCGCTCACCAAATTGCGCAAATCGTGAATGATTTGCAGCGGATGCACGCGGTCTGATTGCTTCTCTTTAGGGGGCTCGCTTTGTTCCTTCAATGCTTTGCTTAACTGATGTAGCACAGGCACGAGCGATTTGTCGATTGAGACAGGAAGCGAATCGTGTTCAATATGGTCCAAAGTCGCTGCGATATCCCCGATTAGTTCGATGTCCGGCTGATAATCGTGATCGATTTCCGCTTGAATTTCATCTAGGTGAATAATGCTTCGTTCGCCTTTTTTATTCCACAATACCGGATCGTATTCAATCGGATCGTACCCGACCGTCAAGACGACATCCGCTTTTTCCAATAAAATATCTCCGGGCTGATTGCAGAATAATCCAATTCGTCCGAAGTATTGGTCTTCCAAATCATGAGCAAGCGTTCCCGCTGCCTGATACGTTTCGACAAACGGAAGCTTCACTTTTCTCAGCAGACGGCGGACAGCTTCTATTGCTTCAGGTCTTCCGCCTTTCATTCCGACAAGCACGACAGGAAGGTTTGCATTTTGAATTTTGGCGATGGCCGCACTGATGAGTTCATCCGGAGCTGCGCCCAGTTTCGGCGCAGGCAAGGTTCCTACCGGTTTAGCGGTAGCCGGACCGGCTGTTACGTCCTGCGGAAAGCTGAGAAAGGCTGCGCCGGCCTGTCCAGAAGCTGCCGCTCTGAACGCATTTGTTACGGCTTCAGGAATATTGTTAGGATCTTCAACTTCTGCGCTGTATTTCGTAATCGGCTGAAATAACGCCGCATTATCCATTGATTGATGGGTCTTTTTAAGACGATCCGCTCTCTTTACAGCACCAGCAAGAGCAACAACCGGATCTCCTTCTGTATTGGCTGTTACAAGACCGGTAGCTAAATTAGAAGCTCCCGGACCTGAGGTCACCAGGCAAACACCGGGCTTTCCAGTCAATCGTCCGACTGCCGCCGCCATAAATGCTGCATTTTGCTCGTGACGGCATACGATCAATTCAGGCCCTTTGTCTTTCAACACGTCAAATACCGCATCGATTTTTGCTCCCGGAATACCGAAAACATGAGTGACACCCTGCTGAATGAGACTATCCACCACAAGCTCTGCTCCTCTTACCGTAAGAGTTTCATTTTCAGCGGCTACTTTTTTCAAAGCCCTCACTCCTCCATTTTCATTCATTTACAATGAATTTTTAATAAAATTATTGTATTATTAAATATACATCTTGTGGAAATTGTTTTCCAATACTTCTTTGTCTTACAATTAATATGTAAAACGACTGAAATCGCATTCAGAAAGGAATGAGTGAAAAATGGAGCTGCGCCACCTTCGTTATTTTATGGTTGTAGCCGAAGAGCTGCATTTCGGAAAAGCAGCTCTTCGGCTGAAAATGACTCAGCCTCCGCTCAGCCAGCAGATTAAGCAGCTAGAAAGTGAGATTGGCGTCACCTTGCTGAAGAGGTCAAAAAGAGCCGTCAAGCTGACGGCGGCAGGCGGCGTTTTTTTAAAGCAGATAAAAGAAGGCCTGTCCCAGATCGATCAGGCGGTTGACATGGCCCAGCGGACCGCCCGGGGTGAACTCGGCAGGCTCGTGATCGGCTTTGTCGGCTCGGCGACATACGAAATTATGCCGCCGATCATCAGGGAGTACCGCAGACAATTCCCTTCAGTCAACATTGAATTGCGGGAGCTGTCGACCCCAAACCAAATCGAAGCCTTATTAAACGGACACATCGACATCGGCGTTTTGCACCCTCCGTTAGGAAACGATGAACTGAAGTCATACACAGTGAAGAAAAGCCATTGCGTACTCGCGCTTCCTAAATACCACCCGCTTACTAAAAAATCCCGGATTTATCTGCGTGATCTTGAAGACGAGTCACTGATTGCGATCGACAAATCAGCATGGCCTTCTTTATACACTGACTTCATTTTTTCGTGCGAGCAGGCCGGCTTCGTTCCCAACATCGCCCAGGAAGCGACCGAATATCAAATGGTGATCGGCCTCGTATCTGCCGGAATGGGGGTTGCGGTCGTGCCGACGGCGGCCAAACGGCTGTTTAACCTTGATGTGGTCTACAGGGAAATCGATGACCTTTCGCTTCGGGCAGAATGGGTCACCGCCCACAGAAAGGACAACCGCAATCCGGCTTTGCAGCATTTTATAGAAGTTTCGAATGAGGTTTCAACATCATAGACTGGTAGAATATGCAGCAAAATACCCAATGAACGGCCGTTCATTGGGTATTTTTGTTCCTTTTATTTATGGATTTTCACGCGTTCTGAAATCGGCGCGAAATCTTTTTCTCCAGGCTCTGCTACTGGATGGCCGAACGGCATTTGCGCGATCAGCTTCCAGCTTTCAGGGATGTTCCATTCTTTTTTGACTTCCTCATCAACGAGCGGGTTGTAGTGCTGCAAAGTAGCTCCGAGACCTTCGCTCTCCAAAGCGGTCCATACGACAAGCTGGAGCATGCCAGAAGACTGCTCAGACCAGATTGGGAAATTGTCTTTATACAATGCAAATTGTTCTTGAAGTCCTTTAATGACGTTTTGATCTTCGAAAAACAGAACCGTGCCGTAGCCGCTGCCGAAAGCGTTCATTTTTTCTTCCGTGCTTGCAAATTGATCGGCAGGAACGATTTTTCGCAGCGTTTCGGTTGTGATTTCCCAAAACTTATCATGCTGCCCGCCCAATAGAACAACGGCCCTTGAGCTTTGCGAATTGAATGATGACGGGGTGTGGTTGACGGCAAACTCGACGATTTCCCGAATTTTGTCGTCCGATACCTTTACATCTTTAGAGATTCCATAAATTGAACGCCTTTCTTTAATCGCGGTGTAAAAATCTTTAGCCAACGTTTTCGCCTCCCAAATTATCTCGATTTCGAGATAATTATAGCTCGTGGAAAAAATTGTGTCAAAAGATTTGTTTCGAACATTTACTTTCCTATCGCTGCCCCGTCGCAGCGCGGATCAGTTCCCCCCCCTCGGGAAGCCTTGATCATCGATTTGGATCGCTGCCGCATGTCCCATCACGCCGTCAAAATCATCGACAACGGTGACCAGATGCCCCCGCTCTTTCAGCTTTTGAATCACTTCTTCGTCCACCCTGTTTTCGATTCTCACGCCTGCGACATAATCTCCCCACGTTCTGCCCCACAACCATCTCGGCTCATTGATAGCCGTTTGCGGGTCCATTCCGTAATCGATCATTCTCGTCAAAAGAGCGGTTTGGGTTTGCGGCTGCCCTTCCCCTCCCTGTGTCCCGTAAAGGATTTTCGGTCTGCCGCCTTTGCACGCCATGGCCGGCATCAATGTATGGAACGTTCTTTTTCCGGGCTCCAGTCTGTTGACATGCCCGGGGTCAAGAGAGAAAAACGATCCTCTGTTTTGCAGAATGATTCCCGTTTCGCCCGCCGTCACGCCTGATCCGAATTCAAAATAGAGGCTTTGAATAAAAGACACAGCATTTCCTTCTTCGTCTGCAACCGCTGCATATGCCGTATCGCTGCCGACCAGCGGGCTTGCAAGCGGCTTCGCTTCATCGCCGATATTCTCCGCGATATCTCTCGCGTACTCCTTGTCAAGCAAACGTTCGAGCGGCACCGGCGAAAAATCGGGATCTGTCAGAACCTCGTTGCGGTCGGCAAAGCTTCGCTTTAATGCTTCGATCAAGAGATGATAGTATTCAAAGGTACCATGGGGGATTTTCGTAAAATCATAGTGTTCCAGGATGTTCAGCGTCATGAGCCCTGCAAACCCTTGGGAATTAGGCGGCATTTTATAGACGTCATACCCTCTGTATGAGGAAGAAAGCGGTGTGACCCATTCCCCTTTATGGCGCATGAAATCTTCCAGTGTGAGCAATCCTCCGTTGTTTTGCAAATAACCGGCTATCGATTGGGCGATTTCCCCTTTATAAAATGCGTTTTTTCCTTTTTCCGCAAGAAGGGCTAACGTCCCGGCCAGCTCTTTTTGCACAAAGCGTTCACCTTCGGCGGGAGGCCTTCCGCCCGGAAGAAAAATGTCTGATGTCACCGGGATTCCGGAAAGCCATTCGGCATGTTTTTCGGTGGTCCGGCATTGATCCGTCGAGGCGGGGAACCCCTCTTCAGCGTACGCGATCGCCGGCTCAAGCACCTCTTTCAGCGTTAAACGACCGTAAGTTTTCAAAACTTCGTCCCAGCTGTCAGCCATGCCCGGAACCGTAATTGCGCTCAAAACGCCTCTCTCCGGGATGACAGGCTCCCCTTTGTAGCATTCGCGGGTCACCCGCATGCCCGATCTTCCGCTGCCGTTGAAACCCGTTACCTCTCCGCTCTCCGAACGGTACATCAGCCAAAAAGAATCCCCGCCGAGTCCCGTCATATGGGGATAGACGACCGCGAGGCAAGCGCTGACGCAAACGGCTGCATCAAACGCGTTTCCCCCTTTTTCCAGCATCCGGTGTCCGGCAAGCGACGCGAGATAATGGGGACTGACGACCATCTGTTTCGTTCCGATTCTTAATTTCTCCATATTCCTTCCTTTCTGTTAAAACGTCTGTTTTTCTTTTGAAGTATATCGGCCGGAATCTCCAGGTTCTACCTCCGCGGAAGAAAACCTTCCAATCATTTTTCATAAAGTTGAATAAAATCGATAAAACCATTCATACCGAAATCCAATATATGATACAATTTACAAAACGTTTTTCAAAAAACAAAAAAGATTGCGATACGATGAAAGACGATATGAAAGGAAGGTACGTGTATGAGTCTTGATTACCATATGCCAAATTTAGTTCTTGATGAAACAGATAAAAAAATTCTATCGATTCTCCATGAGGAAGGAAGGATTTCTTATACTGATCTGGGGAAGCGTGTAGGTCTGTCGCGGGTTGCCGTTCAAACGAGGATCAACAATTTGATGGAAGAAGGCATCATCGAAAAGTTCACCGCCGTGATCAACCCAGTGAAGGTCGGAATTCCCGTATCGGTCTTTTTTAATGTAGAAGTCGAGCCCAAATATTTAGAGGCCGTTGCCGCTGCGCTCGAAAAGGAACCTGCCGTCACAAGCCTCTATCATATGACCGGGCCGAGCAAGCTCCATATGCACGGAATCTTTGCCAATGATCACGAAATGGAGGAATTCCTGACAAAGCGCCTCTACCCTTTGGAAGGCGTCGTCAGCGTGGACTGCCAGATGCTGATCAAGCGCTATAAGAGCCGCATGGGAATGAAGCTGTAAAAAGGAGGAAGTGACATGAAGCATCCTTACCGCGAACTGATCATCGCGATGATGAGGGCCGGGATATTGGGGTTCGGCGGCGGACCTTCCGTTATTCCGCTGATCCGCCATGAAGCCGTTACAAAATTCAAATGGATCGATGATGGTGAATTCGGAGAAATCCTGGCGCTTGCCAATGCGCTGCCAGGGCCGATCGCAACAAAGATGTCGGCGTACTTAGGGTATAAAATAAAAAGTATTCCCGGGGCCGTCGTGGCGACAGCGGCGCACATTTTGCCGACTTGCACAGCGATGGCCATGCTGTTTGCTGCAGTCAACGTGCTCAGCCATTCGAAGGTCGTAAACGGCATGATCGGCGCTGTTACCCCGGTCATCGCCGTGATGCTAGGGCAGATGGCATACGAATTTGGCCAAAAAGCGCTGAAAGGCTTCGGAATCGTCACCGGCGTCCTTTTTTTCATTATTGCATTTTTGGGTCTTCAGGTGTTTTCGATTCATTCGGGCATCGTCGTCACGGTGTTTCTGGCTTACGGCGCTTTCCATTTTAAATTGAAACGAAAGGCCGCAGAGCGAAAGGATAAAGGAGTGTCTGCTTCATGATCGCATTGTACTTGTTTTGGGCGTTTTTTATCGCAAACCTGCTCGGGTACGGCGGCGGTCCCGCTTCGATTCCCCTTAATTTTGAAGAGGTCGTCCGCCATTTTCATTGGCTTTCAAAAGATGAATTTTCCAACATGCTGGCGCTTGCGAACGCTTTGCCCGGCCCGATCGCCACGAAAATTGCCGCATATGTCGGCTACAGCGTATTGGGATGGCCCGGAATAATCGTCGCTCTGATAGCGACCGTGCTGCCTTCAGCAATCGCTCTTATTTTATTGCTTAAACTGATCCGCCGCTTCCGAAAGTCAGATGCGGTAAAAGGAATGACGCTGTCCGTCCAGCCCGTGCTCGCCGTTATGATGCTGTTGTTGACATGGGAAATCGGCGGTGATGCGATTTATTCCATCGGCTTGATCCAAGCGCTTGCAATCGCATTGGTCTCTTTGATCGCCTTGACAAAATTCCGCGTTCATCCGGCGTTCTTAATCGCAGCAGCGTTCGCATACGGCGGGATTGTCATTCCACTGCTGTAAAAGATGCGCCGCCTGCATATGAACGGGGACAACTTGCCGCCTGCCGACGGAATGGTATTCAACACCGGCTTCTATCGCTTCCCGCAATTCGTGGCAGTTTCGCCCGTCAAAAATGATCGGGGCATCCATCAGCTCTCTGTAGGATGCTAAAGGGAATGCTTTTATGTCTTCCCAGTCTGTCAAAATCATCACCGCATCAGAGCGTTTTACCGCTTCTTCAATCGTCTCCGCATATTGAACGCCTTCTGCTAAGACCCGTTTTGCATTTTCAGCCGCAATCGGGTCGAACGCTTTCATCTTCGCTCCCCTTTCGGCAAGCGCTTCGGCAATGACGATTGACGGAGCCTCCCTCATATCGTCAGTATTCGGTTTAAAGGAAAGGCCAAGCAGAGAAATCACTTTGTCTTTCAAGCCTCCGAGCCGCCTTTCCGCTTTCTCGACCAACAGGATCGGCTGCTCATTGTTCACCTTGATCACAGACTTGAGCAGTTCGAAATCGTGCTCCACATGGCCGGCAATTTGGACAAGGGCGTTCGTATCTTTCGGAAAACAAGAGCCGCCGTAGCCGATGCCGGCTTTTAGAAACCGGTGGCCGATTCTTTTGTCCTGTCCCATTCCGTATGCGACAGACTCAATATCTGCGCCGACCTTCTCGCAAATATTCGAAATTTCGTTTATAAAGCTGATTTTCGTGGCAAGAAAGGCGTTTGATGCATATTTAATCATCTCTGCACTTCTGATATCCGTTTTAAAAACAGGAATGCCAAAAGGAGCAAAGACTTGTTCGAGAATAGCGGCCGTTTGTTCATTCTCGGCGCCGATCACGATCCGGTCTCCGTGAAACGTATCATAAATCGCTGAGCCCTCCCGCAAAAATTCGGGATTGGATGCAGCCGATATTTGCACACGATTCCTTGCGTAGCGTTTAATGATGTTTGAAATCCATTCGCTCGTGCCCACGGGGACGGTGCTTTTCGTGACCACGAGGCAGTCCCGCTTTACATGGCGGCCGATCATTACAGCCGCACTCTCAATATATCGGAGGTCGGCCTGGCCGTTTTCCTTTTGCGGAGTGCCGACCGCAATAAATATAATATCAGCCCCTGAAATGCCTTTTTTAAAATCCGTTTCAAAGGCGAGTCTGCGGCGGGCGAGGTTCCTCCGGATCAAATCCTGGAGCCCAGGTTCATAAATCGGCGATAACCCTTTTCTCAACAGCCCGACCTTTTGTTCATCGATATCGATACATGTAACATAGTGGCCGATGTCCGACAGGCAGGCGCCTGTCACAAGACCGACATACCCGGTGCCAACGATGGAAATGTTCATGGTGCTCCTCCTCTGTCTGTATATATGCCGGTTGATGCAACGCTTTAGAGCAGACCCAAGAGCTTTTTCTTTTTGACCGGTAGCGGCGTAATCTTATGAATATCACGGTTTTTGATAAGAAGCCCGGCATTTTCTATAAACATACTCAAAAAATCAGGGCCATATTCGTTTTCCAATACGTCAAAAAAGAAGGAGCGAACCTTTACATTATGTGCATCCGATGCGATGAAGTGGACGAGATTGGCTTCGATGAAGCGGCGGGCCAGCTTTTTGACGTTTCTCCCGAAATGCCCGGTCAGACTTGAGCAAGTAATCTGGACGCATGCGCCTGTTTTGACGAGCCGATATAAACGGTCGGGGTTTTCCATTATTTCCATATTCCGCTCAGGGTGGGCGATGACCGGGATGAATCCGTTCAGCAGAAGATCAAACATCAGCTTTTCTGCATAGCGCGGCACATGGTGATAAGGAAGCTCGATCAGCACATATTTTGTTCCGGAGAGACTTAGCAGCCTGCCGCGTTCGAGGTCATCTTTTATTTCGCCGTATAAGCGGATTTCCTGGCCAGGCAGGATGGTCAGCGGAATGCTTTCCTGCCTGAGCCTTGTCTTCAATGCTGTCATGCGGGCGAGGACCGCCTCTTTTGGATTTTCGCATATGCCGATTCTGTGGTGCGGGGTGGCAATGACGGTGTCTATTCCCTGAGAAACGGCTTGTTTCGCCATTTCAAGACTGTCGTCCATACACCCTGCCCCGTCATCAAGGGCCGCAAGAATATGGCAGTGAATATCAATCATAACCAAACCTCCCGTAAAGCGGTCAAAGCGCCTGACCTTTTCCGACCGTACCGTTCATCCGGCTGACGGCCTGTCCTTTTTTCGGCTTCGTGAATAAAATGTTCCCCAATACGGGAAGTTCCAGCCTATTTTCAACGTCACCCTCGTTTTTCACCGTGTTGTTCAAAAGCTCAAGAATAAAGGCGAGCCCGGCTCCAAACAGCAATCCAAACATCGTGAAGACAGCGATATTGAATGTTTTGTTCGGGCTGACAGGCGCAGGTGAACCGTACGGTACGGCTTTTGTGACGATGGTGACCTCGGCTTTATCGTTCATGATGTCTTGAATGTCTCTTTGAAAAACGGAAGCGACTGTATTTGCGATGGCGGCCGCTTTGGAATAATCCTTGTCAGTCGCGGAAATACTGACAATCTGTGATTCGTTTTCGCTGACAACGGTCATTTTATTCTTGAGTTCGTCCGCCGTTTCGCGAAGGCCGAGATCATCTTTCACTTTATTCAAAATGACAGGGCTTTTCATGATGACGTTATACGTATTGATGAGTTCAAGATTGGTCTGAATGTCGGCAAAATTTGAGGTTTGGCGGCCATTGACGAGGATTTGGGCGGTTGCCTGGTAGATCGGTGTGAGCAGAAAATAATTGACTGCGGCGCTCGATGCAGCCGCCGCCATCGTGATCAGAATGATGATCGCGCACCTTTTTTTCAAAACGAAGAACACGTCTTTAAAGCCGAGCTTGTCCCGCATAAGAGCCCCCCTAAGCTTCTTTCATTTATTTAAATTTTCAGCAAATTTCACCTTTACCTTGATTATACATATTTATCGCGGTTCTGAAAGAAATGAATCCTGACAAATAGCGGGAGATTCCGGGGATGGAGGGTCTTTATATGATGTAACATAGCGGTTTTTGCAGGAATGGGGCTGTTTTTGCTGAACGAAAAAGCCGCCAAACAGAGTTTGCGGCTTTTTACGTTGTATAACCATTTTTGATATGAACAATCAGATCTTCAAGCAATTCTTTTGTCGTAATGTCATGCGACTTTTCGCCAATGTCATAAGCGTGCATGAGAATTTTCAAAAACTCTTCCTGATTCAATTCCTTATCATCCATACCTTTTTCCTTTCAGCTTCCATGAAATCATACTCATTTTTGCGTTATATTCAGATTATATGCTGTTAAGTATCGATTTGCCATAGTCTATTACATTATTCGACAGCTGTCCGTTTTTATGTCCTTTTCCAGAGAAAATCTTTTTTGCATCAGCGGATTAAGCTATAATAGAGAGATTGGAAACTTTTTAAAAGTCATTCGGTTAGGAGCGATAGACATGCTTCAGGAAATGATCTCAAAAACAGTTGTAATGGAAGCCGCTGAACAGTTTAAGCATGTGCTTCCGCACGATGAAGATAACATTCAGCTTCTAAAAAAAGCCCTTATTTTATACAGGCAGGATTCGGTCTATCGGGTCAAACCGCTCAGCGGGCATACGGCGGCAGCCTACGTACAGGACGTCGTGCCGGTGAAAGTGACAATCGATCTGTCCGACGTCAAAAAAAGCAGTTGTTCATGCCCGGCAAAAAAAATCTGCCGCCACATCCTTGCCGTTTACTTATATTTATATGCACAATATGAACGATTGGGAACTTTTACGGAATATTGGAAAGAACAGCGCCAATCCTTTGATCAGCGGCTTTTGTTAAACCAGCTTCGGCTCAGCCCTGAAAACGTGCGGCCAACGTTCGAAAACTGGAAACGTTTTTTCGAATCGGAATTCAGGCATTGGGAACAGCGGACGCCGAAAGGCCAGCAAACGATGCAATACCTTTACTACGGCTATTTTTCAGCGCTAAAAAAGCGGACGCCGTCTGAACCGGAGCTGAAAAAAATGTACCAGATCCATGCAGCCCTTGCGACATGGCTTGCGATGCATACGCTGATCGAAAACATGCGCATCGATCCGGAAAAAGATTTTTATTCGCTCAACCCTTATATCGAACAGCTGATGGACACGATTTACAGCTCGATTGATGAGCTGAAAACGTATGCGCTCTCTTTTTCGCTCGATCCGTTTTTAGAAAAAACGCCAGGCGCCGTTCGCGAACTCCTGCTCAAGAAAGACATTTTTCAATATGAAAGACTTCGGATATTCGGGGAGATTTGGAGCGCCCTTCTGTCCCGGCCGAAATGGCTGAAGCGGGAACTTGACGTTTTGCACGGACTGCCTGACACTCCCGAAATTCAGTTTGCCCGGCTTCACCTTGAATTCCTGCTGAAAAACGACGAGGCCATCTTTGAAAAAGCCGGAACTTTTTCTCCTGACATTCTGCCTTATACGTTTCAGTGGCTCAGCGTCATGACAGCCAAAAAGGATTGGAAGCGCCTGAAAAAATGGTATGAACGGATGGAAGGGATTGTCGAAGGCTTCTCAAAGCTTGATAGACCTTACCGGGAAATCCGCGACGCCTTGAGCGAATTCTTCCTGTTTCTCGACAACTACAGCAAAAACGCGAACGATGAGCAATTATATGAAAGGTACTGCAAAAAGTGCCTGCCGTACACATTTACAGAATACAGCCAATTTCTATACAGCAGGAAACGGTTTATCGAGTGGATGGAAATTCACAGCCTCGTCGGCTTTTCAATCGAGGAAATCGGTCAGAATGCGTTGAAGGACATCGCAGCAGAGGTTCCCGAGGCGCTTGTTCCTTCCTACCACAGGGAAATTTCCGGCTTGATTGAACAGCGGAACCGCAGCGCATATAAAGAAGCCGTCCGCTGCTTGAAAAAGCTGCGCACTCTTTATAATAAGATGAAAAAACAAGATGTCTGGAAGCGCTACATGGAACAGCTGACAGCCCGCCACAAAAGGCTGCGGGCATTCCAGGAGGAGCTAAAGAAAGGAAAGTTGATCGATGGCGAGTCTTAAAGAAATCGTGATACATGTCGAACAGTCCGAAGACTATACATTCATTTTATCCTGCTATGACAAGGACCATCAGCAGCTCACGCACAGCCAGATGGAAAGGCATTTATTTCAATGGCACGAATCATCCTTTTACGGCACTTTTCTGGAGGATGCAGGCCTGGAAAAACCGGCCGTGCTTCTATCTCCCTGGATGGCTGCTGAATTTCTCGGCAAAAACTCGTTTAATTCCTTTAGTGATATTTTGCTGACTGAGGAAACAGAGCCTTTGATGAAAACAGCTTCAACGATTTACGAATTTATCCTGGATCAGGATTTTGTCCCCGATTATGGAGCGTGGAAAAAGGGAATGCTGCGCTGGAAAGACAAAGAAGGCTTTTTGGAAGGTTATACGGCCGAATGGTTTTCCCGGGCAGTCGACGACTACATCGATTATAACGGAGAACTGAAGGCAAAATGGGAGAGGATCGTTGAACATTCCCCCGCCGTCACCTCATTTAAGGGACATTTTCTTGATGAAGAGGATTTTCTTGAAACGATCGGCTGGATTGAAAACCCCGTCCCGTTCACCGTCGGACTCAGATTAAACGAGCCCGATTTTGACGGTGATGATTGGAAAATCGAATTGTTTTTACGCGATAAAAAAAGCGGGGACATCCAGTTTTTCGACGGCTTGAAAGGGCTGAAAAAATCGTGGCGCGCATATGCCGATCGAATCGCCCGCGAACAGGACCGCTTCCGCCAAACCGTCCCATGGCTTTCGATCGACTCAGGCACAACGCTGCTTTCTGAAGAAGAAGCATGGATCTTCTTGTCGGAAGCGAGCGAAACACTCGTCAGCATGGGGATCGAAATCCTGCTGCCGTCCTGGTGGCAGATCGTCAAAGACAGCAATATGCTTTTGAAAGCGAAAGTTTCATCAGCCCCGAGGGGCGAATCTTTCGTCGGGATAAACGCTCTCATGGACTTTAACTGGCGGTTTGCGACAAACGGTATTGAGCTTTCGGAAGAGGAGTTTAACCAGCTTGTCGCGAATAAAAGGCGGCTCGTCAACATCCGCGGCCAATGGATCAAAATCGATCCGAACTTTATCAAACAAATGAAAAAGCTGATGGAACGCGCCGAAACCGAAGGACTTCACATGTCAGACATTCTTGCCCGCGAGCTGACGGACCGCGGCTCGGAACAGAAAGAAGACGACCTGTTTGATACGTCCGCTTTCAGCGAAGTGCAGTTTGAATTATCCTACCAGCTGAAAAACATGATCAGGAAGCTGAACAATCGTGATGAGCTCCCTTCATACCCCGTCAGCAAACATTTTAAAGGCACGCTCAGAGCGTATCAGAAAGACGGGCTGAACTGGCTGCTTTTCCTTCGCAAATGCGGCTTCGGCGCCTGCCTGGCAGACGATATGGGGCTCGGGAAAACGATTCAGATGATCGCGTACTTTTCTTATTTAAAAGAAAAAGGGCAAAAAACGCCGTCGCTGATCATCGCGCCGACTTCGGTGCTCGGGAACTGGCAGCGCGAGCTTCAGTCCTTTGCCCCCGAGTTATCGGCAGCGCTCCATTACGGACCAAAGCGCCCGAGGGGAGAAGCTTTTCAGGAGCGCTACAAAGACACCGATATCGTGCTGACGTCATACGGCCTCGCCCAATCCGATTTTGACGATCTCAGAGGCGTGACGTGGAACTGTATTTGCCTTGATGAAGCGCAAAATATTAAAAACGCGCATACGAAGCAATCACGCTCGATCAGAAAACTGAAAGGGATTCACCATATCGCGCTAAGCGGGACTCCGATGGAAAACCGCCTGACAGAGCTGTGGTCGATTTATGACTTTATGAACAAAGGCTTCCTCGGAAGCCTCGGAAGCTTTCATAAGCGCTTCGTCCTGCCGATCGAAAAAGACCGCGATGAAAAGCGGATTGAACAGCTTCAACAGCTCATTAAGCCGTTTTTATTAAGACGGACAAAGCAGGATCAGGAAGTCGCCCTCAACCTTCCCGATAAACAGGAGGAAAAGGAATTCGTTCCGCTTTCTGCAGAGCAGGCTTCCCTTTACGAGCAGCTTGTAAAAGACACGTTTGAGCACATGTCGACTCTCGCCGGAATGCAGCGGAAAGCGCTGATCCTCAGCATGCTCGGCAAATTAAAACAAATTTGCGACCATCCGGCCCTCTATCTAAAAGAAATGGAAACGGAACTCCTAGACGGCAGATCAGCCAAGCTGGAAAAACTGCTCGAGCTGACGAAAACGATCCGCGACCGGGATGAAAGCTGCCTGATTTTCACCCAGTATATCGGAATGGGCGAGATGATGAAGCGGCTGCTCGAAACGTCATTCGGCGAACCGGTCAAGTTTTTAAACGGAAGCTTATCAAAGCTTGAACGCGACAAGATGGTCGAGCAATTTCAAAATAAGGAATTCCCTTTTCTGATCTTGTCCTTGAAGGCGGGAGGAACAGGCCTGAATCTCACCGCAGCCAATCATGTCATCCATTATGACAGATGGTGGAATCCGGCCGTTGAAAACCAGGCGACAGACCGTGCATACCGGATCGGCCAAAAACGATTTGTGCATGTCCATAAGCTCATAACAACCGGAACGATCGAAGAAAAAATCGACCGCATGCTCGAATCAAAGCAATCGCTGAACGACCAGATCATTCAAAGCGAAAACTGGATTACCGAGCTTTCCGAAGAAGAACTCGAAGAACTGTTTACATTAAGCGCATCCGCAATGTCGGGGTGACTCCAAAAACAGCCGCCTAAGAGGGCGGCTGTTTTTTATTTTCAAAAGACTGGCAACTTCCCGCCCTACGGCGACAAAATCGCTGTCGGTAACCCGATGCCGGGTATCGCTGCTTTTGTCTGAAAAGGAACGAAACGCCGATACATCACACAGTGTTACCCCGGCACAGTAACGTTACTGTTGAAGCAGTGTAGTTCCTCCCTAAGTTTTGAAATTTGTCACAAACCATTAACTGAATTTTAGAAATATTCTTTAAAAAATATTTCCGTTAATTATATAATAATTACATGAACTTGTTAATTTATGACATGAACATTTATATGTTTACATATTTTTGATCTTTAAAGGGGGTGGTACCGGGAGATCCTGTCCATTTCTTTTTCATTTCAATTTGCACAAAAGGAGGAGAAAGGATGAAACTAACACCGGTCGAACAAGAAAAGCTGCTTATTTTTGCTGCCGGGGAGCTTGCAAAACAAAGAAAGAAACGGGGCGTGCTCCTGAATTATCCGGAAGCTGTAGCCATTTTGACCTGCTTTATAATGGAAGGTGCGCGCGAAGGGAAAAGCGTAGCCGAACTGATGGAAGCGGGCCGGCACGTCCTTGCGGCTGACGACCTGATGGAAGGCGTTCCCGAAATGCTTGAAAGCATTCAAGTCGAAGCGACATTTCCTGACGGCGTTAAGCTTGTCACGGTTCATCAGCCGATTTCTCAGGGGGTGAACCAATGAAGCCGGGAGCAATCCAAGTTGCGGATGGCATGATTTCGATTAACGAAGGGCGGGCAACTAAAGAGATTACCGTGAAAAATACAGGGACGCGCTCGATTCAAGTCGGATCGCATTTTCATTTTGCGGAAGCCAACCGCGCGTTGGCGTTTGACAGAGCAGCGGCTTTAGGGATGCGGCTTGATATTCCGTCAGGCACCTCTATCCGGTTTGAACCCGGGGAAGAAAAAACCGTTTCACTGGTTGAGCTGGGAGGCCGCAGGACAGTCCGCGGATTAAACGGCATGACAGAGACATTGCTTGATGAAAGAGGCAAAGAAAAAGCATTGAATCAGCTTAAGGAAGCCGGCTGGATAGAGGGGGTTAAGCGGTGAAAATCACGAGAAAACGATACGCTGAGCTGTTCGGACCGACGACAGGCGATAAAATCAGGCTCGGGGATACCGATCTTTGGATCGAAGTCGAAAGAGATTTCACTGTTTACGGGGAAGAAATGATTTTTGGCGGAGGAAAAACGATTCGCGACGGTATGGGACAAAATGGCCGAATCACCGCAAAAGACGGCGCGCTTGATCTTGTGATCACAAACGTTGTCGTGCTTGATTATTCGGGAATCGTGAAAGCCGATGTCGGCATCAAAGACGGCCGAATCGCAGGAATCGGAAAAAGCGGAAATCCGGACATCATGGATCAAGTAGATCCGCATATGATCATAGGAGCCGGAACAGAAGTCATCTCCGGTGAAGGAAAAATTTTGACAGCCGGCGGAGTCGACACCCACGTCCATTTCATTTGTCCTCAGCAATGGAAGTCGCGCTGTCGTCGGGAGTGACGACGCTAATCGGCGGCGGGACAGGCCCTGCAACAGGCAGCAAAGCAACGACTTGTACTTCGGGAGTCTGGTATATGCAGAGAATGCTGGAAGCCGCCGAAGAGTTCCCGGTTAATGTCGGTTTTACGGCGAAAGGCAATGCTTCGGACAAAGCGCCGCTGATCGAGCAGGTGGAAGCGGGCGCGATCGGGCTCAAGCTTCACGAAGACTGGGGTACGACGCCGAGAGCGATTCAAACGTGTATGGATGTTGCGGAAGAAGCGGACATTCAAGTGGCGATTCATACGGACACGATTAATGAAGCGGGATTTCTCGAAAACACGCTTGAAGCGATAGGCGACCGTGTCATTCATACTTATCATATTGAAGGCGCCGGCGGAGGACATGCCCCTGATATTATGAAACTCGCCTCTTATGCAAATATCCTGCCGTCTTCTACGACTCCGACGATTCCGTATACCGTCAATACAATGGATGAACATTTGGATATGATGATGGTTTGCCACCACCTCGATGCCAAGGTCCCCGAAGACGTCGCATTCAGCCATTCGAGAATCAGAGCGGCTACGATAGCGGCAGAGGACATTCTGCATGACATCGGCGCCATCAGCATGACATCCTCCGACTCGCAGGCGATGGGCCGAATCGGAGAAGTCATCATTCGTACATGGCAGACGGCAGACAAAATGAAAAAGCAGCGCGGCGCTTTAACTGGGGTAAACGGAAATGATAATGTGCGCGCAAAACGCTATATCGCAAAATACACCGTCAACCCAGCCATTACTCATGGGATCAGCCATGAAGTCGGTTCAATCGAGAAAGGCAAATTGGCCGACCTCGTCTTATGGGATCCGATGTTTTTCGGCGTAAAACCGGAGCTCGTTTTAAAAGGCGGAATGATTGCACGGGCGCAAATGGGCGATCCGAACGCCTCCATCCCGACTCCCGAACCCGTTCTAATGCGTCAGATGTATGCTTCGTACGGCAAAGCGAACCGCTCCACATCCATTACATTCATGTCTCAGGCTGCCATTGACTGCGGAGTGCATAAAGCATTGGGGCTTGAGAAAATGATCTCCCCGGCCCGCGGCATTCGACAGCTCAGCAAAATGGACATGAAATGGAACAGCGCGCTGCCGAAAATCGAAATCGATCCGGCGACATATCAGGTGTACGCGGACGGGAAAGAATTGTCCTGCCAGCCGGTCAGCCGCGTGCCGCTCGGCCAAAAATACTTTCTTTTTTAAATGAACGCTAAAAAAGATGAACGCGCGGAAGGTGTTCATCTTTTTTCGTGCTTTTGAAACAAATAAAGGCTGCCGGTATAGCCGGCAGCCTGCGGATTAAACATTCAATCCGCTTGTTAATCGCAGCCCTTATCGTTACGCTGCCGGGTGTGCGCCGGCATCACGCCGATATGAAAAGGGTGTGCGAGTTAACACATTTTTAAACCTTTTTTTGATCAATAAAATGCCGCAGAATATGGGCAACGCCGTTTTCATCATTTGCAGGCGCCACCTCATCAGCCATCTCCTTAATATCCTCGCGGGCATTGCCCATTGCGAAGCTTTTTCCCACGATTTTCAGCATGGAATAATCGTTCTGGCTGTCACCGGCGGCAGCGGTTTCCGAAAGCGGAATACCGAGATTTTGCGACAGTTTTTCTAAAGCAAGCCCCTTCGAAGCGTCAATATGCTCAAGCTCAAAGTTGTGTTCGGCTGAGGTGACAAGCGTTAGGCCTTTTTCCTTTTCAAAGCGTTTCCAGCCCTTTTGAAGCTTTTCTTTATGAAAAGAAAAAGCTAATATGTTGTATACGTTTATATCTTCATCCGCTTCAAACAGCTCGCGGTAAGAGCGGATATACGCATACCCGTTTTGGCTGAGCTGTTGGCTGGCGGCGAGCTCAAGCTTTGACAGGTCGGCAGCCGGATTGGCACTTCTCAGGCGGTCCAGTTCGATATCAAGGAGCTCTCTCCCGTTTTGCGGGGTAAAGATCGCGTCATCGCTGAACACCTCATAATAGTAATTCTCTTCTTCAAGCCACCGAAGAATACCTTTCGCTTTTTCCCGATCGATCGAAACGGAGTGGTACAGGCGTCCCTCCGGATCGTGAATCACCGCTCCGTTGGCGCTGATAATCCACGTTTTGATACCGGTGGACCGAAAAATCTCCCGAACGTCAAATGAGGCTCTCCCTGTGGCAATCACTACTTCAATTCCGTTTGCCTGTGCTTCCTTTATCGCATCTATACTTGCTTTTGTGACCTTGCTTTCACTGTTTAACAGCGTCCCGTCCAAATCCAGGGCAATCATTCTCATCAGCTGTATTCCCCCTTAAGTCCCTTCTTATTCTGCCAAAAGCAGTTCTACTCCGTGTTGATCGAGCAGCCTTTGGAATTCCTTATCCGGCAGCCGGTCTGTTATCAGAAGATCAATGTCGCTCAATTCAGCATACTGAAAAAAGTCCGTCCTTCCGATTTTGGAGTGATCCGCAAGCGCGATAACCTGTTCCGCCTGGGATATGATTTTCCGTTTGACCATTCCATCCTCTTCATGGGCAATCGAAAGCCCGTGTTCAGAAACCCCCACAACTCCGATTAATGCTTTATCAACATGATAGCTGGACAGCTTTTCGATCACCGAAGCACCGTATAAAAAACGGTGCTCTTTTTGCAGCTTTCCGCCGAGCAGATGAATGTCAACTCCCTTTCGTGATGAAAGCACCTCCGCCTGGTTTATCGAGTTGGTAATGATCGTGCAGTTCAGATCCGGCAGGTGCTCGGCGCACGCCTGAACTGTTGTGGAAGCGTCAAAAATCACGCGGTCGCCTTCCCTGATTAACGAAGCAGCCGCCTTTCCGATCATGTTCTTTTCTTCAGACACGATATTCAGTCTTCCTGAATAATCTTTAATCTCATCATGGTTCGTCGGCAAAATGGCGCCTCCCCTTGTCCGGATGATCACGCCCCGCTCCTTCAGCTTGACAAGATCACGCCTGGCGGTGTCTCTTGATACATGGAGCAAAGAACAAATCTGGTCGACTGAAATCCGTTTATGCTCCTTCAAATAGTCGATGATGGAAATTAACCTTTCCTCCTGGTACACGTCATCATTCCTTTTTTTAAGTAAAATTCCTTTATATTAAGTAATTATAAGCTAATAAACGTTAATAAATCAATAATAATTAAGCGAAGTTAAGTAAAAAAAGAGCCTGTATGCCATCGGCATGCAGGCTCTTTCGGTTAAAGAGAAAATGTTCCGTATTGAGATTGCCATGTTTCGCGAAACGCCTCAATATCCCGGCCGCAAGCAGGATGGTCGGCCAAGCGCCCGTACAGCGCCGGACCGATCGTCGCTTCATGGCTTCCCGCCTCCATTACGTCCAGAATTTGGCTGTTATGTTTAAAGCTTGCCGCAAGCACCTTGCAGCCGAAACTGTAAGCACTGAACAAATCAACAATCGTTTTGACTGTTCCTGGTCCATCGCCGAACTCGTTGTCGATGCGGCTCACATATGGCGCAACATAATCCGCTCCCGCCTTAGCTGCAAGCACGGCTTGGAGAGCCGTATAAACCGCTGTTCCGGTGACGCGGATATTTTCTCTCGATAGCTGTTCAATCGCCTTTAATCCTTCCTTTGTGACCGGAATCTTGATCCATGCGTTTCCGTCCAGCCAATGGTACAAATCCCTTGCCTGGCTCACCATGCCCGAGCTGTCTTTGGCAATTATTTGGGCATGAAGCGGCAATTGATCGGGAAGAAGGCGACGTATTTCCTGGATCTGCTGTTTAAAAGGACGCTTTTCCCCGGCAATGAGCGCGGGATTAGTAGTAACGCCGTCAACGGGAAACGAGTCTAACAATCTTTCTATCTCGGATAAATTTGCAGAATCGACGAGCATTTTCATTTCGTTTTAGAATCCCCTCCGTTTTTAATGCATGACTTGTCCTCCGGTCACATTGATCGATTGGCCCGTCATATAGGACGCCTGATCAGATGCGTAAAATAAAACCGCGTTGGCGATATCGTCGTACGTACAGCCGCGCTTCAGCGGAACCTTCTCAGTATAGACGCGCTCCACTTCATTTTCGGGAATGCCGAGCTTTTTCGCGTACTGCGGAATTAAGCTTTGAAACATCGGCGATTTCAATAGGTTCCCCGGCATAATGCTATTCACGCGTATATTGTGCTCGGCAAGATCGAGCGCAAGGCTTTGGGTTAAGCCGACGCCGCCGAACTTTGAGGCTGAATATGCCGTGTTATGCTTGCTGCCGACTTTACCGGATTTCGAATTGATTTGGATAATGGATCCTTTGCCCTGCCCGATCATAACTTTTGCCGTTTCCTTTGCGCACAGAAAGTATCCGGTCAGGTTGACATCGATGGTCTTCTCCCAATCTTCCAATTGAAAGTCCGTAATTTTATTGCTTTTGGCGATACCTGCGCTGTATACCATCACATCGATTTTGCCAAATTGTGCACAGACGTTTTCAATCATTCGTTTGACATCGTCTTCCTTCGTAAAATCGGCTTGAATCGCCAACGACTGTTTACCGTACTTTTCAGCGGCCTGATCAGCGGTTTTTTTAGCCTTTTCACCGTTGATATCTGCAACTGCAACCGTATATCCAGCTTCGGCCATGCGGTGGGACAGCGCTTCCCCAAGGCTTTGTCCTCCGCCGCAAATCAACGCCGTTTTCCCTTCATTTATGTTCATATCGTACTCGCTCCTTATCAAGATCTCTTAATTTGAATCCGGTCTCCGGCCAAAACTTCGGGCAGTTCTTTCTGTTCAAGATACAGCGTTCCAGGCAGCTCGGCGGAACGCGATCCGTCAAATTTGAGCGTAATATGTCCCAGATTGGCCAGATTCTGCACCACGGCTTCCCCGACTGCGGTGACTTTGTAAGACTCGCCGCCAAGCAGAAGCTGATCGCCTTCCCTGAATTCGCCTTCAACAGGCTGTATATCAATCGACAAACAATAGTCTCTTAATTCGTCAGGCGCACCGTCGCCGAATAAAATCAGCATGCTTTCATCTTGGAAAGCGGATGCAAGCGCTCCTTTTTTTGTGATTTTCGTTTCATAAAGCATGGACATGCTTTTTCCCCCTCCTTAGCTGTCGTACAGTCCAAAGCTTGCCAGCCAGGCAATGAAAACAGTCGGCGCTCCCGTTAAAAACCGGGAATACAGTACCGACGGCACACCGACTTCGACGGTTTCGACCTCTGCTTCAGCAAGGCCTAGACCGACGGGAACAAAGTCGGCGGCCGCCTGCGAATTGATGGCGAACAACGCCGGCAGGGCCAAATTCGGCGGAATGTTTCCTTTTCCGATCTCAACGCCGATCAGCGACCCGACAACCTGGGCGATCACGGCGCCCGGTCCGAGAAACGGGGACAGGAGCGGAAAAGAACAAACAAGCGAGATTAATAGCAGTCCGGGCAGAGAGCCTGCAAAAGGAGACAAAAATTTGGCGAAAAGATCTCCGATTCCCGACTCTTTAATGATGCCGATTAACAATGCGACAAATGCCATGAACGGAAGAATCGTTTTGATAACGGTTTCAACCGCTTCCCGGCCGGCCTGATAAAACACGCTGACCACCGATCCCATCGCCATGCCGATTTTCGCCATGACGCCTTTTGGCGCCTGCTGTTCACTAATTTTTTTCTCTGTGCTATAATGGTTTTGTTTATCATTAATCTGATGATCTGTTAGAATATTGGACTGTTCAGGCTCCTCTTCAGCCTCGTACAGTTTGATATTCTCTTTTTTTACGCCTGAAACATAAATATCTTCCGTGATATGGGCAGCGAGCGGTCCGCTTTTTCCGGTGGCCATCACATTGATGGTCGGAATCCGTTTTTGCGGGTATAGTCCGCATCTCAGCGTCCCGCCGCAATCGATGATCACGGCCGCCATTTCCTTTTCCGGCACCGTCGTTTTAAAACCGTCGACAAGCGTACATCCGGTCAGCTCTGCCAAGTCATCGGCAAACTCCGGCTTGTTTCCCCCCGTTACATAAACGATTTTATTTTTCTGTTCATCTGGGGTGATCAAAAGCGGCCCGCCAAATCCTCCCGGCCCTTTTGAAACTACTACCGAACGATAGGAACTCATCTGTAAACCGCCTTTCTTATTTAAGGTCAACCGCATCCTTCAATTTAACGCCCTGCTGTTTCGCCACATAAGCCGTCGTGAAATCCGTCACCCAGCCCCTGAGAAAATTCGTCAAAATACCGACTAAAAAGTAGCGGAGGGCCAGCTCTGTCGTTTCATACCCCAATGTCGTGATGCCTGCGGCGATCCCAAGAAAAACAAACAGCTCTCCGGGATTCACATGGGGGAACAGCCCGTTATGGGTGTGGCAGGAATAAGAAGCTGCGGCATAATAGCTCGGTTTATACTTTTCGGGAAGAAACTTTCCGAGTGACAGCGTCATCGGGTTAGCCAGCATAAACGTTCCGATGACAGGCAAAACAACATATCGCGTCAGCGGGTTTTTTCCCGATTTTTTCGCAAGCGCTTCCACTCTTTTTTCACCGATCAGGCGGATCATTGCATTCATGGCGACAAGCAGCATGATCAATAAAGGGACAATGTCTGTAAGCATGCCGACAAATACTTCTCCGCCATGTCTGAACAAATCCATAAATTTTTCTGCAAGCCATGTTACACTTTTCATATTTCACCTCTTCTTTTCGTAGTCAAAAGCCTTTGAAGCAGCGATTTCTTCGGCGGAACATCACCTCCTTTAGTGACGATGCTGAACGTTTTTAACGCGTCTTGGATCGCCAGCCTGGTCAGACGGTCATGCGGGGCAAGGTCAGCCTGACCGATTTTAGGCAGAAATTTTCCTTCAAAGCCTTTTAAAGGCCTGATTCTTGAAAAAACTGTCACCCCTTGCATTTTGGATGCCTGAATGATTTTGTTTCGTTTATCAATGACAAATAAAACGACCGTTCCGGCTCTGAACAGCCCGGTCCGTCTCCCGACAGCCACCCGTCCGAGCCGCCTGTATTCCGCGAACTTTTGATTGAAGTGCCTGATTTGCCAAAAGCCCAATACGCTTTGTAGAAGCCAGGCTATCCCGAGTGCGATGATAAAATAAATGATCATATTTCCTTTTTCACCTCCGCGGCAATTTCGCTGGCTGTTTCGGCAGTCGTCACTAAAATATTTATGTATTGCCCTTTGGCGGCTGCGATAATCGACGGGACCTTTTCCCGCGATTCGGCAAGGCCGATGGAATATTTAAGATCCTTCAGGCGGTTGATGTCAATCGCGATCGTTCTGTCATTAATCTCTGTATCTACTAATGTTCCGGAACGGTCAAAAAATCGGGAACAGATATCTCCGACGGCATGTTTTTCTTTCAACCGCTCCATATCGCGGTCACCGTAAAAGCCGGTCCAGATCATGTTCGACGAACTAAACGGCGCTCCGATTCCGACGGCTGCCACCGTCAAGTCTTTCCAGAGACGTTCGATTTTTTGAAAGTAGTGGGACTTCACGATCTCGTCCTTTGTTTCTTTTTTCTCAACAACCGCTGCCGCATCGATAAAATGGGGGGTTCCGCCAAAATCGCTGGCAATGCTGTATACGATGCTGTTGACGTGATATTTTGTATCCATCGTTCCGGGACCGCCGACAAGCGGTACGAAAGAAGCGCTGCGCTGTCTGACGCCGTGAAACTCTCCGATCATGCCCGCCATCGTCGTGCCCCAGGCAAAACCGACCGTATCCCCGTCTTTAATGACGCGTTTTAAAATATCGGCACCCGCTCTCCCGACGCTTTTCTTCTTCTCCTCCGCCGTCTGCTGCGGTTTTGTCTCGCATATATACACCTCTTTAAGCCCGAGAAGCTGTTCAAGCTCTCGTTCCAAATCGTAGTAGACCCCGACATGATCATCGATCGTAATTTTCACGATGCCTTCTTCCCGCGCCTTCTTCAGCATCCGTCCGACGGTTGTTCTGTATATTCCCGTTGCCTTTGCAATCTGGCTTTGTGTCAAATCCTCTTCATAGTACATTTTGCAAATTTTGACTAAGAGGCGATTATCATCTCTTATTTCCATATGATCACCCTTTACACTTTGCACATTTGTGCAAATACTGGTCATTTGTTGTGTATTCGCTTACATTATACATACGGCAAATTCCCGAGTCAATTTAAATTTGTCTTTTTTTTGACGGCGTAAAAAAACCGGTCTCAAAGACCGGCTATTTGAGGAGAAAATGGGGAATTGATTGATTTTATATAGGAAAGAGGCTTGAGACGGGAATCGTTCATTCTTCAGACATCTGCGGGCTCGCGGGGTTTCCCGCCCAAAAAATGAACGGAGCGGGCGACGACTTCTGTTATAAAGACGCGGTTCCCTTCTGAATTTACATAGCTGCGCGTTTGAAGTCTGCCGTTCAATCCGACGATTGAACCTTTTCTGCAGTAATCGGCTGTGTTTTCAGCCGTTTTTCTCCACAGCGTGCAATTGATGAAATCCGTTTCAATGTCGCCCGCGGCATTTTTGAAATGCCTGCTGACGGCCAGTGTGATATTGGCAACAGGGACACCGTCAGATGTATACCGAAGCTCCGGGTCCTTCGTTAAACGCCCGACCAGCATGATGTGGTTAAACATTCCGTTCCTCCCTTCATCAGCGATATCACCAGTTTATAAGAGAAGCCCGGGGAAGAAAAATGCGGATAAAGAGAAAATATTCTGAAAAAAGTAATTTACCATTATAATTTATGGCTTTTCCTCCTAATCATCAAAAACATCATGTCTTTTTGATTAGAGAAATATGTATTTTTTAAAAACTGAAAAAAAACAGGAGATGCCAGCCACCGCTCTGAATATAAGCGGACGTATGAGCCTCCGTCCCAGGCGAACAGCCTGAATGACAGTTCTTTTTCTTTGAATGTTAATTGGAATTCGTAAATCTCCATTTTATCCTTTGTTTCATAGCGAAATACAATACTTTCGTCATAGTCCACATCGATATCGCATTTTCCGGCGCTGTCGGATGAAAAACGGATCATCAGCTTATACCGTCTGCGGTCAGCCTCCGGATTGCCGCTGATTACAAGTACTTCCTTTAAGTAAAATCGGTTCATATGTCACCCCCTGTTCGATGTACTCTAAAGTATAATGAAAAACAAAGTACGATAAAATACTTTTTTCAAAATTTAAAAATGTTAGTATTATACTAGTAAACAAAACAAACAGCGTTTACAGGCTTTTAACCTGATTATGCTATAATGGTGTTACAACTATTGAAGCTTGTGAGGTGATAGCAGTGAAAACCTTTAGGCTTATTGATTTGAAAATCGTGCGCCAGGATGATTCGGCAAAACGGCTTGAGGAGTTCCCCCTGATCGACGGCCTGATCATTAACAAGGAAGACGGAGAAAACCATTGGATGGTGGAAGGGCTTGTCTCCAAAGAGTATCGATATTTTTTTGAATACCTTTTGCAAGAAGGCAAAGAAGTGAAGGCGTTCGTAACAATTACAAAGAAAAGCAACCGGCCCGCCCAGCTTTTGGCAAAAGTAAAAAACATTACGGTCCTCGGAGAGCATGTCTCCGTTTTAATGAACGGAAAAATGGTGAGTTCCAAGCTGAGGAAGGATTCCGACAAGATTTTAGAAGGGTTGATCAAAGAAGGGTATACCGGGGATCAGCTTCTTGCAGCGTTCAAGCAAAATATATAGAAAAGGCTGTCCTGTAAAAGCGACAGCCTTTTTTTATGAATGGTTCACGCGCTTTTTTAACAGGTCGCGAATCTCTTTGAGAAGTTCTTCCTGAGGATCAGGCCCGGCTTCTTTTTCCTCCTGAATTTCTTTCTTCTTCTTCAGTTTAGACAAATACCGGACAAAAATAAAAATTGAGAATGAAATGATAAAGAAGTTGACGATTGTCTGAATGAACATCCCGTACTTGATTTGGGCATCGCCGAATGTAAAGGAGAGCGCTGAAAAGTCCAGACCCCCGAGCACAAGGCCGAAGAGGGGCAATATAATGTCATTGACGAGCGAGGTCACGATTTTTCCAAAAGCGCCTCCGATAATCACCCCGATGGCAAGATCGATCACATTTCCCTGGACCGCAAAGCTTTTGAAATCTTTCCACATACAAGGATCACCCTCTCTGCTTCATAATAAAAAAACAAATGGGTTCATCCAAAAACCCATCTGTTCGGATTATTCCTGTTTTTCTCCGAGCGAAAACATCAGCTCTGCTTCACAAACGATTTCCCCGTCTACTGTTGCGACTCCTTTTCCTTTGCCGATCGAGCCGCGGAAACGGATGACTTCAAGCTCCAGATGAAGCTGGTCGCCCGGTTTGACTTGTTTTTTGAAGCGGCAGCTGTCAATTCCTGCGAAAAACGCAAGTCTTCCGCGGTTCTCTTCCTTCATCAAAAGGGCAACAGCCCCCATTTGCGCCAGCGCTTCTACAATTAAAACACCCGGCATAACTGGGTAATTTGGAAAATGCCCGTTGAAAAATTCTTCATTTGCTGTGACGTTTTTATAACCCGCAGCCCGCTTCCCTTCTTCTACTTCTGTCACCCGGTCGATGAGCAAAAAGGGGTAGCGGTGGGGAATAATGCCCTTAATTTGCTGAGCATCAAGCATTGCCTTGACATCTCCTTTTTTAGAAAAATATGTATAGAACGACGAACCCTGGGATCATTCTGTACATCTGGAAGTATATTATGAAACGGCTTCTTTTTCAACTTAGGCTATAATCCCCCTTGTAAAGACAATAAAAAAGAAGCCGGTTCTTCCGGCTCCTTTTTTATTGTGTCAGCGTACTGAATTGATCAGCCCCATCATTTGATCCCCCATTGTAACCGCGCGCGAATTCATCTCGTACGACCGCTGGGACGCGATAAGATCCGTCATTTCCTTTGACACGTCAACGTTCGACGCTTCAAGGGAACCCTGCTTTATGGATATTTCCTGACGTCCGGCTCCGGTTAAATTGATGAGGGCCGTTGCTCTTAAATTATCGTCAACTGAAAAAAGGTTCCCGCCTTCCGCTGCCAGAGCTTGGGGCTTTACCGCACGGACGATACCCAAATTAAACCGCAAAGGCGCTTCACCTTCATTCCCAGACGATGCGGTCATCGTTCCGTTTTTATCGACTTGAACATTTTGATAGCGCCTGTCAAAGCGGATGGCATTTCCGTTCTCATCAAGTACGGAATGCCCGTCTGCCGTCACAAGCTGCACTTGATTGGGATTTCCGGAGACAGTGCTCAAGGTAAACGCCCCGTCTCTCGTATATTGAACTTCGCCGTCGACATCCACCTGGAAATATTGATAAGGGGAGGTTAAGGCGAAATCCAGGTTCCGTCCCGTCTCCTTCAGGCTTCCCTGGCTGTTTGTCAGCTTGTCTACCGAGAGCGCACCGACGCCGAGCCGGAGTCCGGGCGGCGTCTTCCTGCTTTGGGCCACTTCATTGTTCTTCTCGTCTACTTGTTCAATCTGTTGTCTGACAAGCTCTGAAAAGCTTGTATTGACCGCCTTGTATCCCGTCGTATCCAGATTGGCAAGGTTATGACTGATATTATTCATCTGTTTTTGCAGCTCATTCATTGTGTTTGAAGCTGTTATCATCGATCTTAGCATTTATTCCAACATCCTCCGTTTGCGTATGTTATACGATCTTGCCGATGTCGTTGGCCGCTCTGTCCATGCTTTTATCATATGCCTGAAGAACTTTTTGGTTTGCTTCGAACGAGCGGTAGGCAGCGGTCATTTCCGTATAGTCTCTTGTCACATCAACATTTGAGCGTTCTGTCATCCCCTGCTTGATCGAATAGCTGACGGCCGGGTTTGCAGCTG
Source organism: Bacillus sp. FSL W8-0848 (assembly GCF_038007805.1). NCBI lineage: Bacteria > Bacillati > Bacillota > Bacilli > Caryophanales > Bacillaceae > Bacillus > Bacillus sp. FSL W8-0848. Next base: position 3,500,546 of record NZ_JBBOYB010000001.1, read on the forward strand.
CACTTGGCAGCTCCTGTCCGTTTTCAGTCCGGTACAAGTCGTTGCCTTCCTTGGCCAAATTTCTTGTGTCAAGCGAGATCCTGACGTCGATCGTTCCGAGGTTCCGCCCGTTTTCGGACACGGTTCCATCCTCTGCCACTTTAAAATTCTCGCTATCCACGGCAATCGGCCGGCCGTCTGTTGAAAGGACGACATTTCCGTTGATCGTCAGTTCGTTGTTTTCATTTAACGAAAAATTGCTGCTTCTCGAATAGCGGATATCGCCGCTTCCCAGTCTGACAGCATAGAAAAGGGCCGCTTTATCCTTGGTTTGCCGGTTTACGGGAACCTCTTTTTCACTGATCGCAATATTAGTCGGCTCATTTGTGCTTTGCAGATCGCCTTGTGAAAAAAGCGGTGTGAGCTCCTGCATGTAAACTCCCGTATTTACAGAACCGATCGGCGTCTGCTTTGTAAAGGAGTGGGATCCGCTGTCCGTCTGAAAGGAATCGGACTCCATCCGGCTCAGAAGCATTTCCGGAAACGCGCGAATGGAACCTTGATCTTCCTTATAACCCGGTGTATTTGCATTTGCAATATTATTCGTCAGCATTTCCGTGCGACGCTGCTGGGTAATCATCGCCGACGCTGCGGTGTAAAGTCCTTTTAACATGATTTCACCTCAGGATTTGTTCTTTAGACGGACATCCCGGCCGTCCACAAATTTTCATTTACAAAACGAGAACATTTGTTCTATAATAATATTAAAGATTCTATCCTTTTTATCGTCCGTATTACGCTTATATTTAAGCTTTTCATAAAAAAACCTCATTCTTAAAAAGAATGAGGTCTACGTCTACGCTCAGCTTAATTTGCGTTTCGGAAGCTTGTCCATGTTATCCAGCATGACGCCTGTTCCGACAGCAACGCAATCCATCGGATTTTCAGCAACGAGCACCGGCACTTTCAGCTCCTCTGCAAGAAGCTGGTCAAGGCCGTTCAGCAATGCGCCGCCTCCGGTGATGATAACGCCTCGGTCAATGATGTCGGCCGAAAGTTCAGGAGGCGTTCTTTCAAGCACCTGTTTGGCAGCTTGTACGATAACGGATACCGATTCGCGAAGCGCTTCTTCCACCTCTTTGCTCGTTACCGTAATGGTTCTAGGCAGCCCTGTGACCATGTCACGGCCGCGGATGGAGATTTCCTCATGACGTGCGTCTGGGAAAACAGTTGCGACTTTGATCTTAATGTCTTCAGCTGTCCGTTCGCCGATTAACAGCTTGTATTCGCGTTTAATGTAATTTAAAATTTCAAGATCAAACTTGTCCCCAGCCATTTTAATAGAAGAGGCGGTGACAATATCGCCCATTGAGATGACCGCGATATCTGTCGTTCCACCGCCGATATCCACTACCATGTTTCCGCTAGGCTGAAAAATGTCCATACCTGCGCCGATTGCGGCTACCTTAGGCTCTTCCTCAAGATACACATGCTTTCCGCCGCTTTTTTCAGCAGCTTCCTTAATGGCTTTCTGCTCTACGGATGTAATATTTGTAGGGCAGCAAATGAGCATGCGCGGCTTTGAGAAAAGGCCTTTCACATTCAATTTGTTGATGAAATGCTTCAGCATGGCTTCTGTTACTTCAAAGTCTGCAATTACGCCGTCTTTCAATGGACGTATCGCAACAATATTCCCAGGTGTACGTCCAACCATTCTCCTTGCTTCTTCGCCGACAGCAAGCACTTTCCCGGTGTTTTTGTCAAGAGCGACAACTGAAGGCTCATTTAAGACAATCCCTTTTCCTTTTACATGGATCAGCACGTTCGCTGTACCAAGGTCAATACCAATATCCCTTGCAAACATCTATCTATATCCTCCTCGAAATCTGTTTCACAGCAATGTCCACATTCTGCCCTAATTATATATTTTATCATAAAAATTAGAAAAAAAAGCATCCTTGTGAAAGTTCTTCACAATTTTTTGTGGCTTTTTATCGACAAACAGACGGAGGATACCGGGAAATGATGAAAAACGCCCTTTATTACTGGTCCATTATGCCCTATTGCACGGGTTCCCTTTCAAGGATTTCCTCTTTCTTGTATTTCAGTTTTGTTGCTTCCCCGCCCCGCAAATGTCTGATTGATTTATGATAATCAAGAATTTCTTTTACTTCATTGGCTAAATCAGGATTAATTTCAGGCAGCCTTTCTGTCAAATCCTTGTGTACGGTACTTTTGGAAACACCAAACTCCTTCGCGATCACACGAACCGTTTTTTTCGTCTCCACGATGTACTTCCCTATCTTGATTGTTCGCTCTTTGATGTAATCGTGCACACCACTCGACCTCCCTAAAATGGATGTGAGAAGTGTGAAATGAGATCCGTATGCTGAAAGAAAATACTATTTATACAGCTGCTTCGTTTTAAGCTATTCCAAGTAGAATTTTGAAATACTCCCACGATCCCTCACCTCAAACACTCTCTTTGTTAGGTTTGTATCAGTGTATTAGCATTGAAATGGGATTATGCTAAAAACTCAAGGAGGACAAGGGGTTTATCAAGACATTTTTATTTCGGCTTCGAAAATTTTTGCTTTACAGGTTGTAGGACATCCAGTAAAATGAATAAAGTTTATTATTTACCTAGGTAAGTATTTTTCAGAGGGGTTTATATGGAACACATCAACCGGGCGATCATTCACCAAATCAATCAAAGTGCGCGGATGCTTTCCAAAAAAACGAATGAACAGCTTGAGGCCTACGGGCTTTTCGGCGCTCAATGGTCAATCTTGTACTGCCTTCATACGTACGGTCCGATGACTCAAAAAGACATTTGGTCGTATTTGCACGTTGAAGCACCGACCGTAACGCGAACGATCAGCCGCCTTGAAAAAAACGGCTGGGTGCAAAGGATACAAGGCGAAGATAAAAGGGAAAAAGTCGTAAAAATGACGGACGAAGCCGCGGTTAAATATGACGAAATTCAGTTGAAAATAAAAGAATTTGAAGAAGAAATGCTTTCGGGATTTGATGACAAGGATAAAAAAACGTTCCAGCGTTTATTGCATCAACTGCTGACATACAACAAGAAGGAGCTGTAGCCTATGAAACAATCGGAACCCATTTGGACTAAAGATTTTATCATGGTTGTTCTGATGAATTTGTTTATTTTTGTATATTTTTATGCCTTGTTAACGATTTTGCCTGTCTACACGATGCAGGAGCTCGGCGACACGGAGTCACAGGGAGGTCTTTTGATCAGCGGATTTTTGCTTTCTGCGATTTTTGCAAGGCCGTTTTCAGGCGCAATAATCGAGCGGTTCGGGAAAAAAAGAATGGCGCTCGTCAGCGTCATACTCTTTACGCTTTCGTCCCTCCTTTTCATATCCGTTCAAAATATCTACGTATTGCTCGGAATCCGCTTTTTCCAAGGCATTTGGTTCAGCATCATTACCACGGTAACCAGTGCGATTGCAGCCGATTTGATTCCGCCCGCACGCCGCGGCGAAGGGCTCGGCTACTTCGCCATGTCCATGAACCTGGCGGTTGTCATTGGGCCGTTTATCGCCTTAAACCTGCTTGACAAAATCAGCTTTACCGCGCTGTTTGCGCTGTTTTCCGGAATCGTCGCCGTCGGAATCCTTTGCACGGCTTTGGTGCGGATTCCTAAAGAAAACGACACGACTTCCGCTGTCTTCAAATTGTCGTTTTCCAATATGTTTGAAAAAGGGGCGATGCGTATCGCCATCGTCGGCTTGTTTGTTTCTTTTTGCTATTCGAGCGTCATTTCGTTCATTTCGGTTTATGCAAAATCTCTCGGCCTGATTCAAACGAGCAGCTATTTCTTTATGATTTTCGCGGTGGCGATGATGGTAACACGGCCGTTCACCGGAAAATTATATGATAGAGTCGGTCCCGGCGTCGTCATTTATCCGTCTATTATCCTTTTTAGCATCGGGCTTTGCCTGCTTGCTTTTACGAACAGCGGCGCGATGCTTTTGCTTTCAGGAGCTGTCATCGGCATGGGCTACGGTTCGATTACCCCTTGCCTGCAGACGCTGGCGATCCAAGCTTCTCCGCAGCACCGGAGCGGCTATGCAACGGCCACTTATTTCACCTTGTTCGATTCAGGAATAGCGGTCGGGTCCTTTGTGTTCGGCCTGATTGTCGCACAAACCGGTTTTTCCAATATCTATTTATTCACAGGCGTCTTCGTTCTCGTCAATCTGTTGCTGTATACGTGGAGCCGGAAACCGGCCTTGCTGAAGGAGAAGAGAAATATATCGATAGCCGATTGATCGGTACACCATCTTGCCGGGCTTGCCATTGGCCCGGCTCTTTTTCGTTTAACATGAAACTTTTATGAATGCAGTTTCGTCCCCTAACTGTCCGGGAAAAATAGGATTCTATTAAAAATACTGAAAGGTGATTTTGTGAACTACGAATTATTTAAAGCCATCCATAATCTATCACATCACAGCACCATTCTTGACGGCATGATGATTTTCATATCGGAAAAAGCGATTTATCTATATGCCCTTGTGCTGCTGGCCATATGGCTCTTTGGAGGCCATTCCTACAAAAAAAGCGTTCTTCAGGCAGGATTTACAGGGATTTTGGGCCTTGTATTCAACTATTTAATTACATTGATTTACCAGGAGCCGCGCCCTTTCGTCGCCCACCATGTCGATGTGCTGATTCATCACGCCGCAGATGCGTCGTTCCCGAGCGATCATACAACTGGTGCTCTGGCAATTTCTATCGCATTCTGGCTCTTCCACCGCAAAATCGGAACCTTTATGATCGCCTTCGGTTTGCTGACGGGCTTCTCCCGCATCTGGGTCGGGCATCACTATCCGGTTGATGTTTTAGGAAGCATCCTGGTAGCGATTTTGGTGTCGCTTGTTGTGCTTAAATTTTCCAAATACCTGCACCCGATTTTCGATTGGATCATCTCGCTCTACGATTCTATCGTGCGCCGGGTGAGAAAATTGATTTTCAGATAAAAGCAAAAGCCCGGACGGCGATGATCTGCACCCTGTCAAGTAGACAGTGGAAATAACTAAAACACACTAGACGGCTTTAGCCCTGTATTCCACTGGGCTGAGGCCGTTTAGTTTTTCTTGTAGACGATCGTGGTTGTAAAAGTGGATATATTCATCAATTGCGCTTTGAAGTGCCTCAAATGTCTCGTACGAATTCCGTCTGTATTTCTCGCATTTTAATTTCCCCCAAAACGACTCAATGGGGCCGTTATCAATACAGCGGCCGACGCGGGACATACTCTGTGTCATATTTGCGTTTTCAATCATCCTTCTAAACTGGTGGGACGTGTATTGAAAACCTCTGTCGCTGTGAAGGAGAGGACGTGCGTTTGGGGCTGCCTCAAGCGCTTGGTTCAAGGTTTTAAACACAAGGGCGTTATTATTGGATTTCCCCAGCACATAAGACACGACCATTCCCTCATGAAGATCTAAAATGGCACTGAGGTACGCTTTCCGATGGCCGTATTTTAGCTCTGTCACATCAGTCACCCATTTTTGATTTGGTTTGTCCGCTTTAAACTCTCGATTCAGGATATTTTCGGACACATGTTGAGGCGTCGCTTTGCCGTAACGTTTTTTCTTCCGCCGAATGACACACTCCAGCTTGGCAATTTTCATCAGCCGATAGATGCGCTTATGATTGAGGCGCTCTTTAAAGCGGCGGTTCATGTTTAAGGTCATTCTGCGGTATCCGTAGATACCGCCAATTTGTTCGTGAAGTAGCGCCATTTTGGCGATAATCTTTTCATTCTGTTTTTCTCTCGCTGAAGGTACTCGGCTCCTCCATTTGTAATACCCCTGGCGCGAAACTTCGGCAATCTCACATAACATTTGGACAGAAAAGCCTTCTTTTCGATTCAGCTCTAAAATGGCGAGATATCGATCTTCGTACCGAACCTGACTTAGAACCGCCTCCTTTTGATCTCTTCCAACTTTTTTAAGAACGCATTCTCTGCGCGCAAACGCTCATTTTCCTGTTCCAGCCGTTTGTTTTCCCGTTGAATTTTTTCTTCAGGTGTCAGTTCTTCTTCGGTTTTGCGTTTTCCCCGTGTATCTTTTAAGGCTTCTTCTCCACCTTCTTGATACTTTTTCACCCATTGATACACCTGTTGGTAGGAGACTTGATGAATCTCCATTGATCTGGCGTAGTCCTTTCCATGAGCTAGACAATCCTTCGCAATCTCAATCCGTTCTTCCAATGAAACGTTCTTCCGTTTGGTCATCAAACGATTCCTTCCTCTCCCGCTGTCTTTTAACGTTTTATGACCATTATAAAGCTCAACCCACTTCATGAGTACGGATTTACTGGAAATCTTATATTTTCTCGAGATTTCTCTTTGAGAGTAGCGTCCGGATAAGAAGTCTTTCACGGCATTGTATTTTAATTCTGCGGGATAGAACTTATGGCGCTTTGAACGTTCCAAACTCTCCACACCCGCCATATCATGCGATGTTCTCCATTCACGAATCGTTTCGGCATGAATGCCATATTTTTCTGCGATCTCCTTCACCGAATTATTGCCCTGATCACATTCTGATAGAATATTCAATTTTTCTTCTTTTGAAAACCATTTTCCAGCCATGAAAAAACTCCCCCAAGGCAAACAGATTTTTTTATTTCATCTGTCTACCTTTAGGGGAGCATATCACGATGTCCGGGCTTATTTTTATTATCCTTTTAATGCTTCTGTAAGCGGCGGAACGATTTGTTTTTTACGGGAAACGACGCCTTTTAATGTCGCTGTATTATCCGCCAATGTGACGTTGAACGCTTTTTCAACGGCCTGTGCGGCTTGTCCTGAAACGACGACAACCGAATCATTCGTTAAAATGTCCGTTACGACAAAGACGAATAAATCCAATCCTTTTTCAGCAACCACTTTTGCGAGCTCTGCTTCGACCTCTTCTTTGCGGGAAAGGACATCGTTCGTGTCGACCGTATTCACCTGGGCAATCTCTACTTTATGGCTGCCCATCGTAAATTCTTTGGCATCGAGCGAGAGAAGCTGCGGAATCGTTTTTGCGCTCAGGTCAGCACCGGCTTTCAGCATGTCCAGGCCGTAGCTTTCAGCGTCAACTCCTGCAATTTCAGCCAATTCTTTCGCCGCTTTTACGTCTTCATCCGTACAAGTCGGAGATTTAAATAACAGCGAGTCTGAGATGATCGCAGACAGCATGAGTCCGGCCGTTCCTTTTTCAATATCGACTCCGTTTTCTTTATAAAGCTTTTTTAAAATCGTCGCCGTGCATCCTACAGGCTCAGCGCGGTAGTACAATGGATCACTCGTTTCAAAATTGGCGATCCGGTGGTGGTCAATGACTTCAAGCACGCGCACCTGATCCAGATCATTGACGCTTTGCTGGCGCTCATTATGGTCAACAAGGATGACGCTGTCCGTTTCGTTGGCAACGGTCTCGACAAGGCGCGGAACTTCCGCTTTGAATTGATCGAGCGCATATTGGGTTTCGCCGTTGATTTCGCCTAAACGGACGGGTTCTGCATCAACGCCGAGCTTTTTTTTCAGTTCGGCATATGCAATCGCTGAACAAATCGTATCCGTGTCCGGGTTTTTGTGCCCAAAAATAAGAACTTTACTCATGATATGACTCCTTACTTGTTTTTTATAGTTAGCTTACCTGACAATGAAAAGATCTGCAAACCTGTCACTTATTTTATAATATTTGAGCGGAAATTTGAATTTTTTTAAAAAGAAAAAGAGCCGTTCGGCTCTTAAAATCGTTCATCAGCGGGAGGCGTGTTGTGGCTCTGTTTTGGAGCGGGCTTCAACTCAGGTTTTTCTCCGTAGGCGACAGGACCGTTCTCGTATTCGAACGGCGCTCCGTCCGGCGCATCTCCCTTCAGCCAATCAAGCCCGGCGCTTTCTTCTCCTTCTGAAAAGTTATACAGCGTATGTGCAAATTTTTCTTTCTCACATTCTTTCGGAAGCGTGCCAGGCACGACAACGCCTTCTTTCTCTTCTAAATCCCTGATTGCAGCAATCCACTGGTTCTGATGCATCGTATCGCGCGCCAACAGAAAGCCGAGCATATCCTTTACGCCTTTGTCATCGGTCATTTCGTACAGTCTGGCCACCTGCAGCCTGCCCTGTGATTCCGCATTGACGTTTGCGCGCATGTCGGCAAGTAGATTTCCGCTGGCGACGATATAACCCGCATTCCAAGGGACGCCTGTGCTGCTTTCCGGCATAGCGCCGAGCCCTGACACGATGGCATGATGAGGGTTCATCCCCCCCATGACAAAACCGATCACCGGATCTTCCGCAGCTTTCTCCTGCTCGTAGACGGGTGCGTCTTCCAGCAACCTCGCAATCATCGTTGCGATCATTTCGACGTGACCGATTTCTTCAGCTGCCGTATCCATGAGCAAATCCTTGTATGCTTCGTTGCCTCTCGTGTTCCAGCCCTGAAACAGATACTGCATCGCCACCGAAATTTCACCGTACTGCCCGCCGAGAATCTCCTGCATCTTCTTGGCAAAAACGGGATCCGGCTTATCAGGTTTTGCCGGATATTGAAGAACCTTCGAATGTTTGAACAATTCAGTCACTCTCCTTCGCTTATTTTTGAACCTGTATTTGATATATCCCGCGAAGAGAGAAGTAAAACCGCAAAATGCGCCGGTTTGATCGTTTAAAAAAGACCATTTTATACATAATAAACAAAAAAGGAGAGTGTCGCTTGTGATGCCGGACACATCGCACAGGCCGTTCCCGCTTCCAAAAGGACCCTGTATGATGGCTCAGACGTGGAATGATGTATTGTTCGCCCATTGGCCTGCCGAGCCTGAGGCGATTCGCGAAAAAATACCGGCCGCCTTAGAACTGGAGACGTTCAACGGAAAGGCCTGGATCGGGATTCTTCCTTTTCTGCTGACGAATCTGCGGCCGCGCTTTTTGCCGCCCATCCCTTTTTTCAGCCGGTTTCCTGAGCTGAATGTCCGAACGTACGTCACCTATCAAGGGATACCGGGCGTTTATTTCTTCAGCCTTGATGCAGCCTCCCGCTTCGCCGTTTTAGGCGCGCGCACATTTTTCCGCCTGCCGTATTATCATGCCGGCATGGACTTTGTTCATGAAGGAAGGCGTGTTCGTTTTTCCAGCAGAAGGCCGGATGGAAAAGCGGCCTTTTACGCCCGTTACGGTCCGCTGTCAGACTCCTTCACCTCCCGAAAAGGCACAATCGAATACTGGCTGACTGAAAGGTATCGGCTATACACCGTACATAGCAGCCGAATCTATTATGAAGACATCCATCACCCGCAATGGAGGCTCCAGCAGGCTGAAGCCGTCTTTTCCCAAAATAGCGCAGCTTCGGCAAGCGGTCTCACTCTGCCGGATACCGCTCCGCTCCTCCATTACGCCAAAAGGCAGCACGTTGTATGCTGGCCGCTTCGGCGGGTGCGCTAAAAATATGACAAAAGGAAGAGCGCAGATACGCTCTTCCTCAACGTTTAAGCCGGTTTTGATATTTCGCTTAAAGCTTCTCCCGCTTTCTGATCCGCAGCATTTGTCACCGAAAGGTCCCCCAGCGCAACGATTCCGACCAGCCGTTCATTTTCCACGATCGGCAGCCTGCGAATTTGATGCTCAGCCATCAGATCGCCGGCTTCCTCCGCCGTCATCTCTGGATCACCCGTCACCAATTCTGTGCTCATGATATCCCGTGCAGGTGCCTCAATGACATTTTCGGCGACGCATCTAATTACGATATCGCGGTCTGACACGATTCCTACCAATTTGCCATTCTCGCAAACCGGGATGGAGCCGACATTTTGGTCGCGCATTTTCCCTGCAATTTCTGTAACGGATGCGGAAGGTTCGCAGCACTCGGCATTCGGTGTCATCAAGTCTTTCAGCTTCACTTTGGATTCCTCCTTTATCATTGGTGTAGTATGTGCTTTTCCGAAAAAAACGTCTCTTAAACGTCTTTAAAAGTACTCTTTCTTTTTGATATATTTCTTTTTATCCTTCAACAAATCACCGGTCCATCCTTTCTTTTTCAAATACAGATAAACCAGCACGGTTGAAGCCGCTATCAAAATCAGCGAATACAAATAGCCGTGCTTGAAAGACAGTTCGGGCATATGTTTGAAATTCATTCCCCACAGCGCGCCGAAAGCCGTAACAGGCGTAAATAACGTCGTGAAAATCGTCAAAGCTTTAAAAATCTCATTTCCCCTGTGGGATGTCACCACTTCTTCGGAATGGAGCAGATAATTAATATCGCCTGCATAGTCCTTGATCAGCATCAGCACTCTGTCAATCTCGCAAAACGTCCGGCGCTGTTCGGCTTCGTCAAAGTTTTTGAATACAAATGTTTCCTGAATGGCCATCGCGACTTTTTTCATCGTCATCACAAGGCTTTTCATGATCAATAGCTCATGGCGCAGCTTGTGGATCGCCTCGATGATGCTTTTATTGTTATCATGATGAAATTTCCATTTTAATGTTCGAAGGTTGTTTTCAAACTGCTCAAGCTCCTTGAAATACGCGTGCACCAATTCCCCCGCGAGCACCAAAAACGCCTCCGGCGCATTCTTGCACCGTTTGAGCCGATGCCGCATCCGCTTATCGCTGAAGCCTCCAAAAACAGAAAAATCGAAGTTCATCGTAAAAAAATAGTCCATTGTCACGTAAAAGTGGAAAACAGAACGGTCGTGCTCTTCTTTCGCATCCTGCTGATAAATCAGGGAGCCGTACAGCGCCTCATGATCAGCGGACACAACGTCGATATCCAGACAATTTACGTTTTCCGAAGGAACGCCTTGAAACCATTTCCGGCATTCCGGCCAGTGTTCGGAATGGATAAGCTCAAGCGCTTTTGTTTTTTCCTGAGGGCCGAGCTGATACCAATTCCATCCGTCTCCATAAGCAATCTTCATATCTCATATCCTCCTGTTCACCTTCGCTTATTGTTCTTTGCCCGCAGCCCCCGAAACTAAACCTGATGTTTGCTCTGCAACCGCATGTGGTATGGAGCCAATATGATAATGATTCGAAAAAAGGAGGTGTGCGCCTTCTGTTTCGGAAGGCCTTGCATTGGATTTTGTAAAACTGGCGGCAGTGGCGATTTTAATCGCGCTTACGGGGTTTTTCGTAGCGGTTGAATTCGCCATCGTAAAAGTAAGAAGGACAAAGATCGACCAATTGATCGTGGAAAAAAGAAAGGGGGCGCTTGCCGCAAAAGAAGTAACCTCACATCTTGATGAATACTTATCGGCCTGTCAGCTCGGGATAACGGTGACGGCGCTCGGCCTCGGATGGCTCGGTGAACCGACGATGCAGAGCCTGCTGCATCCCGTTTTTGCAGCACTCGGCTTGCATGAGTCTGTCACGCACGTGCTCACGTTTTTGGCCGCTTTTTTGATCGTCACCTATTTGAACGTGGTCATCGGCGAACTCGCGCCTAAAACGTTCGCCATCCAGAAAGCGGAGAACATCACGCTGCTGTTTGCAAGGCCGATGATCTTGTTTTACAGGGTAATGTTTCCGTTTATTTGGCTGCTCAATCAATCGGCCCGCGTCATCACCGGAATGTTCGGGTTAAAGCCGGCCGCAGGGCACGAATTGGCCTATACGGAGGAAGAGCTGAGAACCCTTTTGTCTGAAAGCTACCAAAGCGGAGAAATTAATCAAAACGAATTAAAATACGTGAACAACATTTTCAGGTTCGACGAACGGATGGCAAAAGAAATCATGGTTCCCCGGAATGAAATGACCGTCTTGTCTCTTGAAGACGGTACGGAAAAAGCAATATGGCTGATCAAGAAAACGAAGCATACCCGGTTTCCGGTGGTACAGGAAGACAAGGACCACATCATCGGGATGATCAACATAAAAGAATGGCTGCTCGCTGAGCTTGCGGGCAAGGCTTCCTTTGAAACCGGCCAGCTTAAGAAGTTTATCCATCCCGTCATTCGCGTGATCGAAACGATTCCCGTCTATCAGCTGTTCGCCAAAATGAGGAAAGAGCGCACACATATGGCGATTCTCGTCGATGAATACGGAGGAACGTCCGGTCTTGTAACGATTGAAGACATCATCGAGGAAATCGTCGGCGACATACGCGATGAGTTTGATACCGAGGAAGTGTCAGACATTCGCAAAATCAAAGAAGACCACTACATCCTGAACGCCAAAGTGCTTGTCAGCGATGTAAACGACCTGCTTGGGATCCACTTGTCAGATGAAGAAATCGATACAATCGGCGGCTGGTTTCTGACACAAAACGTCGACACCGGGCCCGGGACCGAGATTCAATGCGACGGCTACAATTTTAAAACGAAAGAAATGGACGGCCACCGGATCGTCTGGATCGAAGTGACAAAGGCTGATTGAGGCGGTTTCTGACTCTTGTCTCAGGCGAACCGTTTCCCCTCCCGCTGCTTTTCTCCCAAAAAACCATGTTAGGAAATCTTACATGTTCGTCATGATATCGTTCTTTTATCACTATAATTGAAAAAAACATCACTTTTTACGACGGAGGAATGTAACATGCAGATGGGGGATACAGTATTCATGTTCTTTTGCGCTCTGCTCGTGTGGCTGATGACGCCGGGCATCGCTTTATTTTACGGGGGACTGGTAAGAAGCAAAAACGTGCTGAGCACGGTGATGCACAGTTTGTCATCGATCGCCATCGTATCGGTCATATGGATTTTGTTCGGATATTCTCTCGCTTTCGCACCGGGGAATCCCCTGATCGGAGGTTTTGAATGGCTCGGGCTGAACGGAGTCGGATTTGACCCGAATTCCGATTATTCGGAGACGATCCCGCATACACTCTATATGATGTTCCAATTGACGTTCGCTGTGCTCACGACAGCGATTATTTCCGGAAGCTTTGCTGAACGGATGCGTTTTCCGGCCTTTATTCTGTTTTCTGTGCTGTGGGTCGTGCTTGTCTACTCTCCTGTCGCCCACTGGGTATGGGGCGGAGGCTGGCTTGCAGAACTGGGAGCCCTTGATTTCGCGGGCGGAAACGTCGTCCACATTTCATCAGGCGTCGCCGGACTTGTCGTTGCGATCGTTCTCGGCAAGCGGAAAAACATCAGCGACACGGCGCCCCACAATTTGCTTTTGACATTGCTGGGCGCGGCGCTGATCTGGTTCGGGTGGTTCGGGTTTAACGTCGGAAGCGCACTGACACTTGATGAAGTGGCGATGACCGCTTTTATCAACACCAATACGGCGGCGGCCGCCGGAGTGATCGGCTGGGTCCTGATCGAATGGCTGATCAATAAAAAACCGACAATGCTCGGAGCGGTCTCCGGCGCCATTGCGGGACTTGTCGCAATTACACCGGCCGCCGGTTTCGTCACTCCGTTCGCTTCTGTTTTTATCGGATTTGTAGGCGGCGCCGTCTGTTTCTGGGGCGTGTTTTCTCTCAAGAAGAAATTCGGCTATGACGATGCGCTTGACGCATTCGGCCTTCACGGAATCGGCGGAACGTGGGGAGGCATTGCAACGGGCTTGTTTGCCACTACATCGGTTAATTCGAACGGAGCCGACGGCCTGTTCTACGGAGACATCAGCCTGCTTTGGAAACAGCTGATTGCGATTCTCTCAACATATGTGTTTGTTGCAATTGTCACTTACGTTATTATAAAAGTAGTCAGCATTTTCTTTAAGCTTCGTGCAACCGAAGAGGAAGAGTCTCTCGGGCTCGACCTTACGATGCACGGCGAAAAAGCGTATCAAGATTAATTGTCAGGGAGTGATGGAATGAGCGGTCAAATGTATAAGGTTGAAATCGTAACGCGTCCTACAAACTTTGAAGAGCTGAAAACCGAACTGGCCAAAATCGGGGTAACTTCCATTACATTTTATAATGTCCACGGATGCGGCCTGCAAAAAGGACATACGGAGCTTTACCGCGGCGTCAAGCGGGAAAGCAATGTATATGAACGCTTAAAAGTCGAAATCGTCGTCAGCAAGGTGCCTGTCGAAAAGGTCGCCGAGACGGCGCAAAAGGTGCTCAAAACCGGCGAACCCGGAGACGGCAAAATCTTCATTTACGAAATTCAAAACACGATCAACATCCGTACGGGCGAAGAAGGGCCCGACGCTTTATAAATGAGTGAAGCTCCCGGCGCAACCAGTCCGGGAGCTGTTTTTTGTTTAGAATGGCAAACATAACAACTTGAATTTATTTTTCAAAAATCTTTTCCGGCAGATTGGAACAGATACCCAAAAGCTTAGACAACTTCTTTTTTCAAGCCCAATAAAAATCATTTCTGACGATCACTTTGGCTCGGTATTAGATTACTAATATAATCGTTGCGTGTGGGTGCCGGTAAAATAATTCAACTAATAATAGGTTATCTCTATAGCCTGTTTGTATTACCCAGATTGAACAACACGATTCCCGAAAGAAATATTATTGCTATTCTTGCTTGTCTCATTAAATTGTTCTTCCAAGTCCTTCAACTTGAATTTCATGACTTAAAGTCTTTACTTATCTAAAAACCGTTCTCAGGGAAAATAAATTAATGATGTAGAATTTTTTTCTATTTTCATTGATTATTTTAGTAAATATGTTAATATAACGTAGTCGCTAAATTAGCAAAGAAAGGGAGTTTAAATTGAAAAAAATTGCAATGCCATTGTTTACAGCTGCTCTTTTGCTGGTTCAATGTTTCGCTGGTAATTCAGAAGCATTTGCTATGAATTCAAAAGGGGCAATTAAATTTAAAACAGATGCTAATACATATTCAAAGCACGCTACTTCTATTGTTGTCACAGGCACTTTGCGTGAGGATAATGACAATGGTTATGTAGTATATCTGTATAAAAAGGGCCGAACTACCCCGGTAAAAATGATAGATGTAGATCATAAGATCGGTACCCGTAATTTCAAGGCAGTTTTTTCAACAAAAAATATCCCGGCAGGCAAGTATGATGTAATTGTAGCACAGAGCTGGGGATATAAAGATTGGCATGGAGAGCTGCAACATTATATTACTGTTCAGCATTAAAATTAGTGACAGATTAGAATCATAAAAGCTTAGCTTTTGATTTTATCTGAAATCCTTTAAAAACCATTTACTGCAAAACTACGAATTGAGGATGAATGATTAAAAGTTCACGGACTTTTTATCATTCATCCTCATTCATTTTTATAGTTTTCTTAGATAGAAATCGTACAGCATATCTCCTCCCAAGAAAGCTAAAAAGTAAAGTTACCCCTCAGCGGTAAATCTCTTGATTTATGTGAACACGATGACATCTGTACAAAAGTTCATGCTACTATAATAACCATGAAATCCCCCCTTATTGTTAATAATGAAAGCCTATTATTTATACAAAGCAGGGGGGATTTTCAAAGGATTTCAATATCGCATAGTTACAATTGAGAGGTATGCGTCAAAACTTTTCTAAAAGGAAACATGTTGAATACCATAAGGTTCTAAAGATTATTTTTTACAAAACTGCATCAACAATACCGTAAGCCTTCGCTTCTTCGGCATCCATAAAATAGTCGCGTTCCATGTCTTCTTTTAGTTTTTCAAGCGGCTGACCCGTCCTTTCATGGAAGAACTGCTGGATTTTGTCCTTCAGCTTGATGATCCGCCTCGCGGAAATCTCCATGTCCGTCGCCTGTCCTTTGACGCCGCCGAGCGGCTGGTGGATCATGATTTCGCTGTTTTTAAGGGCAAACCTCTTTCCCTTCGTTCCGCCCGCAAGGATGATCGCCCCCATCGAAGCCGCCATCCCGACGCAGATCGTGCGAACATCCGGCTTCACGTACTCCATCGTATTTAAAATCGCATATCCGGCAGAGGTTGATCCGCCGGGGCTGTTGATATAGACCGAAATGTCCTTTTCATTGTCCTCCGCCGACAAAAACAGCAGCTGGGCGGTGACGCGATTGGCGAGATCGTCCGTAAATTCAGAGCCGATCATAATGATGCGGTCTTTCAAAAGCCTTGAAAAAATATCGTAGGATCTTTCTCCTGCCGCTGTTTTTTCAATAACATAAGGAATGGTGTTCATGCCTTTCAGCCTCCTAGGCAGCACACCTCATCATGCTTACGCAGGACGGCTGCGAAGCGCTCGAAAGCCAGGTCCGCTTCGCGTATTCAAGCAGGCGGTCCGGATCATGGCGCACAATCGCGTCGATCAAGAGCCTGTCGTGCTCTGAGCCGCTCTCCCTGATCGCCTCCCTCTGAAGAACGTCAGATGAAAGCCTTTTGACACGCTGGCGCGATCTGAATAAAAGCGATTTGACGGATGATTCCGGTTTGCCGAGCGTTTCGGCGATTTCATGCAGCTGGTAGGAAAACACGTCTTTGAGCAAAAAGATCGTTAATTGCTTCGGCGTTAATTCGGCCGCGAGATGTTTCAGCAGATGCTCGCATTCGTCCGCAGCCCTTATTTCTTCCGTCTGCTCTCCTGACTGATCTGCACCCGAAAGAAAGCATTCGCGCTTTCTTTTTCGAAGCAGGTCAATCCATTTATGCTTTGCAACCGTTTTTTGATAAGCAGGCTGAGGCGTCTGCTTGATTGATTTCCATTAATTTCAGGATCGTGTCCTGAGCCAAGTCCTCTGCATCCCATTTATCACCGGTGATCATCATGCAGTATTTCATCAGCGCTTTCTGCTTTAATTCATTCATGAATGAATTCACACTCCTTAAAGAGGCCTCTTACTTTAATAAACGGATTGCCCTTTCGATTTGATACGGGTTTTTTAAAACATTGTAACAAAAAAACGCCTATCTGATTTGATAGGCGTAAACGGTTTGTGTTACGGCTGTGTTGAATCTTTTGTCTGGTCCTCGTCCTGAGCGCCTGAATCGTCAGTTGAATCTTCCCTTTTGGTTTTCCCTTCAGTGTCGTCTTTCGCTTTTTCTTCCGTTTTTGCTTTTTCCTCAACGGAAGGCTGGGCAGGTTCTTTCACTTCAGAAGCTTGCTTTTCCATTGCCTTTTCAATGCTTGACACCGGCTTGTCCATGAAGTTCAGCGGATTTAAAGCGACTCCGTCTTTGCGGATTTCAAAATGCACATGGTTTCCGCCTTCTTCATTGTATAAGTTTTTGCCTGCTTTTCCGATGACTTGATTTTGCTCGATTTTGTCACCCTGCTTGACGCTTACTTCAGAAAGGGATTGATACACGGTTGACAGCCCGTCTTCATGCTCGATTTCAACAACATAGCCCAACACTGGGTCTTTAGCAGCCTTGATGACAGTACCGCTGAGAGATGCGGAAACATCGAACGTTTTTCCGTCTTTCTCCGCCAAGTCGATACCTTTGCTCATGCTATACGTGTTATCATAGTTTACAAGTGCTGCTTCTTTCTCTTCTTTAGATGCATTTGTTTCAAAGAATTTTTTCACGACGGTTACATTCTCAGAATCAATGACCGGCATTGCGACATTTTCGACCGGTTTTCCTACTTCTACCGCGTCATCACGGTTGTCGTAGGCTGACTTTCCATCATCCGCCAGCTTATCTTTCACATCGTTATTGGATGCTGATTGATACCAAAGAACAGCTGTTAAAACAACGACGGCACTGATCAGATAGATGGCCGGGAATACCCAGCGTCTGCGAAAAAACCTTTGCAGCTTTGTGATTTTGGAAGTACGATTCTTTTCTTCCTCTTTCATGCTTTCATCACCTCAGCAACATTCTGAACACTTTTCAGAAAATATATACATTTTAAAAAAACTTTTTTTATTGAATAGATTTTTAGCAGCCGGCCGGACCGGACGCTTACGATAAAAACGGACAAGAAAGGACAGAATAAGATCATGAAATTGCGCATCGCCAAAAAAGAAGACCTTCACACAGTCGTAGACATTTATAATTCCACCATTGCTTCCCGGATGGTTACGGCCGATACAGAACCTGTGACAGCTGAAGATAAGCTCGGCTGGTTTTTGGGCCATACCGAAGCAAGGCCGCTGTATATCGTCGAAAACGACGCGCAGGAGTGCATCGGCTGGATCAGCTTTGAATCGTTTTACGGCCGGCCCGCATACGCGAAAACCGCAGAGGTCAGCATCTACCTTCACGAAGCGCACCGCGGAAAAGGAATGGGATCGGCCGTTTTAAAAAAAGCGCTTGATCAAGCGCCGAGGCTTGGAATCCGTTCATTGATGGCGTTTATATTCGCCCATAATGAACCGAGCATCAACCTTTTTCAAAAACACGGGTTTTCCGAATGGGGGCATTTTCCGGGGATCGCCGAGATGGACGGCAATCGCTACGATTTAAAAATATTGGGGAAAGAATTGAATGAAGCCGGGGCATCTTGACGTTACAACGCAAAAAAGAGCTGTCCGTCAGCTCTTTTTCGTTTTACTATTCAGCAAGGCGCTGCCTTCTGCTTTCTTCTTCATTTAAAAACTCCATGAAATTGCTCATCACCGTAAACGGCTGCTCTTTTACCGCCGTGACATAGCGGTTTTTCCGCTCATCGGAAAGCACTTCGCTTTTTTGCATCCGTTCGAGAATATACTGAAACACCTTTTGCTGGACATTTCTTTTTTGATATGACGACTCTCTGATCAAGGCCATTCCAAAGGCTGCGCCTAATGCGGCGATACCGATTTTGATGAAGGTTTCCGTACCGAAACGAGTCTCTCCCCAGAAAGATGACAGATAAACGAGAGAGATAACGAGCAGCGGAACCGCTGTAAAAAGAAAGATCAGCCGTTTCTTTAATATCGGGGCAGCAACCTGTTTCAGGTTTTCCATTTCTTTTCTCATAAAGGCGGGCATTTGATTAAATGTTTCAAGATCCATAAACATCCCTCCTGCTTGAATGTTACAACAGAAATTCGTGCTTTTTATATTTATATCGTAACTTAGTTCTAACATGTTTTACAGTTTTTTGCCTTATAGCTCCCTTTTTAAAGAAACCTTCCTGCTTTTTTCTCGTATAACATGACATGGTTGCCTGAAAGATAAGTTACTGATATAAATGGAATGTATCAAAACAAATCCGTCTTTGTGAGGTTCAACATGGATATTATTAAAAATATTAGCATCACATCGATATTTCTCGGTTTTGTATTAGTTTTAAACACGCTGCTGGCCATCGTTGTGATCTTCAGGGAGCGCCGCGATGCAAGCGCCTCTTGGGCCTGGCTTCTGGTTCTCTTCTTTATCCCGGTGCTCGGCTTCATCCTTTATTTATTGTTCGGCCATAATTTAAAACGCAAGCACCTCTTTTACTGGGAAGACCAGAAAAAGATCGGGATTGAGAAAATATTGGATCAGCAGCTCGCCAAATTGAAAAATCGGGAATTCCAATTTCGGAACAAGGCGACGGCGGACAGCAAAGATTTAATTTATATGCACATCATTAATAATCACGCCGTGTTTACGGAAGATAATGCCGTCGAGCTCTTAACCGACGGGCGCCAAAAGTTCGATCGGCTTCTTCGTGATATTGAAAATGCCAAAGACCACATTCATTTGCAATACTACATTTATAAAGGCGATCAAATCGGAAAGAAGCTGCGCGACGCGCTGATCAAAAAAGCAAAGGAAGGCGTCGAAGTCCGCGTTCTTTATGATGAATTGGGATCAAGAAGACTGCGGAAAAGCTTTTTTAAAGAGCTGAAAAAGGCCGGAGGCTATGTCGAAGTCTTTTTTCCTTCGCGGTTTCGATTTATCAATTTGCGCATGAACTACCGCAATCACCGGAAGCTGGTCATCATCGACGGGTTCATCGGCTATGTCGGCGGATTTAATGTCGGGGATGAGTACCTTGGCCTGAATCCCGCATTCGGCTATTGGCGGGATACGCACCTTCGAATCAAAGGAACGGCCGTCCATTCGATTCAAACGCGTTTTATCCTTGACTGGAATCAGGCCTCCCACCGCCATGACATTACATACAAGCCGAATCTTTTCCCGGAGTGCGGCTCTCACGGAAACATCGGCATGCAGATCGTCACAAGCGGCCCGGATTCGGAATGGGAGCAGATTAAAAACGGCTACATTAAAATGATTTCAAACGCCAAGCGGTCCATATTGATTCAAACGCCTTATTTCATCCCTGACGCAAGCCTTCTTGACGCTCTCAGAATCGCCTGCCTGTCAGGAGTTGACGTCAGAATCATGATCCCGAACAAGCCTGACCACCCTTTCGTCTATTGGGCGACTCTTTCTTATATCGGCGAGCTGCTCAAGGCGGGCGCCTCTGTATTCATTTATGATAATGGCTTTATTCATGCAAAAACGATCGTTGTCGATGAGGAAATTTCTTCAGTCGGAACGGCAAATATCGACATGAGGAGCTTTAAGCTGAATTTTGAAGTGAATGCCTTTTTATATGACGAGGAAATTGCCAGAAACCTTGTGCTGTCATTCGTAAATGATCTGCAAGTATCGAAGGAGCTCACCTATGAAGATTATCAAAACCGGAGCAGAAGCATTCGCTTCAAGGAAGCGATTTCGATTCTCCTGTCTCCGATTTTGTAGCAGGACAAATTGAATCCCCCCGGGATTTCCCAGGGGGATTTTTTCTATTTGCTGTTTCCCGCCGTCCGTTCATCGCGGGCTGCTGATGAGGAGCGCGCACCCATGCCGGGGGCGGCGTCAGCGTCACGGATGCCAAGCGCGAAGCAAAAAGCAGCAATAAGGAGCGCTGACGCACCAAGCAAAGCCGTCCTGTATGCCGCAAGGTCCGGCAGCTCCCCTTCCGTATGCCGGCTCATGACAGCAAGGAGGCAGGACATGATCGCGACGCCTAAAGCAGAGCCGAGCCGATTCTGTACATTGAACAATGTCGTCGCCCGCCCCATTGAAGCTGAAGAGATGTTGGCAAAAGAAGTGACCTGAACAGCACCGACAGCATGGCCTAAGAAAAAGCCGGCCAAAAACAGCAGCATTCTCAGAAACCACGTGTTTGTTCCAGGCCCTGTCAAACTGAGGAGGCCAAACAGCACAGACGCACATAACAATGCGGCAGAGATCAGCCGGCGCGGCCCAAGCTTTGAAAGCGACCGGGGCATGAGCTGAGAAGCGAGCATCAGCCCCAGCGCTTCGGGAAACGTAATCAAGGCGGTATCCAGCGCCGAGTGATTCAGCACCTCCTGATACATCAGCGGAAACACGTAAAGCATGCCAAGCAGTCCGGCCGCCGAGAACAGCGATACAATACTCATCATTCCAAAAACCCGGTCCGCCAGCAAACGCAGATTGAGCAGCGGATGCCGAGCGCGAAGCTCGACCAATACAAGGGCCGTCAGCAAAACGAGTCCCCCGATTCCGGCGGCAAGCACAGCAGGCGACCCGAATCCGTCCGCCGGCCCCCGGCTGAGCGCAAACACCGCAAGCGCCATTCCCGGGGCTGAGAGGAGAAAGCCGGGCAGATCGAATGTTCCGGCATCTGATTCCATATGCTCGTCAAGACATAACAGACCAAACAGCAGAATGATCAATCCAATCGGAACGTTAATGAAGAAAATCCAGCGCCATGACAGCTGATCCGTAAAAAACCCGCTGATGATCGACCCGAGCGCGGGAGCCACGGCAACCGGAAGAACGAGAACACGCGAAATCTTTGGCCGTTCTTCCGGCGGGAACGTCCTGAACAAAATCGCCATTCCTACAGGAGTGATCAGTCCTCCGCCGGCTCCCTGGATGATGCGGAATAGATTTAAAGCCGCAAGATGTTCAGCAAGCCCGCATAATAGAGAGGCCGCAGTGAACATCCCAAGCGCTATCGAAAAGATCCGCTTGGTACCCCAACGGTCGCCAAGCCATCCGGCAATCGGAAGACATACGGCGAGGCTGACCAGGTAGCCGATATTGACGATGCCGGCGTCCGGCGGGGGCGCCTGAAATTCTTTCATGATGGCCGGCAGCGCCAAGTTGACGACGCTCGCGTCCATCGCGGCCATAAACATCGCCGTGACATATACGATGCTGACAACCGTCCGCTGGTTGAGCGGCCTCATATTTACTCATCACCGCCGTGAACCCCTAGAGCGGGCTTCACGCTGTTCGGCCGCAGATCGCTCCAATTCGAACTGATATA
The DNA here is from genome assembly GCF_038007805.1 of Bacillus sp. FSL W8-0848. NCBI lineage: Bacteria > Bacillati > Bacillota > Bacilli > Caryophanales > Bacillaceae > Bacillus > Bacillus sp. FSL W8-0848. The sequence goes on from NZ_JBBOYB010000001.1 coordinate 3,522,591, forward strand.
TTCAACACAATCGCTCCGGCTTGATTCCCCAAAAACAACGGCCCAGCCGGCCGGCACGTCAAGAAATGCCGGCCAGAGCGAATGCTGGCCTTCGTTATTCATCAGGACAACATATGTGCCGTCTTCACGTTCAAAAGGATTTGTCATCAGTCTCTCCCCCCTAAGGCATCTAATTTTTCGGCAAGAACGCGTCCAATTTCGGCAAGCGGACCCGGCTGGCACAAATCTTTATGGCGGCAGTCAATATCGTGCTGCTCCATCTGTCCATGAAGATAAGGAAGCCATGATTCCGGAGCAATCGGATCAAACCATTCCGGAATGACGGTTGATCTGAAGAACAAAAGATCACCGTGATAGATATGCGGTTTATATTCGCTTAAAATGCGAACCGAATTCACATAAGTCTCCTTTAGGTTCAATATTGCGGCTTCATCAAGACTAGCCAGTGCACTGCCGTCGCGCCGCAAAAGTTCAATCGCACTCGACAGTTCGAGCGGCTTCCCGTCTCCGAGACTGTCAGGATCATATCCGCCTAAAGCCAGGAGAGCGACAAGCGCTTCCTGCTCGTCCGGAGCATCTTTAATCGGAAGGAAATGGTTCGGGTAAGCGTCAAGCATGACGAGAAGAGAAACTTCTTCGCCCTGTTCCTGAAGCTGGGTTGCGATCGCATGAACTACATTTCCTCCGAGAGACCAGCCGAGAAGGCGGTAAGGTCCGGCCGGCTGAACCTGTTTGATATGAGAGATATAATCGGCGGCCATTTCATTCAGTGTTGCCGGCAGCGCTTCCCGCTGTGCGATGCCGCGCGCCTGCAGTCCGTAAATCGGATATTCCTTGCCGAGCGACGTCATCAAACCGGCATAGCACCAGCTCAAGCCTCCTGCCGGATGTACGCAGAACAGAGGCAGCTCGCTCCCGCCAGCTCTCAGCGGAAGCAGTACATCCAGCGCACTCTGGCTGCTGCCGACCTCAAGGCGTTCAGCAAGACCGCTGACGGTCGGTGCTTCTAGCAAATCACCGATGCCGAGCTCCGCCCCGATCGCTTCGCGGATTCGGCTGATCAGCTGGACAGCAAGCAGCGAATGCCCGCCAAGCTCGAAGAATCCGTCATCAATTCCAATCCGGGGCACGCTCAAAATTTCTGAGAACAGATCGCACAGTATCTCTTCTTGAGGCGTACGCGGACTTCTGCCCTTAACAGCCGCCGTAAAATCCGGCTCAGGAAGCGCTTTGCGGTCGAGCTTGCCATTCGGGGTCAACGGCAAAACATCAATTTTTACAAATGCCGCAGGCACCATGTAATCAGGCAACGTCCCGGCGGCATACCGGCGCAGCTCTGCCGGATCGGGTTCTGCTTCTGAGGCGGGGACAATATAGGCGATCAGGCGCTTATCCCCGGGCCGGTCTTCCCGAACAACGACAGCGGCCTGATCCACTTCATCGTGCTGAACCAGCGCGGCTTCAATCTCGCCCAATTCGATTCGAAAGCCGCGGATTTTAATCTGCTGATCGGCCCGTCCCATATAATCAAGAGAACCATCAGGGCGCCAGCGGGCCAGATCGCCCGTCCGGTACATCCTGCTTCCGGGAGGTCCGTACGGATCAGCGACAAATCGCTCAGCGGTCAAATCCGGCCTTCCCAAATAACCGCGTGCAAGACCGCTTCCGGATACGTAAAGCTCTCCGGCTACTCCCGGCGGAACGGGTTCAAGGCACGAATCAAGCACATAGACGCCAAGATCGGGTATCCCGCAGCCGATCAGGCTGTTGGCTTGCAGAGCCGCAATCTCCCGATTAAGGGGAATATAGCTGACATGCACAGTCGTCTCAGTAATGCCGTACATATTGATCAATCTCGGAAAATTGTCCGAATGCCGCTGATACCATTCTTCCAGCCTGCTCAATTCAAGCGCCTCCCCGCCGAAAATGACAAATCGCAAGGAAAGAAGCCTTCCAATCTCAGGATTGTCGCGATCGGCCTGCATCAGTTGATAAAATGCCGACGGGGTCTGGTTCAGAACAGTCACGCCTTCATTTACGAGCAGACGGAGAAATTCGCCGGGCGTACGGCTGACAGCGTGCGGTACAACGACAAGCCGGCCGCCGTGCAAAAGCGGGCCCCAAATTTCCCACACCGAAAAATCAAAGGCGTAAGAATGGAACATCGTCCACACATCATCTTCATTAAAATGAAACCATTGTTCTGTTGCTCCAAAAAGGCGGACTACATTCTGATGCGGGATGACCACCCCTTTTGGCGTACCGGTCGACCCGGATGTATAAATGACATATGCAGGGTGGAACGGTGACAATGGCTCAAGCCGGTCTTCATCACCCGGATTCGTTTCAGCATAATGTTTGAGTTCTTCTTTTACATGCAAATCATCGAGTGTAATCAGCGGTATATCACCGGCAGAAAAGCGCTGGGCAACCTCTGTATTTGTGATGATGCACGCAGGCCGGGAATCCGCCAGCATAAAAGCGATTCTGTCAGCCGGATAATCCGGATCAAGCGGAACATAGGCCGCACCCGCTTTCAGTACGGCCAATAGACCGACAACCATATCCAATGATCTTGGCAGCGCCAATGCCGCGAATTGCTCAGGTCCGAGCCCTTTGGCAATCAGCAGGCGCGCCAGCCGGTTGGCCCGCTTGTTGAGTTCCCCGTATGTCAGAACAGCATCCTCAAATACGACGGCAATCGCTTCAGGGTTTTCTGCAGCTCGCTCCTCAAACAATGCCGGCAAACTTGCCTCCGGCACGTTGAGCGGAGCTTTGTCCCACTCTTCCAGCAGCATTTGGCGTTCATTAGGCAGCAGGATGTCGAGCCGTCCAATCGGCTGATCAGGGTCGGCTGCGGCGGATGAAAGCAGCCTCACCAGCCGCGCCGCCAACGCTTCAGCCGTAGCGCGTTTAAATAGATCTGTACTGTATTCGAGGAAGCCCGCAATGCCGGCAGGTGTCCCGTCCGCATTCCGATGTTCGCGCAGCTCAATCGTCAAATCAAACTTGGCGGCGCCGACGCTTTTGACCTCAACGGTTGATGTGAGTCCTGGAAGTTCAATGGCCGGTTCAGGTGTGTTTTGAAATGCCAGCATAATTTGAAAAAGCGGATGTCTGGCACGGGAACGGGCAGGATTGAGTACTTCAACCAAACGCTCAAACGGAAGGTCTTGATGTTCGTAAGCATGAAGATTCACGTTTCTGACCCTGCCGAGAAGCTCTCGAAAGCTCGGATCACCTGATGTATCAGTCCGGAGCACAAGCGTATTGATGAACATCCCGACAAGCCCGCTCAATGAATCGGTGCTTCTGCCCGCGATCGGGCTTCCGACCGGAATATCGCTCCCGGCTCCCATTCTTGTCAGCAATGCGGCAAGCCCTGATTGCAAAATCATGAACAGACTGACTCCGCTTGTCCGGGCCAATTCGAGCAGACGGCCGTGCAGCTTTTCGTCAATGGCGAGCTGAATCGTGCCGCCCTGATAGCTTGATTCGGCAGGCCGCGGAAAATCAGCCGGAAGCTCAAGCTGATCAGGCAGGTGTTCAAGCGTCTTTGTCCAATAGTCCAGCTGTCTTGCAATCAGGCTATCCGGATCGTTCTCACTGCCAAGCAGACGTTTCTGCCAGATGGCATAGTCGGCATACTGCACGGGAAGCGGCTGCCACTCAGGACGTGCACCCTGGCAGCGGGCGCTGTACGCTGCTTCCAAATCGCGGGTCAGGGGCGTCAATGACCAGCCGTCACCGATCATATGGTGGAGAAGCAGCAGCAGAACATATTTGTCTTCCCCGAGCACGAAAAGCTGAGCGCGAAACGGCGGTTCTTCCGCAAGTTTAAAGCTGTATTTTACAGCTTCGGCCATGACTCCCTCAAGCTCATGTTCTCTGACATGAGAAACGAGCAGTTCAGGCCGGGCCTTGTCTGGATCAAGTATAAGCTGGCACGCTGTTCCCCGCCTTTCAGGGAAAATCGTTCTTAACGGCTCATGCCGTTCTGCAACATCCCCAAGCGCCGCTTCAAGAGCTTCCCGATTCAGCCGGCCGGACAAATTGACAACAACCGGAATGTTGTAGGTAGGACTCGGCCCCTCCAGACAGTATAAAAACCATAGACGCCGCTGGGCAAACGAAAGGGGAATCTCTTCCCTCCTTTCAAGCTTGCAGAGCGCCGGCCGGGCGCTGCCCGCCCGATCAAGCTGCTTGGCAAGCCCGGCGGGTGTCGGTTCGTCAAATAAACGGGCGATTCCAAGCTCCGCTCCCAGCACATCACGAATACGGCTGACGAGCCGGCCGGCCAGCAGCGAATGGCCGCCGAGATCGAAAAAGCTGTCATCAATGCTGACCCGCGGTATCCCCAGCACCTCAGCAAACAGATCGCACAAAATTTCTTCCTGTGGCGTCCTCGGCTCACGTCCGGCTGCCTGCCCGCTCATCACGGGAGCCGGCAGCGCTTTGCGATCAAGCTTTCCGTTTGGAGTAAGCGGGAGCGCCTCCAACATGACAAATGCGGATGGTACCATATAATCAGGCAGTGTTTCACTGAGATGGCTGCGAAGTTCAGCCGGATCAGGACTCGCTTCAGCAACCGGAACGACATATGCGGTCAAGCGGGGGTCGCCCGGACGGTCTTCCCGAACGACAACGGCGCATTGATGAACATCGGGGTGGCCGGAAAGCACCGCATCGATTTCTCCAATTTCGATGCGAAAACCGCGAATCTTAATTTGATGATCCGCCCGCCCGATATAATCAAGAGAGCCGTCCGAACGCCACCGGACGAGATCGCCTGTCCGATACATCCGGGAGCCCGGCTGCCCGTAAGGATTCGCAATAAAACGCTCGGCCGTCAAATCCGGGCGGCCAAAATAACCGCGCGCCACCCCTGTTCCGGCCACATAAAGCTCGCCTGCCACGCCGGGCGGAACAGGCTGTAAGCCTGCGTCCAACACGTATACTTGTGTGTTCCAAATCGGACGGCCGATTGAAGGCGCTTCTTTCCGGCCGTTTTCCAGGGCGGCACACGTTGACCAAATCGTTGTTTCAGTCGGACCATAAAGATTCGTAATCCGGCAATCCAGTTCTTGCAATCGCCGGGCAAGGCTGTTTGGAAGCGCCTCGCCTCCGACGAGCACTCTGAGTCCGCGGAGCTTTTCCGGAACGCTTGCCGCCAATGCATGCCACAGCGTCGGTGTAGCCTGCATGATCGTGATGTCATGCTTTTCAAGCATGTTCCCCAATACATGCGAATCTTGAACGGTTTCCTTCTCAGCGAGGATAAAGGAGGCACCGCTGATGAGCGGCAAGTAAATCTCTAACGCTGATATATCAAAAGCAACCGTAGTAACTGCCAAAAGCCGGTCATGCTGCTGAAGAGAAAACGTCTCCTGCATGGACAAAAGAAAATTGCATAAGCTTTCAGATTGTACAATGACGCCCTTAGGTCTTCCTGTAGAACCGGACGTATAAATCATATACGCAGGGTGAAGAAGCGAGCGTTTTTTATTGGCAGCCGGATTTTCAGCAGCATAACGGGAAAGGTCATGAATGACGTCTTGTTCGTCAATGACCATTCTTGGTACGTCTCCATTTTCCTGAATGTTTGCCGCAGCCTCCCTCGTTGTAATGACAAGCATCGGCTGTGCATCGCTGAACATATAATCGATCCGGTCTGCCGGATATTCGGGATCAATAGGCAAATAAGCCGCTCCCGCCTTGAGGACGGCAAGCATGCAGATCACCATTTCCTGTGACCGCGGCAGAGCCAACGCGACAAACCGCTCCGGTCCGGCCCCTCTTTCAATCAGCAGATGGGCCAGCCGATTCGCGCGTTCATTCAATTCGGAATAGCTGAGAACGCCGTCTTTAAACACCACTGCCGGCGAGTTTGGATTTTCTTTCACCTGCATCTCGAATAATTCAGGAAGATCGGCTTCCGGAAGGGGATGACCGGTTTCATTCCTCTTGATCAGCGCCTGATGACGTTCTTCAGGCAGCAGCAGCTCTATTTTTCCAATCGGCATATCTTGCTGGAAACCGGAAATATTTCTCAGAATAATAAGAAAACGGTGCAGATGTTTTTCAAGTTCGCTTTCCGTGTACACCTCAGGATTTGCATCCATATTCACCTTTAAGCCGCTTCCGCCGGGTCTCCCGTAAATATTGATCGAAAGGTCGTCTACAGGCCCCGTCGTGATATTGTGAACAATGCCTTGATTACCGGCGAAATTCAAGCTGCCGGCAAATGGCATCAGATTAATCTGCGGCCCGAACAGCCGCTGGTTTTCGCCGAGCAGTTTCAGATCGCGCCTCAGCTCTTCATGACGGTAATGCTGGTGGCGCCTGATTTTTACGATTTCCTCTGATACCTGCTTCATGAGCTTGGCAGCTCCCAACTCCGGCCGCACCGACAAGCGAAGCGGCAGGAGATTCATGACCATGCCGGGAATATTCAACGAAGCCGATTCTAAACGGCACATCATCGGCAATCCGAGAACAACATCCCGTGCGCCTGTTAGGCGATGAACATAAACGGCCGCTGCTGCGATGACTGCTTCATGCCAGCTTGCTCCCATCAAGCCTGCCGCAGACAAGAGGCGGTCTGCATGTTCGGCAGAAAGATGTCCGGAACGGCGGAGAAAACGGTCAGATGTTCTCGGCGCCCTGTCGGCAAGGCTGACCACCTCTGGTTCGTCGCTGAATCGCTCCAGCCAAAACCGGCGGTCTTTTTGATATTGGTCTGAGGAACGATAAACCGAGTCTTCCCTAAGAATTGCGGCAAGCGGCCCGAAAGACCCATCATCAACCGCCTTCCCTTGCACAAGTGCGGTATACAGTTTTGAAAGCCGCTCCGCAATAAGCATAAAACTGTACCCGTCAGTTGCGATATGGTGGGCCCGGTGATACCAGAAGAAAAGATCGGGTCCCGCTTTAAAAAGCGCTTCTGTAAAAAGCGGGCCGCTGCTTAAGTCGATCGGCCGGGCCAGATCGTCCTTCATCCACGCCTCAGCCGCCTTCCTCGGTTCATTCTTTGCACTGACATCAACGAAATGAAGCGGAAAATCTGATGACGGATCAATCACCTGCCATGGTCCGTCATCATCTTCCCCGAATCGGGCATGCAATGTATCAGCGTCTTCAATGACGCGCCGCAGTGCCTGTTCAAAAAGTTCATGATCAATCGGACCGTTGATTTCTACGTATTCAGCGGTATTATAAATCGGATTTTGCGGATCTAGCTGCTGTGCGTACCAAATGCCGGCCTGCGCTCCGGTTAATGGCCTGCGGTTATCTTGACATTCAGGCATTACGGCCAACCTCCTTCATTGATAATCTGAATTTGGCAATGATGTTTCTTTAGGGGAAGACAACAGTCTCCACCAGTTTTCGATCGTCGGTTCTTCTGCAAGCTCCACAAACGTCACCTCAGCCCCGGCACGTCGCCAGCGCTCGGTAAGACTCATCATTCTGACTGAATCGAGACCTCTATGAATCAAGTTTTCACCGTCAGTGATATCGTCCGGCGATTCGAGGAGAAGCGCGGCAATTTGTTCGCGAATCGTCTGTTTCGACAGCAGTTCGCGGCCTTCTTGCACACCATCGTCATTTCGCCCGTTTTTCAGTTCGTTCAGAAGATGCTCGGCTGTGACGGTGACAGCACAGCGGTCGGCTGCATAAGAGATGGCCATTTCGTGATGTTGTAAGGAGAAATCCGCTACCGCATCTGCTACAAAAAACGTCTCAATCTCCTGCATAAACGCATCACAAGCCGTCATGAGACAGCCGATATGGGCATAGACCCCGGTGATGATGAGCTGATCGCGGCCCTGCTCCTGAAGCAGTCTTAAAAGATCCGTTTTTCGAAAGGCGTTGTATCTCCACTTCGTCAGAACGGTGTCGCCTTCATCCGGTTTCAGTTCTTCCACGATTTTCTGCTGATCCGGACCCGGAGGGATTCCCGGCCCCCAAAAGTCCTGGAGAAGCCCGCGCTCTTCAGGCGTCTGTCCGCCGGGCTGAGCCGTGTAGATGACAGGTATCCCAAGCTCTTTGCATCGCTCCTTGAGCATATTGATATTTGGCAAAAGCTCTGTCATCGGAGACTCTCCCCGGGTATATGCGTCAATAAAATATTGCTGCATGTCGTGAATGAGAAGCGCGGCACGTTTCGGGTGCGGCGTCCACGACACTTTGTTCTTCGGCAGATCCGATGCTTTCGGCATCTTGTATGGAGAGATGGCAGGAATGGCCATCAACATCACGTCCTTTCATTCTATTGATTATTGTTTCGCTTTGGCGAACTGCGACATTTTTTCGGCTATTGCTTGACGCAGCGCTTTTTTGCTTACTTTTCCAACGCCTGTCTGCGGAAAAGAATCGGTAAACTCCACCCGGTCGGGAATCTTATATGCCGCAAGCCCCCGCTCTCTTAAAAACTGCTTCAGTTCGGCGGCGGCAGGCGGGGTGTTGCGCGGAATAATGTATGCGCATGACCTTTCGCCGAGAAAGTCATCCGGCATGGAAACGACAGCGGCATCATGTACGCCGGGATGGGCAAGAAGGTGGTTCTCCACTTCCTCTGCAGCGACTTTCTCTCCGCCCCTGTTGATCTGATCCTTTGCACGACCTTCAACGATCAGATAACCTGATGAGTTGACTTTGACCAGATCTCCAGTGCGGTAAAAGCCATCCGGCGTGAATGCTTTCGCATTATGCTCTTCAGCTTTGTAATAGCCGCGGATCGTGTACGGCCCGCGGGTCAGCAGCTCACCCGTCTGCCCCGGTTCAACGTCGCGGCCGTTTTCATCGACGACCTTAATTTCATCTAACGGCGACATCGGCCTGCCTTGAGTATTGACGACAATGTCCTCAGGATCATCAAGCCTTGTATAGTTGACCAGACCTTCCGCCATGCCGAACACCTGCTGCAATGTACAACCGAGCACGCTCTTTACACGGCGGGCGGCTTCAGCGCTGAATTTGGCGCCGCCGACTTGGAACACTTCGAGGCTTGAAAGGTCTTCTGCTCGCGATGATGCGGCTTCGAGCCAGATTAAAGCAATCGGCGGAACGACCCCCGTGATGGTAACCCTCTCCTTTTCGATAAGAGGAAAGGTTTCGTCAGGACTTGGCCCATCTGCAAGAACGACCCTGGCTCCCGCATACAACGCTCCGAGCACGCCCGGCGAACTGAGCGGATAATTGTGGGCCATCGGCAAAGCAGCAAGATATACGCTGTTATGATCTAGCCGGCAAATATCGGCGCTGATTCTCAAACTGTATATGTAATCGTCATGCGTTCTCGGTATCAGCTTGGACAGCCCCGTGCTTCCGCCGGATAATTGGAGAAAAGCGACATCATCCGGCTTAACATGCGGATGGCGGCCGGGATCTGCATCTCTATACAGATCGCTGAGCCCCCGGAATTCTTCCGGATCGCCGGCGACAATGACATTGCGCAATTCCGGCAGCTTGCTGCGGACTTGCCTCGCAAGCACGCGGTAGTCAAATCCTGAGTGTGTATCAGGAATGATGTATGCAGCCGCTTCGGCAAATTCACAAAAATAAGCGATCTCGCTTTGCCGATGTGAAGGAAGCGCAAATACAGGCAGCGCACCGATCCGAAACAGGGCAAAACAAACCTCAAAAAACTCCGGTGTATTCGGCAATTGGACGATGACGCGGTCTTCCTTTTTGATGCCCAGCTCCAAAAATCCCGCCGCCAGACGGTCGGCTCTCATATCCAATTCCCCGTAGCTCATGTGAGCATCTCCACGGGTAACCGCAATCCGGCTGCCGTGCTTGTCTGCCCGTTCCCTCAGCATTCCTCCGAATGTCTCGCCTCGCCAGCACCCTTCCTTTCGATATTTTTCAGCAAATTCGTCCGGCCATGTCGGACATCCTGCAAGCATATTCATCCCCCCAATTTTTTCTATTCATTGTTCAGCCCCATCGCAAGGAGCATCGTCCGAAACTTGGCTGACGTCTCTGCCAGCTCGTCTTCAGGCCTTGAACCGGCTACGATGCCGGCTCCGGCGAACAGTTGGAGAGCGCGTTCTTCCGCCTCGGCGCAGCGGATGGTCACGACCCACTCCCCATCTCCGGAGGCATCGCACCAGCCTACCATTCCGGTGAAAAAGCCCCGGGCAAACGGCTCAATTTCCTTAATAGCCGCCCTGGCGGCATCTGTCGGCGTGCCGCAGACAGCAGGGGTCGGTTGCAGCGCCGCAGCAAGCTCTAATGACGATATCGACGCGTCTGTCAGCACGCCCTTGATCTCTGTGGAAAGGTGCCACATCGTCTCCGTGCTGATCAGCGAAGGCTCCCTCGGCACGTCTAATGTCCTGCAGAAAGGTTTGAGCCCTGAAGCTACAGCTTCGGTGACGACCGCGTGTTCATGGCGATCTTTTGAAGAAGAAAGCAACTCGTCTGCACGGCGCCGGTCTTCCACAGGATCATCGCTCCGCGGCCTCGAACCCGCCAGAGGATTTGCGTAAACGTGCAGTCCTTTTCTTGAAACCAGCAGCTCGGGGCTGGCTCCGATCAATGTCCTGCGGCGCTTTCTTCCGGCAGATGCGGACGCCGCTGCCTGCTTGGACAAATCCACTGCAAAAGTGTATCCGCCCGGATTGTGCTGTGCAAGATTGCAAAGAACATGGGAGATATCGATGCTGGCCGGTGATGTCAAGCGCAGCGACCGGGACAGCACAATTTTGCTGACATCCCCTTCAGCAATGCGGGCCAATCCTTTTTCGACCCCCCGCATATACTCCCCGGGCTGAGGAATCGGCTCAATGTCATAAGCAGGTCCCGGACCCGGATGTATTTGTGCATCCTGTTCAAGCGTCAGCGGGCCGGCGCACCAGACCTCGTTCGGCACGGTAAGCTGCGCGGGCTTTGTTTCGTCAAAGGGGACAGCACCGACAATGATGGGGTTCTGCCGTCCGGACTGCTCGGCATCTTTGAGGATGGAAGCAGCCTGCTGAGCCAGATGTTCCAGCCTATGGCCCCCTTCTTCAGGGACTTCGGCGAAAACGCCTTTGGCCAGAATGGTCCGCTCCGGAGAAGAAAAGAAAAACGCAGCATCGGGCCGATACTCGCGTAAAAGCTGGTCGGCCGGCGTTTCTTGTGCGATACGGTGATCAATCATTTCCAAAACCTCCTTTTAAATTCGGTCAAACTCCCAAGGTAGCCCCGCCATCAACGCGCAAGTCATGCATCGTAATATGGCGTGATGATTCGGACAATAAAAAGAGAACGGCATTTGCGATATCAGCCGGCAAAGCCAGACGGCCAAGCGGAATTCCCGTTTTGAACGCTTCCGGCGATCCGTCGATGACTGCCTGTGCCCCGTCCCGGCCAGACCACATGGACCGCTGCATCGGCGTATCCGTCGATCCCGGCGATACGATGTTGCAGCGAATATTGTATTCGGCCAGCTCGAGGCCAAGACATTTCGTAAACATTAAAGCCGCTGCCTTTGAAGCTGCATAAGCGGCCATTTGCATTCGCGGGACACACGCGGCATTGGAGCCTACGGTAACGATCGAGCCGTTCCTCCTCGTAATCATGCGGCCGGCAACCGAGCGGGATACGTGAAAAACCCCTGCTGTGTTGACGCTGAACGTCTTCTCCCAATCTTCATCACTGAGCGATGTGATCAACCCGGTCCGAAGCACGCCGGCGACATTGACCAAATAATCGATCGGACCTATATCGCGTTCGATCATGCCCACGGTCTCCTCAACGGCTGCACTGTTTCCGACATCTGCGGCAAATGCCTTGGCATGCAGGCCTTTCTTTTCCAAGTCTGTCACAATGGAACGAAGCCCTCGTTCATTTTGATCCACCGCAGCAACCGACACGCCGCTTTCCGCAAGCGCCCTTGCCACCGCTTCCCCGATTCCCTGGGCAGCTCCTGTAACTAAAGCAACTTTGCCTTTCATTTGTGGTCATTTCCTTTCCTGAAGACTTTGAATCACACACTAATTGATAATGATAATCATTATCGTTTAAAAATATAATATACCAATTACTGCTAACGGTCAAATTGTTTCCGGTTGATTGATCCGCGCTTTGGTATATTTGTATCACTTTCATTATTTAGCGAAGGGGGCAGATCGGTCCCCGCCCCGCTTCCTATCTGGCCTGTCTGTCAGGGTTTAGCGCAAACCGCAAAGCCCTGCTGATGAAAACCGGCAAAACCGATATATGGCCCTCTCCCTCAAACTCATGAAACTCCGCCCGCACTCCGAATTCTTCAAGAGCCGATAAGCGCTCTGCCAGCTTTTCCGCACGGTCGTTCATACGGCTTTTATGGCTTCTCTCCAGCTCTCCGGCCCCAAGCAATACATCGACCTTTGCATCTGCCGCATGCAATCGGGAGACAAATTCGCGTTCTTTTTCAAAAAATGATTGATTCCAATGAATCGACGGGCTGCCTGCGATGTATGTCTGGAATAATTCGGGCTTTGTAAACAGAACCTGCAGGACAAAAAGACCGCCGAGAGAGTGGCCGAAAATGGCCTGCCTGCTCATATCGATCTTAAATTCCCGTTCGATTTCCGGCTTCACCTTTTCTTCGATGAATGACAGAAAAGCTTCCGCTCCGCCGGATTCAGGCCACTCCGCTCCATCCGGCCGTTCAGGCAGATTTTCCGGACGCACCGGCAGCGTAAAATCATAATACCGCGCCGGATCAAACGGGGCATCCGTCTCGTAGCCGATACCGACGATAACGGCAGGGACCACCCCGGTCTTTTCAGGGCGGCGCGACTGCATTCGTACGGCCTCAACCATCGTGCCGAACACCGAATTGGCGTCCAGCAAATAAATCACCGGATATCCTGAAGGAGGCGGCTCCTCAATTGGGCTGCTTATAAAAACCCGGTAATTGCGATCCCCTGAAGACGACCGCATGAGACGCTGCTTCGTCCCCGGTATGGCTACCGGCGGGCATTCAGCGTCCTTGGCAGCCTCATCATGTTTTTCATGAACCATCTGCCTTCCCCCTCCCCTCTATGTTAGTTGAAACAGACGGTCTATGAAGCCGCCTTTTTTTGTCTGAACAGCAAGTACAGGAAATAAGGAACGCCGAAAATCGCAAGAAGAATCCCCGCGGGAACCTCTAACGGCTGAAACAGCAATTTCCCGGCCAAATCGGCGCACAGGACGAGGAACATGCCGATCAGTCCGCTTAAGAGCAGCGAATAGCTGTGCAGCACGCCTGCAAGCCTTCGTGCAATATGCGGCGCGATCAAGCCCACAAATGCCATGCTTCCCGAGATCGACACACAGGCGCTGATGATCCCGACACAGGCGATAAGCAGCAGCGTTTTTTCCGCATTCGATGAAACGCCGAGACTCTTCACCGTATCTTCGTGAAACCGAATCGTATCAAGAAGCCGGCATTTGGCGAGAAGAAACGGAATTAACAGCAAAAACCACGGCAGAGCGGCTTGAATGTATGTCCAGTTGGCCGAACCGATGCTTCCGTTTCTCCAGACCATCGCCATTTCATAATCATTCGGGTTCATTTTCAATGACAAGTACAAAGATATGGCGCTGAAACCCGAGTTAATAGCAATCCCGACAAGAATGATCCTCGCGGAATCGAGGTTTCCTCCGTGCCAGGCAAACACAAAAATGAATACGGCCGCCAAAAGGCCCCCGAGCAGCCCGAAGAAAGGCATCCCCATTGCGGAGAGGAGATTGGTCGCTTCCGTCTGCCCTTGAAAAATCAGCATATAGCCGACGATGGCGGCTCCCGCTCCCGCATTAATTCCTAATATTCCGGGATCGGCCAGTCCGTTTCTTGTCACCGCCTGAATGACGGCGCCGGCTATCCCGAGACCGAGACCGACGAGACCTGCCGTTGCGATGCGGGGAAGCCGCAAATCAAACAGCAGAATGGCGTACTGCTCGTTCGGGTTGATTCCAAAAAGCGCTGAAAGCAGCTCCGCCGGATGAACGGAGAACGCTCCCATCGTGATGCTGAAATAACAGACTGCAAGAATCAGCACGATCAAAACGGCATAGATGACTGCTATTTTTTTAGGCACGCTGTTCCCCTCCTTTTCTTTTAATCAAGTAAAGGAAGAAAGGAACGCCAATGATGGAAGTCACGACTTCAATCGGTGTCTCAAACGGATAATTGATCAGCCGGCTGGCAAGATCGGCCAAAATCAGAAAAACGCTGCCGATGATGCAGGAACAGGGAATCAGCCGGCTGTAGTCAGAACCGACGAGAAAACGCGTGATGTGCGGAACGATCAAGCCGACGAAAGCGATTTTCCCCGCCAAGGCGACAGAACTTCCCGTAAGCAAGACGACCGCTGCCATCGCTGTCAGCTTGACGGCTCTTTTTTTCTGCCCGAGGCTTTCAGAAATATCCTCCCCCAGCGACAAAGCCGTCACTTTTCCGCTGAGAGAAAGAGCCAGGATGATGCCGAGTGCAAAAAAAGGTACGGCGTATGTCAGAAGTTCCGGATTCATCTGGTGCAGCCTGGCGCTGTACCAAAAGCTGAGATCCTGCGAAATTTGAAAATAGATTGACATCGCCGCAGACAGGCTGCTGAGCAGCATGCTCGTCACCGTGCCGATAATCGCCAGCTGAACGGGCATAAAGCCGTTGGGAATCACGGCAGCCAGTCCGAAAACGAGACCCGCGCCGACGGCTGAGCCGATAAACGAATACCCCATCATCTCAAGAGCGGACGACTGCGGAATCAATACCATCAGCAGCGTGATGATAAATGCCGAGCCGTCGGAAACGCCCATAATCGAAGGCGAAGCTAAATAGTTTCGGGTGATTCCCTGCATCAGCGCCCCCGACACGGCCAGCGCCGCCCCGATCAAGAGGGCGCCTGCTGCGCGCGGAAGCCTGGAATGCCAGATAATTTGATGGTCTGTATTCCCTTGGTCGAAATGAAACAGCGCCGAATACACGGTTTCCCAATGAAGCTGCTTTGCTCCGAAGCACACGGAGAGAAATATGGATAAGATCACGGCAAACGGAGCTGCGATGATGATGATTCGTGTTATTCGCTTTGCGTGCATATCACGTTTAGTCCTGCGTTAATTTTTCCGCCGCCGCTTTCAAAAATTGAACTTTGCTCCATGCTGTTCCTCCTTGTGCAAGCGGATCTACAGCATTCACGAATACATGACCCTTTTTCACCGCTGAAATGCTTTTCCAAATCGGATTTTTCTCTAAATCTTTCAGCGCATTCGGATTGTCGGCATTCTCGTCGTCAGAGAATTGAACGAACATGTAGTCCGGATTCATCTCGCTCAATTTTTCCAGCGAAATCAGTTCCTGGGTTTTGGCAGCCTTTACTTCATCAGGCGCTGTGTAGCCAAGCTCGCCGTACAGCGTTGAATTGAAGAATACCTCTTCAGGATAGATAAACACATTTCCCTGTCTGATTCTGATGACGAGCGCTTTTGTATCCTTTGCGGCTTTCTCCAATTTTGCTTTAGCGTCTTTCAGATCGCTTTCATAGTCCGAAATGATGTTCTTTGCCTTATCCTCTTTTCCCGTCAATTGAGCCAAAAGGTTCAAGTTGTCTTTCCAATTGGAAGCAACGTGGGAAACAGGAATCGCAGTCGCGATGTTATCGAGCTTTTTCACCGTCTTCTCGGGAAACTTCGTAGAGGCTAAAATGACGTCAGGCTTAAGCTCAAGGATTTTTTCCAGGTTAGGTTCCGTTTTTTCGCCGACGGCAACAGCTTTATCGGTAATGCTCTTAAACAAGGCCGGGAACTTTCCTGAAAAAGAAATCGCACCTGCAGGGTGAACATCAAGAAGCTTCGCGTCTTCCATCGATTCCACGCTTCCCGTAATCACGATTCGGTCAGTCGGAACCTTCACCTTGTATGTATGACCGAGATATTGAATGCTTTTCTCTGATGATTGTGCGCTTTTTGCAGCGCCGCCAGTCTCTTCTTTTTGGCTGCCGCACGCTGCCGCAGTCAAAGCGAGAAGCAAAATGCATAAACATATAGAGATTTTTCTCATCTATCTAAGACCCCCTGATTTAATTGATAATAATTATCAATTAAAATTATAGGTAAGCCTTCTTGATAACACCATGGACAATATCCGGCAATTAAAATGAACTTTTTCCGGACAGCAGCCGAACGGCATGGCGAATGATCCGTTCATGGCTGCAAGCCGAATATTCGCGCCAAGGATCTGACTGAATGCGGTACACACGCTGTTCGCGCACAGCTTTTAGATCCTGCCAGGCAGCCGTCTTCTGCAGCTCGTGGTAATAGGCGATCGTTTCAGGTTCTTTGTAAATGAAGATCATGATGCAATCCGGGTGATATGCCTTGATTGTTTCCAACGAAATCGCCTGATCCGTCGGTTCATCCAAAAAAACAGCCGATTCAAGGCCTAAGTCGCCGAAAAAAACATCCCGGACAGAGCGATTGTGGGCGAGATAGAGTTCGCGTTTATGCAGGCGCAAAAACATAAAGCGCTGCTGCCCGACAGCCTGAAGCGCTTTTTTCGCAGCTTCGGCCTGCCTCTCATAGGACGCCAGCCATTTGCGCGCTTCCGCTTCTTCTTCGACATGAGCGGCGGCCAAGGTGAACTGCGTTCTCCAATCTTCCTGTGACGGCAGATAGACGACATCGGCGATTCCGTTCAGACGCTCCCGTTCTTCTTCTGAAACGTCATCCATGCTGATAATCAGCTCAGGATCAGCTTTGGCCAGGATTCGCAGATTTTCCTCACGCGGTTCATCAAAGCGGTAAGCGCTAAGGTGAACCGGGATGTCTGCCGCAAAATTCTTGTAGTAATACGCCGTCCATTTCGGATGAAGCGGAGCCGCATAAGGAATGAGGTGTAGCGGTGTGAGCTGTCCGATCGTGTTCTGGCCGTAGGCAGCAAGCTTCCTGCGCCTTTTTTTCATGTAGGCGCTCGGGGAAAGCCCGGTATGCTTTTTAAACGTCCGGCTGAAATAAAATTCATCCTGGTATCCCGTCTGGCTGGCGATTTCCCTCAGCTTGTAGCTGGCCCTGGCCATCATCTGTTTCGCTTTTGTCATCCTGGTTTCCGTTATGAACTCTGTCACGCTTTGCCCGTACAGCTTTTTGAACGTTTCACTGTAATGCTTAGCACTGATACCGGCCATGTGTGCCAGCTGATCAAGCGTGATGTGTGCATCGGCATGCTCTTCAATATACGCTTTCGTGTCGGCGATGGCTGATGCGGTATCAGCCGGGTGAAACAGCCTTGCCGAGCAGATGTCGTAAAGAAGGTGCTGCAGCTCCAGCTGGCACTTCATCTCCTGGAGCGCAGAAGAAGGCGGCCATAATGAAAAAAGCTCCTGAAGACGGGCGGACAAATTTCCGACCGAATGCACATTCATCATCTGAATGTCGGAAAAGAGGTCTGGATCTGTGTCAGGCTCAAGCGTTTGGTGCCGCTTGGCGCTTGCATACGCGTGCAGCCTGATGAGAAATACGCTGACATCATCTGAGGACGCCGTAATGCCGAACGTTTCATAAGGAGGACAGATATAGAGCGTTTCTTTTTGCAGCGGAACACCCGCTTCATTAATCTCAATTCTTCCTTTGCCCTTCAAATGAAAAACAAAGACGAACGAATCGGCAAGCTGCTGTTCATTTGGAAGATCGCCGTTTTTTTTTATATGATCGATTTGCAGGAGACGATAAAGATAAGAGGATTTCACAGTAAAACCGCCTTTCTAAAAAAGGTAGATCAATGCAAAAACACACCCTTTCAGGACCTATTGTAAAATCGGCCGGTTACCGGAATCAAAACTACCGGTAAAGCGGGGTGTTTAGAACATACTATACCATACCGAAAACCCGCTTCCTCCGGGAAATCATTTAAAAACGTTTCCATCTCTTAAAATTCATCATTCAAAAATACTCTTTTTTATTGTATAAATAAATAGAATTTATTATATATCTTGGAAGGCGGAAGGATGTTTATGATGACTGAAAGTTTAAGAAATTCTCTTAACATCATTTCAAAATGGGGAAAAGCCGCGGGAATTTTGATTATTATTACAGGCGCCTTTACAGCGCTCTTCGGCCTCCCGCTGTTTGTGATAGGAGCAGCACCCGGCGTATTAATGATCGTTTCAGGCGTATATTTGCTGAAATCGGCAAGCTCCGCATCGCTGATGAGCAAAGAAATATCTGAAGAACCGCACGAATCCATGCTGGAAAACTACGCTACCTTTATAAAATGGGAAGTGTTTTATCTGGGGGCGAATGTTGTCCTTGTTTTATTATTTATCATATTCTTTATTATTTTGTTTTGCATCGGAGCCGTTGCCGGATACAATGAAATCCAGTATAACTTCGAATAGCATGAAAAAGAGCCTTTTTCCCGAAAGGCCCTCTTAACATTTATTCCGCTTCACCTACAACCGTAAACCGTTCATTGATATGCTCGCCGTTTTCGGCTTCGTCTACAACCGCAATGGCGTAGTCCGCATAGCTGATATAGCTCTCTCCAGCGGAATTGACGATGAGGTTTTCCTGTCCTTTTTGATAGGAGCCCGTGCGTTTTCCTTCAGGATTGAAAAAGGCCGCAGGGCTGATAAAAGTCCATTTCAAACCGCTTGATTGTTTTAAATCCTCTAAATTCTGCCCTTGATTTTTTGCTGTCGGCAGATATTCTTTCGGGAATTCAGGCGTGTTGTACAGCTGGGTTGTTTTTTCTTCATCAACGTAAAGGCTGCCCGCCCCTCCGACAACAATCAATCTTGTTTCAGGAACCTGCTTGAACAAATCGATCAGTTTTCTTCCCGCTTCAACGTGAAGGTGCTCCTGCCCCGGCGCAGCGCCAAACGCATTGACCACGACATCAAGACCTTTCACATCTTCCGGCTTCAGATCAAAAACGTCTTTTTCAATGACGGCCGCACCGCTGCCTTCGGCTTTTGATGCGTCTCTGACAATCGCCGTCACGTCGTGTCCCCTTCCTGCCGCTTCTTTTAAAATCAATTTGCCCGCTTTTCCGCTGGCCCCGATAATGCCGATTTTCATTGTTACAACCTCCATTTTCATTTTTGTAACAAATTCAGTTACATCCAGGCGGTGAAAAATCATCTCTCGTTTACAAGAGATGAAATAATATGTCTTTAAGCGATTTGCTGGCCAATTCGTTTTCCATTGCCCGCTGAACGCTGTAAAAGGTTTCATCGAGCGTTGATTGAATTCGTTTCCCGACCGGACAGTCCGGATTTGGTTTTTCGTGGATTGCAAACAGTTCTTCCTGACTTTGGACTGCGCGGTAAATATCAAGCAGGGAAATGTCCTCGGGAGCCCTTTTCAGGCTGGCGCCAGCAACACCGGGCCGCGACGTCAGGATGTCCGCTTTTTTCAAGAGGCTGATCATGCGCCTGATGACAACCGGATTCGTATTGACGCTCCCGGCAATGATTTCTGAAGAAACCTGCTCGCGCGGATTTGACGCGATTAAAGAAAGAATATGAATTGCAACAGCAAGACGGCTGTTTACCATATGTTTTCACCACCGTTGTAATTATTTTAGTTACAGGACGTCTTTTTGTCAACTCCTTTAATATACTTTATTTTTGACTAAACCGGGAGCTTTATTTTAGTGAAGCGGCGAAACTTTTATTCAGGAAGATCGTAACACATCTTGAAGGGAGTGTTTTTGATGAAGGAGATCGCTGAAGGAAAAGCGGCCATTCAAAGCCGGCTCGAACCGGACGAAGAAGTGAAATCAGTCATTCTTTGCGCCTATAATGCAAAAATGGCCGCCCGCTATACACCCTACCGCGGCCTTCTTGCCGCCACCGGAAAACGGCTGCTGTTTTATTCTTCTCTTTTCGGAGCCCCGTTCTATCTCGATATGCCTTACCGCACCATTTCATCGTTTCGCCGTATGAAAGGGAGATTGTTAGGCGGCGAGCATATCGTTGTGATGAATAACGGGGAACAGGAAGATTTTCGGTATGATGCGGGGTGTGATGCTTTGGACACATTCATCGAAGCCGTACGGCAATATAAACAGCCGTCCGCAGACGGCGTCAAAGGGTAACCTGTTATCCGGGGTGAGGAGCTCCGGATTTTCTATTGATTAATTATTGATCTCATACTTTTCCCCGTATCTCAGCACTTTATAAATCGCCATTCCATCAGAAAGGTGATTCTCGGAATACCGCACCGGAATAAGCGCAAAAAACACATAATAGGTCGAAAAATAAACAAACTGGTATAAAAAGATATTTTCAGCCAACACATCTTTTGCAATCAGCGTGTTCACGAGAAAAATAGACGCCAGATTAGATATCGATCCCCCCGCATAAATGAGCGCATTTGTTATCCGGTTGTCGTATTTTAATTCCCCGTAATTACAAAACGAGTCCATAAAGTAAATGCTTCTGATCTGAACCGGGCCGATTTTCAGCAGTTTTTTGCCCATGCCGATCTCAAGGGACGCCTTGCCTCCGAAAAGCAACGCCATCAGGCCGTGGCCCAAGACATGAAGAATCGATACTGCGGGAAAGACGAGCAAAAACGACCAGAAAAATTTTGCGATATCGTCGAATCCGAACATCAAATCACCCTTTCTGTCTCAACCATTGCTTTTTTAAATTACCGCATTCTCCCCCTGCCAAACCTGATGATATGTCAGAAAAAACAAAAAGGAAGCAAACGGTTTGTTTGCTTCCTGGAATCGTCTTGCGCTTATTTTTTCCGATCCGGCGCCTGCAATGTGCCGCCCCGATTTCAGATGCAGGTTGTCTACCCGCCGATATAAGACATTTCAACTTTTTTCCTCGGTGCGGCCTTTGATAGCGCCCTGTCAAGCGAATACTGGTCGGTCCGGTTTCTCCAGACTGAGCTGATCGCGCCCGCGAGTTCTTGGTCGGACCGGCCGCTTCTGACAAGCGATCTGAGATCGAAGCCGCTTGAAGCGAAAAGGCATGTAAAAAGCTCTCCTTTTGCCGATAGCCTCGCTCTGTTGCAGGTGCTGCAAAAAGCGTCTGATACGGAAGAAATAAAGCCGACCTCCCCCGAACCATCAAGGTAGTGGTACCTCTCTGCCACTTCCCCTTTATAGTTGGGATCGACCGGTTCAATCGGCATTTCCTCATTGAGAAGACTGATGATATCGGCTTTCGTGACAACGGCGTTCAGCTTCCATTCGTTTGAATTGCCGACATCCATAAACTCGATAAACCGCAAAATATGGCCTTTTTCTTTAAAATAACGGGCCATTGGCAAAATGTCTTTTTCATTGACCCCTTTCTGGACGACCATGTTGATTTTGATGCCGAGTCCGGCCTGCTTCGCCGCTTCGATACCATCAAGCACCTTGCTGACCGGGATGCCTCTTCCGTTGATCGCCTTAAAACGGGCATCTTCAAGAGAATCGAGGCTGATCGTCACCCGCTTTAATCCGGCTTTTTTGAGCTTTTCCGCGTAAACCGGGAGCAGCACGCCGTTCGTCGTCATCGCAATGTCGCGCAGCCCCGGAATCCGTGCCAGTTTTTCGACCAAATCGGGCATATCCTTTCTCATCAGCGGCTCTCCGCCCGTGAGGCGGATTTTTTCAACCCCGAACGCCTTGACGAAAAGACTCGCCAAACGTTCAAGCTCCTCAAATGAAAGCAGCTCTCCCTTCGGCAAAAACGGATAATCCGGTCCAAAAATCTCGGCAGGCATGCAATATGTGCACCGTAAATTGCAGCGGTCGGTAACGGAGATTCGCAAATCCCGAAGCGGCCGGCCTTTTTGATCCAATACTTGTTCTGTGTGTGCGGTCATGCGCGTTGCCTCCTTTATGATAGCTGTAATCGTTCGTGATGGGTGTATACGTTAAACGACCGGTTTCTCGCAAATCCAATCGTCATAATATTCAAGTCCTCCGCCATCTGGATCGCAAGTTCTGTCGGAGCCGATTTGGAAATCACCGCGGAAACGCCGATTTTCGCGGCCTTCAGCAGCACTTCAGAGGAAATTCTGCCGCTGAATACGATCAGTTTGTCATGCACCGGAATCTGATGAAGCAAACAGTATCCGTACAATTTATCCAGCGCATTGTGCCTTCCGATGTCAGACCGCGTCACCATCACCTTGTCGTCGCTGCACAAAGCGGCATTGTGGACGCCTCCCGTATGCTGAAAAAGCCTGCTGTTTTCCTGCATTTCCCGCATAAGGGCCAAACAGTTCTCAGGCTTGATCTTCACGACTTGAAGAGCCGTTTTAGCCGTTTTGACATCCTGCTGAAAATAAAAATGCCGGCCTTTGCCGCAGCAGGAACCGATGACGCGTTTTGTGTAATCCTGAAGCCGGAGCTTTTGTGAACTGACAAGATCAACATATGCGAAACCAAGACTTTCATCTATTGTAAACCTTTTAATCTCTTTTTTAAATCGGATGACCCCTTCAGAGGCGAGAAATCCGATCACAAGTTCTTCCAGGTGGTCCGGCGAGCATACAAGCGTGACGAATTCTTCGCCGTTGACCATCACAGTCAGGGGATATTCTGTCGCCATTTGATCCTCTTCTTTTGTCAGTTCTCCATTATCATAACGGAAAATACTGCGGATTGCTGTGATGTTTTTTCCCATTGGTAAATCCCTCCCCTTTCTCCTATTACTATACTCGCATATCGTCATGTTTCACAACCTTCAAAGACTAAATTTGGGAGTTTCATCTTGTTGATAGCTTGAAAATATGATACTATCTTTTGAAAGCGCTATCATTAATGACCTGCACCTGCCTCTATATAGCGGTTTTCATTTCCCCTTTAGGAGGAATCGAAATGAAAAAAGTGGAAAACAGATGGATCATTGCTTTATGCGCAGTCGGCATTCACTTGTCAATCGGGTCGGTATACGCATGGAGCGTCTTTACGAATCCGCTTGCAGAACGGTTCGGCTGGAGCCTGAGCCAGATCAGCCTGACGTTCAGCATCGCGATTTTGTTTCTCGGTTTGCCGGCCGCTTTTTTAGGACACTTCGTCGAAAAACACGGCCCGAGAAAAGCCGGAATGCTTGCCGCCTTTTTCTTCGGAGCCGGTGTGGCGTTCTCAGGGGTTGCCGTCCAGCTCGGATCCCTGCCGATGCTTTATTTGTTTTACGGCGTCTTCGGCGGCATCGGGCTCGGCGTCGGCTATATCACGCCTGTATCCTCGCTTGTCAAATGGTTTCCCGACCGCCGCGGCCTCGCTACAGGGCTTGCAATTATGGGATTCGGTTTTGCAGCCTTGATCAGCGGTCCGGTGATGCAGGCTCTGATCGTTACTGCCGGCATTGCGAATACCTTCTTTATCCTCGGCATCTGCTATTTTTTGATCATGCTGTGTTCTTCTCTTTATTTGTCCCCGCCTGAAACAGACTGGCAGCCGAAAGGACTTTCTTCTAAAAAAAGCAAAAGACCCCGCAGTACGGATTTATCACAGCTTACCGCAAATGAGGCGGCGAAAACAAGACGGTTTTATTATTTATGGATGATGCTCTTTATTAATGTCACATGCGGAATTGCCATCATCTCAATCGCTTCCCCGCTGGCCCAGGAAAGCGCGGGAATGTCGACCGCCGGAGCAGCTGCGCTTGTCGGAATTTTAGGGGCGTTCAACGGTTTGGGACGCATCGGCTGGGCCTCCATATCGGACTATATCGGACGTCCGAATACGTATACCGCCTTTTTTGCCGCCCAGCTCATCGCTTTTCCGCTGCTGCCGTTTATGACAGATCACATCATGTTTTCTATTTTCATGGCGCTGATCTATACATGTTATGGAGGGGGATTTGCCGCGATTCCGGCCTACATCGGCGATTTGTTCGGGACAAAGCAGCTCGGTGCGATTCACGGTTACATACTGACCGCTTGGGCTGCAGCCGGCCTCGCCGGACCGATGTTTTCCTCATGGATCCGCGATGTGACAGGAAGCTACTCACAGAGCTTGGCGGTTTTCGCCGTGCTGTTCGGAATCGGACTGTGCCTATCAATTTTCATCAGGGTCGACATGAAACAATTGAGAAACAAAGCGGACATTCGTTTTTCCGATTCGGTTAAGGGATGAAAGGAGTGGGAAAATGGGAGAAACAAAGCATGAAGGACCGATGAAATTAGACAAACGGCCGGCGCCTAAACTGTGGGCCTCTCTAGCACCGATGGGGCTTGGAAAGGTAAAGCCAAAACATATCAGAGATACGATGAAAGCCGCCTGGGATAATAAAGACAGCCTCCCGTACGCCTACAGAATTTTGACGCAAGGCGTATGCGACGGATGTGCGCTCGGGGTATCCGGTCTGCGCGATCAGACGCTTACAGGCCCTCATTTATGCACGACAAGACTGAACGTCCTCCGCTTAAACACAATGCCTGCGATAGAAGATAAATGGCTGTTTGCCGACATCGGGAAGCTGAGGGAGCTGGACAGCTCATGTCTTAGAAAATTGGGCCGCATCCCCTATCCGTTGTCCAGAAAAAAAGGCGAAAGAACTTTCTCGAGAATATCGTGGGACGAGGCGCTCGGCCGGATCGCCGGCAAGATCAGATCGATTGACGGCAGACAGCTAGCATTTTATCTGACCGCCCGCGGCATTACCAATGAAGTCTATTACACGGCGGCAAAGGCGGCCCGCTTTCTCGGCACAAACAACATTGACAATGCATCAAGGATCTGCCATTCGCCAAGCAAAACGGCTTTAAAACGCTCGCTCGGAATCGGCGCTTCCAGCTGCAGCTACCGGGACTGGATCGGCACGGACGTCCTCGTCTTCTGGGGGTCTGTCGCCGCCAACAATCAGCCCGTTTCCACCAAATATATGTACGCCGCCAAAAAAGCGGGGACAAAAATCATCATGATCAATCCATACAGAGAACCCGCCATGGAAAACTACTGGATTCCGTCAATACCTGAAAGCGCTCTTTTCGGAACGAAGATCGTCGATGATGTGTATCAAGTCAATATCGGCGGGGACATCGCCTTCATAAACGGCGTGATGAAGCACTGGTTTGACATGGAGGAGCATGCACCTGGTTCAGCGATCGACCGGACCTTTGTCAAAACGCACACAAACGGCTTTACAGAGCTAAAACGGCATATATCAAAGCTAACATGGAATGCACTTGAAGCGTCATCCGGTTTGTCAAAGGAGAGAATGAAAGAATTTGCCCTATTGCTCGCCCGTGCGAATACAGGCGTTTTCGTCTGGAGCATGGGGCTCACCCAGCATCGGTTTGCGACCGACAACATCTCACAGGTGGCAAACCTCGCCCTCCTGCAAGGCTTTATCGGGAGACAACATTGCGGCGTCATGCCGATCAGGGGTCACAGCGGCGTTCAGGGTTCAGGCGAAATGGGAGCAGACCCGTTCGCATTGCCCGGCGGTGATTTCGATGAAGAACATAGGGCGCGGATTGAGAAGATTTGGGGCTTTCGGATTCCGGGGTGGCAGGGAGACACAATCGGTCAGACAATCGAAAACATGCTTCTTCCCGACGATCATCCGAAAAAAGCAAAAGTGTTTTACACGAGCGGCGGCAACTTTCTGGAAACGATGCCTGATCCCGCTTTTATCGAAAAAGCCCTTCAGGAGGCCGAACTCAGGGTTCATCAGGATATTATATTGAACACATCGACGCTTCTTGATGCAAAAGAAGAAGTCATCGTGCTGCCGGCGATGACGAGATATGAACAGCCCGGCGGCGGGACTTCGACGAGCACAGAGCGGATGGTCTACTTCAGCCCGGAAATTAAAGGGCCGCGAATCGGTGAATCCCGTTCAGAATGGGACATCTATATCGATCTCGCCAAACGCGTCCGGCCGGAAGACAAAGAGCTGATCGATTTCAAAAACGTTGCGGAAATCCGCCGGGAAATTGCCGTTGCCAACCGGAACTATGACGGGATTCAGCATTTGAAAAAGCGCGGGGACGTCTTTCAATGGGGAGGCGCCTGGCTTTGCGAGGGCGGCATATGTCCGACAGCCGACGGAAAGGGAAATCTGATCCCTGTTGACCTTCCTGAAAACAGGCAGACGGAAGGACGCTTCTATGTAACAACAAGGCGCGGAAAACAGTTTAACTCCATGATTTACAGCAAAAAAGATCCGTTTAATGATGCGGACCGCTATGACGTCATAATTAACCCGAAAGACGCTGAAGCGCTTGATATAAAAAACGGCGAAGCGATCGTCCTGTTCAACCGTTTCGGAACCTTTCAGGGACGTGCCAAATTTGCGGATGTGAAGCAGGGAAACGCCGCCGTCTACTGGCCTGAGGGTAATGTGCTGATTCCTAAAGGCATGTATGAAAGCCATGCCAAAATTCCCGAGTATAACACAGAGGTCATTATTGAAAAAGCGGAAACCTTTCATTCAAGAAAAGATCAGCGCTACGTTGAAAAACGCATTGAAGAACTTGAGATGACGATAGAATAAGATCATATCAAAAGAGGCGGCCTCCGGATGCCGCCCCTTTCCAATATGGATTAGTCAGACAGTTTTTCGCCTTCTTCTTTCCATACTTGTTTAAATTCTGCCGCTGAATCGGCTTCAATCAATTTGCCTCCGCCTGCTTCTGCTACATTTTGCAGCTTCGTTTTTTCATTTGCCGTTTGCACATCAAAACCAACGATATTGACGATCGTTTTGATATTGGATTTGCGCAGGTCTTTTGCTGCTTGAACAGGGTCTCCTCCGCACGTTTCCTCACCGTCTGTCACGATGTAGACGTAATTTTTCCCGTCTTTATCAGACAGTTGATCTTTTACATCATAAAGAGATTTTGCAATCGGAGACCAGCCTGTAGGCTTGATTCCGCTTAATGCCGTTTGGAATCCGTCTGTCGAAAACGGCTGCAAATCAAAAAGCGTTTCTGTCGTTCCGCATGATTCCGCTTTTCCTGATAATTTGTTGTTACCTTTATGTCCGAACACATTCAGCATGACATTCGCATCGTCTGAAAGCAAATCAGCGAAATCGTTGACAGAATCTTTGGCGATGTCGAATTTCTTTTCCCCATCGATTTTTCTTGCCATGCTTCCGCTTGCATCGAGTACAATCGCGACGTTTTGTACGTCTTTTTTGCTGCTGTCCGCAGCATTTCCGCCTTCAGCCGCAAAAGCCGACGGTGCCAAAGACAAAGCAATCGCGAACGTGGACAATAAAGCGAGTCCTTTTTTCATCCTTTCACATTCCTCTCTTCAATTGGTTTTCAAGAGCTTGTCCCCCCGGGAACAAGTTCACAAACATCGTAAAAGAAGGTCTGACAGAAATAAATAGGCCGTAAATCCTTTTTGAAATCGCTTGATTTTCAAAATTCTTACTCGTTTCGAACGACAATTTCACTTAAGTCCTACCAATAAAGTCTGCTAAAAAAGCCATGATCCTCCCAAAAAAGTGCAGAGACAGCCGATAACACCGCCTAAGGATGGAGAGGTGTTCAAGGTTCTGACACAGGAACTTAACATTTGTAATGTCATACGCACAAAAAAAGCCCGCGGCTATCTCCGCGGGCCTTCAATCATTATTTTGAAAGCTTGACGGCTTCCTGAGTAAAGATTTTTTTAATGTCGTTTTTCGTTTTAGCCTCGAAATATTCGCCGCCTCCAGCTTTTGCAATGCTCGTCAGCTGGCCGTGATATCCTCTGCCGTAGTCAAAACCGATGACATTGACAACCGTGTCGCGGTCTGATTTGCGCAATTCTGTCGCTACTTTGACAGGATTTCCTCCGCACGTTTCTTCACCGTCTGTCAGCAGATAAACAACGTTTTTCCCGCTATTGTCAAGCTGGTCAAATGCATT
This sequence comes from Bacillus sp. FSL W8-0848, assembly GCF_038007805.1. NCBI lineage: Bacteria > Bacillati > Bacillota > Bacilli > Caryophanales > Bacillaceae > Bacillus > Bacillus sp. FSL W8-0848. The sequence goes on from NZ_JBBOYB010000001.1 coordinate 3,550,368, forward strand.
TTTGGCGTCCTGCAGCGCGTTTGCAATCGGCGTCCAGCCTGTCGGCTTGATGCCGTTCAATGAGTTGCGGAAGCTTTGTTCCTCAAATGGCTGGAAACCGTATACACCTCTGATTGCATTACAAGATTGGATCTTTCCTGAATTTTTATTGTTTCCCTCTGAACCGAAAACCCGCATAAGTACATTTGTATTCTGAAGCTTGGAGCTGAAGTTGAAGGCTTCTTGTTTGGCAAGCTCGTACTTCGTTACTCCATCGATTTTTTTCGCCATGCTTCCGCTTGCATCAAGCATGATCGCAACGTTAGGCGCATCTTCTGCAACAGCTGCCTCCTGCTTCTTTTCCGCCGCAAAAGCAGGCGATCCCAAGCTTAAAACCAAGGCTGTCAGAATACCTACTGTGAGTTTTTTCTTCATTCTCCCCTGTCTCCTTTCATTTTTAAGATGCTAAACACTTATTATCGTAGAAGAACACCAGGGAGAAATAAATAGGGCATGCCTCCTCTTCACCGTTATTTACTTTTGCATATATGAAGCGCTTCAATTGGTCATTAACACCCGGCCCGCCGCTCGTCTGCATCGAATTAACGTTCTTTGGACGCTGTTCGACAAGCCCTCTGGCACATTAATTTTGAAATATTTGTATCCTGATTTCAGGCAGATGAGCGTCATTGCGTTGACACATTTGGTAACCTATTTTTTTGCCGTATATTTGTTTAAAAACTCACCTGCGTTGGATACTGCTGTTCCTTTGTAATAATATTTGACGATGTCCTCTGCTTTTTTTCCGTCCTTCGCCATATAATGAGCCCCATATTGGCTCATTCCGACGCCGTGGCCGAATCCCCTCGTCGTGATGATGATTTGGTTTCCTTTCCTTTTCCAATCAAAATCGGCCGATTTCAGGTCAAGCTTTTCGCGAATATCCCTTCCATCCAGCTTCTTTCCGTTGATCACAGCCGTTGCCACGCGCTTTCCCGGAGTCCGCTTCGTTATATTTCCGACGTTTGCCGAACCATCGAGCGTAACGCCGAGCTTTGTCTCGAATTCAGCGACCGTAAAGGTTTTGTGATTTAAAAATTTGGGCGATTGTTTATCCCAGGCGCTTTTTACGCTTTTCAGATAAGGGATATCACTTGTCCAATAGGCTCCTGCATTTTCCGTGTAGCCGTTGCTCGTCGAAAAGAATGAAGCATCAATCGGTTTATGGTCATAGGTTAAAATTTTTCCTTGTGTACTGGCAACAGCTTGTGTCACTTTCTTGATTTTCCAGTCATAATCATCCTTCCAAATCCGGCGAAGCTCTGATTTGCTTTTATACACCTGAAACATTTGCGTATCATCGACAAGCGAACCTTTCGGAGATTGGACGGCTTGATCTGATACCATTTGCCTCACGATGTACGTGCGTGCTGCAAGCGCTTGTGCTTTCAAAGCTTCGATTTCAAAATCAGCCGGCATTTCAGAGGCGACGACCCCGATGACATACTCTTCAAGCGGGATATCTTCTACTTGGCGGTCAGCCGTTCTGTAGACCGGAATCGAAACGGGAGACTTTTTTAATGCCGCCGGCTCTTTTTCCTCCTTTATCCCGGTGTGTTTGGCGGTCTTTGGCGTCCCGGCTTCCCCGTGAAAAGGAAGAACAAGCAGTGTTGGTACGAGTAAAATCAGCATGCAAATCCCTGCTAGTACAATAAATAGCTGTTTCAAATTAGCTGCCCCCATTTCTGTTTTGTCTCTTTCATTTTATGGGCGGGGACAAGCTAATATGACAGTACTTTTTGGCTCTCTATATGTATGTAAACCGCGCTTTCGGTACATAATGATAGATATGGGAGACATATTGATATAGAATGATTGAACGATAAAACAAAAATCAGTATGTCTGCTCGACATACTGATTCATAAAATATTATGCATTAACATCTGATACAACTTCTTTATTTTCAAGATGAACTTCTTCATCATTAACGCGTTCAATATCAGCACCAAGGTTCGCGAGTTTTTGATGGAAGTTGACATATCCCCGATCCAAATGCTTTAACTCTGTAACGCGTGTATGTCCGTCAGCAACAAGACCGGCAAGAACCAGAGCCGCACCTGCACGCAAGTCTGTTGCGGCCACCTCTGCGCCTTGAAGCTGGACAGGACCGTTAATGATGACAGAACGCCCTTCAATTTTAATATCTCCGTTCATTCGGCGGAATTCTTCGGCATGCATGAAGCGGTTTTCGAATACGGTTTCCGTAATCATGCTCGTTCCGTTTGCACGCATTAAAAGGGCCATCATCTGCGACTGCATATCAGTCGGGAAGCCCGGATGCGGCATTGTCTTTAAATCGATCGGCTTTAATTCTGCCGGACCGATAATCCGAAGACCGTCTGCTTCTTCGATAATTTGAACGCCCATTTCTTCCATTTTCGCAATTAAAGATGTCAAATGCTCAGGAACAGCTCCCTGCACGAGAACATTCCCTTGCGTGATCGCAGCGGCTACCATGAAAGTTCCCGCTTCAATCCGGTCAGGGATAATGGTGTGCTTGGCGCCGTGGAGCGTTTTAACACCTTCAATTTTAATGGTGCCCGTACCGGCACCTCGGATTTTTCCACCCATTGCATTAATGTAATTGGCCAAGTCGACGATTTCAGGCTCTTTCGCAACGTTTTCAAGAGTCGTCGTGCCCTCAGCCAAAGAGGCAGCCATAATCAGGTTTTCGGTCGCTCCGACACTAGGGAAATCAAGGTAAATCTTAGCGCCCTGAAGGCGGCCTTCAACAGTTGCTTCAATAAAGCCGTTTCCGACCTTAATCTTAGCCCCCATTGCTTCAAAACCTTTCAGATGCTGGTCAATCGGTCTTGATCCGATCGCACATCCTCCAGGGAGTGCCACTCTAGAATGGCCTGTGCGAGCAAGAAGCGGACCCATTACCAATACAGATGCACGCATTTTCCGAACATATTCAAACGGAGCCTCAGTTGATAAAGCACGAGATGCATCAACTGTAACTGTATTATTTTCAAAATGAACATTTGCGCCTAAATGACGTAACACTTCGTTAATCGTATATACATCGGAGAGCGTAGGCACATCACATATTACGCTTTTTTCTTCACTGGCTAATAAAGATGCAGCGATTACTGGTAAAACGGCATTTTTTGCTCCTTCAACTTTGACTGTGCCGTTTAACTTTCGACCGCCGCGGACGATGATTTTTTCCAAGGTATTCCCCTCCGCGTCCCAATTTCTCTATATTAATATTCAGTCGTGACGATTGGTGTTCCAACCGTGACGGTAAGTTTTTCGCCCATTCCCGCGTTTCTAAGCGAGACTTGCAAATTCATTTGATGTTTTTTTGTTTTGATGGATTCCTTCCACTCGTTAGTAAAGGCAGAAACAGATACGAAATTTGGTTCGATTAAATCCTCAACTGACGTTGCGTTAAATTCTTTCAATAGCTCGTTTGCTTTTTTTTGCAAAACAACATCCATCATACCATTTAGATGGCCCTTTAGACAAGTAAAAACTGCGGTCTTTTCTCGCATTATATCGAATGCATCCCGTTCAAACTGCTCATATGTATCGTTCCAGTTTTCCCGTAGGCCCGCGCCTTTTTGCTCATATAATATATACGAAACAGGTTCCTCGTTTTTGAGGGTAGAGACCACATGTATTTTTGAGCGGACGCGATTTTTTGGGTCAGCATACATTCCAGTCGCTTTTACTGTGCCGTCTTCCCTTGTAAAAGTCCATTCATACTGTCGATATTGCTTCTTTAAATGTTGCACTTTTTCAAAAAATTCTTTTTCATTAAGCGAAAACTGTTTTTTTGTATGCAGCGTCCATTCTTCAAGAATAATATCGTGGCGGACCAACCCTTCGGCAAGCTGCTCAAGCGGTGTATTCCCCGCGGCATCAAGCGTTCTAAATACGTGAACGGCCAGAAATAAAATCACAATAAAAATGAGGGCGTTAACCGTTTGTTTATTTTTCATCACGCACCATCCTCTCCTACTCTCCATTTTTGACGGATCGAAGGAAAAGCATACGTGGAAAAACAAGGTCAGTCCCGCAAATTTGCCGATGGACTGACCGCGGTTTTATCCCACATTTGTCCATACTCAAATACCGATTGGCGAATTATAAAAATAAATTTTGCAGCTGTTTGGAATAATAAAGATAATCCAAGAAAAAGTTGCTGACCGTTGAGCCGATCGCTATCGTGAGCAAAATCATCAAGAGCCTCGCCTGCAGGATTTTTCCCTTCCTGATAAGCGGATCGATGTTGACCGCCAGAAGAGCCCACCAGGTCAATGCAATAAAAAAAAGATGAACGAAAATACTGACAGCAGCCTGTTGTCCGATCTCTTCCATTACTGATGACGCCTCCTTACGTTTTCTCTTCTGATGCGGAATAAGGATAAACGCTGATCATTGCAAATTATTTTATCAGTTTTAATGTTTGGTGTTAATACTAATGTGCATAGAACTTCTTTCCATATCCGGGAGGTCCCCTGTTTGAAGAATGACTGCGGAAAGTAGATTAGGTGAAAAGATAATCCCTCTCCAAAAAGGAAGAGAAAATAGCTTACTATTTTGATTATAGAGAGATTCAAATCAAAAAGTTGAACAATTTGTGAACTTTTTTCAACATTTCACATATAAAAGATCCTTCCCATGCAAATGGGAAGGATCAAAATCTTTATTTTGCAACTTCAAGTCGATTAATCGCTCGTTTTAAAGCAAGCTCAGCCCGAACGATGTCAATATCTGGAGAATGTTTTTGCAGACGTTCCTCTGCACGCCGTTTTGCGGCCAAGGCGCGTTCTTTGTCGATTTCTTCAGATGTTTCAGCCGTCTGTGCCAGAATGGTGACATGATCAGGGCGTACTTCCACTATTCCCCCGCTGACGGCAACCAGCTCAGTTTGACCGTCTTTTTTCAGACGGACTGCAGCAATTTTTAGCGGAGCAACCGTCGGAATATGGCCGGGCAAAATGCCCAGCTCACCGCTCTCTGCCCGAACGCTTACCATTTCTATGTCCGCATCGTATACTGGGCCGTCGGGAGTAACGATATTGACTTTTAAGGTCTTCATGCTTTTACCCTCCTAGGACCCGTTTAGACTTCTACACCCATTTCCTTCGCTTTTTCGACAACTTCTTCGATCCGGCCGACAAGGCGGAACGCATCCTCAGGAAGGTGGTCATACTTGCCTTCAAGGATTTCTTTGAAGCCTTTTACAGTTTCTTTGACAGGTACGTAAGAACCCTTTTGTCCAGTGAACTGTTCAGCTACGTGGAAGTTTTGCGACAGGAAGAATTGTACGCGGCGAGCACGGCTTACGACCAGCTTATCTTCATCAGACAACTCATCCATTCCGAGCATCGCGATGATATCCTGAAGCTCTTTGTAGCGCTGCAGGATTTGCTGAACGCTGCGCGCCACTTGATAGTGCTCTTCACCGACGATTTCAGGCGAAAGCGCACGGGAAGTGGATGCAAGCGGGTCAACCGCAGGATAAATCCCCATTTCCGACAGCTTACGCTCAAGGTTCGTCGTCGCATCCAAGTGAGCGAACGTCGTAGCCGGCGCCGGGTCAGTGTAGTCATCCGCAGGGACGTAAATCGCCTGAATCGACGTAACAGATCCGACATTAGTTGATGTGATCCGTTCCTGAAGCTGACCCATTTCGGTCGCAAGCGTCGGCTGATAACCAACTGCTGAAGGCATGCGGCCAAGCAAGGCGGATACTTCAGATCCTGCTTGTGTGAACCGGAAGATATTATCGATAAAGAACAATACGTCCTGGCCTTCTTTATCACGGAAATGCTCAGCCATAGTGAGTCCAGTAAGCGCAACGCGCATCCGTGCGCCAGGCGGCTCGTTCATCTGGCCGAAAACCATTGCCGTTTTATTGATAACACCGGAATCTTTCATTTCATAGTAAAGGTCATTACCTTCACGTGTACGCTCTCCAACGCCTGCAAACACTGAGATACCGCCGTGCTCTTGAGCGATGTTGTTGATAAGCTCCTGAATCAATACCGTTTTACCAACACCCGCACCGCCGAACAGGCCGATCTTTCCGCCTTTAATGTACGGAGCAAGCAAGTCGACAACTTTGATTCCCGTCTCTAAAATTTCAACCTCTGTTGACAGCTGATCAAATTCAGGCGCTTTTCTGTGGATCGGATCTTTCGGAGTATCAGCCGCGAGCGGCTCATCCAGATCGATTTTCTCTCCAAGCACGTTGAATACGCGTCCAAGCGTCGCGCTTCCTACAGGAACGGAGATCGGCTCTCCAAGATCGACGGCTTCCATTCCGCGCGTTACGCCGTCCGTAGATGCCATCGCAATCGTACGAACTGTATCATCGCCCAGATGCAGCGCTACTTCAAGCGTCAGTTCAACGTCTACTTCGTTTTCGTTTTGCGCTTTGTGTGAAATTTTAATCGCATTATATATTTCAGGTAAGTGACCGTCTTCAAAACGAACGTCAACGACCGGTCCCAATACCTGGCTAACGCGTCCTTTTTTCATCTCTATCCCTCCTGACAAACTTTTTCTATTCTAAGGCAGCTGCACCGCCGACAATTTCCGTAATTTCCTGCGTAATCGATGCCTGACGGGCACGGTTGTATGACAGTTCAAGGTCGGCGATAATCTCTTTTGCATTGTCTGTCGCATTTCTCATCGCCGTCATTCTCGCAGCATGTTCGCTCGCTTTGCTGTCAAGAAGCGCGCCAAAAATCAAGCTTTCCGCATACTGGGGAAGGAGCACTTCCAGAATCTCTTCTTCATCCGGTTCAAACTCAAATGACGTCTTTTTCTTGTTAGGCGCAATATCTGTCAAAGGCAGCAGCTTTTTCTCCGTTACCTCCTGGGAAATCGCGCTGACAAAATGGTTGTAGAACAAATACAGTTCATCAAAGGTTTCGTCAATAAACATTTGCACCGTGCTGTTCGCCAAATCTTTGATTTCTGAAAACGTCACTTCGTCCCTGATCCCTGTCATTTCAGAAATGACAGGAATTCCGCGCTTTTTAAAGAAATCACGGCCCATTCTTCCGACAGCGATGACCGCATACTCATCTTTGGATTGATGGCGTTCCTGAATCCTTTGATACGCCTTGCGGAGCACGTTTGCGTTAAACGCCCCCGCCAAGCCGCGGTCAGCTGTGATGACAAGGTATCCGGTCCGCTTCACCGGGCGGCTTGACATCATCGGGTGCCTGCCTGTGTATCCGATCGCTATATCGGCAACGACTTCCTGCATTTTTTCCATATAAGGAACAAACGATTTCGCTTTGTTTTCAGCCCTGTTCAGCTTTGAAGCAGAAACCATTTCCTGGGCTTTCGTAATTTGACTCATTTTTTTATTTGAAGCAATCCTGGATTTAATATCCCGTAATGAGGCCAAAAGGTTTCACCACCTTTTTGTTTTCAAATTCCTTCGCATTGACGTGAAAAAGAGAGAAAAAGATAGCCTTTTTCTCACTCTTTTTTGTTTAGTTGCTTGGCGCGAACGTGCGTTTAAAGCCTTCGATTGCACCCTTCATGTCCTCATCGGCAGGAAGGTTTCCTGTCTGCGCGATTGAATCGAGCAGATCTTTATGATTTTGGTCAAGATACATAAAGAGCTCTTCTTCAAAGCGTCTGATATCCTCAACAGGCACATCGTCAAGGAAGCCTCTTGTCAGAGCATAAAGAATCGCAACCTGCTTTTCAACGCGAAGCGGTTTGTGCAGATCCTGTTTAAGTACTTCAACCGTACGGGCTCCGCGATTCAGCTTCGCCTGTGTCGCTTTATCCAAATCTGAGCCGAATTGTGCGAATGCTTCAAGCTCACGGTATGATGCCAAATCAAGACGCAGCGTACCGGCAACTTTCTTCATCGCTTTGATTTGCGCGGATCCGCCGACACGGGATACAGACAATCCCGGGTTGACCGCAGGACGCACGCCAGAGAAGAACAAATCAGACTGCAGGAAGATTTGTCCGTCAGTGATTGAAATGACGTTTGTCGGAATGTACGCCGAAATGTCGCCTGCTTGCGTTTCAACGAACGGAAGTGCCGTCAAAGATCCTCCGCCTTTGGCGTCGCTCAGTTTTGCAGCGCGCTCAAGCAAACGGGAGTGAAGATAGAATACATCTCCAGGGAATGCTTCACGGCCAGGAGGACGGCGAAGAAGCAAGGACAGTTCACGATATGCGGTAGCCTGTTTTGAAAGGTCGTCATATACAACCAGCACGTGCTTGCCGTTGTACATGAATTCCTCTCCCATCGCAACCCCTGCGTACGGCGCAAGGTACAGTAAAGGAGCAGGCTGTGAAGCGGAAGCCGTCACAACGATCGTATAGTCAAGGGCGCCGTGTTTGCGAAGCGTTTCGACAACGCCGCGGACTGTTGATTCTTTCTGACCGATCGCGACATAGATACAAATCATATCCTGGTCTTTCTGATTCAGAATTGTGTCGATCGCAATCGACGTTTTACCCGTTTGACGGTCACCGATAATCAGCTCACGCTGGCCGCGGCCGATCGGAATTAAAGCATCGATTGATTTGATTCCCGTTTGAAGCGGCTCGTGTACGGATTTACGATCCATAACCCCCGGAGCCGGACTTTCAATCGGACGGGTTTTGCTCGTTAACACCGGACCGAGTCCGTCGACAGGCTGGCCTAGAGGATTGACGACGCGTCCAAGCAGCTCTTCGCCGACAGGGACTTCCATAATCCGGCCCGTTCTTTTCACTTCATCGCCTTCGCGGATGTCTTTGAAAGGTCCTAAAATAACGATACCTACGTTGGATTCTTCAAGGTTTTGGGCAAGGCCTAAAACTCCGTTTGAAAATTCAACAAGCTCACCTGACATACAGTTGTCAAGGCCGTGTACGCGTGCGATACCGTCACCAACCTGAATAACCGTACCTACGTCGTGAACTTCTATTTCAGACTGATAGTTTTCAATTTGCTGTTTTATGAGAGTGCTAATTTCTTCAGCTTTGATGCTCACTTAGGTTTCACCCCTTCTTTCGATTTTCACCTGCTAATTGGCGCTCTATGCGGGCAAGCTTTCCGCTTACGCTGCCGTCATAGATGCGGTTTCCAATGCGGATTTTCACTCCGCCTATCAGATCCGGGTCCACTTCGTTTTTCACGCGTAATGAAGCGGCTCCGGCTTTTTTTGCAAACACTTGGGAAAAAGAAAAAATTTCTTCTTCGCTGAGCGGTTTGACAGAATACACGACCGCGTCTTCTGTCTGGCGATGCCTGTTGGCCATTTTGACATATTCGTCGGCAAGATCCGGCACGATCGAAATGCGGCTTCTGTCAATCAAAAGGTACAGCGTGTTCAAGACTGCAGTCGAGGCAGACCCGAACGAATCTTTTAAGATTTGCTTTTTCTTTTCTGACGGCACTTTTGGATGGCTCAGCACGGCGATCAGTTTTTTATGCTCTGAAAACAGTTGTTTAACAACGGTCAGCTCTTCTTCTATTTCGTTCACAAGCTTGGACTCAAGCGCGATATCAAAAAGAGCGGCTGCATAGCGTTTTGAGACAGCTGATTGGCTCATCGGCTTTCTCCTACTTCTTTAAGATAATCCTGGATTAATTTTTCCTGAGCTTGTTCGTCCAGCTCTTTTTCGATTACTTTCGAAGCGATCATGACGGAAAGTGAAGCCACTTGTTCGCGCAGTGCGCTGACAGCCTGATCTCTTTCCTTGACGATCTCGCTTCTTGCGGATTCTTTCATGCGCTCCGCTTCCTGGCGCGCAGCCTTAATGATTTCTTCTTTTTGCTGCTCTCCCAGTTTTTTCGCATTTTCAATGAGCGAATGGGATTCTTCGCGTGCTTCCTTCAAAAGCGCCTGCTGCTCTTCAATGAGTTTTTTCGCTTCTTCATGCTTTTTCTCGGCAGACGTAATTTCGCCTGTGATGTAGTCTTCGCGTTCTTTCATTATATTTAACAGCGGTCCTAAAGCGTATTTCTTCAAGAGCGCTAATAAAATCAACATGGCAACAAGCTGGAACAGCATCGTTCCGGCGTTAAACCCAACTCCTGCTCCCATAACCTGTGGTATAAAAGACATCGAATACGGCAACTCCCTTCTTGCAGATTATCTCTCAAGACCGTTTGAAAAACCCCCCTCTATCAAAAGAGGGCTTCCTGCGGGCCGGACAGTTCAAGCAACCATAAAGCAATGGCGAAGGCCATAAGTGATCTTCGCCATTTACTAAAGATATCTAGGCTTTTAGCCGAAGAATGCTAGGAAGGCAATTACAACGGCGATAATCGGAAGGGCCTCAACCAATGCAACCCCGATGAACATAAGCGTTCTTAACTCTTTACCAGCTTCAGGCTGGCGAGCGATGCCTTCTACCGTACGTGATACGATCAAACCGTTACCAATACCTGCACCAAGTGCACCTAATCCAATTGCGATTGCAGCTGCTATTAAATTCATGAAAAAGTTCCTCCTTTAATTGTTATCCTTATCGGATATGTCTTATTATTAATGTTCATGACTAACTTTGTGAGACATGTAAACCATTGTCAGCATCGTGAAAATGAATGCCTGGATTGTACCTACGAACAAGCTGAACGCCTGCCAAACGATCATCGGCACAACCGCGCCAACCGTTCCGACCAGTCCCAGGAAAATGTTTTGGGAATAGAAGTTAGTCGCCAGTCCCGCCAATAGGCCGAGCAAAATTTCGCCGGCAAAAATGTTACCGTAAAGACGCAATCCCAATGTTAATGTGTTCGCGAATTCTTCTATGATTTTCAGCGGAACCAAGTACGGAATCGGTCTGACGAAATCCAAAGCGTATTCCTTCAACCCTTTTCTCTTCACCCCGTAATAATGGGTCAGCGACACAACCATTACGGCAAGAGTTAATGTAACCGCAGGATCTGCTGTCGGCGATTTCCACCATAATTCATGGCCGACTGTAATGGAAAACGGCAGGCCGAGCATATTTGCAACAAATATGTACATTAAAAGCGTCACGCCGAGGGCGAGAAAGTCTCTGCCGATTTTAAGATCCATTGTACTGCCGATAATATTGCGCACAAAATCGACAATCCACTCCATGAAGTTCTGTGCTTTCCCGGGGCGGATCGCAAGTGTTCTTGTGGTCAGCACCGCTATCAGAAAGACGATGATGCTTGTTACGGTGATCATGAGAACGCTTGTTAAATCAAAGGTAAGGCCTAGAAACTCAACTGTTCTGGATTCGTGATTCAAAGGGTTTTCACCTCTCTTCCATTGATGAACGTTTTAGCTGGATAAAGGAATCTATCATAATGACAGGGTAAATTGTCATCAACCCCACAATGACGCCTGCCAAATGAATATACTCAGGAAATTTGAAAGCAATGGCCGCCGCTATGATGGCATTGCACAGTCTGGAGGCGGTCCCGATAGAGCGGATCATTTTGCCCTTCGCCACTGCTTTGTCAAAGGCCTGCATCCTCTTGGTCAGCAGCCAGAGATTGAAATTGCCGAAAACAGCGCCGGTAATCAGGCCTAAAAAAACCGCCTGATATGGCAAAAATCCATAGCCTAACACGCAGACTGCTAAAATATATAACATATATTTCTGTTGCCTACGGAATGAAAGACTTGCATCGGTCATTAAATACGCTCCTGATGAAAAATTTTAATATATCTATCTATGATTACGGTAAACTAGGCGGTTGACCATTCGACAGAACAAAGCGTTCTGTTCAAGACTTCACACACCCTGAAATTGGTCGGGTGAAATTCAGTCTGTCGCCTGCCAATATGGGGTTTTCAAAGGATTTTAACAGAGGACTGGTCATTATGATAACCGCTATGAAAACCTTATCATAATAGCCTATTTTAGCATACAATAGCCCCCCTAAGGTGTCAATCTGTTTAAAGTTAAAAAACTTTTCATAATCAGGAAGCTTCTCACAAAATGTTCACAATTCCGCCTTATTTACCGCATACATGTTTAATTATGGAATAAAACACAAAAAAAGAAAACCCTTTTTCAGGATTTTCTTGTCTTTATTTCGTTCCGAACATCCGGTCTCCGGCATCGCCCAAGCCGGGAACGATATATCCTTTTTCATTTAATTTTTCATCGAGTGCAGCGATGTAAATATCGACGTCCGGATGGTGCTTCTGAACTTCATCAACGCCTTCCGGTGCTGCGATCAGGCACATAAAACGGATGTTTTTCGCACCGCGTTTCTTCAGGCTGTTCAGCGCTTCGACGGCCGAGCCACCGGTTGCAAGCATCGGATCAACAACGATGAATTCGCGTTCTTCGACATCAGACGGAAGCTTGACATAGTATTCAACAGGCTTTAGCGTTTCTGGATCTCGGTAAAGCCCCACATGACCGACCTTTGCCGCCGGGATCAGCTTCAAAATGCCGTCCACCATTCCAAGCCCTGCTCTGAGAATCGGAACAACGCCGAGTTTTTTACCGGCGATCACGTTTGATTTAGCTTTTTGAACAGGTGTTTCAACATCGACTTCTTGAAGAGGAAGATCGCGCGTTATTTCAAACGCCATCAGCGTTGCAACCTCGTCCACAAGCTCCCTGAACTCTTTCGTTCCGGTCTTTACATCGCGGATGTATGTAAGCTTATGCTGTATAAGCGGGTGGTCAAATACGTATACCTTTCCCATTTCCGTTTTCAGCTCCTTTTTGTTGTTTCCGAAAAAACGGTCATTTTTTCACACTTCTATTGATTCTACAAAAAAAAACAGCAGGTTTCAACTAAAATCGGCGCAAACACGGCAAAAAGCCGCCCATTTAAGGGGCGGCGGGATTCATCTTAGTAGTCCAATCCTGTATATAAAGGAAATTTGTCTGTCAGGGCTTTTACGCGGTTTTCCGCTTCTTCAAGCTTCGCCTTGTCATCATGGTTTTTCAGCGCGAGCGCGATAATCGCTCCCACTTCTTCGATCGCTTCAAGGTCAAAGCCGCGGCTTGTAACCGCTGCTGTACCGACGCGAATTCCGCTTGTGACAAAAGGCTTTTCCGGATCATACGGAATCGCGTTTTTGTTCACTGTTATTCCGACTTCATCAAGTACATTTTCGGCGATTTTGCCCGTAATGCCGAGAGAACGAAGGTCAACAAGCACAAGGTGGTTGTCGGTTCCGCCTGAAACAAGCTGAATGCCCTCTTTCGTCAATGTCTCCGCCAAGCGCTTGGCGTTGTTGATGACGTTTTGCGCATACGTTTTGAACTCGTCTTTCAAGGCTTCGCCAAAGGAAACAGCTTTCGCGGCGATCACGTGCATTAACGGTCCGCCTTGAATTCCAGGGAAGATCGCTTTATCAATCTGCTTTGCAAACTCTTCGCGGCATAAGATCATACCTCCGCGCGGGCCGCGCAGTGTTTTATGAGTCGTCGTCGTCACAAAATCGGCATAAGGAACAGGATTCGGGTGAAGACCCGCAGCAACGAGCCCAGCGATATGCGCCATGTCAACCATCACGTACGCTCCGATTTCATCGGCGATTTCGCGGAACTTTTTGAAGTCGATTGTGCGCGGATATGCACTCGCTCCGGCCACGATCAGCTTAGGCTTATGTTTGAGCGCTTTTTCACGGACATCTTCGTAATCAATGTATTGGGTTTCTTTATCAACGCCATACTCTACAAAGTTGTATTGAACACCGCTGAAGTTAACGGGGCTTCCGTGCGTCAAATGTCCGCCGTGGGCAAGGTTCATTCCGAGCACCGTATCGCCGTGCTCCAAAATGGTGAAATATACGGCCATGTTTGCTTGTGCTCCTGAATGAGGCTGAACGTTGACATGCTCGGCGCCGAAAATTTGCTTCGCGCGGTCGCGGGCGATGTCTTCCGCAACGTCTACATGTTCGCAGCCGCCGTAGTAACGCTTTCCGGGATACCCTTCTGCATATTTATTTGTTAAGACGGAGCCTTGCGCTTCCATGACCGCTTCGCTTACGAAGTTTTCTGAAGCAATCAGCTCAATCTTCGACTGTTGACGTTTCCGCTCATCCTGGATGGCGCGAAATACTTGTTCATCTTGCGCAGCTAAATGTTTCATCAGCGAGATCCTCTCCTATCTGTTTCCATTTCGTTAATTATACCATCTCATTGTACACGGTTTTTCATGCAAATGTAAGAGATTATTTTTAAAATTCGTTTTTTATTGTTCCGAAAACCGAATATTTAAAGATCACAAGAATAGTATAGTTCGACATATCGCTTGCAAAAACATTATTTCAAAAAAGAAAAAAGCCGGATGATCGGTACATTTTTTGCATCCGGCAGCTTGCGTCATTCGGTTTCATAAACGGCCCGGGCTCCGCCAATCAGCTTGGGCCTTGTCCGCGCAAGCGTCACATGCGCCTCGCCGAGCGTCTTTTCGGAGACGCGGACGGGAACTGCGACAGGTTTTAAATGCATTCCGATGAACGTGTCGCCTATATCGATTCCCGCGTCGGCTTTTATCTCTTCAACAAGCACCGGCGCTTTCATTTTTCTGAACGCGTACGCGGCCATCGATCCCCCGGCCTTGGGAACAGGAACGGCAAAAACGGTCGGCAGGCGGAGGGCTCGGGCTGTTTCTTCTTCAACGACCAGCGCTCTGTTTAAATGTTCGCAGCATTGGAATGCAAGAACGGCGCCCGTTTTTTGCCGAAGCGCCTCAAGACCGCTGTAGATCGCAGCAGCTATCTCTTCGCTTCCTGACGTTCCGATGTGCTTGCCGGCCACCTCGCTTGTGCTGCATCCGATCACAACGACCTGGCCGGCTCGCAAGACCGCTTCTTTATGAAATTCTTCCAGAATAGAAGTCCACGTCTGTTCGAGATTTTTCATAAACGATGACACCCTTTATATATGCTTGTCTTCATATTCGGCGATTTTTCCGATGCGGACCGCATGACGACCCGCCGTAAATTCAGTCGTCAGCCAGACTTTTGCGATTTCCCTCGCCAATCCCGGGCCGATCACCCTTTCACCCATTGCCAGAACATTTGTGTCATTATGCTCTCTTGTCATTTTGGCGCTGAATACGTCATGAACAAGCGCGCAGCGGATGCCTTTGACTTTATTGGCCGAAATGCTCATCCCGATGCCCGTGCCGCAAATCAAAATCCCCCTGTCCGCTTCTCCGTTCGCCACTTTTTGGGCGACCGGAAACGCATAATCCGGGTAATCCACAGATCCTGAACCGCATTCACAGCCCAAATCTTCATATTCGATGTTCAGCTCTTCCATCAATGATACGATTTCTTTTCTAATATTGATCCCGCCGTGATCTGATGCAATGATTACTTTCATGGGATGATTCCTCCTCATTTTATGTGTCGCAAAGGATGCGAAAGACCGTTAAACAAGGCGGCCGCCGGGCGCTGAATGTTTGACACGTCTTTAATATGCGATGTTTGATTATGTCTTATTTTACTCTCTGCGGTCCGTTTTGCAACCGGGCCCGGCTCCGCTTCTTTCACCTTGCGTGTCCGGAAAGCTTATCAGCAAGCTGATGCAGCAAATGCTCAAGCTCATCCCTTGTTTTTTGATAATCGCTGAGGGATCCGCCGAACGGATCGGTGATGTCTCCGGTTTTCCCTTTGACATACTCTTTTAATGTAAAGATTTTGCCTTGATGGTTCGGATATTCCTGCTCCGCTAAATGCTTATGCTGCTCTGTCATCGTCAGAACGAGATCGGCCCATTCGACCTTTTCTTTGGAAAGCGGAGCTGACGAATGATTGAGCGCGATATTTTTTTCAAACAGAGCTTCGACCGCGTACAATGAAGCCTTGCCGTTTTCAGGAGCAAACAATCCGGCCGATTTGACGGAGACGTCCAGCTTTTTCCGGGAAGCCGCAGATTTAAAAAGCGCTTCAGCCATCGGGCTTCGGCACGTGTTTCCAGTACAGACAAATAGTATGTTCAATTTCGTTCACTCCTTTCCCTTATTATAATGGATTTAACCGAAAAATAATAAATTCCGCTTCAGAAATCAAAAAGAGGGGTTTCCCCCTCTTTGCCGACTTTATTATGTTATGGAAAAGCGAATGCATTCTTTCGCCTATTTTTTAAATGGGCAGCAAAAGCTTTAATCCAAAACTGAGCAAAATGGCACCGCCGAGCGCTTCGCTGTACGAGCCAAGCCACGCTTGAACTTGCTTTCCGAGCAAAAGCCCCGCCCATGTTAACACCATGCTGAACAAACCGAATAAACAGATCGTTAAAATCGGCCTTGTTCCGTAAAGGCCCAGACTGAGGCCGACTGAAAAGCTGTCAAGGCTGACGCCGACGGCAAAAATAAAGAGGCCGAAGCCGGAAGGAGAAACGATCCGCTCCTCTTTGTTACTGAAAGACGCGGCAATCATTTGAATGCCGAGCACCAAAAGGAGAGCCCCGCCGATATACCCTGCGAGCGCACCGAGCGCGCCTGACAGGAACTGCCCTGCCAGCATTCCGCCAAGCGGCATGATCAGATGGAACAATCCGATAATAACGCCGATGTGAAAGATTTGGCTTCTTCTCAGCCTGGCCATTCCCATTCCAAGTCCCACCGAAAAAGCATCCATGCCGAGTGCAAAGGCCATGATACTCAGCGTCAAAATTTCACCTATCAACACGTCAACATTCATGAGATTCCCCCTTGGACACGCCAGCTCTTCTAGCTTATGCACGTCCAATAAGGGATAGAACAATCCCGAGCTACGCTTCGATCACACGGTGTCCGGCCGCTTTCATCAGCCTGTTCATTACCGCACGGCCCACGCCTTCCTCAGGAAAAGACTCGGCAAAAATAAAGTCGAGCCCGCATTCGTCAAAGCTGCGAAGAGCGTCATACAACCCGGAAGCAACCGTTTCAAGGCGGTCTCTCCTTCCGCAGACGCGGACGGCATCCGCCTGATATGCGCTTGCCCGCTCTTCTGTGGTGAGAACGCCGACTTTCATTCCGTCTTTTCGGTATTGCTCAATCAGCCTCTGTATGTCTTCAGGGCTTCCCTTTACGATCGCAAGCGGCGCTTCCGGCGCGTAATGGGTGTATTTCATTCCGGGCGCCAGCGGCGCTTTCTTTTCATCCGTGATTCCCTGATCGATCAAGACGGGACCGACTGCTGTTTCGAGCTGCTCTTTTGTGACGCCGCCGGGCCTTAAAATAACCGGCATGCCCCGGGTGAAGGAAACAACCGTTGACTCCACGCCCACCCCGGTAGGCCCGCCGTCGACGATCCCGGCGATCCGGCCGTTCAAGTCGTGAACGACATGCTCTGCTTTCGTCGGACTCGGTTTGCCGGATACATTTGCGCTCGGAGCCGCGACAGGAACGCCTGCTCTCTTTATCAGTTCGAGCGCAACCAGATGATCGGGCATTCTGACGGCCACCGTAGCAAGCCCGGCCGTCACCCTTGTGGATAACGCTCCTTCCCTGCACGGCAGAACGATCGTCAGCGGCCCCGGCCAAAACAGTTCCATAAGCGTTTTGGCCTTCTCTGAATCAACCTCGGCAAATTCGTTCAACTGGCTGATATCGGCGATGTGGACAATGAGGGGATTGTCGCTCGGCCGTCCTTTTGCTTCGTATATTTTGGCAACGGCGTCTGTATTCTTTGCGTTTGCACCAAGGCCGTAAACCGTTTCCGTCGGAAAGGCAACCGTTTCATTATCGCGAAGCAGCATTGCCGCTTGTGTAATTTGTGGATAGTTTGTGGACAAATCACCTTTTGCATCCACAGTCCATACTTTTGTATTCATTCATATCAGATCTCCCTTAACAAACACTAAAAAACCTTAATTAGTCATATAAATCATGTTGAAAAGTATAAAAGATGCACGCAAAGAAAACAAGCGTTGTCCACAAATTGTGGATAACGCTATTGAAACCGTGGATATCTCTGTGTATAAATCAGCTGTTATGCTGACGTTTTTACCATTAAAACAGCTCCGTTTACCTTCAGAGATTCTGAGACATGTTCGGAATGATATAGTTCATTCGGCACGTTTTCCGCTTGTTTAAAGCCCAGCACCTCTAAGAAATCCATGGACGTCCGCTTGTTTGCGATTAAATACAATGTATGAATCTCCCTCTTGTCACACAGTGCCTGCATGCTTTGAAACAGAGAGACGATATGGGCCTGACTGATCTGATCAGAAACGACAAGCGAGCGCAAAAGCCCTTTTTTCTTTTGAAATTCTTCCATCCCGAGGCAGGCGACGATTTTCTTCTGGGGATCTTCCATCATGATGAACTGGCCATGATTTGCTTCAATTCCTTTATGGCTTGTCCCCGCCTCTTTTAAGAAGGATTCAATCGCATCCATGTCTTTTGCATCCGCTAACCTCAATTGGTAGAACATCTTTTCACCCCGTTTTTTAGCTTCTCTATTCAATCTATGAGGGCGACAGTAAAATATACCTTTTGATTTGGAAGAAAACCGACTATTCATTTTTCAATCTTGATTAGCAGGAACTCGCGCTTTAATAAGTATACAATCTAAACATTTGCACTATTGATAAGACATTTTCTCTTCTGCCGCGCAATAAAGGCGCATCCGAAAGGAGCAATAGACACATTTCCTCCCCGCACCGTTTTGGAAAATTATATCATATCGTAAGAGCTCGAATAACCAGCAACAAAAATAATAGAATTCAAACAGTAAAAAAACCGCCCTGCTCGAAAGCAGGGCAGTCTCTTCAAGAGAACAGCCCGGTAATCCACTCGACAAGAAAGAATTTAACTTCTTTGTCGTCTTCTTTTTCTTTGCCTAACGCCATTGTATCCGCTGCGGCTTCTTTCTCTTCATGCCGTTCCCCGGCAGCGGTTTGTTCGTCTTCAGGCGACTTCACGGCTTCCCCATTCGAAAAGTCAAGAAAGCACAGCGGCGGAAACAGGACGCACCACCAGTTTGCTCCCTCTCCTTTTCCGAGCGTGATTAAAACCGCTTCATATTCTCCGGCCGGATACACCATATTGCCGTAAAGCTTTGTCGGAAATGAAACTCGATCAAAACGGACAGACACGGATTGCCGGACATTTTCGCGTTTCATGATGTTCTTGGCAACCTCTTTGATTTCGGGCAGCTTTGACCTGATAAGTTTTCTCGCTTCCTCAACCGAGGTCAGGTTTTCCACCCATTTCGTAATTTGTTTATTGACCTCATCCCTGATTTTGCGTTTGATGCTTTGGTCGCTGCCGCTGTCGCTGTTTGCCAAAATCCGAAGCCTAATCGCTTCATCAGGAATCACGGCAGGCTTTCCGCCTGATGATTGGGCCGTCTCTTCCGCCGTCAGATTTGCAAGCGCTCCTATTAATAATAGAAAAATATACATACAGGCAATGTTTGATTTCTTCATTTTCCCCACCGTTCCTCTCCGTTCTTCAACCTTTTCTAGCAACATTATGGTCAAAGATGGAACGTTTTAAACGGATGCTGAAAAAAATCCTACTAAGCTTGCAATCTCTCCCTAAAAGGTCTACATATCCAAATGGCTCTGCTTGTTTTTTTGCAGACCTGATAAAAAAATCACCGCGCTGATCACCAGCAGCAAGCCCCCCAATCCGACGAACAATAGAAACGGAAAGACAGCGGCTGCGCTGACATCAAGCGCCCACCCGATCAAGAAAGAAAGAAGTGCTCCGCCTAAGCTTGCGGATGAAATGAAGAAACTGGTTATTTCTTCTGTAAAAGGCCTTCCAGCCAACGAGGCCAGAGTGACAGCGCACGGAAAAATACCGGCTGCTGACAGCCCGATGAAAAATACAAGGAGCAGCTGTGTTTTGTGAACCGGAAAGTACGCCAAGATCAAAAGCAAAGCGGTCAAAGCTGCGGCGCTGAAGATCAGAAAGGAAACAGATGTTAAGCGACCGCCCAAAATACTTGTTAGCAAACGTCCGCACACTATTCCGGTCCAAAAAAGCGAAACGCTGATCACGCTGATGTCCCCGGCTCCTATTTCAAGCATCAGCGCCGGCAGAAAGTTTGCGAAATTGGTCTCAATACCCGCATAAACAAAAGCGAAAATGAGAAAGAGGAGAATGTTTTTTTCCTTTCTTCCGATTTCAAATATGGCTGAGGCAGTCGGTTCTACTTGATCAGCCGTTTGACCGGATGTAGTGTCGGGGGTTTTTTTGCGCAAATAAACCGCCCACATGCACGTAAGCGCAAAAACGAAGATAAATAGAGCGTACAAGGGGAAATGCCAAGTATATCGTTCCGTAAGGATATAAATTAGAAATGGAAAAAGCAAAGCGCCTAATCCGAAAAAAACCTCCAAAATATTCATCCCTTTCGCATTTTTATACTGCGTAATTACATATGCTCCCACCGTTGTTTCTAAAGTGCCCGCGCCAAAGCCCAGCAAAAACCCCATGATGATGAAAAAGATGAACATATCAAAAAGGAAGACGCCTAAAAGCGTAATGAGAATGAGAAGAAGACCAAACGTCAATACAACAGCATGAGAGGTGCGTCTGACAAATATCGGCGCAAGCAGAACGCCGTTTAAAAAACCGGTGAATTGAAAAAAGATCAGGAAGGATAGATCGTGAAGACCCCGTTGATATTCTTGAATGATATACGGCGACAGGCTCCCCAGCAGGATATGGATAATCCCTACAAGAAAATAAAACGAACAGCCGAATAGAAATATTTTTTTCATTTGATTCACTCCTTCGTTGCAGACATAAAACCCTTGCGGCCATTGGTACGGCCGGCAAGGGTTTTTCATAAATGCTTAGTTTGCTTGTTTTGAAAGGGACAACTGCTGACCTTTATTGAAAAATTCATTTAAATAGAACTCCCGTTTTGTATCCATCTTCAAAAGTGGCAAGAGAGTTGAAATTGCTTCATCCATTGGATCAGCTGAACTCTGAAGGAATCGGCCCATCCGTAAAATTCATTTTCAGTGTCTGTCAGCCACGTGTCCGGCATCGCTATCATCCGCTCGGTTAGCCCAGTCTTAAGCAGAAAACTCATTTTTCTGTCGCGAATGATAGTAAAATACGCCGTTTTGGCAGTTGACCTCTATGCTAAAGCCGCACTCATCGGTTTTTGTGCATTTAAGGACACTTCTTATCGTTTGATATTGGCTTTTAGCACTTCTAAAATTCCAGCCGTATAGCTACCTTCTGTAATACGGGAATGGAGCGACTTGGCTTCCGCTGTCGCATTCCCCACCAGATAACCATGTCCGGTTTTTTTAAGCATATCCACATCGTTTCCGCTGTCGCCGAAAGCAAATGAATTCTTCCTCTCTATCTCGAATTTATCCAATATAAAATCCACAATGTACGGTTTGCCCGTCCGTAAGGGGATAAAGTCCACATCATAGCTGTTTTCCGGATCGCCTGCCAAAGGGTTGCAGCGGTTGATATTCACTCCTATTCCATGCTCTCTTGCAAGCCGCCTGACGGCTTCAAGCGCTCTCTTATCTGTGCTCTCATCCGACGATGTATAGTAATAGTTGATTTTATAGCGGGAAAAACCATGCTGAGTCTGAGGCACAAGCGCAATCTCATATTTTTTAGAGAGAGTCCGCATGATTTCTTCGACAAGCTCATGGGAGAAATTTGATTCTTGCAATCGGGCTTCCCAATCTTCATCAGAGTCTTGACCTTCTTCAGAGAAATAGGTGATGTCAGTGCCAAGATCACTGGCTATAAAATGCGGAAGATAACGAAAGCCTCCCCGCTTCATTTTTGCAAGAACGGATGATAGGCTGCTCCCGGTCACCCAGCCGAGCAAAATCTTGTGATCAAGATGGTGCGAATGAATAAATGTTTCAAGGTCCATAAGCGCTTTTCTCGATTCATCGGTGATGCTGTGGGCGAAATATGTCTCATCAAAATCGCAAAATACGGCGTACTTCGGTTTGTTTACTTGCTGCAAGGTGTGAAAAGAAAGTGTTTCATGATACGACATCAATTAAAGCCTCCATTACTTTTTTTGTTCTTCTGCGGTAAAGTCCAGAATAGAGAGGACGCTGAAGCATTTGTTTACGCACTGATTCAGTGACCGGAAGCGATTTGTGCTGATGATGGGATAAAATCGAGTAGTATATATCTGTTTTGACATTGTGAAATTTAAGCATCATATCTTTGACTCGGTCTCGATTTCCGTTTATTATTTTTATTGCAAACAAATGCCATGCGTGATCATCGGTCATTTGCAGCAGTTTGATCAGACCTCTGTCTTCATACTGCTGCAAATGCACAATATAACGATCTGCTAAATATAAGCTTTTAAGATTATTTGATGAAGCGGCATAAAATCAACTCTGGAGGGCGGGAAATCCATTCTGTTCAGCAAATTGACGGTCATGTCGAATTGGTCCTGCAGCATGTCTCTTTTCATTTTTGATTGGCCAGTGTGTCGTCTATACGGCATTCACAAGCGAGCTTCCCTTCCTTCAAATCATTCATTCAGAAGCACAAATAGCTGTTTGCTTGTGCAAGTCATGTTTTCGCTTGCGGTTTTCATCAATTTCACCCCATAGGAAATTGTCTATTTCATGACATATCTTAAATGATGGAATCGATACCATAACAACTCTTTTTTTCAGGAAGTGATTTTATGCCTACGATTGATGAAATTGCAAAATTAAGCAATGTGTCAAAAACAACTGTTTCAAGGGTACTGAACGATCATCCCTATGTATCTGAAGAAAAAAGGAAGCGGGTTTTGGAAGTCATCGAAAAATTGGACTACATCCCGAACATGTCTGCACGAAAGCTTAGATCCAACAAAACGATGTTTCTCGCAGTGTCCGTCCCTCACGCGGACCACCCATTCTTCGCGCAGCTCATGAAGCATATGTCCGCTGAGGCGCTGAAATACCAATACAAAGTCATTGTGTTTCAGACGTTTTATCAAAAGCAGAATGAACTGAAAGTACTGGAGCTGCTCAAGAGGAAAGAAGTCGACGGCGTCATGTTATGCAGCCTTGAAAATGAATGGGATGTCATCAAAAAATACCTCAAATACGGTCCCGCAGTCTTGGCAAATGAATTCCACGCCGAAGCGGACGTGCCGGTGATCTGCTATGACGAATTCGAAGCCGGATATAAAGGAACGGAGCTTTTTATTCAAAAGGGGCATCATTTAATGGCCTTTTGCTGTGACACGATACACAGCAAGGCCCAGATTATGAGAAAAGAAGGGTTTATGAAAGCATTGTCTGATGCAGGTTTACGTTTCCAGGAGAAGTGGATGTTCAGCCACGCATTTACCATTCATGACGGCTTCCGCATTATGGACCAGATCCACCACATGTCCGAAAAGCCGACCGCCATTTTTACGGGAAACGACCAAGTGGCCGCAGGAATTATTAAAAGGGCCCTGTATTATCAATATGAAGTGCCAAAGCAGCTTGCAGTGCTTGGATATGACAATCAATCGATCTGTGAGGTGACCGATCCGGAAATCACGACAATCGATATACCTGTTGAAGAGCTGGCTCAAAGAGCAGTATGTGCAATGGTAAACCTTCTGAGTGGGGAAAGCAGCTTACAGAGGAATGTCGTGACACTGTCCCCTACATTAAAAATAAGACAATCTGTTTAGGGTATATATTAATCTTGAACTATTTTTTATTTTATTCCGATAAAATCACCTCTTGAAAACAGAAAAGCAGACCGCCTGAACAGACGATCTGCTTCTTATTGCGCCGGAGACATCCGGCCTTTTTCGATTGCAGCGCAGACGATTCGGTCTTTTCCATTCAGGTCCTTTTTCACCTGGACGTCCGCATCAGGAAAGAAACGGTGAAACATGTCCCTGACGGCGCTCCCCTGCGTCCAGCCGATTTCAAAAACAACCAGCGCTTTATCTCCAATGACAAAAGGAATTTCTTTCATGAAACGCTTATAAAACTGCAATCCGTCAGCACCGTCCGTCAAGGCTCCCGCAGGTTCATGAAGACGGACGACATCGGACAGCGTCCTCATGTCTTCCTCAGATATATAAGGAGGATTCGACACAATGACATCCGCTTTTTTGTTTTGCTTGATAAGCGGCTCAAGTAAATCGCCGCCGATGAAATCCACTTTCGCTCCAAGCCGGCAAGCGTTGTGTCTTGCCGTACTTAAAGCCTGTTCCGAAATATCCGTCGCCGTAACGGAAAAACGCGGGCTCTCAAGCGCAAGGGTCACCGCAATCGCCCCGCTCCCAGTACCGACGTCGACGGCTTTAAGGCGCTCCGTTCCGGGAAAAACTCTTTCCGCTTCGGAAAGAACCGCTTCAACGACCTCCTCTGTTTCAGGACGCGGAATCAGAACGTGTTCATTTACCGAAAATTCCCGTCCGTAAAAGGACTCTTTTCCGGTGATATATTGAACAGGCACTCCTTGACGATGAAGCTCGACAGACTTTTTAAACTTCAAAAAATCAGATTCTGATATGACATCATGGAAGCTTGCCAGCAGTTTGCTGCGGTCGATGTTCAGCTGATCTGTCAGCAAAATTTCCGCGGCGTTTTGATCTCTGCCCGCTTCAATTAAATAAGAAGAAGCCCACTTGAGGGCTTCGAAAACCGTTTTCATCTTAGCTCTCCGACTGTTGAAGCTTGCTTGCCTGATCCTCAACAATCAGGGCGTCAATCACTTCATCAAGCTTGCCTTCGAGTATTTGGTCGAGCTTCTGAATCGTAAGGCCGATGCGGTGATCCGTCACGCGGTTTTGCGGAAAATTGTACGTGCGGATACGCTCGGAACGGTCTCCCGTACCGACCGCCGATTTACGGTTTTGATCATATTCAGCCTGCGCCTCTTGCTGGAATTTGTCATAAATCCGCGCGCGCAATACCTTCATCGCTTTTTCCTTGTTTTTAATTTGTGATTTCTCATCTTGGCATGAGACGACAACCCCCGTCGGAATGTGCGTCAGGCGGACGGCGGACATCGTCGTGTTTACGCTTTGTCCCCCCGGTCCGCTTGAGGCGAAAGTATCGACGCGAATATCTTTCTCATGGATTTCGACTTCGACTTCCTCCGCTTCCGGGAGACAGGCAACGGTTGCCGTCGACGTATGGATCCGCCCTCCGGATTCGGTTTCAGGAACACGCTGTACGCGGTGTGCACCGTTCTCATACTTAAGCCTTGAGTACGCGCCGTTTCCATTGATCATAAAAATAATCTCTTTATAGCCGCCCGTGCCGGTCACATTGGCCTCCATCACTTCTGTTTTCCAGCCTTGCAGCTCGGCATAGCGGGTGTACATCCGGTACAGGTTTCCGGCAAATAAAGCCGCTTCCTCACCGCCAGCCGCGCCGCGGATTTCCATAATGACGTTTTTGTCATCGTTCGGATCTTTCGGAATAAGCAGGACCTTCAGCTTGTCTGTCAGCGTTTCGATTTCTTCCTGCAGCTCTGAAATCTCTTCTTTTACCATCTCGCGCATCTCTTGATCAAGCTTTTCTTCAAGCATCACCTTCGCATCATCCAGCTGCTCGGATGCGTTTCGATAACGTCTATATACCTCAACTGTTTCCTGCAGATCAGATTGTTCTTTTGAATATTCTCTAAGCTTCTTCGGATCGTTTACGACCTCCGGATCGCTTAACAGTTCATTTAATTTTTCGTAACGGTCTTCTATTGATTTTAAACGGTCTAACACGCTCTTCACCTCTGTTTGCTGTGCGTAACATTCTAATTATAGTATAGGGGGGCTTCCCCGTCAAAACCACATGGCAAATCATAGGATTTGTTATACTGTTAAGAAAAAAGGAGCTTTTCCCATGCTGAAATCGATCCATCACATCGCCATTATCTGCTCAGATTATGAAGCCTCAAAAGCATTTTATGTCGACAAGCTCGGCCTTGAGATCATCGCCGAAACTTATCGAAAAGACAGAGATTCGCATAAGCTCGATCTCGCATTAAACGGCCGGTACGTCATTGAACTGTTTTCGTTTCCGAATCCGCCTGAACGCGTGACACGTCCTGAAGCGGCCGGCCTCCGCCATTTGGCTTTTGCGGCAGACGACCTCGACCATGCCGTCTCAAAACTGCTGGAAAAAGGCATAACGGCAGAAGCAGTCCGCACCGACCCCGAAACCGGCAAACGGTTTACGTTTTTCTCCGATCCCGACGGCCTGCCTCTCGAGCTGTATGAAGCATAAGGCTTGGACAGTCTGGAGAAAAACCGATTTCTTTGCCGAATCCCTTCTTCTTTTGTCTAACGGGAAGGAAGCTTCCCATTCGGGTCGAATACCCCTGTTAGATTAAAGCTACAGATTCAAAAGGAGGAATGACCATGAATACGTCCGATGCGGCAAAGAAACTCGGCGTCTCAACAAAAACGGTGCAGCGCTGGGTCAAACATCTGCAATTGCCCGCTTCCCGAAACGAGCTCGGCCACTATTTCTTTACTGATGACGACATCGCGGTTTTGGAAGATGTAAAAGAGCAGCTCAAAAACGGAACCCCTATGCAGGATGTCACGGTGAATCGGCCTAAAAAAAGGTTCCTGGTCAAAAGGCATGATGCCGATCAGCCGAACGCCCCGGAACACGTCAGCCAAGCCATCGAAGAAACGGTGCAGCGCTTTTTGCGGCATGAACAGCTTGAACGGGAACTGCTCCAGAAAAAAATCGCAGAACTCGAAAGAAAGCTGGAGCAGAAAGCGGATGATGTCGTCAGTTATCAGCTTCTTCAACAAAGGCGCGAACTCGAAGAAGAACGGGAGCACATCAAAGCACTCGAACTCAAAATACGCGAATTGGAAAACAGTAAAATCGAAAAAGACACGCCCCCGAGACGGGAAGAAAAAACGAAAAGCAGGTTTAAGTCGATCTTCTCTTTTTAAAGAAAAAAAGCTTGCAAGGCCGGTAACCGGCTCGCAAGCTTTTTATTTTAAGCGGTAATTGCGATTAAAATCGGCAGTGAAATAATCGACAGCACCGCACTGATCACAAATGCAGATGCCGTTTCCGCTTCCTGGCTTTCAAAGTTTGTAGCGATCATCGCAGCCACTGCAGAACCAGGGAATGCGACAAGAAGCACTGCTTTTGTCAGGTCGGCAGAAGACAAACCGAAAATCATGGCGATCACAAACATTAAGGCAGGCTGGGCAGCGACCTTTAACAAGGCGATGCTCAATGCAGGCACGCTGAATTTGATATTGCGGATACCGACTGTTACACCGACTGCGAACAGAGCGATACCAGACGTTGTGTCTCCGAGCATATCAAGCATTTTCTGCGGCAATTCAGGAATTTGCAGACCTAATAGTACAAGAATGATACTTGCGAGCGGCGCAAAAGCAAGCGGCTCAGACAAACCGTGCAAAATGGATTTTCCTGTCACTTTCCAAATGCTCTCGTTGCTGTTTTCGTCTTGTTTTTTAGACGAACGCCCTACAGTACCTACGATAATTGCCAAAGGATCGAGCATTGCATTGACGACGATTCCTGTAATCGCGATCGGAATCGCAACTTCCTGCATTCCGAACAAGCTTCCCAAAACAGGAATTCCCATAAAAGCGAATGTCGGCTGGGCAGAGTTTAATGAAAACATTGAAGCATCCGTTAAATCGTATTTAAACAAAAATCTTAAAATAAGTAAAATAATGACGTAAAAACCGACGATACCGACAATCAATGAAATCATCAACGGAATTTGACTATAAAATTTATCTTTCGGCGTAGATAAGATGCTTGACACAAAGTGAGCAGGAAGCGCATATTTCGTAACGAGCGTACTTACCCCTTTTGCTGATTTAGCATCATAACTTCCAAAATGACCCGCAAACCATCCCAGCGCAATAACAAAAAATATTGGCGCAAGGAGGATTAAAATATTTAAAAAGCTCACAGCTGTTTCCTCCTCTATGTTGTCCTATTTAAGGACTTAATAACGGCGGTCTTTGGAGGCGAGTCCAAAGCTGCCGATCCCTCTTTAATGGCTTTAGGCCATGGACGCAATGTCCAAAGACCTCAGCCGTTTTGTAACGGCGGCGTTCGAACAGGATATCTGCCGCAGCCGCCGAATTTACATTTATCATTTCCTCTATCAAAAATATTAGTCGCGTTTTGCAACAATTGTTTTGTATTCCGGGCGCCACATTGCATCGCGCACTGCTTTTTCGACATCTTCCGGCTGAACTTGTGCCACTCCGTCTTCAATAGCTGCTTTGACAACATCTATTGCCACTTGAATGGACACGGCTTGGAGATCGTCAATTTTTGGAAGAAGCCCTGCGCCAGGCTTCTCATTATCAACCATTTTTGCAACTGCATTTGCGGATGCTGCAAACATTCCGTTGGTAATCAATTTCGCTTTTGCGACGATCGTTCCAAGTCCCAGTCCAGGGAATACAAAAGCGTTGTTGGATTGTCCGATTTCGTGCGCTACACCGTTGTAATTGACAGGCTCGAACGGGCTTCCCGTTGCGACCAGCGCTTTTCCGTCAGTCCATTTGAACAGGTCTTCAGGAACAGCTTCAGCAAGCGGTGTCGGGTTGGACATCGGCATAATAACCGGACGTTCAGTATGAGCCGCCATTTCTTTGACGATTTCTTCAGTGAAGGCTCCCGCCACACCGGATGTTCCGATTAAGATCGTCGGCTTCACTTGGCGAACGACTTCTTCGAAAGAAATCTCGCCTTTTTCGTTGCGTTTCCAGTCAGCCACTTCGTCCGTTTTGCGCAAATATGGTTCTTGGAAGTCGCGGATATCGTCCATGCCTTCGACTAACAATCCTCTGTAATCGACTGTCCAGAACGCCCGATTTGCTTCCTCAACAGACAGCCCTTCAAGAACCATTGTGTCGCGGATCTGATCAGCAATTCCGATTCCGGCTGAACCCGGTCCGAAGATGACGACGCGATGATCTTTTAATGATGTGCCGGTTCTCTTAACAGCCGCTAAAACAGCCGCCAGCGTAACCGCACCTGTTCCTTGGATATCATCATTAAACGTTGAAATCTTATCAGTATATTTACCCATAATTTTGCGGGCGTTTTTATTCCCAAAATCTTCCCAGTGCAGAAGCGCATTAGGGAATAATTTTAATGCTGTGTTGACATAAGCATCTATGAATTCGTCATAGCGCTCGCCCTCTACGCGAGGATGGCGGTTTCCGATGTATAACGGATCGTTCAGAAGCTTTTCGTTGTTCGTTCCGACATCAAGCACAACCGGAATTACGCGATTTGGATCGATTCCAGCTGCTGCTGTGTAAACGGCAAGCTTACCGATCGCAATATTGATGCCTCCGACACCCCAGTCGCCGATGCCGAGAATGCTTTCAGAGTCTGTTGCAACGATCAAATCGATATCATCGGCTGAAGCTTGAAGGTTTTTAAACGCTGTTTCAATGCCGTCAATATCATCGATAGATAAATAGACACCGTGCGGTCTGCGATATTCATGGCTGTATTCTTGAATCGCCTCCCCGACAGTCGGTGTATAAACAACCGGAAGCATTTCGCGCAGGTGATTTTGCAATAATTTATAAAATAGAACTTCGTTTCGGTTTTGAAGGTCGTTTAAGTATACGTTTTGGCGAAGACGGTCAGGCTGTTTCGAAAATTGTTCATAAGCACGTTCCGCCTGCTGGTCAAGACTAAGTACTGTTGGAGGCAGCAAACCTTCAAGGCCGAGATCCTTTCTCTCTTCAGGAGAAAATGCAACCCCTTTATTTAACGCAGGAATCGATAGTACGTCTTTTCCTCTTAAAGAAGTTTCTAAGTATCCTTCCTTCGTTCTTTTCATGTTATTCACGCTAATTACCTTCTTTCTCAAAATGTTAATAAGGTGAAATAATTACTCTGACTGATAGAGGCATTTGTCTTCTCCACTTGGATTTGTCAAATGTGTACGCGCGTTTTTGACAATAATCTGAACAATACCTAAAATCTATTTACATTTTTGTTACTACAGTAAGTCATTTTATGCCTGCTTTTGTCATAATTCAAGCGATGAAAATTAGATAATTTTTTCGTATTCTTAAATAAGTTTTTTAATTACACTTAATCCCATAATATGGACTCAATAAAAAAAACACTTGTTATTACCAAGTGTTTTCCCCCATTTTTTTCTGCAAAACGTATTTGATGTTTCCCTGAAAAAATCTATTCAGGTTTACCCGGAACTTCATGGTGATGACGGCAGCGCGCTTCATACGCTTCAGATGCGCCCACCAGAATAATCGGATCGTGATATGAGGCCGGTTTTCCATTGATCAGCCTTTGTGTCCTGCTTGCAGGTGAGCCGCATACAGAACATACTGCTTGCAACTTTGTCACCGTTTCCGCCAAAGCCATGAGATCCGGTACAACGCCGAACGGCTCTCCGCGAAAATCTTGATCAAGTCCGGCGGCAATGACGCGGTAACCTTGATCGGCAAGGGTGTTTAAAGCTGTGACAATCGTTTCATCAAAAAACTGCACTTCATCAACGCCGATCACATCCGTTTTTTCGCTAATGTGTTCGAATATTTCTTTTGGAGACGTGATTGAGTGGCACACAATGGCTGTCCCATTATGAGACACGATGGAATCGCGGCTGTAGCGATTATCGATCGCAGGCTTGAACACTTTCACTTCCTGCTTTGCAAAGGTCGCCCTTTTGACCCGGCGGATCAGCTCTTCCGATTTGCCCGAGAACATGCTTCCGCAGATGAGTTCGAGCCAGCCGCTTTGCTTCATGACGTACATTCAACTATAACCCCTCTCCAGCGATTTTCGGCACGTAAAAAACAGGCAAGAAACAATTCCTGCCTGTTGGTAGTATCTATTATTACTTAAGACCGTATTTTTTATTAAAGCGATCAACACGACCATCAGCAGAAGCGAATTTTTGGCGGCCAGTGTAGAACGGATGGCATTCAGAACAAATCTCAACGCGTACCTCTTCTTTTACTGAACCTGTTTCAAATTCGTTTCCACAAGCGCATTTCACTGTTGCTCTTTTGAAATTAGGATGAATTCCTGCTTTCATGTCTGTCATCTCCTTCCGCCCTGAATCCAATTCGGAAACAGAGTTATTATTCCGGACAAAATCTCCGGAACGCACATGATAGAATTATAACAGCGTTCCGGATGTTTTGCAAACGAAAGTTTAGCGTCTTGCAGCTGACATGTTGGACTGTTTCCATTCCTGGATCAGCATATCGAAGAATTCCTGATTTGATTTGGTTTTTTTCATTTTTCTCATGAATTTCTCGACAAAGTCCGGCGTGTCTGACATCGTTTTGCGAATGGACCACAGGCGGTCAAGATGTTCTTTCGGAACGAGAAGCTCTTCTTTGCGCGTACCCGAACGGCGGATATCAATGGCAGGAAAAATTCTTCTTTCTGCAAGAGAACGGTCAAGGTGAAGCTCCATGTTGCCTGTTCCTTTAAACTCTTCATAAATGACGTCATCCATGCGTGAACCCGTGTCGACGAGAGCTGTTGCCAATATCGTTAAGCTTCCGCCCTCTTCAATGTTCCGGGCTGCCCCAAAGAAGCGTTTCGGACGGTGGAATGCCCCTGGGTCAATTCCCCCTGACAAGGTTCTGCCGCTTGGCGGAATGACTAAATTGTACGCGCGGGCCAGTCTTGTAATGCTGTCCATTAAAATGACGACGTCTTTTTTATGCTCGACGAGCCTCATGGCACGTTCCAATACGAGTTCGGCCACTTTAATATGGTTTTCCGGCACTTCGTCAAACGTCGAGCTGACAACGTCACCGGCCACAGAGCGTTCAATATCGGTGACTTCTTCAGGTCTTTCATCAATCAGAAGCACGATCAGCTCTGCTTCCGGATGATTGGTCGTGATGCTGTTAGCGATTTCTTTTAACAGGATCGTTTTACCCGCTTTAGGCGGAGCGACAATTAAACCGCGCTGGCCAAAGCCGACAGGCGCCATCATGTCCATGATGCGTGTTGACAGATGATTAGGCTTCGTTTCCAGCACCATTTGGCGATCCGGGTACAGAGGCGTTAAGGCCGGAAAATGCACGCGTTCTTTGGCTGATTCGGGGTCATCTCCGTTGACGGCTTCAACGTGGAGCAGACCGTAGTACCGTTCATTTTCTTTTGGAGGTCGGACCTTCCCGGATACTTTATCACCGTTTCTCAAATCGAAACGGCGGATTTGGGATGCGGAAATGTAGATATCCTCTGAGCTCGGGGAATAATTAATCGGCCTCAAGAATCCAAAGCCTTCCGACTGGATGATTTCCAAGACGCCTTCCATAAACAGAAGATCTTCCTGTTCGGCATTGGCCTTCAGAATGGCAAAAATCAGCTCTTTTTTTGTCAGTTTGCTGTAATACGAGATTTTATAGTGCCTTGCCAGCTCATACAGCTCTTTTAATTTCATATTTTCCAAAGATGAAATGGATACATCTTTCACTAAGAACACCACGCTTCATAAATATTTGCTTTCGTCCCATTAGCATACTAAAAGAGACGATTTTATTGATACAGCCGATTCAGCTTCTATCGGCAACGCTTCCACCCATATATATCGTCGAATTGAAAAGGATTATAAGTATGGTCGAGAAAGAAGCGAGGACTGAAACAAGAGAAGATTTTATCGCATATCGTGTTGATGCGGCAGGAATTTTGGCTCCCTCTTCGGGGTGCCCGGAACAAATTTCGCAGCACTCTTTATTTTTACCTTATTTGACGATCATATTCAACTTGATTTGTGTTTTGACATAAAATTGATAGAGATGACCCTGTTTTGAAAACGAAGGCTGCCTGAATTGTATCAGAGGATCGATATTCGTTCAATTCATATGGCTATATACAGGGGAAAAGCGGGTTAATATTCCCCGCTTTTTCTTTCCCTTTAAGGCCGGATGACCAAGTTCGGTTTTTTCTTGAGACTGTGTCTTCCGTCTACAAATCGGACGGTTCCTGATTTTGCCCTCATGACGACGCTGTGCGTGGTTCCGACAGATCCTTTAAATTGGACGCCGCGCAGCAGCTCTCCGTCCGTCACGCCCGTCGCGGCAAAAATCGCATCATCGCCTTTGACGAGGTCCTCCATCCGAAGCACTTTTGACGTATCAAGACCCATTTTCTCGCATCGTTTAAGCTCTTCTTCATTTTGCGGAAGCAGCTTCCCGTGGATTTCTCCTCCGAGGGCTTTCAGGGCAACTGCGGATAAAACCCCTTCCGGCGCGCCTCCTGATCCGAATAAAATATCAACGCCCGTATGGTCAAAAGCAGTGTTGATCGCTGCGGCTACATCGCCGTCATTGATCAGCTTGATCCTTGCGCCGGCTTCCCGGAGTTCGTGAATGATCTTCTCATGGCGCGGACGGTTCAAAATGGTCGCTACGACATCTTCGATATCTTTGTTTTTCGCTTTCGCCACGGCCTTCAAATTATCAATCACAGGCGCCTCAATATCGATGCAGCCGACCGCTTCGGGGCCCACGGCGATTTTATCCATATACATGTCAGGCGCATTGAGCAAATTCCCGTGATCTGCTACAGCGATAACGGCGAGAGCATTCCAGCCGCCGCTCGCCACGATATTTGTCCCTTCAAGGGGGTCAACCGCTACGTCCACACGGGGGCCATAGCCGTTCCCAAGCTTTTCTCCGATATAAAGCATAGGAGCTTCATCCATTTCGCCTTCCCCGATGACGACCGTCCCCTTCATCGGAATGGTGTCAAATACATCCCTCATGGCACTTGTGGCCGCGTCATCCGCTTCGTCTTTTTTACCCCTTCCCATCCAACGGGCCGACTTCAGCGCCGCCGCCTCCGTTACACGTACAAGTTCCATTGATAAGCTTCTTTCCATTCCTATCTAATCTCCTCTCACCCTAAAATCGGTTTGTGTATGATCATTCGTTGTTTTCATCCGCTAGGAATTCTGGAGCTGCTCAATTTCCTGATCTGTCAGCTTCTCGCGCCAGACCGTCGCACCGAGGTTTGTCAGCTTTTCCTCGAGCATGCTGTATCCTCTGTCAAGGTGTTCAAGACCAGTAATTTCGGTGATTCCTTCCGCCATCAGTCCGGCCACGACGAGACAGGCTCCGGCTCTGAGATCGCTCGCTTTTACTTTTGCGCCTTGAAGGGGAACTGGCCCCGTAATGATCGCCGATCTTCCCTCAACCTTCATCGATGCACCCATCCGCCGCAGCTCGTCAATATGCTTAAAGCGCGCGGAATAAATGGTGTCGGTGACAACGCTTGTCCCGTTTGCCTTCGTTAAAAGCGAAGTCATCGGCTGCTGCAAATCCGTCGGGAATCCCGGATACACGAGCGTTTTAAGGTCGACCGGCTTCAGCTCCTTCTGTCCGCCGATCATCAGGATCTGCTCGCTGCTCTCCTCGATTCGAACGCCCATCTCGCGAAGCTTGGCGATCAGTGATTCCAAATGCGTGGGTATCACATTATCAATCAGCACTTCCTGCCCCATGGAAGCAGCTGCAATCATGAAGGTCCCGGCTTCAATCCGGTCCGGAATAATCGAGTGGCGGCAGCCGTGAAGAGATTCGACGCCTTCGATGCGAATCACATCCGTTCCGGCTCCTTTGATTTTTGCCCCCATGCTCGTTAACAGGGTGGCGACATCGATGATTTCCGGTTCCTTCGCAGCATTTTCAATCACGGTTCTGCCTTTGGCGAGTACTGCAGCCAGCATAATGTTGATCGTTGCTCCAACACTGACGACATCAAGATAAATTCTCGCGCCCTTTAATTCCTCTGCACGCAAATAAATCGCACCTTGTTCATTCGTCACTTCTGCTCCGAGCGCCTCAAAACCTTTGATATGCTGATCAATCGGCCTCGGACCGAGATGGCAGCCTCCAGGAAGGCCGATAACCGCCTTTTTAAAGCGGCCGAGCATCGCTCCCATCAAGTAGTAAGAAGCCCGAAGCTGTTTGACTTTCCCGTTCGGCAAGGGCATGCTGATCATCGGTGCAGGATCAACGACCATTTCTCCCTTTTCGAAATGAACATTCCCGCCGATCTCCCTCAGCAGATCTCGAAGCGTGAGAATATCGGATATGTGGGGAAGGCCTTCAAGGGTAACTGTCGAATCAGCCAAAATTGTCGCGGGGATGAGTGCGACAGCGCTGTTTTTGGCTCCGCTTATATGCACTGTTCCATTTAAAGGATCGCCGCCAGCTATATTTAACTTTTCCATGATCGTCTCCTTCCTTAAAGAAGATAGCTAATGGAGCGTACAATGATTTAACTCAAAATAGATGGTTCTTTTCAAAATCTATCCAATTAAAAGAGAAAGAATACAACACATTTCAAAATTTATCAGGAAGATATTGCGGGGCTCTCGCGCGGCAAGGTTCTCTGCGTTAAAACCGTCAATTCTCTTTGCAAGACAAAATGGTGACAAACGGAGGGATCGCCTCCACTTGCCACTCACATTCAGCCTCTTTGCTTTATTTATTCCAGTCAGCTAAAAACTGCTCGATTCCTTTATCAGTCAGCGGGTGCTTCGCCAGCTGGTAAATGACTTTCAGCGGCATCGTGCCGATGTGCGCCCCTCTTAATGCAGCTTCTGTCACGTGCTGCGGATGGCGGATTGATGCGGCGATGATTTGCGTATGCAAACCGTGCACATCAAAAATCTGTTTGACTTCGCTGATGAGATCAAGGCCGTTATGACCGATGTCATCCAGCCGCCCGAGGAACGGGGAAACATAAGTAGCGCCCGCCCTTGCTGCCAAAAGCGCCTGGTTTGCGCTGAAGATCAGCGTTACATTTGTTTTGATGCCGAGATCTGTCAACGCTTTAACGGCTTTCAGACCGTCCGGCGTCATCGGAATTTTCACCGTAATGTTCGGCGCTATTTTCGCAAGTTCTTTTCCTTCTTCAATCATCTCTTCCGCTTTAAGGGAAATAACCTCAGCGCTGACGGAACCTGAAACCACCTCGGTAATTTCACGCAGGCGATCATGGAACGAAACGTTTTCTTTTGCCACTAAGCTGGGGTTTGTCGTAACCCCTGCAAGCACGCCGAGAGAATGAGCCTCTTTGATTTCGTTAATATTTGCGGTATCAATAAAAAACAGCATATTGATAAAACCTCCTGTCATGAAAATGTCTGAACTGTGGAACATGTTTGCGCTTTCCGGATGATATGGATAAAACCGCCTGTCGCTACCAGGCGGCTTTTAACCGGGCGGGAAACTTGCGTCTCCCCGAAAACGCCCTGCTCCACGGAGAAGCGGACGTTTTTCAAAATGTCATTATGCTTTGTTTGAAGAACCAAATTCGCGCATTTTGCCGATAACCGTTTCTTTGATCGCATCGCGAGCAGGTCCGAGGTATTTGCGCGGATCGTACTCTTCCGGTTTTGCAGCCAGCGTTTCGCGAACAGCTTTCGCGGAAGCGATTTGGTTTTCAGTGTTTACGTTGATTTTTGCCGTACCCAAAGAAATTGCTTTCTTAATGTCGGCAGTTGGAATGCCTGTGCCGCCGTGAAGAACGAGCGGAAGACCAGTCGTTTTTCCGATTTCTTCCATTTCTTTGAAGCCAAGGTTTGGCTCGCCTTTGTAAGGGCCGTGAACCGAACCTAATGCAGGGGCAAGGCAGTCGATGCCTGTGCGCTTAACAAGCTCCTTACATTCATTTGGATCTGCGTAGATGACGCCGTCAGCAACGACATCGTCTTCCTGCCCGCCTACAGTTCCAAGCTCAGCTTCAACTGAGACACCGTGGAAATGAGCAAGCTCAACCACTTTTGCAGTTGTTGCAACGTTCTCTTCAAAAGGATGGTGGGAAGCGTCGATCATAACTGAAGTGAATCCCGCATGGATCGCTTTGGCGCAAGATTCGAAGCTTGAACCGTGGTCTAAATGGATCGCAACCGGAACGGTCACTTTGTATTCCTCCATCAGCGCTTTTACCATCGCAACGACGGTTTTGAATCCGCCCATGTAGCGTCCGGCACCTTCAGATACGCCAAGGATAACAGGGGATTTTTCTTCTTCAGCAGCCTGTAAAATCGCTTGTGTAAACTCAAGGTTATTTAGATTAAATTGTCCGACAGCATATCCGTTCTCTTTTGCTTTGTTCAACATTTCCGTCATAGATACTAAAGGCATGTCGAAAGTCCTCCTTATGTAGCCTGATTTGCTTTTTTCGAAAAAAGCTTCCTCACCTATCTAGCATGACCAGAAAAACCTGCCATATGTAAAATGTTTTGTTCATTAAACGTTAGATAGCTTTTCTCTACTTATATAGAATAACAATTTATCGACAAATCGGCAACATCATCGCTTGTGACAAGATCAAAAACTTTTCGTTCTGTCAGCCGTTGGATTTAATGGGAAGATACGTTTTGACCGCATCGCGGATTTCATCGATGTCAAAAGGCTTTGCAAAGTGGGTCAGGGCGCCCAGCTCCTTTGATTCCTGAATCATGTCGAGCTCTCCGTACGCCGTCATAATAATGACGCGGATGCCTTCATCTATGACTTTCATTCTTTTTAAAATTTCGATTCCATCCATTCCCGGTATTTTCATATCAAGCAAAACCAGGTCGGGCCGTTCTTTTTTGACAATATCGAGAGCCTGGATTCCGTTTGCGGCCTGGAAGGTTTTGTACCCTTCTTTATTGAAAACCTCATTAAGCAAAACCCGAATCCCGTACTGGTCATCGACAATTAAAATCTTTTCATTCATTTTTCTACACCTCTATAATTATAATTTTCGCCAAAATTAAGCAGTAGTTTATCTATTCTGTTTTGTTTTTCCCTTTTCCTTTAATTAAAAAATTTAAGTTTGCGACATATTTAGAGGATTTTTCCCATGATTCTCTTTTGTTATATAATGAACAGACAGTAAAAAAGGAGGAGTCAGCTTGCTTAAAATTTTCACCACTCAATTGTCGGGAATCTTCAATCGGATTCAAGAGGGGGAAGCCCAATCGATCGAAGACGGAGCCCGGCTGTTGGCTCAGGCGGTCATCAGCGACCACTCGGTTTATGTATATGGAAAAAATGAATTGGAGGGCATTTTAAAAGAAGCGCTTTACAGTTCTGAACCGTTTCCTTCCGTCAAACCGCTTCCGCAGGATGAAGAAAACTGGCCGGCTTTTCAAACGGCGGACAAAGTGCTGATGTTCTGTGCGGCTTCAGCGGATGAAAACGAGCTGAACATGGCGGAAAAGCTGAATGAAAAAGGGATCGGGCTCGTGGCCGTATCCCCTTCGGGAAAAGACGGCGCGCCGATCGCTGCATTCGCCGACGTCCATATCGATTCTAAGCTGAAAATGCCGCTTCTTCCGGATGAAGACGGAACAAGGTTCGGATTTCCGTCCCTGATGGTCTGCCTTTACGTATATCATGCCCTGTCCTTTACATTAAAGGAAATTTTGCAGGAATACCAATAAAAATAGCTGCCTATAGGAAACTAATCATGGATGAGGCCGGCCTTACATATGCGGCAAAAGCTGAAAAAAGCCTGTCAGCAAACGAGTTGACAGGCTTTTTTTATGGTTTTACAGCTTCTCTGAAGCTTTTAATGAAGCGTGCACAAAGTCTCTGAACAATGCTTGAGGTCTTGTCGGTCTTGAAGTGAACTCAGGATGGAACTGTGACGCGACAAACCACGGGTGGTCTTTCAGCTCAATGATTTCGACGAGGCGGCCGTCAGGGCTTGTCCCTGAGAAGACAAATCCTGCTTCTTCCATCTGCTGTCTGAACTCATTGTTGAATTCGTAGCGGTGGCGATGGCGCTCGTAAACGACTTCATTCTGATAGGCTTCATACGCTTTAGAGCCCTCTTGAAGCTTGCACGGATACAATCCGAGGCGAAGCGTTCCGCCGAGATCTTCAATATCCTTTTGCTCTGGAAGAAGGTCAATGATCGGATACGGTGTTGAAGGATCGATTTCAGCCGAATGCGCGCCTTCGAGACCGAGAACGTTTCTCGCATACTCGATTGACGCCACCTGCATGCCGAGGCAAATGCCCAGGAACGGGATCTTTTGCTCGCGGGCATATTTGACGGCGGCAATTTTCCCTTCAACTCCGCGGTCCCCGAATCCGCCCGGAACGAGAATGCCGTCTACATCGTTCACCAAATCGGCGATGTTTTCATCAGTGACCTCTTCAGCGTTGATCCATTTGACCTTAATGTCGGCATCAAACGCATATCCCGCATGGCGGAGAGATTCGACCACAGAGATGTAGGCATCCGGAAGCTCGACGTATTTACCGACCAAACCGATCGTCGCTGTTTTGGAAAGATTCTTCACTTTATTGACAAGCATTTTCCATTCTTCCATGTCTGCTTCCTTGCATTCCAGCTTCAAGTGGCTGCAGACAAGATCGTCAAGCCCTTGCTTCTGAAGGTCGAGCGGAATGGAATAGAGCGTTTCCGCATCCCCCGCTTCAATCACGGCTTTCGGATCGATGTCGCAGAACAGCGCGATTTTGTCTTTCATGTCCTGGGAAATCGGCATTTCCGTTCTGACAACGATCACGTTTGGCTGAATGCCGAGGCTGCGCAGTTCTTTTACGCTGTGCTGCGTCGGTTTTGTTTTCATTTCTCCGGCCGCTTTCAGGTAAGGCACAAGCGTACAATGGATGTACATCACGTTGTCGCGTCCGATGTCGCTCTTGATCTGCCTGATCGCTTCAAGGAACGGCAATGATTCGATATCCCCGACGGTTCCTCCGATTTCCGTGATGACAACATCGGCGTTTGATTCTTTTCCGGCGCGGAACACGCGGTCTTTAATTTCGTTCGTGATGTGCGGGATGACCTGTACGGTGCCTCCCAAATAATCGCCTCTTCGCTCTTTTTTCAGCACCGTCGAATAAATTTTTCCGGTTGTAACGTTGCTGTATTTATTCAAGTTAATGTCGATGAAGCGTTCATAGTGGCCCAGGTCCAAATCGGTTTCCGCACCGTCGTCGGTCACGAATACTTCCCCGTGCTGATACGGACTCATCGTTCCCGGATCTACGTTGATATACGGATCAAACTTTTGGATCGTTACATTCAGGCCTCTGTTTTTCAGCAGGCGGCCCAGTGAAGATGCCGTGATTCCTTTTCCAAGCGAAGAAACGACTCCTCCAGTTACGAAAATGTATTTTGTCATATCTGTACCCCTCTCTTCAATCTAACACTTATTCATTAAAATGCTCCGTTTATGAAAAATCATTTAGATCTTTTCTAAATGATTCAAATGATTAGGAGGCGGAAAAACAAGAAAGCTCCCTTTCAATTTCTTGAAAGGGAGCTGATAGTCCGTATCACTCGAATCTCTTCTTTTTGAAGAGCCCAAAATACATACTACATAGTTCGTCTCGGAAAGTCAAGATTGATTTCAAAATGAATTTCGTACGGACAAATATTAATCTTCTTCTTCTTCGTCCAGGAAGTCCTCGTCTTCATCATCGAGGATCTCATCTTCAAGGTCATCCAGCTCATCATCGTCGGCTTCATCGAGATCGAATTCATCGTCGGCAAGATCGAGGTCGGCTTCTGCATCGTCAAGAAGGATATCGTCCTCATCAACCTCTTCGAATTCATCGAGATCAAGGTCCTCTTCGACGGCTTTTTTCGCTTTTTTCTTTTTGGCTTTTACGGTCGGCTGTGTTTCTTCATCAAGCTGATCGTACGGGTACCAGCTGCGCAGGCCCCAGGTTTGGTCAGACAGCGCCAAAAAGCGGCCGTCGATATTTAAATCCGTGTAAAACTGGGCAATGCGGTCTTCCAATTCTTCTTTTCCCACTCCAAGCAAAGAAGAAACTTTATCTGTAAGTTCCTGGAATGTAATCGGTTTTTTTTGGTCTGAGAAAATTTCGTATGCGATTTCAACTAAAGACATTTCCTTTAGCTGTTCCTCTGAGTACTGTTTCAAACTCATCACCAGACACTCCCTTTCTATCTTCATGTATGTATCTACTATCTTTGTCATAGAAAATAAGCATGTGATTCATGTCTTTACGACAAACCATACCTCTCATTATAAACAAAAGAAAACACTTTATGCTACCTTTATTCCCGTTAATTCAATAATTTTTACCACAAGGCACAGGCAAAAGACAGAAAGGAGGCGTGAGGCTGGGGAAACGCATGAAAAGAAGGCTGTTTTAGGCGGTAATGCCAAAGAAGCCGGCGGTAGGGTTGAAGCCTGTCCGCCGGCGCTTTCCTGCCGCCAGGCGCTAAGGCGGCATTTTCTTCATTTCATCAGCATTTTCGAGATAACGACCCGCTGAATCTCTTGTGTTCCTTCATAAATCTGCGTGATTTTTGCATCGCGCATATAACGCTCAACAGGGTATTCCTTCGTATAGCCGTATCCGCCGAAGATCTGGACGGCCTCTGTCGTCACCTTCATAGCCGCATCGCCTGCGTAAAGCTTTGACATGGCAGACGCTTTTCCGTAAGGCAGGCCTTCTGATTCGAGCCATGCCGCCTGGTATGTCAAGAGCCTCGCAGCTTCAATTTCGGTCGCCATATCCGCCAGTTTGAAGCTCACGCCCTGGTGTTCGGCAATCGGTTTGCCGAATTGCTTTCTTTCTTTTGCGTATGCCTTTGCAGCCTCAAACGCTCCTTGCGCAATGCCGACGGCCTGGGCCGCGATCCCGTTTCTGCCGCCGTCAAGCGTCATCATCGCGATTTTAAAGCCTTCCCCCTCTTCGCCGAGCCTGTTTTTCAAAGGGACACGGCAATCCTCGAGGATGATTTCAGTCGTTGGAGACGAACGGATGCCGAGCTTTTTTTCTTTCTTCCCGACGGAAAAGCCCGGAAACTCCTTCTCAACGATAAAGGCGGTTGTTCCTTTCTGCCTTTTTTCGGGATCAAGAGCTGCGAACAAAATGTATACATCTGCTGCACCACCGTTTGTAATAAAGACCTTCGTTCCGTTTAAAATGTATTCATCACCGCTTTTCACGGCGGTCGTTTTCATTCCGCCCGCATCAGACCCTGATCCAGGCTCCGTCAATCCGTAAGCCCCGAGTTTTTCCCCCCGTGCCATCGGTTTTAAATATTCCTGTTTTTGCTGCTCGGTTCCGAAGGCATAAATGGGCCAGCACGAAAGCGACGTATGAGCTGACAGGGTTACGCCGGTTGAGGCGCATACCTTTGACAGCTCCTCGACTGCAATCACGTACGACAAATAATCGCTGCCGATCCCTCCGTATTCTTCAGGCCAGGGAATGCCTGTCAATCCCAGATCCGCCATCTTCATGAACAGCTCTTTATCAAAACGTTCTTCTTCGTCACGCTCCTTTGCTGTCGGCTCGACCTCATGCTTTGCAAAATCGCGGACCATTTTCCGAATCATTTGATGCTCTTCAGACAGCTGAAAGTTCATCTCTTGCTCCCCCTCTGACACCTCATAATTGCTTGCTGATGACAATTCTCTGTATTTCGCTCGTTCCCTCATAGATTTGGCACACTTTCGCATCCCTGAAATACCGCTCAGCATTGAAGCCTTTCGTATAACCGAAGTCCCCGAGCAGCTGAACCGCCTCGGTCGTCACAAACATTGCCGTTTCAGAAGCAAACAGCTTGGCCATTGATGCCGCTTTTCTCGTTTCCATGCCCTGTTCCTTCAATGAAGCAGCCTTGTAGACGAGCAGTTTGGCCGCCTCTGTCCTTGTCGCCATGTCCGCCAGCTTGAAGGCGAGCCCCTGCCGGAAGCTGTGAAGCTCTCCGTCCGGGTAGTGCGCTTTTAAAAATGCGGAAGCCTCGGAAAGCGCGCCTTCGGCAATTCCTAAAGCCTGGGCG
Source organism: Bacillus sp. FSL W8-0848 (assembly GCF_038007805.1). Taxonomy (NCBI): domain Bacteria; kingdom Bacillati; phylum Bacillota; class Bacilli; order Caryophanales; family Bacillaceae; genus Bacillus; species Bacillus sp. FSL W8-0848. The sequence continues at coordinate 3,593,026 of NZ_JBBOYB010000001.1, forward strand.
GCAATCCCGATCCTGCCCCCATCAAGGTTTGACAAAGCCATTTTAAAGCCCTGGCCTTCCTCTCCGAGAAGCTGCTCGGATGGAATAACGGCGTTTTCAAAATTCAGGGTCACCGTTTGCGATCCGTGCAGACCCATTTTTTCCTCATTTTTTCCGATATGGAAGCCCGGCGTTCCTTTTTCAACGATGAAAGCCGATATGCCTTTCGTTCCGGCTTCAGGGTTTGTTGAGGCAAACACGAGATAGACGTCCGCTCCCCCTCCGTTTGTGATAAAGACCTTCGTACCGTTCAACACGTAGCGATCCTGTCGTTTTTCCGCTTTTGTTTTGAGGCTTCCCGCATCAGAGCCGGCGTTCGGTTCGGTTAAACAAAAGGCGCCCAAGTACCGTCCTGACGCCAGCTTTTTGACGTATCGCTCTTTTTGCCGTTCATTTCCGTACAACAGAACGGGAATCGTCACGATCGATGTGTGAACAGATAAAATCGCGCCCAACACCGCACTCGTCTTTGACAGCTCGTGAATCAACATAATGTACGAAAGGAAATCCTTTTCGGCCCCGCCGTACCTCGCCGGAATCGGCAGCCCCATCCAGCCGAGACCCGCCATTTTCTTTATGATGCCGGTTGGAAATTCCCCTTTTTCCATCTCCGGGACAAAGGGAGCTACCTCCCGTACTGCAAACTCCCTGACCTGCTTTTGCATATCGAGCTGTTCAGCTGTCAAATGAAGGTTCAATGGTGTCCCCTCCTGTTTATTTGGAGTCGTACGTATAAAACCCTTTGCCCGTTTTCTTTCCGAGCCGCCCTGCGCTGACATACTGTCTCAGAAGCGGGCACGGTCTGTATTTGTCATCGCCGAATCCTTTGTGCAGCGTTTCCATAATATACAGGCATGTATCAAGTCCGATCAGGTCTGCAAGAGCGAGCGGCCCCATCGGATGGTTCATTCCGAGCTTCATGATTCTGTCGATGCTCTCCTTTTCGGCAACCCCTTCATAAAGCGCAAAAACCGCTTCATTAATCATCGGCATTAAAATGCGGTTGGAGATAAACCCGGGAAAATCGTGCACTTCAACGGGGACTTTATTGAGCTTTTCTGCTGTAGAAACGACGGTATCAAAGGTTTGATCGCTCGTTTCAAGCCCCCTGATAACCTCGACGAGCTGCATGACAGGCACCGGGTTCATAAAATGCATGCCAATCACGTTTTGCGGCTTTTTCGTGGCAGAGGCAAGCTCTGTAATCGGTAAGGAAGATGTATTGGATGCCAATACTGCCGTATCTTTCGTCTTTTCATCCAAACGTTTGAAAATGTCCTTTTTAACATCCATACGTTCGACGGCAGCTTCAATGATTAGAAAGGCTTCTCCCGCATCATTAAGCGAGTCTGACGGAGAGAGGCGCAGGTATATATCTTTCACGTCATGGTGAGGCATCTTTCCCTTTTCCGCCTGCTTGACGAGCCGGTCGGAAATGCGTTTCATTCCTTTTTGAATCTGGTCTTCTGATACATCGTACATATAAACGCTGTAGCCGGCTTGGGCGCACACCTGCGCGATTCCTGACCCCATTTGGCCCGCGCCGATGACCATAATCGTATCATCCCTCATGAAAAATCCCCCTTTTAAACTTGGATCATGACGGCATCTCCCTGTCCGCCGCCGCTGCAAATCGCGGCAATGCCCGTACCGCCGCCGCGCCGTTTTAATTCGTACATAAGCGTCAAAAGGATCCTTGCCCCGCTGGCGCCGATCGGATGGCCAAGAGCAATCGCGCCGCCGTTGACATTAACCTTTTCCATATCGAGCCCTGCGATTTGTCCGCTTGCCAGAGCGACCGCCGCAAAAGCCTCATTGATTTCAAACAGGCTGATATCCGAAAGCTTCGCCCCCGTTTTTTTCAGCAGCTCATTGATGACAAGCCCGGGTGTTTTCGGAAAGTCTTTTGCTTCAACTGCGATGGAAGCATGCGCCGTCATGACGGCATAAGGCTTCAGATTCAAAGACTTTGCCTTTTCATCGCTCATGACGGTGAATGCACACGCCCCGTCATTTACGCCCGGGGCATTGCCCGCCGTAATCGTGCCGTCGCGGTCAAAGACGGGCGCCAGCGCGGCCAGCCGTTCGATCGATGTGTCGCTGCGCGGGGATTCATCATGTTTCACCGTCAGCTCTCCGCCCCGCTTTTCGCGAATGTTGACGGGAACGATCTCTTCTCCGAGGGCGCCTGAGGCGGCGGCCCGAACCGCCCGCATATGGCTCCGCAGCGCCCAGCGGTCCTGCTCCTCTCTCGTAATCTCTAATTCTCTTGCCGCAGAATTTCCATATGAGCCCATATGCACCCCCGTAAATGAGCAGGTCAATCCGTCAAGGATCATCAAGTCCTTAACAGACCCGTCTCCCATCCTCAGGCCCCATCTCGCTTTTGTCAGCGTATAAGGCGCATTTGACATCGACTCCATCCCGCCTGCGACAATGACGTCGGCATCGCCGGCGCGGATGATCTGATCCGCCATTGTCACGCTTCTTAAGCCTGATGCGCATACTTTATTGACCGTTTCCGTTTTAACGTCCCACGGAAGACCGGCATGCCTTGCCGCCTGCCTTGACGGCAGCTGTCCCTGGCCCCCTTGCAGAACGGTCCCCATAATAACTTCATCTACATCCTCAGGCCTGACACCTGACCGTTTCAGCGCTTCTCTGATGGCAATGCCTCCGAGTTCTGACGCCGTTTTTGGCTGAAGTGATCCGCCCAGTTTTCCGAAAGGCGTGCGCGCTCCATCGATAATAACCGTTCTGACCATCATTTCCTCTCCCCTGCATCTGTCATTTTCACCCGCTTAGGAAGCATGCTCTTTCTCTTCCGCACCAAAGACGGCGCGTTCAAGCAGTTCGGCCACATCGTATGTGCCGACTTGATCGTCGAGCTCCTTCGCCTTCGTTCCATCTCCGAGCATCGTAAGGCAATACGGACATCCAGAACTGATGACCGAAGGTGCCGCAAGGAGCGCCTGTTCAGTTCTGGCAACATTGATCCTTGTTCCCGTCTCTTCCTCCATCCACATGAGGCCGCCTCCGGCTCCGCAGCACATTCCGTTTTCCCGGCTCCGTTCCATTTCGACTAAGCGGATGCCCGGTATGGAGCGGAGAATCTCGCGCGGAGGATCGTAAACTCCGTTGTAGCGGCCCAAATAGCATGAATCATGGAACGTGACGGTTTCGTTAACCGGAAACTCAGGTTTAAGCTTTCCGTCCTTGATGAGGGCGGAGAGAATTTCCGTATGATGATAAACGTCTGCTTCAAGGCCAAAATCAGGATATTCGTTTTTAAACACATTGTATGCATGAGGATCAATCGTTACAATTTTTCGGATGCCATTTTTCTCAAATTCTTCGATATTTTTAGCAGCAAGCTCCTGAAACAGAAATTCATTGCCGAGACGTCTCGGCGTGTCGCCGGAGTTTTTTTCTTTATTGCCTAAAATCGCAAATGTGACGCCTGCTTCATTGAGGAGGCGCGCAAAAGCGACCGCGATTTTTTGGCTTCTTCTGTCATACGAGCCCATCGAACCGACCCAAAACAAATATTCAAATGAAGCGCCTTTTTTCTTCATTTCCTTTACGGTCGGCACTTCGACGTCTTCTCTCACGTCGCGCCAGTTCTCCCGTTCTTTCCTGTTTAGTCCCCAAGGGTTGCCCTGTCTTTCGATGCTCGTCATGGCGCGTTGAGCATCGGCGTCCATTTTCCCTTCGGTCAAAACGAGATACCGGCGGAGATCGATGATCTTATCGACGTGTTCATTCATCACCGGACATTGATCTTCGCAATTCCGGCAAGTCGTGCAGGCCCAGATTTCCTCTTCGGTAATGATGTCCCCGATTAAGCTTGGATTGTAAATTTCCGAGGCGGCGGCTTCTCTTGATCCTTCTCCGCCTGCTGCCAGTGCAAGCTGATTTCCCTTTGTATGGCGGAACAGCAGTGCAGGAACCCAAGGCGTTTTTGACGTGACGGCCGCCCCTTTTTCCGTCAAGTGGTCTCTGAGCCGCAAAATCAGATCCATCGGAGAAAGCATTTTTCCCGTGCCTGTTGCCGGACACATATTTGTGCAGCGGCCGCATTCCACACATGCATAAAGGTCGATGAGCTGCGATTGCCTGAACTCTTCAATGCGGCCGACGCCGAATGTCTCTTTTGATTCGTCTTCAAAATCGATCTTTTCAAGCTTCCCCGGATTCGTCAGCCTGCTGAAAAAGACGTTTGCAGGTCCTGCAATGAGGTGGGCGTGCTTGGACTGCGGAACATAGACCAAAAACGTCAGCAAGATCAAAAGGTGCGCCCACCATGCTGCATAGAAAACGGCCCCTGATGCGGTTTCGCCTATAAATGCGAAAACGAAAGCGACGAGAGAGGCCATCGGCTCGTACCATGACAGCGAATGCCCGTGCCAGACCATATTCATCCCGTTCCCGAGCAGTACGGTAAACATCAATCCGCCGATCAACAGCAGGACGATTCCCGACTTAAAGTTGCGTTTCAGCCTGACGAGCTTTTCGATATAACGTCTGTAAAAAGCCCAGCCCACCGCAATCAGAATCATCAGTGTGACGATTTCCTGGAAGAACGTAAACACCGGGTAAGCTTTACCGAGAGGCAGCCCCCTGTCAGGCATAAGCCCTTTTATAATAAAATCGATCGCACCAAACTGTACGAGAATAAAACCGTAAAAAAATACCACATGGATGATTCCGCTCTTCTTATCTTTGAGCAGTTTTTTCTGCCCGAACACATTCTCCCATATCCTTTGAAGCCTCTCTTTGATCCGCTTATCAAAAACCTCTTTTTGCCCGAGCTTGATATAGCTGATTCTCGTTCTGATCAGATAGACGAACAGATAAACAGCGTAAGCGGTTACACCGAGAAATGCGATGACATTCAACCACAGCAACGTACTCAACACTAGCTCCCCCTTTCAGTTCCCCTGAATGAAAACCCCTTCTGTCTATCTTTATCTTAAATAATGAATGAGTGTTCAGTCAATATTTTTTCATAATCGCTGGAAAATCGGAGATGCCGTTTGCCCACAGGATGTCATTCGTGTTTAACGTGTCAGCTCTGCGGGTAACACTTTCATTAGAGAGAATATTTACATACGGAGGGGATGCAAGATGAATCGAGCAGAATCCATTAAAATCGGCGAAAAATCGATGACGCTAAAAAATTTGATCGAGCTGTACCGGCTTTGCCGCTCAGCACAACATCAGCTATATATCTGCACGAAAAAAACGATGTGCAAAATTAAAGACCTTCTCGAATTGGAGATGTTCAGAATGTCCAATCGGGAGAAGGAGTGCCTTATCGTGATTGAAGGAAAAGAAGCGGAAACCTTGATACAAAAAGCGAAATCAATCGTTTACCAGACGAACGTTTCATAAGGAAGGGCGAACACCCTTCCTTTTTCGTATCTGTTTTCGACCGTTTTCATATCCGGGCTCATCATCAGCCGCCATCATCAAACAGACACCCCAGGCTTTGGCTGACAAGGCTTCAGCCAAAGCTTCCCCGGAGAACGGCCAAATAAAGACGTTGCAAACCCAGCCGAACCTGACAAAGTCCGAGATCACCCTGGCGAATCCGGCCCGCTTTCCGCCGTTTTCATACAGCCCGCAGCAAAGCTGCGTGTTCAGGATCATTTCCGTGACCAGCTCTTGTTTGATCCCTTTTTCCCGGTTGATTATTCGCTCAAAAAACGGCAGATTCAGTCCATATCAGGATTGTCTTTTGTTGCGGAAATGATAAACCCGTTTTCTACATCGATGCGATCTGTCTCCATCATCTCCGCCTTATATTTCGATAACAAAAAAATCCCTCATCCAAAAGGATAAGGGATGAATATTACATTTTTTCAGGCGCGGAAACGCCGATCAGTTTCAGCGCGTTGTTCAGGGTGATCTGTGTCGCTTTCATCAGCGATAGGCGCGCACGGCTTTTTCCTTCATCAGCTGCATCCAGAACCTTCTCGGCATTGTAAAAACTGTGCAGAGCGGATGCCAGTTCAAAAATATAGTTTGTGATGCGGTGAGGAATCCGTTTTTGAGCCGCGTCGGCGACCGCTTCAGGGAAAGAGCCGATCACTTTTAACAAATCGTATTCTTTTTCAGAAGCGATCTTTGAGAAATCAAGATTTCCTTCGGGTAGAATTCCTTTTTCTTCGCCCTGGCGGAGCATGCTGCAAATTCTCGCATGTGCGTATTGCGCGTAATACACCGGATTTTCGTTCGACGTGGAGACGGCAAGGTCAAGGTCGAAGTCCATATGGGTGTCAGCGCTGCGCATCGCGAAGAAATAGCGCACGGCGTCAAGGCCGACCTCATCGATCAAGTCGCGCATTGTTACGGCTTTACCCGTTCTTTTGCTCATTTTCATTTTTTCGCCGTTTTTGTATAGGTGTACAAGCTGGATGATCTCGACCTCAAGCGTTTCTTTATCATAGCCGAGCGCTTCGATGGCCGCCTTCATGCGCGGAATATAGCCGTGATGATCTGCTCCCCACACGTTGATCAGCTTTTGAAAACCGCGGTCAAGCTTGTCCTTGTGATAAGCGATGTCAGGCAGAAGATACGTGTAAGATCCGTCTTTTTTGATCAGCACGCGGTCTTTGTCATCGCCGAACGTCGTCGATCTGAACCATGTCGCCCCGTCTTCTTCATAGATATGTCCTTTGTCGCGGAGCGTTTCAAGCGCCTGATCGATTTTGCCGTTTTCGTAAAGCGATGTCTCTGAATACCACACGTCAAACGGCACGCGGAAATTCTCGAGATCTTCGCGAAGTTTGCCCAATTCGTATTTCAGCCCGTATTCGCGGAAAAAGGCGAGGCGTTCGCTTTCTTCCTCATGGATAAAACGGTCGCCGAACTCTTCGGCAAGCTTGCGTCCGACTTCTTTAATATCCTCGCCGTGGTATCCGTCTTCAGGCATCGGCTTATCCTGGCCGAGCGCCTCAAAATAGCGGGCCTCGACAGACAGAGCCAGATTGTTGATTTGGTTGCCGGCATCATTAATGTAATATTCGCGGCTTACCTCATAACCCGCTTTTTCGAGAACATTGCACAGGGAATCGCCGACAGCGGCGCCCCGGGCATGTCCCAGATGAAGGTTGCCCGTCGGGTTGGCCGAAACGAATTCCACCTGAACGCGCTCTCCCGCTCCGACATTTGATTCGCCGTAAGCTTCTCCTGCTTCAAGAACGGCAGGAATCAGCTTTGTCAAATATTGATTGTCCATATAAAAATTGATAAATCCCGGTCCTGCGATATCAAGCTTATCAATCGACGCTTTTCCTTTATCGAAGGTTGCGACGATGTCCTCCGCAATGCTGCGCGGCGCCTTTTTCGCGATTCTAGCCAGCTGCATTGCCATATTTGTCGAGTAGTCGCCGTGTGCTTTATCTTTCGGCACTTCCAAAACGACTTCCGGAATATCCGCCTCATCCGCCAGCCCCGCTTTTATGACGGCTTCTTTAATTTCCTGTTTCAGCGCATCCTTCATCTGTTCGACTATGTTCATGAATCATGTCCTCCTCTGTACGAAATCGACATTTTATGTAAGTGCTTTTGATCACCGCTTACAAGCATATCGTAAACAATATTGATATCGCCGTTCTCCTTTTGAGGTTGAACCGATATATCCTTTGTGTCCACCCCAAGCTCAAGCTGTCCGAACGGCATTTTATAATGTGTGACGGTTCGGCTGCCCTTTAGAAACCGCTGCTTCATTTCGATCGCGCCTGACCGCATCACCAACACTTCATTTTCGCTCGCCTTGACGATCGTTTTGACCTTTCCCGCCTCATGCTCTTCATGATAGGTAAGGTATAATTTATCTTTTTTCATATAATAAAATCCGGTTGTCCGGAATTCAATCGTTTCCAAGTCTGATCCTTCCTGGATAACGGATTTCACGTGAATCTTAACGGGTGTCTCCCGATCCATTCCGACACATCCTTTTTTCATTCGGATTTGACTTGATTAGTATAATCATTCAAGAACAAAAGTTCAACCGCTTCACCCTTATATACATCTTAACAGAACAGCCCGCAAGTTAAACACTTTTTATCAGAAATCACAAAAAAGTAAAAAGCTGTCCTGAAAGGGGACAGCTTGACTTATTTTACCCAGCCGAGCAGCATTTCGCGAATCAGCTTGCTTGCCGTATTCGCCGTCTGCTCCGAATGGTCGTAGACCGGTGCTACTTCTACAAGGTCGGCCCCGGCGACTTTCACATCGGAACGGGCAATTTCATGAATTGACGCGAGCAGCTCTTTTGACGTGATGCCCCCAGCGTCGACCGTACCCGTCCCAGGCGCATGCGCAGGATCGAGGACGTCGATATCGATCGTCACGTAGACCGGGCGGCCGGCGAGCTTCGGAAGGATTTGTTTGAGCGGCTCAAGCACTTCAAACTTGGAAATGTGCATGCCGTTTTCTTTTGCCCACTTAAACTCTTCTTTCATGCCTGAACGAATTCCGAATGAAAAGACGTTTTCCGGGCCGATCAGCTCCGCCGCTTTGCGAATCGGCGTTGAATGCGACAGCGGTTCTCCTTCATATTCGACGCGGAGATCTGTATGTGCATCCATATGAATGATGGCCAGATCGGGATATTTTTTATACATCGCTTTAATGACAGGCCATGAGACAAGATGTTCCCCGCCCATGCCGAGCGGGAATTTTCCTTTATCCAAAATGCTGTCGACAAATTCTTCAATCATATCAAGGCTGCGCTGCGGGTTCCCGAAAGGCAGCGGAATGTCGCCGGCGTCAAAAAAGCGAATGTCGGTAAGCTCCCTGTCCAAATAAGGGCTGTATTCCTCAAGCCCGATGGATACCTCGCGGATTCGCGCCGGGCCGAAGCGTGAGCCCGGGCGGTAGCTGACCGTCCAGTCCATCGGCATGCCGTAAAGAATCGCCTCCGCATCTTCCCAATCCGGACGGCTTGCGATAAATACCTTTCCCGAATATGCTTCATCAAATCTCATGTTGTTTTCAACCTCCTGAAAAAAAGCGCAGAATCTGGTTCCTGCGCAAGTCGTTTTTATTTGATTAAATCGCTGACGAATTTCGGAAGCACGAATGCCGCTTTATGGATCTCTTTTGTGTAGTATTTCGTATCGATGTCAAAGAAGCGGCTCTCTTCTACTTCAAGCGGATCGTATTTTTTCGAACCGATCGTAAACGTCCACAGTCCGCTTGGGTATGTCGGGATATTTGCCAAATACAGCCTTGTAATCGGGAAGATCTCTTTTACGTCGCGCTGAACGTTCGTGATCAGCTCAGGCGTAAACCAAGGGTTGTCCGTCTGAGCGACGAAGATGCCGTCCTCTTTCAGCGCTTTTGCAATTCCCGCGTAAAAGCCTTTCGTAAACAGGTTGACAGCAGGTCCTACAGGCTCTGTGGAATCAACCATGATGACATCGTACTCGTTTTCGGATTCTGCGATGTGCATGAAGCCGTCGCCGACTTTCACTTCGACACGCGGATCATCGAGCTTGCCCGCAATCGTCGGAAGGAATTTCTTTGAGTACTCGATGACTTTCCCGTCGATATCGACGAGCGTTGCCTTTTTGACGCCCGGATGCTTCAAAATTTCGCGGATGACGCCGCCGTCCCCGCCGCCGACGACAAGCACCTGCTCCGGATTCGGGTGCGTAAACAACGGAACATGGGCCACCATTTCATGATAGACGAACTCATCTTTTTCAGACGTCATGACCATGCCGTCCAAAAACAGCATGTTTCCGAATTCTTCCGTTTCCACCATTTCGAGATTTTGGAATTCTGTCTGCTCTGTATGTAAAGTCTTGTTGATTTTCATCGTAATGCCAAAATTCTTCGTTTGCTTTTCTGTATACCAAAGTCCGCTCAAAGCGTTATCTTCCTTTCATTATAAGCTGTATTTCTATCTATTTTTCTCATCTCAATAGACGATTATTCTGCTGTCGGCATCGGCTTTTGCCTAAAGAAAAAGTATAGAGGAATTGAAGGGAATTGTAAAGACGGCTCAGGCATCAAAAAGCCTTACCCATTAGATTCCAGCTTTCCGTGCGCGCCATCCGGTTTTTTCGTTTCTATTGTTTAAATCCTCTTCTTTTTTCTCATAATGATAAGAACATTTTATTAATCTGAGAGGGGATTTTCAGCATGGACATGATGACGAACAAGCGGGTCCGTTTGACCATCAAAACGATACGGGCTTTTTTGTTCATGGGAATATTAATGCTGCTTTTATTGTCCATCCTCATCATGACGGTTGTTCTGACCGCTAAGTGGCAGGGCGCTCCCTCCGTTCAGGTGCCGAGATCGACCGTGCTTTATGACGGAAACGGAAAACAGATGGGCGAAACCCATTATGGGCAGAAACGGTACTGGGTGTCGCTTGACAACATCAATCCCGCCGTCATCGATGCCACGCTTGCCGTTGAAGACCGGAATTTTTTCCGGCACCACGGTTTTGATTATGTGCGGATGGCCGGAGCCGTCATCGCCGATCTAAAAGCGATGTCCAAGGTTCAGGGCGCAAGCACCATCACCCAGCAATATGCGAGAAACCTCTACCTCGGCCATGATAAAACGTGGAAAAGAAAGTGGAATGAAGCCTTTTATACGATACGCCTTGAGCAAAATTATTCAAAGAAAGACATTTTAGAAGGCTATTTAAATACGATTTACTACGGACACGGTGCATACGGAATCGAAGCAGCTTCACGGATGTACTTCGGCAAGAGCGCCAAAAACATCAACGCGGCCGAAGCTGCCATGCTGGCCGGCATTCCGAAAGGACCGTCGGTGTATTCGCCGTTCGTTAACGAAACAAAAGCGAAAGAGCGGCAGGAAATGATTTTGACAATGATGGAAAAGGAAAACAAGCTGACAAAAAAACAGGCGGCAAAACTGAAGGAAATGCCGCTCACATACAAAAAACGGGAGAAACAAACCGAAGCAAAGGCGGCTCCGTACTTTTATGACGAGGCTGTCAAAGAAATCGCCCGCCTCCTAAAACTGACGCCGGAACAAGCGGAAACAGGCGGTTACAGCGTGTATACGACCCTTGATTCCCGCCTGCAGAAAATCGCCGAAAAAGCGGTCAAACAGACGATCGACTCGAAAAGCGGCATTCAAGCCGGATTTGCCGCAGTCGACCCGTATAACGGCAGCGTCCTCGCCCTCGTCGGGGGACGGGACTACGAAAAAAGCCCGTTCAACCGCGTGACGCAGGCGAGGCGGCAGCCCGGGTCAACGATGAAGCCTTTGCTTTATTATTCAGCGATTCAAAACGGCTTCACGCCGGCAACGAGGATGAGAAGCGCAGAAACGGCGTTTGAGCTCGGAAATGGAGCCTTGTATTCCCCGAGCAATTACCATGGCTATTACGCGGACGGTCCGATCACCCTGCTTCAGGCGCTCGCCTTGTCGGATAATATTTACGCGGTAAAAACGCACCTTTTCCTCGGAATGGACAAACTGATCGATGCTGCCAAACAGTTCGGAATTACAAGCCCGCTCCAGAAAGTGCCCTCACTGGCGCTCGGCACGTCGCCCGTAAAGCCGATCGAAATGGTGAATGCGTACGCCATGCTGGCAAACGGCGGAAAGCAAATCGAGCCGTCATTTATTACGAAAATCACCGATTCGAACGGGACGGTGCTTTATGAAAAACCGAACCGCCATAAGCAGCTACTTGATCCAAAAGCGGCTTTTATTACGGCAAACATGATGACCGGCATGTTTGACACATCGCTGGACGGCTACACATCGGTGACCGGCCGGACGATCGCCGGTAAATTAACGCGGACATATGCCGGAAAATCGGGAACGACGGGCACGGACAGCTGGATGATCGGTTTTTATCCCGGCCTCGCCTCAGGCGTATGGACCGGCTATGACAAGGGACGGTCGATCGATATCGTCAAGGAAAAAAACTACGCCAAACAAATTTGGGCCGAGTTCATGGAACGAGCGCTTGCAGGCGAACCTGAGGCTGCATTAAAACCGCCTGATGGCGTAAAAAGCGTGTATATCGATCCAACCACTGGATATGCCGCAGCCCCGGGCTGTCCGGCCAGGCATCTCGCCTACTTTATCGAAGGAACCGAGCCTGACCAGGTGTGCTTCGGAAAAGAAACGTATCAGGACAAAAAAGCCGAACCGGAGAATCCCGCAAAACCGCACAAACGAAAAAAATGGTGGGAATGGTGGTTCAGGAGAAATGAATAAAACCCCGGGCCTTCTAAAGCCCGGGGTTTTGCTATTCCTGAAGCAGTCCTTTTTTCAGCTCATCTGACGAACGATCCCAAAGCCCCTGATCGTGATTTTTTAAAAACTCGCCAAGCACATGCTTTGAATCCTCATCCATATGGTCGACGATAATCTTCCGCTTCATCGATTTATCCATTAAATTGACATGCTCCGGAAGCTTTTTGTAGCCGCGGCGAATGCTTCTGTCCACCGTCATTTCACAAGCCGTCACACCTGCGTAATAAGGGCCTTCCTCCTTCCGGTCGATGGTCACCCAGACAAGCCAATAAGGCTTCCCGTTCGGCACTTCCTCTTTATTCGGAAGAAATTTAATCCCCTTTTCGACGGCGCTTCTCGCATGCATGGCGCCGATATCAATGAACGCTTCCTTTTCCGTCACATCGACGATCACGGGGGATACGTTATCAAGGCTCAATGAACCTGCGCCGAACCCACCGTGTCCGTCCGTCGGATCGCTTTTAATGATATTGAAGCCGATAGTTTTTTTCTTTTTTCCTTGTTCCATCAATAATACCTCCTACATCAGCGGCCGGAAAACGCTGTTAAAAATCGAGATGATCAATTCCCGGCCATCGTTGAGAAATGGCCAGAATACATATTGCCCAAGCGGCGTAATGACGATGATCAGAAAAACGATCGATCCGTAAGCTTCGTATTTCGTCAGCTTCGCCCGCACATCAGGCGCAACGACGACCTGTATGACCCGGAAGCCGTCAAGCGGCGGAAACGGCATTAAATTAAAAAGAAATAAAAGCAAGTTTAAATTGACCCAAATCGTCAGAAACTGAAGCAATCCGGAATAAAAAGCGGAAGGCAGCACAGAAGTCAGCTTTGCAGATAACAGTGCCAAAAGAAATCCGAGCAAAGCAAGGACCAGGTTGCTGACCGGCCCGGCAATCGAAACGAGAAAACCGGCAAGCCTCGGCTTTTTAAAATAAAAACGGTTGACGGGTACGGGCTTCGCCCAGCCAAATCCCATCAAAAATATCAAAATCGTCCCAAACGGATCAAGGTGTTTGAGAGGGTTGAGCGTCAGCCTTCCCTGCCGCTTGGCCGTTTCGTCGCCAAATTTGTATGCCACATATGCATGGGCGACTTCATGCACGGTAAATGCGGCGGCAAGCGTCAATACGACGTACGGAATCATTTCAAACGGATACATCAAAAAACGGTCTAAAATAGTTTTTCCCTCTTTCTCGTATACAAAGATTTACTATCTTCAGTATACTATAAGAGCATCTTATGCTAAAGTGAGCGAATTTTTTTAGGGGGAGGACAAAACATGCCGTACGTAACCGTTCAAATGCTCGAAGGCCGCACTGACGAGCAAAAAAGAAATCTTGTCGAAAAAGTGACAGAAGCCGTCTCTGAAACAACGGGGGCGCCTAAAGAAAGGGTCGCTGTCATCATTGAAGAGCTGAAAAAAGAAAATTACGGAGTCGCCGGGAAACGGATGAGCGATCAATAATCAAAAAGGGCGCCTGCCGCTTATTGCAGGACGCCCTTTTTGATTATTGATACCAGGCTTTATTTCTTGAGATCTGGCTGTTATGAGCCGAATCCCAGACATCGACCGTGTACGCGTAATCGTAGTTCATAATGCAGCGAATCCCGCTTCCTTGCGCATCATGATTTAATCCGAAGTTATGTGAAAATTCGTGTGTGGCCGCTTTTGCCGTATTGGCCGTTCCCTGGTCAAGGTTGACGCTGAAGGCGCTGCCGCTCGGCTTGCTGCTGTATACATACGCGATGCCGCCCGCGTCAAAGTTGCTGTTGGCGGTAAATCCGACGACGAATTTATAATTTCTTCCGCTGAAGCTCCTTTGAAGGTTTGAGAGAATTTGAGAGCTGTTGCTGCCTGAAGACGTCCAAGGCGCCACTGCCTCCACGACAAAATCAATGCTGTGATCGCGGTTGAACATTACATCAGCCTGCTCGACAATTTGAACGATTCTCGTCTGCCAGTCGCTGTATTTCGCACGATACTGGGCATCCGCCACAGCCAGAACGCTTACCTTCTGAGCGCCTGTTGATGCCTGTGTCGAAAATTCCCCATTGCTTGTATTCTTTTTGAACGTTTTCGTTCCAGTGACATTTCCTTTTTCGTCAAGAATTTTTGTAACTGTCGTTCTTTCAATTTGAACTTTTCCGTTAAAATCTTTAAAACTCTCAGCTTTCGGCAATGACTCGACATAGGTTCCTTTTGCCCCGCGGGCGTGCTCATGATCGTGGCCGTCCGTTTTGGCTACCCCCGCCGTCAGTCCTGGAATCAAACCGGCAGACAGCAGCAAAGAAAAGAATACAGAACGCTTTTTCACTTTCAACCCCTCCTTATTTTTGAACGAATTAAAAATTCTTCCACTTATCTGAAAATTCCTTCAATTCAGATAAAAGAGAGGACATATAGCATACGTTCTTTTTGCTGCTTTCTTTCTAAATTCCTACAAACCCCCATCATTCGACAAAAACATATAACAAAAAAACCTGTCGTCCGACAGGTCTTTTAACACAGATCCTTTAGCTTTTCTATGTAAGCGACGGCTTCATCGAATTCTTCGTCCGTATACCGCTGTTTGCTCTTAATCGTAAACACTTTTTCTCTGATCTCATCCTGATCAAGGTCCTCAAAGTAAAGGATCGTGGCGACCAGCTCCAAAAATCGCGAAGACTGGCAGTTCACATCGTCAATATACGGCTTGATATCCTTCATTTCCAGCTCGCACTGGCTTAAAAATTGCCTTCCCGCTTCAGTGGGAGAATACCGGTATTGATAATACCCGCCTTTTTTCTCTTTGACTTCATGGAGAAATCCGAGATTGCACAGCTCTTCAACCTGAAGCGTCAGCTCCTCCGAGTACGGGCCGTAAAAGTGGAAATCGTACTTTTCATAAAAGGGAAGCTCCAGCTTCTTTGCAATATAAATGATCTTTTGCAGCTTTTTTCTCCCGATGATCTCCCCTGAATCCGAGAACACCTTCATCAGCTTTGCATGTTCTTTTAACAAATCCCCGACACCTCCTTCATCCTTTTCTTTCTATGTCAGTCCAATCAACTCTTTGATTCGATCCCCGCGCGGGCCGGCTCCCAGTCCTTCGATGAGATCCAGCGGAAAATAAAGCTTATGATCCGTCCTCCGTTTGCCGGAAATCGCATCGACAATGTCAGACTGGCGCGACAGTTCCTTAATCTGACCGCTATTTGTCAGCAATTGGATCGGCAGGCGCTCTTCTTCCTCTCCCGGCCTGTAGAAATCGTAAGGAAGGTCTGATGAGGAATCCACCACAAGATAATATTCGGGATCAATACCTGATTCTTTAAACAGCGAAGTCAGCTCAAAATAAGTCGCCATTTCTTCATTCGGATTGAATTCGGCGTACTGGAACAGCCTGCGGTTGATGAAACGGCGGCATAAATCAGACAGAATCTCATCCTCTTCTTTTTCCCACGCCTGAAAGTAATAAAGAATAATCGCCTCATCAAGGCTCAAATAATCATCCAATGTGACGTTTCCTTCGAAAATGGAGTAAAAATGGACAGGTGCATGCGTAAATATGTAGCCTTCCTGATGAAGCTGCTTTGCCCTGTGAAGGATTTTCGTCAAAATAACCTCAGCGCTTCTTGTCACCGGATGGAAATAGACTTGCCAATACATCTGATAGCGGCTCATGATGTAATCTTCGACAGCATGCATTCCGGTCTGTTTAATGACAATCTGGTCTTCGCGCGGCCGCATGACGCGAAGAATCCGCTCCATGTCAAAGTGCCCGTAGCTGACGCCGGTGTAGTATGCGTCGCGCTGCAGATAGTCCATGCGGTCAGCGTCAATCTGGCTTGAGATCAGGCTGACCACCTGTTTGTTTTTGTAGGTTTTCGCAATGACTTCGGCGACGTCCTTTGCAAATGTCGGGCTCACCTTCCCAAGCACTTTGTTAACCTCTGTATCGCCTAATATGATCGCTCTCGTAAAATCTTCGTGATCGAGGCGGAATACTTTTTCAAATGAATGGGAAAACGGGCCGTGCCCCAAGTCGTGCAAAAGCGCTGCGCACAGGCACAGGTCGCGTTCGCTGTCATCCCATTCGTCCCTGCCTTTAAACACGTCATCAACCATTCTTCGGACGATTTCATATACGCCGAGGGAGTGGTTAAAGCGGCTGTGTTCAGCGCCGTGAAACGTCAAATAGGTCGTCCCAAGCTGCTTGATTCTGCGCAGCCTTTGGAACTCGCGTGTTCCGATCAAATCCCAGATAAGCTTGTCCCGTACGTGGACATAACGGTGTACAGGATCTTTAAACACCTTTTCTTCAGATAATTTTCCGTATGGATACGCCATTTCTGTCCCTCTTTTTTTAAACGTGAGGCAAACTGCCAAAACCGTTCTTATTCAATCTTTCGGAACTTCGTTTTTTATATCTTTTTCTATTATATCGGGTCTGTTTTTTGAAAACATCCTTGAATTTGCCCAAAAACTTGTTCCAGTATGCAGGAAAAGCCGGTAAACAAGCAAAAACGCCTGACCCGTCGGGGAGGCGATTATTTTTTGACTTTCTTTTTCACTTTTTCGATCAGCTCGTCTTCAGTAGGAGCTGAAAGCGGTCGATTGTTGACAAATGCAAACGATTTTTTCCGTCCCGGCCCGCAATAAGACTGACAGCCGATCTCCACTTTCGCATCCGGATCGATTTCCTTCAGCCGGGGCAAAAGCGTCTTTAAATTCGTGGCCTGGCAATCGTCACACACTCGAAATTCATTCGCCATTTCATACGCTTCCTTTCGTTAAAGTTCATCTGTCTTTATGGAAGGCATTCGATTTTTGCCGAACTGTAATAAAAATGACACCATCCTCCATTGTACAAGGATTCTCCCATTCCTGCAAGGAGCGGCCGCTAAAAAATCACTTCCTATTCTTTTAGCAAACTTGTATAAATATTTTCCAAATTGGACAATCTAATACCAATACTGACATGGGAGTTGAGAAGTGATGAAACAAAGACAAGACGCATGGTCTGAGGAAAACGATTTATTGCTTGCCGAAACCGTTTTACGGCACGTAAGGGAAGGCAGCACACAACTGAACGCATTCGAAGAAGTCGGAGACAGACTGAACCGGACATCTGCCGCCTGCGGCTTCAGATGGAACGCCGTCGTCCGTCATCAATATGAAAAAGCCCTGCAGCTGGCGAAAAAGCAGCGCAAGCAGAGGATGCGCGCCCTTGGAAACGGCCAGCCTGCGAAGAAGCGGCTCCTATACAAACCGCCTGTCGAAACAGACGCAATAGACTCCGCTGAAGCGGCGGTTCAGCCGAATGCCGGTGAGGCGGGAACAAGCCAGGAGAAGGCTCCGATCTCAAGCGAAAACCTGCCTTACGTTGATGAAAGCTTTAAAGAAGAGTTAGCTAGTCTATCGCATCTTCTATCGCCAAATCAGCCGAATGCCGGACAGGCAGCTCCTTCAAATCTGACGATGGATGATGTCATCCGCTTTTTGCAATCGTATACGGGCAGTCAGGAGCAGACAGACGCGTTAAAAATGGAGAACGACCGCTTAAAACGCGAAAACGAGGAGCTCGCAAAAAAAGTCGAAAAGCTTGAAGCAGAAGTCAAAAAGCTCGAGAAGGACCAGACGACCATACAGGAAGACTACGAAACGCTCGTGAAAATCATGAATCGTGCAAGAAAGCTAGTTTTATTTGAAGATGACGAGCATGCTGCACCCGCCTTTAAAATGGACCGAAACGGAAATTTAGAGAAGATGGCGGAATAACCGCTCCCCCCTTTTCAACCGAAAGGGGGCATTTTTTCTTGATTTTGCATGACATAAATTTCATAATGGTGGTAGCAATCGATAAGGCGGGTTTTTCCAATGAGATTTGTTTTATATTTTGTCCAGTTCGGCACGGCTTCCATGCTGTTTTTATTTTCCGGCATAGCAAGCTGGTATCAGGGCAGCGCGCTGCTCTCCGATCCTTGGGAATGGAAGTATTCAGCCAAATTTACAAAGCTGTTCTATGGAGCCGATTCGATCAAGGATGCCGGCGATATCTCGCAGCTTGATTTTTTCGTTTACGCGGCAAAACACACGCCCGCAACAGTCGTATTAATGGCCGTCAGCTTCATTTATATTGCGGCCCTCTCCTCATGGCTGTTCATCAAACGCCGAAACCATCGTGCGCACGCTGCCTAAAAAAACGCCCCTGTCTCAGGGGCGTTTTTTCTAGCCAAATACCTTTTTATTCCGCTCGATCATGCGCAACAGATTTTTTTCATACTCGCTTTCTTCTTCTCCTGAAAGCGGCGCCTGGAAGATGTCCCCGCTGAGCTCCTTCAGCTGCGTCAAAAGAGCAAGCATCAAGTCCTGAACAGAAATGTCCTTCTTGAGCAGCTCAGAGAGCGAAGCCATCGTCTCCGGTCGGATATCAGGGTAAACGGCTTTCGTTTTGCCCCGCTCGTCTTGTAAAGCGATGTCGTAAAAGCGTCTGATGACTTCCGCGCGCTCGCTTCCGCTCCCGTCGGCGCACAAGTAAATCTGCACGGCCACTCCGCCCCTTAAGCGCCTTTGCGAAATTCCGGCGAATTTTTTTCCGCCGATGCTTAAATCATAGCTCCCAGGGCAGTACGATCCGGCGATTTCGTATGCTTCCACCTTGGCATTGTAGGGCGACAGCACTCTTTTGATAAGCTCATACATCGCCTCATAGCCGCGGTCAATATCGATGCCGTATTTCTTGTCCTGAAAAATGAGCGATACGTTCAAAACCCCGCTGTCCAACACGACTGCAAGTCCGCCGGAATTGCGGACGATGGCCTTGTAGCCCGCATCCTCAAGAAAAGCGATGCCCTCTTTTAAATAAGGGAGCCTCGTATCCTGAATGCCGAGGACGATCGTGTCATGATGCACCCAGGAGCGCGCTGTCGCCGGGGACAGGCCTTTTCCGACTGCAGCGCACAGCGTGTCGTCGATCGCGAACGATTGTTTTGCGTCAAAATACGGGCCGAGACTGGATTGATCGATAATTCTCCATTTCGGCTGGATCAGTAAGTCAATCTGCTTTGCCATTTATCATGTAAACCCTTCCGTTATGCATTTTTAGCTAAAATCCATTATACCATTTGCCGAACGGCAATGTGCAGATTCAACCTGATTTTATGGATTCTTAGATTATATGACGCTTAACGGCTGTTCCTCAAACTCCAGCGGCAGCCCGACATAGTTTTCCGACAAGCTTTGTGCGGCCGCTTTTGACGTCGTGACATGATCGAGTTCGGCCAGTTGGATTTGGTAATCAAACGGCGTGTAATCGCGGTGCCGGTGAAGAAGCGATGTCATATACCATGAGAACCGCTCGGCTTTCCAGACGCGGCGGAGGCATACCTCGGAGTACCGCTCAAGCCGGCCGGTGTCGCCTGAAGCATAATAGTCAAAAAGCGCCCCTGCAAGAACCTGAACGTCTGCCATAGCCAAATTCAGCCCTTTCGCTCCTGTCGGCGGGACAATGTGCGCTGAATCTCCGGCCAAAAACAGCCGGCCGTATTGCATCGGATCGCAAATAAAGCTTCTCATCGGCACGATGTTTTTTTGGATGACCGGCCCTTCGATCAGCGTCCATTCATCATCGGTCGAGAGCCGTAGCCGAAGCTTCTCCCATATCCGCTCATCCGGCCAGTCGTCAATTGAATCCTCCGGGTTTACTTGAAGATAGAGGCGCTGGATCTCCGGCGTCCTTGTGCTGTGCAGGGCAAATCCGTCTTCATGATGTGCATAGACAAGCTCAGGAGCTGACGGCGGCGCCTCTGCCAAAATGCCGAGCCAGCTGTATGGATAAATTTTTTGGTATTCTTTGCGGATCTCCGCGGGAATAGACTGCCTGCTCGGGCCGTGAAAGCCGTCACATCCTGCAATGTAGTCGCAGGTGATTTCTTCCCTTTCTCCCGATTCATTCAAATAGGAGATGTTGGGCTTTGTCGTATCAAGACCGGACAGGCATACGTCAGTAACGCTGAAAAACATTTTCCCGCCGGCGTTTATGCGCGCGGCGATCAAATCCTTGATCACTTCATGCTGCGGATAGATCGTCACGTACTTTCCACCCGTCAGATGGTGCATGTCAATCCTGCGGCGTTTGCCGTTGTAGCGAATTTCGATTCCTTCATGGAATATCCCCTTTTTCATCATCCGCTCCCCGACGCCTGTTTCATTGAGCAGATCGACTGTCATCTGTTCGAGAACACCGGCCCTGATCGTCCGCTCAATCTCCATGCGGGAACGGGATTCGATGATCACCGATTCAATCCCTTTGCGCTGGAGCAGATGAGCCAGCATCAATCCCGCCGGTCCAGCTCCGATAATTCCTATTTGTGTCCGCAACGTGTTTTCCTCCCGTTTTTTAAATTTTCACTTCGCTTCCAATTTGACGCCGCCCCCCGGCTTAGCCGCAACATCAAAGCTTGCGTGATTCTCCTGAATCAGCATGATGCCGATCGCCCCGACGAGGCTCGGGATGGCAAACATCATAAACGCCTGCTTCGGATCAATGCCTGCCGAAAGGATGAGCGCAACCAGGGAGGGCGCAATGATCGCGCCGATTCTGCCGATTCCTAAGGCCCAGCCGATCCCGGTGGCTCTGATTTCCTTCGGATAATATTCGGAAATATAAGGGTTCGCAATGTTCTGCGTCCCTACCGTACATGCTCCGCCTAAACCGATCAGCACATACAAAAGCACGGGGTTGACCGTTAACCCGAAAGCCGCAAAACAGAAGGCTCCAAGCACGTACATAGCGGCAAGCACTTTTTTATGACCGGCCTTGTCGGCCAAATAGCCGCCGATGAGGGCGCCTGCTGCCTGTCCAACGCAGAGGACAAGATTGAAAGACAGGCTTGACGAAAGGCCGTAGCCTGACTCCTGCATCATTTTCGGAAGCCATGTATTCAGTCCGTAGACCATGAGCAGGCAGCTGAAAACAGAAAGCCAAAAGGCGAATGTGCTCGATGCCCGCTTTTGTTCGAACAGTTTTTTGACCGGAAAGCCTTTTGTTTTTTCCGCGATGCTGGAAAATTGGTAATCATCGCTTGCGCTGTATTGTCCGCAAGGATCGACTTTGTTGAGAATCTCCGCTATTTTTGGCGTTTGTTTTTTCAAAATATAAAATGACAGGGATTCGGGAAACCGTTTGAAAAAGAAAGGCAGCACAAACAGCGGAATGACGCCGATCAGATACAGAACCCTCCAGCCGGCAGCCGGTACGGCAAACATGCCGACCAGGGACGCAAATACCCCGCCCGCAGAATAGCCGCAGTACATCGCAGCGACGATGACAGCCCTGTGCTTTTTCGGCGAATACTCGGTCATAAGGGAAATGGCGTTCGGCATCAGGCCGCCCATTCCGAGAGCCGCGATAAAGCGCATGATCGTAAACAGCGCCGGAGAATCGATCAGTCCGGCCGCCGCAGTAAACAGACTGAACAAAAACATGCAGAGGCCGAGTACCATTTTCCGGCCGAATTTATCGGCGATCGGTGAAAAAAGGAGCGCGCCCAGCATCATCCCGACCAATGTGTAGCTCCCGACCGCCCCGGCCTGAACGGGCGTAAGGCCCCATTCCTCCATCAGCCACGGCAGGCTGACGCCGTACATCGCAATGTCATATCCGTCAAAGGCGATCGCAAAAAAACACCAGAGAAAAACGGTCAGATGGATTTTGCTAAATTTGCCGGCGGCCATCACTTCTGCGGGATGAACAAAACGTTTTCTCATTTTCCCTCCACCTCATGGTCACAAAATGTTTAGCGTACGGCGCCTTGTTTCACGATCCTCCCGGAGCGCGCCGCTTTATTTGCCGGTTCAAACGTCATGACGACGTTGGAGCTCCCTGACGATTGGCCATACCCGTAAAATGCGCTCCTGCAGCCATCCTCAAGCACGCCCAGCAGCATGGCAATATGGCGTCCTCCCGCTTCGAGCCCGGCGTTTTTGGCGTACTGGGGCAGCATTGACCTTGCGGATTGCAGATCATTGTCCGTTAAATAAGCTAGAAATTGCGAGTCAAGGGCCTGTTCCGCTAACGTCGGCATGCATTCCGGCCCCCTTACCAAATGATGGCTGAGCGCGCCGCTGCTGATGAAGACGGTTTTTTTCCCGCTTTCCTTCAACACTTTGCCGGCAAGCTGCCCCCAACGATACGTTTCATCAAGGTTTGCTGCAAGCGTTACCGATAAATCAATGACCGGAATATCCCCTTTCGGAATGAGATAGCGGAGGGGGACGACCGTTCCGTAATCCCAGCAATAGGCGGGATCATTGACGGGAATGACGGGAAGCCCGCCTTTGACGCCGGCTTCTGCAAGTTCTCCCGCAAGCCCGGGATCTCCCGGATAATCGTAAGGCACATCGGAAATTAAATTCGGACATTCGAGCGCAGTCAAAATCCCTTGATGTTCAGGCGTCGCATCGACGAGGTGGTCAAAGCTCGACGTCCAGTGGCACGAAATGATGACAACGGCATCCGGCTGTATGTTTTCAATGATTGCGGAAAGCTGTTTCATTCCTTTGACAAGCTCTTTTTGAAAATCAGGCGTTTTTTCTTCAAAACACATTCGCGGTGTATGCGGAACAAGTGCCGCGAGTTCGATCGGCATGTCGATTCCTCCCATAACCAGTTTTACGGTTTTGCTTTTGACGCCGGCGTTCCGCCTATTCCCCAGTGGCTCTTCGGAATTTCCGTCACGAGTACGCGAACGTTTTCCTTTGGGGCACCCAGGGTGGCGCTGATTGTATCTGTTACACTTTGAATGACTTCCTCCACCTTTTCCGCAGGCCGGCCTTCTAACAGCTGAATGTGAACGATCGGCAAAAATATCTCCCCCATTATGAACTGACTGTAAAAGAAACGTCTCCAAGCCCTTCTACATGCGCCGAGACGCTGTCCCCGCGCTTCAGCATGACAGCCCCCGTTACCCCGCCGGTCAAAATGACGCTGCCTGCTTTAAGCTTTTGCTGCTTCCGGGCAAGCATATTGGCAAGCATTGCTGCCGAATTGGCGGGATGCCCCAGAACCGCATCACCCGTCCCCCGCTCTTTCACTTCGCCATTAATCACTAAAGAAACCGAGGCTTTATCGAGTTTGAGACGATCCGGCTTTTTAACCTTTTCACCGAACACGACCCTTGACGATGACGCATTATCGGCAATAACGTCAGGCAGCGTAAAAGAAAAATTCTCATAGCGGCTGTCGATCACTTCAAGCACGGGGATGAAATATTCGGTCACCGCCAGAATCTGCTCTCCGGCAATCCCCGGCCCTTCGATATCCTCGCCGAGTACAAAGGCAATCTCCGCTTCAACCTTCGGGTGGATCAGCTCATCAAACTCGAGTGTACCGCCGTTCGGCACGACCATATCGTCAAAGATATACCCGTAAATCGGTTCTTCAACGTTCATTTGCTGCATTTTCGCCCGGCTCGTCAGCCCCATTTTCGGGCCGATGATCCCGTTCCCCCGCTTTAATTTCAGCTCAACGAGCTCTTCTTGAATATGATAGGCGTCTTCAACCGTCAGCTCTGGATAGTCCCTTGTGATTCTGACGATTTCCCGTTTTTCCGCTTCCGCCGTGTACAGCGTCCGCGCCGTTTCTTTTAATGCCTGTGCATTCATTCCGCTCTCCTCCTTTACAGCTTGATGCAAATGTTTGACAATTCGCTGAAAAATTCGAAGCTGTGAATTCCGCCTTCGCGACCGAGTCCGCTTTGCTTCATTCCTCCAAACGGCGTCCGCAAATCCCTGAGAAACCAGGTGTTGACCCAGACCATCCCGGCTTCGATCTGTCCGGCGACGCGGTGCGCGCGGCGGAGATCGTTCGTCCAAACGGTTGCACTGAGCCCATAGTGGGTGTCATTCGCCTGAGCGATAACTTCGTCTTCATCGTCAAATGGAATCACCGTCACGACCGGGCCGAAAATTTCTTCTTTGACAACCCTGGAGCTCCTGGAAATTCCAGTAATGATCGTCGGTTCGAGATAGCAGCCTGATTCCAGGCCTTCCGGGCGCCCTCCCCCGGTTACAATGTCACCGCCTTCTTTTTTCGCCAGCGTTATGTAATTCATCACCCGTTCGGTATGTTCAGCCGAAATCAAAGCCCCGATATTTGTTTCCGGGTCAAACGGATCGCCCACACGAAGTTCCTTTGTCTTTGAAATGAAGGCGTCGAGAAATTCGTCATACGCTTCCCGTTCGACATAAATGCGGGAACCGCACATGCAGACTTCCCCCTGATTGACGAAACTCGATTTCAATGTCGTTTCAACCGCTTCATCGATATCGGCGTCAGCGAAAATGATGTTCGGGTTTTTTCCGCCAAGTTCAAACGAGAGTTTTTTTAACGTTTTTGAGGCGGCTTCCATAATGATTTTTCCGGTCGTCGTTTCCCCGGTAAAGGAAATCGCATCGACGTCAGGATGCTCGGAAAGCGCGGAGCCGGCTGATTCCGGGCCGAATCCGTGGACGATATTGACCACTCCGTCAGGCAGGCCCGCTTCCTGACAGATTTCCCCCAAAAGCGTGGCTGTCAGCGGCGTCAGCTCGGCCGGCTTGATGACGGCGGTATTTCCTGCCGCCAAGCATGGAGCCAGCTTCCAGGTCAATAAGAGAAGCGGCAGGTTCCATGGGTTGATTAATCCGACAACGCCAACCGGACGGCGGACCGCATAATTGATCGCGATGTCATCGGTTTGATAGGCCTCTGTTCCGACTCCTCTCATAAAGTCTGCGAAAAAATGAAAGTTAAAGGCGGCGCGGGGAATATCCATCGTGCTGGATAATGAGAGGGGTTTTCCCGTATCAAGCGTCTCAAGCTTTGCCAGTTCATCTTTCCGTTCAAGAATGATGTCGCCGATCTTTCTGATGATTCGAATCCTTTCCTCGCCGGTCATGTTTTTCCAGCGCCCGTTCAATGCGCGCCTTGCCGCGGCGACGGCCAGATCGATCTCCTTTTTTCCGCCCTCGGAAACCTTGCCGATGACTTCCTGTGTGGCCGGATTCATATTGTCGAACGTTTTGCCGCTTTCTGACGAAAAGTATCTCCCGTTTATAAAATGCCTGCAGTCAAATGGTTGTACGCGGTTTACCAATGTTGCCGTCTGCACATTCATGGAAAATCAATCCTCCTTTTCCACTTAAATTAAATGATTTTATTTGTGAAGAAAACAGCGTTGTTCCTCTATGTGGAACAATGCTGTTATTTTTTCCGAAAATTTGATATTTTTCGTTTTTTATCCTCACTTTATGTTATATTATGGAACAAAAGGCAACAAAAACAATGAAAGAGTTGAGGAAATCAATGTCCGCAGAGGCAAAACCGAACTACACGCTTGGGTCTGTAAAGAATGCTCTTCGGCTGCTTCAATCGTTTACACTGGATACGCCTGAAAAAAAAGTCACCGAGCTCGCCGCATCTCTCGGCCTGGGGAAAAGCACGGTCTCCCGGCTGTTGAGTACGCTTGAAAGCGAAGGGTTTGTCATGAAGGATCCGGAATCCAAAAGATACAAGTTGGGGTTATCTGTCTTGCAGTTGAATACAATTGTCACCTCGACTCTTGAAATTAACCGGGAATCCGAGCCTGTTCTCGAAAAGCTGACAGAAGAAACGGGCGAGACGTCTCACATCGCGGTATGCGGCGATTTCAACGTAGTATATATCAATCGCACGGAATGTCCCCGTCCGGTTGAGCTTCTATCACATATCGGCCGGCAAAATCCGATGCATTGTACAAGCTCAGGCAAAGTGCTTATTGCATACGGCGGCGACGGATTATTGGAACGATATGTGAGAAGCGGCCTGACACGCTATACGCAGAAAACGGTGACAGATGAGAACAAACTTAGAAACGTGCTAAAAACAATCAGAGAAAACGGATTTGACGTCAGTCACGGTGAATTTATCGAAGGAATCACTTCCGTCTCCGCACCCATCAGAAACTATCTCGGAGATGTCAAATACGCTGTCAGCGTCGTCGGCCCCACAAAACGAATGAAAGCCTCGCAGGAAAAAATCATTTTTAAAGTAAAACAGGCCGCCCGCGGCATCTCTGAGAAGCTTGGGTACTGGAGACGGCCGTAAACGGGAGGGGTTTAGCTTTGTTTGATGTCCATACGCATTTTATTCCGGAGGATGTCCTGCTTTGGCTGAGAGACAATAAAAGGACCGTTCAGGCGGCATGGGAAAAAAAGTCGCCGGATAAAGCGGAATTTCTGACCGTCAATCACAAGTGGGGCTTTGAATTAAAGAAACAGTTTTATGAGGAGGACTTATACTTAGAAGAGCAGGAAAAAGCGGGCATTTTGCATTCATTGGTCTCACCGGTTCCCCAGCTTTTTCTTTACGATCTCAGAGATGAGATTACAGACGACATTTCAGCGGTTTACAACACGGCCCTGGCCAAATGGACAAAAACGCACAGCCAAAGGCTCTCAGGGCTCGGCACAATCCCGCTCAACAGTCCCGAAAAAGCGTGCGTCAGGTTGAATGAAGCAATGAGTCTCGGCCTTAAAGGGGCAATCATCGGACCGGGCGCATCGGAAAAGTTGCTCTCCGATGACGCATTTATACCTTTTTGGGAAGAAGCCGACAGGCTGAAAGCGATCATTTTCATCCATCCGCTCCTTTCCGAAGATCCGCGGCTCCGCCGCAAAATGCTGCCCAATTTGATCGGCGTACCGTGGGAAACGACCGTCTGTGCGGCAGACTTATTATTGAGCGGCATTACCGACCGCTTTCCGGATGTCAAAATTGTGCTGGCCCACGGGGGCGGATTTCTCCCTTATCAAATCGGCAGACTGAAGAAAGGCTGCGATATGTGGCCGCAAGCCGCTGCATCGCTTACGGCCCCGCCCGTCGAATACTTGCGAAGGTTTTGGTTTGATACCGTGTTATGGAACGAAAAGGGCATACATTTTCTGAAAGAGCTTGTTGGGGATGAGAGGCTGGTGCAAGGCTCAGATTATCCTTTCGATCTTTGCGAATGGCCGCCGCCTGACATAAGCGGCAAGGGGGCCGAAGCTCTGCTCATGTTGAAAATCAAAACGCAATAAAAAAACGGTGAACGCACATCGTTCACCGTTTTGAAGCACATTACATTACAGCGCTTGAGCAGCCGTAATCAGCGCCAGATTGTAAACATCCTCTGCATTACAGCCTCTGGACAGATCGTTTACAGGCATGTTCAGGCCTTGCAGAATCGGTCCGACCGCTTCAAAATTGCCGAGGCGCTGAGCGATTTTATAGCCGATGTTCCCCGCTTCAAGGCTTGGGAACACAAATACGTTTGCATCGCCTTTAATAACGGAGCCCGGCGCTTTTTTCTCCGCGACAGACGGAACGAATGCAGCATCGAATTGGAACTCGCCGTCAAGCGTAAGCTCAGGCGCTTTTTCTTTGGCGATCGCCACCGCATTTGCCACTTTTTCGGTTTCATCCGATTTTGCAGATCCTTTTGTTGAGAAGCTGAGCATCGCTACCCGCGGCTCGATGTCGAACATTTTAGCCGTGTTGGCGCTTTCGATGGCAATTTCGGCTAGATCTTCGCTGTCAGGCGCAATGTTGATCGCGCAGTCTGCAAACACATACTGTTCATCGCCGCGGGCCATAATGAAGACGCCGGATGTTTTCTTCACGCCTTCTTTTGTCTTAATGATTTGCAGGGCAGGACGCACCGTATCGGCAGTCGAATGGGCCGCACCGCTGACAAGGCCGTCTGCCAGCCCTTTGTATACAAGCATCGTGCCGAAATAGTTTTCGTCCAAAAGGATTTGGCGGGCCTGTTCTTCCGTCGCTTTTCCTTTGCGGCGCTCTACGAAAGCTTGTACAAGGTCTTCCATTCCTTCGTATGTATGAGGATCATATATGTCAACTCCGTCAAGCGTCACATTCAATCCCTTTGCTTTTGCAGCAATTTCCTGTTCGTTTCCTACGAGAATCGGCTTTAGCACGTTTTTTTCTGCAAGGCTTGCGACCGCCGTCAAAATACGCTCGTCCATACCTTCCGGAAATACGATTTTAACTCCTTTTCCTGCTACTTTTTCTTGTACTGTTGAAAATAAATCTGCCACTGTATACCCTCCTTGAATAAATACAAAAAACTCCTCTATTTAGGATACTCTTTTGCGGTATAAATTCAATCATTCAGCCTTAATTATAACGCTTTCATTTAAAAAACTCTTTTTTTTAATTAAATTAATCGGCAATTATATTTATTATACAACGGTCTGCCCCGCTTATGCAGCGGACTTCATTTTCCGGCCAAGACTTCTAAGAAGATGAAGAAACGGAAACTATGGTATGATGAAGACAATTACATACGAATGAGGAGTGAAAATATGAGCGAACAGCAGAAAACAAATGAAGCCGCACAAACGCTTGACGGCTGGTATGCCCTTCATGATTTCCGGACGATGGACTGGGCCGCCTGGAAGACGCTCTCAAGCGGCGAACGCCAGATCATCATCAGCGAATTTACCGGACTCCTTGAAAAATGGGGCGCTGTCGAAAAAGCAGGAAACGGAAGCCATACATTGTACAGCATCGTCGGCCAGAAAGCCGATTTCATGCTGATGATTTTGCGTCCGACGATGGAGGAACTGAATCAAATCGAACTGGAATTCAATAAGTCGAAGCTTGCGGAGTACACGATTCCCGCCTATTCCTATGTATCCGTCGTCGAGCTTAGCAACTATATGGGAAGCGGAGACGGAGACCCTTACGAAAATCCGCAAATTCGTGCGCGCCTGTACCCAGAGCTCCCTAAAGCCAAATATGTCTGCTTCTATCCGATGGATAAAAGAAGATCAGGTGATGACAACTGGTACATGCTTTCAATGGAAGAGCGGAGAAATCTGATGCGCAGCCACGGCATGATCGGACGGGGATACGCCGGCAAAGTCAAACAGATTATTACGGGTTCAGTCGGATTTGACGATTATGAATGGGGTGTAACGCTCTTTTCGGATGATGTGCTGCAGTTTAAAAAGCTCGTCTATGAAATGCGCTTTGACGAAGTGAGCGCGCGTTACGGGGAATTCGGTTCATTCTTCGTCGGCAACCGCCTGTCAAATGAACAGCTGCCTGCATTTTTGCATGTTTAATGAGGAAAGCTCCAAAGACAATCGTCTTTGGAGCTTGATTTTTACTTGCAATTGCACGGCTGTGTCGGCGGAGTCGCTCTTTTTTGCACTTCGATTGAGTCTTCGGCATAGAAAGTCGAGCCGAGGCCCAACACCCTGTTCTCCGCTCTGAACGTATACGTTCCGGCCGCAGGAAGCGTTTTATTCGCCAAAACGAGCCTGAACTCGGCGATGCCCAATAAATCAATCGTCAGCGGGAGTCTCACCGTTTTTCCGTTGTTCAAAATCTGTCCGGTCGTAAGCGCCCTTCCATTTACCGTATCTTTCGTTGTCGCTGCAAACCCCGAAGGCAACGTAAATTCAACCGTCCCCAGCGCCAAAATCGAGTTCGGCCTGTATGTCAGCTCAATATCGGAGAAAGACCATTCCTGCTTGCTGTTCCCCGATATCTCCGCAAATAGCGAAGCCTTTGCAGCCGGACGGTTTATTGATTCCGTTTTTAAAGCCTTTGCATCGGCATGAAAAGAAGGCAGAAAAACCGAAGCCATGATGACAAGGCCGGCCATCAACATCGACAATTTAGAACGAAACACTCTTTTTAACATTGCAAAATCCCCCTGTTATCATTTCAATTTTACACATGGCCCAAAAAGTACAAGACTACATCCTAACGAAACGCGAGTCCCACCTCCAAGTTTATCCTTTTCTATTAAAAGCTATCATTTTCTTGCAACCCAGTAAATGTATTATGTGGAATATTTTAAAAATAATAGAATGTGACCAGGCGATGCTTCTCTTGATTTTTTTGATCCATTCATTAAAAGAGGCCTAACGAACCATTTGAGGGAGCCGTTTTTATGTTGACAAACCTGATATTGGGAAGTACATTATTGACATTATTCAGAGAAAGGATCAAAACAAAATGCCTAAGATGATGTCTTCAAATCTCGTAAAAGGAAAGATCATCAATATCAGCCCGCCGCAAACGCTGGCGCTCAGCTTCATCATCATCATTGCAATCGGCGCTTGCCTGCTCAAGCTTCCGATTGCATCGACAGCTTACATTTCCTGGGCTGATGCTTTATTTACGGCGACATCGGCAACGACTGTAACCGGCCTGTCCGTCGTAAACATCGGTACAGAATATACGGTTTTCGGACAAACCGTGATTATGCTGCTGATCCAAGTCGGGGGCTTGGGATTAATGACCTTTGCCGTTCTCGTCGTCATGATGATCGGCAAAAAAATCGGCCTGCAGCAGCGGATTCTCGTTCAGGAGGCATTTAACCAGACGTCTTTGGGCGGACTCGTCCGGCTTGTTAAACATTTGTTTATTTTCACCATTGTTTTTGAATGTGTCGCATTTCTCATTCTTTCGATCAGATGGGTTCCTGAGTACGGCTTTCAAAAAGGCCTGTTCCACAGTTTGTTCAACACGGTTTCGGCTTTTAATAACGCGGGGTTTTCCTTGTGGCCGGATAACTTGATGAAGTATGTCGGGGATCCGGTCGTCAACCTTGTCATCACCGGACTTTTCATCACCGGAGGCATTGGCTTTACCGTTCTTTTGGACTTATGGACAAAGCGGAATTTCCGAAAATTGTCGCTTCATTCAAAATTAATGATCGTCGGAACATTGATCATTAACGCGGCCGCCGCACTGGCGATTTTTTTGCTTGAGTATTCAAATCCAGGAACCTTGGGGAAACTCCCATTGACGGAAAAATTATGGGGCGCTTACTTTCAAGGCGTTACCCCGAGAACAGCCGGATTTAATACGGTAGACATCGCCCAAATGACACCTCCTTCCCTCCTCCTTATCACCATTCTGATGTTCATCGGGGCGGGAAGCGGATCAACAGGAAGCGGAATTAAGCTGACAACCTTTATCATCACGATATTGGCGACGCTCACTTTTTTAAGGGGAAAAAGCGAAACGGTCGTTTTTAACAGGGCGATCAAAATGAAAACGATTTTAAGAGCATTGGCGATCATCGTCATCAGTTTTCTATTTGTGCTGATGGCGATGTTTCTATTGACCATAACAGAACACGCCCCGTTTTTGGATATCGTCTTTGAAGTGGTCTCCGCTTTTGGAACGGTCGGCTTATCAATGGGACTGACACCTGAATTAACACTCCCCGGAAAAGCGGTCATTATGATGATGATGTTCATCGGCCGCGTCGGACCGCTAACCATTGCATTTACCTTGGCAAAACCGAAGAAAACGCCGATTCGTCATCCTGAAGAAGAAGTTATTACAGGATAAATGACGGGAAAGGCCGCTCGATATCAGAGCGGTCTTTTCGTTTTCTTTCGCAAGAACCGGCAAGCCGTTTTTGTTGGTCATATTCCAGACTTCTTCCTCATACTGTTAAAGGGATGAGAAACATTGAACTTTCACCTGACATCAACCCCAACCGTGCTAAAGCGGACTTTCTTGACGCCGATCCCGATCAGTGCCAAACATGTAAGCCGGGTAAAGGTCTGATTTTGATTCAATGACATCATAAGGAGGAACAACATGAAACCTAAGAAAAATCTATTTCAGCCGCTCCAAGAGATTGAAATGCCGGACTTTCGGCAAATGGGTGCCAACCCTTATCCGCAATTGGGGCAAATGGGACAGATGGGCCAAATGTATCAGCAGCAGGGGCAGCCGCAATTCCCGCAAATGGGCGGCCAGCAAACCTTTCAGCAGCCCGTCCAATTGACCCAGCCGCAGCCGGCGGGCGTTCAGGTCCCAACCATGCCTTCGGCGCAGCAAACCGGTCCGAGCATTCCTGGCATGCTGCCATTAGAGCAGTCGTATATCGAAAATATTCTGCGGCTCAACCGGGGGAAAATCGCGACCGTATACATGACGTTTGAAAACAATCCGCAATGGAATGCAAAAGTGTTCCGCGGAGAAATTGAAGCAGCCGGGCGCGATCATATCATTTTAAGCGACAGAAAAACGGGCACCCGCTACTTGCTTCTGATGGTTTACCTTGATTACATTACGTTCGATGAACCGATCGTTTACGACTATCCGTACTCAATGGCTTCATACACGCCTAGATAAAAGGTTCGGTTCTCTTTGAACCCGAACCCTTTTTTTATCATCAGACGAAATTACGCGCATCATTATTACGGCTGAACTTATAAATGACGAGTAAGAAAAATGCAGCCGCAAAGCCGAACAATATCAGGATATTCAAATATAAGCTCTGAAATTGCTGTCCATCCTGCAGCTTTGTCAATGTGTCCAGCACCCACCGCTGCGGAAGGAACTCCGCGATTCTTTGAGCGAAAAGCGGCATGATCTCAACAGGCCAGAAACATCCGGAAAGCATGATCGTCGGCATGAAAATGAGATTCTGCAAGGCGCCAGCACCCTTGGAGCTGTTTGAGAAAACGACCGTGATCAATGCAAGACCGATGGCGCTCAGCGCAAATATCGAGAGCACAACCGCCATCTGCCAGAACGGAATGCCGGGATCGATATGAAAAACGTTTTTCATCATGAACAATGTAAAAAGAGTTTGAAATATCATGACAAACAAGCTTACGGTTATATTTGAGAATACGTACTGCCTTGCCGTAATCGGCGTAGTCAACAGCCTGAAATAAGTCCTGTTTTCCTTTTCTTTCACAAGAATTTCAGACAAATTCCCTGCTGAAAAGAGCATTGCCATCAGGAGAAATCCAACCGTTTGATACGTCATTTTGTTATTTTTCGATGTATCATCGAGCGTTTGCGTTTTTAGCGTCACGCCTGAGCTCTGATAGTTTTTGTAGATTTTCTCAAAGGTTTGCGAATCTCCTTGCGCCGATTTGCCCATCGCTGCGATATTGTCAATGTAATGATACAAATACGATTTCACAAACCCCGTCACTTCAGCGCCTTTAACAGATGAAATCCCGACATGTCCCGGCTTTCCGTCAAGCACGCTGTCGGTAAACCCTTTATCAAAAGTAATCGCACAATCAAGCGTTCCAGAGGCGATTTTCTCTGCTGCTTCCGACCTGCTCACCGCGCTTACCTTTACATTGTCAAGCCCCTTTAAAAAAGCCGCCGTGTCAGCGGTAATCTGACTTTTTTCATGATCGACAATCCCGACGTTCAGATCGGTTTTGTCTGTGCTTCCCTGCGTCATAAGGGCAACGAAGATTCCCAGCAGCGGAAGACACAGAAACAGGAAGATATTTTTCTTGTTTTTAAATGTCACGTTCAGCGTATTTTTCACGAGCCAAAGCATTTCTTTCATCTTACAGCCCCTCCCTTCTGCGCAGTCCGGCAACGGCGATCAGAAGCATGAACACGGATAAACCGATATTCAGAGCGGCCGCCGGAACCGCTGCAGCCAAATCGTTTGCATAAATGATTTTCATCATGGCCTCACTCGACCATTTGATCGGGGAAAGATTCGTGATCATGCGTAAAATACCTTCTGTATCGCCTATCGGGAAATAAGCGCCGCCAAAAAAAGCAACCAGCGGAATCAGCACATTGATCATCGTCTTTGCCGCTTCTCCCGTTTTCGTCAAATAGCTGACGCCGACCCCAAGGCTCACCGCAAACAGCACGACGGTGAACAGCACAAGCAGGACAAGGCCGATATGCTCTCCCCAATTGGCTTTAAACAAAAATTTGCTGACAGCGACAACGAGAAAAATACAGAGCGCATTTGTCACAATCCCGCCAATCAGCTTTCCGGCGAAAATCTCCCATTTTTGAACGGGAGCGGCCACCAGCCTGTCGGCTGTGTTGCGGAGCCTTTCCCCGCGAATTAAGTAGCTGGCGCTTAAAGCCCCGTAAAGAGCGATCAGCGTTGTCATCGTAACAGCGTAATAATCGATAGCACTGGGCCGTTTTGCGGAATCTAGCGACGTGTCTTTAATATAATCATCATGAATGCCTTTTGCGAGCACTGAGCCAGCCTGATTCGGGTTGACCTTGTAAATCTCTGCTACGGCTTTGTACCTATCCGTAAACGCGGACAGCATGCCTTGAATAATGCTTCCTTTAATACTGTTTTGGTCGCTTTTATACAGCTTGATTCCGCTGCCCTCGATTTCGATGTATCCATCGTAGCGTCCTTTTTTGACTTCTTTCCGTCCATCCATATCGCTTAGCGCTTTTTTAAAATGTACACCCGATTTTTTTGCTTCCTTTGCAAAAACTTTAAAGCCTTGGGACAATTCCCCGTCTGATTGGTCTTTATACAAAACGTGAATATCTTCAATCGATACTTGATGATTGAATTCGTTTGACAGCGCGGTTCCCAAAATCACAATCAGCACGATCGGAAACGCCAGCATAAATATCAGTGTTTTTTTATCCCGAAAAGACGACAGAATTTCTTTTCTTGCGATGTTTACGATATTCAAGCCTCTGACCCCCTTTCTAGTCGCGTAAATTTCTTCCTGTCAGCGTCAGAAACACGGTTTCCAAGTTTGGCGCTTTTTCTTCCAATGAACGAATCTCGACACCGTTTGCCAACAGATATTCAATGATTTGGTTTAAATTGCTGACACCTGTATCAGAGTTGATTTTCATCGTATTTTCCTCAAGAGAAACCGTCTCGACTCCCCTGATCTCTTTTAGTTTGCCGAGGTCAACATTCTCGGCTGATTTAACGGTAATCCAAATATCTTTCGTGTCGGTAATGATCGCCTTCAGCTGCTCTTTCGTGCCTT
Organism: Bacillus sp. FSL W8-0848; assembly: GCF_038007805.1. NCBI lineage: Bacteria > Bacillati > Bacillota > Bacilli > Caryophanales > Bacillaceae > Bacillus > Bacillus sp. FSL W8-0848. The sequence goes on from NZ_JBBOYB010000001.1 coordinate 3,628,130, forward strand.
CCGCGATAATCTTTCCATGGTCAACGATGGCTATCCGCGTACAAATCTCCTCGACCTCTTCCATATAATGGCTTGTGTAAATAATGGTCGATCCCATGTCATTCAGCTTTTTCACAGATTGCAGAATGTAATTTCGCGAATGCGGATCGATGCCGACTGTCGGCTCATCCATGATGATCAGCTTTGGCCTGTGGGCGATGGCGCATGCGATATTCAGCCGTCTTTTCATCCCGCCCGAAAAGTTTTTCGGGAAGCTTTTGTGTTTATCGCCAAGCCCGACAAATTGCAATGCCTCCTCAACGCGTTCTTGTAACAGGGATCCCCTCAGCCCGTAGAGCCCGGCAAAAAATTTCACATTTTCATAGGCCGTCAAATCTTCGTAAATCGCCAAATCCTGGGGAACGATGCCAATATTCATTTTGGCGTGCTTCCTGAATGCAGCGATGTTTTTGCCGAGAATGAGGACCTCTCCCTCATTGCTTCGCAAAAGGCCTGAGATCATATTGATCGTCGTGCTTTTCCCCGCGCCGTTTGCGCCGAGCAAACCGAATATTTCCCCCTCTTCTATGGATAGCGACATATTATCAACAGCGACAAAATCCCCGAATTTTTTCGTAAGGTTATTGATTTCTAATACATTCATCTTTTCACCTCATTTTGACTTTACGAAAATGATTATAAAAAAAAAGATGAATCCGCGGCAGTGCAGCAATTCATCTTTTTCACATGAGAAATTTCATATTCTTTTCATGAAATCATTCATGCTTCGGCAACAGCGTCGTCACAGAAAAACCGTTTGATCCGTCGACGATTACCTTTCCGTTGACAGACGCGGCCCGCTCCTCCATCCCGATGATTCCCATGCCTTTTTTAACCTTCTCTTGTCCCTTTCCGTTGTCTTTTACTTCGGTTTTGATAAGCGTATTCAGCACATGGATTTCGATCGATACCCGGGTTGCATCCGCATATTTCATCGTGTTGGTCAGCGCTTCCGTAATATTTTCAAATATGATTTTCCATTGAATATGAGTAATGACGTCCAAATCGCCTTTATGCAGAAAAGAAATATCGATATGATGCCGCGCCGAGCATTCATCAATGAACAATTTCAGCTTATGGATGCCCATCTGTTCAGGAGGCGGCTTGATGTTCTTTAATGTCAGCCTGATTTTTTCGATTCCGTCTTTCGAAATATTAATCGCGTTTTGCAGCAGCTCAGACGCTTTCTGTTTGTCTGTATCAAACAGGCGCTTGGCCGCTTCAAGCTGAATGAGCGCCCCTGTCATCGAATGGCCGATTTTATCATGAATTTCCTGTGACAGGCGGTTTCGTTCCTCTAATTTAAACGTATATTCAGACTGTCTGAGAAACTCTTTATTGTCATGCAAAGCCTTTGTTAAGGTCTGCATATCCTTCCTCGTCTGATCAATATGATCTTCAAGCATCCGAATCCGGGCCGAATCTTGTTTTAATATAGTGAATATTAGAAATTGAAGCAAAGCCGTCAGTCCGTAAATCGCCAGCAGCGATTCGCCGATAAAAGCGGCGGGTATAAGAGATAACGTCAATATCATCCACTTAGGCTGCACGCCAAACAGCAATTCATACACGCTAAGCGGCATCAGCAAAATGAATAGAGGATGGACATGCTGATAGGAAACAACCGAAATAATAATCGATAAGACGGCGATCCCCTTTTTGAGCGCACTCCTTTTTAAAATGCCGATTATGATATTGACACAAAAGTAAAGAATTAAACAAAAAACGATCCATGGGAGATTCCCGACAGGCGATTGTATGCAGCTTAATACGATATATCCAAGCATAAGAAGCTTGACAATGATCATCCAAAATTCCATTTCGGTTCCTCAGTCCAGATTCGATTTTCCGGTTAAATAATAGATCGCAATCTGTGTGCGGTGTTCGAGCCCCGTCTTCCCCAATATCGAAGAAATATAATTCGCTATCGTCCCTTCCGAGATAAAAAGCTCTTTCGCAATCGCTTTATTGGAAAGCCCTCTGGCGATTAAAGCCATAATGCCAAGCTCTCTTTCAGTGAACAGGCTTTTGTCAATTTTTTGTTCCGGCTCTTTACGTCCGGTTAAATTCGACTTGATTTTATCGAGGACAACGTCCTGCATCACGATACTTCCGTGATACACGCTTTTGATCGCATCCCTGATCCGTTCCGGCTCGGTGTTTTTCAGCAAATATCCTTTTGCACCGTTTTGGATGGCTGCCACAATATATTCATCATCATCAAACGTTGTTAAAATCAGCGGCTTTGTCTCCGTTTGTCTCGAAATGAACTCCGCCGCTTCGACCCCATTCATATTTGGCATGCGGACATCCAGGAGTGCAATATCCACATCATGTTTCCTGCAATATTCTACTGCCTGCCGACCATCCTCCACCGTGTCCAGCACGTCTATTTCATCGTATGTACTCAGGATAATCTTCATGCCTTCTCTGATAAATGAATTATCATCCGCAATCATCACTTTAATTTTCATCGTTTTTCGCGCGTGAGACCTAAGACCCCGCAGCGTGCACACCCCTTCTATACAACATGCTTCAGCAGGGCCTCCGCATCTGTTGGATAACATTAAATTTATCATGAATCAGTTTGCGTTAAAATAATAAAAGCCAATCTCTTAAAAAGATTGGCTTTTATAGAAACTATAAGTATTTGACCGCCGACACGGCGACCATGATCCATGCCGCGATGAATGCCACGCCTCCAAGCGGAGTAATGGCGCCGAGGACGCTGATTTGCGTCAGGCTGAGGATGTATAAGCTTCCTGAAAATAAGACAATTCCCGCAAACATCAGCCAGCCTGCCGCAGTAATGCTTCCTGCGCCCGAAAGCTTCCCGGCGATGAGCGCGATGGCCAGCAATCCGAGTGCGTGGTACATATGATATTGTACGCCCGTCTGCCAGATTTGCAGATATTTCTCAGAAATTTTCCCTTCAAGCCCGTGAGCTCCAAAGGCCCCAAGGGCAACCGCAAGCATTGCATTTATCGAACCTAGAATCAAGAATAATTTCATTGTCAATCGACCGCCTTTCTCTACTCATCATAGCGTACAGGCATAAGATTTCAACTTTCAAAACGCTATGACACGATTTTGTCAAATTTCTTTTTTCTCAACTGCATCTGCTCTGCCGCGATTGCCACAACCGTCCCGAGGACAAGTCCGTTGCTTAAAATAGAGACAAGCACAGGATGCATCCCTTCGAGCGCGCTCTCGGGAACAAACATGACGCCGACGCCGGCTAAAAGCGCAACTCCGGCGACAAAGCGGACGCGGCCGAGTTCGCCTTTTCCATACGAATCAAATTCGGCAAATGCCAATCCGACCATGGTCGAAAACACGACGAAGTTAACCGCAAAGCCGACCGGAGACGGAAGGCTTGCAAATACATTCATGATAAACGGAAAAAAGCTGATGCAAGCCACGATCATACTCCCCAGCAAAAACGGCTTTTTCGAGGAGATTCTCGTCGTTTGAATAAAGCCTGCCGCTCCGGAAATCGGCACTGTTCCGACTGCGCCGAGCAGGCCGCTCAGACCATGGCCGAAAGCTGCGATGAAACCAGCTGGACGGGCGCGCTTTTTTTCTTCAAGTTTTTCAAACTGCCTGACCGCCCCTTCCACCACACGGATGCTCGCCAGCATATTGACGATCAAAAGCACGGTGATAAATAAAGACGTTACGACCAAACCGCTGTCAAACACCGGCATTCCGAACGGAAAGATTTCAGGCCAATGAAAGAGCTCTTTCGCGTGCTGCACAGGCTTTGCGACGCCGACAACGGCAAATAACACCCAGCCGCCGAAAAGCGCAATTAAAATCGAATACTGTTTGAGAAAGGCCACATTCGACCTGCTCATGAGAAACGTCGCCAGCATGATGACGACGGCAATCAAAAAGACTGGACCGTCAAATTCGTTTTTGCGGTAGCCGATCCCCATGATTCCTTTCACAATCGGGTCGCTCAGCTGCATGACCAATAACAGCAAATAGATTCCGGTCACGACGGGAGTAAACAGTACAGCCAGCTTTTCTATAATCTTAAACAAGCTGAATATGAAAAAGAACACCGCACTAAGAAGCATTGCGCCCTGAAGCGCTTGAAGCGTCTCGGCATATGCGGCAAACACGGTCCCCGTAAGGCCCGCATAGATCGTGTAGACCCCCCACCAAAGGCCGGCCGGACTCTCATTAATCGGTAAACGGTGCCCCGTTAAGCATTGGATAAAGGCCGTCGTTCCCAACACGAAAAACGTGCTTTGAATCAATTCTGCTGTCTCCGCCTGATTCAGCTCAAACGACTGCCCGATCGCTATAGGCACAACGATGGATGAGGCGATCATGAACGCCGTCCATTGCAAAGCCCCAAAAAGCAGTTTCATTTTATCAACCTCTCTTTTTAAAAACAGAACGGCCTAGAAATCAAAAATTGAATCCCCGTTGCCGTCTTCCTCCTTATTTTGTTTCTCCTGTTTTTGATATTGTTCGGCACCGGCGCTTCCCATCATTTTTTCCAGCATCAGCTGGTCGCTCGCAGATTTCGCCGGCTGAATGTAAGGTGAAGGCTGAGCGGCCGGCCGCTCTTGCTCGACGATAACATCGCAGAGGGAACGGATAACGGCTACGTGCATTTTCAGCTCATTCTCCCGATGGCAATTTTTTGCCTTTTTCAATTCTTCCTCCATCTTTTGAAGCAGACTTGATATATGTATGTTCATAAAATTTGTCCTCCAAACCATATTCAATGTCCACTTCATTTTAACAAATTACCTTCGCATATGCAGAACGCACTTTTCTATTTTGCAACAATAAAAATCCGTTTTCCACCCGCGGCTCTTCATTTTTTGCGGTCTTTCATCATCTTCTAAACATCTGCAAAGCCGGTTTTCACCGCGGAATCAGAAGTTGACAGTTAAAATGCCGTTCACACATAATGAAGGAAACCCGGCGGAAACGTTTTCAAACAAGCAGACAACTTCATATAAAGAAGGAAAGAACCGCCTGCATTCAGCGGTTCTCCAGTTTTTCCAGGCTCGGAATGGCCCAGTCGATCGGCTCTTCATTGATTTTTTTCAAGAATTCATTGGCCCTTGAGAACGGCCGGCTTCCGAAAAAGCCGTATCTTGCCGAGAACGGGCTTGGGTGCGGCGACTCGATGATAAAGTGTTTCGTGGTGTCGATTCTCTCCTTTTTCGCTTGAGCGTGCCGGCCCCAAAGAATAAAGACGACCGGTTTTTCTCTTTTATTCAAAGCGTCGATCACGCTGTCAGTCAGCCTCTCCCATCCTTTTCCTTTATGGGAATTCGCCTGCCCCCGCCTTACGGTCAACACCGTGTTTAACAGCAGGACGCCCTGTTTGGCCCAGCTCACGAGCGAGCCGTGGTTCGGGATGTCGGTGCCGACGTCGTTTTGCAATTCTATGAATATATTTTTCAGCGAAGGCGGCGGATTCACTCCCGGCTTAACGGAAAAGCTCAGGCCGTGCGCCTGTCCCGGTCCATGGTACGGGTCCTGGCCGAGTATCACGACCTTGACCTTTTCATAGGATGTGTAATGCAAAGCATTATAAATGTCGTGCGGTTCAGGGTAGACCGTGTGCTCCGAATATTCTCTTTTCAGCATTTCCCTGAGCTCTTGATAATATGGCTTTTCAAATTCTTGATGCAGCTGTTCCCACCAGCTGTCATTCAAAATCTGCTTCAACGGTTCAACCTCCCTAACGTTATACTGAACTTACGCTGACGAGTCTCGAAATGACAGGCTCTCCGTCCCATACGATTTCACTTTCGGCCTCTCTCTTTCTCATGGCCGGCTCTTTAAGAAGCACGAAAAAGTTTTTTGTCGGCAGCTTGCCGAGTTGATGTTTTTCACACAATACGTCCAAATAATACTGCCTCATTCCGCCCAGATTTCCGGATTGATTGTCTCCCTGCTCTGAAAAAGCATAAATGACGCTCGCGGCAGGCACCCTTTTGATATGAAACTTCTCTGCTGCACGCAGGAAAAAGTCCCAGTCCCAATAATTGTGGACATCCGGGTCAAAATATCCGATTTCATCGTGGAGAGATCGTTTATACATGCTTCCTGAAGGGACATATGTAGAAAACTTCCTCATTTCCTCCACATCAAACGAATAAGCGAAAAGCTGACGGCTTGTCGGGATTCGCGCATCGCCTTTGGTTTCAAACGATACGATTTCGGCATCTGAATAAACAAAATCCGCCGTTTCAAGAGCTTTTGCCATTCTTTCCATATGGCACGGAGTGAAAAAGTCATCGTCATCACAAAGCATAATAACATCTCCGGCCGCTTCTTTCACCCCTATATTTCTCGCTTTTACATGTTTTACATTTTCTTTCAGATCGATCACCTTGATCGGAAGTTCTGAATAAAGATACTGCACAACGTCAACTTTTTCGCCTGCGTCATTTACGATGATCACTTCAAACGGCTTAACAGATTGTTTGGCAATGGATTCAAGCAATTCGCACAAAGCGTGAATCCGATTGTGCGTTACGATTACGACCGATATATTCATAACAGGTTTATTAGCGCTCCTTCATCTTTCAGTTTATTTCCTTATTAAATCATAAAAAGAACGATTTCACATGCATCAAAAGGCGCCCTGGCTTTTTCATATGATAAATGGCTGAAGGACCGCTTGCCTATAACATTTCAGTCAATTCATTGTACTCTTATAAAAAGCTGTCTATAATAAAAACTATACCAATCTGAAGATGGAATCTCTTTTATGGAGGCTTGACAATCATGACAATGCACAAAGCGCTGACAATCGCCGGCTCCGATTCAAGCGGAGGCGCCGGAATACAAGCGGATTTAAAAACATTCCAGGAAAAGAACGTATACGGGATGACGGCCTTAACGGTGATCGTCGCCATGGATCCGGAAAACAGTTGGAACCACCAGGTGTTCCCGGTCGATACGAATACTATTAAGGCACAGCTCGCTACGATCGTCGATGGCATCGGCGTCGATGCGATGAAGACGGGAATGCTGCCTACCGTTGAAATTATCGAGATTGCGGCAAAAACGATCAAAGAACACAATATGAAAAATGTCGTTATTGATCCGGTCATGGTATGCAAAGGAGCAAACGAAGTATTGTATCCCGAGCATGCCAAAGCTTTGCGGGAGCTTCTGGCGCCCCTTGCGACGGTTATAACGCCGAATCTGTTTGAAGCCGGACAGCTCAGCGGTCTTGGCGAAATCACGACCGTTGAACAGATGAAGGAAGCGGCAAAAGCGATTCATGACCTTGGTGCCAAGCACGTCCTCATCACCGGAGGAGGCAAGCTGAATCACGAAAAAGCGGTTGACGTGCTATTCGACGGACGGGAAGCTGAAGTGATCGAAGGGGAGCGGATCGACACCCCATACACACATGGCGCAGGCTGCACCTACTCGGCGGCGATAACGGCCGAACTTGCTAAAGGTTCAAGCGTAAAAGAAGCCATTTATGCAGCCAAAGAATTCATTACGGAAGCCATTCGCGAATCATTCCGCTTAAATGAATACATCGGGCCGACAAAACACTCTGCTCACCGGCTCAGCGGAAAATAAGAGAACCCCTTTTAATGATATGATCCCCTCATAGTAGACAGAAAAAAGAAAGGATATTAATCTGTCTACTATGGAGGGGATTTTTTATGGGAGAAATCATGAAAACATACGATGTGACTTTCAAGAAAAAAGCAGTCGATTTACACATGAAAGATGGGATGGGTTTCAAGACGGTTGCTAAAGAATTAGGAATATCTAAATCAATGGTAGCTCGTTGGGTGAAGTATTATGAGGCCGAGGGAATGAAGGGATTGGAAGAAAAACGAGGAAAAGCAACAGGATCTGGCAAGGGCAGACCAAAAAAACGCCTTGAAGATCCTGAATCTAAAATCAAACGCCTTGAAGCAGAGGTGGAAATGCTAAAAAAGCTCTTAAAGATGTAAAAGGGGGAATGGATGAGGTACCAACACGCAAGAAGTTTGAAGTTATCAAAGAAATGTCTGCGGGGAATAGTTCTATTCAATTATTATGTCAGATAGCTGGAGTATCTAAAAGTGGTTATTACAAGTGGCTAAAAAGACAAAAAACGCCTTCTGAAAAGCAGTTAAAGGACGAGAGTATGAAAAAAAGAATCATGGAGTGTCATAAAAAACATAGGGGGATTTACGGATACCGGAGAGTACAGATATGGTTGAAAAAAACATATGGATTACATATTAACCACAAACGTATTCAACGCCTTATGAATAAATTGGGGATCCGGCAGTCATCCGAAAGAAGAAACCATATTACGGAAAGAAGGAAGCATATGTCATGTCAGACAACCATCTGAACAGAGATTTTACGGCTTCCGCGCCTAATCAAAAATGGGTAACGGATATTACCTATTTAATGTTTAACGGTCAAAAACTGTATTTGTCCGCCATTAAAGACTTGTACAATAATGAAATTGTTGCTTACCAAGTCAGTCGAAGGAATGATTTGAAGCTTGTGGTAGACACCCTTAAGAAGGCAAAGAAAAAACGGAATGTAAAGGGAGTTCTCCTGCATAGCGATCAGGGGTTCCAATATACATCCCGCTTATATAACAACCTAATTAAAAAATATCAGATGAAAGCCAGTATGTCCAGAAAAGGTAACTGCTGGGACAATGCATGTATGGAAAATTTCTTTAGCCACTTTAAAACGGAATGCATTTACTTATATTCGTCTAAAACAGCTGAAGCAGTTAAGGACGCTGTATGTAAATACATTCGTTTCTACAACCATCAACGGTTCCAAAAGAAATTAAACAACCTGAGCCCCTATCAATACAGGACTCAGGCTGCCTAGTACCTTTTTAAAAGCTGTCTACTTGACAGGGATCACTCCATTAAAGGGGTTCTTTCATTCTTGACGGAAGGATTACCCGTCCTGATTCGCGCTTATATTTCTTGCCGATGATTTTAAAAAAGCTTCGATCGATTCTACAAAAAGGGCATATTCTTTCATTTGTTCGTACGTGCCTGAAAGGCTCTCTTTTATCTTTTCCATTGGAATGGTTTGTTCGTCAATATCACGGATCAGCTTCCTTACTTGCAGGAGCAATTCGTTGTATTCTTCCCTCGTATCCTCAATATGCTCTGCTATTTCTTTCAAATGCGATGCTGTCAATCGTTTTTCCAAAGAAACAACCCCTTTGCACTGCACAATATCTAAAAAAAGCATATCATAAAGGGATTTTCAAGCCAATGTCCAAGATGTCACATCCGCATTGATCTCTTTTCTGGCGGAGATCGACACAGGATTATTTCCCGGGTAAGGAAAATATCGCGCTGTAAACACTTCCTCTCCGCCGTTGACGAAAATTTCTATAGAAGACGAGTCCAAAAAGATGTTTACATCTTTAAGCCTCTCAACCCGGCAGTGTCTTGCTTCCGTTCTTTCATCAACATAGCTGTTCCTTTCTAAAGTCAAGAGACCGTCCGTTTTGCTGTAAATCAGGCGGGCCGCTCCTCTGAAGGATATCTCAAACCCTTCTTCTACATGCTGCGGAATCAGCAAAATCTCCGCTTTTTCAGGTTGGTTTACATCGAGCATTTCAGTATCCTGCTTGAGAGAAATGTGAGCGTTTTTTTCGTTTTGACGCAGGGTTCGCAGCTCCTGAACCGGCTTTTGAACCAGCCGGTTGTTTTTCAGCGATAATTCCCTCGGCAATGTCATACAATGCACCCATTCATTCGGAATCGTCGGCTGGCTTTGTTCGTCCTGATCGGGAACCCCCATCCAGCCTATTAAAATCCGCCTGCCTGATTCATCCTGTGTCGTCTGCGGCGCATAAAAATCAAAGCCGCGGTCAAGCTCTTCAAAATCGCCGTGCCTAAACGCCGGTTTCCGCTCATCTATTTCCCCGACGAAATATCCCGACTGATATACATTTTGACAGCGGAAGCCTTCCGCTTTTAATCCTTGCGGGCAGACGATCAGTATATCCTTTCCATCGAGTGTGATCATATCCGGGCATTCCCACATATACCCGAACTCGCCGAGCTGATCTGTATTAGAGCCGGTCAAGTCGCCGAGAAACGACCATTCCGTCAAGTTTTGGGAAGTAAACAGCACCGCCCTTCCTTCAAGCCGCTCTGTCTGTGCGCCGAGCACCATGTACCAGCGCCCGTCTTTTTTCCACACTTTCGGATCGCGGAAATGTGCCGTATATCCTTCGGGAAGTCTTGCGACGACTCCCCGTTTTTCAAATGAAATGCCGTCTTTTGAGACAGCAAGACATTGATAGGTCTCACGGTTTCCTTCCTCATCCCGGACATTCCCTGTATAGAAGACGTGCAGCATGTCATTCTCAGCGATCGCGCTGCCTGAATAGCATCCGTTTCGGTCATACCAATCGCTTGGCGTAAGGGCGATCTCTTCGTGTCGCCAGCGGACAAGGTCCCTGGAAGAATAATGTCCCCAGCATTTGGCGCCATGTCCCGTCTTAAAAGGCATCCACTGATAAAAAAGGTGGTATGTGCCTTTCCATTGAATGAAACCGTTTGGGTCATTCAGCAGTCCGACAGGCGGCATGATGTGATAATGCAGGCGGTATGGATCTTGATTGACAATATCTTCATACTTTGCAACCCGTTTCATGGCTTGTTCGCGAAGTTCCTGGTCACGAAGGTTCATATTTGCCGATCCTCCATCAGTTCTTTTTTTCATCTTCATTGATCCCTAAGAAATAAGCTGTGATAAATGCAGTGACGACAGCAATGCCCATTCCGATTAAATAGTTGACAATATTCGCCGTTCCAAACGGTGCGGCGATCGCGATCATCGGGATTCCCGTCAAGCCGTAGGCGTTTGCCGCAACGTTTGTGAAGACGACATATGCTCCGCCGAGCGCCCCGCCCGCCATCGCGCCGATGAACGGCTTGCGGTAGCGAAGGTTGACTCCGAAAATGACCGGTTCGGTAATGCCAAGGAATGCAGAGAAAGCAGCCGGCAACGCAATTTCTCTTGTCTTCGCCCGTTTTGCCAGGAAGAAGACGGCAAGCCCTGCACCGCCTTGGGCGACATTCGCCATCGACCAGATCGGCAGCAGGTAGTTTCGGCCGATATCGGCGATGAGGCCGGCCTCAATCGCATGAAAGCTGTGATGAACGCCGGTAAGAACGATAAGGGAATATGTCCCGCCGAAAATCAATCCCGCAACAGGTCCAGCATGATCGTACACGAAGGTCAAAACATTCGTAATTCCCGAACCGAGTCCTCTTCCCAGCGGCCCGATCGCAATAAAAGCGATAAATCCAGTTAAAATGATCGTCAAAAACGGTGTTACCAAAAGGTCAATCGCATTAGGGACAAGCTTTCTTGTCCACTTCTCAATTTTACTCATGAGATAAACTGCCAAGAGAATCGGAATCACTGTTCCCTGGTAGCCCAGCATCTCAATTGGTATACCGAAAAAGTGCAATACTTCCGGCTTTGCTTCAGCAAGTCCCCATGGATTGAGGAGGCTTGGATGAATCAAAATCCCCCCGATGACAGCCCCCAAATACGGATTTCCGCCAAATTCCTTCGCCGCGCTGACACCGATCAAAATCGGCAGAATGATAAATGCAGCACTTGAAAACATGTCAAGCAGCTTAAAAAGCGCCGAATCCGGGCTGCCCCATTGAAACGCTTTCATCATTCCCAAAAGACCCATCAATAAACCGCTTGCAACAATGGCCGGAATGATCGGCACAAAAATATTTGACAGCGTTTTCGCGAATCGGGCTACAGGGTTCATGTTTTGCTTTGCAGCTTCATTATGCTGAACCGTCTCTTTTTGATCAAGCTGAAGCGCTTTTGCAAATTGCTCGTAGACTTTATTGACAAGCCCCGTTCCAAAAATAATCTGGTATTGGCCTGAACTGGAAAAGGCTCCCTTTACGCCGTCAAGCTCTTCTATCTTTTCCTGATCGATTTTTTCCTGGTCTTTCATGACCAAGCGCAGTCTTGTCGCACAATGAGCCGCGCTGATGATATTGTCTTCCCCGCCGAGCAGCTCGATGAGGCGTTCGGCAATTTCTTTGTGATTCATGATGACTCCTCCTTTTTGTTTTAAAAAAAGCAGAAAAGACCTAAAATTCGCCAACGAATAGAGGACATATTCTTCCCCACTCATGTAAGCAAATTTTAGGTCTTGCCTGCTTTACCAGTCACAATCCCCGGTATTTATTTTTGATACGCTTTCATTTTATTATGTGACAGCGCTTTCGTCAATTGTTTTTTTAAAAAATATAGGAAAATTGAACGAAAAAAAGCCTGATTGCACGAACATCAGGCGGTATCACATACGGGAATCTTGTAAACGCTGGACATGCAGCGTAATGTAGCCGACCTCCGATTCCGGGAGATCAAGATCATATTCGGTTTTTACGTAATCCGCCAGCCCTGCCGCACACCGGTAGCTTTCAGGATACTTCTTCCGGATGAAATAAAGCATGTCATCGTCCATCACGTGAAATGCCTCATTTGATTCCAGCCGATTGACCGCATACCTTAAATGCGTGACAAGACGCTGATAGGAAATGCTGTCTTCATCAATCGTCCGATTGAAGCAGCATTCGATTTTTTCAATCATTTCTTTGATGATCGTCGTGTATTTAATCGTCTTCTGCATGTTTTCCGCATCCATTTTTGCGGTATGAATATGCAGCGCGATATAACCCGCTTCATCATCAGGCAAATCGACACCGAGCCTCTCTTTTACGAAGCCGATCGCCCAGAGTCCGATCTCATATTCTTTTTTATAAAGCGCTTTGATTTCATTTAATAATTTATTTTGAATTACGAATCCTTTGCGGATTCGTTCAATGGCAAATGATAAATGATCCACAAGGGAGATGTGGACATGATCGCTCAGCGGTGCGGACAGCTGCCCTTCCGCATAGCTGATAATCTCTTCGGCAGCTTCAATATGTTCTTCCGGAAGCGTTTCGAGGATTTGTTTGAATTTCTCGTTTTCTTCATGAATGGTAAAAATTTTCTCCACCTTTTGTGCTGAAATGGTGTCATTTTTACCTTTTTGAAAAGCGATTCCCGGGCCCATGACAATCTTTTCCTGACCATCCTCCTTTATTATTGCTGCATTGTTGTTCAACACTTTATAGATTTTCAAGGCTGTCACCCACTTCCCGTTATGAGTGGGATTTTACCTTGTTTATGTGATGATGTAAAGTTCAGGTCCTGCTCTCACCCGTCTTGACGTTTTTTTGCACACATCAGGGCCCCTTTCTTTCATGGCATCTGCCGGCAATACCCGCCTGTATTCCAGCATGAGCTCCCCATTCCTTTCCGGTTGCTTGGCAACCCCTCCGGAATACACCGCTCTTTGCTCATATGTACGCCCGGCTTCCTTGAGCATCTTCTCCAGACTCCCGCGTACGGGCATCACCCAGCCCAGAAGTACGGTAATCCACATTTTTAAAAAAGAAATCATACCCTTCACACCAATCCCTCCAATTTTTTAAAACTAGCAACTCTATGAAAACTCCTGACACTATCTTATCCCGCCAAAATGAAAATGTTTGTCACAATGTGAGTGAAAAAAGATACTAGTTTTTAGAAGTTTTGTTGAAAACTGAAGGAATCGGCTTGAAAAGATCGCACACAGCCGTTTTAAACTTATTCACACGTTATCCTAAGGATAAACACAGATTACCCACAATACATATCCACATATCCACATGATTATTCAACATTTAGTACAAGAACAAATATTCCCCACTATATCTATACACAAGTTTATTAACATATACACAATAAAATGTGAATAAACACGAATAGCCATTCACCAATTCATTGAATCTCTGAAAATCATTTCTATATAAAGAAGGATTTCGGTAAAAATGAGAGAATTTTTAAAAAGTTCGAAACTCTAAACATCGTAAACAAAGGGGGAAAACGTGTTGAAAAAAAGGGTTATCCGCTATTCCATTTTTGCTTTCATTCTATTTTTCACTCTATCTGCTTTCCTCACCGGAGTTCAGGCAAAAACGGCATCTGTGAAAGCATCTCCTGAACTGGAGAAAGCCGAGATTTTCGGAGATATTGACGTGACATCTGACAAACAGACAACCGTCATCGTTGAATTGAAAGAAAAATCGCTGGCTGAAGCAAAGGCCGAAGGGGAAAAACAAACAAGGGCCTCCTTAAAAACGGCGCGCAGCAAAGCGAAAGACAAAGCTTTTAAAACGATCAAAAAAGCAAAGATCAAACGCGAATATGACAGGGTTTTTTCCGGGTTTTCTATGAAGCTGCCCGCCAGTGAGATTCCAAAGCTTCTGTCCGTCAAAGAGGTGAAAGCCGTTTATCCTAACGTGACCTATAAACCGGACAATATCAAGAGCAAAAATGTAACGCTGGCCGCTGACGAGATTTATCCACAGATGGATAAAAGCGCGCCGTTCATCGGCGCGGATCAAGCATGGAAATCGGGATACACCGGGAAAGGCATTAAAGTTGCCGTCATCGACACCGGCGTTGATTATACACATCCTGACCTGAAGAAAAATTTCGGTCCTTACAAAGGCTATGACTTTGTGGATAATGATTACGATCCGCAGGAAACGCCGGCAGGGGATCCCCGCGGAGAAGCAACTGACCATGGTACTCACGTTGCCGGTACAATCGCCGCCAACGGACAAATCAAGGGTGTGGCGCCTGAAGCTACCCTCCTTGCTTATCGCGTGCTCGGCCCCGGCGGTTCCGGAACGACCGAAAACGTGATTGCAGGAATCGAAAAAGCCGTCGCCGACGGAGCGAAAGTTATGAACCTTTCCTTGGGGAATTCGCTGAACAGCCCCGATTATGCAACGAGCATTGCGCTTGACTGGGCGATGTCCGAAGGCGTAACCGCCGTTACATCAAACGGCAACAGCGGACCGGACAACTGGACCGTCGGATCGCCTGGAACCTCGCGGGAAGCGATTTCCGTAGGCGCCTCCCAGCTTCCTTACAACGAATATGCTGTGAAATTTTCTTCGTATTCCACGGCTAGGCTGATGGGATACGATGAAGAAAAAGACGTACAGGCGCTGAACAACAAAGAGGTTGAGCTTGTTGATGCAGGACTTGGACAAGCTGACGATTTTTCAGGGAAGGATCTGAAAGGCAAGGTTGCGGTAATCCAAAGAGGGGCTATTCCGTTTGTGGATAAAGCGGAAAATGCGAAAAAAGCCGGAGCGATCGGAGCCGTTGTCTACAATAATGCGGCCGGCGAAATCGAAGCCAATGTAATCGGCATGGCCGTTCCGACGATCAAGCTGTCGAAGGAAGAAGGGGAAAGCCTCGTTCAGCAGATAAAGGCCGGTAAGCACTCGGCGGCCTTCTCGTTTACATTGGCAAAAGAGCTTGGTGAAACGATTGCATCCTTCTCATCCAGAGGACCTGTCATGGATACTTGGATGATCAAGCCGGATGTCGCGGCGCCTGGCGTCAATATCGTCAGCACGGTTCCTACGCACGATCCGCAGCATCCGCACGGCTACGCGTCCATGCAGGGAACAAGCATGGCTTCGCCTCATGTGGCCGGAACGGCTGCGATTCTAAAGCAGGCCAAGCCGGACTGGACGCCTGAGCAAATCAAAGCCGTTCTCATGAATACTGCGGCAAAATTAACGGATGAAAACGGAAAGCTCTATCCTCACAACACTCAAGGGGCGGGCAGCATCCGGATCATGGACGCCCTCAAGGCTTCTTCAATCGTGGCGCCGGGCAGCCATTCCTATGGAACATTCATGAAGGACAAAGGAAAGCAAACAAAAAAACAGACGATTACGATCGAAAACCTTTCATCATACAGAAAGGCCTACCAGCTTGACTATTCTTTTAAAGGGCAGGGCATTTCCGTCAAAGGCACGAAGCAGGTCACAATCCCAGCACACAAAACAGGAAAAGCCGTTGCAAAAGTAACCGTCAACTCGGCCAAAACAAAAGCGGGGACTTATGAAGGCACCGTCACCGTCCGCGAGGGAGGCCAGAAAGTTGCCGAAATCCCAACCTTGTTAATCGTGAAAGAGCCCGACTACCCGCGCGTGACATCGGTAACCGTTGAAACGGGCGCAAAGCAGGGAACATATACGGTTGAAGCCTATTTGCCGGGCGGAGCGGAAGAGCTTGCATTTCTCGTTTATGACAAGAACCTTGAGTTTATCGGTCAGGCCGGCGTCTATAAAAATCAGGGGAAAGGCTATCAGTCCTACGGGTGGAACGGCAAAATCAACAATTCAGCCTCACTTGAACCTGGTGAGTACTACATGCTCGCTTATGCCGTTTCAAAGGGGAAATCGAGCTACGTCCTGACGGAGGAACCGTTTATCGTCGAATAATGACAAGCCTTGTTGAGAATCACTCAACAAGGCTTTTTTATGTTAAAATACGGATAACAAAAATTTCCTCGCGTTCACGGGAGAACTTCTTCTCTTCAAAAACGTGAAAAAAGCGACCGGAGGACTGCGTATACATGATTTCATTTCTCGTATTGTTCAGCTTATCCTTCATGGCTGTCTGCTTTATCTTTTTCACGGTTTTGTATGCCGCAGTCAATCTGCAGCAAAAGCAAGCGAATCCGTTTCAGAAAGCGGCGGAGCAAACGGTTGACACCGTCCTCCTTTTGCCGCTCAGCTGGCTGTTTACAGCCGCTTATACCACCGGCCTCTTCTTCCTGATCCCCGTCCGCTTTATGTTAACGATCTTCCAGAGAAAACGGTAAATTCAGTTTTGAAACGCTTCAGCCAAAAGGCGGTATGAATTCAGTTTATCCCGGAAATCGTGCGTGATCGTCACCGCCATGATTTCATCGGCTCCGTATGCGCCGGCCAGGGCAAGCAGCTGTTGTTTCACCTGCTCTTTTGTGCCGATTACCATACGCTTGCGGTTTTCCTCGACTCTCTTCTTCTCATAAGGCGAATATTGATACGATAAAGCCGTTTCCAAGGACGGAAAACCGTCTGTCACCATACCCTGTTCATTCGCCAATAATGAAAAATCAAGGCTTTTGGCAAGGCGTTCCGCCGCGTCTTCCGTCTCCGCACAAATGACGAACACGGCGACGGTCACCTTCGGCCGGTCTCCCAATACTGAAGGCTTGAACCTTTCTTTATAAAGCCTGACAGCGTCTTCACCGCCTTCGCCGTTAATAAAAAGGGCAAAGGTATAAGAAGCGCCGACTTGCGCGGCTAGCCTCGCGCTTTCTCCTGACGACCCAAGCATCCATACCTCAGGAGCCGAGCCGACATTCGGAGATGCGGTTAAATTGGGAAAGCGGTGGTGTTCATCAGCTTGATCATGCAGATATGTGACGAGGTCCTGAATCTGCTCCGGATACTTGTCGGTCTTGCGCCTGCCGCCGTCCTGCAAAGCCATCGAAGCGATCGGCATGCCCCCCGGCGCCCGCCCGAGCCCGGCATCAATTCTGCCTGGTGCAAGACCTTCCAGCACCCGAAAGTTCTCAGCGACTTTGTAGGCGCTGTAATGAGGCAGCATGACGCCTCCTGATCCTACGCGAATTTTTGCCGTCTTGGCTGCGATATACCCCATTAAGACTTCCGGGCTTGATCCTGCAAGGTTTCTCGAAAAATGGTGCTCTGATACCCAAAACCTTCTGTATCCGAGCTTTTCAGCCATTTGCGCAAGCTCCACCGTCTGCTGCAAAGCCGCTTCAGGCGTGCTCCCTTCGGAAACGGGCGACTGATCCAATATACTTAGCGATATCATGTTGTTTCACCCCGGTTTACTTTTTTGACGCAAAAAGAAATAATAGTATCTAAGCAAACATCAAAGGAGCATAAGGATTGATGAATGAAAAAGAGCCCATACAAAAAACGGACGCGCCACATGAAGAAGAAAACTTTGCAAAAGGCTGTTTATTCGGAATCCTTTTCAGTCTTCCGATTTGGCTAATTGTTTACCTTCTGATCAAGCATTTCATCATCAAGTAGAGACAAGGCACGCGTTAAGGCCGCCGACACGATCGGCAGCCTTTTGCTTTGGAAGCGGGGATTTTTGCCGCCCCCTCCACTTTATCTTTTATTAAACCCTTTTTCTTTCACAAACCGATTCATGTACGCTCGTTTCGGCTCTTTGAGGTTTTGGGTGATCTGCTCTGTCCACTTGTCGTTCCGCTTGCCGTTCGTCCTGTTTTCATAATAGCTTGAAATGGTTTCATCATATGCGGTCAGATGCTTTTGAAAATCGCGTTCATCCAGATTGTAGGTATTTTCATGATAGATATGTTCAAGCGGCAGCCTTGGCTTTTTCGAAGACGGATTGGCCGGGTGGCCGACGACAAAGCCAAACAGCGGAAGCACGTATTCAGGCGTTTTCAATATCTCCGCGACTTTATCCAGGTCGTTTCGAATTCCGCCGATATAGCAGATGCCAAGCCCCATCGATTCCGCCGCAATCGCCATGTTCTGGGCGGCAAGAGCCGCGTCAATGACGCTGACCATAAATGTCTCCGTTCCTTCCAGAGATTCCTTGATGTCCTCTCCTTTATTCCTGGCGATTTTGTCATGCCGGTAAAGGTCCGCGCAAAAAACAAACAGATGGCCGTTTTTCTCGACATACGGCTGATTCCCGGCCAATGCTGCGAGTTCCCGTTTTTTGCTTTGATCGGTTACGCCGATGATCGAGTACGCCTGAATATAGCTTGAAGTCGATGCGCTTTGGGCGCTTTCCACAAGAACGCGGATTTCTTCTTCCGTCAGGCGCTGATCTGTAAAAGACCTGATCGAACGGTGATGTAATATCGTTTCAATCGTTTTATTCATCTTTAGACCTCCTCTTTGTCTTTATCATATCCAACATCTGCATATCTCTAAAGCAAAACGTCTTGAAAAAGTGTTCAATTCCGTATGTTAAAATGATAGAATCATTTTAATATTTTGATCGGAAAGGAAGATGACGGTGGAGTCCTTAATAAATAAATTAGATGAATTATATCCGGAAATGGTCGAGCTCAGGAGGCATTTTCACCAATATCCAGAGCTGTCCCATCAAGAAGTCAACACACCGCTGACCATTGCAAAATATTTGGAGAGCCTCGGCGTCGAAGTTAGGACAAATGTCGGCGGCCAAGGGGTCGTCGGCATCATCAAAGGGGGCCGTCAGGGGAAAACGGTCGCCCTCAGAGCCGACTTTGACGCGCTTCCTTTACAGGATCAAAAAGATGTGCCGTATCGGTCAACCGTCCCCGGCGTCATGCACGCCTGCGGCCATGACGCGCATACCTCGGCGCTTCTGGTCGCCGCAAAAGCACTGAGCAGGCATCAAAAGGATTTGAAAGGAAACGTCGTCCTGATCCACCAGTTTGGAGAAGAGGTCACACCGGGCGGGGCAAAGCCGATGATCGAGGACGGCTGTCTTGACGGGGTGGATGCCATCTTCGGCACCCACATTTGGGCTCCAATGCCGGTCGGGCAGGTCGGGGTAAAGGCCGGCGCCATGATGGCCGCGGCGGACAAATTTAAAATCACGATTACGGGCCGCGGCGGTCACGGAGGCGCGCCTCACCTGACGGCAGACGCCTTGCTGACGGGAGCTTCCGTCGTCAGTCACCTTCAGCAAATCGTAAGCCGCAGAGTCGATCCGACGGAAGCGGCCGTCATTTCAATCGGGACATTCCATTCCGGCCAGGCTTTCAACGTCATCGCCGAAGAGGCGGTTATCGAAGGAACGGTCCGCACCTTTTCGAAGCAGGTTCAGGAGACGATCATCACCGAGATGGAGCGTGTCATCAAAGGCGTTTGCGACAGCAATGGAGCGTCTTTCAGCCTCGACTATGAAAAGGGCTATCCGCCCGTCATCAACCATGAGAAGGAAACCGCTATCGTTCGGAAATGCGCAAATCAGATCGTTGGCGAAGAAGCCGTCATCGAGCTTGCGCCCAATATGATCGGCGAAGATTTTTCCTATTATCTTGAGCGCGTCCCGGGATCGTTCTTTTTTACCGGAGCGGGAAATGAACGTACGGGAGCCGTCTATCCGCACCATCATCCCAAATTTGACATCGATGAGGAAGGAATGCTGAATGCCGCGAAGATCCTCGTGTCGTCGGCTCTGGAGTTTTTGGAACAACATTAAAAGACAGCCCGTGGAGGCTGTCTTTTTTTCCGCTTATTTAAACATGTAGCCTTGATATTTTGTCAGCTGGCAGCTCGCATTGTATACGATCGCATAGCCGATGAGCGCGGACAAAACCGAGCTTCCCCCGTAGCTGACAAACAGCAAAGGAACGCCTGTAACCGGCATCAGGCCGATGTTCATGCCGATGTTCTGGAACGCATGAATGACGATCAAAGCCGTATAGCCCACACAGAAATACGACGCAAACCTGCTGTACGGATGAATTCTGTCGATTAGCACGACAAGCCGGTAGATTAAGAGGAAGAACATAATGACGATAAACGTGCACCCGATAAAGCCAAAACTCTCTCCGATAACGGCGAAGATAAAATCGGTCTCGCCTTCAGGAACATACACTTTCAAATGATTAATGCCGGTACCGGAAATTTCTCCTGATCCGATCGCCGTCACGGCCTGTTCTGTCTGATACTTATCATTCGCAGACTGCTGGCCCGAATCGACCCATGTCATGACGCGGTTGATCTGGTACGGCTTAATGTGGAGAACTTCTTTGGAAAAATCAGGGAAATTAATGACCAAAAACAACACAAGCAAAACGAGCGTTATGCCCGAACCTGCAATAATGCCGATCAGCTTCCAGTTCACCCCTGACAAAAACACCATCACGGCGACAAAAAACATACAGATGCCCGCTGTACCCGCATCCTGCATCAAAATTAATCCAACCGGCACCGCGGAGTACCCGGCGATCTTCAGCAAAAGGTGAACATCCTCGCGCATGGAGCGGGAACCTTTTGGACTCGCTTTTGAAATGACCGAAGCCAGCATCATGATCAAACCGATTTTCATGAACTCTGAAGGCTGCAAGGTCACTGGGCCCAATTGAAACCAGCTCTTCGCCCCGTTCTTCACAGGTGCAATCGATTCCGGGCTGAATTTTAATACGATCAGCAGCACGATTCCCATTATAAAGACGTATATGCTGAGCTTTTCAATCTGCTCTAAATCAAAATAAAGAAAGCCGGCGATAATGAAAATACCGAGAATATAGAAAATCAATTGTTTCCCGGGATATCCCAATAAAGAAAACGACGGCTGCGCAGCATAAACAGCGACAACGCTGATAATTAAAAACACGCTTAATATAAAAATTAAATCACCCTGGTAATAGGGACTTGTATGATTTTTTCTCTGACTCATAATACCCCGCCTTACTTCTTTTCAAAAACAGCCATCCCTCATTATACATGAATCATGCCGAAGAATATACGGAAAGGGGGCGTTTCCTGACAATCGCTCTGCTTCAATAAAATAACAGCCTGAAAACAGGCCGTTATTTAAACATATATCTTTGGTATTTCGTTAACTGGCAGCTTGCGTTATAGACGATTGCAAAACCGATTAAAGTGGCAAGGACCGAACTTCCTCCGTAGCTGACCAAAAGCAGCGGAACACCCGTCACAGGCATAATGCCGATGTTCATTCCGATGTTTTGAAACGTATGGATAACGATCAAAGCCGTGTAGCCTGCGCAGAAAAATGACGCAAACTTGCTGAACGGGTGTATTCGGTCGATCAGTACGACAAGCCGGTAAATCAGGAAGAAAAACATGATGACGACAAACGTGCAGCCGACAAACCCGAAGCTTTCCCCGATCACTGCGAAAATGAAGTCTGTCTGCGCTTCAGGGACGTAGACGCGAAGGTTGCTTACACCGTTTCCAAACACTTTTCCGGAGCCGATCGCCATTTGCGCTTTATCGACCTGCAATTTATTATCGGCGCTCTGTTGGCTCGGGTTGACCCAGGTCATCACGCGGTTGATTTGATATTTCTCAACCCCGAAGGACTCTGCGACGTTTGGAAATTGAATGATCACATACAGGATCATCGTGACCAAAGCGGCGCCCGAGCAAAAAATGATCGTAATTAATTTCCAGTTCACCCCTGACAGGAACACCATCACGAGGATGACAAACATGACGATCCCCGCTGTTCCCGTATCCTGCTCCAAAATCAAGCCGAAGGGAACGATGGCAATTCCGAAGATCTTTAACAGGAAGATGGCATCCTCTTTTATCGTCCGCTTGCCGTTCGGTCCGTGTTTTGACATAAACGATGCCAGATACATGATCAGGCCGATTTTCATAAATTCGGACGGCTGCAAAGTAAATCCCGGGAGCATGAACCAGCTTTTAGCTCCGTTGATGACCGGAGCAAACCGGTAGCCCCCGATGTATGCAGGACTGAATTTTAATACGATCAGCATGAAGATGCCGAACAGATAAAAATAAAAGCTGAGCTTTTGAAGCTGTTCAAGGTCAAAGTAGAGAAATACAATGATGATAAGCGCCCCAAGCAAATAATAAAGGGACTGTTTCATCGCAAAAGGTTCATTATATTGGTTAAACTGCTGAGCGGCGTAAACCGCCACAATGCTCGTGATAAAAAAAGCAATGAAAGCAAAAATCAAATCCCCCTGGTAAAAGGGATTTGTAATGTTTTTTTTCTGATTCATT
Organism: Bacillus sp. FSL W8-0848; assembly: GCF_038007805.1. NCBI lineage: Bacteria > Bacillati > Bacillota > Bacilli > Caryophanales > Bacillaceae > Bacillus > Bacillus sp. FSL W8-0848. Next base: position 3,650,815 of record NZ_JBBOYB010000001.1, read on the forward strand.
CGAAATCCCGCCCTTATTTCTGACACGATGAAATTGTATAGGAAAGGCTTAAACCGACTTCCTCACAAATGATATGACGTACAAACGCACAAAATGTTTCGGATTAATCTCACACAAAATCATTCATTTTTTATTTTAAAGGATGTTTCTTCCTATTGTCGAATTTCAGGGAAGTTATTGATTTCTGTGCTGATTGTATTAAAATGTGTAATGTTGCATAAAATTAAACTTTTATCAGATTTGGAGAATCATAGAGCATAAGGAGTTTTTCTTTTTGGATAAAGCGATTCAAAAGCATCAAAAAGCAGATTTGATCAAATTTTTGGTTCCTTCACTGATCGGAATCATCCTGTTTATGATTCCGATGAAAATCGGGGGAGAGCTGACGATACCGATTGCAGTCTTTTCCAAGGGATTGCAGGGATTGCTACAACAGCAGCTCCCGCTGATCATGATGGTGATCGTTACCGTGACATTCATCATGACGTTTATCGCCAAAACGTTTCAACCGGCATTCATAAAAAAAAGCGATTTTTTCTATAACCTGCTGAATGTGTCGGCATTCTGGTATATCGTCCGTTTTTGCGGAATGGTTTTTGCGATCTTGACGTATTTCAAGATCGGACCTGAGGCCGTATATGCGGACAGCACGGGCGGCACTTTATTGTTCGATCTTCTGCCGGTTCTGTTTTCCGTTTTTTTGTTTGCCGGACTTTTCCTGCCTTTTCTGCTGAATTTCGGGCTGCTGGAATTATGCGGATCATTGACGAAAAAGTTTATGAGACCGGTTTTTAAGCTCCCCGGGCGGTCTTCGATCGACTGCATGGCTTCATGGCTTGGAGACGGAACGATCGGCGTTCTCCTGACGAGCAAACAGTATGAAGAAGGCTTTTATACAAAGCGCGAGGCCGCGATCATCGGTACGACTTTCTCTGTCGTTTCGATTACGTTTTGCCTCGTGATTATTTCGCAAGTAGGCCTTAGCCATCTCTTCGTTCCGTTTTACCTGACTATTTTGCTGGCCGGGGTCGTCGCGGCAGTCGTCAGCCCGCGGATTCCTCCTTTATCAAGGAAGGCCGATACCTACATTACGGACACAGCCGATACAGATCAGGAGACGATTCCGGAAGGCTATACTCCGTTTTCATGGGGAATGAGCCAGGCTGTTGAAAAAGCCAGGCAGAATACGAATGTGAAAGACTTTCTCAAAGAGGGCTCCAAGAACGTTCTTGACATGTGGATGGGCGTTGCCCCCGTCGTGATGGCGCTCGGAACAGCGGCGCTCATCGTGGCCCAGTACACGCCGATCTTCAAATGGCTCGGCGTCCCGTTCATCCCGCTGCTTGAACTGCTGCAGGTTCCGGAGGCGGCTGCGGCCTCACAGACGCTCGTCGTCGGTTTTGCCGACATGTTTCTTCCGTCCGTACTGGGAAGCGGAATCGAAAGCGAGATGACGCGGTTTATTATCGCCTGTCTATCTGTCACCCAATTGATCTATATGTCTGAAGTCGGCGGCCTCTTGCTGGGCTCCAAGATTCCGGTGACGTTCTTCGACTTAATCTTGATCTTTATCGTTCGGACATTGATTACGCTGCCCGTCATCGTCATTTGCGCACACTTTATTTTTTAAAGCGATATAAGCCCTTGGCTTCCGCGCCAAGGGCTTTTTTACCCCATTGCGCCCAGAGAAAATTGGTTCAATAGTTGGAGCGGAAAATGTTTTCCAGTATGTATCATTTTTTTCATAACGTGGTATAATGATTGTAACAGAATGTTCACAAAATATCCTCTAATTAGACACATCTTAAATATCCAACCCGCCATTAATGACAGCGCTATCATTTTTGAAAGGGGCTGAAAACGCATGGATATGTTTTTCGCTTACTTGCTGATTGCAAGCGCCACTCCGTTATTTTTATGGCTGGACAACAAGAAGATCGCACTTTCATCGATCCCGCCTATTATTTTAATGTGGGTATTCTTCTTTTTCTACATGACAAGCAGTCTTTCTCCTGCAGGACACTCTCTCATGATCGCACTCTTTATCATCAACGTCATCATCGCTCATATCGCCGCCTTTTTAATTTATGGACTTCCATTGATCAGAAAAAGGATGAACCGCTAAAAAAGCGCTCACACCATGAAAAAGGCCGGTCTTTGGACCGGCCTTTTCGGGCATTCTCCTTCTAGACATATTTTTCGGCTTGCAAATGATACAATTCGGCATACTTGCCCTGATTGGCCATTAATTCATCGTGCGTCCCGGTCTCTATGACTCTTCCATTTTCTAAAAAGATGATATGGTCGGCAAAACGGGCCGTGCTCAACCTGTGCGAGACAATAATGACGGTTTTTCCTTCCGTCATTCTGCTCAGTTTATCGAATATTTCTTCTTCAATGAATACATCCAATGCAGACGATGGCTCGTCAAATATAAACAGGTCCGCCGATTCATCGCGCATAAAAGCGCGCGATATGGCGACACGCTGCCATTCTCCTCCCGATAAATTTCTCCCGCCGAAAAGTCTGCCGAGCTCTGTATCATAACCGTTTTCAAGCTTATTCAAAAACAGATTGACACCCCCGAACAAAGCGGCTTTTTCTATTTTGGCCAAGTCGTTGCGGGAGGAGACCTCCCCGAGGCCGATATTTAATTTAAGGCTCATCTCATACCGCAAAAAATCCTGAAAAACGGCTGTCGCGTTTGAGCGAAATATGCGCAAATTGGAAGCTGCTCAAGTGAAAAGCTATGGTGCTTTCCTAACAGTTACTCTCTCTAAAAAGAGCAAACCGGGAGATGGCAAATTTGGCCGGGGGAAAAAAGGATAATGACCGACACATGCGGAGAGAGGGCCTTTTTTAGGCCCTCTTTTCTTTGTATCCGCCTGGGTTCGCGGGTGAAAAACATACAGCAAACCGGCTGCAATTATGCACGGAAAAATGACAAAGCCGGCAATTCGGAATCTTCCTTATACCTCCGGCTTTACAGCCGATAAAATAAAAAAGGCCGGGTAAACCCGGCCTCTTTTTTAATCAGTTGAACTTTCTTGTTTATTCGTGTCCGCTATGCTCAGAATGTTTCGCACCCGGAGATCCGCCTTCAGGGTTGTCTCCATGATAGCTGTGAGCAGCGAAAATCCAAATAGAACCAACGACAATGGCAACTGCTATAAAAGCTGCAAATAGCGTGTTCCCGACTTGAATTTTTCCGCTGTCACTTTCAGTCATATGCATGAACATCAAGAGCTGCAGTCCAGCCTGGATGATGGCAAACCCGAAAATAATCCACAGCTTGGCAGCCATGCTTAAATCGGTATAGATCACCCATAGGGCCAATAAGGTCAGCACAATGGACAACACGAACCCGACAATATGCTTCCAAGGAAAGTGGCTGTGTTCAGCCGATTGTTTTGCCGCCATTATACATTCACCAACCCTATCAAATAGACTCCGGTAAAGATGAAGATCCATACCACGTCTAAAAAGTGCCAATATAAGCTAGAAATAAACAGTTTTGTAGAAGTTTGCGGAGTCAGTCCGCGCTTTTTCGTTTGGATTAAAATACCGATAATCCAGAAGATACCGATCGACACGTGTGTTCCGTGCGTTCCCAGCAGGACGAAGAACGCCGACCAGAAAGCACTTGTTGATAAAGTGGCACCTTCATGTACATAATGTGTGAACTCCGTAATCTCGTAGAATACAAAGCCTGCGCCAAGCAGGAGTGTAATGATCATCCAGATCATCACACCTTTTAAGCTTCCGCGACGCATTTCATGCACGGCGATACCGCACGTGAAACTGCTCGTTAACAGCAGGAACGTCATGATTAAAACGAGCTTGGCGTCAAACAGCTCTGCCGGCAATACACCTCCGGCTGTTCTGTTATGAAGAACAGCGTAGGTCGAAAACAGCGTAGAGAATAACGCAATCTCCGCCCCTAAAAAGATCCAAAAGCCGAGGATGTTCAGCCTTCCTGTTTCAGACCGGTATTCCATAGGAGCGTTAGAATTGCCTTGTTCTGCATGTCCCATCATTCACGCCTCCTTTACTTGGCATTCTTTCGTTCAGTCTCTTTTATTTCCTCAACGCTTACGTAATAGCCGTCATCATATTCAAATGAACGAAGAATCATACAGAGGAATACGCCGATAAGGCCGACGACTCCCATCCAATACCATTCAAAGACGAGTCCGAAGCCCGCAAATCCGAAGAATAGGGACATAATAAACGGACGCCCAGAGTTGTTCGGCATATGAATCTTCTTAAATTTGCTTTCAGGGTGAATATCGACTTTGTCCTCTTTCATTTTCCAGAAAGCGTCAAGCGAAGTGACCTCTGGAAGCACCGCAAAGTTGTAGTGCGGCGGAATCGCAGAAGACGTAGCCCATTCAAGCGTACGACCTTGTCCCCAAGCATCTCCGCTTTCCTCCCGTTTTGAATGGCGGAAGCTGTAGAAAATGTTGTAGCAAAGAACGATGAATCCTGCAGCCATCAGCAATGCGCCAAATGTAGCGATCATGTTCAATGCCGTCCAGCCGTCATTTGCTCCATATGTGTAAATACGTCGAGGCATTCCCTGCAATCCTAGGAAATACATCGGGAAGAAGCAGATGTTGAATCCGGTCATAAACAGCCAGAAAAACCATTTTCCGATTCGTTCATTCAGCTTGTGGCCGAACATTTTCGGATACCAGAAGATAAATCCGGCAAAACATGCAAACACAGTACCCGCAATCAACACATAGTGGAAGTGCGATACAAGGAAGTACGTGTTGTGATACTGGTAGTCCGCTGCAGCCATTGCCAGCATAACGCCTGTAACCCCGCCGATAACAAAGTTAGGAATAAATGCAAGCGACCACAGCATAGGCGTTGTAATTTTGATTTTGCCCCGGTGCAACGTCAGCAGCCAGTTAAATATTTTAACCCCTGTCGGCACGGAAATGGCCATCGTCGAAATCGAGAAGAACGAGTTGACTGACGCGCTGTTCCCCATTGTGAAGAAGTGGTGCAGCCATACGACGAAGCTCAGCACGGAAATCGCAATGATAGAATATATCATCGCTTTATAACCGAACAGCTGCTTTCTCGCAAATGTCGCAATGATTTCTGAAAAAATACCGAAAGCAGGCAAGATAACGATGTATACTTCAGGATGCCCCCAAATCCAGAACAGGTTCGCCCAAAGCATCGGCATCCCCCCGTTCTGCAAGGTGAAAAACGCCGTTCCGAATAAACGGTCAAACGACATCAGCGCCAACGCCACCGTCAGTACAGGGAAAGCGAAAATGATGATGACAGAAGTAATCAGCGTCGTCCATGTAAACATCGGCATACGCCAAATCGTCATGCCTTTTGTACGCATTTTTAAAATCGTGACCATGAAGTTAATCCCGGTCAACAGCGTACCGATCCCGGCGATCTGCAATCCGAGCAGATAATAGTTCTGCCCCGGTCCCGGGCTCATTTCATTGCCGGCAAGCGGCATATAAGCGGTCCATCCCGCATTTGGAGACCCTCCGATAACGAAGGAAATATTGAACAGCATCGCTCCGACCATAAAAGTCCAGAAGCTCAAGTTGTTTAAGTATGGAAAAGCAACATCGCGCGCACCGATTTGGAGCGGTACAACAACGTTGATTAATCCGATTAAAAACGGCATCGCCATGAAGATGATCATGATCGTACCGTGAGTTGTAAATACCTCGTTATAGTGGTTTGAGTCTAAAAAATGGTTGTCAGGAAGCGCGAGCTGGGCACGCATCATTAATCCATCGACACCGCCGCGGAAAAACATAATGACTGCAGCGATGATATACATAATCCCCAAGCGTTTATGGTCGACAGTGGTAATCCACTCTTTCCATAGCCATTTCCATTTCTTGAAATATGTTAAAACGAAGACGATTGCAATCGTCGTAAGCAAAATGGAAATCTGTGCTCCAAGGATTAGCGGATCACCTGTGATTATGAATTCGTCCCATTTCAAATGCATGAAAGCTTCCTCCTTTCTTATTGAGAATCCTGGTCTTTAGATTCGTCAGTTTGTTTTTCGTTGTTTTCCGTTTTCACATTTGCAAACGGGTCTGATTTGGAGTGCGGAGATTTCGGCTCCCAGCCTAATCTTTCACGCGCTTTAATAGCATATTCTGCATCGTTTCCGTGATTTACGTATTTAAGGTGTGTCGAAGAAAACGTCAGTTTGTCTGCGTGCCTTGGAAGCATCAGTTCGTCGTACTTGCTCTTCGTCAGCTTCGGCGCAGTTTTTTGAGTTTTTGACACCCATTTATTAAAGTCGCTCTGCTTCATGGCCTTGACGTTGAATGTTTGTTCTGCAAAGCCTTCTCCGGTGAAGTTTGCATTGCGTCCTTGATATGTTCCTACTTTATCCGCCTGGAGATATTGTTCCATATCCATTCCGGCCATCGCATACTTCTGTCCGCCCAGCTGCGGAATCCACAGCGATGCCATTGAATCGGCAGAAGTGATTTTGAACTTAATCGGCCTGTCCGTCGGAATGTTTAAGTAGTTGACAGTTTCGATATTTTGGTCCGGATAGCTGAATACCCATTTCCAATCGACAGAAGTCGCGTAAACAACCAAAGGTTCTTTATCCTTTGACGCTTTAGGGGCCTCTTCCAGAGAGTAAATCGTTCGAACCGTCGGTACAGACAGCGCAATAACAATTAAAATCGGAACCACTGTCCAGACAACTTCTAAAAACGTATTCCCTTCCATTTCAGGACTATACGGAGACTTTCTGTCTTTTCGTTCACGGTACTTTACGATCATGACTGTAAACAGGACAAATACAACCGCAACGATAAACAGCATGAATCCAATAGATAATAGAATAAGATCTCTTTGCTGTGAAGCAACAGGTCCTTTAGGATCTAACACCGCGATTTGACTGCAGCCGCCCATTAAAAAGACAGCAGAAAGCAGCCCAACCATCAAGAGCGGCTTGAGTGCTCTGAACAAGAGGATCACCATCCTTCCTAATGATGTATAAAATTTGGTCAGAATATCGAATACAGCGATTCTGAAAAACTTTTCTTCTACCTTGCTATGCTAACAAAATCTTCACCAATTAGCCTTATTTTTTTAGAAAGTTCACCTTTTTTTCACCCAAATGTCACAAAATCGTCAAATTTACGTTGTATTATTATGATGATCGGAGGATGAAATTGGGAATATGTTAGTTCTTTTTACACAATTAGCAAGCAGAGTGAAACAGACATTTCGGGACAAAAAATCTGTCAAATTTAGGTTTACCACAATAAAAAAGTTTGGTCAATAATTAATTTAACATTGTTAATTTTTTTCTTGGTTAACTTACTTTTCAACTGCTTTTTATATTTCCCCATTTTAGGTGGGTTTAAACTTCTGGCAGCTAATAGAACGTCCACAAAAAAAGAGCTTTTCCTCAATTAAAGAAAAGCTCTTTTTTCCTTCTTATTGCTTTTTGTAGCCTGATGGATGGGCTTTAAACCAGTTCCATGCGCTTTCAATGATGGTTTCCAGGTCGGCGTGCTGCGGCTGCCAGCCCAGCTCCTTCACGGCTTTTTCAGAGGAGGCGATGAGTTGGGCCGGATCTCCGGCACGCCGTTCCGCGATCTCTGCCGGAATCTCATGCCCTGTCACTTGGCGGGCGGTTTCAACGACTTCCTTAACGGAAAAGCCTGTCCCGTTTCCAAGATTATAAACGGCGCTTTCTCCCCCGTTCCGGAGCCTTTCTACGGCAAGAATATGCGCATCAACCAAATCCATGACATGGATGTAGTCTCTGATGCATGTACCGTCAGGGGTCGGATAGTCGTCGCCGAATATCATGATCTTGTCCCGTTTTCCGAGCGCAACTTGGAGAATGATCGGAATCAGATGCGTTTCAGGCTGATGGTCTTCACCGATCAGGCCTTTTACATGAGCCCCGGCAACATTGAAATACCGCAGGACAACATGGCGGATCCCATGTGCTTTTTCTGCCCACTTCAGCATTTTTTCAATCGCAAGCTTTGTCTCTCCGTACGGATTTGTCGGATTTGCCGGATCTGTTTCTACGATCGGAACCCGGTCAGGCTCCCCGTATACCGCGGCAGTTGACGAAAACACGATCTGTTGAACGCCAAACTCCTTCATTACCTTCAATAAGTAAACTGCTCCATACACATTGTTATCGTAATATTTTAAAGGTTCGCTTACACTTTCCCCCACCAGAGAATCCGCGGCGAAATGCATCACAGCTTCAATTGGATGTTCCTGAAATACATTCTTCAGAAATGTTTCATCCCGCAAATCTCCTTTATAAAAAGACGCTCCCGGGAGAGCAGCTTCCTCATGCCCCGTCTGCAGATTATCAATAATGACGACTTCTTCACCCCGGCTTAACAGCTCCGCCACCGCGTGGCTGCCGATGTAGCCTGCTCCTCCGCATACTAAAACTGCCAATCCATTTCTTCCCCTTTCACAGACGCCAAACAGGCATCAAAATGATTTACATTGCGATATGCTCTCGATTGACCCGAAGTTCACGATGCCGCGGGTCAGCCTGCGGCATTCCAAGTGAATCAAGCCATTTCATTTTACCATTTTCCAGCTTTTTCAGCCTGCATTGTCAAAATATTTTCATGAAAGAGAAAGTCCTCTCCTCATTCCCAAAGGTTCGGTTTTTTATTCTTTAAAGCAGATTTTCATGAAGAAAAAATGTCGTTTTCGTCTAAAAGCTATACTTTTTTATCTGCATTTGAAAACAATGTTCTTTTTTTCCACTTTGACAAGGGAATTGGTAGTATTTTTGGATTATCCGCCTTTCAGCCGCTCCTTGCGATAAGCAAAAAGCCCTTTATGCCTCCCGGCAGGCTTAGTCTTCTGAATGCCATGCTGCACCTGGGTTCACGGGCCCTTCTTTCGATGTTTCCGCCCCTTATCACCCCCTCTGTTTTTTGAATATTCAAAGCATGGTCGGCTTCTTTTGAGAATATTTTAATAGGGAGAATTAATCATTTTTATTTGAATACTATCCAGTCAGTAATTGTTTGTTTATTATAATAAGTAAGAATCTAAGATTTTTTGGGTTTTTTAGTCATTTATTTAGGGAATATGTAGGTTTATTTTTTTGGATTTGTGAATTTTTTATGAAATTTGTCATTGTTTTCATAAAGGTGTTGTTTTATAACTTTAGTACATCTCAAGGAAAAATCCGGGTTTTTTCTTGGGATGTAAAACGTCTTATCATATTGGAGGAGTCTATGAATACTCAAACGAAACACAAACTGGACAAAGATTGGGTGATTTTAATGAAGGAGGCGAAAAATCTGGGCCTGGATATTGAGGATGTCAAAAAATTTCTTTCCTCCCAATCCAAGCAGAAAGATGCCGGCAAACAGCTGAAGCAGTAGATATTTAGCCCGACAATTATTTAATAAAACAGGCGGTTCTGTTGAATCTTGATTTTTCAAGATGATCCAACCGGCTGTTTTAAAGAGTATTTAACATTGATAATGACGTAATTCAGCTCTAGGCCCTCGTTTGCCCAGCCCTTTCAGACGGCTTTCTGCAGGTTCAGATGAGAATACTGCCACTCTTGTTTGTTCCGGCAGAGGCAGGCCGATGCTGACTTTCTTTTATATGATATTCAAATCCTCCTTTTCCGCTTTATCCGCGAATATGCACAATCCAGCAACCCCCTCCATAGATCATCATTTCTGACGTGATACAGAGCCTTCCCTTAAACCGGTATGTCACCGGCTGCCTGCTTTTTTACCGGATATAATACGCTTTTAAAATCGGTTTTTTCGATGAAAAAAAACTAAAATATCAATTTTACTGATCTTTATTTTTCATTATAAACTGAAACAAAAGGAGGCAGATTTATTATGGGGATTGCAGTAATCTGCGGGAGTTCCCGCAAAAACGGCAATACAGAAACACTTGTGAACCGGTTAATAGATGGACTTGATGCAGACAAGATCAGTTTGTCCGACTATCATGTCAAAGCTGTGGAGGATTATCGGCACAGTGAAGGCTCTCCGGTTTACCCCGACGATGATTACAGAGACCTGTTAAGCCGAATCCTGGATAAAGACGACATCATTTTTGCCACTCCAATCTATTGGTACGGCATGTCGGGACTGATGAAACATTTTGTTGACCGCTGGTCCCAATCGCTTGTTGAAATAGGAAGAGATGATTTTAAACGGCAGATGTCCGGAAAAACGGCATACGTCATCGCTGTCGGTGATGACGAGCCCCATATCAAAGGCCTGCCCCTCATTCAGCAGTTTCAATATATTTTTGACTTCATGGGCATGACATTCGGCGGTTATCTTATCGGAAAAGCAAATCAGCCCGGCAGCATTTTAAACGATCGTGCAGCGCTTGTTTCTGTAAACGAACTAAAACATCAACTGGCGGCAAATAAGAGGTGGAAAGTATGACAAAAGAAAAAGCGAACAATCAATCCTCGCAATGGAAACAGTATTTTTTAGAGATCGTCAGGGCTTTCATCTTATATAAATAAGGTTGCGTATGAAATTTGAAGAATAAAACCGGAGCCTGTGACATACCTTGTTGTATCTTTTAAGACAAATACAGGAGGGATGAACCGAATGAAAGAAGATACAATAGATTACAGCAAGGCTGCTGCATCTCCGGCGTTTCAAGAGCTTCTAAAGAAAAAGCGTGCCTTTATCGTACCGATGACGGTTTTCTTTCTGATCTTTTATTTCCTTTTGCCGATTTTAACGTCTTATTTTACGTTTTTAAACGAATCCGCCGCCGGTCCGATTACATGGGCGTGGATCTTCGCGATTGCACAATTTGCAATGACATGGACGCTGTGCATTCTTTACACGAGAAAAGCCGATCAGTTTGACAGAATGGCGGATGAATGCAAACGGGAATTTGGAGGCGCTGAATCATGAGTGCGACAGCCTTTATTCTGTTTCTCATCATCGTAGCCCTTACGCTTGTCATCACGTATTTTGCGGCAAGACAGACAAAAACGGCGAGTGAATTTTACACGGCCGGAGGGGGGCTTACCGGTATTCAAAACGGACTGGCCATCGCCGGGGACTACATGTCGGCCGCTTCTTTTCTCGGCATTGCGGGCATGATCGCTCTAAACGGCTTTGACGGCTTTTTTTACAGCATCGGTTTTCTAGTCGCTTATTTAGTGGTTCTTTATATCGTGGCCGAGCCGCTCAGAAATCTTGGAAAGTTTACGATGGCGGATATGATCGCTTCCCGTTTTCGGCAAAAGAAGGTTCGCGGAGTCGCTGCATTAAACACGATTGCCATATCGACATTTTATATGATCGCACAGCTCGTCGGCGCCGGTGCGCTGATCAAGCTTCTGCTCGGCATTGACTACACGCTGGCTGTTTGCATCGTCGGCGTTTTGATGACGATCTACGTCGTGTTCGGAGGAATGATCGCAACGAGCTGGGTGCAGATCATTAAAGCTGTTCTTTTAATGGCGGGGACGCTTGTTATTTCCATCATGGTGTTTTCAAAATTCGGATTCAGCCTTACGAATATGTTCGATCAAATGAAAACCGTTACTCCACTTGGTGCGGATTTTTTGAATCCCGGCAATAAATACAAAGTTCCTCTTGAAACGCTGTCGCTGAATCTGGCGCTTGTCCTCGGAACAGCCGGACTTCCCCATATTCTCATCAGGTTTTATACGGTGAAGGATGCCAAGACTGCCAGAAAGTCGGTCGTATCTGCTACATGGATTATCGGTGTTTTTTATATTATGACTGTCTTTCTCGGTTTCGGCGCCGCCGCATTTGTCGGCTTTGAAGACATTTTGGCCGCGGATAAGGCGGGGAATATGGCTGCTCCGCTCCTGGCCCAGGCGCTCGGCGGCGATTTCTTGTTCGCGTTTATTTCGGCCATCGCTTTTGCTACGATTTTAGCGGTTGTGACAGGGCTTGTCCTTTCAGCAGCTTCCGCTTTTGCACACGATATTTACAGTCAAATCATTAGAAAGGGAAGTGCAACGGAGAAAGAGCAGATGCTCGCGGCAAGATGGGCTTCCATCGGTGTTTCCGTTCTTTCGATCCTGCTCGCCGTCTTCGCTCAATCGCTGAATGTCGCATTCCTTGTGTCGCTGGCCTTTGCCGTTGCGGCAAGCGCCAATCTGCCGCTTATTATTTTCACTGTTTTTTGGAAGCGGTTTAACGCCGTCGGAGCGCTGGCCGGCAGCTTGACCGGGCTCCTGAGCGCCCTCATTCTCGTGTCGATGAGCCCGAGTGTTTGGGATCCCGCCGGGAACGCAATCTTTGTTGGAGATCCGCTGATTCCGATTTCAAACCCGGGGATCATTTCTATTCCGCTCGGATTTTTAGGTGCTTATCTCGGGACGGTATTATCGCCAAAAAACAATGGCGATGAAGCATTTGCGGAAATTCAAGTAAAGGCGCATACGGGCGTCCATATGGACCAGTCATAGCCCGCGTCAAAAGCCCGACGCTCAAAAGAAAAGCATCGGGCTATTCGCGCAAAAATGCCAGCCGCTCGTTCAATGGCTTCGTATGGCGATAAACATCCCGGTAAACCGGAAAAATATGTTGATATTGCCTGCTGTATTCAGGGCGGGGCTGAAACGTCTCTTTTATGCGAACGAAGCGTTCAGCGCAAGCTTCCAGCGTCGGAAACCAGCCGCAGCCGACCGCCGCGATCATCGCAGCTCCGAAGGCCGGACCCTGCTCGCTTTTCAGCCTGATGATCTCGGCGTTAAAAATATCGGCCTGGATTTGCAGCCATTCTTCGCTTTTTGCCCCTCCGCCGATCGAAATGACGCGGCTGATGTTTTTCCCTCCGGCGCGAAATTGTTCGATGCTCTCATGAAGGGAAAATGTGATGCCTTCAATAACAGCTCTGACAACATCAGCCCTCCTGTGCCCGCTGTCCATTCCGATGAAGCTGGCGCGAATCTCCGCGTCAGCATGGGGGGTCCTTTCCCCGGAAAGATAAGGCGTAAACAGCAGACCTCTTGAACCGGGCCGGGATTCTTCCACTTCACCGATCAACGAATCAAATGCTTCATCCTTGGCGAATACATCCTTAAACCAGCTGAAACTGCGGCCCGCGGAAAGCGTCACACCCATTGAATAATAGGCACCAGGCGCCGCATGGTTGAACAAGTGAATATTGCCCCGGAATTGTTGATCTGGATCTTTTTCATACGAGAGTACAACACCTGACGTGCCGATGCTGCACAAAGCGGTGCCTTCGTGTAATATGCCGGCGCCGACCGCTCCGCATGCATTGTCAGCCCCTCCGGCAAAAACCTTTACTTCAGGCGTGAGGCCTGTTTCTTCGGCAAATTTGGAAGTGAGACAGCCGACAAAGCTTCCGGATTCGACCAATTCTGGGCATATCGATTCAGGAATCTCAAGCCGCCGGCACATTTCGCCGCTCCATGTTTTATGCTTCACGTCAAGCAGCAGCGTGCCCGCCGCATCTGAATACTCGCTCTGAATGCACCCTGTCATGGTATACCTGACATAATCCTTTGGCAGCAAAAATACGGCCGCTTTTTGAAAAAGCTCTTGTTCATGTTCCTTGATCCACAAAAGCTTCGGAAGCGTAAATCCCTCGAGCGCAGGGTTTTTAACGAGCTCAAGAAGGCGCGCCTTACCGATGACTTCGTTAATCAGCCGGCATTGTTCGGTCGTACGGGTGTCATTCCACAATATCGCATTCCGCAGCACTTCTCCTTTGCCGTCCAAAAGCACCAGTCCGTGCATTTGCCCGGAGAAGCTGATGCCTTTGATCTCATCGGCCCCTCCCCGGTGCCCTCCGACAAGTTCTTTTATGGCCTCCTTCGTTTTCTCCGCCCACTCGCGCGGATCCTGTTCGGAATAACCGGCATGAGGCTCGATGATTGAAAACGGCTTTGAGGCTTCCCCGCATATGCCGCCGTGCCGGTTGACGAGGATCGCTTTGACGGCGCTTGTGCCAAGGTCAACCCCGATACAATATTCCACTAATGTTTCTCCTTTCTTGCCGGCTCTGACCGTAAAGCATTCAATAAATAGCGGTTCACCATTGCTTTAAGCATTTCCTGCCGGCCTGACTTATTTTCGATGCGGTCGTTTTCGAGTGCATAGGCGGCCAGTTTTTTCAAATCCGTTTTTCCTTCGGCAATGTCGAGGCCGATTCCTTTCGAATAGCTTTCATAGCGTTCTTCTATGACGCTTTCGATCGCCCGGTTCTCCAAAAGCTGATAGGCGACTTTGAAGCCGAGCGCATACGTGTCCATTCCCGCGATGTGCCCGTGAAACAAATCCTCATCCGTAAACGAGGCGCGCCTTACTTTCGCATCAAAATTGATGCCTCCCGTTTTAAAGCCGCCCGCTTTTAAAATCTCGTACATCGAGAGGACTGCGCCGTACAGATCTGTCGGGAATTCGTCCGTATCCCATCCCAACAGCAAATCTCCCTGATTCGCATCGATCGAGCCGAGCATATCGTGGAGCGCAGCCACCCTCAGCTCATGCTCAAACGTATGTCCGGCAAGAGTGGCATGATTTGCTTCAAGATTCAATTTAAAATGCTCTTTTAAACCGTACGTTTCCAAAAATGCGATCGATGTCGCTGCATCAAAATCGTATTGGTGCTTTGTCGGCTCTTTCGGCTTCGGTTCAATCAGAAATTGCCCGTCAAAGCCGATCTCTTGTGCATAATCGACTGCCATTCGATAAAATGCTGCCAAATTGTCGAGCTCAAGCTTCATGTTTGTATTCAGCAGCGTGTCATAGCCTTCCCGGCCTCCCCAAAACACATAGTTTTCAGCGCCGAGCTCCTTGGCGATTTCCAGCCCCTTTTTCACTTTTGCCGCTGCAATCGCATATACGTCCGCATTGCAGGATGTGGCGGCGCCGTGCACAAATCGCGGATGCGTAAACATATTTGCTGTGTTCCATAATAGCTTCACCCCGCTTGTCTCCATCATCTCCTTAAGAAATGACACCATTTTATCCAAATAAAGAAACGTTTCCCGCAATGTATCGCCTTCCTGAACGACGTCAACGTCATGAAAGCAGAAGTATGGCACGCCGAGCTTCTCAAAAAATTCGAATGCCGCTTCAGCGCGCGTTTTCGCCTTATCCAGCGGATGCGTCATCCTGTTCCATGAGCGGCTGATCGTCCCGTCTCCGAACGGATCGCTTCCGTCCGCATCAAACGTATGCCAATAAGAAACAGCAAAACGGAGATGCTCCTTCATCGTTCTGCCGCCGATCCGTTCATCAGGGTTGTAATATTTAAAAGCGTATGGATGATCCGAGTCTGCCCCTTCATACTTGACCGTTTCTACTTCTTTAAAAAACATTCACAGTCCCCCTAAAAAGTTTGTTTAACCATTAAACTAACTTCTTTCCATTTATTTTACAAGATGATCGAAGCGCTTTCAATTACAATATTAGAAAAATTTGAGTTTTTTAAATTCGCTGTACTATAATGAAAGCACTACATCAAAAGCGAGTGATCGGATTGAATACAGCAGACCAAGCACTTGTCAAAAAAATGAATAAAGCCCTCATCCTTGAGCAAATCATAGCCAATTCCCCCGTCTCAAGGGCAAAGCTTTCAGAAATAACCGGGCTTAATAAGTCAACGGTCTCTTCCCAAGTGTCTTCCCTGCTGCAAAAGGACATTATTTTTGAAACGGGCCGCGGTCAATCGAGCGGGGGCAGACGGCCCGTTATGCTGAAATTTAACCGGAAAGCCGGCTATGCGATCGGGGCTGATATCGGAACGAATTACATCATCGTCGTTTTAACCGACCTGGAAGGCGAGATTATTGAGCAATACGAGCGTGAACTTGATGAGACGGACATTCCGGCGACAGAGCAGGCCCTCATTGAACTGATCGAACTTGCCATCGCAAAGATACCTGATTCCCATTACGGTTTGACAGGGATCGGAGTGTGTGTGCCGGGCCTGGTCGACAATGACCAGAACGTCGTTTTCACCCCGAATAAACCGATTCACCTTCTCCAAGTAAAAAGCCTTCTTGAGAAAGCGTACAATGTACCGGTTTTCGTTGAAAATGAAGCGAATGCCGGAGCCATCGGCGAAAGGGAGTACGGCGATTCCGGACATTTGGAACACGCCATTTTCGTAAGCATCAATGCCGGCATCGGCTTAGGAATTTTGATGAACGGCAAACTGTTCAGGGGCGTGCAAGGGTTTTCGGGAGAAGCGGGGCACATGTCGATCGACATTAACGGCCCTCTATGCAGATGCGGAAATAAAGGCTGCTGGGAGCTGTATGCGTCGGAAAGAGCCGTTTTTTCTCCGTATCTTTCGCATACCAAGGCCCCTTTGTATCAAACGGTCAAGGAGCTGGCCGACCGCGGCGATCAAAAGATGCTGGAAACGTTCGAGACATTCGGCTTTTACATAGGCGTGGGACTCGTCAACATCATCAAAACGTTGAATCCGGAGACGATTATTTTGCGAAATACGATTGTCGAATCTTATCCGGCGATCGTCGATTCGATTAAGAAGACGATTTCGTCAAGAAGTAAAAAAGAAGCGCTGACCGATTACCGTCTGAACATTTCCTCCCTCGGCCGCACCGCCTCATCGCTCGGTGTTTCCTATATTATCATTGAGCGGTTCTTGGAGCGGTTTATAGATGAACAATTTTAAAAGCGCAAACCCCGTTTTAGGAATTTTCGCTTTTAACGGCTTCAACCTTCGTGCGAAACCGAGCAGCGGCCTGTTTCGGATCAGAGGACTTGCTGATGGCGCTGATGATGCTGATGCCGTCCGCTCCTGCTTCCACGACAGGCGCGCAGTTTTCAAGCGTGATCCCGCCGATTCCGACCGCAGGAATGCCGATGCCCCGCTTCCGCATTTCTTTCAACAGGGCGACGCCTTGGACGGCTTTCGCATCCCGCTTCGTTTCCGTCGGATAAATCGGCCCTGCTCCGATATAATCGGCCCCGTCCTTTTCCGCCTGCAGCACTTCTTCAAGCGTATGCGTTGACACGCCGAGAATCCTGTCCCCGATTCTGGCCCGGACGTCCCCGGCCTTTTCGTCATCCTGGCCGATGTGAACGCCGTCGGCGTCAAGTTCAAGGGCAAGCTCAACGTCGTCATTGACGATGAAAGGGACTCCAGCTTCGCGGCACAGAGCCTGCACTTTTTTCGCAAAAGCTCTTTTTTCGTCCGCTTTTAGCGCCCCGTCTCCTTTTTCGCGGAATTGAAAGAGAGTCGCGCCGCCCTCTAAGGCAGCTTCAATCACGGCCAAAGGGTCGCCGTCCGTATTATTTGAGCCCATAATAAAGTATACGGACAGCATGTCTTTCATGTTTTTCCGCACAATACGCGCCATCCTACTCCACCTCCATGATCAAGCCGCGCTCTTCTATATCCTCTGAATTGACGGCGGCAAGCTGATTCAAAAATTCAATCTGAAAGCTTCCGGGCCCTTGATGCGCCGTTTTTTCGGCGGCTATTTCCGCCGCGCAGCCATAAAAAACCGCGGCTGATACAGCGGCTTTGCAGGCTTCTTTTTCAACGGCGCAAAACGCGCCGATGACAGACGTCAAGAGACAGCCCGTACCCGTCACCTTCGTCAGCAGCTCATGCCCGTTTCCGGCGGTATACAGCTTTGTCCCGTCGGTGATGACGTCTTCGGCACCGGTGATGATAACAGTTGTATTCCAGACGCTGGCCGCTTTTTTGGCCAGAGCGATCCGGTCGCCTTTTTCTTCTCCGGCGTCAACTCCCTTTATCACCCAGCTTTCTTCACCGAGCGTGTTGGCGATTTCGGCGGCATTGCCCCTGACGGCAGAGATCTTGACTTTTCGCATGATGCGCTGGGCGGATGCCGTTCGAAACGGCGTCGCGCCGGCGCCGACGGGGTCAAGGATAACGGGAACGCCGTGTTCATTCGCCGATTTTCCGGCGATGATCATCGACTCAACGACCTCAAGGCTCAGCGTGCCGATGTTCAATACGAGAGCGCCGGCAATTTTCGCCATGTCGGCCGCCTCTTCCCTTGCATAGGCCATAACAGGGGAAGCGCCGAGGGCCAATAAGCCGTTTGCGGTGAAGTTCGTCACGACGTTGTTCGTCATATTATGCACGAGCGGGTTTTCTTTTCTGACTTTCTCTATTGCTTGGGCGGCATCTTGTCGGTTCATCATGCTTCATTCCTTCCTATTCTTTCGTTCGGGCTCCATATATACGATTTGGTGTGGTCGATCCAGGCTCTGGCTGCAAATGAAAGATAGCGGTCCTTTCTCCATATGACGGCGACATGCCAGGGTATGGACGGTCTGACAACAGGAATGACCTTCACCCGCTCGGGGTCAAGATCCCGGCAGATTCTTTCAGGGAGCAGGCCGATTCCGAGATTGGCCGACACCATTTCACTGATAAAATCCCATTGGGATGTTTCATAAATTACGTTCGGCCGAAATCCGGCCTTCAAACATGCTGTAATGATCCGTTCATGAAGGACGAAGTCTTCGCGAAAGAAAATAAACGGTTCCTCACTCAATTGGCGAAGCTCGATCTCCTTTTCGCCGGCAAAACGGTGTGACGGATGAACGAGCAGCATTAAATCTTCTTTTACGATCGTAAACGAGTGAAAGACCTCTTCTTTCGCCGGCAGGACGACGACCCCGATATCGAGCGATCCGTCCTCTACGCCCTCCTGCACTTTCACAGACCCGTGTTCAACAAGCTGAAACGTGACATTCGGATATTTGTCCCTAAATTCACCGATGACCTTCGGAAAAAAGCCTGAACCGATCATCGGCGGCAGTCCGATCCTGACATGCCCTTTTTTTACGTCCATCAAATCGTTCAGCTCTGAAGTTAAATTTTGAAACGATTTCGTGATTTCCTGCGCCTGCACGTACATGCTTTGGCCGGCGTCAGTCAGTTCAATCTGCCTTCCGCGCCGGTAAAACAGCTCGATTCCCAGCTCCTCTTCAAGATTCTTGATCATTTTGGAAATCGTCGGCTGTGAGATGTATAGCGACTGGGCAGCCTTCGTAAAGCTTTTCAGGCGGGCCACTTCTAAAAAATAAGTTAAATGACGTATGTCCATTTGGTTGACATCCTTTCAGAGCTTCGTGCACGATTTTCGCTTCACACCATATTTTAAACCAAATTCAACATTTTCTGCACCCCGCCCAATATAAAAAAGCGCTGCCGGCTTGCTGCCGGCGGCGCTTATTTTCTGGCGATGGCCTCATCCTGCTCCTTCAGGCTATCCACGTTTGAACAAGTGTCTTCGATATTTTTTTGAACAGCTTCTTTGTACTGGTTCACCATATCGCGGATGGTTTCCTCCCGTTCAAGCCACTTTGCTGTAAAATCAAGCTTATTTTGCCCAAGCGATCCGGCAGACGGCCCTTGCAGAGAGAGCGAGTCAAGCGCCCTTTTCACTTGATCCAGCTGTTTCATGACCGCGCCATGGTTCAGTTTGATCGTTTTGCTCATTTCAACCACCCTTTTAGACCGTTGATTGTACTATGCAGGGCATCGAGCGCTTCATCCCCTTTTTCCAGCAGATAGTCCGCCCGGTCAGCAGACCAGCTCGCAGCCTCGACCGCCCCTTTTTCAGCGTCTAATGCAAATATTTTCAAATCGATTTTATGGATATACCTCTCATAATCATCGTTAAATATCCTGTACATGGCGGTGTGCGCTTCATCACGTGCTTCATCAAAGTCGGCTGCCCGGCTTCCGGTCCATGCTTCTCCAAGACCCGGACGCAAAATCTGTCTGATTTCTTCGATGCCTAAGCCTTGTTCTCTTTCAACATCGCGCTTTGCCCGTTCCAGTCTTGAAATTTGTTCTTCGAGCTCTTGGGCCTTGTGGGAGAGAACCCCGTGTATCTTCTCCAGCGTGCCTGAGTAGTCCATTTTTGTCACCTCTGAAATTGCATGATGATGTGGAATGACTTTTTCTTGATCCGATCAAGCATAGATTCACATCTTTTACTAGACTTGCGCACATTTCCAATATTTATAGTTTAAGTCGAAAAGCACGGATGTTGAATAGGCTTTAAATACTGTTTTTAGGGATTTGTACATGGTGAACAATCTGAAACAAGCCGTTTTTTAAGAATATCAGACCAGTCTTTTTGCACGAATCCAATCCCTCTTCTCATCGTGGAAAGACCAAAGACACGGGAGCAGGAAGGTGTAATGGTCACAGAAAACAGGAAGTCTATTCCGTCAGCCGTTTTACAGTTTTAGTCAATTAACTGTTTCTTTCGCCCTGATTTCTCGTATTCCCATATAGATAAAATGAATAATCATTATTCTGTATATGTATTTTACCTATACTTTAATCTCATGTACACTTTTGTCTAGAAAGGGGGATAATGACATGAAAACATTCATTAAAGGAATAAGTCAGGTCGCTCTTTTATTTTTCATTGCGCGTTTGATGAATCTGATTGTAGACGTTCTTCATATAAATATTCCCGGAAGCATCCTCGGGATTATCGTCGTTTTTGCGCTCCTCCATTTCAAGGTCATTAAGCTTGAATGGGTTGAAATCGGGGCATTGTGGCTTCTCGCGGAACTTCTATTGTTCTTTATCCCTTCAGCAGTCGGGATTATGAACTATGGGGATATTCTCAAACACTTCGGAACAAGCATTATACTCGTCGTTCTGATCAGCACGTTTGTCGTTATGGTATCGACAGGGATGCTGACGCAAATCATTGCTAAAAGAAAGGAAAGGAAAAAAACATGTTCATCGGATGCTTAAGTCTGATCGCAACAGTCTTGATCTATATGGGAGCCAAGGCGGTGTACAAACGCCATCCGAAGGTGTATGCTTCGCCTTTACTGATCACGCCGCTCATATTGGTCGGCCTGCTGCTTTTGATCAACGTGCCTTTTGACGCCTACAATGCCGGAGGGCGCCTTTTAACCGATATGCTTCAGCCGGCTACTGTAGCTTTTGCGATTCCGCTGTATAAATACTTTCCTATTTTAAAAAAGTATGCCGCTGAAATTATCATTAACGTGGCGGTAGGAAGCTGCATCGCCATTTTGTCAACAGCGTTTATCGCAAAGCTGTTCAAGCTGAATGCGGATCTTATTGAGAGCCTCGTTCCAAGATCAGTGACAACGCCAATCGCAATGAGCGTCTCTGAAATGATCGGCGGAGTGCCTGCGGTTACCGCCGTGTTTGTCATTTTGACCGCTTTGTTCGGCACAGTGATCGGCCCGATGGTCATCCGTTATTTCAGAATCGATAATGAAATCGCCAGAGGCGTGCTGCTTGGAACAAGCGCACACGGCGCCGGTACGTCAAAAGCGTTTGAGCTCAGCTCCGTATCCGGAACGATTTCAAGCGTATCGATGATTTTGGCAGCGATCATTACGCTTTGCGCCGCGCCATTTCTTATTTCGCTTATTGCCGTGTAGCCAAAAAAGGGCCTCCGAATCAAACTTCGGAGGCCCTTTTTCCATGTTCCTTTACTTTTTCAGATTTTCTACAGCCGTATCAAACTCGCTTTCAATCTCGGCCGAAGGCTTTTTCGTCAGCAGGCTCACGATCACGATGACAGCCGTACTCACAATAAAACCGGGAATCAGTTCATAGACCGCAGCAAAGGCTTTTACCTGTTCCCAGGCGATAACCGTAAGCGCGCCCGAGAGCATTCCCGAAAGCGCTCCCCACTTCGTCATCCGCTTCCAATACAGGCTCAGCAGGACAACCGGCCCAAAGGCTGCTCCAAAACCGGCCCACGCATAGCCGACAAGGTTCAAAATCGTTTCGTTCGGATGGAGCGCCATGATCAGCGCGATCAGCGAAATGACAAGAACAGCAAGCCTTCCGACAAGAACAAGCTCTTTGTCAGATGCGTTCTTCCGAATAAACGCTTTATAAAAATCTTCCGTAAGCGCGCTTGACGTGACGAGCAGCTGCGAGGAAATCGTACTCATCACAGCCGCCAAAATGGCCGCCAGCAAAAACCCTGTGATTACGGAAGGGAACAGCAGATCAGAAAGAACGATAAATACCGTTTCCGGATTTTTTAAAGGCAGGTGGTTTACGCTGAAATAGGCGATGCCGATAAGACCTGTCAGCATCGCGCCGCAGATTGAGAATATCATCCAGCTCATGCCGATCCTGCGGGCGCTCTTCATTTCTTTCACATTGGAAATCGCCATAAACCTGACGATAATATGAGGCTGTCCAAAATAGCCGAGCCCCCATGCAAGGAGCGACAGTACGCCAATCGCAGTCGTTCCTTTAAACGGCTGCAGAAGGTGCGGATCGACGGCGCTGATATCAGAAAAAGCAGGCGCAATTCCCCCTAAATGGATAAAAACAACGAGGGGCACCAGGATCAGCGCAATAAACATGATCGTTCCCTGTACAAAGTCGGTCCAGCTTACCGCCAAAAAGCCGCCGAACAGCGTGTACAAAACGACGACACCGGCCGTCAGCCAGATGCCGATCCGGTAATCGAGATGAAAGGCGGTTTTGAAGAGCTCTCCTCCAGCGACCATTCCGGATGACGTATAAAAGGTAAAAAAGATCAAAATGACAAAGGCTGATGTAATCCTTAAAATTCTCGAACCGTCCTTAAAACGGTTTTCAAAATAATCGGGAATCGTGATGCTGTTGCCGGCCGTTTCCGTATACGTTCTAAGCCTCGGTGCGACATACAGCCAGTTTAAATAAGCTCCGGCCGTCAGTCCCACGACAATCCAGCCGCTGCTCAGCCCGTTTACGTACATCGCACCCGGAAGGCCCATCAAAAGCCAGCCGCTCATATCTGAAGCGCCCGCGCTCAAAGCGGTGACAGCCGGTCCAAGGTTTCTTCCGCCAAGCATATAATCGGTTAAATTGGATGTCCGCCTGTAGGCGAAATATCCAATCAAAAGCATTCCAGCCATATAAATTCCAATTGATAACATGACTCCGTAATCCATAACGTCCCCCTGTTCAATTTTTCACGTAATATCAATATACATGAATAATCTCTCAAGAGGTATCGTTTTCAGATTTTTTATTGAAAGAAACCGTTCTTTATCGGTGATGAATCCGCAAAAACACGACTTTTAAATAATTGCCTTCCGGATAGCTTTTCACCGTTTTAAAATCTTCGGGGAGCGAATATTCTTCAAGGACGGTGCAGCTTGTCCCCGTTTCTTTGCACGCCGCATCGATAAACCCTTTAAACTTATTCATTCCGAAGGCGCTGCTGTTTGTCGAAGCGACGATAACGCCTTCGTTTTTGGTGATCGCAATCGTTTCTTTCAGCAGATTTTTGTAATCCTTTGCAGCGCTGAACGTACGTTTTTTCGTTCTTGCAAAAGAGGGCGGATCGAGAATGACCAGATCATAAGAGAGCTGCTTTTTGACAGCATACGAAAAGTAGTTGAACACATCCATTACTTTAATATCGTGCGCTTCATGATCAAGGCCGTTCACGCTGAACTGTTCGATTGTCCTGTTCAAGCTGCGGTTTGCGACATCGACGCTTGTCGTTTTCGCCGCGCCGCCTAACGCAGCAGCGACGGAAAACGCGCCGGTATATGAGAAAGTGTTCAATACTGTTTTTCCTTCTGCATAGCGGTCTCTAATCGCCTTCCGGACGTTGCGCTGATCGAGAAAAACGCCGGTCATGGCGCCGTCATTGAGATAGACAGCAAAATGAATCCCGTTTTCTTTTACGATGATCGGAAATTCTCCTCTCGCTCCTTTTACAAAATCATCGTCTTCGACATACTGCCCGGCCGAACTGAACCGTTTTTTCTCGTAAATGGCTTTGTAGTCCGAGAGTTCATCGAGCGCTGCCACAACCGATTCCTTATAGGCATAAATGCCTTTGCTGTACCACTGGATCAAAAAATATCCGTCATAATAATCGATCGTCAATCCGCCGATTCCGTCGCCCTCTCCGTTAAATACGCGGAATGCCGTCGTATCGGAATCGCAGAAACGCTCGTCCCGCTCTTGAAAAGCTTTTGCCAAACGGCTGAGAAAAAACTGCTGGTCAATGGGCACATCCCTGTTTTGCGTGAGCACCCAGCCGATTCCTTTATTCTGCACTCCGTAATAGCCTTTCCCCAAAAAACCGCCCGTTTCATCGGTGAGGCCGATGAGCGATCCTTCAGCGATATCGTCGCACTTGGATAAAACGGCTTCCTTTAAAATGAGGGGATAGCCTTTTTTAATCTTTGCTGCATAGGCTTGCTTGATCTTTAGCGTCTTCATTCTGTTCAGTCCTTATGTTTAGTATTTCTCTATCCTACCATAACGCTCCGTCCCTGTTTTTATGCAAAGGAAGATCATTAAATTGACAGATGATTCCGATTTTTTAAGATGGTGTAGAAAAAGGAGGAGAAAAGACGATATGGCACAAATCGACCATGTAGGTCTAATGGTGAAGAGATATTGAGGCTTCGATTGCATTTTATCAGGACGTTGTCGGCATGAAGCTGAAAGACAGGCTCACACACACGAACGGCATCATGAAGCTTGCATTTCTCGGATTTGAAAACCGGAACGAAACGGAACTCGAGCTTATCGAGGGATACAATGACAAGCTTCCGCAGGAAGGAAAGGTTCATCACTTTGCCGTTTCTACCGATCATATTGATGAGGACTTCGCCCGTGTAAAAGAAAGGGACATTCAGCTTTTTGAAGACGAAATCACCGAACTGCCGAACGGCTACCGCTATTTCTTTATTTTCGGTCCTGATGGAGAATTGGTGGAGTTTTTCCAAAGATCCTAAAGAAAAAAGAGACGGTTTCCTTTGTACCGCCTCTTTCTTTATGTCCGTGCTTTGCCCGATTCTACGGTGAATGTTAAAGGCTCGTTGCCTAGAAACCTTTCGATGTTTTCCGATGTAATTTTTTCAATGCGCCTGATGCTTTCAAAAGTTGCACCGCCGATATGAGAGGTGCAGATCACATTGGGGAGGCTTGTAACCCGGGCAGATGGAGGTTCTGTCTCAAAAACATCCAACGCTGCACCCCGGATCTTATTCTGTTCAAGCGCTTGTATAAGCGCATTCTCATCGATGACTTCTCCGCGGGCAATATTGATCAGAAAAGCCGTATTTTTCATTTTCGCCAGGCGTTCTTCGTTCACCAGATGAAACGTTTCCGGCCTCAATGATGTGCTGATGCAGACGAAATCAGATTTCGCCAGCAGGTCATCGAGTTCAGCAAAGCGCACATTCAATTGCTTTGCCGATTTGTAATCTTTGTATGTGCCGTATGCCATAATATTCATATTAAATCCCGATGCACGTCTGGCGATTTTTTTGCCGATTTCCCCGAAACCGATGAGCCCGAGCGTTTTTCCATCAAGCTCATATCCCATGGAAATCTTCCAAATCCCGTTTTTGACGTCGTCATTTGTCCGGGGAATCGACCTTGCGCCTGCCAAGAGGAGGCCGAATGCCAGGTCAGCGACTGATGACGCGTTTTGTCCCGGGGCATTCGTGACGGAAATCCCCTTCTGTCTTGCATATGCCACATCAATATTGTCGACTCCGGCGCCGAATTTGATGATATAGCGCAGCTTCCCGGCAGCATCGATCAGCTCGCGGTCCGCTTTTTCAACACCGAGAACGTAAATATCGACATCCTTGACATGGGTGATTAAAGCCTCTCTTCTTACATTCTCCGAATCTAAAAAAAGGCATTCCGCCCCAAGCTCCTCAATCTTTTCTTTCAAGCGCGGAGCGGCGCGGTAAAAAAGTTCGCTTAGCGTCACCAGCACTTTAGCCATGCTTTTCCTCCATTCTTTGTTCATTTCGCGACCAGAAAAATGCTTGTTTCCATCATGAGGAAACAAGCGGATATGGGGATACGTTAGGGTTATCGTGATTATATATAGGAATCTAAGCTAAAAAAAGAAGGCTGGCATGTTAACTGACATGGTTTTTAGAAAGGTCGGCAGGCTGATGGAATGCTGTGCGCTTCAAATACTCAAAATAATGTCGTGCATACGGGTGTGCGGTTTGCGAATTCCAAGGCTTGTTCCCTCCGCAGAAATGGACGATTGCAGGATTTGCCCTTGTTTCCATATACCGCTTCTTGTCCAAAAGAGTCGCCGGCGTTTTTTCCTTCAGCATGATATGGGTCTGGGCGTTCCATCTTGGATGAAGATCATGCCACTGGTCATAAAGAATCGCGTTGAGCGCATCCTGGTCATGGAATACAAACATGTCTTCGCTGTTGCTGTTAATAAAGTTGATCACTTTTTCCGAAATGCTGTGTTTTCTCCATTTGTCCATATCTATAATCATGAGGCCGGAGTTGAAGTATTTCGCAGTTTCGCTGATTTTCATTTTTTTCAGGCGTTCGTGCTGGCCGGCGTCTTCGACTGCCGCTACAAAATAAGGGGAAATGTCCATATCCCACAGCTTTGCTATATCCTCTAACACCAGTGCGTCACAATCAACATATATCATTCTCTTCACGGTTTCGTCCCTGATCAAATCAGGAATCGAAATTCTGTAGTATGCCGCTTTTGTAATATGGCTGCTCTCGACGGCGCGGTCGTACCTGCTTTTTTCTACATCGAGAAATGTGACGGGAACTCCGAAACGATGGACCGTTTTTTTCAGCCGTTCTTTATTCTCCTCTTCAATACCGCCGTCAATCACGTACAGCTTGACATCGCGATTTTTGTCCATGTTCATTAGCAGCGAGGTGAACATGACGCTCAAATGCTGTGCATAGTTATTGTCTGTACAAGAAATAATGTGCATGGTACTGTCGCTTTTCATATCGTTTCCATCTCCTTCTCTTTTTTTGTTCTATTCCCCTTTTTCGAAAAATAAACACGTCACCGTTCCATTTTCTTTTTCATCCAAAACGGAGCATACAGGAGATAGAAGAAAACGATAGTCACAGCTTCTGACGACAGGATATACCACGGCCACGGTCCGAGAACATCGAGAAGCGATGCGCCGCCTCCCGGCTTTCTCATCATGTACATATAGTTTGATTCCAGCATGCGGTTGATCACGAATATGATACCCGCGTATACATTGATGATGAGAAAGGTGATCCAAAGAGAGCGAACCGTCGGTTTATACTTCCCGGCGGCAACCATGAACAGGCAGGCCAGCACGACGAGCCCGTGGGAAATGAAAAATTCGAAAAACCTGAAGTGCGGAAAACCGTATCTTCCCAAATCCGGTGTCAGCATGGCCTGAAGCGCGCTTCCCAATCCGGCAAAGTATAGGAATTTAAACAAGTTCAGATTTTTTGTGAGCAGCAAAATGATGACGAGATAAACGGAAAGATCGCTCAGATGAAGGGGCAGACAATAGCGCGGCGTCCATGAGCGGACATAAATGAACCACGAATGATAACTGATCTCTGAAATGATCAGAATCGTAACAAAAGCATAACGAATCACCCGGTTCCATTTAGGCTCTTGGAGGGTCCGCCGAAAGACGAACAGACAAACGCCGAGTGCTGCAATCACGAGCAATGTCACGATATGCGGTGTTGAAAAAAAATGAAAAGAACCGAGATGATAATCTTTTCGAAAATATGTATTCATTGGAAGCACCTGATCGAATAGTTTTCCGTTATTTTGCGGCGAATCCCGGAAATTATTCCTAAAAAGCCAAAAAACCGCCGATCATTCGGTGGTCGAGAATCTTTATATCGAGATATTTCGGTTTTCATTTGACTCGTCTTGCAGTTGAATCCGTTCGACTTTTCCTACGAGAAAGATATAGGATAGCGCCAGTTAAGGCAAGAACCCCGGTAAAGACGAGTGCGGGAGCAAAGCTTCCGCCGTCAGCCAGAAAGCCGATGACAATCGGAACGATGACTGAAGCGAGACTTCCGACGAAATTAAAGACACCTCCCGTAAGCCCGATCAGGTGCTTCGGTACAAGAGAAGACACGAGCACCCATGTGATGGAGGCAAGGCCGTTCCCAAAAAAAGCAAGGGTCATAAACAGTATAATCAACGATGTTTGATTAACATAATTGGCCCCGATAATCGAAATCGACAGGAATAGTCCGGTAATGATCGGGGTCTTGCGGGCCACCCCTGCGGATACGCCCCTTTTCACGAGAAAGTCGGACAGAAATCCAGACAACAGCACACCGATAAAGGCCGCAAGAAAAGGAAGCGAAGCAAGAAAACCGGACTCCAGAAAATCAAGCCCCCTATATTTCACAAGGTATGTCGGAAACCATGTGAGAAAAAACCATAGCGTTGAATTGACGGCAAATTGGCCGATATATATGCCCCACAGCTTCCGGTGAGCAGTCACCTGTTTGAAATGCGTCCAATTGAATGCGTTTTTTTCCTCTTTTGTCTCCTGACGCCGGCGGACGATTCCCCCGCCTTTTTCTATGTGTTCGAGCTCGGCTTTGTTAACTTTCGGATGACGGTCCGGATCACGGTAAAACGCATACCAGACGATACCCTAGATGATTCCGATCACACCTGTGACGATAAACAGGCCGCGCCAGCCGACGATATGCTGGATGGCAGTAAGCGCCGGCGTCAAAAACGCGAGGCCCGCAAACTGCCCGGATGTATAAAAGGCGATGGCTGATGCCCTTTCCTGCTCAGGAAACCATGACGTCACCACCCGGTTGTTCGCCGGAAAGGCCGGCGCCTCAAAGGCACCTGTCGCCAGCCGCAGACCGAAAAGCGAGCCAAAGCCGCGGGCAAACCCCTGCAGCAATGTTGCAAGCGACCAGGTAATCAGCGTAAAGCCGTAGACAAGCCTCGGGCCAAACCGATCGACAAGACCGCCTCCCGGGATTTGCAGCGCACAATATGCCCAGCCAAAGGCCGAAAAAATCAAGCCTAATTGAACGGCTGATAAGTTCAGGTCGTCCCCCAACCGTGAGGCGGCCACCGAAATATTGCTGCGGTCCATATAATTAATCACGACACATACAAAGATAAACAACAATACGCGCACCCGAACCTTCGTCGGTTTCCCTTTTGCATTTGCTGCTTTCATTACGCCTCTCCCTTCCTCACACCTTTTTTAGAATGAAAACGCCATCATTTTTCACCATTCTGCCACACTGCCGTCGCTGTGCCGCCATACCGGGTTTCGCCAGTTATGTCCGATTTCGGCCATTTTTCTGACATGATCTTCGTTGATATCGATGCCGAGGCCGGGCCCGTTTGGAATGCGGACATAGCCGTCTTCGTAGAAGAAGACATCTTGATCCAGCATATAATCGAGCAGATCCGTGCCTTTATTGTAATGGATCCCCAAGCTCTGCTCCTGAATGAAGGCGTTGTGGCAAGTCGCATCAACCTGCAGGCAGGCCGCCAGTGCGATCGGGCCGAGCGGACAGTGAGGGGCCGCCGCGACATCAAACGCTTCCGCCATCGAGAGGATCTTTTTGCATTCAGTAATGCCTCCGGCATGTGACAAATCGGGCTGGATGATATCGACATAGCCATCTGTCAACAGTTGTTTAAACTGCCATTTTGAGAACATCCGCTCACCTGTGGCAATCGGTATCGAGACAAGGTTTGCGATATCCCTGAGCGCCTCATTGTTCTCCGGCAGCACAGGCTCTTCAATGAACATCGGACGAAAAGCCTCAAGCTCCTTCGCCAATATTTTTGCCATCGGCTTGTGCACCCTGCCGTGAAAATCGATGCCGATGCCAACGTAGGGGCCGACCGCTTCCCTGACGGCCGCGATTCTCTCGATCACCTGATCGATTTTTTCGTGCGAGTCAATATATTGGAGCTCTTCCGTACCGTTCATTTTGACGGCTGTAAAACCCTTTTCGACCACCTGCTTTGCGGCCAGACCGACGTCTTGAGGCCGGTCTCCTCCAATCCATGAATAGACTTTAATGGAGTCTCTGCACTTCCCGCCGAGAAGCTGATGGACGGGTGCATTATAAAATTTTCCTTTAATGTCCCAAAGCGCCTGATCGATTCCCGCTATCGCGCTCATCAGAATCGGGCCGCCCCTGTAAAACCCGCCTCTGTACATTACGTTCCAGTGATCTTCAATATCCATCGGGTCTTTGCCGATCAAGTATTCCATTAATTCGCCGACCGCCGTTTTAACGGTTGCGGCCTTGCCCTCGATCACCGGTTCACCCCATCCGGTGATGCCTTCATCCGTTTCGATTTTTAAGAACAGCCAGCGCGGCGGCACTTGAAAACATTCAAAGCCTGTAATCTTCATATCACTCATCCCCTTTTGATTGCTTCGACAAATTGCTTTGCTTTTTCTTTCAGGTTTTCTAAATACGGACCTGTGACCTCTTCATTCGTTTTGACGAGGGCGCCTCCTATTCCCGCTCCGACGGCTCCGGCATCCAAATACTCGCGGATATTGTCCAATCCGACGCCTCCCGTCGGAAGCAGGGGAATCTGCGGGAGCGGCCCGTGAATATCCTTGATATAGCCTGGTCCCATCGTTCCCGGAAACACCTTGATGATATCCCCGCCGCTTTCGTAAGCCGTCAAAATCTCAGTCGGGGTAAAAGCTCCCGGAATGCTCACCGCCCCATACCGTTTTGTCAGCTTAATCGTTTCTTCATTGACGGTCGGGGACAGGATAAACCGGGCACCGGCCGACAAAGCCGCTCTCGCCGATTCGGCGTCGAGCACCGTGCCCGCTCCGACAAGCATGTCATCTCCATATCGTTCTGAAACGGCCTCTATCGCTTTCAGCGCCTGAGGCGAGTTAAGCGTCATCTCTACCAGCCTGATGCCGCCCTCTTTTAACGCTTCCGCGATTTTGAGTGCATCATCCGCATGATAGCCGCGGACGATCGCAATGACTTTATGTTTTTCAATTTGTGATAAAGCCTCCATCTCTCTCACCCTTTCATTTGAAGTCTATCGGCTGACATCGTCCTCTTCGGATTGCTCCATAAACGCAAACAATCGATCGCGGTCCGGCAGCCCTTCAATATCACCGTTTACCAATGTCACCATAGCGCCGACCGCGCAGCCTCTTTTAACAGCCTCCGGGAGCGGAATGCCTTCAATCAAGCCCGACAGAATGCCGGCGGCAAAGCCGTCTCCGGCTCCCACGGGATCTCTTACTCTCTGAATCTCGTAGCCTCTTTCGTAACCGCTCTCATTTTTGGAAGAGTAGTAGGCCCCTTTTGCCCCCAGCTTGACGACGGCAATATCAGAACCGAGCTGGTGAACAGCCTCTGCGATGTCTTTCTCATCATCTGTCCCGAATAAAAACCGGCCTTCGCCTAGTCCCGGCAAAACGACATCAGACTGTTTGACAAGTTCCAATATCGTCTGTCTCGCACGTTCCGGTTCCCAGAGCTTTTTTCTTACATTCGGATCAAATACGACCGGTTTATGATGCTTTCTGGCAAGCTTAACCGCATAAAACACCGCTTCTGAAGCGCTCTCGCTCAAAGCCGGCGTGATCCCGGTAATGTACAGAAAACCGGCGTTTTTGATATAATCCTCATCGATATCGCCCTTTTCGAGAAAGCTTGCGGCAGAGCCGTTCCTGTAGTAGAAGACATTTACTTGCGCCTCGTTTGCCCTTTCTTTAAAAAACAAGCCTGTCGGTGCGTCCGCATCGATCTTGACCCGGCTGACGTCGACCCCTTCCCCTCTTACAGAAGAAAGAATCATGGCCCCGAACTCATCCTTTCCCAGCCTGCTGATCCAGCCCGTTTTTTTCCCGAGCTTAGCAAGGCCGATCAATGTGTTTGTTTCGGCTCCCGCAATTCTCGCAGAATAGTTTCGCGCGTATCTGAGGGGACCGTCTTCATTCGGAGTAAACAGTGCCATCGCTTCTCCTATGCTTATGACATCCATCAAAATCCCCCCTTCATGCGGGGCGGCTGAACATAGCCGCCAATTGCTTCCGTTATTTTTCCCGCTGTTTCAAGAAGCTGTTCGGCAATGACATCCTTCCTTTTCAACATGCGGTCCTTGGGTCCCGCCGTGCTGATGGCCGCCTTGATGACGCTGTCTGATCCGTATACCGGAGCTGCCAAACAAAACAAGCCTTCTTCATTTTCTTCGTCATCAATTGCATATCCCAATTCTGCAAACTGTTTCAGCTGTTCCTCCAGTTGTTCCCTGCTTGTCATCGTGTTTTTTGTAAACCGGACGAATTCGATGCGGTCGATAAGCTTCCTTCTTTCGTCCTCCGGCATGAAGGCTAAAAAGGCTTTGCCGAGACCTGTGCAATATAGCGGCTTTCGCGATCCGGGCTGTGCGGTCGTTCTGATCGACCGGTTGTTGTCGATCTTTGCAATATAGACAAGCTGATCGTCGGACAGGACGGCCATGAACACCGTTTCCTGCACGCCGTCCATCAGCCGTTTTAAATAAGGAACGCCCTGGGCTGATATATCAACCGATTCCATGGCAGCGGTTCCAATTTGAATCAGCTTTGCTCCAAGCCTGTAGCGCTTACCCGCATCCTGCTGAAGATAGCCTTCTTCAAAAAGCGTTACAACCAAGTGGAATGTGCTGCTCTGCGGAAGCGCTAATTCTCTTGCGATCTCCTTTATTGTTAACCCATCCGGATGGGTTGTAAGCAGTTCAAATATACGCATGACGCGTACTGCGGATTTTACAGACATAACACCCTCCACCATTCACATATGTGATTCAAAATCAGAATTCTGATTATTCGACGTATTTTAATCAGAAAGGACCCCGCCCGTCAACTGCTTTTTTTATATCAAACAGATTCTTTTTTATGGATCTCGCTTCCCTTATAAACAGCACTGAACGAGTCTTACGCCTCATTTATTTTTCCGGGGCAGGATTTTTCTTTCGCAATGCGAATCTTTCTGTACTAAAGATCGATCAGGGAGGGTTTGAAATGAAGAAGAAAATGATGGCCATTAGTATGGCTGCAGCCGTTCTTATGGGGGGCGTTTTCCTGCCGGCAGCCGAGGGCACGTCCGCGGTACATGCAGCGCAAGCGATTCAATCGAAACAGGAAGGGAAAATCGCCAAGAAATTCAATGAGAACCGCGCTTACCAAACGATTTACCACTTAAGCGAGACGATCGGGCCGCGTGTAACAGGCACGAAAGCAGAAAAAAAGAGCGCGGCATTCATCGCGTCTCAAATGAAAAAATCGAATTTGAAAGTGAGTACACAGACGTTCAGCATCCCCGACAGATTAGAAGGAACGCTCACCGTCCGTGGCAGTGAAATATCGTCCCGGCCTGCGGCAGGTTCGGCTCCTACTTCAGGCAAAGGTCTGACCGCTCCGCTCTATGACGCCGGACTCGGTCTTGCCGGCGATTTCACAGAAGAAGCGAAAGGGAAAATCGCCGTTATTTTAAGAGGGGAGCTGACGTTTTATGAAAAGGTGAAAAATGCGGAAGATGCGGGCGCTGCCGGGGTTATCATCTATAACAATGCAGACAGCCTCGTTCCGCTTACGCCAAACCTCAGCGGGAATAAAACCGGCATTCCGGTCGTCGGCGTCAAAAAGGAAGACGGCGAAAAACTGCTCACAGAACGGGAAGCAACGCTAAAGCTCAAGTCCTTCCCGAATCAAACCTCTCAAAACGTCAT
The DNA here is from genome assembly GCF_038007805.1 of Bacillus sp. FSL W8-0848. Classification (NCBI taxonomy): domain Bacteria; kingdom Bacillati; phylum Bacillota; class Bacilli; order Caryophanales; family Bacillaceae; genus Bacillus; species Bacillus sp. FSL W8-0848. Next base: position 3,684,335 of record NZ_JBBOYB010000001.1, read on the forward strand.
CGGCGTCCGTAAACCGAAAGGAATCAAAAATCCGGATATCGTGTATGTCACATCGCATTATGACAGCGTCCCCGAAGCGCCCGGAGCCAATGACAATGCATCGGGAACTTCCACCGTCCTTGAGCTGGCGCGGATTATGAAAAACATCCCGACCGATAAAGAAATCCGCTTTATTACGTTCGGTGCTGAAGAAATCGGGCTTGTCGGCTCGAGATATTATGTCAGCAAGCTGTCCGGGGAGGAATTAAAAAGAAGCAAAGCAAACTTCAACTTAGACATGGTCGCTACAAGCTGGGAAAATGCTTCACAGCTTTATATCAATACACCTGACGGTTCCGCAAATCTCATCTGGGAATTAAGCAAAAATGCCGCAGCGAACATCGGAAAGGATGTTCTAGCCTTGAGAAAGGGCGGTTCATCAGATCACGTTCCTTTCCATGACGCGGGAATCGATTCAGCCAATTTTATTTGGATGGAGCCGGGGACCGAATCCTTGGAGCCATGGTATCATACCCCTTACGACACGATTGAGCATATCAGCAAAGACCGGCTGAAAACGGCCGGGCAAATCGCCGGGACAGCGGTATACGATTTAGTCGAAAAGGAAGAACGCCGGGCGCAATAATTCGCGTTTTAAAAAAACAGAGCCTCGTCAGCTCTGTTTTTTTAATGTCCCATTTTCCATGAACAGCTCATCATCAATATAAACCGTCGGCTTTGTTACCACCCCGTCAATATGTACACCCGCTGCAATCGTGCCGCCGAACGTGTTGTTGCTTCCGAATGCGGTGTGTATGGTGCCGAGAACTTTTTCGTCTTCGAGAACGACACCGGTTATTCTGGCGCGGTCATTTGTCCCGATGCCGAACTCGCCGAGGCACCGGCCGTCGCCGCTCCCAAGAATGTTCAGCAGCTGTTCGGCGGCATCGCCCTCAGCATCCGTGATCCGTCCGTCTTCAATCGTTAACACGAGCGGTGAGCTTAATGTTCCGATGCCGGCCAGCGACCCGTCTATTTCGATTTGGCCGTTTGCCGTACCTTCAAGCGGCGCGATATACGCTTCACCCGAAGGCAGGTTGCCGGATTCCCCGGGATTCAAATACATGCCGGTGCTCGGAATCCCTTTCCTTCCGTCGATTGAAAACGTAAGAATATAGCCCGCCTTATCTATACGGACAGACCGTCCGTTTGAAAGGACCTCACAAACGTTTTCCGTTCTTTCCTTTACTTTTTCATAATCGGCGGAAATCGCGCCGTTCAAAAACATGTCTTCCGTAATCCCCGGCATCGTCGCAATCCTCGTTCCCGCTTTCGCAGCTTCTTTCCGGGCGTTTGTATGGGTCAAAGAATGCTCGGTAATGCAAACGGCGGCATCTGCATGCTTCATTGCCGAAGCAATTGACGGCGGCGGCTCTTCGCCCGGTTTTCCCCTTGTCTTCATGACCGCAAGCATCGTTTCCGCCTCAAGCGCTTGTCCCGCCAGATACAAAGATTCTGCCAGACCTTTTTTATTGTCGTCGCAGACAATCAGAAAAGACTCCCCTTTTTTCAGCCCGAGACAGGCCGACAGTACGTTTTGACTGATTTGAATCAGCTTCTGGTTCATGTTCATCATCCTTTTTAGGTCATTTCTGAGACGTGTTTGGCCGCCAACACATTAATAAGATCACAGGCAGGCCGTCGTTTTTCGGGAGCGCACTCCCTCGCCTTTTCAGTATACCTCATATCAGATCGGCTCCTAAATGTAGGGCTGCCGCGACAATCCATGGACAAAACACCAAAATAAAAAGACGATCAGCATGGAGAACGACTTGTGCCGATCACCTCCGACATGCAGCGCCATCTTCACTCCCGCTGTCGCCCGAGACTACGAGCTCTCCGGTAATACCCGGATTTCGCTCATTTTTTGTTTAAGGATTTTTGCGCATGTTCTGCTTCGGGACTCTCGGGCCCTTTTGTATAGTTGCATTGATGTAAAGTTCATTTATTAAGGTGGTTTCACAGGAGGGTAAAAAGCACAATTAATCCTAAGAAACCTTAGTTTCTAAACTTTATGTCTCTTCGGTTAGCAATTTTGATGGCTAAGCTTTTTGAAACTGCAGTAGATGAATTATTTATTCTGGACAGCGAAGATGTTTAAGGAGGTAAATCATGAATTCGCGATCAGGTAATTTCACAATCAGTTTTTTGATGTTGATTTTAAGTCTATATACTTTTTTAGCTCATGGGTTAATGGAAAATCTGAATTTGAAATGGCTTTTCTGCCTTTTTCTTTATTTATCATGTTTTTCAGATTAGGTTATTTGTATCCTCAATTTGCGAAAAATGATGAGCGCTATAAATTAATACAACAAAAAGCCATGTTTTATAATTATTTTATTTTGATGGGATATCTCTTTATTTTTTTTATATTACTGGCAAATAACGCTATAAACTTGAGTGCACATACATTTATTGTAATCCTCGGTGCTCTTATTATTGCAACAGTCAACATTTTATTTATTATCTTCTCAAAAATTTATTAGGAGATGATGTATTGTGTTTCCTTATCTTATACAGTTATTCGTTTCTCTTTATAGTCATTATGATGATCACGATTGTGACCAAAAAGCACAGCCGTTGATTTCCTATAAAAAACGTATGACCATCGTTTCACCGCTCTCAGTATATTACTCATTTTTTGTTCAGTTTTGAATGAATCGTCATAACAAAAAATAGAGCCGCACCCTGCAGCTCTATTTTAGTCAATCCAGATCCTTCGCCAATTTGACAAACCGGAAACTAAAGATCAGGCTTCCGATGGCGACGACAATCATGATGATTCCCAATTCCTGAAAATGATGGGCCGTGATTTCTTTTCCGAACAACATGCCGAGAATGACTGAGGAAAGGATCGAGCCCAAGTAGCGGCACGTTTGGAAGAGTCCAGAAGACGTACCGACGATGTCCTTCGGGCTTGCCGTCAGCATCGCAGCCTGCAGGGCAACGTTGCCGAGACCGTAGCTGATGCCGAGCAAGGAAAGGATCAGGCCTTTCCATATCATCGGCGCCTCCACGAAAAAGAGCGTCATCAGAACCGCGCCGGCGATCATCAGACAAGCCCCGATCAATACAGGCTGCGCTTCGCCTGAGCGGTCTATCCATCTGCCCGTAAGCGGCGACACGATGATGCTCATTCCTGACATAAACAGCATCAACAGCCCGCTCGTTTGAACGGAAAGGTGCATCTCATCCTGAAAATAACTCGGAAGCCCGAAGAACAGGCAGTAATTAAAAATGTTCAAAATAATAAATTGAATATACACCGATGACAGAGCCCGATGCGAAATAAACAGGCGCATATCGATAAACGGCTTTTCCGTCCGGTGTTCCCACATGATAAACACGATCAGCAGAATGAGTCCGGAGACCCCTTCCGCATAACGGGGAACGGTGCTTAAAGAAAGTAAAAAAGACAACAAAAGAACGATGCCGCAGGCAAATAAGATGATGCCCGGCAAATCAAGCTGCTTCAAAACAGATTTGACATTCAAGCCGGCTCTTTTTTCATCTTTCGGAAACATAAGCAGCCCAAATACAAAGCTGAAGATGATAAACGGAAAGTTAACCGTAAAAATGGCCGGCCATCCGCCCCAGACGATTAAAAAGCCTCCCACCGTCGGCCCCAATGCCGTCATCGCGGAAGCGAAGATCGAGAGAACGGCTAGAGCCGACGCCTGGCGATCGCGGATATGGCTCCTGATCAGCCCGACTCCTGACGGGTATATCGCGCTGCTCCCTATAGATTGAAACAGCCGCATCACCAATAACACCATAAAAGCGGGAGCCAGCGGGGCCCCGATTGCGGAAATGGCAACGAGAATCAGGCCGGACAAAAACATCTTTTTCCTGCCGATTAAATCTCCCAGTTTGCCTGTTACGGGCTGGGCGACCGCACTGGCTAAATAAAAGGATGAAATTAACCACGATACGGTCGTAAATGACAATTGAAATTCTTTTTGAATGCTGTGAAGAGCCAATGAAATCATGGAAGAGTTCAGCGGATTCAGCATGGTTCCAGATGCGACGGTCGTCAAAAACAACGCCCTACTTTTCTTGGATATTTTCATCACAGCTCTTCCAGAAACTCTTCCGTTGTCCGAAGCCTGCCGATTCTAGGAAAAATAAAACGGATTGAGGCTTCGTGCTCTTCCTCGCTGAATGTCGTCATCGCGTCCGTAATAAAGATCTGTTGATAGCCTAGCTGGAACGCCTCGCGGGCCGTGCTTTCCACCCCTATATTGGTGGCGATTCCGCACAGCACAATCGTATCGATTCCGCGGCGCCGAAGCTGGAGATCCAAATCCGTTCCGAAAAAAGCGCCCCATTGACGCTTTGTGACCGTATAGTCGCCTTCTGTGATCCCCAGTTCAGGTACGAATTCGGCCCAATCGGACGGGCGCTCCCCCGGAACCTGCCCAGTCTGATCTGTTACCGGCTTTAACGCATCTTTCCCATCGTGAAACGCGACATTCACAAAGCAGATAAAACCTTGTTTTTGGCGGAACACGTCAATTAATTTGGTTGCCTTTTTCACGACGGCATCTCCTCCGGGAATATTGACGATTCCTTTTTGCAAGTCGATGAGTACAAGTGCAGTTTTGTTGAAATCCATTTGCAGTCCGCTCATATCAAGACCTCCTCATATTTATTATCTTTTTCTCGATTCACTTTTTCGATTCACTTTTGTTTTCAAAATAAATCTTGAAAACGATATGTAATTGGCAGGATCTGTTTAATCGGATCATCTGAGACGCCACATCAAGAATGCGCCCGGACAATTGCATTGTCAAGAAAGCCGCACAGTGCACCCGGGAGGGAACGGCTCTGACAGGCAGACGAAAAAAAGCCGGGCGAACGTTGATATGCTCCCCTAAAGGTAGACAGATGAAATAAAAAAATCTGTTTGCCTTGGGGGAGTTTTTTCATGGCTGGAAAATGGTTTTCAAAAGAAGAAAAATTGAATATTCTATCAGAATGTGATCAGGGCAATAATTCGGTGAAGGAGATCGCAGAAAAATATGGCATTCATGCCGAAACGATTCGTGAATGGAGAACATCGCATGATATGGCGGGTGTGGAGAGTTTGGAACGTTCAAAGCGCCATAAGTTCTATCCCGCAGAATTAAAATACAATGCCGTGAAAGACTTCTTATCCGGACGCTACTCTCAAAGAGAAATCTCGAGAAAATATAAGATTTCCAGTAAATCCGTGCTCATGAAGTGGGTCGAGCTTTATAATGGTCATAAAACGTTAAAAGACAGTGGGAGAGGAAGGAATCGTTTAATGACCAAACGGAAGAATGTTTCTTTGGAAGAACGGATTAAGATTGCGAAGGATTGCCTAGCCCACGGAAAAGATTACGCCAGATCGATGGAGATTCATCAAGTTTCCTATCAACAGGTGTATCAATGGGTGAAAAAGTATCAAGAAGGTGGAGAAGAAGCCTTAAAAGATACACGGGGAAAACGCAAAACCGAAGAAGAACTGACACCTGAAGAAAAAATTCAACGGGAAAACAAACGGCTGGAACAGGAAAATGAGCGTTTGCGTGCAGAGAATGCGTTCTTAAAAAAGTTGGAAGAGATCAAAAGGAGGCGGTTCTGAGTCAGAGTCGGTACGAAGATCGATATCTCGCCATTTTAGAGCTGAATCGAAAAGAAAGTTTCTCTGTTCAAATGTTATGTGAGATTGCCGAAGTTTCGCGCCAAGGGTATTACAAATGGAAAAAACGCGTACCTTCAGCGAGAGAAAAACAGAATGAAAAGATTATCGCCGAGATGACGCTTCTTCATGAACAAATTGGCGGTATCTACGGATACCGCAGAATGACCTTAAACATGAAGCGCCGCTTTAAAGAGCGCCTCAATCATAAGCGCATCTATCGGCTGATGAAAATCGCCAAGCTAGAGTGTGTCATTCGGCGGAAGAAAAAACGTTACGGCAAAGCGACGCCTCAACATGTGTCCGAAAACATCCTGAATCGAGAGTTTAAAGCGGACAAACCAAATCAAAAATGGGTGACCGATGTGACGGAGCTAAAATACGGCCATCGGAAAGCGTACCTCAGTGCCATTCTAGATCTTCATGAGGGAATGGTCGTGTCTTATGTGCTGGGGAAGTCCAATAATAACGCCCTTGTGTTTAAAACCTTGAACCAAGCGCTTGAGGCAGCCCCAAACGCACGTCCTCTCCTTCACAGCGACAGAGGTTTTCAATACACGTCCCACCAGTTTAGAAGGATGATTGAAAACGCAAATATGACACAGAGTATGTCCCGCGTCGGCCGCTGTATTGATAACGGCCCCATTGAGTCGTTTTGGGGGAAATTAAAATGCGAGAAATACAGACGGAATTCGTACGAGACATTTGAGGCACTTCAAAGCGCAATTGATGAATATATCCACTTTTACAACCACGATCGTCTACAAGAAAAACTAAACGGCCTCAGCCCGGTGGAATACAGGGCTAAAGCCGTCTAGTGTGTTTTAGTTATTTCCACTGTCTACTTGACAGGGTGCAGATCACGTCTCGTCCCGGCTTTCTTTATTGATCTGCTTTTCTTCTGATATGAAGCATCTTTTCGTCCAGATAATTGGCGATATCGGCGGCTTCTTTCAGCTCGTCTGTCAGCCGATCAGGCACTTCATTATTTAATTTATAGTAAATTTTATGCTCAAGGCTTGCCCAAAAATCCATGGCGATCGTTCTGATCTGGATTTCCACCTTGGCATGCTCCACCCGGTTTGTCAAATAAACGGGCACTTCTACAATCAAATGAAGGCTTCTGTAGCCGTTTGGCTTCGGATTTTTGATGTAGTCCTTCACTTTTAAAATTTTAATATCTTCGTGTTCTTTCAGCACTTCGACCATATTGTAGATATCCGACAAAAATGAACAAACGATTCTCAGTCCGGCGATATCGTTTATATGCTCTTTGGCAGCGCTCGTTGTAATATCGCAGCCTTTTCTTACAAGCTTGTTGATCAGGCTTTCAAAGTTTTTCACGCGTGATTTCGTGTGTTCGATCGGATTATGGCCGTGAATTAAGTTGTATTCCTGGCTGATAATCGAAAATTTCGTATCCATTTGGTCTAAAGCGAATTTATAAACTAAAAGTTCATTTTTCCAGTCTTCCATCAGCTTTCGAAAATCTTCTATTTGATGCTGCGGCAATCCTGCTATTTGATCTATTGAAGTTTCCATAATTGGTCTCCTTATATCAAATTGATTTCTTTTCAAAACAGTAGACGGTTCCATTTCCGTTAAGGTTTCGAACATAAAGAACTTGTTTTTTTCTATAAAAAAATAGTTTTCTTAATTATTTTCTGTATTTCTAAATGGATATCCCTTTCGAAAGCATCATTTGTTTCATATTTTATATTAAAACAAGGGGGTGAAGCACAATGGGTGGTCACTTTAACTTTGCTCTGATCGTCGTGTTATTTATCCTGCTCATCATCGTCGGGACAGCATTTGTTTATTAATCCCCGGCATCCCTTTTTTTAATTTTATCAGAAGGATCATAAGCGCTGTTTCTTATGATCCTTTTTTATGTTTCAAAAGTTGGATTCGTTTTCCAAAAAGAAAAGAGAAGGATGGATTGATCTTCAGCACAATATGTTTATAATAGGCTGTTGGGACTTAAGGTTTTTTGAACAAAACGCCACAAATTTTTTTCCACTTTTTTTGAAGAAATGAAACTTTTATAAATTAAATTCGTCTTATACTGTTGTGACGGCTATTTCATAAGGGAAAGGAACAGATCAATGTTAACAAAGCTGAAAATGTTGTATGAAAAAACAACAATGAAGTGGCTCCTAAACACTTCCTATTACTTTCTTATTTTGCTGCTGTTGTTTTTGATTTACGGATTCCATACAGCAAATACAGGTTCATATATTTATAACGACTTTTAATGGAGAATCAAAAATGAAACTGATAGAAACGATTAAACATTATGCACAAACACAACCCGATGCACTTGCATTTGTGAATGATGACAAGACGCTTTCATACAGCAAATTGTGGTCACAGTCGGAGCGCCTCGCTTGCCGGCTTCAAAAAGAAACGATCGGCGATCGTTCACCCATCATCGTCTACGGTCATATGCAGCCGGAAATGGCAGTTTCTTTCCTCGCCTGCGTAAAAGCCGGCCACCCATATGTACCGGTGGATGTTTCGATCCCGGCGGACCGGGTGATGAAGATCATCAAAAGCTCAAAAGCCGGGCTGCTGCTCAACAACTCCGGAACCGATCTCGATACGGGTGATGCCCTCATATCCGTGGTCACACCCGAGCACCTTGACACAGGTGAACAGCTCGAGACAAATCCGGATAACTGGGTGAAGGACGGAGAGACGTTTTACATCATCTATACGTCCGGAAGCACCGGAAATCCAAAAGGTGTGCAAATTTCAGCCGATAATCTTCAAAGCTTTGCAAACTGGGTGACAGAAGATTTTCCGGTTGAGAACGGTCACGTGTTTTTAAACCAGGCGCCGTTTTCCTTTGACTTATCGGTAATGGACCTATATCCTTGCCTGCAGGCGGGAGGTACTCTGTGGACCGTTACGAAAGATATGATCAACAGGCCGAAGATTCTGTTTGAAGCGCTGAAACAATCAAACGTCAATGTCTGGACATCGACTCCTTCCTTTGCACAAATGTGCCTGATGGATCCGTCCTTTTCAGAGGAACTGCTGCCGGGCCTCCGCGTATTTATGTTTTGCGGAGAAACGCTCCCTGCATCAGTCGCCAGACAGCTGAAAGAAAGATTTCCGAAAGCCCGGGTCTTCAATACATACGGCCCGACGGAGGCAACGGTCGCCGTCACCTCCATTGAAGTGACAGACGACATTTTGGAGCGGTACTCTTCCCTTCCTGTCGGTTCGGCGAAGCCCGATACTGATATTGTCATCGTCAATGAAGACGGTGAACCTGTTCAAGACGGTGAAAAAGGCGAGATTATCATCACCGGAAAAAGCGTCAGCAAAGGCTATTTAGGCGAAAAAGAGCTGACGGAAAAAGTGTTTTTCTCATATAACGGTGAAGCGGCTTACCGCACGGGAGACGCCGGCTACAAAGAAAACGGCCTGCTGTTCTTCCAGGGAAGGCTCGATTTCCAAATTAAGCTGCACGGCTACCGCATCGAGCTGGAAGAGATCGAATATCAAATCAATCGTTCGAAGTACGTCCAGTCTGCCGTGGTGATTCCATTCTACCGCGAGGAGAAAATCGAGTATCTGATCGCGATGATCGTGCCTGCCGAACACGATTTCGAAAAGGAATACCAGCTGACGAGCGCCATTAAGAAAGACCTTGGCAGTACGCTGCCGGCTTATATGATCCCGAGAAAATTCGTGTATCAAAAAGAGATTCCGATGACTGCGAACGGCAAAATTGACCGGAAACGGCTTAAAGAAGAGGTAACAATATGACACCGTACGGTTCATTTCTCTTCTTCATCATTTTAGCAGTTTTGCTCGCGCCGACCATCATTCTCGGTCTCAACGGAAAAAGCTTCCGCTTTTACAATATGGCGGTCTCCGTTGTCGTGCTGGCTCTCATTTTTTCAAACAGCCTGCACGGGCTCATCGCTCTTTGCCTGTTTACGCTTTGGCAAACGGTGCTGATCAAAGGCTATATTGCCTACCGTTCAAAAGCGAACAGCGGCTTTGTGTTTTGTTTGGCCGCAGCAGCTTCGATTCTGCCCCTGGCAATTTCCAAGCTGCTGCCGTTCCTTGGCCTGAACAACTGGGCAAGCTTTCTCGGAATCTCGTACTTAACCTTTAAAGGGGTTCAGCTTATTATTGAAACCCGCGACGGGCTGATCAAACAACAGCTTCCCGTCAGCAGACTGCTTTATTTTATTCTCTTTTTCCCGACCATCTCATCAGGGCCGATCGACAGGTACCGCCGTTTTGAAAAAGACGAGCAGACGGTCTGGACGAAAGAGCAATATGAAGAGCTGCTTTACAAAGGAATCAACAAAATTTTTCTCGGCTTTTTATACAAATTCATTATCGGCTATTGCATTAATACGTACATTATTTTGAATTTGTCGCATCTCACGTCAGGCAAGATTGCACATGGACTCGGATACATGTACGCTTATAGCCTTTACTTGTTCTTCGATTTTGCCGGCTATACCGCTTTTGCGGTCGGCATCAGCTATATCATGGGGATCAAGTCGCCGGAAAACTTTAATATGCCGTTTATCAGCCGCAATATTAAAGATTTCTGGAACCGCTGGCACATGTCCCTTTCATTCTGGTTCAGAGACTACGTATTTATGCGCTTTGTCTTCTGGATGACAAAGAAAAAATGGATCAAAAACCGCATGGCGGTGTCTAATATCGGATATGTGCTGCTGTTTCTGCTGATGGGCGTATGGCACGGCCTTGCCCTGCAGTACATCGTTTACGGGCTTTATCACGCACTGCTCATGGTAGGCTTCAACTTCTTTGAAAAATGGAATAAGAAGTATAAATGGTGGCCGAACAACAAGCTGACGACAGCAGTCTCAATTGTGGTGACCTTCCATTTTGTATGCTTTGGATTTTTTATTTTCTCAGGAAAACTAATTCATTAAAAGGAGATTTCAATAATGGACTTTAATCAAGAAGTGCTTTCAGTTATAGCAGAGGTTTGTCAGGACGATATCGTCAAGGAGAACCCGGATATCGATATTTTTGAAGAAGGAATACTGGATTCATTCGGAACCGTAGAACTGCTGCTCGCGTTTGAAAGCCGCTTTAACATCACCGTACCGATTACAGAATTTGACCGGGATGCATGGAACACGCCAAATCAAATCATAAAGCAGCTGAATGAGTTGAGATAATGAAAAAGCGTTTTTTATTCGGGCCAATCATTTTGGCATTTTTACTTTTTTTCACCACGATCTCAATCCCGAATTCATGGCTTGAGGCATTTGTTCCTAAAGATCGGGTCGAAAAATCGGCTACGGAGCTGAATCCGATGATGTTCCAGGGAACGTACCTTCAAAGCAAGATGCTTGAAGATTCCAAGTACCTCCCGATCTACGGATCATCCGAACTGTCCCGGTTAGACCCTTATCATCCGTCCAATTATTTTGAAGTAAATAATAAAGGATTTACTCCTTACCTGGTCGGAAAGGGCGGTTCGCAATCCCTGATCCATGCAATCAATTTCGCGGCTCATATGGATCAACTAAAGGGGAAGAAACTGGTGTTTATCATATCTCCGCAATGGTTCCAGAAAAAAGGATCTGATGAATCCCATTTCGCGCCGAATTTCTCAGCTTTACAGGCATACGATCTACTGTTCAACCAAAAAATCGACCAAAATGTAAAGAAAAAAATGATCAAGCGCATGCTGAAATACCATGCCGTCAAAAATGATGCTCTGCTCGCAGCCCTTTATAAGGCGGAGCTAAAGCAGGATCATACGACACTGTCCCTTCTTTCGCCGGCTGCCAAAGCTTATCGAAGCGTGCTGGAAAAAAAGGACCTTTACTATTCAATGGTTGACAGTCCCGGCCCTGAGCGCACGATTTCACAAAGCGTCAAGGGCAAATCGTGGAGCGAGCTGAAGCAGATGGCTGCAAAGCTTGGCGAAAAGGAATCCCGGTCAAACAAGTTTAAATTAATAGATGAGGCATTCAGAAAAATAAAGCCGAAAATGGCGAAGCTAAAAAACAGAAAAAAACATTTGTCTTATGTACAGTCGGTCGAATACGGCGATTTTCAAATGATGATGGATGTCCTGAAGGAATCGGGCGCCGATCCTCTGTTTATATCGGTTCCGGTGCACGGCAAATGGTATGACTACACCGGCGTACCTAAAAAAGGACGGACCGGTTACTATGCAAAGATCAAAAAACAGATCGAAGCAGAAGGCTTTCAGGTGGCCGATTTGTCCGGCCATGAATATGATCCTTATTTCCTGAAGGATACGATCCATCTCGGCTGGAAAGGCTGGGTCTATGTAGACAAAGCAATCGAAGACTTCTATAAAAAGGATTCCCGCCCTTAGGGGATCCTTTTTATTTCGCGAAAAATATTTTTTAATATTTCCAATAATTCTATTTTACAAATTTCTCTGAAATCTATTGCGATTATAAATATAAGGTTTAAAATAGAATATAAATATTTTTTGGAAAAAGATTATGAACGGCAGGGAGAATGAATATGACAAAACAAACCATCAGCGTACAGCTCAGTCAGACGAAAAAGCAAAAGCCCGAAGCGGACAATCTTGAATTCGGCCGCGTATTCACCGATCACATGTTCATCATGGATTATTCGGTTGAAAACGGCTGGCACGATCCGCGAATCGTCCCTTACCAGCCGATCGAAATGGATCCGGCTGCAATGGTATATCACTACGGCCAGTCCGTTTTTGAAGGGTTGAAAGCTTATGTATCAAACGAAGGAAAGGTTCTTTTGTTCAGGCCGGAGAAAAACGTTGAACGGCTGAACAAATCAAACGACCGCCTCTGCATTCCGCAAGTGGATCCCGATACGGTGCTGGAAGGCCTGAAACAGCTCATTCAGATCGACAAAGAGTGGATTCCGTCAGCAGAGGGAACGTCCCTTTACATCCGTCCTTTCATTATTTCGACAGAGCCTTACCTCGGCGTCGCCCCGTCCAAGATGTACAAGCTGCTGATCATCCTGTCGCCGGTCAGCTCCTATTACAAGGAAGGCATCCGCCCCGTGAAAATCGCCGTTGAAAGCGAATTTGTCCGCGCCGTTAAAGGCGGTACAGGCAACGCGAAAACGGCGGGAAATTACGCCGCCAGCCTGAAAGCGCAGGAAGTGGCTGAAAGCAAAGGTTTTTCACAAGTTTTATGGCTGGACGGAATCGAGAAAAAATACATTGAAGAAGTGGGCAGCATGAACATCTTCTTTAAAATCAACGGTGAAATTGTCACGCCTGCTTTAAACGGCAGCATCCTGGAAGGCATTACGAGAAATTCCGTCATCCATCTGTTAAAACAATGGGGCCTCACTGTAGCCGAGAAGAAAATATCCGTAGATGAACTGATTCAAGCCCACCGGGACGGTTTGCTTGAAGAAGCGTTCGGCACCGGAACGGCAGCTGTCATCTCCCCTGTCGGCGAGCTGATTTGGAAAAGTGAAAGCCTCGTCATTAACGGCGGTGAAACCGGTGAAATCGCCAAAAAACTGTACGATACGATAACAGGGATTCAAAGAGGCGCTTTGCCCGATCCATTCGGCTGGACGGTTGAAGTCGATTCGGTCAGCCAACCGTGCTAAGCTGTCCGGCCCTCATGCAACAGGGGGCCGGCAGCCTTTTCATTTCATCATTTTTTCCTCATATACGGTACGTCCCAAGCCCCTCTGAAAAATTCCCCGCTAAAACTCCATTCCATTTTATATAAAATATGTTAAAATCATCTACATACATATGAAACTCTACTCTTACTTGAAAGGAGACATTAAAACCGTTCAGGCAGCAATGAAGAAAGGACTTTGAAGATGGAGAAAAAAAATGGAGAAATAAGCGTCTGGAAAAAAAACTTCACGTTTCTCTTTTTTTCCAGAATCATTAAGATTTCAGCCGACTGCTTCGCCTTCAACTCTATTTTATGGTTTTTGATCTTTGACGGGAAAGGCGCAATCGGCACCTCCCTTCTGCTCGCCGTCACCTTTTTGCCTGAGGCCTTTCTGGCGCCGCTGGCAGGTCCATTGGTGAAAAGAAGCGCGCTGAAATTCTGGATGTATTTTTCTGACTTGACGAGAGCAGTCATCGTACTTGCTATTCCGTTATGCTACTATAACGGCTTTTCGCCGATGTGGTTTGTCCTCGGGCTGATGATTATCCATTCGGCGACCGGCGCGACATACAACCCGGCGTCCATTACATTGATTCCCCAGATCGTGAATGAACAGCTGATTCAAAAAGCTAACGCAATTCTCCAGTCTTCCTCGGAAATTGTGAGGCTTGGTGCTGTTACATTATGCGGGGTGCTTCTTACGTTTATCGGTCCTGCGCCGACCCTGATCACATCGTTCACACTCTATATCATTTCAGGTTTTTTTGTCCTCTGCATTAAGCAGCAGATGGCTCAGCAGCATGCTGAATCAGACGCTTCCAAACCAAGAGGCACATATTTTGCAAGGCTGAAAAGGGGATTTACTCTTGTGCGGCATCATAAGGTGTTATTCCCGCTTGCGATTTATTGCATATTCATGAATCTCGCGGCATCGCCATGGGAGGCGCTTTCAGCGGTTTATGTAGCGGAAGATTTAAACGGCACGCCGTTCATCCATTCGCTGTTGAAGGCTACGACAGCCGGAGGAGCGTTTTTATTGGGATTCATCCTTGCCAAAGTAAAAATCAACAGGTACGGGCTGCTCTTTATTACAGCCGGGATATTGGAAGGAACGGCCTATTTCATTACGGGGCTGAATACGTTTTTGCCGCTCGTCTTTCTCGCCGCCTTTGCCTTTGGAGCCGCAATCAGCTCGATCAATGTTCCGGAGTTTACGATCATTCAAACGTCTGTGGAAGGCGATGATCAGCCTCAGGTGTACGCAATTATTCATACGATCACAAACCTATCGCTTCCTCTCGGTGCGATCGCCTGCGGATATGCTGCACAAATTCTCAGCGCGGGCAAGGTGATCGCAATCGGCGGTTTCATCGAAATCCTTTCCGGCATTGGAATATTGCTGTTTACACAGCTTGCCAAAGCGAGCCGTGCAGATCTTCAAAAAGAAAAAGAAGCAAGCGCCAATATGTAAAAACAAAGGTTCCGGCGAGCTGCCGGAACCTTGGCAATCCATCTATGCTTCGACTGATTTAAAAAACTGCGGAAGGTGCTCTTTGTGTGCTTCAAGCATTTCGTCCAGTATTTGCTTGGCGATCTTATCAGACGGAACGAGCGGGTTGATCGTCATGGCGACAAGAGCCGTGTTGTAGTCTCCGGTCACGGCGGCTTCAGCCGCGACGCGTTCAAACGATTTGATCTGTTGGACAAGGCCCCTGACTTTGACCGGCAAATCTCCGACCGCGATCGGTTTTGGACCGTTTTTCGTTATGACGCAGTTCACTTCTACCGCAGAATCGTCAGGAATGCTTGCGATCGCACCATTGTTCATCGTATTGACAGGCTGAATGTCGTGCTTGTCATTATAAATTGAGCTGATCAGGTTGCAGGCCGCATCGCTGTAATATGCCCCTCCCCGCTTTTCAAGCTGCGGCGGCTTTATCGCCAAATTTGGGTCTTTATATAATTCGAACAGTTCTTTTTCCACTTTCTGAACGACTTCGGCGCGGGTTCCCTCCGTTTTTGAAGCCTCTATTTCATGCTCAAGCATTTCCTTCGTTTTATAATAGTAGCGATGGTAGCCGCACGGAATCAGGTCAAGGCCGCGGATGAAGTCAGGCTCCCACGATTCGCCGGAAATGTTTTTCATCGTCATCGCATTTGCCGGATCCGCCATTGCCTCGATCACTTTGTCTTTGACGCTGACGCCGTCGAGGAAGACATCGAGTCCATACACCATATGATTCAAACCGGCAAATTGGATTTCCACGCGGCTTTCATCAACATCAAGCGCTTTTGCCACTCCCATTTTCATGCCGATCGGCACATTGCACAGACCGACGAGTTTCGTCAGATTTGAGTAGCGAAGCAGCGCTTCCGTCACCATGCCTGCCGGATTTGTAAAGTTGACAAGCCACGCGTCAGGACAAAGCTCTTCGATGTCCTTTGCGATACCGAGAATGACCGGAATGGTGCGGAGTCCTTTAAACAAGCCGCCGGGACCGTTTGTTTCCTGGCCGATAACACCGTATTTTAACGGAATCCTTTCATCCTTTGCCCTTGCCTCAAGCTGACCGACGCGAAATTGGGTGGTGACGAAATCTGCGTCTTTCAAGGCCTCTCTGCGGTCAAGCGTCAGATGGACATCGATCGGGACACCCGCCTTTTCAACCATTCGCTTTGCCAGCGTGCCGACGATGTTGAGTTTTTCTTCCCCTTCCGGAATATCGACAAGCCACAGTTCGCTTACCGGCAGCTCATCATATCTTTTGATCAATCCTTCAACCAACTCGGGCGTATAGCTTGACCCTCCGCCAATCGTTACGATTTTCAAGCCTTTTTTCATTAATTGACACCTCCGCGGATATTCATGTTTTCGTATAAATCAACAATTTCCGACGCCAAATCTTTCATTGTCATCGCGTTCATTAAGTGGTCTTGCGCATGAATCATCAACAGCGTGGGCTCTGTTTTTGCCCCTTTGGCTTCGTTTTGGATAAGGGCCGTTTGAAAGTGATGAGCCTTGATCAATTCCTCATCGGCTTCCCGGATCTTTTTTTTCGCTTCGGCAAAATCGCCTTTCTTCGCAGCAGCAATCGCCTCCATGCAAAAGCTCCTGCCGTTTCCCCCGTGCAGAATGATTTGAAAAATCGTCTGCTCCAACTCCTCGGTCATGACTGCACCCCCTTTTTATACGCCGATCTGCTGATTTTCATTTGCAGGCGGCACAGTTTCGAGTTCGTTTTCTTCTTTCAGCTTTTGCTTATCCCACATCCTAAAGAACGGGTAGTACACGGCAAACGAAATAAACAGATTGATGAACTGCATGACCGCTCCCGAAATTTTCCCTCCGGTTGCCAAATAGCCCGAGAAGAGCGGCGGCATCGTCCAAGGGACTGCGATTCCAGCCGGTTTTGCGACGAGCCCCGTGCTCATTCCGATGTAGGTTGCGACCATCATCAAGAGCGGTGAGACGATAAACGGAAGCAAAAGCATCGGGTTCATGACGATCGGCATTCCGAAAATAATCGGTTCATTGATATTAAAAATAGCCGGCCCGATTGCAAGTTTACCGAGCTGCTTCATCTGCTTGCTTCGCGCCCTGAGAACCATCGTGACGACGAGCGCCAAGGTCGCTCCGCTACCGCCGATATTAATCCAGATTTCGAAAAACTGGGTAGTAAAAATGTTCGGCAGAACTTCGCCTGCTTGAAAAGCAAGACGGTTTTCATCCATTGCGCCATACCAGATCGGCGACATGACCCCGCCTACAATATTCGCCCCGTGCAAACCGCAGGACCACAGCAGCTGTTGGACGGTTTCGGCAACAAGGCTTCCGCCGAGGCTGCCTCCGAGTATGGAGAGCGGCGTACCCAACACTACATTGATGACATTGTGCAGGCTTTCAAAAGGCGTGATTTCGATCAAAAGTCGGGCAAGCCAGATCAGACCGATGACGGAAAATCCAGGAATCAGGGCGATAAATGACTTGCTTACGGCCGGCGGAACGCCGTCAGGCATCTTCACGACGATGTCTTTCTGAACGACCCAGCGGTATATTTCAGTGGAAAACATCGCGATCAGCATGCCGACAAACAGGCCTTTGCTTCCCATTAAGGAAATCGGAATTCCGCCTGATACGAGAATTTCCTGAGTGGAGCCTTCCGGTGTAAACGGAAACTGATAAGGCGTTGCCAGAAGGAAAGCCGCTACCGCGATTGCTCCTGATGACAGCGCATCGATGCCGTATTTTTCGGCAAGGCGGTAAGCGATTCCAAAGGTTGCGATAAGCGCCATAATATCAAAACTGACACCTACCGGGTAGCTTAGCTTCTCGGCCCACTTGTCGCCGAAAATGCCCGCCATGAAATCGGCATAGCCGGGAATCGGCAAATTCGCCAAAATGAGAAACAGCGAACCGATAATAATCAGCGGCATGGTCAGAATGATGCCGTCCCTCAGTGCCTGCAAATGGCGCTGTGCCGCTATCCGGCCGGCGATCGGCATGACCTTCTCTTCTAAGAACAGGTTGAATTTATTCACATCCCCCGTCCTCCTTCTAAGCCCCGGCAAGCCGTTCAGCGGATTTCAGCACTTCTGCTCCATTGCAGGTTCCGTAATGGACCGTATTGATGACGTCGACGGGTACGCCTTTTGACTCTCCCAGCTTTTTTAATTGGGGAAGCATATAGCGGACTTGCGGACCGAGAAGCAATACATCGGCTTTATCGATATGATTCTGGACTTCTCCCCCGGAGACGGCCCAAATGTTATAGTTTTTCCCTTGTTCCTCTGCGCTCTTTTCCATTTTCGTAACGAGCAGACTAGTTGACATGCCTGCTGCACAGGCCAATAAGATGTTCATGTTTAGATGTCCCCCTTTTCCGGTTTAGTTCTTATATGTTTTACGGTTTTATCATAATATGAAACCGCTTTCATATTAACTCAATGATTTTCCTCAGCCCTCCGGAAAAAAGACAGGGGGACAAGTATTATTCGGAAAAGGGCTGGATCCGGCTGTTCTTTCTGAAAACGGACATAAACGCCTCATACGTCTTGCATTTCAGCAGCTCCCTAACGATTGACCGATCGTCTAAAACGTTGCCCAATAACTTGTACATGCTCTGGAGATTGGATGTATTGCCTTTTTCAACGCAAAGAAGGCAGATGAATTGAACTCTTTTACCCTGCCATTCTATCGGCTTTTGCAGCGTGCATACCGCCCAGAACGTAGCATCCGTTTGCGGGGTCATCGGATGGGGAATAGCGACAAGATTCCCAAAGCATGTCGGCGCAACAGACTCCCTTTCGAAAACCGACGCTTCAAACCCTTCTTCAGCAAGGCCGAGCGCTGTTACCTGATCGCAAAGAAAGCGCAAGACGTCCTCTTTTGATTGAAAATCTTCCTGCAGGAAGACAAGCTCCTTACGTGTATACTTCGCGGCCAGCTCTGTATCCGGGGCGAGAATATGCTCGATTCTTGCCAGATCCTCCCCGCCGAGAATCGCATTTACTTTCACGACGGGTATCGGGAGCTCTTTTGGAAGCGGAATGGTGCTGATCACAAAATCGAGGGCATGAAGCGGGATTTGATTCAGCTTATAATAGTCGACTGTTCCAATAATCTCAAGCTTTGAGCCGAATTTCGAACGCAGTCTGTCCTGAAGAAGCATGGCGCTTCCTGCTCCTGAGGCGCAGACGATCATACAGCGCTTTGACGGGGTATTCATTTTCCTTCTTTCCATAGCAGCGCCGATATGCAAAGCGAGATAGCCGACTTCGCTTTCCTGAATGTCGAACCCCGTTTCCTTTTTGATCGCTTCGCCGGCTTGGATTCCTGCTTCAAAAGCAAGCGGATAGTTGGCTTTAATGGCGTCGAGCATCGGATTTCTGATGTTCATTCCGTAGCGGCAGCGATTTAAAGCCGGCTTTAAGTGAAGACTGAGGCCGATTTTCAATTCTTTGTCGTTTTTAATGCCGAGCTTGAATTTTTGCTCGATCTCCTCCAGCATCAATTCCGTAAGCCTGTCGGTTTCCGCATCGATAAAGCCTTCCATTTTATCCTTGCTGAGCTTCGCCATCGCCGTTCTTTTTGCTCCCATCAGATGAATGGCAATATAGGCCGTTTCTTCTTCCGGGAACGTCACCTTCAGCTTTTCTTCCAGCGCCCGGACAATCTTCCGGGAGACGCCATATTCTTTATGATTCATAATTTCCTTGACGTCCTGTGAAAAAAGCGAGACGCGTTTTCCGCTGCGGATTCGTTTGCAGGCGATGGCAATGTGAATCAATAAGTTGTTCAGTCCGATATCAGACAGGGAAATCTGGCCTTCGTTGATCCTTTCCAAAATCGTCTGGCGGATCATCTCCAGCTCTTTTTTCGGCAGAATGGAAATCCGGGTGTTCAGGATGTCAATTTCCGTTTCCCTTTTCGGAAAAATATGTTCAGCCATGCAATAGCGCAGCTTTATTTCATCCCCTTTTAGCCTGAATCCGTAATTCGGTTTGATCTCCAATTCTATATCGTACGATTTCAGCCTTTTTCGAACGTCTCTCATATCGTTTTGAACCGTCGATTTGCTGATGAACATTTCGTCGGCCAAATCTTCAAGCTTGAGATACTCATCTGTCAGCAGCAGTCTTTTTAATAGATAGAGAATGCGTTCATTCGGAAAAACGGGATGCGAAAATTCTTCTTGGAACGTATTTTGCAATAATTGCCGAAAGAGGTGGTCATTTTGGATGGACAGCCGGTAACCGGCGCCTCTGATGGATGTGATGGAAGCCCCGTTTTTAGAGAGAAGATGGTCTAGTTCTTTTATATCTGATCTGATCGTTCTGGAGGTAACATTCAATCCGTTTGCCAAATATGCGCTGGTCAAGGGTGAGTCCGCTGTCATCAATTCGCTGAGAATATTGCTGAGCCGAGCATTGAGCATAGAAAAGCCCTCCCTCACATATGTATCGCTTAAACCTTAGAACAAACAGGCAGATTCCTTTTCCTGCTGTTTACACTATATTCATTCTTTTTGTGAAATTTCTCTCATATTTAAGTAAACTCTATTATAATGTCGTTTTCAAGTCAATTTGGGCAATAGGAGGTAACAACGAAAAAACAGCCGGAGCGGCCGGCTGTCACGTTTTTTTGGCTTTTCGGTCTTTTATGATTTTCCGTGCGATCGGATAAATGACAGGTGTCCATTTTACCGCGCGTTTCAACAGTTTTTTCATGGCAGGCATGACTCCCTACCCGTTTTTATGGATGATTACCCGGTTAAATGTTGAGCCAAACCTGCCGTTTTTTATCTTGAGACGTACCGGTTTCCCTTCACCCAGAACCGCCAAGGGTATTCCCGCGCTTCCCCCGAATTCTCAATGCCGATCCTCGGCCCGCAGGAAATGTCGTCCGGGATATATCCTTTGGCGATATAGAGAGGGGGCTCCGTCAGCAATCTCCCGTAATCATCCATTGTGATGGAGAGCGCCTTCGTCAATTTTCCCGGTCCGTTCGTCCAATCGCGGGGCTTTTTTCCGCTTCTCCTTTTCTCCATCAGCAGCACGCCTTCATGCGGTTCAACCGCCCTGACGAGGACGGCTTCGGGCTCGTCGATACCCGCGCTGACTACATTGAACAGCGTATGGGTATGCATCGTATACGTGTAGGCCCGGCCCGCTTCCCGATACATCACTTCCGTCCGTTTTGTCCGGCGGTTTCCATAGCTGTGGGCCGCCCTGTCCCCCGGCCCTTTATAAGCCTCGGTTTCTACAATATATCCTGACGCGATCCCTTCCTCCGTTTCTTTGACCAGAAGACACCCTAAAAGCGACCGCGCCAGCTCAAGCGTCGGCATGCGGTAGAATTCCGGCGGAAGGAGCTCGTAAGCTTGGTTCATGGAAGAAGCCTCCTTTGCAGCATCTATTGATTGTGATAAATTTTAACATTTTTCAACAGACGTTTGCCAGAAATAGAAGGCTTCAAGATGTCAGTCAAACATGTCTCAGGCCGCCTAAGATAAAATGGACGATTTTGTCTGATACTAGTGGATCATCATAACATTCCGGCAGCTCCCAATCCGTTTTGGCCTGCATCATCAGCTCCGCCGCATCGACGATCCGCTCCGTTTCAAGCCCTGACACTACATTGCTTCCGCACATGACCGTTTCGGGCCGTTCGGTGCTGTTCCTGATCGTAACCGAAGGCACTTTGAGTATGCAGCTTTCTTCCTGAACCGTTCCGCTGTCCGTGATGACGCATTTTGCATGCTGCTGAAGGTTAACGAAATCAAAAAATCCAAACGGTTCGCAAAATTTCAGCAAGCCTTCATCGTTTTGAATGCCGAATTTTTGCAAACGGTCTCTTGTTCTTGGATGAACGCTGCAAATAACCGGTATTTTGTGTGTCCCGGCGAGCGATGCCAGGGCATCAACAATATTTTGCAGCCGCTTTTTATGATCTACATTTTCCGCCCGGTGCGCCGTTACCAATATGAAAGATTTGCTCTGTACATTCAAGGCATCAAGCGGCTTTCGTTTTGAAATGTCATCCCGGTAATGGTTCATCACTTCATAAATCGGATTTCCCGATACCCATATCCTTTGCGGATGCATGCCTTCCCTTTCCAGATTTTCTTTGGCAACTCTTGTATAGGGGAGGTTGAAAGATGCGATCGAATCGATCACCCTGCGGTTGATTTCTTCTGGAACCGAGTTGTCGAAGCAGCGGTTGCCGGCCTCCATATGATAGACCGGAATGCCGTACCTTTCGCCCAGAAAAGCGCAAAGCGCGCTGTTTGTATCACCGAGCACGAGCAGTTTATCGGGCTCAAGCTTCAATATCAGCTTTTCGACCTCGGTGAAGATTTCGCCGATTTGCGCGCCTGTTGAATGCCGAGACGGTTTAATATGATAATCCGGCAGCCTCACCTTTAATTGATCAAAAAAAATTTCACTCAAGCTCGCGTCATAGTTTTGACCAGTGTGGACCAATATGTGCTGACCGGCAAATTGATCAAGCTTGCCGATGATCAGGCTTAAGCGGATGATCTCCGGCCTGGTCCCGAGAATCGTCATGATTTTCATCATCTTGCTCCTTTTTGGCTGTTGAACATTTTTTATGATTGATCAATCTAGCGCTGAAAAAATCTATATATATATATTCATTTCGAAAAAAATGGTGTGCCATCAATCGATAACCTCTTAATATGGCTTATTTTTTCTCGCATCAGGCGGTTCTATCACACAAAATTTCCTGCAAAACATATACATTTATATGCTAGTTTTGACAGTCTATCAAACGATCTGTTTTTAGGAGGAGTAGTATGTTTAAAAACGCCCGAATACTGCTTACAGGAGGTACAGGTTCCTGGGGAACGGAACTTACCAAAAAACTATTATTATATAAACCAAAGGAGATCAGGATTTTTTCGAGGAACGAATTTACACAAATCGGCATGCAGCGAGAATTCAATCACCATCCTTCCTTAACGTTCATCATCGGTGATGTAAGGGACTATCTTTCTTTGGAGTCTGCCTGCCAGGATATCGATTATATCTTTCATCTGGCAGCATTGAAGCATGTCCCGATATGCGAGGGACAGCCTGACGAAGCGTTAAAGACAAACGTCGTCGGAACGCAGAACGTCATACGCGCAGCGCTCGCCCAGCGGGTCAAGAAAGTGATTGACGTGTCAACCGATAAGGCGGCCGATCCGGTCAACTTCTACGGAATGACCAAGGCGCTGGGCGAAAGGCTGATGATCCGTGCCAACGATTACAGCGGCCGCACCGATTTCGTCTGCATCAGAGGCGGAAACGTGCTGGGGACAAACGGAAGCGTGGTGCCGCTCTTTAAGCGCTTTATAGAGAAGGGAGAGGATCTCACGCTGACGTCAAAAGAGATGACAAGATTCTTTCTTACAGTCGGCGAAGCGATTGACTTGCTGCTCAAGGCTTCAGAGGAAGCGCTGGGCGGAGAAATTTTCGTAATGAAAATGAAGGCCTGCAATATATTGGATCTTGCAGAAGTCCTGATCGAAGCGATGGGAAGTTCTGTCGGAATTAAAGAAATCGGAATCAGGCCTGGAGAAAAGCTCCACGAAGTGCTCGTTTCCGATCATGAGGTTCCGTATACTTACCTTTTCGATTCCGAACACTATGTCATTCTGCCTTCCCATCCTTCAGAAAAGCTGGCCCGTCACTACCGGACATATCCAAAAGCGACCTTTGAGAAGTACCAATCCAACGACCTTTTAATGACGAAACCCGAGATTGCAGAACTGCTAAGGGAAGGGGGATTCATTAAGTGAAACTGTTGATTTTGGGCGGGAACGGCATGGCCGGCCACGTCTTGAAGGAATTTTTTGCGTCCAAAACGCAATACGACGTATTCTGGACACAGCGCCATTCCTTGCCAGATGATCCGCACTGCTTTTTTTTGGACGTCACGAACACAGATGAATTAAAAAAGCTGCTGGAAAAAGTGAACCCCGACGTCGTCATCAATGCGACCGGGATATTAAATGACGCCGCGCGCCATCATCTGCTCGATGCAATCCATGTCAACAGCATTCTGCCTCACCTGTTATCCGACATGAGCGGCAACTATCATTATTACCTGATTCACATCAGCACCGATTGCGTTTTTTCAGGCTCGAAAGGAAAATATACCGAAACAGATGCAAAAGATGGAGGTTCAGTCTATGCGCAAACGAAAAGCCTTGGTGAAGTCATAGATGACAGAAACCTCACGATCAGAACGTCCATTATTGGACCTGAACTGAAAGACGGCATCGGTTTGTTTCATTGGTTCATGAATCAAAAGGAAACGATCACAGGGTTTAGAAACGGTTTCTGGAACGGATTGACGACGCTTGAACTTGCAAAGGCGATTGAGGAGCTGCTTAAGCATCGGTTAACCGGTCTCATTCATCTGACCGGAAACCGCTTCATCTCAAAATATGAATTGCTCCTCTCCATCAATCAGACGTTTGAGAGAGGTGTGTCGATCATCCCCGATGATGACGTGCGCTCTGATAAAAGCCTCGTCATGACGAGGGATGATGTGCCGTATCAGCCTGTCAGCTATGAGCAAATGCTTGAAGAATTAAAACGATGGATCGACGACCGGCCCCACCTATATCAATATGCGTAAAAAAAAGCAAACACCCGCCCCTTTAAGAAAAGAGGGATGGTGTTTGTTTTTTTATGGAAAACGATGCATTGACACATCGGGATAATTGTATACAATTATATTTATATTCAGAAAAAGGAGGGGTGACATTTTTTCATGAGCTCTGCAAATCCAGTCAAAAGACAGTCTGCAAGTGATTACGCCTACAATGAAATCAGAAAAAAAATCATCGAACTCGAATATTCGCCTTCTGAACAGCTCGTAGAAGACAATCTTGCAAAGGACTTGGAAATCAGCCGAACTCCGCTGCGCCAGGCTCTTTACAGGCTGGAGCTTGAAGGATTGGTCAATAAACAGCCAAACGGCCGGCTCCGCGTCTGTCCGATTTCACCGGAAGAGGCGAAAGAGGTTTTTAAGGTCCGTGAAGCGCTGGAAGGATTGCTGACCGCCGAGGCCGCACGGCTTGCCACGACGGAGCAGCTTCACCAGCTTGAAGACCGGCTCGAATTAATGAAGATGGCTGCCGCCAAAGACCGCCATACGGATACGGTCAAATACGGTTCTGAATTTCATTCTATCTTGCAATCCATCAGTGTAAATCTAACAGCCAAGCGATTTCTCGAACAATTGGAAAACAGGATCGAACGGTACCGGAGAATCAGCGGATACAAAAATCCTCATTACAAACCATCGGTATCCTTCAATGAACATTTGGCAATCTATCATGCCGTCAAGGAAAGAAACGAACGTCAGGCAGAAGCAGCCATGCGCTCCCATATCAGACGAAGCCTACATTCCATTGAAGAAACGCTCCAAAGCTATACACTCAACCGCTAAACAGCCGATGCCTCGTTTTTAAAAAAACGAAAATGAGGTGGAAAAATGGGCAAACACGATGTTTTTAAACCGGGATTAGAGGGTGTTGTCGCCGGTGAAACGGGAATTTCCTACCTGGATACCGCGGCTGAAGAAATCGTCATCAGAGGCTATGATTTAATCAGGCTTGCCGAACAAAAAACGTATCTGGATATCCTGTATCTCCTCATCCAAAACAAGCTACCGGATGCGATGGAGCTAAAAGGAATTGAAAGCGCTTTAAAGAACGCTTATGATCTTCCCAACGGGATTTACACCATTCTGTCAACACTTCCTCAAGATACCCACCCAATGGATGCGCTCAGAACCGGGATTTCGGCTTTGTCGGGGTATGACCCTGAACTGAATGACCGGTCGAAAGCGGCAAATGCGGCAAAAGCGCTTCGCTTGATCGCACAGGTGCCGAACATTGCCGCAAACAGCTACCGCATACTACATCAGCAGAAGACGATTATGCCGAATAAACAGATGTCATACAGCCAGAACTTTTTATACATGCTCACGGGTAAAGAGCCGAGCGAACAGGAAACGGACGTCTTTGATCAGACGCTTGTGCTTTACAGCGAGCACGAAATGCCGAATTCCACGTTTGCCGCCAGGGTCATCGCGTCGACCAATTCGGATATATACGGCGCCTTTACAGGAGCAGCCGCGTCCCTAAAAGGGAACCTGCACGGCGGCGCAAATGAAGCCGTCATGCATATGCTTCTCGAAGGTGAAACAAAATCCGGCTTTATCAAACTGATCCAGCAAAAATTAGCCAATAAAGAAAAGATTATGGGATTTGGCCACCGTGTCTATATGAGAAAGATGGACCCGAGGGCCGCATTGTTGAAAAAAGCCCTGTTTTCGCTCTCTCACAAAACGGGGAGGCAGGACTTATACGATATGTGTGATGCCGGTGAAACGCTGATGCGCGAAGAAAAAGGGCTGTATCCGAATCTAGATTATTACGCCGCCCCGGTCTATTACCTGCTCGGCATTCCGATCGATCTGTACACCCCGATTTTCTTCGCGGCGCGATCGGCCGGCTTAAGCGCGCACGTCATTGAACAGCATGACGAAAACAGACTGTTTCGTCCGCGGGTTCGCTACACAGGGCCGCGCGGTCTTCAGCCATAAACAACATTTATACGGAAGGAAGGGATGCTTTAGATGGTTATGCAAAGTACAACGGCTCAATCGTGTGACCGGTTGCTTGAAGACATTGCAGATTACGCGGTACATGCGACAATCACGAGTGAAGAGGCGATCGAGACGGCCCGCTACGTTCTAATGGATACGCTCGGCTGCGGTATCTTGGCCCTCAAATTTCCCGAGTGCACAAAGCACCTCGGGCCGATCGTCCCCGGAACGGTTGTCCCGAACGGCGTCCGCGTACCGGGCACCCAATTTGAACTGGACCCGGTCCAAGGCGCATTTAACATCGGCTGCATGATTCGCTGGCTTGATTATAATGACACATGGCTTGCCGCTGAATGGGGCCATCCGTCTGACAACCTTGGGGCGATTTTAGCATGCGCAGACTTCTTGAGCAGACAGCGGCTCGCCGCGGGAAAAGAACCGCTCACAATGAGCGATGTGCTTACGGCGATTGTGAAAGCTCATGAAATCCAGGGAATCCTCGCACTCAACAACAGCCTGAACAGAAACGGACTTGACCATGTCTTATTCGTCAAAGTCGCTTCTGCGGCTGTGGCATGCTCTCTATTGGGCGGAACGAAACAGGATGTGATCAATGCCGTTTCACAGGCATGGGTCGACAACTCAAGCCTCAGGACATACCGCCATGCGCCGAACACCGGCTCGCGGAAATCATGGGCTGCAGGCGATGCGACAAGCAGAAGCGTGCGGCTTGCCCTTATGACCTTAAAAGGCGAAATGGGCTATCACACGGCTCTGTCCGCGCCGACGTGGGGATTCCAGGACGTGCTGTTTGGAGGAAAAGAGTTGACGCTTGCAAGGCCGCTCGATTCTTATGTCATCGAAAACGTCCTCTTTAAAATTTCGTATCCGGCCGAATTCCACGCCCAAACAGCGGCTGAAGCGGCGATTCAGCTTCACGGCCAAGTGAAGGACAGACTTGATGACATTGACCGTATCGTAATCACGACCCACGAATCCGCCATCAGAATCATCGACAAAACCGGAAAGCTGCACAACCCGGCAGACCGCGACCACTGCTTGCAGTATATTACGGCAATCGGGCTGATTTACGGGGAGATTACCGCTGAACATTATGAAGACGAAATCGCACATAATCCGGAGATCGACCGCCTCCGTGCGAAAATGAAAACGGTGGAAAACAAACAGTATTCCGCCGATTACCTCGATCCGGAAAAACGAAGCATCGCAAACGCTGTTCAAGTATTTTATAAAGACGGCACACATTCGGAGAATATCGCCATCGAGTACCCGATCGGCCATCGCCGCAGGCGGGATGAAGGCATCCCTCTGCTAAAAGAAAAATTCGTCAGCAATCTGAAAACGCGTTTTCCTGCAAGACAGGCGGAGAATATCAATACTCTCTTGGATGATCCGCAACAATTAAAGAACACAACCGTCCCGGACTTTATGGAACTGTTTGTAATCTAGGGGGAATTCATATGTGGATTGTTACGAAACAAGCAAGCCAGTGCGAGCTGGCCGACGCTTTCAGAAGGCTTATCAAATCACCGGACATCCTTAAAATCCCCGGCGTCCATGACGGAATGGCAGCCATCACCGCCAAAAACGTCGGCTTCAAAGCGCTCTACCTGTCAGGCGCCGCTTATACGGCAAGCCGGGGCATGCCCGATCTCGGCATGATCCATTCGGAAGAAATGGCGGATAAAGCCCGCGAGCTTGTCAGAGCCGCCAACCTGCCCGTCTTAGTCGACATAGACACAGGCTACGGCGGGGTGCTGAATGCCGCGCGTACAGCGGCCGAAATGGTTGAGAGCAGAGTCGCGGCCGTTCAAATCGAAGATCAGCAGCTTCCCAAAAAATGCGGGCACTTAAACGGAAAAACGCTGATCCCGATAGAAGACATGATCGCAAAAATTAAAGCAATCAAAGAAACCGCTCCTTCCCTTGTGGTCGTGGCTCGTACGGATGCAAAAGCGGTGGAAGGGACAGAAGCTGCCATCAGGCGGGCCATTCTATACAAAGAAGCGGGGGCTGACGCGATTTTTCCAGAGGCGCTGACAAGCGAAGCCGAATTCAAAGAAATCGCGTCTGCCGTCAATGCCCCATTGCTCGCCAATATGACCGAATTCGGAAAAACGCCTTATTTTACGGCCGAAGAATTTCAATCTTTCGGATTCAGCATGGTGATCTATCCGGTCACTTCCCTGCGCGCCGCGGCAAAAGCGTATGAACGCACATTTACGGAAATTTACGAAAAAGGCACGCAAAAAGGCGTGCTGAACGATCTGCAGACGCGTGAAGAACTTTACGATGCCATTCATTACTATGATTACGAAAAGCTCGACGAGACGATCGCAAAAACCGTACTGCCCGAGATCGGTAAAGAAAACCGCTGATATTCCGGACCGGTTTAAGCTAACCGCAGCAATGCAAAAGAGGCAAGCCCGCATCCGGGCTTGCCCTTTTCATATCACGACTGATACTGAACGCGATGTAGACTGGCGAATATTCCTCCCTTTTCAACCAATTCATCGTGTGATCCTTCTTCTGCAATACCGTTTTCCGTTACCACGACAATCCGGTCGGCATTCTTAATGGTGGCGAGCCTGTGGGCGATGATGAGCGTTGTCCTGTCTTTGGACAGCTCTGTCAACGCATTTTGAATGATTCGTTCCGTTTCCGTGTCAAGGGAGGATGTCGCTTCATCCAAAATGAGGATAGGCGGGTTTTTCAAAAACATTCTCGCGATCGCGATCCGCTGCTTTTGGCCGCCTGAAAGCTTCAGTCCCCTTTCGCCGACCTCGGTTTCGTAACCGTCCGGAAGCGACTCGATCAGCTCCTCCAAATGAGCCATTTTGGCCGCACGCCTGATATCTTCATCAGTTGCATCCAATTTCCCGTATGCAATGTTTTCGCGCAGCGTCCCCGTAAACAGGAAAACGTCCTGCTGAACGATGCCGATTTGTGAACGCAGGGACCGCTTCGTCATCTTGCGAATGTCAATGCCGTCAATCGTAATCGAACCGCCGTCAACGTCGTAAAAACGCGGAATCAGCGAGCTGATCGTCGTTTTTCCCGCGCCCGACGGCCCCACAAACGCTACCGTCTCACCCGCGTTTATCGTTAAATCGATCCCGTTTAAGACAGGCTTATGCTCTTCATATCCAAACGTAACGTTTCGGAAGACGATATTTCCTTCTAAAGCCGGAACATCAATCGAATCTTTCCGGTCGACAATCAGCGGCTTTGTATCAATCAGCTCCGTAAACCGTTTGAAACCGGCCATTCCTTTTGGGTAAAGCTCCAAAATCGCGCTGATTTTATCAATCGGCTTAAACAGGACATTCACGTAAAGAACAAAGCCGACAAATTCGCCGTACGTCATGCCTCCTGAAAAACTGAGCCACGCACCGAACACGAGGACGGAAAGAATCATGAAACGCGTCATTAAAAATGTCCCGGCGGTCGTCATGGCCATCGTTTTATAGCCTTTCAGTTTTGCCTTGCGGAACTTTTGGTTGTTTTTCAAAAAACGCGAAATTTCATAACGTTCATTTGTGAATGATTGGACGACTCGCACGCCTGAGACGCTGTCCTCAACCCTTGCGTTAACATCGGCAATTTCCCCGTACATTTCACGCCAGGCCTTGTTCATTCTAACATTCGAATACGTGATCAGGACGATCAAGAGCGGCACGAACAAAATGGCGACAAGCGCCAGCTTCACATTGATCGTCAGCATGATCCAGAACGCGCCCAAAAAGGTCATGACCGCGATAAACAGATCCTCCGGCCCGTGGTGCGCTAGCTCTCCGATATCAAAAAGGTCATTGGTGATGCGGCTGATAATATGCCCCGTCTTCGTATTGTCAAAATACTTGAACGATTGGCGCTGCACATGCTGAAACAGCTCCTGGCGCATGTCGGTCTCGATGTTGATTCCCAGTTTATGGCCGAGATAATTGACGATATATTGAAGCCCGGTGCTGATCAGATAGATGAATAATAGTCCGATGCTGACCCAGACGATTTCGGCCCAGTCGCCCCCTGGAATCAATGTATCGATGAACCACTGAACAACGAGCGGAAACGCGAGCTCTAAAGCGGCGACGATGATCGCGCTTGTAAAATCAATGATAAACAGCCGTTTATGAGGTTTATAGTATGAAAAAAAGCGGCGAATCATGAGAGAGTGCACTCCTTTTAAAAAATCTCTATGAAATAGATCGTATCATAGATTAGATAATGAAGTGCTAAAATTCCGAAAAATAATTGAATAACATTCTCAAATAGCTCATAACGCAAGCCCGGCTTCTTTCGCCCCCTCTGCCACGAGCCCGGCGATTACCCCTGCGCCGTATTCGCAAAAATGGGTATCGTCTTCCGCTCCGTCCGGGTAGTTTGGATGTTCCCCGGGCTTCAGCCATAAAAACAGCTTTTTTGACGATTCGGGTCCCAAAGTCTGAAGCAGGCGGCCGCTTTTTGATGTGAGGTCGATGAGCGGAACACGAAGTTCTGCAGCAAGCTGTCTCATGGCATCCGGATAATCGCCGTGAGTGTCGCGGAGCCTTCCTTCCGAATCGAACGATCGTCGTTGAACGGGCGTAATCAGCACCGGATTGGCCTGTTTCATCCTGGCGCATTCAACGTATTTGCGCAAATAAGCCTGGTAGGAACCATACGGCTCAGTATGGCGCTCATCAGGCTTTTGATCGTTATGGCCGAACTGTACGAACAAATAGTCGCCGTTTCGCATATGCTCCATGATCCGTTCGAGTCTTCCTTCCTCGATAAAGCTCTTTGAGCTTCTCCCTGACGCCGCTTCATTGTGCACAAGGACGCCCTGGTTTAAAAACGCCCCTATTCTCTGTCCCCATCCTGCTCTCGGCGCAGCCGAAGCATCATAATACGACACCGTTGAATCACCGGCCAGAAACAATTGAATGTTTTCCATCCTCAATCCCCCTCAGGAAGTTTTTTAATAGATTAATCTGAAAATCGAAAAATAACAATAACTAATCCATATTTATCCATTTTGTTCGTTATACGACTCTTTTATATGTGTAAAATACAGAAAACTAGCAGCAATCATTGAATATTTTAAATTTTTTCAAGAAATTTACGTAAAAATATTTACTTGTTTGGTAAATGGTGATAGATTAATTAAACAAGAAAAGGAATTTAGCTGATCGCGATCGTATAGCCGCCTTTTCTTGCTGCTTTCCGGACGTCCTCTAACCACATTGCCATTTAGGAGGAACATGTTGATGCTTAAACGAAAAATCATCAGTAAAATCAGTATTGGTCTATTAACTTCTGCAGCACTGTTTTCATTTATCCTTCCTACCAATGAAGCAAATGCACAGGAAGTGAGCACGAGTCATTTCAGAGGTCCGATTTTTTGTCCGCCTCCATTTAAGCCTAAGCCGCAGCCGCCTCAATATCCGAAACCTGATAATCCGCTGCCGGATAACCCGACTCAGAAACCGGTGCTTGAGGTCAAAGCCGTTAACAGCAATAAAGAATGGACAACCTCTGATATCGAAATTACTTACAAACCGAATACATTCGTCGGTACAAGCTATGTTGAATTCAACTTCCCGTACCGTTTTCATGCAAGCACAAGAGATACGCTAAATGGTAAAACCCTTGACTACACGCAAATTTTAAATGACGGACAGACAGTCAGAGTACCCGTCTATGCATTGAGTTCGTCTGAATTCAAACTGGTGATGGTTCGGAAAACGCTTCCAAACGCAGGCACGCACAGAATTACAGCCGAACTGCAGCAGAACGGAAAGAACATCAATCATGCGGAAGCTACGCTGGAGATCGTTCCTCGTTAAATGTATACCGGCCGGCTCACATTGGGAGCCGGCTTCCTGATCATACTGCTTCTGATACATAATAATAGATGTAAACGTTTTTAGAACTTTTTTCAAAAAATATTTACCCGTATGGTAAATAATGATAGATTAAGTGAGCAGGAAAAGAAGCCAAATTGCCGTTTAGGAGGGACTAATCGATGCTTAAACGTAAGTTTATTGGAAAAATGCGTGTTGGCCTGCTAGCATCTGCAGCATTGTTTTCTTTTATTCTTCCGTCCCAGGAAGCAAATGCCGCTTTTTACAGGAGCGAACCGGCCCTTCATGTCGAAACCACCCAAAGTAATAAAGAATGGACGACTTCCGACATTGAAGTCACCTACAAACCGAATATGTTCGTCGGCGCGAGCTACGTCGAATTTAACTTCCCGTACCGCTTCCATGCGAACACAAGGGATTCGCTAAACGGCAGAACATTAAACTATACCCAGATTCTGAATGACGGACAAACCGTCAGAGTTCCCGTGTATGCATTCAGCTCCTCCCAGTTTAAGCTGGTGATGGTCCGAAAAACGCTTCCGAATGCCGGCACACATAGAATCACCGCGGAATTGCAAAAATGGGGAAGAAACTACGGCCATGCGGAAACGACGGTGGAAATCGCTCCGCGCTAAAATGTTAAAAAACTCCGGAGGTTCACGCTCCGGAGTTTTTTACGCCTGCGCCGCGCGTCCGGCCAGCGATTTAAAACAGATCACGGCACTGATATTGCAGCACACAATGACGACAGCCATCGGCATCGCCGTATGGCTTCCGGCGATGCCAACGAGCGGCGCCGCAGCCGCGCCTAAAATAAACGGCAGCAGCCCCAAAAGCGCCGATGCGCTCCCGGCTGACTTCCCTTGGCTTTGCATGGCCAGAGAACCGCCAGACGTCGTCACGACTCCAATGCAGGAAACGACGATAAAGAGCGGGATCAAAACAAACATGAGCGGGGCATGAAAGGCGATGGACAAGAACAGGATCAGGCTGGCTGTCAATGATATCAACAGCCCGCATCTCAATAGGGCTGCTTCACCGAACCGGCCGGCCAGCCTCCCCGTAATCTGGGCAGCGATGATAATGCCAAGGCCGTTTACTGCAAAACAAAAGCTGAAAGCTTGGGCCGATAGCCCGTAAATATTTTGCAAAACGAACGGAGAGGCAGATATGTAGCCGAACATCCCGGCTACGATCAACCCTTGAGCCAATGCATATCCCATAAAGGCCCGCTGGCCGAAAAGCTTTCCGAAAGAGACGAACGTCTCTTTGAAACCGCCTGCCGTACGCTTTTCCGGGGAAAGCGACTCTTTAATTCCAATGATGACGGCCAGAATGATGATGATGCCAAAAGCGCCGATAATGAAAAAGACGCCGCTCCATGAAGTCACTTTCATAAGCTGTCCGCCTGCCACCGGTGAGATGATCGGGGCTATCCCGTTGACGAGCATCAGCAGCGAGAAAAATTTCGTTAACTCAGTACCCGAATATAAATCACGGGCAATCGCACGGGATATCACGATGCCGCCCGCTCCAGCCGCACCTTGAATAAACCGCATGGCGATCAATACCCAGACAGATGAGCTCAACGCGCACAAAAAAGATGCCGCGGCAAAAACGGCCAATGATACGAGCAGCGGCAGCCTCCTTCCGAGCACATCACTGAAAGGGCCGATAACAATTTGTCCGACTGCCAGTCCCAGTAAGCACGATGTTAAGCTAAGCTGGACGATGGACGCAGTCGTATGTAAATCTGCAGCCCCGGCAAATATAAATCGATCACAATCGGACCGATCCCGGATAAAATGCCCAATATCACGGCAATCCACACGCGGTTCGGCCGCGCTTTCGCCCGATCGGCAACACCGGCCTGGTTGTTTGCTATATTCATTGGATCACCCTTTCAATCATTTATGTTGCTGCCGGATCAGCAAGTCCCAGTCTTCCATCGTATTATATCTAATTTTACATTTCTGACAAATGAAAAAACCGGGCCCGCCCGGTTGATCAGTAAGATTCATATCTTTTAAAGACAAATATGATGCACGCGAACAGAAGGATCACAAATCCGGCTGAAGAAAACACCATCAAGCCGAAGGCATCGTCCCATGAACCGTTCTTGATAAAATAGACTGCCTGGTTTTGCGCTTTATCAGGCGTCCATTCGGTAAAACGCGGAAACAGCGACCCCGCAAATGAAACAGCTGCAATCATACCGATGCTTGCCCCGGCAATACCTCCAATATGGCGAAACAAAGCGCTGAAAAACAGCGTAATGGTCATCACAAACACAATCCAGATGCCGTAAACCAATAAGCTAAACAAAAACCTGGCAAAGGCAACCGGGGTAAATAAAAGATTTGTATAGTAGAAGACGAGACTATAGCTTGCGACAAAAGACACCAAAGCGAGGATGACGTGGGCAAGCCACTTGCTCCCTACATAGTGAAGCGGGCTCACCGGCCTCGCCATAATCAGTGAAAGCGAGCCCTGGTTCCGTTCATTCACAATGCTTCCCATCACACTGAATACGAAGATGGCAGTGCCGACCGTCCCAAATTGGGATAGCGTACTGGCCAAAACCTCTTCACCGCTGGGCTTTGGAATGTTGATGACTGCCCCTTCCGGCAGGTTTCCGGCCATATCAATGATTTCAGGCATATAATACAGGCTGATCGGCTGCATAAGGCCGATCAATATGAGGACGACAGGCAGCCACAATAACTTTCCGTCCTTCCAGCTCTCTTTCCACTCTTTCTGAAATAAAATATAAAATGAATTCATAGCCCCATCACCTTCATATAAATCTCTTCCAAAGACTGTGTTTTTTGTTCAAAATGGAGGACCGACACGTTTCTTCTCAGACATTCCGCTAATAATTCGCGGACGTATGCCCGATCGGATAAATGAAATTCGGCTTTTGACGGCTGATCAAGGGTGAGCCCTGTGACATAAGGGAGTTCTTCGAGCCACCCTTCAAGGCTTTCCTCGGCTTTTAGTATAAAAGACGGCGTTTGATGCTTCGTCTTTAACTCTGAAAGCGGTCCTGTCCACCTTGCCGTTCCATTTTTAAGCATGATAATCTCATCACATACCTGCTCCGCATCATGAAGGACATGAGTAGAAAATAAAATCGTCATCCGTTTTTTTAAATCCTTCATCAAATCGAGCACTTCACGTCTTCCCGATGGGTCCAACGCGGAAACGGGCTCATCCAGAATCAGCAGCTCCGGCTCATGGATCAGAGCCTGTGCCAGTCCGAGCCTTTGTTTCATCCCTCCTGAAAATCCCGCGATTTTCCGGTCGCCGCACTTCTCCAAACCGACATAGCGCAATACTTCCCTGCTTTTCTCTTGAACATCGCGGCGACTCAAATCGGAAAGCCTCCCGGCAAACCGCAAATATTCTTCCGCCGTCATCCATGAAAAAAATGCAGGGTGCTGAGGAAGATAGCCAATGCGGCTCCGGGTTACGGTTTTTCGGCCTAAAAATTGAATCTGCCCTGAAGTCGGCGTTAAAAGGCCTGACAGCATTTGCAGCGTTGTTGTTTTTCCGGCTCCGTTAGGTCCAAGAAGTGCAACAGATTGATGGTGCCTAATATCAAAACTTAGATGATCTACAGCTTTATGCTGCTGATAAACTTTTGTTAATCCTTTCACGGACAGCATCACATGTGCCTCCTTTTACCGATAACAAAGTACGAAATTGGCCCAATAAAACTGATGCCGGCAATAATCAAGAGCCATAGCCACTTGGGACCGTTTAATTCCTCCTGTTTGGAGCAGTTCACCAGTGCGGAAATGACAAGGATAAGATATAACACGATTAACGGGGCAATCAGCGCCCAAGGTATTTCAGATGCGGCCATTACGACATCCCCCTTTTTTTATGATAGGGTCTGACGACAAATAAGTAGTAGAATAATACAGGCATCGGAGTTTGAATGAGCCCCCAAATCCCCCAAAACCACGCATTGCTTCCCTTTTTCTTTGCATCAAGAAAAAGGAGAATGCTTTGCACTAATAAAAGCGGAGAAATCAACAGCAAAATCGTCAATTTTTCTTGAGTCATATCAAGGTTCATCTATTTCAACCTCCCCGTCCGCCGTCCGGCGCCGCTTTTTTTCAAACATGACAAGGGCCGGAAGGAGTATAAGCGCGGCTCCCTGCACCGTCAAAAACAAGACAGGCACTTGAATCGAAATCGTGATATATAAGGACAAAATCACAAATGCCGAAACCATAAAGCAAAGCAATTCCTTCTGCATCGCCCGTTTCCGCTCTTGTTTAAACCTGGCTAACTGCCGGTTCAGCTCAAATTGATGGAGAGGGGCAGGTTCAAAGGCGGCATCGATTTTTTTCAGCTCCTGCTTCAAATGTGAAATCGTCTCTTTTTCCTCTCGTTCATTCACCGGTCCCACTCCTTTCGAATTTTCTTTAAGCCATGATGAACGCGGGATTTGACAGTACCCTCTTTTATTTTCAGCATCTTTGCCACTTCGGGGTATGTGAACCCGTAATAATGCCTTAATAAGATCGGCATTCTGAATTCCGGCTCAAGCGCAGCAAACATCTCCAAATAGTCGTTCCACTCATGTCCGCGGAGGGATGATTCCCATTTCATCTTCCGCAAGGCATCCTCCCTGGCTGCCTGCGTCCTGCGGTATTCCCGTTTTTTCCGACGCTGGTGATCGATAATGAGACGGGAAGCAATCGAAATCAGCCATGTTGAAAATTTTGCGCTTCCCTGGAATTGCTGAAGGCTGATATATGCTTTGAGCATCGTTTCTTGAACCAAATCCTCTGTCAGATCGGGATGGAGCGTTGATTTGAGCACATATTGATATAAAAAGGGGTAATGCAGCCGAAATAGTGTTGAAAAGGCGTCATCTTCTCCATTTTTTGCTTGCATGACAAGTTCTTTTTCATCTGTCTGATCCACTAAAATGACAATCCCCCTTTCCTTTGTCTCCATATATTAGACGACATCTGTCGGCAAACCGTTCAATTCCATTCTAAAATAAAAAATGACCTTGTTTTCCGTTCGCCAATTATGGTGTACTTGAAGCTAAAGGGGGAGAAAGCGGGATGGAGTTGCAAGAAAAGCTTATTTTTGAAGAAAAACGAATCGCAAAAAAAGATCATGCGATGTTTTGGGGCGCTGTCTTTTGTTTTTGGTTTGCTACATATATCTACGTCCCCGTTTTCGGGCTGTATCTTGACAGCATCGGTTTTTCCTACTCGGCGATTGGGATCATTTTGGGAAGCTACGGCATCACGCAGATATTGCTGCGTTTTCCATTCGGGATTTTGTCTGATGTGCTCTCTCCGCTGAGGAAACATCTGTTTGTCACCGGCTTTGCAGCTGCTCTTTTGAGCAGTTTGATATTTCTGTTGTCCGATTCGTTCGTTATGGTGATCACCGCCCGGCTGCTTGCCGGGATTACGGCCGCGATGTGGGTCATGGCTACGGTTTTATACTCACAGTATTTTCCGAAGGAACACTCATCGAAAGCGATGGGCATTTTGCAGTTTTTAACGGTGCTTCCGCAGTTCGTCAGCATGGCTGTCAGCGGGTACCTCGTTCATTTGTTCGGCTGGATGTTTCCGTTTTGGATCGGCGCCGTCTTCTCATTGATCGGGCTTGTGCTGTCATTTTATATTAAAGACAACGGAACGCGCGAACCTGTCGGAAGGATGCCCGTTTCCGATTATGTGAAACAAACGTGGCGTCTCCCGCGGCTCAAAACGATTACACTGCTGTCATTTTTGGCCCATGCCGTCTTATTTATGACCGTTTTCGGATTTACGCCGATCTACACGGAGACGATCGGCATTGATGAGAAACAGCTGCTGTGGGTGATGTGCGCCTTTTTCATTCCCCAAGCTGCCGCTTCTGTATGGTGCATATTTTACAGCATCAAATCAGTCAGCGCCGTCATCTTGATTTGTTATGTGATTACCGGACTTTTCCTTTGTGTACTGCCGTTTGCGAAAACGCTCTTATCCGTCTGCCTGATTCACGCTGTCATCGGGCTGACATTGGGACTTATCTTTCCTCTCCTGCTCTCAAGCATTGTCCAAATCGGTTCGCAGAAGCTGAAAATGTCAGTCATGGGCTTTTACCAGTCTTTTTATGCGATCGGCTTTTTTCTCGGTCCGATCGCTGCAGGGAAAGTGGCGGAACAATTGGGACTTGGCGAGGTGTTTTGGTTTGCGGGGGTTTTGTCATTTGCAGCGGCTGTAGTGGCGGTTGTTTCAAGACCATTCGGCAAGACAAAAAGCAGGCGGGGATGAAGCCTGCTTTTTGCTATGCTCAATAGGAAATTTTCGCGGAGCCGGCAGGATACCAATAGCCGTCCTGCGCTTTTGCCCATCCGTAAACGGTGCCGCCCGACTCGATTTTATCCCTGATCAGCTCAAGCCGTTCATTTGATTTCGCCTCATACCTGCTTCCTGTTTTCAACGGGATTTTCACAGACAAAATGTTGTCCGTCACTGTATCGGGTTCTTCATTAGTGCTTGTCCATGCGACTCTATCATAATATGTCAGATTAAATGGATTTTCCAAACCTTTAATATAAAAGTAGACTGTTTTGCCTGTAACCTTTACATCTGTATATGCCGTGCTCAAGGGATGAATCATACCATGGGAAGCTGTTTTTCCGTGTTCCGCTGCTGATGCTCCGACTGCGCCGGAAAGCAGCATTCCGGCCATTAAAATCCCAACCGCTAATTTTTTGAACATCATTACTCCTCCCTGTCAATTTATTTTCCATTTAATGTGTAATATTACCATATAATTCTTTGTTAACATTTGTAATTTTTTTGAATTTTAAAAAGCGATGATCCTGCGGCGTTGATCTTCGCTTTGCCCGCTCTAATAAGGGTCCTGGGAATGTCCTTTTTCTTCCGCTTGTTTCGGCGCGTCTTCAGCGCCTTCGGCTCCTATCGGCTCCCTGCTGGATGTATTTTGGCTTGTGGCGTTCTTTAGCCCCTCCTCAACTCTTCTTCCATATTCCTCGTCGCATTGCTTCAGCATCTCGATCATTTTCGTCTGGATTCTTTGGTCGCATGGAAGAAGAGTATTGACCAGGTTCATAATGAGCTCGTCTTTTTCCCAATCATCGAACTTCCTGTAAGTCTCCCCCGCCTGCTTGAAATTGTTTTGCCTGTCAATGCTTTCGCGGACAAGCTTCCCTTCTACATGCGGCGTATATTCCTTGCCGTCTTGCTTTGCTTCTTTTAACCCGTTGATCGTGGAAGGCTCATAGTTGATATGCGGGCTTTGTTTTTCCCCCAAGTCGACT
Source organism: Bacillus sp. FSL W8-0848 (assembly GCF_038007805.1). Classification (NCBI taxonomy): domain Bacteria; kingdom Bacillati; phylum Bacillota; class Bacilli; order Caryophanales; family Bacillaceae; genus Bacillus; species Bacillus sp. FSL W8-0848. The sequence goes on from NZ_JBBOYB010000001.1 coordinate 3,723,966, forward strand.
TTGTATTGCATCTGTCCTCCCCTCTGATTGGTGGCAACCCTTTTTTTCGGAGCATTGATCGGCAGCTGCAGATAATTGGCCCCGACTCTGTAGCGCTGCGTATCCGAATAGGAAAACGTTCTTCCTTGGAGCATTTTGTCATCCGAAAAATCGAGCCCGTCCACAAGCACCCCTGTTCCAAATGCGGCCTGTTCGACTTCTGTAAAATAGTCTTCCGGATTTTTATTCAGCACCATTTTGCCGACAGGAAGCCACGGAAATTGATCCTCGGGCCACAGCTTTGTATCATCAAGCGAGTCAAAGTCGAGCTCCGGGTGTTCATCATCACTCATGATCTGGACGAACAGCTCCCACTCCGGATAGTCCCCCCGCTCAATCGCTTCATACAAATCCTGTGTCGCGTGATTGAAGTTTTTCGCCTGAATCTCTCCCGCTTCTTTTTGGGTCAAATTTTTAATGCCTTGCTTCGGCTCCTAGTGATATTTCACAAGAACCGCTTCACCGTCTTTATTGACCCACTTGTAAGTATTAACGCCTGACCCCTGCATTTGCCTGTAGTTTGCCGGAATGCCCCAAGGCGAAAACAGAAAGGTGATCATATGCATGGCTTCAGACGTATTGGAGATAAAATCGAAGATCCTTTCCCCGTCCTGAACATTTGTAACGGGATCAGGCTTGAATGCATGGATTAAATCGGGAAATTTCACGGCATCGCGGATAAAGAAGATCTTCAGATTGTTTCCCACGAGATCCCAGTTTCCGTCTTCCGTATAAAATTTAACGGCAAAGCCGCGCGGATCGCGAAGCGTTTCCGGTGAGGAGATGCCGTGCGTGACCGTTGAAAAACGGACAAATACGGGTGTTTTCTTCCCTTTTTCCTGAAAGAGCTTTGCCCTCGTATATTTTGAAACCGGCTCGTTGCCGGCCGTGCCGTACGCTTCAAAATATCCATGGGCGCCCGCTCCCCTGGCATGAACGACCCTTTCAGGAATCCTTTCCCTGTCAAAATGGCTGATCTTTTCTAAAAAATCGTAGTTTTCCAATGTTGAAGGGCCTCTGTTGCCTACCGTTCTGATATTCTGGTTGTTTGTTATCGGATGCCCTTGCCGATTGGTTAACGTATCTTCCGCTTCCATATCCGACTTTTGCTGATGTGATGGTTGATCCATACCTACACTCCTTTATTTGGAAATAATATTTAATTTGTCCCAAACAAAAAGAAGTATACTTCCTAAAGGCAAGACCATAACATTTTGAAAAATAGTCTAATTTTTTGTTTATAATAATTATAAATAAATATTGTTTTTTTCTTGAGAAATGTTATCATTATTTTTGTAAACAAATTTTACGCGAGGTGATCCTTTTATGACGACAAACAAAAACAGCCTGACAACCAGCTGGGGAGCTCCGGTTGGCGACAATCAAAACTCAATGACGGCGGGTTCCCGGGGACCGACGCTCATTCAAGACGTCCACCTTCTTGAAAAGCTCGCCCATTTCAACAGAGAGCGCGTCCCTGAGCGGGTTGTACACGCAAAAGGCGCCGGTGCGCACGGTTATTTTGAAGTAACGAACGATGTTTCGAAATATACAAAAGCAAAATTTTTATCGGAAGTAGGAAAACGCACACCTCTATTCATTCGTTTTTCCACCGTTGCGGGTGAAAGCGGCTCAGCGGACTCCGTGCGTGATCCGCGCGGATTTGCCGTCAAATTTTACACCGAGGACGGTAACTACGATCTAGTCGGAAACAACACGCCGGTATTCTTCATTCGCGATGCGATTAAATTCCCTGATTTCATTCATACGCAAAAGCGCCATCCTGTTACACACTTGAAAAACCCCGACGCCGTGTGGGATTTCTGGTCTTTATCCCCTGAATCTTTGCATCAGGTGACGATCCTCATGTCTGACCGCGGAATTCCGGCGACATACCGCCACATGCACGGTTTCGGAAGCCACACATTCAAATGGGTGAATGCCGAAGGTGAGGGCGTATGGATTAAATACCACTTTAAAACAGAGCAGGGCATTAAAAACCTGACGGAAGAAGTGGCCGCCAAGATTGCAGGCGAGAATCCGGATTATCACACTCAAGATCTATATGAAGCGATCGAAAAAGGCGATTTCCCGGCATGGAAGCTATACGTACAAATCATGCCTCTGGAGGATGCCGATACGTACCGTTTCGACCCGTTTGACGTCACAAAAGTATGGTCTCAAAAAGATTATCCTTTGATTGAAGTGGGCCGAATGGTATTAAACCGGAATCCGGAAAACTATTTCGCTGAAGTCGAACAGGCGACATTCTCACCGGGAACGCTCGTGCCAGGCATCGAACCATCGCCTGACAAAATGCTTCAGGGACGCCTGTTCGCATATGCCGATGCCCATCGCTACCGTGTCGGGGCAAACCATAACAGCCTGCCGATCAACCGTCCGAAAAACGAGGTGCGCAACTATCAGCGCGACGGACAAATGCGCTTTGACAATAACGGCGGCGGCTCCGTCTACTATGAGCCAAACAGCTTCGGAGGACCGGCGGAAACACCGGAAAACAAAACAACGGCATATCCTGTATCAGGGTCAGCGGACAGCGTTGCCTATGACCACAATGATCACTATACGCAAGCAGGCGATCTGTACCGCCTTTTAAGCGAAGACGAGCGCTCACGCCTGATCAGCAACATCGTCGGCTCTATGGAACAAGTGACAAAAGATGAAATCAAGCTGCGGCAAATTCAGCATTTTTATAAAGCCGATCCGGAGTATGGCACACGGGTCGCAAAAGGACTAGGCTTGCCTGTTCCGCAAGAAGTGTAAAGAAACGCTCATTCTCAACTTTATTCTCATTTTCTCAAGTACAGGCATTCGTTTCACGCGGATGCCTGTACTTAATCCGGAAAGGCAGGGGATGTAGATGTGGAAGAGGAAAAAGTGATCGCACTGTTAAAAAAGCACGGCTTGCGCGTGACAGCTCAAAGAGTGTTGATTTTAAAAACGATGATTTCGATAAATGACCACCCTTCAGCGGAGGATATTCACCGGGAGCTGCCATTCATGAACCTGCCGACGATTTACGGCAATCTGAAACTGTTCGTAAGGATCGGAATTGTAAAGGAACTTCCGTATGGAGACGGAAAAAGCAAGTATGAACTTTTTAAACCGCACCATTATCATGTCATCTGTCATTCGTGCGGAAAAATCGTTGATCTTGAATATCCCCCGCTTAAAGAGGTGGAACACGCAGCTGCACAATTAACGAATTATAAAATTAACAGACACCATTTAGGGATTTACGGAATTTGTACAACATGTCAAGATCAGCAGCAGAGGTGAAAAACATGGAAAGAAAAAAAATCGGCTTATTGGTGATGGCTTACGGCACACCATACAAGGAAGAAGACATCATTCCGTATTATACGCATATCAGGCATGGAAACAGACCGAGCGAAGACATGATTGACGACTTAAAAAAACGCTATCAGCATATCGGCGGAATCTCCCCGCTTGCGGAGATCACATCGGTTCAGGCGAAAAAACTCGAAGAGGCTTTAAATGCCCGTCAGGATGATGTTGAATTCATCATGTATCTCGGCTTAAAACACATCTCTCCATTTATCGAAGATGCGGTAGAACAAATGAAACAGGATCAGATCGAAGAAGCCGTTTCCATCGTCTTAGCCCCCCACTACTCTACCTTTAGCACAGAAGTCTACAACCGACGCGCCGAAAAAGCCGCACAGGCGATCGGCGGCCCCCGGATTACTTCCATTCATGAATGGTACCAGGAGGAAGGCTTTATCAGCTACTGGTCAGAAGAAATCGGCGCGATTTTAAAGCAAATGCCGAAAGACGATTTACAAAAAACGATTGTGATTTGTTCTGCCCACAGTTTGCCTGAAAAGATTCTGGAGCATGGCGATCCTTATCCCGAGCAGCTCGCAGAAACGGCGGCATTGATCGCAGAGCGCCTGTCATTCGATCAGATCGCTGTCGGCTGGCAAAGTGAAGGCAATACGCCGGATCCTTGGCTTGGTCCGGACGTCCAAGACTTAACAAGGGAACTTTATCAGGAAGGCTTCCGATCATTCATTTATGCACCGGTCGGATTTGTGTCTGACCACTTGGAAGTTCTTTATGACAATGACTTTGAATGCAAAACGGTAACCGACGAGCTTGGCGCCGATTATTACCGCCCGCCCATGCCGAACGCTGATCCGCGGTTCATCGACGTACTTGCAGGCGTCGTCCTCCGCAAACTGCAGGATAAATAATGACTCATCATTTATGTCCAAAATGCCGGTCAAAGATTAAATATTTAAAGCACAGTATCATGTGCAAGTGCGGGATGAAGTTAAAAATGAATAAGCGGGCTATGTTTTGAAGGGACAGGCTAAAAAGCCTTCCCTTATTTTTTTGGACGAAATGCCCCGAAAATTCGTTTGTCTGCAAAAAAATGCAACATCCCCTCCCCCGAAAAGCCGATCGCGATATGCGCATTGCATCATATCTGTGCCATTTATCATAATCATCAGCTTATACTTGCACCCAACTCATATGATGATTATTCAGATTATTCAGTCTATTGTGCTATGATCTTTCCAATTCCAGTAAAAGGGAGGGGTCGCCATGGTTTTTCATCATCATCCGACTTAGCTTTATGAAAACGCTTACCAATACTTGTGACATCAATAAAAAGAGGAGGAGAACAATGAAAAAAATCATAAGCGTCATGTTCATTTTTATCCTTGGAATTACGGGGGCTTTATCTGCGGAAGCGGCGTCAGCAACCGCATCAAAGGTCAGTCCGCTGGCGGATTTCAGCTTAAAGGGCTTCGCTTCTTTAAACGGAGGAACAACCGGGGGAGAAGGCGGCCAGACGGTTACTGTGACAACGGGGGACCAGCTGCTCGCAGCATTAAAAAATAAAAGCCCAAATACGCCATTAAAAATTTATGTCAATGGCACAATTACAACCTCAAATACATCCGCATCAAAAATTGACATAAAAGATGTATCAGATGTGTCGATCGTCGGCTCCGGAACAAAGGGGGAATTAAAGGGGATCGGCATTAAAGTGTGGCGGGCAAACAACGTCATTATCCGCAACTTAAAAATTCATGAAGTCGCTAAAGGAGACAAAGATGCAATCAGCATTGAAGGTCCGTCCAAAAATGTTTGGGTCGACCACAATGAGCTGTACCACAGCCTGAATGTTGATAAAGATTACTATGACGGATTATTCGATGTCAAAAAAGACGCCCAATACATCACCTTTTCGTGGAACTATGTCCATGATGCATGGAAATCGATGCTCATGGGGAACTCTGACAGCGATAATAGCAACCGGACGATTACATTCCACCACAATTGGTTTAACAACCTGAATTCCCGCGTCCCTGCCTTCCGGTTCGGAGAAGGACACATTTACAACAACTATTACAGCAACATCATCGAAAGCGGCATCAACTCAAGAATGGGCGCCCTCCTCAAAATTGAAAGCAACCTGTTTGAAAACGCCAAAGATCCAATCGTCTCCTGGTACAGCGACAAGCCCGGCTATTGGGACGTGTCCAATAATAAATTTGTTAATTCCACAGGCAGCATGCCGACTACTTCAACAACATCCTATAAGCCGCCTTACAGCTATTCGCTCGACGGGGTAGACAATGTCAAATCGATCGTCACGCAAAATGCCGGCGTCGGCAAAGTCAATCCTTAATTTCAAGAGGAAACGTCCGGGAGCTCCCGGACGTTTCCTACTTTTATGCCTCATACTCCTTCCACACATCAGGCAGCAGGCGCGACAGCTCATGGGCAAGCAGCGTATGCGGCGAACGGGTCTTTATCCATCTGTCAGCACAGGCGCCGTGCAGGTGGACAGCGTTCAGCACCGCTTCTTTCTCGTTTTCATGACAGCACAGCATGCCGAGGAGCATTCCGGTTAATGTATCACCCGTTCCCCCCTTTGCCAAAGAACTGTTGCCGGTAGGATTTTTCCAGCACTCACCGTCGGGAAAAGCGATCACCGTTTCATTTCCTTTCAAAACGATCGTCGCGCCGAGCTTTTCCGCCCATTCTTTAGCCAGAGAAGCGCGCCGTTTTTGCACGTCTTGAATTGACAATCCGGTGATTCTTGAAAATTCGCCTGGATGGGGCGTCAAAATCGTCGCTGCTTGACGATCCGGATAAACCCGAATGTATAAAGCGCCGGCATCAAGCACAACCGGGCATTTTTCCTCCAGGACCTTCTGTACTGCCAATTCTGTCGTTTGCGAAGGTAGAAGTCCCGGTCCGATTGCAATCGCCCGATAATGTGCTTCGATTTCGCCGCGGGCCGCCTTTTCCAGGCCATCCCGCCAATAGGTTGCTTCAGGCAGAACGGGAACGATTAATGGCACGGCACTTCCGGGTGTACCGATCACAAGCTTTCCGATGCCGCTCCGCATGGCTCCGTATCCGGCAAGCAGTGCAGCACCCGGCATATCACCGGTTCCGGCAAGCAATAACCCTGTGCCGTATGTTCCTTTATGGCTGTCATCATCCCTCTGCGGCAGCGAAGCTTTGACATGCTCTTTAGTCCAAGTCGGCAGCTCTTCTTGAGACATCTGATTCACATCCTTTTTAAACAAACGTTTATTTAAGCTATATCCCTATTTTGCCACGGAACGGCCACCCTCTGTCATGTTCTTCTTGAAAAAATCAGGCGCTTTTAAATATGTTCCCAGCCGCCACAGCCACTCAAACGGCCCCATGCGGAAACGCTTGATCCACCACATGCTGGCTGCCATCTGACATAGAAAAAACAAGACGGCAATTCCGATTCCGGCCAATACGCCGAGCCTGCCGTACAACCCGAGTCCATAGCCGTAAAAAATGAACGTCATGATGATGCTTTGCATGAGATAATTCGTAAAAGACAGCCTGCCGACGGCCCCGAAAGGTTTTAGCAGGCGCTGTCCCTGTTTCGTCTGCGCCAATAGGATGATCCCCGTCAAATAACAAAATGTCAGCGCCAGCGGTCCTATGCCTTCGCTTAGCATATATACGAACGGATCTTTCCAAACAATCGGCAGCGCTTTAAAAGGAAGGCCGATTGCGAGCGTCACAAAGAATACCTTCCGGATTCTCTTTTCATAGAGACGCGGCTGATGAAGCCACTTCTTCTTCGCCGCATATAAGCCGAAAAGAAATGGTGAAAGGGTAAAAACAGGTGCGATCAAAACGATGAGCATCACGGATAGTCCCTCCGGCGCCGAATCGTCAAAGTCAAATAACGGAACCTCCGCATTTGCCCGATGGGAAACGATATCCCAATAGCTGCCGCTTTGCATCACCTCAGCCGTTCGCTCGTTGAATTCCGTCAGCTCGGGACTTGGCTCCACTCCCCCGCTTCCAAAACAGATCAATATATAAACCGCAAATAAACTGACCGCCCAAATCAGAATCGTTTTCGGTTTCCGGTTGATAAACAGAAACAGCAGTCCCATTCCGATCATTCCGTAGCTTAACAAAATGTCCCCCTCCCAAATCAAGCAGCCGTGCAAAAAGCCGAAAACAGCCAGCACGAGAAAGCGCCGGAAGAATACACGGCGGTATTTTACGATCCCTTTCTCATCAAACCTGTCCATCATTAACACCATGCCGTATCCAAATAAAAAGGCAAACAGCGGCATGAAGCTGCTGACGGCAAAAATCCTGGTCCACTCATATGCCCAATGATCATATGAAGCCATCGGTTTAAACGATAAATCGTCCCACATTCCGTATTGAAACAAAAGCATATTTGCAAGCAGAATGCCAAACAGCGCAATTCCCCTCGCTTGATCCAACCAAATGATTCTGTTACTTTGCAGGGGCTGAATATTCAATTGTTCTCTCTCCTCGCCTTTAATGTCAATTTATTGTAGCAACCCCAGCTTAATCCCAGTTAACCCGCATCTTAAATATTGCTAAAAAGAAAAGACAGCTTCACAAATGAAGCTGCCTCTATTACATTCTGAATGCCGGTGCATCCAATTGATATAACCGCCGATAACGGGGGTTTTCTTGCAATAATTCTTTATGGCTTCCTTCCATTTCAATCGTTCCATTTTCAAGGAAAAGAATCCGGTCAGCGGCTTCAGCTCCCGCCAAATGGTGGGTGATCCAAAGAACGGTCTTCCCCTTAAGCGCATCAAACATCGTCAAAAGCAGCTCCCTTTCCGTGATGGGGTCAAGCCCGACGGTCGGCTCATCCAAAACGATGACGGGTGCGCCCTGCAAAAGAATGCGTGCCAATGCGATTCGCTGGCGTTCTCCTCCCGAAAAGCGGCTCCCCGTTTCCTGTACAGACGTATGATATCCGTCAGGGAGCGATTCAATCAAATCATGAAGCTTTACCTGCCGGGCCGCCCAATACACTTCTTCATCGCTCGCCTCGGGATTTCCGAGCCGAATATTATTTAAGATCGTCGTATCAAACAGGTGCGGCTTTTGATTCAAAACGCCGACAACCCGGGAAATATCATGTTCAAGCGCCTCTGCAGCGATTCCGTTAAACATGACCCGGCCCGCCGTTGGGGCAAGCGCCCCCTCGATCATGGCCATGATCGTCGATTTGCCGGCACCGCTTCGCCCGAGAAGCGCAATTTTTTCTCCCTGCTTTAAGGTAAAAGAGACGCCTTTTAATACCGGCTGCCCGTGTTCATATGAAAACGAAACATTCTCAAAGCGAAGGGTGACGTCATGCAACCCGACCGCTTCGGCACTTTCCCGGGGAACGTCATTTCCTTTCTCCTGTTCCGGCTGGAGACTGTCCATGCGATTCAGCGAATCCTCGTATTCAGGAATCGCCCCCGCAGCGTCGGAAAGCGGAAAGAACGCTTCAGTCAGCGGAAACACAACAAGGACAAATGCGGCAATAAACGTATGGGGCAATGCGCCTTCCGCGCTTTGTCCGCCGGTCCAGCCCAGCATCAACAGCACAAGTCCCGCCGCAAGACACTGCACGAAGAAATCCCTCCAACGGGTGAAACGCTGGCGTTTGTTTTCGATGCGGAGCATTTGCTCTTCGGCTTCTTCGTAAGCGCGGATAAAGTCGTTTTGCCGGCCGCTGAAAATCCAGTCGCTCGCCCCCATAACAGCATCGGTCAGCCGGCGGTAAAGGCGGCTGCGCCCCCTTTTTAACGTGATGTTTCCCGCCCTTGTCACAAGCAGGGACACAAGAGGAACGAGAAAAACGAGAACCGCGGCATAGATCGCGATCAGTCCGGCGAACGGCCACGAAAAACTGCCGAGAACAGCAATGAATACGGTATACAAAAGCAATGCCGATACTCCGGGAAACACCGTTTTTAAATACATATCCTGCAGGTGTTCGATATCATCGGCCAAAATGCCGAGCATATCGCCGGTACGAAAGCGCGAACGCAGCCTCAGAGCCTGCGGTTCGAGCATCCTATACAATCTGACGCGCATATCGGACAGGATTTTCAAAATGATGTGGTGGCCTGTCAGCCGTTCAACATACCGGGCCACAGCACGCAAAATGCCAAAGGTGCGGACAGCTACGATCGGCACGTAAATCATCAACACGTTTTCCGGGCGCGTCGCCGCCTTTGAAATCAAGTAGCCGGATGTATACATAAGAAAAGCGGCGGAACATACCGTCACTCCGCCAAGCAAAATCACAATGAAAAACAGCTTTTTATTTTTCTTCACATACGGCAGGATCCACTGTTCCTTCTTCATGATGCACCTCCAAACGCCTGCGCTTTCACCAGATCATAGTAAACGCCGCGTTTTTCGATCAGTTCCTGATGGGTTCCGGTTTCCGCCACTTTCCCATCCTTCAGCACGATAATTTCATCCATGTCCAGCATCCAGTGCAAACGGTGGGTTGCGATAAAGACAAGCTTGTCCTCAAACAGCTTCAGCATCGTTTCTTTCATTTCGTATTCCGTTTCAATATCGAGGTGTGCGGTCGGTTCATCCAACAGAAGGATCGGACGGTTTCCGAGAAAAGCCCGGGCGACCGCCGTCCGCTGCGCCTGTCCGCCGCTCAGCGTCCTGCCGCCTTCGCCGATCCGTTCTTCAAGACCCGACGGTAGCTCGCCAATCAGCTCAATCAGGCCGGCAGCCTTTGCCGCCCGTTCCACTTCTTCAATTGAAGCTTCGGGATGGTAAAAACGGATATTGGCGCTGAGCGTATCTGGAAAAATGTACGGATGCTGCGGAATATAGACAAGCTGCCGCTGCCAGCTTTCCGCCTGGAGATGCGTTCTTTGCGTTCCCCCGATTTCGATCGCTCCGCCGGACGTATCAAGAAAACCGCCGAGCACATCGATAAGCGTCGATTTCCCTGCACCGCTTTCCCCGATGATCCCGATTTTTTTCTTCCCTTTAAAGGATAGCGAGATATCGCTTAAAGAAGCTTGTCCCCCATGTTCATGACGTACGGAAACGTTTTTTAATGCAATCTGGTCTTCATCTGACCAAGAACTGAGCAGAAGAAGCTCTTCTTTTTGAAAACCGGGGGCATCCAAAATGCTCCTTATCGCCTTTCCCGCTTCCTGTCCGTTCAATGTCGCATGGTAGTCATTGCCGACCTCGCGAACGGGCAGAAAAAATTCGGGCGCAAGGATTAATACCGTAAGGGCAGGGCCGAGCGTAATATGACCGTCTACAAGTCCGAGCCCGAGAAAAACGGCTACGGTGGCAACAGACAGCATCGTAAAAAAATCAAGGGCGAACGATGACAAAAAAGCAATTCTAAGCGTGCTCATCGTTGCCTTTCGGTATCTTTCGCTCACCTTGAAAATATTTTTCTCATGGGACCGGCTTAAGCCTAAAAACTTCAATGTTTCCAAACCGCGGAGCGAATCCGTAAAATGGTTGGAAAGCATCTCATAGCTTTTCCACTGCCTGTCCGCTTTTCTTTTCGCGGCATATCCGAGCAGGATCATAAACGCAATCAAAATCGGCATAGTCACCATTAAAATGACCGCAGACGATTTGTCTTTGAAAAAGACGTAACAGACGATCGCCGCCGGGATAACGGCCATGCTGACCATCTTCGGCAAAAACAGCTCCAGGTAGCGGCGAAACTGGGCGATGCCTTCCATCGCAAGCGTAACAACGTGTCCTGTGCCTTCCTGTCTCGCCAGACGCGGCCCTGATTGAAATAGCTTTTCAAGAAAGCTCTTTCGCATATCGGCCCCGGTCTTTGCTGCGTACTGATAAACCGCCCGCTGCTTCACGAGCGTGACGGCATGGCGAAAAAGAAACGCCGCAAGAAAGAGGATCATCACCGAATACAGCGCGCTGATTCGTTCACCGTTAAAAAGGCGGGTCACCGCCTCTGCAAGCCATTCTGCCTGCAGGATGATGGCGGCGCCCTGCAACAAGGTCAAAGCGGTCAGGACCGCAAGAATTCGTTTGATTCCTTTATATTGAAAGAGGTCTTTTCCCATTAATAAATCATAGGCTCCTTACTGCTGATGCGTTTCCGGAAAACGTAGTAGCTCCAGATTTGATAGCCGAGAACAAATGGAAGCAGCGTGAGCGCGACGATCGTCATGACCTTTAAAGAATAAGCGCCTGATGAAGCATTGTAGATCGTCAAATCGTACGCGCTTTTGACCGAACTGATCATGACGCGCGGAAACAGCGCCGTAAATATCGTGCCGACCGTCAGTGCGATTCCCGCTCCAGTCATGGCAAACGTCCAGCCGTCGCGTTTTCGCTTCATAAATACGATGGACAGCACATAGCAGACGACGATCAAAGCAGCAAGCGGAATCGTCACATAGCCCCGGCCTGTGAACAGATCGGTTTCAAAGACGGACAGCGCAACAAATGCAGCAAGTGCAGCCAAAACGGCGAACACGACCTTTCCGGCAAGCCGTCTTGCACGGTCCCGCAAGTCATCCTCCGTCCTGAGGGTAATAAAGATCAGGCCGTGCAGCAGGCACAGAAGCGTAACGGTGACGCCGCCGGTGACCGAATAGACATTCACATAATCTGCAAAGCCGGCATGCAGGTTCATCTCGGCATCGATCGGCATGCCGCGCAGAATGCTGGTAAACAGCACGCCAAACAAAAACGGGGGCAAAAGACTTCCGAAAAACACGACCCAGTCCCACGCCTTCGTCCATTTGGCCGTTTCCACTTTTCCCCTGAACTCAAAAGCGACGCCGCGCCCGATCAAAGCAAGCAGTACAAAGACGAACGGGATGTAATATCCGCTGAACATCGTCGCGTACCAATTCGGAAAAGCGGCGAAAATCGCCCCGCCGCCTGTCAGCAGCCAGACTTCGTTCGCATCCCAGAAGGGGCCGATCGTATTGATCATCACCCGGCGTTCGAGCTCATTCCGCCCGAGAAACCGGGTCGCCATGCCGACCCCGAAATCGAAACCTTCCAGAAAGAAAAACCCCACAAACAACACAGCGACTAATATGAACCAAAGCTCATTAAGAGATACCATGGTAAACCTCCTGATCAAACGGGTCTGTCGAAACGGCAGCCTCATGATGATCATGGTGCTGCGCCCCTTTTTTGATTTCGCGGACAAACAAGTAGACAAGGATAATCGCCAATACGAGATAAATCGCTGTGAACGCAATCACCGAGAACAGAAGCATTCCAGCCGATACATTCGGTGAAACGGACTGTGCTGTCGTCAATATGCCAAACACCGTCCACGGCTGCCGTCCGATCTCCGTCATGATCCAGCCCGCCGTGTTGGCGATGAACGGAAATGCGATCAGCCCGACCATCACCCGCAAAAACCATTTGCTCGTTTCAAGCTTTTTGCGGAAGCTTAAGAAAAGCCCTGTCAATGCGGCGATAATCATGAGAATTCCCGCGCCGGCCATAATCCTGAAACTCCAAAACGTCGTTTTTACCGGCGGAATATAGTTTCCTTCTCCATATTTTTTTTCGTATTCCTTTTGAAGTGTTTTCATACCCGGCACATCGCCGCTGAATTTTTTGTAAGCCAGATAGCTGAGCGCATACGGAATGCTGATTTCAGACTTGTTCACCTGCTTGTCCGTGTCGATGTCGGCAAGCATGGTCCATGCGGCAGGGTCTCCGCTGTCATCCCACAGCGCTTCGCTCGCGGCCATTTTCATCGGCTGGCTCTTCATCAGGTGCTGGGCCTGCTCATGCCCGCTGAAGGCAACGCCGATACCTGAAACAAGCGCAATGACCATCGCGATCTGAAACGATTTCTTGAAAAAGTTCATTTCCTGCTTTTTCAGCATTTTGAATGCGCTCACGCCGGCGATGAAGAACGATCCCGTAGCAAGCGCTCCGAAAATGACGTGCGGAAATTCAACCCATAGCTGCGGGTTTTTAATGATCGCAAGAAAATCGGTCATCTCGGCCCGTCCGTTTTTAATCGCAAAACCGACCGGTTCCTGCATAAATGAGTTGGCAGCCAAAATCCAAAAAGCGGACAGCATCGTGCCGATCGACACCAGCCAGATGGAAAGCAAATGAACCTTTTTCGGAAGACGGTCCCAGCCGAATATCCATAAGCCGATGAAGGTTGACTCCATAAAGAAGGCCAAAAGCGCCTCAACAGCAAGCGGGGCGCCGAAAACGTCGCCGACAAATCGGGAATACTCCGACCAGTTCATGCCAAACTGAAACTCCTGCAAAATTCCCGTGACGACACCGACTGCAAAGTTAATTAAGAATAAGTGCCCCCAAAACTTCGCCATCGTCCGGTAAATGTCTTTTTTCTTTACAACGTAAAGGGTTTCCATCAAGGCAACCATAAAGACGAGTCCGATCGACATCGGAACAAAAATAAAGTGAAAGATCGTCGTTGAAGCGAATTGAAACCGGGCTAAGATTAATTCGTTCATTCCCTGCTTCCTCCATTTCCATTGATATGCTCCATCAGATTGTTCAAAACTTCACAATATTGCTGTGAAAGGTGACGCAAACGGTTTACCAAAAAGGCGTTTCTTTTCAAATTAATACAATAGACTTATAAATCAATCTCGAGATTACTTATATAAGTAATTTACACCGTTTGTTTATAGAAAAAAAGATCTAATTACCTAAAAAATGGGTCGATTTGTGACCAAATCTTGACTAAAAATCAAACATTTTTTGACGACAAATAGGTTTTATTTACCATAAAACTTTAAAAGGCCCAGCCGATCAATAAAAAAACACCCCTGAAAGGGTGTCCCGAATCTGTCACAATATCGGTATTTTTTAGCCCATATACCGTTTTACAATTCTTTCAGCATGAGGCAAGTAGCTTTCTCCGAAAGAATTCAAATGCATGTATACATAAAACAGCTGGTATAAAGGCCAAATGTCGCGGTCAAGCGGTTCTTTCGACGCCGCTTCATAGGCGCTGTAAAACCTCTCGGTGAAACCCCCGAACAGAGCGGTCATCGCCAAATCCATCCGGAAGTCCCCGTATAAAACGGCCGGATCAATGAGATATGGAGAGCCGTCCTCCCCCGTCATCCAGTTGCCTCCCCATAGATCTCCGTGAAGCACGGATGCGCAGGGCTTTCCGGGGAGCCAGCGGGGAAGCGTTTCCGCAAGCCTGACATGCTTCTCCGCCTGCCTTTCATTCAAAAATCCTTTCTCAAGCGCGAGCCCGATTTGCGGAAGCAGCCTTTTTTCCCGGTAATAGGCCGGCCAGCTGTCATATTCGCCGTTCTCCTGCTGAAAGGTGCCGATGTAATTGTCATGCCCCAATCCGTAAAACGGCTTCTCCGTCCGGTGCATGGCGGCGAGCTGTTCGCCAAGCTTTTCCTCCGCCCCTGGAGACCGGGTATCTCTAATATAAGAAAGAACGAGGAATCGCTCCGGATCGCTTATGCCGTTATATCCAATCACGTCAGGAACGTTTACGGCGCCGGTTTTTTTCAGTTCTGCAAGTCCCATGGCTTCCTTTTCGAAAAAGTCGGCCGGCACTCCATCGTTTATTTTGACGAAAAGCCTGGTTTTGTCCGTCTCCACGAGAAAAGACCGGTTGATATCGCCCCCGCCTGCTTCTGTTATCCTCTGAACAGCATGATCACGGGCGGATGCCCGGACCGCTTTATCAATGATTTTCTTTACATCCATTTCCTTCACCCCCGCCACTTTATACAAAAGAATAAATGGAAGCGTTCGATCGGCTGTCTTTACTTTCTCATACTTATGGACGATTTTACCCGATTATTTGTTCACATAAAATCCACAGATATTGTGAAATGTTTCACAATATCCTGCTATACTTATGTTCGTAATCTAAGATCCTTACTTCATGGTGGTGGTACAACATGGAAACTAAATCGCTCATGTTAGTGGAAGAGCTCGCATTGAAAAAATGCAGCATCTTTAAAGAGAGCCCGCTTCGCTATTTTTTGCGATCCATGCTGGCAAGCATGTTCATCGGGTTTGGCGTGATCGTCGCATTTAAAACGGGGAATTTCTTTTATCTTGAACAGTCTCCGTTCACATATCCAATTGCCGCGGTTACGTTTGGGGGAGCCATTATTCTGATTGTCTACGGCGGGGGAGATTTATTTACGGGAAACACGTTTTATTATACATTTGCGGCGCTTCGCAAAAAAATGCGCTGGTTTGATGCCATCGGGATGTGGCTGTTCAGTTATGCGGGAAATTTCATGGGCGCCATCTTATTCGCAGGCCTCATTTTCTCAACGGGATTGTTCAAGGATTCGTCCGTCAACAGCTTTTTGCTGAGCGCGGCCGAACATAAGATGAATTCGCCGATGACAGAACTGTTTTTCAGGGCGATTCTTTGCAACTGGCTTGTCTGTCTTGCCTTTTTTATTCCGATGTCCCAAAAAGGAGACGGTGCAAAAATGTTCTCCATGATGCTGTTTGTGTTTTGTTTCTTTATTTCCGGATATGAGCACAGCATTGCCAACATGGCCACCTTCGCCGTCGCTTTGGTGACTGACCATCCGGACACCATTTCGTTATATGGGGCGGTTCGCAATTTAATCCCCGTTACATTGGGGAACATCGTCGGCGGAGCTTTTATGATGGGCTTCATGTACCACTTCGCGAA
This sequence comes from Bacillus sp. FSL W8-0848, assembly GCF_038007805.1. Lineage (NCBI taxonomy): Bacteria > Bacillati > Bacillota > Bacilli > Caryophanales > Bacillaceae > Bacillus > Bacillus sp. FSL W8-0848. The sequence continues at coordinate 3,740,011 of NZ_JBBOYB010000001.1, forward strand.
CAGGCCGCAAACAGAAGACATGATCAAGTAGGAGCGGCAGTTTCCATTTGCAAAAAGCGGTATGAAAAGATGGGGAGACTCATAAAATCTTACTACTTTTTAAAATGGAGGGTTCGACCATGCAAAGTTTTCATACGCTTTGCCGGCAATTTGGGCAAATATTGAATGGAGAGGCAAGGGTGGAGCACGGTGTTTGTTCTGTCAGTATAAAACGGAATATGAACGTCTCTGTTCAGGGAAGGCTGAGCCGGGGAATTGCGATGAAAGAAGTGATGTTCGAGTCGCTGGATCAACACGGAATCGCCTTGAATATGGCGGAAATCGCCATTTTGCCTGAAGAAATCCCTCTTTTTACAAAAAGGCTTGCCGATCAGGGACTCATCATCAGCGCTTTGCATAACCATTGGATCTTTACGAAGCCGAATCTCTTGTACATTCATTTCCAATCCGTCGAACCGCCCTTAATTTTTGCAAGAAAAACGGCAGCCGCCTTATCTGTCTTACGATAAAGCAGCTGCCGTCCGTATTATCTCCCGCTCGAAAGCGTTGCTCTTTCCACGGCTTCGGCGACAATCTCATGAACGTCGGGGTTCAGCGGATCGGGTACTAAATCGCCTTGTTTTGTACAGGAGGCAATGGCCTCGGCTGCGGCCACGAGCATCGGATGTGTGATCGATTCTGCTCTTGCATTCAACGCGCCTCTGAAAATGCCCGGGAATCCGAGAACATTATTGACAGACCGCCCGTCTGCAGCGTAAGCCGCTCCCGCCTTGAGCGCTTCTTCCGGCTCAATCTCAGGCTTCGGATTGGACAGAGCCAGAATCACCTGGCCTTCGCGAACCCATTTTTTATCGATCAGCCCCGGAACGCCCGTCGTCGCGATAACGATGTCGCAGCTTTCCATCAGCTCTTCAATGCTTTCAGCTGCGTGTCCTCCGTAATTCTCCAAGCGGGCCATTGCTTCCATCGATTTATCTGTTCCGACGACCCGTTTCACTCCGTATGCCATAAACATCCGGCAGATGGCAACGCCCGCGGCGCCGAGGCCGATTTGGCCGACGTGCGCCTGCTTCAGGTCGACTCCCGCGCTTTTAGCTGCCGAAATCGCCGCCGCAAGCGTAACAACGGCAGTACCGTGCTGATCATCATGCATCACAGGGATGTCCAGTTCCTGCTTCAGGCGCTCCTCGACTTCAAAACAATGCGGAGAACCGATATCTTCGAGCAAGATCCCGTTGAATCCCGGCGCGATGTTTTTCACCGTCTGGACGATCTCATCAGGATTTTTCGTATCAAGCAATATCGGGATGCCGCTGATTCCGGCGAGCTGGTCAAAAAGAGCGGCTTTTCCTTCCATGACCGGCATTCCGGCGACAGGGCCGATGTCCCCTAGGCCGAGAATGGCGGTTCCGTCCGTCACGATGGCCACCGAATTGCCGATTCCAGTGTAAATCTTTGCTTTTTGCGGTTCTTCTTTAATAATTTCGCACACATTGGCGACCCCTGGCGTATACACCCGTCTCAAGTCTGCGAGCGACCTGATCGGCATTTTGCTCTTCATGTGAATCTTTCCGCCTTCGTGAGCGGAAAGGACGTCGTCAGAAACGGTATGAAGATGAATGCCGTCCTTTAAATTGCGGATCACATCAAGAATTTCGGTCAGCTGTTCTTCATGCTCGACTTGAACCGTGATGCTCCTCATCGTATAATGCGGCCCGACCTTGATCGTCTCGATCTCTCCGATATCACCGCCCGCCAGGCCGATCGCCGTGGTCACTTTTCCAAGGTTTCCGGGTGCTGAAGGAATTTCGATCATTAAATTGCGAATAATATTTTTGCCATTCATCACAGAATACCTCCAATGATTTGTTATCAGCTGCTACTGCACCGATGAATCCTTTTGATCCGTATACCAGATGAATTTCCCGGTATATCCGTACAAAATCGCGAGTCCGACTGAAACGAAGCTCATCCACATGAACGGCAAGTAACTGAAGGTGGAGATGCCTAAAATTCCGGCCATATAAATCCCGTTGTCTGACCAAGGCACCATCCCCGACGTCATGGTCCCTCCGACCTCGGCGTTTCTTGACAGCACCCTCCGATCGATGCGGAGCTTGTCATAGCTTTTCTCCATGATCTTCGGCGTTAAAATCAGCGAAACGTACATAGCGCAGCCAAACACGTTCCCTAAAAAGGCGACAATGAGCGTCGAAAGCGTTACGTTTCCAGCAGATGTCAGCTTTTTCTGGAACTTGGACACAATTACTTTCAAAACGCCTAAATGTTCCAAAAGTCCTCCAAATCCAAGGCCGAGGATAATGACGACAACAGAGCTGAGCATTCCCTCGATTCCTCCGCGGTTCAGAAGCTGGTCCATAAATTTAATGCCGGTATCAATTGAAAAACCGCTGTACGCTGTTCCGAGCGCATCGGAAAAATTCATTCCCTGGAATACAGCCGCCCAGATGGCTCCCAAGAGAGCACCGATTGCAATCGTCGGTACGGAAGGCTTTCTCATCGCCAGAAGAACGATGACGACGATTGCCGGAACAAGCATCCAAATATGAATGTCAAACGTGTTCTGCAGCAACTTTTTCAAAAACTCGACTTTCTCCAAATCAACGTTCTTGCCTCCGTAGATAAATCCCGTAACGGTAAAGAGCACCGCTGTGATGATATATGCGGGAATCGATAAATACAGCATCGCCCTTACGTGAGAGATGACTTCGACTTTTGATAAAGATGAAGCAAGCACCGTACTGTCTGAAAGCGGTGATAATTTATCGCCAAAATAGGCACCTGATAAAACGGCGCCGGCTACGAGCGGAAGGGGCAGTCCCAGACCTTCCCCGATCGCCATCATCGCAATTCCGGCCGTACCGACGGTTCCCCATGACGTACCTGTCGCAACAGACGTAATCGAACAAATAATGAGCGTGGCAAGCAGGAATATGCTCGGATGAATAAATTCGAGCCCGTAATAGATTAAAGTCGGAACAACTCCGCCGGCTATCCACGTGCCGATCAGAGCGCCGACTGCAATGAGGATTAATATCGCTTCAAGACCGTTGGTAATCCCTGTTGTAATCGACTTCTGCAAATCTTCATAACGGTGTCCCAGGCGCAGCCCGAGCAAAATCACCAAAAACCATGATATGAATAGTGCCAACTGTATCGGCAAATTAAATTTTACTGTAAACGAACAAACGATTGCTAAAAATGCACCTAATACAATGATGATTTCTACCATTGATGGTAACCGTGCTTCTTTCAACCTGGAGTCCCCCTTGTTTTTGAAACGCTTACAAAAAAGCTACTTCAAAATAGTAAATTCTACTCAATTTTTTCCTAAAAATTTAACTAACAGAGCAAGTATACCATGAAAAAAGACAAGATGATATCCTATTTTCCCCATGGTATCCTTACTCCCCCAAAATTTTTAGTTGCAAGCGGAAACACCCTGTTTTTCTATCCCGGTAAAATGCTTTCAGCGTGTTTCCGCCTGCCTTTTTTATTAATCCCGATTTAAAAGTTCAGCCCCGGCAATACCCGGTTTCGTCATTTCATAAGGGTTCAAAATCAGATCTAGCTCTTCTTCTGTCAAAACGTCATTTTGCAGACACAGATCGCGTACTGATTGGCCCGTTAAAATCGCTTCCCTCGCGATTCTTGCGGCCGCTTCATAGCCGAGGTGAGGGTTTACGGCAGTAATGACGCCGGCGCTTTTTTCGACATATGCTTTCAGGCGTTTTTCGTTTGCTTCAATACCTGTCACACAGTGATCTGTAAATGAACGGAATCCGTTGTTCATGATGCTGATCGATTGAAGAAGGTTAAACACGAGCACAGGCTCCATAACATTCAGTTCGAGCTGTCCGGCTTCAGAAGCCAGGCAAATCGTGTGGTCGTTCCCGATCACCTGGAAGGCAATCTGGTTGATCAGCTCGGCCATGACCGGATTGACTTTCCCCGGCATGATCGATGACCCCGGCTGTCTCGCCGGCAGGGAAATCTCCGCCAGTCCTGCGCGCGGGCCGGATGCCATCAGCCTTAAATCGTTTGCGATTTTGGACATGTTCATCATGCAGACTTTCAATGCTGCCGATACTTCTGTATAAGCGTCCGTATTCTGCGTCGCATCGACGAGGTGGTCGGCGCCGACGAGCGGGAGGCCGCTGATATCTGCCAGATGCTTGACGACATTTTCAATGTAGCGCGGATCTGCGTTTAATCCCGTTCCTACTGCAGTTGCGCCCATATTGACTTCATATAAATGCTGACGCGACTGTTTAATCCGCTTGATGTCGCGTTCGATCACGCGGCTGTATGCTTCAAACTCCTGACCGAGGCGAATCGGAACAGCATCCTGGAGATGGGTGCGCCCCATTTTGATGACATGATCGAATTCACTCGCTTTTTTCTTGAAGGCGCCCAGCATGTACTCCATCGTATCGAGCAGCTTTTCAAGCAATTTCAGCGTTGAAATGTGAATGGCCGTCGGAAACACGTCATTTGTCGACTGTGACATGTTGACGTGCGTGTTCGGACTTAAGTGAATATATTCTCCTTTTTGATGGCCGAGCAGTTCAAGCGCGCGGTTTCCGATGACTTCATTCGCATTCATGTTCATGGACGTGCCGGCGCCGCCCTGAATCGGATCGACGATAAATTGATCGTGCAGCTTGCCTTCGATGATCTCGTCAGCTGCCTGGACAATCGCATCCCCGAGTCCTTTATAGAGACGCTTCGTCTCCATGTTGGCAAGTGCGGCCGCTTTTTTGACCACGGCCAGCGCCTTGATCATTTCCTCATGAATTTTATATCCGGTAATCGGAAAATTTTCTGCTGCCCGTAATGTTTGAATACCATAGTAGACATCCGCCGGGATGTTCTTCTCTCCGAGAAAATCCTTCTCTGTCCGATATGCGGTCTGATTCATTTGTTAACCCTGCTTTCTGTTTAAATAATGATATCGTCTGCAATTGGCGTTTCCATGATTTTTTTGACCTCATGCGGGTCTCCATTTTTCCCTAAAGCCCACATCAGCTTAGGCACGATCGCTTCGGTGTTCATGTTTCTTGATCGGATAACGGCATCCTGGTTGACTCTGCGGCCGACTTCATAAATGCTCATATCCTCTCCTTCTTCAAGGCATTGCGTCGTGATGACGACGACGATTCCGGAATCGATCAGTTCATTGACCTTGTCCAAAATATTCCGTTTCTCAAACGGAATGCCGCCGCTGCCGTAGCTCTCAATGACGACGCCTTTATAAGAGCCTTTCAGACAATCGAGGAACTCCGGCTTCAAGCCGGGATGCAGCTTGATCAGACAAACGTCGGTATTTAAAGAAGTATCGAACGCAATCGGCTCTTGCTTTGCTTCAGGAACCCGTTTGTTGTACTCGATCTCCTGATCGTGGATGAACGCGATATAAGGATAGTTGATGCTTTCAAAAGCATCATAGCTTTTCGTTCTTAATTTGATCGCTCTCGTTCCTAAAATGACACGGCCGTCAAAGACGACGTACACCCCGCCGATGCCGTCTGAGGCAAAGCGGACAGCATCTTTAATATTTTTCTTTGCATCTGTCTTCTTAAATGTAATCGGCACCTGTGAACCCGTGATAACGATCGGCTTATCGACGTTTTGCAGCATATAGGAAAGCGCAGCTGACGTATAGGCCATCGTATCGGTACCATGGGTGATGACAAACCCGTCGTAGCGGCCGTAGTTCTCATATACCGCTTCAGCCATTTTCACCCAATGTTCAGGCTGCATGTTTGTACTGTCTATGTCCATTAAAGATTGGCAATCTATCGTATAATTTTTATGGTCATCAGATAAATAGCTGAGAAGCTCTTCCGCTTTAACCCCCGGAGCGAGCCCGTTTTCTCCTTCTACTGAAGCGATCGTCCCGCCGGTGGTTAGCAGCAGTAACTTTTTCATATGCTACACCTCTCTAAGAAGTATTTTAACGTTTTAAAGCATGATCATATAGAGCAAAAAGGCCGACAGATAAGCATTGTATACGCTTTATGCGTACCTTCATTGCAATTATAGTCCTCAAATGTGAAATAATCAAGAAAGATTATTCATTTCGCGTACACTTTTGCTCATAATGTGCTATAATCACTGTGTATCAAAAGGAGCGGAAGATATGAATTTAGATCGATTAACAACACTGAGAAAAAATAAGAAATGGTCATTGCAATATACAGCCGACCGCCTCGGTATTGCGAAAAGCACCTATGCGGGGTATGAATCCGGCTATCGCCGCCCTTCATTGGAGGCGCTTATCGAAATCGCTGATTTATTCGGAACCTCAACCGACTACTTGCTCGGCAGAATCGACGACCCACGGGATGGGAAGAGCAAAAACGAACCAATTGAATTGACGAATTGGGGCAAGCACAAACTGGCGGTTGACGGGGCGCTTCTTTCTGAAGAAGACATCAGGCAGATGGTCGCGTTCATCAAAGTCAAAAAACAGCTTGATGCTGAATGAGCGGGGGCTGTCCTTTTTATACAAAAAAACTTGATTGGCCGAAAATCGCCAATCAAGTTTTTTTAATTTAAGCGATGCAAGAACTTTACGCAGACCGCTTCAGGAGCGGGGATGTTGGACTGCAGCAGCGTCAGCGTGCCCGTCGATTCGTTTCTTTCATATAATGTCAGCGTTCCTGTTTCCTGGTTGGAGGCGATCAAAAAACCTTCCGTAGGATCAAATGCAAAGTCGCGCGGCCATTCACCTTCTGTAGAGACATGCTCGATCAAGGAAAGCTCGTCTGAGTATTCATTTACGGCAAACACGGCGATGCTGTCGTGTCCGCGGTTTGAAGCGTAGACAAATTTGCCGTCGCGCGTGACGTGAATCGCGCCGCCCTGGCTTTTTCCGTCAAAGCCATCAGGCAAGGCGGAAATGACTTGCACTTCGCGAAATTCTCCAAGGCCGGGGTTATATTCGAGAACGATAACTTCATTGCTCAGCTCTGTCAGCACATACGCGTACTTTTCTTTCGGATGAAACTCGATATGCCGGGGACCGGAACCAGGCGCGACAGCGAGCGACTTCACTTCCTCCAGCTTTCCTTCCTTCAGTTGATAGGTGATCACCCGGTCAATTCCTAGATCAACGGCTACCGCATAGTTTTCGTCAGGGGTAAAACCAGAATAGTGCACATGCGCCTTCTCCTGTCTTTCATGCGGGCCGGATCCTTTATGCTGCACCTCTGAAGCGGGAGCATCCAAGCTGCCGTCTCCATCTAAAGTATAGGATGCAATCGTTCCGCTGTGATAATTGGCGGAAAGCACATACTGATTGGCGCTGTCGACGCTGACATGGCACGGCGACGGGCCGTCTGCGGTTTGCTTGTTGACGAAATGCAGATCACCTGTATTCCCGTCAATCCGGTAGGCGGCAACACCGCCTTGTTCACCGTCATTGATCACCGCATAGAGCATGCTATTGTCTTTGGCGATATTGAGATATGTCGGACTGCCCAGCTTTGCCGCAAGCTTTGGCGTGCTCAGCGCTTTTTTGTCGGTATCAAGTTCAAACGTATAGATTCCTTTGCTGTCTGCTTTTGTATATGTTCCGATATAACCTCTATATGTTGCCATTTGATCCTCTCCTTTTTACATTACGGTCGTCTATTCCTATTTTAACCTACAGAAACAGAATAAGCATGATTTGGTGTGCAAAAAATAAAACGCTCACATGAAAAATATCTTTTTATGATATTCTTAAGCATGAAAGATCAATCGTCCGGGAACGGAACGTTTGTTTATGGGAGTGTTTCGTATGACGAAAATCATGATTGTCGAAGACAGCGAAGACATTCGGCAGCTATTGCAAAATTATTTAGAAAAGTACGGATATAACACCGTTACAACGCATGATTTCACAACTATCCTCGATACTTTTTTCGAAGAGAAACCTGATTTGGTGTTGCTTGATATCAATTTGCCGGCATACGACGGGTACTATTGGTGCCGGCAAATCCGCCAGCATTCGACTTGTCCGATCATTTTCATTTCTGCCAGAAGCGGGGAAATGGATCAGGTCATGGCGATTGAAAACGGCGGCGATGATTATATAGAGAAGCCTTTTTCCTATGAGGTGGTGCTTGCGAAAATTAAAAGCCAGATTCGCAGGGCCTTTGGCGAATATGCGGTAAAACAAGGGGAAAAAGTGGTTGAATTCGAAGGTGTTCAGTTGTTTGTCGAACGATTTGAACTGCGCTACCGGGATGAGAAGCACGAGCTTTCAAAAAAGGAAAGCAGACTCCTGGAAGTGCTGCTTGAAAGAGGAGAAAAGGTGACAAGCAGAGACCGGTTAATGGAAAAGACATGGGAAACCGATACATTTGTGGATGAAAACACGTTAAATGTCTATATTGCGAGACTTCGCAAAAAATTGCGGGGCATGGACGTTCCCTTTTCGATTGAATCAGTAAGGGGCGAAGGGTATCAGCTGAGGGCGAGGTCATGAAGCTTTTTCTAAAAAACCATGCCGTTCTTATCCTTCTATTCCTTCTTCAGGGCGGATTCGTGTTTTTTTACTATTGGTTTGCCGGCATGCAGTCTTTTACACACCTTTTTTACGTGCTCGGCGTTCAGCTTCTGGCGCTGGCGCTGTATCTGTCGTACAAATGGTATCAAGAACACAGAGTCTATCAATGGCTCGGCTCTGAACAACAAGATACGGAAATTCCTTTTTTGGGGACGTCTGAATTTTGCTCAGAGCTGTATGAAAAACATATGGAGCTAAGCCGGTTTCAGCACCGCAAAATTCATGAAATGGAATCCAGGCTGGAAGACAGGGTGACCTACATGAATCAATGGGTGCATCAGGTGAAAACGCCGCTTTCCGTCATCAACCTGATCATTCAGGAAGAGGATGAGCCCATTTTTAAACAAATCAAAAAAGAAGTCCAGCAGATTGAATACGGACTGGAAACGCTCCTCTACTCTTCAAGGCTTGACCTGTTTGAAAGGGATTTTAAAATTGAAGCTGTGTCTCTTGGAAATCTGCTGCAATCGTTAATTCAGCACTATAAACGCTACTTTATTCAGCACCGCGTATATCCGAAAACACACCTGCCCGCTGAAGACGCCGTCATTTATACGGACCAGAAATGGCTCAGGTTCGCAGTCGGACAGGTCATCACAAATGCCGTAAAGTATTCGGCGGGGAAAAGCGACCGCATCGATATGACGATATTCCGTCAAGATGAACGGATCGTCTTGGAAATAAAAGACTACGGGGTCGGAATTCCTTCCCAGGATGTAAAGCGGGTATTCGAACCATATTACACCGGGGAAAACGGGCGGCGTTTTCAGGAATCGACGGGCATGGGCCTCTATCTTGTAAAAGAGATTGCCGAAAAGCTCGATCATGATGTAAGCATTGCTTCTGAAGACGGAAAAGGGACAGCCTTTCAATTTTCGTTCCTTACAAAAATGTAAGTCTTCTTTAATAAAACCGCATAGCTCTTCCCCATCCTCCTTGATAAGATGTGTTTGCAGAAACACTCTTTTTCAAGGAGGATTTTTTTATCCCCACCGACACAGAGCAAAGAAGGAGGATTATGATGACTGATATGCTGGTCGTTAAAAACATCAATAAAACATATAAAGGACAAGTCTCTCATCAGGCGTTAAAAAATATTTCATTCAATGTCGAGGACGGCGAATTCACGGCTATTATGGGACCTTCCGGGTCTGGAAAAACGACGCTGCTCAATATGATATCAACCATTGACCGCCCCGATTCCGGCGACATTTTGATCCGCGGAGAAGACCCGCATCATCTAAAAAGGGCGAAACTCGCCCGCTTTCGCCGCAAGCAGCTCGGATTCGTATTCCAGGATTTTAATTTGCTGGATACGCTGACGCTCGGCGAAAACATCATGCTGCCGTTAACGCTTGAAAATAAACCGCCTTCCGTCATGGAAGAAAAGCTTCAGGCGATTGCTGAAAAGCTCGGCATCGAGGCCCTTCTCAATAAACGGACGTTTGAAATATCCGGCGGACAAAAACAGCGCGCAGCCATCGCAAGAGCTGTCATTCATCAACCTGCCCTCATCCTCGCTGATGAACCGACGGGAAACCTCGATTCCAAGGCGTCAAAAGACGTGATGGAAACGATGCAGCATCTTAACGAAAACGACAATGCCACGATATTGATGGTCACGCATGACCCTGTAGCCGCAAGCTACTGCCGCCGCGTCATTTTTATTAAAGACGGAACATTATTCAACGAAATTCACCGCGGCGCCAACCGCCAAGTATTTTATGAAGAGATTTTGAATGTGCTGTCCATGCTGGGAGGAAACGCCAATGACCTTTCTACAGTTCGCTTATAAAAACGTCATTCGGAATAAAAGGGCCTATCTCGCCTTCTTTTTAAGCAGCGCGTTTTCGGTGATGATTTTTTTCACCTTTGCGATGCTTTTGTTCCACCCCGCTTTGGAAAAAGGCTATTTAAACAACATTGCAAAACGGGGATTGACGGTGGCCGAATGGATGATTTTCGCTTTTTCCATCCTGTTTGTGCTCTATTCCGTAAACGCCTTTCTCAAGTCGAGAAGCAGAGAATTCGGGATACTCACCATTCAAGGAATCGCTCCGGGTCAATTGAGGAGGCTGATTACAGCAGAAAATATCATCATCGGCGTGCTTTCGATCGTTACAGGGATCATCGGCGGTCTGATTTTCGCAAAAACCTTCTTTACGGTCGGCGCTTATATTCTGGAAATGGACGCTTTGCCTCTGTATCTGCCTTGGAAAGCGCTGGCTCTCACAGCCGCATGCTTTATCGTGCTATTTATTCTGCTGTCGCAATTTACGGTCTTGTTTATTAAATCAAAAACCGTTGTCAAGCTGATCAAGGGCACCGGGAAAATCAAACCGGAGCCAAAACCGTCCCTTATCTTTTCGGTCATCGGCATCGGCTGCCTCGGCTCCGGCTACTGGCTTGCATTGTCCGACGAAATCCATTTTCCCCAAGCCGTCACGATCTTAATTCTGACGATCATCGGGACTTATTTCTTCTTTAGCCAAAGCAGCATTTGGCTGCTCAGGATGTTAAAAAAGCGGAAATCATTTTATTTGCGCGGAAAAAACGGCCTGTGGGTATCCGATCTTGTCTACCGGCTGAAAGATAATGCCCGCCTGTTCTTTCTCGTCTGTATCATTTCAGCGGTCGCCTTTACCGCCACAGGCACATTGGCGATCTACAAGACCTCCCTCGGAAAAATGGATTCTCAATACGGGATGGAGTACTTATCGAACAGCGGGAACACCAAAGAACAAGCACACGTTAAGCTGATTGAACAAAAGCTGAAGGAAGGACATTTTTCGTATACAAAGGAAGAGACAAAAGGTATCCATATCAGCTATAGCCAGGGAGATCTCGTTCCTCCGGTGCTCCTGATCTCTGAAAGCGAATTCCGAAAGCACTTCAAGTCAGATTCGGGTGAACTGAAAGACGGCGAGGCGCTGTATTATCCAAGCACCTTTGAGGCGAAAGACAAGACGGAAGTTCCCGGGACCTTGAACATGCTGAACAAAGATCTGAAGCCGGCAAATGAACGGCTGAAAGTGAAAGGTTTTAAAAAACCGCTCATTTCGTTAGACAGCATCGTTGTCGTAAACGGCAAAACCTTTGAAAAGCTCAAGAAACAAGGCGAAGCCGTCACATTGTACGGGTATAAATACGGCCGCTGGAAAGACAGCCTTGATATCAGCCAATCGCTGAAAAACAGCATATACGGAAACTATGGCCATATCCAATTTCAGTTTGACGCAAAGGCCATTTCTTATTTCGATACAGTTCAGCTTCCAAGCCTGAGCCTGTTTATCGGACTCTTTATTGCACTTCTCTTTTTTACGGCATCCGGAAGCTTTCTCTACTTCCGCCTGTTTACCGATCTTGAGGAAGATCAAGAGCGCTACCGGTCGCTTGCAAAAATCGGCCTGAGCGAAGAGGAAATGTCGCAGAGCGTGACGATTCAATTGGCCATCCTGTTCTTCTTTCCATTCGCGCTTGCATCAGTTCATACCTATTTCGCGATGAAGACGCTCGAGTCGCAAAGTTTCGGTCATTTCACAGCTCCGCTCTTCATGACGATAGGCGGGTTTCTGATCTTCCAACTATTATTCTTTATGATCATTCGAAAAAGCTATCTAAAAAAATTAAAAGGATTTTTAAGGTGATAAGATATGAAAAAAATAATCTCTTTAATCGCAGCCGGTTTGGCTGTTGTATGCATCGGCTCTTTTCTGTTCATTCATAATGATGTGACAGACCGGTTCAATCCTCTCATCCCGAAAGAAAACGTGTATGTCCAGATCAACAAAGAAGGTAAGCACCTAAGTCCGGGCGGCTATGAGTACACACTGGAGGGATATAATGACGCCGGCAAGGAAAAAGAAGTAACATTCCTCGCCAGCGGCTCCCTTCGAAAAAACGCCTACCTAAAGGTATATGCGAAGGGAAAATATGTAGAGACATGGGAAGAAGTACAGCCCGGCGACATGCCGAATGCAGTCAGGGGCAAATTGATAAAACAGTGAAAAAACGGCATATAAGCCGTTTTTTCTATTATAAACTATAAATTTACAAATTCCCGAAACTTTTTGACCGCCTGTTCGTATAAAAACAGAAGTCATATTGATAAGGGGGTTTTCATATCATGATTGGAACTATTTGTTTTATACTGGCCCTTTTCTTCCTCTACAACGCCATAACATCGCCGGACGAAAAAAACAGAAACAGCGGTTCTTCGTTGTTCTTCTCCGGCGGTCCTGATTCATCCCACGGCCATCACTCAGGCGGCTGCGATTCATTCGGAGGCGGCGGTGATTGCAGCGGTGGTGGAGGCGATGGCGGCGGTGGAGGCTTTTAAGACATGCCGGCTCCTTTCTCCATCTTCTTCTCCTGCTCGGGTCTTTGGCTGGATGCAGTATTTACTGCAGTCAGCCGGGCATGTTCCGGAATTCCCTTCACATTCTTTCACCATTCACTCCAATATTCAGTTGTTTAACCGGACTTCCGACTGGGAATGATGTTAAGACAACGATCCCCACTCTTCAACCGATACAAAAGTCACAAAAAACAATTTTGATACAAAACATATAAAACTTTCCACACGCTTGTTCGATATTAAAAGAAGACATTTATGACAAGGAGGGGTTTTTTCCATATGATATTTTTACTCGTTTTATTCGCTCTGTTCATTTTTTATTCGTTCTTTTTTGATAACAGAAACGGAAGATCGCCTAAAAAAACAGCTGAAACGAAAACACTGGTCCGTCAGGCTTCTGCACCGCCCGCATTTTTAAGAGTGATCGAAACCGCACCTGGCCAGGCGGCAAGCCGGCGGCCGTCTGATCGTATACGCCCCGACCTGCGGCTGATCATGAACCCGGGGGAGCAAAACGAAAAAAAATAAGGAAGGCGGCATACGCGGAGAATGCCGCTTTTCCTTATTACCTGTTGTGTTCAATCGTTCTTCCGAATGCTTCCGGAGACATCCCGGGTGAGATGCGGACGCGATGCAGCGCATACAGCCCCTGTTCGCGCGACGCCGCCCCGGGCTCTGTCGTCACGGCCATCCTGTAGCCTGCTTTCCCGGCCATTTTCAGCGTCTCCGCATTATAGCGGCCGACCGGATAGCTCAGCATCACGGTTTGTTGGCCGAACATAGAGTCAAACAATGTTTTGGAACGGCTCATCTCACTCAATTGCCGCTCCGGCGTCAGCCCGTTCAGCTCGAGATGGCTGATCGTATGGCTTTCAATTGAGATGCCGTTTCGGCTCATCTCTTTCATTTGTTCTTCCGTCAGATGATTCTTGCGGTCAATCGATTTTCCGATCATGAAAATCGTCGCCTTCATGCCGTATTGCTTCAAAATCGGATACGCCTTCGTGTAATTGTCCGTATAGCCGTCATCAAACGTAATCAGCACGCATTTTTTACGCGGCATTTTATCCTCGGTCAAAACGGTATAGGCTTCTTCCGGCGTCAGCGTATAATAGCCGTTGTCTTTCAGCCATTTCATATGTCCGCGGAACTCGGCTTCGGGCACCCTCAGGCTGTTTCCCGACGAGATGCTGTGGTACATCAAAATCGGAATCCGGGCGGGGCCCTTCACTTTTATCCAGGCCGGTGTGTGCCCCGTTTCCTTTTTTGACGGCACAGCCTCTTTTTGCTCCGCTTTCGGCGGCATTTCCTTCTCCTCTCCGCTTGCTTCATGGCTTGAGCATCCATACAGCGACACGGCCAAAAGCAGCAGAAGCAGCATTCTCATCTTTTTCACACGTTTTCCTGCTTTCTTTTCTTTAGGTTACGTTCTTCATATCGGATTGCGGGCGGGAATTTTTTAACATTCACGCCACGCTTTGTGAAGCCTCTTGATCCCCTCTTCGATTTCTTTTTCCGAAAGTCCGCCGAATCCGATCATCACCGCCTTCTGCGGGCTGCCGTCACGATTCATCCAAAAATCTGCTACAGGGTAAACCTTTACACCGTGCTGTTCCGCTTTGTTTTTGAAGTCGTCCGCATGGTGATTGACCTTTATAACAATATGGAGCCCAGCTTTTTGGCCAATGATTTCTACCGAGTTTCCAAAATATTTGTCAATTTATGATCCCATCCAAACCGACACCGCATATATGAGCGTCATGCTTTTCGGAAAAGCTGGGATCATGTCAGATTTGGAAGAAGCAACATCCGCCATGCAGGCCCTTCTGACGAAATACGTGCCGGGCTACTACAGCTCTCCGCTCTCCAAAGCCCATGTCGAGAAATACCGGTTATCTCTGAGCAGCAAAACAGCCATTATTAAAATCCGGCCGTTTCGACATAACCGCTAGAATGAGCTGAATCCAAAGATGGCATTTGCACACGGCCGGACCGTCCATGACGATTTGTAACAAAACAGACCCGAAAGCCTGTGCTTTGCGGGTCGTATTCATGTTATGCAGACGCTTCTTCGTCAAGAAACTTTAAGCCTGCCGTATATCGTTTTCTTTTCTTTTTTATCCAGCAGACGAGCGCCGGTCTCCGGCCGGTCAGTTTGCCATCGATCGCTATCAAGATGTTTGTGCCGTTTTCAAGCGGCACATTTGTTTCGATTTGGCAGCCGGACAGACTGATATCCTTGACCATGATCGGGTGTGATGCGCTGTCCGTCTCGTCTGACGGCGCCGGAAGCTGCAGCGTCGCCTCTCCCTGAAACGCTTCACGGATAAATTTTCTTTTAAAGGCGTCGGGGCTTTTCTCGGTTTTCATGAAAAACCGCAGCACCGTTGACCATGTATCCGCACGTTCTTCCCGGTCGGCTCTTCTCGCGTATTCTTCATTGAACATATAGCCGATCAGCTTCACATACAGATCGCTATCCAATCCATGAAACCGCAGGCCGATTTCGATATCGTCCCCGTCTTTCGTCGTCCAGATTACCTGAACCGGAATCTTTCCGACCGTCTCGATCTCAAGGGCGTCGGCCTCATAATAAATGTTTGCTTCAGCCGTGTACGGCAGCCTGATTCGAGCGCCGGTATCGCTCACATCCACCAGTTCGCACGGGTGCTCCCGGTCTGCACCGCCCGTCCGAAAAGACGCTGATTTGTTGATCGCAAAACGTTCAGAGCTTCTGAATCGCGGTCTGTCAAAGGCAACGAGCATCGCCAGAAAAAGGCCCGCCATATTGTACAGCATCCAAAATAAGTTATATGATGCCACATCGATGTCAAACGTTTGATGAAACAGATAATCATAAAGCGTTTTGCCGAGAGCCGCAATCGTCAATCCAAGCAAAACCGCACACGGATATGCCGTCGTGTATCTGAATGTGCGCCGGTTTGTGCTGACTCCTTTCGGCGTGACTTTAAAGTCAAAACGCTTTTTAAAGATAAACTCAGACAAAGCAGACAACGCCAGGTGCGGAGCCATTGACGTATCGTAGATATGGCTCCAGCTCATGCTGCGCTGTCTATCTGAAACGGCTTTAAACGAAAGGTATGAGCTTAAAAAGGCCGGGAGCCAAAAGGCGGTAATCGACCAGACGTCTGCATCCAGACTGTGGATGCCGCACAATAAAAACAAAATCGGAGTCAGTATGTACACCATTTTAAAAACGCCGAAAAACCAAAAGAGAATGCCGTCAAAATAAAGGACCCGCTGCATAGGAGAAAGCCCTTTTAACGTAAGCGGATTCCACTTTTTTCCGCACTGGATGTTCCCCCTGCACCAGCGGTCGCGCTGTTTCAGCAAATCCGTCCACGTTTCAGGCGCCAAACCGACCGCCAGCACTTCACTGACAAAAACGGCTTCAAATTTCGTTTCTAAAAGCATTCCCGTCGCCATATCCTCCGTGATCACCCCGGTTGCAAAACCGCCGATCTCTTCCAATGCCGTTCTTCTGAAAACGGTATTGGAACCGACGTACATCACCGCGTTAAACCTGTCTTTTCCCGCTTGCAGCCTTCGCATGAAAAAGTCCTGCTCATTCGGGATATTGGTTCCGGAAAATAAGTTGTACTGGTAAGGGTCTTCATTATAAAACGCCTGCGGTGTTTGTACGAAAGCGACCTTTTCGTCCTGAAAATAGCCGACCGTCTTTTGCAGGAAGGAAGGCAGCGGGACCATATCGGCGTCCATCGTGACGATCAGCTCTCCCTCCGAGCGGCTCATGGCGTGATTTAAGTTTCCAGCCTTTGCGTGCTCGTTGCTTTCCCTCTCGATACGGCAATGGGGGTGATCCTGCTTGCAACCGAATGCATCGGCTTTTTTCAGCTCGTCATCTTTTATACGCTCGTATGGAAGGAAAAGAAGCGAAGCCCTGTCCCATTACAAGACAAAGATCACCGGCCGACGGTCGATATTTTAATCGCCACGTATAATGAGGAGCGGCACGTGCTGAAAAAAACGGTGTCAGGATGCCTTAATCTCGATTATCCGAAAGAACTGGTGAACGTCTATTTGTGCGATGACGGAAGACGCGCCGATATTCAAAAGCTGGCTGAAGAATTTGGCGTTCACTATTTGACCGGTGCTCGGCAGCGTAAATCCGAACCGCCAGATGATATAAACGCCGTTTGCTGCAAGGCACATGATGATGAGCGGCTTTTTAAAGCGCGAGCTCGCTTTACATCCAAAAAAAGCGGTTAAAATGATTGCAATCATTGCCGCCGGATAGCCATAAAAAACATATTCCATCTTTTTTTCTCCTATTTGATTGTTATGTACATGTTTCACTCTATTTCTTTAGCACTCAAATATATTAACATCTTAAGACCTATATTTAATCAATAAATAACTTTTATATAAGTCTATATACCTTACAGAAAAGTTCATCAGCGATGTCCCCTGATTGTTTCTCGGACCATTTGACTTAAACGTTCCTTCCTTGCTGAGGCTGAATGACGGCCTAATAAACGGTTTTTTTCCAGAAAAAAAGACTGAAAGCCTAAATAATTGATATCTTTATGACGGATTAAGAGCCTTTTTGTGTCGTTTTTTTTTGAAATAACCGGAAATTCGGGAAAAATCGGCTTGGCGGCATTCTATTATTTTTCAGCAAAAACGATATTTGGTGCGGCTTTTCGAAAAATGAACGATCGCGGACGAAAACTCCGGCGGCCTCCGGAGTTTCTGAACATAGGGATAGGTCTTCTTTCGCACTTGTCTGAATTTTGATTTTTTTAGTATACTTAATTTAGTTAAATAACACATCAACAAAGGGGACTATTAACAGAATGGGGGAAATCATATGGAACAAAGATCAGAGGTGCAAAGCCTGCCTTTTCAAACGATAAAGGAAAAAGATGATAACTTTATCGCCAGAGCAATGAACATCACGATCGGCATTATTCCGCTTCCTGTATACCTGCTGCTGCTTGCTTTGATTGTAACGTTTGTATATATGCACGATTTGAAAAGCGATATCTTGACATCAATCGCCGTCATGGGCTTTTTCGGCTTTACCTTTGCGCAAATCGGTAAATCGATTCCGGTCGTTCGATCCATCGGGGGAGCCGCGATCATCGCTACGTTTATTCCTTCAGCTATCGTGTACTACCACTTGATTCCAGACGATATCGTAAAATCGACTACAGAGTTTACAGAAAACTCAAACTTTCTTTATCTTTTTATTTCTGCAATTGTGGTTGGAAGCATTTTAGGAATGAAAAGGGAAACACTTGTCAGAGCATTTCTTAAAATTTTCATTCCGCTGATCGCCGGATCAATCGCCGCTGCAGCAGTCGGCTTAGCGGTCGGCACAATGCTCGGTCTCGGTTTTCAGCATACGCTGCTCTATATTGTCCTTCCGATCATGGCCGGGGGAGTCGGTGAAGGCGCGATTCCTCTGTCGATCGGCTATTCAGAAATTATGCACATGCCACAGGGAGATGCTTTTGCGCTGGTACTTCCATCAATTATGTTCGGAAGTTTAACCGCTGTCATTTTATCAGGCGTGCTCAATGTCATAGGGAAGAAAAAACCGGAATGGACGGGCAATGGAAAAGTCGACCGTTCAGAAAACGGGGACGTTTCTTCGCTTGAGTCTCACGATAAGGAAAAAGAAAGCGTTTTTAACCTTACGAATTTCGCTGCAGGCGGCATATTGGCAGTCACGCTGTATTTGATCGGCATGCTGTCCCATGACTTATTCGGTTTTCCGGCACCTGTCATGATGCTCTTATTGGCCGTCGCCATCAAGCTGTTCCGCCTGGCGCCCGCCCATATTGAAAGCGGAGCCTTCAGCGTGTCGCGCTTTTTCTCAACCGCGGTTACGTACCCGCTCCTATTTGCCATCGGGGTTTCGATGACACCGTGGGACAAGCTGATCGCAGCATTTAACGTGGCCAACATTATCACGATTGTCTCTGTCGTCGTTACGATGATGACCGTCGGCTTTTTCACCGGAAAGTGGCTGAACATGTACCCGATCGAAATCGCGATCATCAATGCCTGCCATTCCGGCCAGGGCGGTACGGGCGACATCGCCATCCTCAGCGCAGCGGAACGGCTTGAGCTCATGCCGTTTGCCCAGGTGTCGACAAGGATCGGCGGCGCCATCACCGTTACGCTCACACTGCTGATCCTGGCCCAGATTTATTGATAAAGATAAGCCTGCAGACTGATCTGCAGGCTTCTTATGTTTAACGTATTTTTTTCGGAACATAATCCGGGTAGTCTGTGACTATGCCATCAACTCCCGCTTGCAAAAGCGGAGGAACCTCATCACGGGAACGCACGGTCCACGGCGTAATTTTCATGCCGTGCGTGAATGCGGCCTACGAGCGTCGGATCAGCAGCCACATTCCCTAAATATGCGTTGACATAGTTCGCATATCCGGCAAACTCGTTCAATTTGGCATCCGTCAGATCGGAAGGACGGGACGTTAAAACCCCTGTCGGCACAGATGGGAGCAATTCGTGGATGCGGCGGACGGATTGAAAGTCAAACGATTGGACAATCACTTTGCCGTTTTTCGGCTTATCCATTTTCCGTTTTTTCAGGGCGGCCGCCACCTTTTCTTCGATCCCCGGATAAAGGGCAGGCTCTTTCAGCTCAATCAGCAGCCCGATTTTTCCTTTATAGCGGTCAAGCACTTTCTCAAACGTCGGAATCCGTTCACCGGTGAACTGAGGTCCGAAATAGCTGCCGGCATCAAGCTTGCGCAGCTCTTTAAGCGTTAGATCCTTTACTTTTACCGGCGCCTCTGAATCGATGTCTGTCGTGCGGTTTACCGTTGTGTCATGGATGACGACGAGCTTCCCGTCCTTGGACATCTGAACATCAAGTTCGATATAGTCGGCCTTCATTTTGCGCGCTTTGTCAAAAGCCGCGACCGTGTTTTCAGGCGCATATCCGGAAGCGCCCCTGTGTGCGATCACATCCACTTTGTGAGGCTTCGCCGCCTGTGCGTTTGGGCAGCAATGAACCGAGAGTAAAACCAATCAATAAAAACAACACGACTTTTTTTAAACTTGCTGACACAATCTCCACTCCCCTTTATCTTTGCGATTCGGAACACAGTATAGCTTCATACTGTAAAGATTATGTTGCAGCAGTTTTAATTTTCATTTTTTTCAAAAAAAGATCTCCCGTTCGGGAGATCTTATGCCCTTATCGTTCACAGGCAATTTTGTCTTTATCGCGGTCGAGCCTTTTATTGGCGTCATACAGCGCTTTTGACACATACGGCTTGTACTTCGTTTTTCCGCCTTTGTTCTTGACCGATTTTGAGCGGGCCACGCCGCCTTTGTACACCTTGTTTAACGCCTTGCAGTTTTTATATGTTTTTACCTTTGTTTTGGCTTCAGCCGCATCGCCGGCGCTAAAAGAAAAGCCGATGATGAGGCCTAAAGACAAAAGTGCAGCAAATAGCTTTTTCACCTTCCATTACCCCTTTCGTTTATGTATATCTGAATCTATCATAAGTGATTTAGAACCCCTTATCAAGAAGAAAATGACATTTTATTGAATAAATAGTCCTGAAACAAAAGCAGCCTTTTGACCCTGTCAAACATAAATAAAAGCGAGGATCAACTGCGTTTCCCCGCTTTTTTTAAAACAGAGTCGAGTTCATAAGCCAACTCTTTCGGATGAATGCACAGCATCTCTTCGAGAGGATGCTTCCAGTCGCCGTCTTTGATCAGTTTAACGGCATAATGGCCTGCAGGATCGTTTTCCGGATACCATTCCACATCAAGGAGCAGTTGCTCCTCCTCATGCTCAAGCTGAAGCAAATCCCGCTTGAAATCAGACAGCCACACGTCGCTCCCGGGATCTAAATCGCCGGGATTCGTATCTGTTAAGGCATGATGCGAAACCTTCCAGCCGCCCGGAATCCGAAGCCGCAGAAGATTGCGGGGACCGCCTGATTCGCCCCCTTCCTTCCATATCACCTCTTCCAATCTCTCAACAAGCTTTTCATACGGTATTTGAAGCATATCGGCGACCGGCTTCTCATCGGTAGTAAACATCTTGACGGCATACTGGAGATCTCCCGCACTCTCGACTTGTATCATTTTATGATTCTCTTCATTTTCCAATACAAATAATGTTTGACGGCCCTCCCGAATCGGCTTTTGATATAAATGGTTTTCTTTCACCTTCCATCCTTCCCGGATTTTCAAAGGATGCAGCTTGAAAAAGTAATGCAATGTCGTCAACCGCCCCAGCTCCTCTCCATCGGGCTCTCACATACAAGCTTATGCGGCGGCGCAATGTTTAGAACAAGCACAAAAAAACTTGGAGAGGTCTCTCCAAGTCAATCTGTCAGCTGATAGACCGTAATTTGGCTGATAAGGTCGTCATTGTGGCTGCATAGCACGGCTATTTTTCCCCGGCCGAGAAACCTTCCTCTTAAAAACGCCATCCGGCCTCCCGGCGCAATCGTTATCCGTTCTGTTTGATCCGCCAGTTCGATGATATTTTCTTGTATGAACAGCGCCGCATTGCCTGAAAAATCGACATCATGCGGCTTATAAGCGGATGTCAAAAAGATTTTATCCCGGCCAGACTGGTAAACATAGTATCGGTTATTTCTTGTATTGACGATGATTTCCGATTTCTCTGCATCATAGCGGACAACCGGCAAATCCTTCGTTTCCTCCCAAAACGCATAGAATGAATCATACTTCTCTTTTACATACGCCTGTTCAATGCAATGGAACGCATTGTCTCTAGTGCCGTATCTGTAAAACTCTCCGTCATAGGTGACGAACACAATCTCACCGCTGCCCCAAACATGATATTTTGACAGAACGGGAAGGTCTCCTTCTATATCGCACACCTTATGTGCCATGCTCTTTAAATCGAAATAAAACAGCCTCTTGTCATCATGAAAGAAAACGGCCAATTCCTCGGTCAGCGCGTTTTTAAAGGACGCATCAACGACGATGTCCTCCAACCCGATCTTTTCGATGACGTTCAAACGGTCATCAAGCACCATGATTCCTTCATAATCGTCATTAATGACGATTTTCCCCGGAAACACTTCCATAAAGTAGACATCTTTATCAAGATTGCATTGAGTGATTTCAAGTAATTTCATCGTTTTTTCCTTTCAATACGGCTATTTTATTAATTTGGAAATCGATTTGGTTGCATCTGCTTTGCTTTCATCCAGGACTCCGCTGATCGGATCGGCTTCTCCCAAATGTTTTCTCCCTGTGTGGTCAAATACCTCAACGTGGGCGGCTT
The DNA here is from genome assembly GCF_038007805.1 of Bacillus sp. FSL W8-0848. Classification (NCBI taxonomy): domain Bacteria; kingdom Bacillati; phylum Bacillota; class Bacilli; order Caryophanales; family Bacillaceae; genus Bacillus; species Bacillus sp. FSL W8-0848. Next base: position 3,762,244 of record NZ_JBBOYB010000001.1, read on the forward strand.
CCCCAACGTGAAGCGTGTCACGGTAATAATACAAACCGTCTTTTTCGTAGACCGTGGCGCCCTTCACCCTGATTTTCGTTCGTTTAAAGTCGTCTCCGCTGAGGAATGTTTCATGGTCCTGCGGCACCCTTTTTTCTTTTACGTAGCTTCTGTTGCTCTTATTCAGCTTCTCGTATAATTCTCTTCTTTTTTCCTTGCTGTAGTTGTTGCCGTTGTGAGCGACGTAATCTTTTTGCGACATGCCGTCAGGCTTCGGATCCCAGTGAGGTTTTGACCGTCTGCCGCCATCTTTCACGGAAAACGCCATCAAGTCGCTGAGCGGCTTTTTCTCGACGCCTATTCTGTTCATCACCGGCCCGGCATGTGTAGCAAGCTGTTCGACGCGGATGCCGACAGGCACTTCAAAGCGGCCGATGCTGTTTTTCACTTTGCCGACAGCGTTTCTTGCCCTGCCCAGCTTATCGTTGATCCATTTGCTGCTGTGGGCGTTGTAAGGAATTTTTTTGACCGGCAGTTTGTCCGCATAACGGGCAGCCGCTCCGACGCCGGTTATTGCGAACGCATTGAACAGGCTCTGCTTGCGCTGTTCATCCGTCAATTTGTTTCCGAACATGTCTCGGCCCGTGATCGCTTCTCCAAAACCGTTTGCTGCCGTTAACCCGTAAATTCCGAATTCGGCTTTCTTCAGGTAATCGAGCGATTTCGCCGACTTATAGGCGTCAAGAGCGTGTTCTGCGGCATTTAAGCCTTTCGCCGTTTTATATATCGCTTTGCCGCCTTTAAATGCCCGGCCCGCCCAGCCGACGACGGGAATGAATCCGGCGGCTGCCATGGCGCCGGCGGTGACCCGCTCTGCCGCTGAGAGCTTCTCGCCCGTTACCGGATCGATGCCGTCTTTCGCCCTCTTATAATCATAATAGCCCGTGACTTCACCGGTAAAGGTGCATACCGTATCCCACGTTTTTGCATACCACGGTCTGTTTGCCTTCTTCTCCTGTTCTTTCGCGATTCTCCTCGCTTCTTCCTGCTCTTTTTTAATCTTCAAATATTCGGCTGTGCCTTTTTCTACATCGTCTTTTAGCTTATAGATGTCGCTATTGTGATAAGCTTTGGCGTCAAAGTAGAGAGGTGATGCTTCCTTTCCCTTCTGTGTGGCAGTAAAAAGCGCACCGTACAATCCGGTAACAAGGCTTTCTTCCGTTTCCGACAAGGCGTACTCCGATTTTAAATCTTCGTCAAACTGATTGACTTTTTTGACCGTTTCCTCGCGCTCTTTTTTCGCTTTATCAAGATGCTCTTCGAAAGCGTCCGCGGAAAATGTTTCAAGGGTCATGATGTCATCGATCTCATTGAAGATTTTTTGCAGCTCCTTTTTTTGTTCAGAGACGATTGACTTAGATGTCGTATAGGCATTTGATAGGTCATTTTCTAAAAAATCAACATTGACGACGGTATCCCCGGCAAGATCGAGATCTTCGGATGCGCCTGAGATACCGCCGAAAAAGGCAATCTGCTTATCAATCAAGCCGATCCATGCGTCCGCAACATCAATCTGAGCCTGATAAAAATCTTTTATGGCGTCAGCGCCTTCTCCCTGAAAATCTTCCCCCAGGTTCACGACGCCCTGAAATTGCTTCTTTAAATCGTCGATTTGCTCTTTTAAATCTTGATATTGTGTTGAGCGCTCTTTCATTGCGGAGATCAAAGTTTTTGCTTCATAGATTTTCATCGGCCATAAGCCCTTTCTTTAAAATTTTCTTGCCTTACGTTCACCATTGCCTTAGAACAAGCGCCGTTTCAGGTCGCTGATGGTGCTGCCCAATTCTTCGAGCGCTTCCTCTCCTTTGGAAAGCAGCTGGTCCGCCGTATGCGCGAGTCCCCTCGCCGCGGATAAAGCCCCCTGCTCGATTTCCAGCATAACGATCTTGGACTGAATTCTCGCCTTGTAACCTTCATAATCGTCCGTTATAATGTTTTCCATCTCGTTGTATGCGTCATCTCTCGCTTCATTAAACTTTTCCGAACGGTTTCCCTTCCATGAAGCATCGAGTTCAGGTTTTTTGATTTGTTTAATTTCTTCCAAAGACGTGTTCTGTTCCGTTTCGATTTTGCTTTTTGCCCGTTTGAGCCTTGATATTTTTTCTTCCAGGTCGGCTGATTGGCTCGAAATCGCCGCATGTATGCGGTCTAGCATATCTGAATAGCTCATTGAACCGTCACCTCTTCATTATCCAATATGAGAGACTAAAAGATCATTTTTGAAAATTCCAAAAAATTCATTCATAGGCCTTTTTCCATAATTTAAATTATAAGTCTGAAAGTAGCAGAGATGAATAGGAAAATGTACTCTTTTTAAAAGCAAAAATAAAAACGCCTGACGGCTTGAAGCATCAGGCGTTTTTGATTTATTCGCTGGTTTTTTCTTTTCCATAATGGTATTTTGACGGATCAACAGGCGTGAAATCCGAGAGTTTATGGAATCGCAGCAAGTCTTTATAAAGAACCTGGTCAGACAGATTCAGCTTTTCAGCCACCTGTTTTTTCAGGTTTTCGGTTTCTTTGTTCGGCTTTAATTCTTTGCCGGTTTTCGTATCGTATACCGTCGAGTCGATCATCGTGTATTTAGGCGTTACATAGTTGCCGTTTCTGAATGCGACTGTTTCGTCATGGTCTTTTGAAAAGAGATCCGTACCGAAGTTGATATAGTTCTTATTATCGATTCCTTGCAGGTGGAGCAATGTCGGCATGACATCCGTTTCAGCGCCATACGTATGGTTGACTCCGCCTTTTTTGCCAGGAACGCGGATCATGAGCGGCACGCGCTGGTTCATTGCATTTTGATAAGGCGTAATCTCTTTGCCTAATACTTCTTTCATCGCCCGGTTGTGGTTTTCGGAAATTCCGTTGTGGTCGCCGTAGATGACGATTACGGAATTGTCGAATAATCCTTCTTTTTTCAAGTCTTTGAAGAACTGTTCGAGCGCTTCGTCTAGATAGCGCGCCGTCTGGAAGTAGCCGTCAACCGTATCGTCTCCTGTCGTGCCTCTTTCAAGCGTTGCATCCTCTTTATCCAAGATGAACGGATAGTGGTTCGTCAGTGTGAGCAAATGCGCATAGAACGGCTGTTTCAGCGATTTCAGCATCGGAATGGATTCTTCAAAGAACGGCTTATCTTTCAACCCAAGGTTGACCAGGTTGTCTTCTGACATGTCATAAGAGCTGGCGTCGAAGAACTTGTCATAGCCGATCTGCTTGTATACCTGATCCCTGTTCCAGAAAGACTTATAATCCCCGTGCAGGACGGCGCTCGTATATCCTTCTTTCTGGTTCAAAATCGCAGGCAGCGACTGATACGTGTTTTGCCCTTTCGTCACAAAAGCCGTACCTTCCGGAAGGCCGAAAAGACTGTTGTCCATCATCAGCTCAGCATCGGCCGTTTTGCCTTGTCCGGTCTGATGGAAAAAGTTATCGAAGTACGTCATGTCATCTCCGCCATGCGCCAATTTATTCAAAAACGGCGTGACTTCTTTTCCATTCAGTTTGTAGTCGATCAAAAACGACTGGAAGCTTTCCAAATGGATCTTGATGATGTTCTTTCCTTTCGCCACACCGAAGTATTCGTCATTCGGCTTCGCGTAGTGGGAGCTTGTATAATTGATGACGCTCGTCAAATCATCGCTGCTGGCATATGCTTTTTGCGTCGCGTTCTGAGCAGCCTGTACGCCGTCATAAATCGTATAGTTGTACGGCCCCAAATATTTTACGATATAGTTTCTGTCAAATGTTCTCGTCAGAAGCTCAGGGCGGTCTTTTTCAGCGATTTGCAGGTTGATGTAAAACAGAAGAACACCCGCCAAAACGATCGCAGCAGCCCATCTTTTCTTCAATTGGGAAGCCTTCAGTTCAGGCCTTTTCACGCATAATGCGATCAAAATGACCAAGTCAATGATATAGATGAAGTCATGGGGAGACATGATGGCAAACACGCCGTCTGACATGTTGCCAAGGTTTCCGGCCTGCTTCAGATTTGCAAAAGTTAAAAAGTCATCAAAGAAGCGGTAGAACAAAATGTTCGCATATAACACAAACGTCATCACGGCATCGAGGATAATCATCCATATTGCCGCGCGCCGCCCCTTTGCAAATAAAGCCAAACCAAGAAAAACGATGGTAAAGCTTAATGGATTAATAAACAGTAGAAACTGCTGCGTGCTTCCCTTCACGCCCAAATTAAACTCCAATAAGTAGGATGCATAGGTTTTAGCCCATACAAAAATAACAGCTAACAAGAAAAAGCTTAGCTTATGTGAGAATATTTTTTTCATGATAACCTCTACCTTTTAACATTTTAGTCGGTTTTTGATCCGGCATGCGGTTCATCAATGCAAAGCAAACTAGATTAACAATAACACAGAATAGGAAAAACGGAAAATCTTTTTCCATCATTTTGCTTCAGATGCCATTGCACTGCCTTTAGTATGACGGATGTCTTCCGAGAAAGGTTTCACAACAATCTATTTTACTTTATCCCACTTGGATTTTCGGGATGTTCGGACGACTTTTGTGACAATTTTAAGTATATAGACCTATTTGAAAACCGAAACAATATAACTAGAATAATACAGAATAGTATTTTTATGAATCTGGAGGAAACGAATATGAAAAGGTTTCTCATGCTATCGGCTCTCCTGTCTCTCGGATTGATCCTTGGAGCGTGCGGACAATCAAGCAGCACAGAAGCTGACCATAAAAACAAGGCTGAAGAAACGAAAACAGAACAAAAAGCAAATAAAGAACAAAAGGCAAAAGAAGATCAAAACGATCAAAAAACGTATAAAATCGGCGAAAAAGCCACAAGCGACGGGCAAACGGTTACAGTTTCAAAAGTAAACAAAGTACACAGCGGCAAATATTTCGCAACCGACGGACAAACAAAGGGCTCATCATTAAATCATGATGAACAGCTTGTCGTCGTCGATATCACGCAGGAAAACGGCAGCAATGAACAGGTAGCCGTCAACCCGCTAAACTATGAATTAAAAAACAGCGATGAAAAAGTGCATAAGATCGTCGCAAGCACCGTTACGCTAAAAACTCAATTTGAACCGGGAGACTTGGCGGCAGGCAAAAAAAATTCAGGCCAAATTGCTTTTGTCACAAAAAAGAATGAAAAAGACTTAACATTGATTTTTTATCCAAATTTTTTCACCAAAGAGCATCCATTATACTTTAATTTGAGCAAATAATAGACGCCTTTCTGATGTCAAAGCAGGGATTGCCCGATTCCTGCTTTCTTTACGCATTTTTATGAAACTGATTCAGATAAGCCTTTCTCTGCGCTTCGGTAAACTGGCCGATCCAATCCCGCCGCGCTTCCTCCGTCATATATGAGAGGACGTGAAGCTCGACCGCTTTGTAAAACTCCGGCTCGGGCAGGATGTTGTACGTCGGAATCCTCACCAATCCGTTCCCTCGCGTCTGGATCAGGACATCCATGAAGAAAATGCCCTTCAGACTGTAGGGATGCCGGTCCATTCTGATACTATTAATATCTTTGATGTCCACCGATTTTTTCTCCGTGAACAGCCGGCCGCAGTCTCCTTCTTCGATGCGGAAGATGACATTTCCTCTTTTCGTGAAAGCGGGAAAAGCCGATAAAAATAATACAAAGAAAAATAAGCTGCATACTAGCCCTAGAGGTATAGCTGACAGATAAAATTTTGTTTGAAACGTGATCCCCATATAGAATACCCACAGACTCGCTGCTCCCATTCCAAATGAACCAAGAAAAAGCCAAATCCTGAAAAACATTTTGCTTTTCACTTCAATTGTCCGTTTTTTCCCCTTTACCAATCATAGACCTCCTTAACATCAGCAACCGTATTTTTTCTTTTTCGGCATGCAAAACCGAAAACTCCTTTTTATTTCAGGATGCTTCCATTTTTCCGATGCTTCTTTTCATCATTGTTCAAAATCGCCATTCTGTAAAGTGACTTAATGCTTTTGCTAAAAAAGCTGCCGGCGGCATCCGGCAGCCTTCTATTTCGATATATCTACAAACCCCTCGCCAAAAACATCCCTTACATCGTGAATGATGACAAAAGCCTTTTTGTCGGTGCTTCTGATGATCTTTTTCAGCATGGACAGCTCCTGCTTATTGATCACGATATATAAAATCTCTTTCGAATCACCCGTATAATGGCCGCGGCCCGATAAGACCGTGACGCCTCTGTCCATCAGCGTATTGACTTGTTCGGCGATGTCGTTTTTGCGCTCTGAAATAATCGTAATCGCTTTTTTCGTATTGAGCCCTTCAATGATGAAATCCATCACCTTGGTGGCAATGTAGAGCATGACGATCGTAAACATCAGCTTTTCGGCTCCGATGATGAAGTAAGAACTGAATACGACCACCAAATCGATCATTAATAAAGCATAGCTGATATTCCAGTCAAAGTATTTATTGGCGATTCTCGCGAGGATCGCCGATCCGGCTGTCGTTCCCCCGACGCGGATGATCATGCCGATTCCGACGCCGGCAAATACGCCGGCAAAAATCGCGCTGATGATCAGTTCATGAGAGGGGATCGCCCAACCTTCCGTAACGTGCAGAAAAAACGAATTCGCCGCTACCGCGATGATCGTGTATATCGTCGTTTTTTTATCCAAAAACCTATAGCCGATGATAAGGAGAATTCCGTTCAGGATAAAGTTGGTCACACCCGGCGACCACTCAAACAGGTAATACAAGATGAGGGTGACCCCTGTAACGCCCCCTTCTCCGAAATCGTTCGGTATCGCAAACAAGTTAACAGCCAACGCAAAGAAAAATGCGCCTATCACAATCATGATGATATCAATGACTTTCTTTTTCATATTTGTCAGCTCCTTTTCCCATGATGAAATGATCAAAATAAAAACCCAGGAGAGAGCTCGAAACGAGCAAAAACTCCTGGGCTTTTATCCCACCGTGTCATAACGATGTATCGTTATGTGTTTTCTCTCGGACCAGACCAACGCTTTAGGCATTGCGGAACCCTAGAAAACCACCTTTTCTTTCGTTCTATCAATTTGTCATCTCCAAGCATTATAAGTGAATTTCGGCAGCCTATCAACCCCCTTTCTCATCCATAAAAGATTTGATTTTCTGTAAAATAGCTTCCATGTATAACCGAAAAAACGTCCTATAATAATAGATGTACGTGCTTGCTTTTTTTAGGAGGCGCCAATATGGATAAACAGAAACGGCAATGGATCATTAAACAGATCATTCTCGAACATCCCGTTGAAACGCAGGAGCAGCTGACCGGCCTTTTGAAGAGCCGCGGCATTTCGGCCTCCCAGTCGACCATTTCAAGGGATATGAAAGAGATGTGCCTTGTCAAACAGATCGATGAAAACGGAAAACTCGTCTACCGCACAAACGCTTCTTTATCATTAAACCCTTCAAAAATTTTGAAGGAGAAAATTTCGGATGTCGTCCTGCAGGTCACCCGCTCGGGAAATCTGGTCATCATTAAAACGATGCCCGGGAATGCCCACACGATCGGTGTTTTGCTCGATCAGCTCGGACGTCCCGAAATGCTGGGCTGTATTTGCGGAAATGATACATGCCTTGTCATCTCTCAATCTCCTGAAACGGCTCAAGCATTCTGCGAGAATTTGTGCTGATGCCGTCCTCCAGAGCCGCCCTAAACGGGGCCGGCTTTTTTTATTCCCGAAAAATTTTTTTCGAAAAATCTCCGCAAAAAATATACAGCGTTTATACGTTTTCTTTGTTGGCCTGACAAAGGTTTATATTCATTTTGTCATATTTATTCATTTTTGCTTTTGCCCCATCAAAAAATAAGTGAAATAGTTCACATTTTTGCTGTTATCGCTTTCACAGCGTCATCTTTCCCGCTGTTTTAAGCTGTACATGTAACAAAAAGAGCTTAGGAGGCGGGATGATCATGACGACACCGATTCACGTTTACTCAGAAATCGGAACTTTGAAAACGGTCATGCTGAAGCGGCCCGGGCGGGAATTGGAAAACCTTACACCCGAGTATCTTGGACGGCTTCTTTTTGACGATATTCCTTTTTTACCGGCCGTTCAACACGAGCATGACCAATTTGCAGAAACTCTTAAAGAACAAGGCGTAGAAGTTCTCTATTTAGAGAAGCTGGCAGCGGAAGCGCTTGAAGACGAATCAGTCCGCGAACGGTTTGTCAGCGAGCTTTTGACGGAAAGCAAAGCGGACATAAACGGCGCTTTCGACAGATTAAAAGAGTATCTGCTTTCGTTCGCTACGGATGCAATGGTCGATCGTGTGATGAGCGGAATCAGAAAAAACGAATTGGAAAAGGGCATTCGTTCCCAATTGCACGAGATGATGGATGATCATTATCCATTCTATCTCGACCCGATGCCAAACCTTTATTTCACAAGAGACCCGGCAGCCGCGATCGGCAGCGGGCTGACCATCAACAAAATGAAAGAACCGGCCCGCCGGAGAGAGTCGCTGTTCATGCGCTACATCGTCCAGCACCATCCGCGATTTAAGGACAAGGATATTCCGATCTGGCTTGACCGCGATATCAAGTTCAATATCGAAGGCGGAGACGAACTCGTGCTGAATCATGAAACCGTGGCAATCGGCGTCTCTGAACGTTCATCCGCCCAGGCGATTGAGCAATTGGTCAGAAATCTATTTAAACGCCAAAGCCAAATCCGCCGGGTGCTGGCCGTAGAAATACCGAAAACCAGGGCCTTTATGCACTTGGATACCGTGTTTACCATGGTCGACCGGGATCAGTTTACAATTCATCCGGCCATTCAGGGGCCTGAAGGAGACATGCGGATCTTTGTCCTTGAACGCGGAAAAACGGAAGACGGCGACATTCAAATTACCGAAGAGCACAATCTGCCGGAAGTCCTGAAGAAAACGCTTGGTCTCTCAGATGTGAATCTGATCTTCTGCGGAGGCGGAGACGAAATCGCTTCGGCCCGGGAGCAGTGGAATGACGGCTCAAATACGCTCGCTATCGCTCCAGGCGTCGTTGTCACCTATGACCGGAACTACATCTCAAATGCCTGCTTGAGAGAACAGGGCATCGAAGTCATCGAAATTCCGAGCGGGGAGCTTTCAAGAGGCCGCGGGGGCCCGCGCTGCATGAGCATGCCGCTGTACCGCGAGGATGTCAAATAAACAATCCAGTCAAAAGGAGAGAATCAAAATGGAGAAAACAATCGATTTAAAAGGCAGAAGCTATTTAGCCGAAAAAGATTTTTCAGAAAAAGAAATCCTTTATTTGCTCGACCTTGCCCAAGAATTGAAAGACAAAAAAGCACAGGGCATCAAACACCGCTATTTAGAAGGAAAAAACATCGCTTTGCTCTTTGAAAAACCGTCAACAAGAACGCGCTGCGCCTTTACAACCGCCTGTATTGACCTCGGCGCTCATCCGGAATATCTCGGCAAAGACGATATACAGCTCGGCAAAAAAGAATCGATTGAAGACACCGCAAAAGTTCTCGGCCGGATGTTTGACGGCATCGAATTCCGCGGCTTTGAACACGAAAAAGTCGAGTCTCTGGCCGAACATTCAGGCGTGCCGGTTTGGAACGGGTTAACCGATCTATGGCATCCGACGCAAATGCTTGCCGACTTTATGACGGTTAAAGAACACCTTGGACGTGTAAAAGGCGTCACACTGACCTATATCGGAGACGGACGGAATAATGTCGCCAACAGCCTGCTCATCGGCGGAGCCAAAGTCGGCATGGACGTCAGAATCTGCTCGCCTCAAGAGCTCTACCCTGATAAGGAAATCGTGAAGCTGGCGGAAACGTTCGCAAAAGAATCCGGCGGACGCGTGACCGTAACAGACGATACAGACAAGGCTGTTTCCGGAGCTGATGTGCTGTATACGGACGTCTGGGTGTCCATGGGAGAAGAAGACAAGTTTGCCGAAAGGATCAAGCTTCTTAAGCCTTACCAAGTCAACATGGAACTCGTGAAGAAAACCGGAAATGACAATGTCATCTTCCTGCACTGTCTGCCGGCCTTCCATGACCTTCATACAACATACGGACAAAACGTTTACGAACAGCACGGCCTCAAAGAAATGGAAGTGACAGACGAAGTATTCCGCAGCAAGCATTCCAAAGTATTCGATGAAGCGGAAAACCGCATGCATACGATCAAAGCTGTCATGGCGGCAACACTTGGCGACCTTGACTGACCGGAAAAGGGAACATTCCCTTTTCCATCTTTAAACCGAATGAGGTGACAAAAATGGCGGAAGAAAAAAAACTGGGTCTGTTTGCGCTCATTGCGCTTGTCATCGGATCAATGATCGGCGGCGGAGCCTTCAACATCGCAAGCGACATGGCGGCTGGCGCCGGGGCAGGGGCAATTTTGATCGGCTGGGTCATCACCGGAGCCGGCATGATCGCCTTGGCCTTATCGTTCCAAAATCTCACGGCGAAACGGCCTGATTTAGACGGCGGTATTTTCACTTACGCTCGGGAAGGATTCGGCCATTTCATGGGATTTAACAGCGGCTGGGGATACTGGTTCGCAGCCCTTCTCGGCAATGTCGCATACGGTACGCTGCTCTTCAGCGCCGTCGGGTATTTCATCCCCGTGTTTGGCGACGGCCAAAATATCGCTTCCATTATCGGGGCAAGCGTGATTCTTTGGGGCGTTCACTTTTTGATCCTGCGGGGCGTCCAATCCGCTGCCATGATTAATCTGATTACGACCATTTCGAAACTGGTGCCGATTTTTGCTTTTATCGTCGCCGTCATCTTTGTTTTTCATCTTGACTTATTTACCGGTGATTTCTGGGGAAAAGGGTTGTCGCTGGGCTCAATCGGAACGCAAATCAAGAGCACGATGCTTGTCACCGTTTGGGTGTTCACCGGCGTTGAAGGCGCGGTGCTGTTTTCAAGCAGGGCCAAAAAATCGAGCGATGTCGGCAAAGCGACCGTCATCGGGCTGATCAGCGTGCTCGCCATTTATGTGATGATCACCATGCTCTCCCTCGGCGTCATGAATCAAGAAAGCCTTGCCGGACTTCCCAACCCGTCAATGGCCGCAATGATGGAGCATATCGTCGGCAAATGGGGGGCCGTGCTGATCAACCTGGGTCTCGTGATTTCCGTATTGGGCGCATGGCTGGCCTGGACGCTTTTTGCCGGAGAGCTGCCGCTGATTGCCGCACGGGAAGGCGTCTTCCCGAAATGGTTTGGCAAAGAAAATAAAAACGGCGCGCCGACAAACGCGCTGGCGCTGACAAATGCCATCATCCAGCTGTTTCTGCTGACGTTCATCATTTCGGATGCGGCTTACCGGTTCGCATTTTCGCTCGCTTCCTCAGCCATCTTAATTCCGTATTTATTTTCCGGATTATATCAGCTCAAATACAGCTGGCTGCACAAGGGGCCCGACCGCTGGAAAAACGTCATCATCGGGCTGATCGCAAGCATATACGGCATATGGCTGATCTATGCAGCGGGGCTTGACTACCTGCTTTTGACCATGATTTTATACGCGCCTGGCATTTTGGTATACCGGGCCGTACGCAAAAATAAGCAAGGTCCGGCATTCAACAGGGCTGAACTTGTGATTGCCGCAGCCATTCTGATCCTGGCTGTATTTGCCATCGTGAAATTGGCATCTGGAGGCATTTCCATTTAACTAACATCACTGAACGAGAGGTGGTTTCATTATGAAAAAAAGAAAAATCGTGGTTGCACTGGGCGGGAATGCGATTCAAGCCGGGGACGCAAGCGCGGAAGCACAGCAGCAGGCATTGAAGGAAACGGCAGCATATTTGGCTGATATGCTTGACAGCGGAACCGACATCATTATTACACACGGAAACGGCCCGCAAGTCGGAAGCCTGATGATTCAGCAAAAAGCGGCAGACTCCCCAAAAACGCCGGCAATGCCTCTTGAAACGTGTGTATCGATGACACAGGGAATGATCGGCTACTGGCTGCAAAACGCAATCGATGAAGCTCTCCATGCGAAAGGAAAAGACAAACATGCGGCAACCGTCATCACCCGCGTCGCTGTCAGCGGCGATGATGAAGCTTTCCGCAACCCGACGAAGCCGATCGGACCGTTTTACAGCGAACAAGAGGCGAAAGAGCTGATGAACAGCGGAAACGGGGACATCGTCTTTAAAGAGGACGCGGGAAGAGGCTGGCGCCGCGTTGTACCGTCACCTGCCCCTGTATCCATCCTTGAATACGATGTCATCAACGATTTAGTCGAAAAAGGCCATATTGTCATCGCGGCCGGCGGGGGAGGCATTCCAGTCATTGAAGACAACCGGGCCGTCAGCGGCATCGACGCGGTCATCGACAAGGATTTTGCCGCTTGCAAATTAGCAGAGCTGGTTCAGGCAACCGAACTGATTATTTTAACCGCCGTCGATTATGTCGCAATCGATTATTTAAAACCGACGGAACGGGCGCTCAAACGCGTTACAACCGAAGAGCTGAAAGGCTATATAGAAGAAAAACAATTCGCAGAAGGAAGCATGCTGCCAAAAGTCAAAGCTGCCATTCAGTTTGCCGAAGCAGCGAAGGGAAACAAAGCGGTGATCACCTCCCTTCAAATGGCGAAAGAAGCCCTTGAAGGCAGAGCCGGCACGATTGTCGAACAGGGCTAAGCGGCATGAGGAAGGGCTCGGGAAGGGTTCTTCCTTTTGCCTGCCGCCCAAAACATGTAAAATTTAAAATGATAAGCCACAATCATAAGAATAACGGATAAGGGTGGTCGTTTCATATGAAAAACAAAGACATCATACATCATCTGAAAAAGTTTCCTCTATTCGCTTCCCTGAATAAAAAAGAACTGGAAAACATCAAACAGTTCATCTATTGGCGCACCTATCATAAAGGCCAGATTTTATTTATGGAAGATGACCCCCGGGAACGAATGTATCTTCTTCTTGACGGCTTTATTAAACTCGAAAAATCAAACGAAACGGGATCGATGTTTTATACCGACTACGTACGCCCCCATACGCTTTTTCCATTCGGCGGCTTGTTTCGCGACGAGCATTACCATTATTCCGCCGAAGCCTTGACAGATATCGAACTCTACTATATTCCCATGAACATCTTTGAAGATCTCGTAAGGGACAATAAAACGCTCCTTTTTGATGTTCTCAATGAATTATCCGACATTCTCGCCCTTCATGAAGAAAGGCTTAAGCGAATCACGCTCTCGCATGCGCACGACCGGGTGACGCAAGCGATCTATTACCTGACCGAAAGCCTCGGTGAAAAAGAACGCGACTCAACCGTCATCAGCTGCCCGATCACGGCGGCGGAAATCGCCAAAATCTCCGGCACCTCCCGCGAAACCGTCAGCGCCGTCTTGAAAAAGCTCCGCTGTGAAGGCATCATCAGCCAGATGAACAAGCAAATTATGATCAACCGGCCGGAGTATTTTGCGTAGCGGTTTGCGGTAATAGGCAATATCGATTTATGATATCATTCCGTTTCTCGGGATGATATCATAGAGAAATCCTTTCCGGCTTCTTTCCTGTCTGCTCCCTCCACAATCAATGCGTTCCTTGCCCGATGCTGCGGCTTTTTTATGACCTTAAACCATATCTCTCCGTGAGAAATTTCTTACCCCCGGCACCGTGAATAAGATAAACAAAACAATTAGTACACCATAAAACAACAGGTATGAATCAATAGGCGACTCATCAGGAGGAGACATCCCGAGCATAGGCAGAGTCCAAGGGTATATTTGCCCCAATAGCGTATTTGCGGCAAGTATGGACGGCAAAGTAAAGCCGATGCTGACCGCAAGCGGGATCCCGAATGTCTTAAACCTGATGGAAACGATCAGCTGCAGAACGATAAGCGGAAGGCAGGCAATCGATCCTTGGGCAACGTATCCCAATATCGCGAAAAAAGGCAGATCTCCTTTTAGCCCGTTAAGAAAGCCGACCATCATAAAGAGGATGAATAAGATGCCCATCGTCGCAGCCACCATCACCGCAACCATGACGCTTTTCGCAAAGAAAACACGGGATCTTAAAACCGGGAGAGCCAAAAGCTGCTTCCACCCTCCTCCTATATGTTCTCCTCTGCAGACAAATGCAGCATAAATGCCTACAAGAATCGGCAGTACAAAGGATCCCATGAAAACGGCAACCTGAGTCCAGGCTTCAATCCATTCGTTGTCGCCCGGCTGCACAAACAGTTTATAGTTATTGTGAAAGTTCGTATAAGCCAATATGACGCTGATAAAAGGAGCCAAAACATACAACACCCAGATTTTCGAGCGTTTTAATTTCAACCTTTCGGCAGCCAATATATTTTTTAACATCATACATCCTCCTACAGCACATCTCGCTTTTTAAAATGAAAGGCCCCCATGAACAAAAGCGCCACTCCGGCAAAAACATTAATCACGACAAAAGCGGATAGGTCCGGATTGACCCCAAGACCCTCATATTGCAAAATGACGGTCGATGACTGGCTCGGGTAAGCGAGCGGAAACCACCGCGTTGTCATTCCGGCAGCTAAAAATAGACCGACAATCGAGCTGATCGTACCGATGAGAATCGAAAAGGCCTGGTTTTTAAATGTGATGGACAGCCATAATTGAAAAGACATGATCGGCAGCGCCGTAAGCAACATGGCAAAGCTGTCTCCGAATAGAAGCCCCCACGGTACCGGCCCTTCAAATCCCAAAGCCTTCCCAAGGACAACCATGCCTATTGCAAATACCGCCGCAGTTAAAAGCAGACTGTTGAAAAGCCAAATATATTTGCTTAAATAAATCCTTACTCTTGATATTGGCAGAGACAGCGTTTGCTTCCATGAATTTGTCTGATGCTCTATATTTGCAATAATGGAAGCAATGATCGTAACGGCTAACGGAAAACCCAATCCAAACAGCATGCTGTTGTCAAAAAGCATATACTGCCACATAGAAGAGGCCTTGAACATTTCGGCTTGCCTTTGGACATATTCCACACGGTAAGTTAGATTTAACAGCTCATATGCCAGAACAACAAGGGGGACTAAGAAGACTGCGATAAACAAAGAGGAACGCTTGAGTTTCAAGAGATCGCCGTACAGCACTTGTTTCATAAGCTCCCCTCCGTACCTGTCAGCTCCAGGAAGATGTCTTCTAAAGAACGTTTTACTTCTTCTAACCGGTAAACAGAAACTCCCGATTTCACCAGCATTCCGTTGACTTCTGAAACAAACTCGGGGGATGTTTCGCTGATCCACAAATTTCCTTCCCGAAGTTCTGCATGCAATCCCCGGTTCTGTATGATAGATTGGGCTTCATAAATATTATTCACGCCAATTTTCAGGAGCGGTTTTTGCTTTTTCCTCAACGCCTCGATGTCATCTTGGAAAATGAGCTTACCGTTCATAATAATCCCGACTTGTGTCGCCATTTGATCAATCTCGCTCAACAAATGGCTGGATACTAAAACAGTCATCCCGTATCTATCCGGGAGCTCCTTGATCAACTCCCGGATTTCGTGAATGCCGGCAGGATCGAGTCCGTTCGTCGGTTCATCCAGCACCAGAAGATCAGGTTTGCTCATTAAAGCGGCCGCAATTCCTAATCTTTGCTTCATCCCGAGCGAATACTCTTTTGCTAACCGATCAGCCGCTTTTGACAGACGGACGATCTCAAGCGCTTCTGCAATCCGTGCTTCAGACAAATTCCGAACCCTGCGAATGACCTCAAGATTCCCTTCCTGTTAAATTTCCGTAATATGATGGCGATTCAACCAGAGAACCGATTCTCTGCAGAATTTGCATGCGGTTTTTGCGGATATCCTGGCCAAATAGCTGAATATTCCCTTCTGTAGGCTTGATCAAGCCTAACAGCAGCCTGATCGTTGTCGTTTTTCCAGCTCCGTTCGGGCCCAGGAAACCATATATTTGCCCTTTTTCGATTCTCATATCTAATCCGCTGACCGATGTTTGCTTTCCGAATTTTTTCGTTAAATTTTTTGTCAATACAACATTTTGTATCACTGTTCCTCACCTCGCCTTTATCATAGAGCCATTTGCATAAATGCGCCTTAAACTCTTTCTGAACATTACCTAAACACACAAAAACAGCTGCGAATATATGGACACGCAGCTTACATATTCTAAGCTTTCTTCTGTTCCAAAGGTTTGTTTAACGTTTTATGATTGCAGTGAGAAATAAAAAATTGTAAGAAAGTTAAACATCTCTTAAATTAAAGCCGGCATAACTTCCTTTGCCAGCTATTTCATGTGAAAATGAAAGCGTATCATTTGTGGAGGTCATAAAATGAATCATTCTTTCGGAGAGTGCAAAGTGTTAATCGTCGATGATGACCAGCATATTTTGAATTTATTAAACGTGGTGTTTGAAAATGAAGGGTTCTCTCATGTCTTAAATGCCGAAAATGGAGAGGAAGCGCTCTATCTGTTAAAACAGCAGCAGCCTGATATTGTACTGCTTGATGTAATGCTTCCGGATACCGATGGGTTTGCTCTTTGCAATCAATTTCGCCGGTTTACGAATATCCCCGTTCTTTTCCTTACAGCGAAAACGTCTGATTTGGATAAACTGCAAGGTTTTAGTTTTGGCGGAGACGATTATATTACCAAACCTTTCAACCCTCTTGAAGTCGTTGCCCGCGTGAAAGCCCAGTTAAAACGATCTAAAGGTGCCGCGCCCTCACCGTCCAAGCCGTCTTATGATTTCGGGGACTTTCAAGTTGATGAAACATCAGGGAAGCTTGTTGTGAATGGAAGAAAAATCGAATGCCCTGCGCAGGAATTTAAGCTGTTGTTGTATTTTTGCAGCCATCCCAATCAAATATTAAGCAAGCAAAAGATCTACAGGGATGTATGGGGTGAATTTTACAACGGCGATAGTACGGTCATGGTCCATGTGCCGGCTGAGGGAAAAAATCGAAAAAGATCCGGGCCGTCCAAAATGGATTAAAACGGCTAGGGGACTGGGTTATATTTTTGAAGTTCAGCAGACGGGTGAAACGCAATGAAGCTAAGAGACCGCATTGCGTTTCACTTTATATCCCGAATCATTCTGCTGATTGCGATTTGCACCGCTCTGTTCGTCGTCAGCACGCTTTTTTTCACTTTTTTTCTAAATGACCGGGAGCCGCACAAATCACCCCTTTCGTTATCAAGCGTCGTTCGGCAAACAGCTGTAAAAAGCGGAAAAATATCCGTTGAAGCTGAGGCGATCAGCCATTTAAAGGAATACCATATGTGGATCCAGATTCTTGATGAAAAGGGAAATGAGCTTTATTCCTTCAACAAGCCGGACAATATTCCAAGCCACTATATTCCCGGCGAGCTTGTCTCTGATTATGTTTACCCCGCTAAAAAAGGCTTTCATCTATCAACATGGTTTGACACGAAAGACGGGAAGACATTGACGTGGATTATGGGTGAACCATTTAAATCCGACAATCCGTTTCTATATTGGACAAACCAGCTTTGGATTCTTTCCATGATCATGATCGGGGTTATTGTTGCGCTGTATTTCGGAAAGCAGCTGGGGGCTCCTTTGCTTTACATCGTTTCATGGATCGAAAATCTCTCCAAAGGAACATATGCCGAGCCGGCATCTCACTCTTTCATACCAAAGAAAAAGAAAAAACCCGGATATAAACTATATCAGGAACTCATGAATGCAATGAGCAATCTTACGGTGATTCTTCAGAAAAACAAAGCGGAAAGCGAAAAGTTGGATAGAACGAGGGAAGAATGGATGACAGGCGTTTCACATGACTTAAAAACGCCATTGTCAGTCATTAAAGGATATACCATTCTTTTATCATCTGAAAAACATGAGTGGAACAAGGAAAAGGTAAGGGATTTTGCAAACATTATGAACGAGCGGGTAGAGTATATGGAAGAATTAATAGAAGAATTCAATCTCACCTTCCGTTTGAAAAATGATGCCTTTCCGATTCAAAAAGAAGAAAAGGACATAGTGGGCTTGTTAAGGGAAACTTTAACCGGTCTGAAAAGCTTGCCTGAATCGAAAGAAAAACAATTCGAGTTTCAGGCGGACCAAGATACAATTGCTTTTTATATGGATGAAAAATACATGCAGCGCGCCTTTGAAAACCTGATTGCCAACAGTATTAAACATAACCCTCCTGGCACTGAAATTAAGGTCTTGATTGAAAACAGTGAGTCTCAGTCTTTAACTGTTATCATAGAAGACAATGGAGTTGGCATGGAAAAAGAAACATTGGAGCATTTATTTGACCGCTACTACAGAGGAACGAACGCTTCTTCCAACACATCAGGCACCGGACTGGGCATGGCAATTGCCAGGCAGATTATTCATGCACACGAAGGTCATATTGAAATCTTCAGCAAACCTAGTCACGGGACTCAAATAAAGGTTGTTTTCCCCCATAAAGAAGGACCATCCCGTTTATAAGCGGGATGGACGCTGCCACGTTTTTATTTATACCGGAATTCCTCTGTTTCAAACCGCGCTCGACCTCGCATACGTGACCTCAGGATTTAAAATGACGCCGATTTTTGCGCCTTCTCTGAAACCTGGCTTCCTTTTCCGAAAAAGCTCCACGACCTTTGCCGTCGCCAGTGCTTTATGATAGTTCCACTGCATCCATTTTTTCGTGTTCTGCTCGTACGGATAGCGAATCGCGTCAAGGTAGATCCGAGTTTGCGGCACGATCGGTTCATTAAAGGTAAACCAGTATTTCACCCTGTCCCCATACCGTTCAAACGCTTTTTCCGCATATGCCGCAAATAAGCCAGCCACGTGTTTCGATCCCCATCCGCCGTACTGTTCCAGCAAGACAGCCGGAATTTCGTAGTGTTCAAGACAAAGCATCGGCTCTACTCCGCACCTCTTCAGCTCATCGATGACGTCATCAATGTAGCCTGCATACACCTCGTCAACTTCGGCGGTTTCATAATCCAAAAGAAACCGCGACCAGTTGATCGACGTCCGGTAGTGGGTTAGCCCGATGTCTTTCATATATTGAATATCTTCTTTGTAGTGGTTATAAAAATCGGTTGCCACCGCCGGTCCGTATCCGTCATGCCATACATCAGGATCATTCTTGTACCACATATCCAAATAGGAATCCTGTGTCGGCCGCTTCCCGTCCCAGCCCTCTGTCTGCCATGCCGATGCTGCAGCGCCCAGAATAAAATCGTCGGGAATCTTCCACGTTTGCCTGGCCATTTCGTTCGCTCCTTTCATCGCCTTTACATGGAAACATTTTTTTCAGAACTGACCGTAAGGCTTCGATTCAACAACATCACAAACGGAAGATAAATCAGCGCGGAAACGATGATGCATACGATTTGTGTGACGACGGCGCCGAGGCTTCCCCCTGTCGACAGCCACGCGTTGATAATCGGAGGCGTCGTCCACGGCACCATGACGACGGCTTTTCCGGCAAAACCCGCCGCTGTCGCGATGTAGCCGATTGTACCCGTCACAAGCGGCGTTACAATAAACGGGATCGC
The DNA here is from genome assembly GCF_038007805.1 of Bacillus sp. FSL W8-0848. Taxonomy (NCBI): domain Bacteria; kingdom Bacillati; phylum Bacillota; class Bacilli; order Caryophanales; family Bacillaceae; genus Bacillus; species Bacillus sp. FSL W8-0848. The sequence continues at coordinate 3,781,757 of NZ_JBBOYB010000001.1, forward strand.
CATTAGCGGGTTCAGCATAACGGGAACCCCGAAGATGACCGGTTCATTGATATTGAAGATGCCGGGACCGAACGAAATTTTTGTAATGCTGCGCAAATCCTCCCGTTTTCCCGCAATAAAAATCGCGATCAACAGGCCGATTGTGACGCCGGAGCCGCCGATGCTCATGTACACATCCCAAAACGGCATCGTAATGATATTCGGAATCGATTCACCCGCTGCATAAGCATTCATATTAACGGTGATCGAAGCGAGCAGCAAAGGCTCCCTGATCGGCTTCACCATCTGGTTTCCGTGTATGCCGATCACCCAGAAAAACTGCGCAACAAACACTAGCAGCAGAATGCCGGGAAGGCCTTGAATAGCGCCTTCAAGCGGTTTTTGCACGATAGTGTATACGGCTTCATGAAGGTATATGCCCGTCATCCGATGAAACGCAAATCCGAAGCTGGCGATGATCGTGACGGTAATAATGGAAGGAAATAAAGTCCCGAACGATACAGAGACATTGGCCGGCACGCTGTCCGGCATTTTAATCCTGAGCCGGTCCATGCTTGCAAGCTTGCTGTAGATTTCAACGGACAAAATCGAAATAAACATGCCTAAAAACAGCGACTTCGGGTCCGTAAACTCCTTAGCCAGCACGTTCATCACTTCCTGCATTGAACCGTTCACTTCCAGCAGCACTGTCGATGGAATGACGCAGATATAAGACATCAACGCCATCAAGCCCGGGAAAAACGATTCATGCCCATTCAGCTTTCCGAGCTCGATCCCGATCAAAAACACCGCGCCGATCGTGATAAAGTTCAGCGTCGCATAATTGATCGATGCCATAATCGGCTCAAGCGCAGACAAAAAACGAAAAGGCCCGAAAACCGACAGCCCCGTCTCGGGACTCATCACCATATTCTGCATCAAAACCGCAAACGCCCCGGCAATGATAACCGGCATCAGCGTGACAAAAGCCGATTTAATGGCCATGATATATTTGAAGCTTGTTATTTTAAAAGCGACCCGTTCAAACGTCTCGGTCACCTTCGCCATCCTGCTCACATGACCTCCCCCTTTTTTTGGTTGTTTGCTTTTACTTTACATTGAAAACGCTTTCTTTTTGATGCACATTTTTTCCTTTGGGAGAGGAAATTTTTAGATTACGAATATAATAAGGGGAAGAGTGATTTTTGTTTAGAAATCAGTTGGGGCATGGCGATTACCCTACATCATTGCAACTATTGGTGAGACTTGATTAATCATGGAACGGAGGTAATTGACAAAATATCTGTCACCAGCGAAGCTTTTTATATAACGAAAAACTTCGCTGGGACTTCAAAGTTTTATCACTTAAATTACACTTAATTAAAATCAAATTCCAATTGGAAATCATAAGGTGGCAAGACATCGTCAATCTTTTCTTTATTAAAATGTTTTAAAATATAATAAAATAATGAATCTGAAACATACAATCTTTTATCATAGTAAGTAAAAACTTTTGGAAATATATCTTTTTTTGATTGTAATTCGTCAAAATGATTTAGAACAGATGTTAAAGCGCCATGATTTATTGATTTGATTGGATGGATGTTTTTCAGATTATCAAATAAGTATTGAAATGAAAATCCTTTTTTGGCAATTTCAACATCAGATGTTAAAACTACTTTTATTATATAATAATATAGTTTTAATTTCGCTTTCCTTTCCCCATCAGCAATATCCTGAATTCTTTTAAGATAATGCTCACTTAACGTTAAATAATAGCTTTCATTACATTTTATTGCCTTGTCTAAGTCGTTGAGAACTATATATTCTTCATTTGTCTTTCTAATATTATTAGCAATACAAAAATGAGAAAGGAGCTGCTGGTAAACAGCAACAATTCCACTGGATGCATCAATAAAGTAGTCAATTATTTCGTCACTTATATCTATGTTTAGTACATCACAACCTCGCTCTTTTATTTTCTTTAAATCCTCTTCTGACCATCTAGTAGCATCTATGTAATCAATTCTTTGAGATAGTTCTCCGTTAAATTTTTCAAAATACCCTTTATTGATTTTCGTTCCAATAATAATAAATCTTATTCCACTTTGATAAAACATTTTTAAATCGTAGGCGAGTAAGTATTGATCAACAAGCTTTAAATAATGAAAGTCGTCAAGTACTATAAATTTTATATTTTTTTCTTTTAATGCTTCTACTAGTCTTACACTAGTGGTCTTAGGTATAGTTTTTCTGGTAACTTCACTTATTACTTGTGTCTCTGTTAATTCTCCAGAAAGTTTTGCTTTTAAAAATTGAAATAAACTCGCTTCCGCATCTTTATTTAGCCTTGCACCTCTTTCAATACTGCTAGTTAAAGTTTCAGAAGTTTCAATTCCACATTTATATAAAATTTGATTATAAATCTCATATAAATCAACTCCTTTGGTGCAATCAATCTCAACGGTCTCTTTATTTGGAGTAATATATTTCTTCCTTAAATGACTCTTGCCTACTTTAGTTTCACCAAAAACAACGATATGGTGATCAGTTAATTCAATCTTATCTTTGAAATCATCATCTACATGATGTCTTAAAACATAACTTTTCAGCAAATTGCTTGATATCCCAAAAACTTCTTTTAATGAAGTAGACAACCCTCTCACCCCTAATTTTTATAATAAATAACTTCTACCTTACCACTTAGATTATAAACACAAATAATGAAATAATTTCAAACAATTCATAATTATAGATTAAAAGAACAAAACCATAAACCTCATTTTTTTAATCAGTAAAGTTTATTCTGAGGTTCTGGTACTCTCTTCATCCATGATAAGATAAACATAAAACCAACAAATGGAGATGAGGGAAGCATGAAGAACAAATTGATTGAACGGCTGATTACATATGCAAAGGTCGATACGCAGTCAAACGAAAACAGTGAGACGTGCCCTTCTACACCGGGCCAGCTGACGCTCGCCAATATGCTCGTTGAAGAATTAAAGCAGATCGGCATGGAGGATGTCACGATCGATGAAAACGGCTATGTCATGGCAACGCTTCCGGCCAATACAGAGAAGCAGGTGCCGACGATCGGTTTTTTGGCTCATGTCGATACGGCGACCGATTTTACCGGAAAGAATGTCAATCCGCAAATCGTTGAACAGTATGACGGAAAAGACATCGTGCTCAACGAACCGCTCGGCGTGGTGTTATCTCCGAAGGAATTTCCCGAGCTTGCCGGTTACAAAGGCCAAACATTGATCACGACGGACGGGACGACGCTGCTCGGAGCCGACAACAAAGCCGGCATCGCTGAAATCATGACGGCGATGGAATATTTGATCAGCCATCCCGAAATCAAACACGGCAAGATCAGAGTGGCGTTTACGCCTGATGAAGAAATCGGAAGAGGCCCTCATAAATTCGATGTGACGGCATTCAACGCCTCATACGCGTATACGGTTGACGGCGGTCCGCTCGGGGAACTGCAATACGAAAGCTTCAATGCCGCAGCCGCGAAAATTACGTGCAAAGGAACAAACGTTCACCCGGGTACGGCAAAAGGTAAAATGGTCAACGCCGCCAAAATCGCAATGAAATTCCACGCGGGGCTTCCGGAAGCAGAAGCTCCTGAATGTACAGAAGGTTATGAAGGCTTTTATCATCTGCTTTCGATCAACGGCGATGTCTCAGAAACGAAGCTGCACTACATCATAAGGGATTTTGACAGAGACCGTTTTAACGAGCGGAAAGCAGCAGTGGAAAAAATCGCAGACGACCTGAGGGCGCAATACGGAAAAGACAGCATCAGCGTTGTCATGAATGACCAATATTACAACATGAGAGAAAAAATCGAGCCGGTGAAGGAAATCGTCGATATCGCCTACCAGGCGATGAAAAACCTGGACATCGAGCCGGTCGTCAAACCGATTCGCGGCGGAACCGACGGCTCACAGCTCTCTTACATGGGACTGCCTTGTCCGAACATCTTTACAGGCGGGGAAAACTTCCACGGCAAATACGAATACATTTCCGCGGATCATATGGTGAAAGCTGTGAACGTTGTCGTTGAGATTGCGAAGCTGTTTGAGGAAAGAGCGTAATACCGAATAAAGCGGGAAGCGGCTGCAAGACACTGCAGCCGCTTTTTCTCAGATTAATCTCTATCTGCACTTGTTGAAATTAGATTCATCACATGCTGTCTGCCCGGTGCACCGTGTATCGCTCCTTTCACAGAAGCAGTTAAGGCGCCGCTTGCATTGGCAAACTCCAACAATCTTCGATGGTGCTTGCGTACTCGTTCACACAGCCTCTCGTTCGATACATCGAGTAGTGCCAACTCTGATAAAAAGCCTCCGATAAAGGCGTCGCCCGCGCCGGTTGTATCTGAAACAGCGACTTTAAATCCTTTATCTTCGTAGGTTTCGCCGGATTTCAAATAAATCGACGCACCGTTTCCCCCTTTTGTCAACACAACGATTTTAACATTGCCGGTAAAAAGCGAAGCAATCGCTTCCTTCTCATCATCAATATTTGTGATAAACGGCAATTCCTCAAGTGATACTTTTACAATATCCGCCAGCGGTAAAAACTGCTTGATCGTATGACGACAGCTTGTTTCATCAGGCCATAACGGGAGCCTGACATTTGGATCAAAACTAACAATTCCGCCGACTTCCCGGAAGTCATTGATTACCTTCATATGCGCCAGTTTCATTGGACTTTCAACTAAATCAATTGAACAGAAATGAAGAAGATCCCCTTTATGAAACCATTCAGATTTAACCTCATCTGCCGAAAGCAGCAAATCGGCTGCATTCTTCCGATAAAAATGAAAGCTTCTTTCGCCGGACTTGTCTACGGATACAAATGCCAATCCGGTTTCACCTTCGTCGCTTCGAACGATATAGGAAGTGTCAACTCCATTTTCTTCAAGAACGCTGATTAAGTAATCGCCAAAATGATCGTTGGCAACCTTCGTCAGCAATGCCGCACGGGCGCCGTATTTAGCAGCGGCAATCGCGGCATTCATAGGCGCTCCTCCGGCTACGCGCTCAAAGCCCGTGACATGTTGCAAGGGGGTTTCTTTTTGGATCGGTATAAAGTCGATTAACGTCTCACCGATGCAAAATATTCTGCTCATTTGGCTTCATCGCCTTTCCAAATATCTTTCAACGTCCAGTAAGTGAACTCTTCAACCCGTACATTGCCTTTCTCAGAAAACAGCTCAATCCCGGCTCTTCCTTCATTGGGATATATGCGGCTGGTCATTGTCGCTTCACCATGGTTCGCAAATACTTCAATAGACGATCTGTCAAGAAACAGATGCAAGGTGAGCTTCTCCTCCGCCTCAAGCCGTACGCTTCTCACACCGTCCCGCGTTTTGCCGGACTTTGAACAGTCGAGCGTCAGCTTCTGATCAACCAAGCTGTACTGGATGATTGTCTCTTCCTGTTCAATCCCCCTAATCTTTAAGCCAACCGTTTCGGCACTGCAAATTGTCAAATCAAAAACGGCCATCACTTCAAGAAGCTTTTCGGCTGTCTTTATAAAATAGCTGCTGGAAATCGATTGATTGGCACATTCATGATGTTCCGATTCACGAAGTAATTTAGTCTCCTCGACGGGATTCATTAAAATTTTGTGATCATCCTTCAACGTCAATTCACGCGGCAAAGTTAAAGCCCCGCACCATCCGTCCGCTTTCGTCGGCATCTCTGACTCCCACATATCCATCCAGCCAATCGCAATTCTGCGCCCTTTGTCATCCAACAAAGTTTGCACGGCATAAAAGTCATGGCCATGGTCCAGCTCTTTAAAGGAGCCATGTACAAACTCATTCGTTTCTTCATCATAGTCTCCAATCAAATAGCCTGTTTGATACAGATTTTGATATGAATCACCATCCGCCTCTATACCCTGAGGGGAAATCAGCAAAACGTGTTTGCCGTCTAATTCAAAGAAATCCGGACATTCCCACATAAAGCCGAGATTTCCGTCGCTTTGGGCGAGTATGCCTACATATTCCCAATCTACAAAGTTAAGCGAGCGGTATAAAATGACCCGTCCAACGTTCTCTTTTGAGGAATTTCCGACAACCATATACCAGGTCTCATGATGCTTCCATACTTTCGGATCGCGAAAGTGGCGTGCGCTGTCTTCCGGCGGCTCTGCAATGACAGGGTTTTCTTTCAGTTTTTCAAAGACGATACCGTCTTTGCTGACAGCTATATTCTGATTTTGATAGAAATCATCTTTCTCTTCATCTATCATATTATGCCCTGTATAGATTAAAGCGAGTTCGCCGTTATATTCGACTGCGCTTCCTGAGAAGCAGCCGCTCTCATCAAATTCGTCTCCTGGTGCTAAAGCGATCGGCAAGTGCTCCCAGTGAATGAGATCCCTGCTCTTCAAGTGGCCCCAATGCATCGGTCCCCAATTCTCATCATACGGATGATGCTGATAAAAGACATGGTACTCCCCATTATATTGAATAAGACCATTTGGATCATTTATCCAGTTTGCACAGGGCATCATATGATAGCCCATTCGGTAGCGGTGTTTCACTTTTTTCCCGGCTTTCTTCAATGCTTCTTCCGCCTGCTGAATTCTATTCATCTGTGACATCCTCTCTATATATGTTTTCTTTGTAGACTTTGAGCCAATTCAATGTCTTTCTTTGAGTCTAGCAAAGTGAAAATCGAAATAATGGTGAAACAAAGAACCATTGCTCCCATGATGAGATAAGTCTGCCGAAATCCGATGCTGTCGTATAAACCTCCCGCAAGCGGCGAAAAAATCGACGTGCCTACTTGGGATGCGAATTGAAAGCCGACAAGGTAAAGAACGGATGAAAGACGAGTATCAAAATTAGTCGCCAAATATTTAAACATCGCAATCAGCATAATCGGCAATTCTAAAGCATGAATGAGTTTCATCGACGAAATTCCGACCGGTCCGCTGACAAGTCCGGAACCGATAATACGGAAAGCCATTAAAAGCCCCGCTAAAATCAAACTTTTTTTAGGGCCGAGCTTATTGACGATGAAAGGTGCAAGAAACATCATGCCCGCTTCAATGAATACTTGGAATGAGTTAAGGTATCCAAATACTTGGTTCCCCAAGGCCGGAGTCGGAAACAAGGAAGCGTAGTAAAGCGGGAACTGCTGGTCATAGACGCCGTACACGCATGTTACGCCGATCACGTACAACATCAAAAACCAGAAGTCTTTTAAGAGAAAAAGCCCTCCGACGTCTTTTAACCTGACCGAGTCTGCCCTTTCCTTTTCATCATCTGTCATCTCAATTTTTACAGAAACAATAATGGCCACCAATATGACTGCTGAAACGGACGCAACCCAGAAGTTGATATTCGGATCGATGTTGAACAGCTGACCTGCAAAAAATGTCGCCGCAGCCCAGCCGAGGGAACCCCACATCCTTGTTCTTCCATATTCAAATTGATATTTTCGGCTGACTTTTTCAATGAAGGTTTCAATCGCGCCGATTCCGGCGAGAAAAGCAGTTCCCAAATAAACTCCCCCGACGATAGCCCCAAGAAAGACATTGTATTGCAAAAGCGGTCCGTAGACGAAAATATAAAAGGGACCCGTAAATACGAGAAGCAAACTGATCATAAATAATATGTTTTTCTTCAGCCCGAGCTTATCGGAAATAAAACCGTACAAAGGCTGCATGCACAAAGTAAAGATAGCGTTTACAGAAAAGATAATGCCCGTCGCAGACCCGGTCAAATTGATTTCTTGCCCTAACCAAATCGCAAATAAAGAATAGCTGGAAGACCAAGTAAAAAAGAAAAAGAAAAAATAAGCGCTTAGTTTCCAATACAGAATTTTTGAGCCTTTCATTTTCACTGCTCCCTTGACCATTATTTGAAATTGCTTAACTGCATTTGTGCCGTCATTCCGCATTCCGGGCGCCTCTCTTTACACGAAAATACGGATGTTTAACATGACATTTGCCTCTGCCGGCTTTGAATCGTTTGGACACCATCTCGCGAAAACGTTTTCTTTTGAAGCCGTTTTTCACATGGACGTTTCCATGCCAGACGCTTTTTTCACCTTAAACCATCATTCCAACAAAATTTAAAAGCGCTTTCAAATGAATTTTATGTCAACCGGTTTCATATGTCAACCGGTTGACATACATTTTTACAAAGGCGACAAAAAAGACCCTCGCGGAGATTCATGGAAAATCCTTGCACACAGCGGTTCAATTCTCTAAAATAAGTGCGTGATGAGAATTGTAAGCCATTTCAATAACACAGGGGGCAAATGCATGAAGCCTAACATTCACGATGTTGCAAAAATAGCAGGTGTTTCATCAACCACCGTTTCACGGGTGCTGAATAACCGCGGTTATATCAGCGAAAAAACGAAAGAAAGAGTGTACAAGGCGATGGAAGAAATCAACTATTTTCCAAACGATCTTGCCCGCTCTTTATTCCGAAAACGCACAAATTTAATAGGCCTCATTATTCCGAACTCCAGCAATCCTTTCTTCGGGGAACTGGCCTTTCATATTGAAAGCATTTGCACACAAAAAGGGTATAAACTTCTTCTTTGCAACAGTTTAAACCGCAAGGATAAAGAAGAAAAATATTTGGAAATGCTGATACGAAATCAGGTTGACGGCGTTATCGCCGTAACGTTTAACAGGGGCATTTTAGATTATCACAAACAAAACCTTCCGATTGTCGCAATCGATCACTATTTATCCAATCATATCCCGGTAGTGGGATCAGACAACTATGCCGGCGGAAAAAAGGCGACAGAATTGCTGCTCGGAAAAGGATGCAAGCACATTGTCCATATTAATGGACCGCTCGAGCTTGAAACACCTGCAAATCTTAGGAGAAAAGCATATGAAGACATCATGAAAGAACACGGAAGGCAGCCTGTTACATATGAAGTTCCTTTTCATCAAAATTATCAAGAATGTATCTCAAGGCTCTTTGATGAACAACCTAATGCCGACGGCATTTTTGCCAGTGACGACCTTATAGCTGCTGCCGTCTTGACTGAAGCCAAAAAACGCGGCAAAGATATTCCCAGCCGCTTAAAAGTGATCGGTTACGATGGAACGGAAACGGTTCAGTCGCTGCTCCCTTCTTTAACAACCATCCAGCAGCCTATTCAATCAATATCGCAAAAAGCAATCGATATCCTGCTAAAAGCGGTCGATGGTGATTTTAACGATTTGCCGCTTGAAACCTACTTGCCTGTTAAGGTTCTGGAAGGTGAAACCACTTAATATTCACATTTTGTTACGGAGAGATTTGCAGCCTTCATCTCTCCTATACCTCTTCCCCGCTTTTTGTAAAAATAAGATAAATTTTAACTTTTTTTCTAGACAAACCACCCTCCCTGTGATAATGTATAGTACAAGTTTTCAAAATATTCTATCTATGTGTGGAGGTGCCATAATTGGAAATGAGCAAAGTTCTGCCTGAATCGCTTACTTCCCTTGTGAAAGAGATGCTGACCAAAACGGATGGTTCAACAACCAAGGCAATCGAAACGCTAATAGGCGGCAAGGTTGATATTGAAGTTTTCCGGCAGGCCTATGTCGATTACGATCATCTATCCCCTGAGGAAGCAAAGCTGTTTCAGCCTGATGATAAGATTTTATTCAGGACCTCCTCATTAAAACGGGGCGATGATTATTTGTCATTTAACTATGTCTATGTCAAAACAAATGCATTGCCGCCAGCCGTTAAACGATATCTGAAAGAAGAACGGCTCCCCATCGGCAAAATCATTTCCGAACTGGAGTCAAGGCGTGAAATCTTCAGCACCGGTGAGTCCCTTGGAAAACACTTTACACATCTTGTGCCTGTTTCAACAGACAGGGAATACGTTTTTAAGCGATACCAGATCATCAGCGGACAGCAGTGCATCTTCCACGTCTCCGAACTGTTTGATTTAGAAAAAATCTGCAGACTGACAGCGGGCTGAATCATGCCCGTCAGCTACAGTTTTATGAAAGGGCTTCCGAAATCTCCTCATTCTTTCTCACCTCAAAACAAAAACCCCTGCGAAACAGGGGCTGTCATTTACTGATAGACCGTTTTCGGAACGGCAACAACCGGGTTTCCGGCGACATAAGGTGCGACGTCATATTGCTGGAAAACGATCGCAATCCCGTCTTTTGTAAAGTAGAATGCCGTGTTTTTAAGAAGGACAATGTCTTTTTTCTTCACATCCGGGAAGAACGTGTCCTGATGCTTTTGAATGTATTTGTAAATGTATGTTCTCGTTTTATCGATTTTTGATTTTTTGTTTAATACGTCTGTCAGATAGACGCGTTTTTTTGATTTTAAATCGTAGTTGAACGAGCGGACGGCTGTATTGCCGTGCGCCCCGCCGGAATACACGTAGTTTTTCGTCAGGATGCTGATCTTTTCGCCCGTCAGATATTTGACGTCAAAAGACGTTTGGTATGCCGTTTGATACCCGTGCTGTTGGCCGTCCTTTTTGTTTTTCAGATAGTCTTTGTAGGATTGTTCGATATAGTTTTTAAAGTCTTTGTTGATTTTGTTTTGCAAAGATCTGCTGCCGACGTTTTTAACCTGCGGGTACTTCAATTCCTTCACGTTTTTGTATGTATGGGTCGTCACCACCGGTTTTTTCCCATTCGCAGCCTGAGCCGAAGGAATCGCCGCTCCGCTGAACAACATCAGCATTAATAGCCCTGAAAGCATGATCGCCGCTGCTTTGAAAAACGGTTTTTTGTTCATCATATGGCCTCCTTTTTCGTTTCATTGTTATATTACCCATTTTCAAAACGGGTACACATGTAAGACTGACAGCCCCGTGAAAAAGTTTTCATTTCAATAAAAAAATTCGGTCTCATTAAAATGAAACCGTATTTCGGCAGGGTTTGTTTCAAAGCGGCTGGACATAAGCTTGAGAAATTGCATAAATCGCGTTCTTAGCAATAAATATCAAAACCCATTGACATTTTCGCAAAAAGTATTAATATTAAAATTATTATAAAAATCGCATAAAAAGGTTTTCCTTATCAAGAGTGGTGGAGGGACTGGCCCTGTGAAGCCCGGCAACCGCTGTCTTTTTGACAGAATGGTGCTAATTCCTTAAGAGCACGGCTGTGCTCTTGAAGATAAGGAGGAGATTGTCTGCCAAGCTCTTCCTTATCGGGAAGAGCTTTTTTATGTTAATAAAGAAAGAGGGATGAAGCATGACACAATCAACCGATGTACTGCAGCAAACGCCAGGAAGAAAAATAGGGCCGTTCAGGGCGGACCAGGTGGGCAGCCTGCTCAGGTCTGAGCCTGTTAAAAAAGCGCGCCTGCAAAAAGCAAACGGGGAAATTACCGCGGAACAATTGCGTGAAGTTGAAAACGAAGAGATCAAACGCATTGTCGAAAAACAAAAAGAAATCGGCCTGAAAGCCGTAACGGACGGCGAATTCCGCCGCTCATGGTGGCATTTCGATTTTCTCGAAGGTCTTGACGGTGTTGAAGGCTATGTAGCGGACAAAGGTATTCAATTTCACAATGTCGTAACGAAACCGCGCGGCATAAAAGTAACCGACAAAGTCGACTTTACAAACCATCCGATGCTGGAAGATTATAAGTTTCTTCATAGTATTGCGGGAACGCATACGCCGAAAATGACGATCCCGAGCCCGAATATGCTGTTTTTCAGAGGAAAGCTGGAAGAAAGCCCGTACGAGGATCTGGATGAATTCCACCACGATGTGGCGCAGGCTTACAAAAAAGCGATCCGCGCGTTCTACGATGCCGGCTGCCGCTATTTGCAGCTTGATGACACTGCCTGGTCCGTATTTTTCTCAGAAAAGGGACATGAGCAAATCAAGGCGTTCGGCCGCCAGCCTGATGAGCTGCGCCAGTCCTTCGCCAATACGATCAACGAAGCAATCGAAGGACGTCCGGATGATTTGACTGTCACAATGCATATTTGCCGCGGAAACTTCCAGTCAACATGGGTGGCAGAAGGCGGATACGACGCCGCTGCTGAAACGATTTTCGACGGACTGAACCTTGACGGGCTCTTCCTTGAATTCGATGATGAGCGCTCCGGCGGATTTGAACCGCTTCGCTTCGTGAAACGGAAAGACCTGCAAATCGTCCTCGGCTTAATTACATCTAAATTCGGAGAGCTTGAAAACCCGGATGATATTAAGCGGCGCATTGAAGAGGCGTCCCGATATGTCGACCTGAACCAGCTGTGCTTAAGCCCGCAGTGCGGCTTTGCTTCAACGGAAGAAGGCAACCTGCTGACCGAAGAACAGCAGTGGGAAAAACTGCGCCACGTGATCGAAATTGCCGAAGACGTTTGGAAATAAATAAGGACATGTTTCAAGCCATACCTGATATCAGGTATGGCTTTTTTTATGTCTTCTTTTAAAAATCCTTCTTGATTTGTTCATAGTTTGATCATATTTGGCTTCTATAATGCTTGTTAGTGAGGTGATCGAATCATGATAAAGAAAAGGAAAATTGATATATTCCTAGTTCTCATTCTCTTATTATCCGCAGCGCTCAACCTGTACGGCATCTGGAACAGCGATACAGACAACGCCTACTACACGGCAGCCGTTACGAGCATGACGCAAAGCTTTCACAACTTCTTTTACGCTTCTTTTGATCCGGGAGGTTTTGTAACCGTCGATAAACCGCCGGTCGCACTATGGGTACAGACCCTTTTCGCGCTTGTGTTCGGCGTGCACGGCTGGAGCGTCGTGCTTCCCGAGGGAATCGCGGAAGTCATTTCCGTAGCACTGCTCTACTTCATTGTAAAACCTACTTTCGGGAAAACGGCAGCAAGAATTTCCGCACTCGTTATGGCTTGTACACCGATTGCCGTCGCTGTCAGCCATACAAACAACGTTGACAGCATTCTTGTCCTTTGTTTGATGATTGCAACATGGATGCTGTTTAAAGCAGTCCGCACAGGAAAAATCGGCTGGCTGCTCGGCGCATTCTGTATGGTCGGCGTCGGCTTTAACGTCAAGATGCTGCAAGCGTACATGGTGTTACCTGCATTTATGCTGTTTTATCTGATTGCAGCAAAGACGACGACTCGCAAAAAAATTGTGTCTCTGATTACATCGGTCATCGTTCTTGCGGCGGTTTCCGTATCATGGGCAGTCGTTGTTGACAGCCAGCCGGAAAGCTCCAGGCCTTATATCGGCAGCAGCCAGACGAACTCTGTCATGGAGCTCGCCTTCGGCTACAACGGAGTCCAGCGTCTGACGGGACAGTCCGGAGCAGGCGGGGGCAAAGCGGCTTCTGATCAAACACAAAAGAAATCGAACCAAGAGCAGCAAAGCGGCACATCTAGCAGCAGTTCATCTTCCTCAAACGGACAGATGAATCCGCCAAGCGGCGGAGAAATGCCTTCAGGCGGTCCGGGCGGCCAGACGGGCGATGTTCAAAAAGGCGGCGGCGGTCCAGGAGGCGGGGGCAACGGTGCAGGCTCTTTCGGTACGGGGACACCGGGACCTCTTAGATTGTTCCAATCTGAGCTTTCAGGTCAGGCAAGCTGGCTGATCCCGTTTGTATTGTTCGGCATCATCGGCTTGCTGATCACAGGCCTTCGCGGTCAAAGAAAATTCAATGATACAACGAATGAAACGATTTTCTGGACGATGTGGCTTGTCCCTGTCGCCGGCTTCTTCAGCATCGCCGGATTCTTCCACCACTACTATCTGATCATGCTGGCAGCACCGATTGCAGCCTTGTCAGGTGCGGGCTGGACGGCACTTGTTCGACTTTATCAGGAAGAAAACGGCTGGAAAAAACGGCTATTGCCAATCGGCGTTTTGCTGACAACAGCGTTTGAATTGTATATCTTCAGCCCTTATCTCAGCGACATCGGAATCGGCTGGAGCATTCTCATCGGCGCTTTCGGAATCGGCACAAGCTGTCTTCTCTTCTTCTTTGCCAAAAAAGGAAAGTCGTTCAGCTACTACGTTTCGCTTGCAGCGCTTCTCGGCATGCTGATCGGTCCTTTCTACTGGACGACGGCGACTCTCGCTGACGGAGTGAACGGCATGATCCCGCAAGCCGGGCCTAAATCGGCGCAATCGTTTGGCGGAGGCGGCGGCAAGATGCAAATGAAAAACGGTGACGGGCCTCCGGGATTTGGCGGCCAAGAAGGCCAGTCAAACAACAGCAGTCAAAGCGGCAATGGCGCACCGCCTAACATGAATTCCGGCCAAACCGGGCAGGACAATGACAACGCCGGCAGCAGCTCCGGCCAAAACCAGCTAGGCAGCAGCCCTAATCAGAAAAAGCAAATGAGATCAGGCGGAATGGGCGGCGGCGAATCAGTCAATGAAGCCCTCCTGTCATACCTGGAAAAGAACAATACCGGAGAAAAATACTTATTTGCAGTCTCAAGCGCAACTTCTGCTCAATCTTACATCATCAAAACCGGCAAAGCAGTGATGGCGATGGGCGGATTCTCCGGCAGCGACCCGATTTTGACCGTGAGCAAGCTCGAAAAGCTCGTCAAAAACGGTGAAGTCAAATACTTCCTGATCGGCGATGACAAAGGAATGCAAAACTCTGACATTACAAATTGGATTAAAAAGCACGGCAAAAAGATTTCTGAGAGCAAGTGGAACGGCTCGTCTTCAACAAGCAAATCACAAGCAAACGGACCGGGAGGAAACCAGACTCTCTATAAAGTGGAGCTAGACTGATAAAGGAAGGGTGATGAAGGTGCAGAAAGAAATCACATTTTCAATCGTAATCCCTGTCTACAACGAGGCAGAGGTTCTTCACAACACTTATGACAGACTCAAAAACGTCATGGATTCAACCGGTGAAGCCTATGAGCTGATTTTTGTAAATGACGGCTCCAGCGACGACAGCATTCATATGCTGAAGTCGCTGGCAAACACTGATCCGGCCGTAAAATGCCTGAATTTCTCAAGAAACTTCGGACACCAGATAGCGATCACCGCAGGAACGGACTACGCAGCGGGAAAAGCGATCGTCGTCATTGACGCGGATTTGCAGGACCCGCCCGAACTGATTTTGGAAATGGCGGAGAAATGGCGTGAAGGCTATGACGTCGTTTATGCCGTCCGGACGAAGCGGGAAGGAGAAACGTTTTTCAAAAAACAGACGGCCTCCATGTTTTACCGCATCCTGAGAAAGCTCACAGATGTTGACATCCCCGTCGATACGGGAGACTTCAGGCTCATGGACCGCAAAGTCGTCAAAGAACTGAACAAACTAAAAGAGAAAAATCCGTTTGTACGCGGACTCGTCAGCTGGCTCGGATTCAACCAGACGGCCGTGTACTATGAACGCCGCGAACGGCTCGCCGGCGAAACGAAGTATCCGCTCAAGAAAATGCTGAAACTTTCGCTGGACGGAATTACATCGTTCTCCTTCCAGCCGTTGAAACTGGCGAGCTACTCAGGAATCGTGCTTTCGGCGATCGGCTTTATATACGCCTTTATCGTCGTCTGCCTGAAGCTGTTCACGACAAGCACCATTACCGGCTGGTCTTCGATGATCATCCTGCAGTGCTTGTTCAGCGGATTTATCCTGATCATCCTCGGAGCGATCGGCGAATACATCGGACGGATTTATGACGAAGTCAAAGACCGGCCGCTTTATATCATAGACGGAAAATACGGATTTGAAGAAAAGAGACAGGCTGCCGCACCTCAGCGGCATATCGTGTAACAAATAAAGAGATACAAAAGGAGAGATTTCGATGAGCATACTCGTTGCCGGAGGAGCCGGCTATATCGGCTCCCACGCCGTTTACACGTTAATTGAGAAACATGAAAAAGTCGTTGTTGTCGATTCCCTTGCAACAGGGCAAGCGGAAGCCATCCATCCCGAAGCTGTTTTTTATCAAGGGGACATCAGGGACCGGCATTTTCTCAAGCAGGTATTCGCCAACGAGGACATCGAAGCCGTCATGCATTTTGCCGCCACTCCGATTTCCTCAAAATCCGGAAACGTGTTTGCCTCCTTTAATGAAAACATCACAGGCATGGAAACGCTGCTTGCGGTCATGAAGGAATTCGGCGTCGGCCGGATCGTCTTTGCTTCAAGCGCATCTGTCTACGGGGACGCAATAGACGGACCGATTACAGAGGAAACAGAACCCCGGCCCGTACACCCGCACGGAAAAGCAAAATGGGCGATGGAGAAAATGCTGATGGAAGCCGAAACAGCATACGGACTGAAATATGTGATTCTCCGCTCTTTCAATGCGGGAGGCGCGCTTCTTGCCGAAGCCGAGGACGATGACAGCGATACGCATCTCATCTCAAGCGTTCTTCGCGCCGCAATTGGGCAAAAACCTTTTGTATCTTTATCATGCAACGGCCGCACGGCGGCAGAAGGGACATGCATCCGCGACTACGTCCACGTTCAGGACCTGGCAGAAGCCCATGTACTCGCTGTCAGCCATTTAAGAAAGGGCGGGGAAAGCCGGACATTCAACCTAGGTTACGAAGAAGGCTATTCCGCCGAACAAGTCATCCAGGCCGCCCAGTATGTTACAGGCATCAGCCTGATCAGCACGCGTTATGCGGAAGGCAGCTGCAGCGCCCCCGACACGCTGATCGCTTCCTCCTCCAGAGCCAGGAAAGAGCTGGGCTGGATCCCCAAACACAACAGCCTGATCGCAATTATCCGCGACGCCTGGAACTGGCACTCTGCGAATCCGAATGGATATGGGTCGCGTCAGATGAGGCAGGGTTGAAAAAGCCGGGAAATGTGAACTGCACCTTAGTGTTAGACGCTGTCTGGCAATAGGGTGCAGTTTTTTTCATGGTGAATTTGACTTGTCTTCAAAAGCTAATCGACTGCTTAGAGCCAGACTTGGAAAATCCGACAACAAAATTTACGCTTTGCAATTTATTCAAAGTAAGCCGTGATTCAAACCGCTAATGTCCAAATCGGCTAAATAAGCAGTCGGCTGTTTTTTGGTTTTTTGTAAATCTATGAGAACATTAACACCGGCTTTTTTGTATATGTCACAGGAGTATTGGAAATAATTTATTATTGTGAAAATATAATGGCGGGTTGATTTTTAACGGTTGTCAGGATAAAATACAGTCAAAATAACAAATAGCATTCTTGTATATAATCAGTAATAGGGTCTGATTGTTTCTACCTAGCAACCGTAAATCGCTAGACTACAAGAAAGTTTGATAGATTTGAACACGAAAATAGGACGGTTTCGCCAATCCATCTATTTTACGTCAGCTCTTATTTTTCATGCTTTCTGTATTGTCAGAATCTATGAAAAAATAAGAGCCTTTTTATTTTCAAAAAATATTTTGGGAGTTGGGATCATGTATTTTTTAATTAATATTTTGGGTATATTTGTCGTCATGGCCGTTGTTTTTTTATGTTCCCCGCAAAAGAAAAAAGTAAAGTGGAGACCGATCCTTTCTCTCTTTGTACTTGAACTGTTGGTAACATGGTTTATGCTCGGGACGAAGATTGGCGGCTCCGTCATTAACGTCATCGCCTCATTCTTCTCTTGGCTGATAGACTGCGCGAAAGACGGTATCGCGTTTGCTTTTCCGTCCGTGATGAGCAATCCGACGGTCGACTTTTTCTTCAGCGCCTTGCTGCCGATTATTTTTGTCGTCACATTCTTTGACATTCTGTCTTATTTTGGAATCCTGACGTGGCTGATCGATAAGATCGGCTGGGTGATTTCAAAAGTATCCAAGCTGCCTAAATTGGAAAGTTTCTTTTCGATTCAAATGATGTTTTTGGGCAACACGGAAGCGCTGGCCGTCATTCGTCAGCAATTGTCCGTGCTAAAGACAAACCGTCTATTGACGTTCGGCATCATGAGCATGAGCAGCATCAGCGGTTCGATCATCGGCTCTTATTTGGCGATGGTTCCGGCCACATATGTATTTACGGCCATTCCTTTAAACTGTTTAAACGCGTTGATCCTGGCGAGCATTTTAAACCCGGTTGAAGTTAAGAAAGACGAAGACATCATTTACGTGCCGCCGAAAGAAGAAAAGAAGGACTTCTTCTCAACAATTTCCAACAGCATGATGGTCGGCATGAACATGGTAATCGTCATTTTGGCGATGGTCATCGGATATGTCGCGCTCACGTCATGCGTAAACGGCATCTTGGGTCTGATCATGCACGGCTTGACGATCCAAAAAATCTTTTCGTACATCTTCAGCCCGTTCGCGTTCTTGCTCGGTTTATCATGGAATGACACGATGTATGTCGCACAGCTGATGGGCATGAAGCTTGCCACAAACGAATTTGTGGCGATGATGGATTTAAAAACGCAGTTACAATCGCTTCCGCCGCACACAGCTGCGGTCGCAACGACGTTCTTAGTCTCCTTTGCTAATTTCAGCACCGTCGGCATGATCTACGGAACATATAACTCTTTATTTAAAGAAGAAGAAAAATCTGCGGTTATCGGTAAAAACGTCTGGAAGCTGCTTGTCAGCGGAATTGCCGTCTCACTGTTGAGCGCGGCGATTGTCGGGTTGTTTGTGTGGTAATCGCTAGACGAAAAAAGCAGGCCTTTAACGGCCTGCTTTTTTTTATACCGTTCTCTCCCAATGACGATGCTGACCGACCGCTTCGATCAGCTTTTTACTGAATGCATCAGGCGCGCCGCCGGCCGCCGTTACGATACCGGACTCTGAGAGCGCACGGGTGCCGGCCGCGGACGCCAGAAGGTCAACTCCTTCGCTTGCGGCTCCGATCGCTTTAAAATGGCTGAACGCTTCATTGATGAAGTCCAACGCGGCTTTTTGTTTCTTCAGCCGTTCAATGCTGTCTTTGCCGCCTGGAATATAAACGGCGTCATACAGCACAGAATCGGCGGTCTGCAATGTATTTCCGGCTTCGATTTCTTTGCCGTTGTCGCCTTTGACTGCGCCTAAATGCGAGCTGATGACATCGGGAACAAGCCCCGCTTTAATCAAGGCTGTGATGACCCGGATAACTTCGGAATGGCTGAAGCCGTCTTCGGCTAAAATCGCAACCGTTCTTGTCAACGGCGATTTCCTCGTGTTCTCCTGGCTTAGTGCCGGGGATTTGAGCATCACTTTTGAGCCTTCGTCTTTTTCAGGCGGCTTTACGCCGACGCCCGCAGCAATTTGTTTCGCCAGTTCCCCGTCGACCTTGTTGAACATCTCGACGACCTGCTTGCGGACGTCCTTGCTTTTGACCTTTCCGACCTCAAATCGGAACGCTGATACAATATGTTCTTTTTCGACCGGAGACATGCTGTTCCAAAAAAGCTTCGCCTGAGAAAAATGATCTTTAAAGCTGTCGCTGCGCCTGCGGATTTTCCGGCCTTCGACTTTCTCCTGATAATGTATATATCCGCCTTCCTCTTCAGAAGCAGGGGCAGGATCGTTCTGCTGCAGCGAATTTTTATGATATGCGACAGGCCCGGTATTGATCGTCATGCGGTGATAGCCGTCATACTGGTTGTTGTGAAACGGGCAGACCGGCCTGTTGATCGGAATTTCGTGAAAGTTCGGGCCGCCCAAGCGGATCAGCTGTGTATCGGTATAGGAAAACAGCCGGCCCTGAAGGAGCGGGTCGTTCGTAAAATCGATGCCGGGAACAACGTTGCCCGGGTGAAACGCCGCCTGTTCCGTTTCCGCAAAGACGTTGTCCTGATTTCGGTTTAACGTCATTTTCCCGATGATCCGAACCGGAATCATCTCCTCCGGCCACAGTTTCGTCGGATCGAGGATATCAAAATCAAACTTGAACTCGTCTTCTTCATCGATCATTTGTACGCCAAGTTCGTATTCTACATCGGCTCCTCTTTCGATGGCCTCCCACAGATCGCGCCTGTGAAAATCCGGATCTTTGCCGGTTATTTTTTGGGCTTCGTCCCAGACAAGAGAATGGACGCCCAGCAGCGGCTTCCAATGAAACTTCACAAAACGGGCCTTGCCTTTATCATTCACGAATCTGAACGTATGGACGCCAAAACCTTCCATCATCCGATAGCTGCGCGGAATCGCCCTGTCCGACATCGCCCACATGATCATGTGCGCCGTCTCCTGATTGTTGGCGACAAAATCCCAAAAGGTATCATGCGCCGTGGATGCCTGCGGGATTTCATTGTGGGGCTCAGGTTTGAATGCATGCACCAAATCAGGAAACTTAATGGCGTCCTGGATGAAAAAAACGGGGATGTTATTGCCGACGAGGTCATAGTTTCCTTCCTCCGTATAAAATTTCACGGCAAATCCCCTGACATCGCGGACGGTATCGCCTGACCCCCTTGAGCCTGCAACCGTCGAAAACCGGACGAAGACAGGCGTTTTCACAGAAGGGTCCTGAAGAAATTTCGCTTTTGTATACTTTGTCATCGGTTCGTACACCTGAAAATGGCCATGCGCTCCGAATCCCCTCGCGTGAACGACGCGTTCCGGAATCCGTTCATGGTCAAAGTGGGTGATCTTTTCCCTAAAGTGGAAGTCCTCCATCAGCGTAGGGCCGCGCGTCCCGGCCTTTAATGAATGCTCATCCTCAGATATGCGCACGCCCTGGTTTGTCGTCATTTTTTTGCCGCGGTTGTCGGTCCGGTAGTATTCAAGCTGTTCATCCTTGCTGTTTTTATCGGCTTTGCGGCGCTCATTCTTATTCATGACAGCTCCCTCCCGTTTTTTGTTTCATGCGGATTCTTTTAGGATGCTGTTTTATGATATACCCTGTTTTGAAGCTTCATAAACTTGAAGATGCGGGCAAAAGATTAAATTGACAGCAGATTATATTTGTGTAAAATTAGAAATAATTATTTAGATAATTCTGAATTTTATTAAACTGTTTTTTGTAAACGCTTTCTTATGTCGACTTAAAAAAAACTTGCCTTACGAAAACATCATTTGGAGGGAACGGTTTATGCTGTCGATTTTAGGATTTATGATGATTATTGTGTTCATGTACCTGATTATGTCCAACCGTGTATCCGCTTTGACCGCTTTGATCCTTGTCCCGATCGTTTTTGCGCTTATCGGCGGTTTTGCGGGCGGACTCGGCGACATGATGCTGAAAGGCATATCCGACATAGCGCCGACGGGAATCATGCTGTTGTTTGCCATTCTTTATTTTGGCATTATGATAGACGCCGGCTTGTTTGATCCGATTATTAAGAAAATCCTGACATTTGTTAAAGGAGATCCGTTAAAAATCGTAGTCGGCACAGCCCTTTTGACGATGATGATTTCGTTGGACGGCGACGGCACCACGACATACATGATTACGATAGCGGCGATGCTTCCGCTCTACAAGCGGCTCGGAATGAATCCGCTTATACTGGCGGGGGTCGCGATGCTCGGCTCAGGCGTGATGAACATTATTCCGTGGGGCGGTCCGACCGCGCGCGTGCTGACCTCCCTCAAGCTTGATACATCGGAAGTGTTTACCCCGCTGATTCCGGCAATGATCCTGGGACTTCTATGGGTCATCTTTGTTGCTTATGTCCTCGGCAAAAGAGAACGCAAAAGGCTCGGAGTTGTGGATATTGAATATCAATCTTCCGTCAAAACGACATCGGAAACGTCAGCGGCCTCAGATGCGCCGTCATTCAAACGCCCGTCCTTGCTATGGTTCAATTTTTTGCTGACGGTTGTGTTGATGGTTGCGCTAGTTACCAGCCTGCTGCCGCTGCCGGTTTTGTTCATGACCGCTTTTGCCATCGCTTTAATGGTCAATTATCCTATGCTTAAAGAGCAGCAGGACCGCATATCCGCTCACGCCGGAAATGCTTTGTCGGTCGTTTCCATGGTGTTTGCGGCCGGGATTTTCACTGGTATCCTGTCGGGGACGAAGATGGTTGATGCCATGGCGAATTCCCTCGTTTCATTAATACCGGATTCAATGGGTCCGCATTTGCCGATTATTACGGCGATCACAAGTATGCCGTTTACGTTCTTCATGTCAAACGATGCCTATTATTTCGGCGTCCTTCCTATTATCGCAGAAGCGGCGTCAAACTACGGAATCGACGCGGCTGAAATCGGCAGAGCTTCGCTTTTAGGGCAGCCTGTTCACTTGCTCAGCCCGCTTGTTCCGTCAACATACCTTCTCGTCGGAATGGTCGGCGTCACCTTCGGCGATCATCAAAAATTCACATTAAAATGGGCGATCGGTACGACCATTGTGATGACGATTGCAGCGGTGATACTCGGCATTATTTCATTTTAATGATAAAAGCACCCCTTCGTGACAAGGGGTGCTTTAAACTGGGTTAATCCAGGTTCTCGCCATTTGAAGCGATCAGCTCTTTGTACCAGTAAAAGCTTTTCTTTTTAATTCGGCGCAAGTCTTTCAAATCGAATTCGTCGCGGTTCACGTATATAAATCCGTAACGCTTTGAGCAGCCTTGGTGCGTCGAAATTAAATCGATCGCCGACCACGGAGAATAGCCGAAGACATCGACACCGTCCGTTATCGCCAATTGGATTTGCTGAATATGCTGCTTTAAATAGTCGATCCGGTAGTCATCATTAACGACGTCTCCGTCCTCAAGCTTGTCGAATGCGCCGAGGCCGTTTTCGGTAATGATGAGCGGAAGCTGGTAACGGTCATAAATTTCCCTCAGTGTGGAACGGAAGCCGACGGGATCGATTTCCCAGCCAAATTCGTTTTTCTTCAGATGAGGGTTGCTGCTTCCCCTGTATACGCCTTCCTCGCCTGTCTGCAAATGCTGGTCTCCGCCGCGGGCAGCTGTATCGCTGCCGTCGTTTTTACTCGCTTCAGCCGTTTGCGACGTATAGTAATTGAACGCGATAAAGTCCGGTTTGGCGGAGCGCAGAATCTCCGTGTCCCCCTCAGCAATAACCGGCGTACAGCCTTTTTCTTTCATATATGCCCATGCTGTCGTATTGTAGCGGCCGTACACGGCCATGTCTAAGTACAGCCAGTTTCGGATGGCATTATAGTTAAATGCGGCTAAAATATCCTCCGGTTTCGATGAAGCGGGGTAAATCAGCGCGATATTTGGAGCCGGCCCGATCTTTGCATCTGGCAGAAGCTGATGACACAGATTGATCGCTTTCGCCTGGGCGACCAGCATATGGTGATTTTGCTGATACAGCTCTTTTTTCGGATTTTCCAGGTTCTCATCAAGCGTGCCGAGCGCGGAGCCGTGCAGGATCATCATGTTTTGCTCGTTGATGGTCAGCCAGTATTTCACGCGGTCGCCGTAGTGTTCAAAAAGGATTTTTGCATATGTTTCAAAGGCGTCAATCGTTCTCCTGTCAGACCAGCCGCCTTTTTTCTGAAGCGCATTCGGCAGGTCGAAGTGGTACATTGTCACGATCGGCTCGATGTTATATTTGAGAAGCTCATCGATCAGATTGCTGTAAAATTCAATGCCCTTCGGATTAATCTCACCGTCCCCATCCGGAATGATGCGCGTCCAGGCAATTGAAAAACGGTACGCTTTGAATCCCATTTCGGCAAACAGCGCGATATCCTCTTTATAGCGGTGGTAGTGGTCGCTCGCGACTTTAAAATCGGTCGTTCCTTCCGGATAGCTTTCTCGCGCATCAATGACGGACGGTCCTTTTCCGTCTTCATTCCAAGCGCCTTCCACCTGATATGCGGAAGTGGACGCCCCCCACAAAAAACCTTCCGGAAACTTGGCTAAAGTGCTGTATTTCATCTTCTATTCCTCCTATGCAGATTACATTAATGTGATGATCCAGTCATCCGGTTTGATCCGTTTTTGGTCAGTCCTGATGACATCGCCGTATCGATCTGAATTTGTCACCACGATCGGCGTTTTCACGTCAAATCCTTCCCGTTTCAGCGCCTCTAAATCGAATTCTGCGAGAATATCACCCCGTTTCACGGTTTGCCCTTGTACGGCTTTCGGATAAAAATGCTTTCCTTCCAACTTTACGGTGTCCACTCCGATATGAATGAGGATTTCGGCTTTGCTTTCCGTCGTGATGCCGTATGCATGCCCTGTCGGAAATACCGTTGAGACAACGCCGGCCGCCGGTGCGGTGACGATTCCTTTCGCCGGGAGCACCGCAACGCCTTTGCCAAGCGCCTCAGACGAAAAGACTGTATCAGATACTTCGGTTAACGGAAGCACTTCTCCTTGCAATGGGCTGTAAATCTGTTCGCCGCCATGCTGCTGCTTTTTCTCATCCGCGGGATCATCGAATCCGACGATGTAGGTGAGCACGATCGATAATATGAACGAGACGGAGATGCCGATAATAAACCCGAGAAAGCCCGGTCCGTAAAAAATCGGAATGGTCAACAGCCCCGGGGCGCCTGACGCGATCGCGATGCTGTGGGAATAGCCGATAATGGCTCCGCCCGCCGCCGCGCTGATGACACCGCATACAAACGGCTTTTTCAGCCTCAGGGTCACCCCGTAAACGGCAGGTTCGGTAATGCCGAAAATTCCCGTTATCGCGGCAGATCCTGCCAAAGCCTTCAGCTTTTTGTTCTTCGTCTTCAACATCACGCCGAAGGCGGCTCCTGTTTGGGCAAAAACGGCCGCCGCCGTCGCCGGTTTGATGTAATCCTTTCCATGGACGGCAATGTTGTTGAGGATGACCGGGACGATGCCCCAATGAATCCCGAAGATAACAAGGATCTGCCACAATGCCGCGATGAGCGCCCCGGCCAGAATCGGACTGACATCAAAAATCGACAAAATCGCTGCGGCAATGCCGTTTCCCGTATAAACCCCGAGCGGACCGAACACGATTAAGGTCAGCGGTACCATGACCGCTAGGCAAATGAGAGGGGTGATAAAGTTTTTGACGCTTTCATGGATGAAGCGCATACAAAATTTTTCGAGATAGCTCATCACGAATACGGCAAGGATAATCGGAATAACGGTTGACGTATAATTCATCAAAACGACGGGAATACCGAAAAATTCCGCATCTGCGCCGCTGTTTTTCAATTCAATAATCGACGGATAAATGAGCGCCCCGGCTATCGTGAGCGCCACAAACATATTCGCTCCGAATTTCTTCGCTGCCGTAACGGCCAATAGTAGTGGCAAAAAGTAAAATAAACTGTCTGCGGCCGCGTATAAAATCGTATATGTCGTCTCCTCGGCAGTCAGCCATCCGGCGTTCGTACATATTAAAAGCAGCCCTTTTAAAATCCCCGCCCCGGCCATGACGCCGAGGAGCGGCATGAAGATGCTGGATATAATGTCGACCAGTCTGCCGGCGAGACTTCCTTTTTCGTCCCGGCTTCCGCCTGCTTGTGCATTCTCCAGAACGCCGGACATGAGTCCGATCTCTTTGTAAACCTCAGGGACGTGATTGCCGATGACAACTTGAAACTGTCCCCCGCTCTCGACAACCGTCACGACGCCGTCGATGCTTTCAATCGCCTCCTTATCGGCCTTTGAACGGTCTTTCAGCTTAAAGCGCAGCCTTGTCGCACAATGGACAAGAGAAGCAACATTTGTTTCACCTCCAATATGAGTCAAAATCTGTTTGGCTAATGATTGAAAATCCATCTGTGATCATCCCCTCATCTCACTTGGAACCTATGTATCTATGAAAAAGAAAAAACCTAAACAAAGCCTGTGAAAAGGCTTCATTTAGGTTTTGCCTGCCGTAAGCAGTAACAATCCGTATGTGAGCGTATGAAAATAAAAAACCTAAATCGCCATGAAAAGAGACTTCCGCCCCTGTCCCATAGCAATTTAGGTTTTGCCTGCATCACCAGTAACAATCCTAAAATAGATGGTGGTGGTGTTGTTTATATTCAAATTAGCACACATTTCCCCTATTGTCAACGCTTTCATTTTCTGATCACGCCTGATGAACAACCCTTTCAATATGGATCGTTAAGTAGAGCAATTCTTCGCTCGTCAGCTTGTAGCCGTATTCTTTTTCAATATACTGCTTGATTTTATTTGTACATCCATAAGCGTCCCGGTATTTATTTTTTACGGTGTCAAATAAAAAATCGTCTTTGATTTCCATGTAGAACCCGCTGAACAGCCGCTGCGCGAAAAACTTCAAATGAGTAATAAACCGGTAATAGTGAAGCGACTCTTCGTCAAAATCGACATGAAAGTGGTACTTCACAATGCTTAATATTTCCTGCATGACCTTCGTAATATTGACGATGTTCGGCATTTCTTCATTGAGCTCGGCGTTTACGATATGAAGCGCGATAAAGGCGGCTTCATCCTCAGGAAGTTCAATGCCGGTTTTGTTTTTAATCATCAAAAGCGCCTCTTTGCCGATGGCAAATTCATCTTTATAAAGCCGTTTCGTTTCCCAGAGCAAAGCGTTTTTAATATCCATCCCTTTTTTATGCCTTTCAATGGCAAAATGGATGTGATCGGTCAGCGACACGTATATGCTGTCGTTCAGCTTTTTTCCGAGCCGCATTTTTGCCAGGCTGATGATTTCCTCCGTCATCTCCATAAATTCGATCGGTATTTCATCGAGAAGCGTTTTAAATCGTTCTGAGATGTCTTTATTATCAAGCCTGAAAATCTTCTCTATCCTTGATTCATCAACCATTTCACCGGGTTTTTTCTGAAAGGCGATTCCCCTGCCCATGACCACAAGCTCCTGATCCCGTTCGTCTAAAACACTGACCACATTATTGTTGATCACCTTGGCTATTTTCACTGGTGCACCTCCCGTTTTATTAGAATGAAGGGGATGATTTATATTTCTTTTTTCACATGTTACACATTGATTGTACAACCTTTTTAGACCAGGTCAATATGTTTAAGTCAATTGTTCCGGAGTTTTTCTATTCTCATTATTAAAAAAGAGCCGCTTTCACGGCTCTAACAAATGTATTTTTCAGGAAAATACTATCAATATCCCCAGCACGGCGAGAAGCAGAACGATTCCGTAAAGCGCATCTTTTGCGCCAAGCCGGGGCGTTTGATAATACGTCCGGTTTCTCGTGCCCGTAAAACCCCGCGCTTCCATTACCACCGCAATTCTTTCCGATTTGCGGATGCCTTGGGAGAACAATGGGAGCGAATATGTGATAAAGGCTTTCCAGCTGTTTTTTTGTTTATAGCCCCTGATTTTATGCGCGGCTTTCATTTGCGAGAGCTCTGATTGAAAGAGCGGAACAAACCGAAATCCGGCCAGCAGTCCATACGCCCATTTCGGCGACAGCCTGCATTGATGAATTAAGCTCATGATGAACGCCGTTAAATCGGTCGTTGACGTAAACAGGAGTCCGTATGTGACAAACCCGAGCATCCGCAAAGCGATCGTCAGGCCGTTTCCAAGGCTCTCCTTCGTCACATGGAACCATGCCCATTGCCAAAGCGTTTCCTCTCCTTTTCCAAAAGCGGCCATCATCCAGCAGACGAGAACGAAAAAAAGCAGATAAGGCAGCAGGCGCTTCGCCAAATATGCAGCCGTCCAGCCTCCGAAAACGATGCCGGTCATCACCGCGAGAAGCCATATGAAAAAAGTCGGCTTCGGGTTTGAAACGGTCATTAATATACACATGACAAGCAGATGGAAAAAAAGCTTTCCCGCAGGATTCAATGTTGAAAGGTATGAATCATTGCTTTTCATACAGGCACCTTCTTTTCTCTGGCATGCATCAGTTTATAGTGAAGCGGCGGAACGATCGAGAACCGGCTGATGAGGCTCCGATCGGAAAATAAACGGTAAGGCGTTCCCTGATAAGCCGCTTTTCCTTTGTGAAACACGATGACTTGATCAGAGTGCCGGTCGACGATATCCATATCATGGGTCACCATGATGATTGAGGTTCCCCGTTCCTGCCGTTCTTTTAACCGTTTAATCAGCTCTCCTGACGTTTTTTCGTCCTGTCCGAATGTCGGTTCATCAAGGAGAAGCAAATCTTGATCAAACAAAAGCATCGTCGCCACGCTCAGACGACGTTTTTGCCCCAGGCTCAATGTGAACGGGTGGGCCTTTCGGTGTGATGTAAGCCCGAACTCTTGTAACAGGCCGGACGTTTTTTTCTCAATCTCTTCCCCAGACCAGTTTCTCTGTCTCGCTCCGTACGCGATTTCCTCAAAGACCGAATCCTGAATAAATTGGAGCTCCGGGTTTTGAAAGACGAAGCCGGCCTTGTCATACAAGTCCTTGTCAGACCATTTTTTCAGCTCGCAATCCTCCAAATAAATGCGTCCTTTTCTCACCGCTTCCAAGCGGATCAGGCTTTTGAGAAACGTGCTTTTCCCGCTGCCGTTCTCCCCGATGACCGATACCCAGGCGCCTTTTGGAATCTGAACGCTGATGCCGTCCGCAACCGTTTTTTTTCGATAGCCGATCGCTGCATCTTCGGTGCGGATCAATGTCCTGCTTTTGGGCGTCCCGCTTTCTTCCTCACGTTCTTTTTTTTTCAGTTCGGCAGACAGCTTGACGGCAAGCGGATGGGTCTCGTCCCGGACGACTTCCTCCCATACAGCCGGATACAGCTTGGGCAGCCAAATGCCGGCCTCCTTCATTTGCCGCTGATAGAGACGGAGAATGTCCCCGGGTTTTCCGTCGCCGATCATGCGTCCGTTTTCGTTTAAAAGGATGACGCGGTCCATCCATTCGATGCAGCCGTCCAACACATGCTCGACAAACACCATCGTCTGCCCCGTTTTTTCAGAGACGTCTTTCAGCAGGGCGAAGATCGCGTTCCGGCTGACCGGATCAAGCTGCGCCGTCGGCTCGTCAAAAAACAGCACTTCCGGTTCCAAAGCCAAAAGACACGCCAGCGCGAGCCGCTGTTTCATGCCCCCTGACAAAGTCTCAATCGGCGTTTTCTTATCAACATTCAGCCCGACCTGATCCATGAGAGAAGAGATCATCCGCTCCATATCTTCGGGGGGAACACGGCGATTTTCCAGACTAAAGGCGATTTCTTCATCAACCCGAAGCATGCAGAATTGCGAATCCGGGTCCTGAAACATGACACCGGCGCTTTTTCTGCGGTCTACCTCGCCTTTGACTTCGGCTTCAATATGTTCGGGTATAATTCCGGAAAGCACCGAAATCAATGTCGATTTTCCGCTTCCGCTCGGCCCGAGTATCAGCACCTTCTCTCCTTTTTGAATCGATAGACTCAAGCTGTCCAATACCGTTTCCGAACGATTGTAAAAGCGAACGGATAGATTATTGCATCCTAGATACGAATTCATTTGATTCATCCTTTTTCCGCTGTTCCTTCATGATCTCATATTGGTCGAGCACACCTGTTTTCGCGAGCGCCCCGACCACCGCTTTGGCGAGCCAGCCGCCGAGAATGATTCCGCTGATGACCTGAATGATAAATGTCAGAACCAGCTTTTCTGTCGTATAGTAGCCAAAGCCGTTTGCGATCAGGCTGTAGGTCATGCTGCCGACGGCCGCAAGCGCTCCGGACAGCATAAGGGTAAACAGGTTATAGCGCTGATAACGAAACATCGCAAAAGCGATTTCCGCTCCAGCCCCCTGGAAAACGCCGATGAGCAGTGAAGATAACCCAAAATGGCTTCCCGTCAGCAGTTCAACCGCCGCAGCTGCCGTCTCGGCAATCAGCGCCGCCCCCGGTTTGCGGATGATATAGGCAACGATCGGACTCGCAATCACCCATATGCCGAACATAAAGTTTGCACCGACTGGACCGACGATAGCCGAAACCGGAATCCACAAGGTGGACCACCCTAAATAAATTACACCGCAGGCGACTGACAATATCACGGTCATGACGACTTCTTTCATCCTCCAATTCATCGTCCCGCCGCCTCCATATTCACAGGCCAATCTTCAAGGGTATAGGCCATCTCCCAAAACTGATATTCAAGCTGGCAGCTTAACAAAAAGAGCTCTTTCATTTTCTCTTTTTCTTCCTCGCGTGCATCCTTTGCCCATTCATCCAAACGAGCGCAAAATGCCGTTGTAATCGAATCGGTTCGGTCTCCGTAAAATAGAATCCAGTCATAAAACGGATGCGACGGATCAGGCTGCACCTCATTCAGCAATCTTTTGCCAATCTCCCAATATGTCCACGGACACGGCAGCAAAACGGCCAATATGTCTCCGATCGTGCCTTCGTGCGCGGCCGTCAGCATATGGCTGATATAATGATGAGCCGACGGTGCGAGAGGATAGCCGTGCAGGTCTTCATATTGTACGCCTGCAACCCGGCAAAGATTGTTGTGGGGATGCACCTCGCTGTCCAGCACAAAGGAAATCTGCCGGTTGAACATGGTCATGTCTTCCCGTTTTTTGCATTTTGAAATAGCGATTCCGTAGATTTGTACAAAGGAATTCAAATACGCGACATCCTGTTTGACATAATGGATGAGCTGTTCCTTTTTTAGGTCGCCCGACGCCAGCCCCTTTACAAAAGGATGCTGAAAAATGGCTTCAAAGATGGGATTTGCCTCGCGGCGAAGTTGCGCTGAAAAACTCATGAAGAAAGCCTCCTTACATTCATTTATAAAGGAAGGCACAAGGGGAAAACGGCTTCTTTATGCAAAAAAGCCGCCCCAAAATGGAGCGGCTTAAGATGATGAACTCATAAAGACACCGGCTCCACTTCCCTACGCTAGTGCGAACTAGATCAGGTTCGAAGGGTCCAAGATCACCTCTTGTCTCAGCCAGCTTTATGGCTCCCCCAGTGGACTTCCTATTTCATTAACTTTTACTCTACACATCTATAAACTACATGTCAATGCTTTAATTCAAGTATTGAATCGCCGGGATTTTTTCGACCCCGCTTGCATAGTAGTAGTTTAATACACTGAAGAAATCGATAGACTTACCCGTTTTTAAATCGACGATGAGAATATGATCGCCGTATTCAAAATCGTTGTCATCGATCCTTCTCGGCGTCACCTTTCCAAGCGTATCGACAAACGAACCTTCATAGCCGACGCCGGATTGAAAGGCGGACTGGTGGTGCATAAACAATGTCCCTTTATCGAGATAGACCATGATGGCTTCTTCAGAGCTGGCATAGCTTGCTTTGTATGATACAGGTGCGGAAACCGATTTGACCTTTGCATCTGCAATCTCGTGAGTCCGCTGGGTGTAGCCGCCGCCATACGGAAAATAAAAGACTCTCTTCCAGTCAAGGTGGCTATTTCCGCCGTTTTTGTTATATACAAAGGTGCCGTTGGCATAAACTGAACCGTCTTCATATTCCGCGACAAATTGCTGCAGGGAAGATGAGACAGATACTGCCGATGTAAAATGGGCCGGGTTCCTGGCGTTCATTTGAATCGTATAGGAATCTCCGACATCTCCCGCCGAAAAAACCCTGAGCGCATAGTCGCCTTTTGGAAGCTCATTGAGTGCGATCAAATTGCCGGCTGACGCGGAGATATTCGTCGGAATGGCTTGTCCTTTTTCCCAGTCAACCACGTAAAGCTGCACGGTGTAGTCGGCATTGTTTGATAGGATTCTCGCGATGAATGTTCTGTCTGAAGGCGTGCTGAAAAACCACAGATCGTCCTTGTTGGTTTCCGTCAGTGAGGCCTGGTGCTGAAAGGATTGTTCTGAAGAAGAATAGTTTGATTTGACGGAAGCTTTGGGTTTTGTTACGTTCAAAGACTGCCCGTCTTCATTGAGTCTGTAGGAATCTTTTATATTGGCCCGATCGATCGCAATGTTTTCCCGTTTGACTTCAAGCTTTTGCTGGTAGTCTGCAATCTCTTTTTCCTTCTTCGGCGGTTCTGCTCCTTCGGCCATCGCCGGGACCGACGAGATCATGAGCAAAACGGCGAACATGAATGAAAATCGTTTAACCCTCTTTCCCAACTCACTTCACTCCTTTTCTTCATCTCTACTTCATCATAACGTATATTTACAGAATTTGGTATAGATTGATATTTTTTAAGAAATAAACAAATTTTCTGAAACTTATACTGGGCGCAATCCGTCTTATATATTGAAAGGCAAATTTCAATTGGAGGGGATAGATATGATGATGTTTATCTTGATTTTGACAATGACCGTGTATTTGTTCTACTCATTCAGCAAAGACAACCGGCCGGCCAAAAGAAGTAACAAAGCTCATCAGAATGTGATTGTGCTTCGGGAACATCCTTTGATTGCCCCTTCCAATGATGCCAATTGCTAAAATATTTTTATACAAACGAGCAAGCCGCCTGTCAAGCAAGGCGGCTTTTTCACAGCGATTTACTGCTGAAACTGCTCCGCTTCCGTCGAGCCTTTTAGCGCCGTCGTCGAAGAAGTCCCTCCTGTAACGACTTGTGCGACTTCATCAAAATAGCTCGTTCCGACTTCACGCTGGTGCCTTGTCGCCGTATAGCCGTGGGCTTCGCTGGCGAACTCGGCCTGCTGCAGCTCAGAGTAAGCGGCCATCCCGCGTGTTTTATATTGGCGGGCCAGTTCAAACATGCCGTGATTTAAAGCGTGGAACCCAGCGAGTGTGACGAATTGAAATTTATACCCCATTTCACTGAGATCTTTTTGAAAATCACCAATCGTTTGATCATCGAGTTTGGCTTTCCAGTTAAAAGAAGGCGAGCAATTGTACGCAAGCAGTTTTCCCGGGAATTGTTCATGAATCGCCTCTGCAAACCGGCGCGCCTCATCAAGATTAGGTTCTGATGTTTCACACCAGACCAAGTCGGCGTAAGGCGCATATGCAAGCCCTCTGGCAATCGCCTGATCAAGGCCCGCTTTCGTTTTGAAAAATCCTTCTGATGTGCGTTCTCCCGTCAAAAACGGGGCATCATACTGGTCGATGTCGCTTGTGATGAGATCGGCCGCATTCGCATCCGTCCGGGCGATGAGAACCGTCGGGACGCCCATGACATCTGCGGCGAGGCGGGCCGCGATCAAATTACAAACCGCCGTCTGCGTCGGCAGCAGCACTTTTCCGCCCAAATGTCCGCATTTTTTCTCTGATGAAAGCTGGTCTTCAAAATGAACGCCAGCGGCACCTGCCTCAATCATGCTTTTCATCAATTCGAAGACATTCAGCTGCCCGCCGAATCCCGCTTCAGCATCCGCTACGATCGGTGCAAACCAATCGATCTCTTCTTTTCCTTCCATGAAATGAATCTGGTCTGCGCGCTGGAGCGTACGGTTGATTCTTTTGACGACTTCCGGAACGCTGTTTGCCGGATACAGGCTTTGGTCAGGGTACATGCTCCCCGCAAGGTTTGCATCGGCCGCCACTTGCCAGCCGCTTAAATAAATCGCTTTCAATCCGGCCTTTACTTGCTGCATTGCCTGGT
This sequence comes from Bacillus sp. FSL W8-0848, assembly GCF_038007805.1. Lineage (NCBI taxonomy): Bacteria > Bacillati > Bacillota > Bacilli > Caryophanales > Bacillaceae > Bacillus > Bacillus sp. FSL W8-0848. Next base: position 3,814,942 of record NZ_JBBOYB010000001.1, read on the forward strand.
TTCCCGTCAACGCTCCAAGCGCTGGAACGAAATCTTCCGAATGGAGAAGCCGCCAAAGTTTTTCAGAGCCGCGCCTTGCGATGGTATATTCGATTTCAAGGGACCCCCTCAGGCGGATCACATCCTCAGCCTTGTACGGCCTTGTGATTCCGTTCCACCGTTCATCCTGCCAGCTCTCCTCCAATTGTTTTGCCTGTTCAGACCTCATCTCCCATTCCTCCTTATAATTTTTCATAAGCGGGTATTGTCAAAAATTCAGCGAATTGATCATCCAAAATCATTGCTTCAAAGAGCCGTCCGGCCTCTTCAAAGCGGCCTTCTTGATAACGCTTCAACCCGATGTCATCGATGATCCTCTTCATTTCTTCCTCTTTCATCGTCTTGAACATTTCTGCAGTCACTTCCCGGCCGTCATCCAGAATGCCTTGCGGATGGCGGATCCATTGCCATAATTGAGCTCTTGAAATTTCGGCCGTTGCCGCATCCTCCATCAAATGGTCAATCGGGGCAGCGCCTTTTCCGGACAGCCAGGAAGCCATATAGCGGATGCCGGCGCTGATATTCGTGCGGACGCCCTTTTCCGTGATCCGCCCTGTCGGCACTTCCAGCAAATCTTTCCCTTCAACCTTGATGTCTTCACGCTTTCTATGAATCTGATTTGCTTCAGGCATATGTTCATCAAATACGTCGAGAGCCGTTTGAATCATGCCGGGATGCGCGATCCATGTCCCGTCATGCCCGTCTTTTACTTCGCGCTCCTTATCCTCGCGTATTTTCGCGAAAGCCGCAGCGTTGATATCAGGATTGTCTTTTGCAGGAATCTGCGCCGCCATTCCCCCGATCGCATGGACATTCCGCTTATGGCACGTTTTGATGACCAAAAGGGAATAGGCTCTCATGTTCGGAACCGTCATCGTCACGGCTGAACGGTCGGGAAAGATGACGTCTTCCCTGCTGCGGAATTTCTTAATGAAGCTGAAAATGTAATCCCATCTGCCGCAGTTGAGGCCTGCCGAATGTTCCTTCAATTCATACAAGATCTCATCCATTTCAAAAGCTGCCAGGATTGTTTCGATTAAGACGGTCGCCTTTATCGTGCCCTGCGGGATGCCCAAATCGTTCTGGGCGTAAACAAATACGTCATTCCATAGCCTTGCTTCAAGATGATTTTCGATTTTTGGAAGGTAGAAATAAGGGCCGCTCCCTTTGTTGATCAGCGCTTTTGCGTTATGAAAAAAATAGAGGCCAAAATCGAACAAGCTTGCAGAAACCGGTTTTCCGTCAGCCAGCACGTGCTTTTCCTCCAAATGCCAGCCCCGCGGCCTGACCATGATGACCGCCGGATTCTCATTGAGCTGATACCGTTTGCCGTTTTCGTTTGTAAAATCAATCGTCCCGCGGATTGCATCCCTTAAATTGATCTGTCCTTCTACACAGTTTTTCCACGTCGGTGAGTTGGCGTCTTCAAAATCGGCCATAAACACCTTCGCCCCCGAATTGAGAGCGTTGATCACCATTTTTCTGTCCACCGGCCCGGTAATCTCTACCCTGCGGTCTTCCAAATCCGGCGGGACCGGCGCAGCCGTCCAGTTTCCTTCCCGAATGTACTGCGTCTCTTTTAGAAAATCGGGGTTCTTTCCTTGATCAATTTCCGCCTGAACGATATTTCGCAAGTGCAGTAAATCGCGCCTTCTTTTGCCGAAGTGGCGTTCAAGACGCCCGACGAACTGAAGCGCTTCCTTTGTTAAAATTGCTTCATATTCCGGATTCATGTCTCCCTTGATCTGCAGCCTTCTCTCTTCTGTCTTCATCTCTCTAGCCCCTTTCGCATTTTGTTATAAAACAGTTACTCTCCCTTCTTCGCAAGGCAGCGCTCGCATTCCATGAAATAGGATTCAGCCTGTTCTTCCACCTGCTCCCCGCATTCTGGGCACGTTTTTTTTGGAAGCGTTCGAAAGAATTCGAGCGGGCTTTTCATGCTCATTGTTTCCCCCTCCTTTTTATACAACAGATTTTGTTTTTTTATTTCTGTTGTAGTACAGTATACAGCGGGAAATCGAAAATGTACACACTTTTTCCAAAATTATTTATTTTTTCCCATCGTGCAATAACAAAGAATATTTCTTTTTTTATTCATAACTTATTCATATTTTTTATCTAAAATAGGTAACCATAAAGAGGTGAGAGATGATGAAATTAAAAAAACCGGATATCGCACTTATCTTGATTTTGCTGGCAGCACTTATTCTGAATACATATAACATCTGGCAGGATGATGCGGCCAACCAGTATTACTTGGCAGCAGTTAAAAGCATGACGAAAAGCTTCCACAATTTCTTCTATGCTTCATTCGATCCTTCGGGATTTGTATCGGTTGATAAGCCGCCGCTCGTCCTATGGATACAGACGATCTTCGCGCTCGTATTCGGCGTTCATACGTGGAGCGTGATCCTTCCGCAGGCGCTAGCAGGAGTCGGTTCTGTCTTCCTTCTCTACATCATGATCAAGCCGAGATTCGGCAAAGGTGCAGCGCGAATCAGCGCTCTTGTTATGGCGCTGACGCCGATCGCAGTCGCCGTCAGCCGGACGAACAATATCGACAGCATGCTCGTATTCACGCTGCTTCTCGGTACATGGTGCCTGATGAGGGCGGTCAAACAAGGAAAGCTGATCTTGCTGCTCGCCGCGTTTGGAATCGTCGGAATCGGATTCAATATGAAGATGCTTCAAGCCTTTATGGTCATCCCGGCCTTTTTGCTATTCTACCTGGTTGCGGCAAAAGCCAAATGGAGGAAAAAAATCGCGTCGGCCGTACTGTCGCTTATCGTCCTTACCGGCGTTTCCCTTTCGTGGGCACTCGTTGTCGACTACACGTCGGCGGACAGCCGTCCATATGTCGGAAGCAGCCAGAAAAACTCCGTGCTTGAACTGGCTTTCGGATACAACGGTACAGAACGCCTGCTCGGACAGACGACAGGCAATTCCCGCGGCGATATGAACGGATTTGGCGCAGATATGCAGCCGCCGAACGGTAACGGCCCGGCCGGCGAAAGCTCTAAATCGCAAAACAGAGGCATGCAGCCGCCGAGCGGAAACGGCTCGACTGGCGGAAGCTCCAAATCGCAAAACGGAAGCATGCAGCCGCCGAACGGTAACGGCCCGGCCGGCGGTGATGCTCAAGGCCAAAACGGAGGCGGGCAGCCGTCTGGCGGAGGGGGCCATGGCGGATTCGGCGGAGGAAACGGAGGCCCAGGCGGGGGCGGCGGCATGAACATGTTCGGCACCGGTACTGCAGGTCCGCTGAGACTGTTCCAATCTGCGCTTTCCGGACAAATCAGCTGGATGCTTCCATTCGCACTGTTCGGATTGCTCGGCATGATGATCAGCTGGTTCCGCGACCGCCGCGAAAAAGCGGGGCAAATGAAAGAAACCCTTTTCTGGGCGGCATGGCTCATCCCTGTCGCAGGCTTTTTCAGCGTTGCGGGCTTTTTCCATCATTACTATTTGATTATGCTGGCACCGCCGATCGCCGCATTATCCGGAATCGGATGGCATGCGATGTACGGCTTGTACAAAAACCGTAAAGACTGGGCAAGCTATTTGCTGCCGGCAGCCGTGTTCATCACAGCTGCATTCCAGGTCTATATTTTAAGCGGTTATACGAATCAAATCGGCAGCGCCTGGATATACGTTCTGGGCACCTTGGGAGTCGGCCTGACGATCACCCTTCTCATGCTCAAGCGCAGCCATCCGTTTGGAAATCAGCTGACGATCATCAGCTTGTGCGTCCTGCTTCTCACACCGGTCTACTGGTCGGCAACGCCGCTCATGTACGGCAACAGCAGCGTCCTTCCAGAAGCAGGCCCGCAGCTCAAAAGCTCATCAGGCGGCGGCATGTTCAGTTCAGATGTGGACACAGGGCTGCTCTCCTACCTTCGCAAAAATAATACAGGCGAAGAATACCTATTCGCTACGCTGACGACGGTCACCGCCGCACCGTATATCATCAATGCCGACGAAAATGTCATGGCGCTCGGCGGCTTCAACGGCACAGACCCGATCCTGACGGTCAGCGAGCTGAAAAAACTGGTCAAAGAAGGAAAAGTGAAGTACTTCCTGATCCCGGGCAACAACTCAGGCAACAGCGAGCTGGTTTCCTGGATCAAAAAACACGGTGAAAAAATTTCGTCAGACGAATACAGCAGTTCCTCAAGCACCATTCAGCAGGGCACAAGAGGCGGCCCCGGCGGCGGAGGAGAGACGACGCTTTATAAAGTTGAATTGTAAGAGATGCGGAAAGCCCATCGGAGATGTCCGATGGGCTTTCCGGCTGTCGAGAAAATCTCGATAGCCTTTTTAATTATGACCACAAAGTATGCAGATGATTTTATCGAGAAATCCTCTATATATAGTGTCTTGAAACTGCTGAAATAAAAAAATGATGATTTTTTGACCTGCGTCTTCACCCCCCCACTTTCTCTTTAAACTGAGAACGCCCAATTAGGGCGCTCTTTTCACATTGGGCACAATTACAACTGTACGACTTGGACTTACTAAATTGAAAAAAATAGATAATTTTCTTTTTATTACTACAAAATGTGATACAATTGACTCGGGCAAATAAACAAAAAGGGGTGAAATTTGACTTAAATCTTTTGTGCTCAATTCTTTTGGATAAAGAAAGAATCCCAAAACCAGTAAACCAAAGCCAAAAGAAAACTGAAAACGTACAATTTATACCACAAAAAAACAATAAGGCCATAGCCAGCCAATAAGGCCAATATCCCACAAACAACTAGAGAAACTATGAAGTAAATCACTAAATACCAAACATGAAATTTTTGGGGATTGCGATTTAAAAAGATTTGAACTGGAGTTGCAAAAATAAGATATGCGACCAACATAAACAAACTTATCGATCTAAAAGACGCAAAACCAAAACCCTCTAAGAACATCAATGTGTAAACTATTGTCGCTGAAAAAACGGAAAAGACAACAGTACACAAATAACCGATAATCCCACTCAAAATACCCATTAGTAAACTCCTTTTCTTCTAAAATTCAATTAATTTAACCAAAGATCGGAGGATTTTTTGTGAAAAGGTTTTTTGTTTTACCATTCTTACTAATAGTGTTTCTTTGTTTATGTTCAACACCGAAAAGCTATGCAAAAGAAGCCTCTAGCCTCTATTGATACAAAAGTGAAAAATGGACATTTTATATTAAAGGTAAACGAAAATGGGGATAAATACAAGTTCTTCAAAAATGGGGAACCTGTTTACGAAGGCTCTTCTAATGAAATCAGTGGTGATATATCAATGATTGGAGCCAAATATAAAATTGGAATTTTTCAAAATGACAAACTAAAAAAAGTGGTCACTCTCAACGTCCCTAATGATTTGCAACAAGAGACTCCAAATTCGTTCGAGGGATCATATGCCGAAGATTTAATGGCTTATCAAATTCAAAAGGGTCATTTAAATATTGTAGCAGATACTGAAAGCGTGGAGCTTTCATGGGATGAACTCCCTGATAAGGACGGGATATATGAGGTTTATAGAGACGACCAAAAAATAGGTGAAACTAAAAATAGGGAGTTTACAGACAACAATGTGAAATCGGGTGAAAGGTACAACTACTCTATACATGTAAGCATAGACCCTTCCGCACCAGAGCAAAAAGAGATCGAGAAAAAGATGCAAGAGCTAGGTTCAAACCTTTCTGAGGAAGAAAAATCTGAAATCATGAGTGTCGAAGGTTCACTCTCTGCAGTTGTAGACATGCCGGAAAACAAAGAATCATACCTAGATTCGAAAGATTCTATATTAGATGATGTAACGAATAACGATAACTTTTCAGTACAAGAAAAACTACCAAAGGATAATATGAAGGGGTGGGATTATAAAACTTTTATTCCCTACAAGTCTGTTTCTGACCCTAAACCAGAGTTTAAAAATACATACTTAAAGGGAGATAATAGAGGGTTTTCAGACACTTCTAATAAAATCAGGACACAGGCATTGGTCAATACGCAATTCCATTCACCAACAAGTATAACTTTATATAAAAAAGTTGGACAATCCTCAAGATGTAGTGACCCGGACTGCAAAAAGGTTATCGAAAGAAAAACCGCAAGCAGCGCCGGAATAAAACTTTATATTAACAGTAAAAAGAGCAACTATCTACATTGGACTGTAACTCATGCAGTTGGAATACCATTCGCAGACTATTATCCAAAGATTGCCTACAGTTACAATGTAATTCTGACGAAGGGAATGGCGTCCATTTCAGGTAAACACGATAAAGCTCCAAACCATGAGTTCTATTTAAGCGCGCCATCTGCTTCTAAGTCAACGACAATCTACAGATATGCGGTTAAATCAAAGGATGACTTTTGGAATTTGTGGTTCTGGGCTCCTAAAAAATCCTGGAAAACTGAACTTTTCTAGACTGTTATAGTATGGCCTCTTCCTATCCAGTAGAGTAAGTTTTATTCTGACTGTAGGAAGGGATTTTCCTTTAATGTAAATAGAGAGATTTACTGTAGCTAAAGTATATACCAGACGTATTAGCCCATGTTGTCTCGTCACCTAAACCTTAGTTTTAAAGTTGATTTCCGGAATACGGTTATGATTACCACACACTTAGCCTAGCTTGGCTAAGTGTGTGTGAGGCCTTTTTCTTTTTACAGATATTAAAAAAGGGCTTTTCTCTACAAGCTGAAAGCCCATCGGATATGTCCGATGGGCTTTTTCTTAATGTCATAACGCCGATTTAATGACCTTCTTATAGTACAGAACAGACAACAAGCCGAAAATAGAATACAGAACAGTATTCAATACCATCACCATAATCATCGGGGACCATGCCTCTAATCCGAATACCTGTTTTTTCTCAAGTGTATAGCAAAATGATGTTACATTCTACAGAAAAATCCGGCTCTGCATTTAAAAAGCTGCCTTCATAGAGGCAGCCGATCCGGTTCACATTACAAGCTTTCACCATTCGTTTCAATCACGTTTTTATACCAGTAAAAGCTTTTCTTTCTCGTTCTTTTCAGCGTTCCTTTTCCGTCATTGTCCCGGTCGACGTAAATGTAGCCGTAGCGTTTTTTCATTTCGGCGGTGGAGGCGCTCACCAAATCGATCGGTCCCCATGATGTGTAGCCGATTAAGTCGACGCCGTCGGCGATCGCTTCCCTTGCTTCTTTTAAATGATCGCGCAAATAATTGATTCTGTAATCATCCTGAATGGAGCCGTCTTCTTCGACGGCATCGACCGCGCCAAGGCCGTTTTCTACGATGAACAGCGGCTTCTGGTAACGGTCATACAGCGTATTCAACGTAATGCGCAGCCCTTTAGGGTCGATCTGCCAGCCCCATTCAGACGATTCCAAGTACGGATTTTTGACGCCGCCGAGGAGATTGCCTTCCGTTTTTGCCAAGTCTTCCGGACTCGTGCTCGCGACCATTGACATGTAGTAGCTGAAACCGATATAGTCGACGGTATTTTCCTTCAAGATGTCTTCATCACCTTCAGCCATTTCAATGGTAATTCCGTTTTCCTTAAAGAAGCGCTTCATATAGCCCGGATAAGCTCCGCGCGACTGTACGTCCGAGAAAAACAGCGTTCTTCTCTCATTCTCCATCGCGGCGAGCACGTCTTCCGGCTTTGGCGTCATCGGGTATGTCGTCGTTGCGGCGATCATGCAGCCGATTTTAGCGTCCGGGATGATTTCGTGTCCGGCTTTGACCGCCAGGGCGCTTGCGACAAATAGATGATGCGCCGCTTGGTACATCGCATTTAACTTGTTTTCGCCTTCTTCAAATACAAGGCCTCCGCCTGTAAACGGCGCATGCAGAACCATGTTGATTTCATTGAACGTCATCCAGTATTTCACTTTGTCTTTATAGCGGGTGAAAACCGTTTTCGCATAATGTTCATAGCACTCGATCACTTTCCGGTTTTTCCAGCCGCCGTATTTTTTAATCAGACCGAGCGGCATTTCGTAGTGGGAAATCGTCACTACAGGCTCAATACCGTGTTTTAATAGCTCATCGAAGAGACGATCGTAAAATTGGAGGCCCTCTTCATTTGGTTCAATCTCATCGCCGTTAGGAAAAATCCGTGTCCAGGCAATCGATGTCCGGAATGCTTTAAATCCCATTTCGGCGAAAAGAGCGATATCTTCTTTGTAGCGGTGGTAAAAATCGATGCCTTCATGATACAGGTTCAATGACTCCATCGATTCGTCAAATGGATACATGACGCCGTTCGGCGACACATCGGCTGTCGAGAGTCCTTTTCCGCCGACATTATAGGCGCCTTCCACTTGGTTTGCGGCAACCGCTCCGCCCCATAAAAAACCTTCAGGAAACCTTTTCATTTGTTCAGTCATATCATTTCACCTCATCCTAATTTGTCAGGCTTTCCTTTCTCTACGCCAGCGCGATCAGCGCTTCCTCAATGTCAACGCTTTCATCTGTTTTCAAAGGCTTGATCGACTGGTACCGGTCCGTATTTGTAATGATAACCGGCGTGATCAACTGATAGCCAGCATCCTTAATCGCATCCATATCAAAACAGACAAGCTGGTCTCCCGGCTTTACAGCGTCGCCTTTATTGACATGCACGGTAAAGTGCTCACCGTTCAATTTCACCGTGTCGATTCCGATATGGATAATAATTTCCGCCCCATTGTCGCTTGTAATGCCGAGGGCGTGCTTCGTTTGAAAAACGGTTGTGATCGTGCCTGATACCGGGGACACCACTTTGCCTTCTTCAGGCTCAATGGCGACGCCTTTTCCCATGACTTCTCCAGAAAATGTCGCATCATCCACTTCACTCAATGCTTTGACTTCGCCTTTCAGCGGGCTTTGAATGATCTCTCCCGCTCCCGCTTCAGATGGAGATGGAGCAGCTGCTTGTTCATCGGCTTCGTCTGAAGGAATGTCTTCAAATCCTAACAGATAAGCAATAATGGTCGCTGCAAAGAACGCGATGACGAGCCCGATCATCGCCTGAACAAACGTAGGGCCGATGAACGTCGGAATACCTGGCAATCCGGCGTTTCCGCCAACGATGTAAGATGCAACTCCTGTGATGCCGTAAAATGCACCGCCGACGGCTCCCCCAAGAAGCGCGGAAACAAACGGCTTTTTCAGCCTCATGTTGACACCGTACATCGCCGGCTCCGTAATTCCCATCAAAGCCGTGATGCTTGTGGTCATCGACAACGATTTAAACGTCGCATTTTTTGATCGTAAAAAGACGGCGAATGACGCTCCCGCCTGTCCCATATTGGCCAGGAACATAGCCGGCATCAAATAGTCGTATCCGTTTTGAGTGATATTGTTGAGCATGATCGGCACCAATGCATAGTGCATCCCCGTCATAATGATAAGGGAGAACGTTCCGGCCAACAGGATCATCGCAATCAGACCGGCATGCTGGAACAGATAGTTCACGCCGACGGAAAGGTAGTTTCCGATAATCGCACCGAGCGGACCGACCGTGATCAATGTGACGGGCACGACGATCAGCAGGGTGAAAGTCGGTACAAAGATGAGCTTCAAAGATGTCGGCGTAATTCTATCAATCCATTTTTCTACATAAGATGCAATCCAGATGGCAAGCAAAATCGGAATGACCGTCGACGAATACGTGGCAGCGGTTACAGGCAACCCGATAAAGGAAATGCTTTTGCCTGAAGCAAGCAGAGCCGTCAGATCCGGATGCAAAATCGCCGCTCCGATAGCCGCTGCTACATAAGGGTTGCTGCCGAATTTTCTTGCAGCACTGACTGCGAGCAGTAAAGGCAGGAAGTAGAAAGCTCCGTCGCCGATGGCAGACAGAATGGTGTGCGCCTGACTCTTCTCGCTCATCCAGCCGAATGTCACGGCTAACGCAATAATTCCCTTGATCATACCCGCACCGGCAATCGCCGGGAGAATCGGGGTAAATACGCCTGAAATGACATCAAAAATGGACGCAAGCACGTTTTTCTTTTGAGAAGATGGCTGCCCGGCCTTTGCGTCGCTCAGGCCGCTGTTGGCGAGCATCGCCTTATACACCTTAGGCACATCATTTCCGATAATGATCTGAAACTGTTCACCGCTGATGTTCGTTCCCATTACACCGGGCACGTTTTCCAATTTCGCACGATCAGCCTTGCCATTGTCATAAAGGTTGAAACGCAGTCTTGTCATGCAGTGAATCACGCTCTGTACGTTCTCCTCACCGCCGACGAGTTGTAAAATGTCTTTTGATACTTTATTATAATCCATATGAGTACCTCCTCCTTTTGGGGGAATATGCCGGACTGAAGGTGGCCGCCTTCACCCGGCTTTTTTTCTGGAAACATATCTGCTCGTTTTTGCATCACCTCCTTAATTTCAGGCACAAAAAAAACCTAAATTACGGACAGCTTCCCGGGACAATGTCCCGATGATACTCTCGTAACTTAGGTTTTGCCTGCTAAAGCAGTAACAATCCTTAAGAACTTGCTGATATTAGTTTGTATCTATACTGTAGCACCTGCCTATCTTTATGTCAACGCTTTCATTACAATTGTCGGATAAAAAAATAAAAGCCGCCATTCCTTGTAAAATCGGAATTTGGCAGCTTTTTTCTTCTGAAAATCTCCTTTTCTATTAAGACTTTCTTCCTGGTTTTCTCCGTTTTTTCACCGCTGCTGCTTTTCGTTTGGTGAATGCGGAAGCCCTTCTTCTGTTCTTGCGGCGCACAGCCTTTGTTTCAGGTTCCTGCGGTTCCTTTTGCTGTTTATGAAGGAGAAAGCCTGCAATGAGAAACGGAATTCCGGATGTATTCGTAAAGATGTTTTTAATGCCCATCGCCAAAATAAAAGAACCCCACGCAGAAAACGGATTTTTTCTGATTTTGATATACGCGGTGATTTCCAGGGCAATAAAAATAAGCGACTGCGCCAAAATGACGATTAACATGATCAAAAGGAAAAAACAGCCCCAATTAAACAGTGTCCCCGAATAAATCATCGCTCTCAGCATACAAAGTATCAGACTGCGTATATCCGCTCACGGCATCCGGATTCCAAACGGTGTAAGAATCAAACCACCCGCTTTTGATGCGCAGGAAAACGAATAAGATGCCGAACCAGTACCCAATATGCAACACTATTCCTAATAAAGTGAGATTGTTTGCTGCTTTGTTTTGCATGATGTTCCTTTTTTCGAATTATGATTGAAGTGAGTGAATCGCCTCTTCAGCATTTGCCGGAAACGATTTGAGTTCCTTCTGGTCAAGGTCTTCTTGAAACAGGCAAACCTTCTGAATCTGTCGGTTTTGATAATGATGGTAATAATAGCTCCCCGAATGGCTGCACATGGCCGCCGTGTATTGCGTATAGTCATCTTCCCCCTGCTCAGTAATGACGATGCCTTTCGGTATATTCATATTTGAAAGAATATGAAAAGCTGCAGACACTCCCTCTGTTTCGCCTGTGACGGGTTTCATATGTTCTTTCAAATAGGCCGTCCTCACAAAGCGGGAAGGCGGGGTGAAATCTCCCGGCAGTCCAGCTAAACCCGATCCTTCGCCAAAAGCCGACAACGTCAGTTCACCTAATTTTTTAGCCTTACACTGCCCGGGCCGCAGCCCGATGTAATTTCTCAAATTGGTCAAATGCCACGAAAATTCAGGGCTGTTCGTCATTACGCCGACAGGATTATCATGAACCTGAATGCCGTCTGCCGTCGGTTCGACAACGATGCTCCGTCCGGAACGGTCCGACAATATCCAGTGCAGCGGCGTAACCGTACCGAGCAGCTTTACCTCTCTCTCCACAATCGCAAGAGAAGACAACGCAGCCTTCACATCCTCCAGGCTGACGCAGTTCGACAACACCCATGTCACAAATTCATGCGGCGCGATGTTATCATGGTTATCCTTTGGTTCTTTTTCATACACGGCATAACCCGGGAAATAAAGCGCAGCGCACGACAGGCCTTTTTCGTTCACACCATCGGCAAACAAAGCGTTTTCAAACCGCCTGCCCATTCCGATAAACGCGTATGGCCCCCTATGTTCCCTGCCGTCAGCTTCACTCATCCATTGATACATGCGCGGATGCAACAGCACCTCTCCGTCAAGCTGAAAAGTAAAATCCATCGTTCTTGCCAATAGATGCACCTGATCTGCAGTCGTCAACGTCACACTCGTACACATTGTGCCTCAGTCCTTTTTGGTTATTACACTTAGTGAACAATTTATGTTCATCTTAACGAATTGGAAAGGATTAGTCAAAATCCCGGCCCTAAAAAGGTGTAATATCCAATAAACACCTTGATTGCCATTGTTCTTGCATTCAAGGTGTTAAATGTACTTAATAATTATTTTAAAAACCGTTCATATTAAAGAAATTTAAGTTTATAAATATTATGCTAACAGACTGTTATCATCGATTCTTCAAAATACTCTATAATTTCGATAGCTAATGAATGTGTTATTTTTTTATCTTGAGCCTCCTGACTATATTCCTTTGCTACTAACATCTTAACTTCAGGCTTTTCTAGAAAGGAAACTAGCTCATTCTTTCTTCTATATGCTTCATTTCCATTAGGTAATAGCAATGAATCGTCTCCGCTTATTTTTGAAAATTTCTTTTCCCTATTAAGTTCATAATTGTTAAATAAGTCTATGATAGTGCTGTCTTGATTTGCTAAAATTACCTTTTTGATTGAGTTATAATAAATTTCAGGATCAAGACAGTCTTCTATCTCTGTTTTTTCATAAATTGTTCCTTGTTTTGCAACGTCTAACAATTTTATAACTTCTTCGTTGTTAGATCTAAAAACTTGTAAACGTCTTAAAGATATAGGCATATCTTTTAAATTTTCAAATTTATAATTCATTTTTGTCTCATCTGTATCGATTATGCAAAGAATCTTTCCTTTAAAATCCTTTCTTTCTTTTTTATCTATCAGAAGCGGATTAAGTAACAGATTGAATAATTTTACTACATTTCCACATCCGCCCACTGGTAATATTCTGTACTCTTTACTATCTGGCAATATGGTATCCAGATAAATTTTATCATCCCCTCCTTCACATATTATCCAATTACTATTTTCTTCATTGGTTTTTATATAACTCAAAATACTAGTAGCTAAATCAAACATGCTTTTCAACTCTACATCTTCAGGAAAGCTTCTTTGATTATCTAAGTAATTAAAAAAACTATATTGGCTTATTCTTAAATTGTCGAGATTTTTTTCTAAATGTATTAACTGTCCCTTAGTGGTAATAGGTAAAAATCCATACCAATGTGTTGTTATTATTATCTGACTATTGAATTTATTAGCTAAGTCCTCAATCCTCGTAAACTGAGCAAAACAGTTTGCTACATTTAAAGAAACCTCTGGTTCATCGATAGCTAGTACAATCTCTTTTTCCTTTTGATTAAAATTAGAAAGAAATGCATATGCTATATCTACTAGTGCTTTTCTCTGCTCTCCTGAACTTAATTTGGAAATTTCACGTTGATTATGTCTTAAGGATTTTTTTAAAAAATAAGCTTCTAATATTTTATCTCTTAAATCAGTTCTTGTTAGTCTTTTTTTAAAATTTGCACTAACCCCATAATCATATCTTTTATCTATACTTTTTATTTTTTCATTTATTTCATTCATGAACTCATCAAGATTTTGGTTAATAAAGCTTAAAAAACTAATATTTCTACCGTCAATATTTAAAGGCCTTTCAATAATTTTATCTACTAACTCTAGTACATCTCTACTCATTAATTTTTGCATCTGTTCTGCTTCAATTTTAAGAATATCATTCGCCCTTTGTTCTACTGAAATATATACATAAGAGTAATGTAATAAAATTAATTTCTTTATTTTTTCAAGTTTTCTTTCTGGTTCTTTTCCTTCAAGTAACTTTGATAGGTATCCATGAAAAGGACTTAAGGTAGCCTTACCATTACTCTTAACACCAATAACTAAGAGATAATAATCTTCTTTATATTTACTTTCTAATTTCCTTTTAATTTCAAAGAATTTATCAATATGCTCTCTTCTAGAACTCCCCTGCACAAGGCTGTCTAAATTATTCCATATGTAATCACTTATTTTAGTTAAATCAGCAATAGTACTTTTAAATTCATTAATTTCTGATCTACTAAATCTAGAATCATTCTCAAATCTTGAATTAAATTCTTTTTTATTAATTAAGAAAACCGGTGATATATAGACCTCATCTTTTTTTGAACCTTTATAAATATTCCAATCTCTATTATTAAAGAAAACATCTATCGCTTCTAAAATTCCGCTTTTTCCAACCCCATTATTGCCAATGTAGACTGAATATTTATCCTCTAATCCAATTGTATTGGAACAAAATAAGCCTTATTATATGATTTATAACCATTTATAAAAGATGATATTAACATAATGTAATCAATCCCCTTTATCTTAAATAAATATTTATAAATTAGGTCTACTTAACAGCGCTTATAATATTCAAAAAACATATGTTAGACATTAAAACCGATTTACAGAAACCCATCAAAAAATCTTTCTTATTCCATTAAAGACAAGTATATCTATATTATCGGTTGTTCATCTTTATATTTCAATATAAGTTTGTTTAAAAGCCGCATACAGTTTTAAAGTTCATAGCTTTGTTCAATAAAAAAGAGTGGATATGAAACCACCCTTTTTTATCCATCTCACTGTACACTAAGTATATTCCTATGGACCAATCTTATTTGTTTATCCTTTGCAATGAAGTACACTTGAGCAAATTACTTAGACTATTTTTACCACGTACTCCCCCAAACCGCATCACCTTCACGAGACAACGCGCTAAACGTCATCACTTTCCTCCCGGTCCTTGTATCCCACTGCTTTAAAAACATACCGTCATACCGCTTTCCATCCAGCGTCAGCTCAATCCTGTTATGCCCGGTCTTCTTCCAGGTGCCGGACACTGCGCCGGATACTTTGCCATTGCGATTTAATCGGATCTCTTCTGACTCTTTGATCTCCGCAGAGATGTCTTTTCCGTGCCGCACCAATTTGTAGTTCCCGATCACCTTCGATTTTTTTACCTTCATGAGCTTCTCTCCAGCATAGCGATGAGGCGCGACAACGGGCCAGCCGTTTTTGTTCATGAACATCTGATGGACGCGGACTTCGTGCTCCTCGCCCCTTCCCGGGAAGCGGGTGTGAAAGATTAAATACGATTTGCCGCTTTTTTCATCGTAATAGGCTGAGTTATGGCCCGGTGAGACGTAGCCGGCGTCTGATCCGCCTTTATTTTTAAACAGAAAATTCCCCATGAGCTTGACGCCGTACGGTTCGATTGAGCGGTCATCGAAAAGAGTTCCTTCTTTGCCGCGCACGTTGATCATCGGATGGCCTTCAGCGTCATAGTATGGGCCGTCAGGGTTTTTGGAGCGTGCGACGCGGATGTTGTACCCGCCGTCAGCGGCGAGTCCGCCGAAGGACATATACAGGTAGTAATACTGTGTTTCAGGATAGTAGAGAATGTATGCGCCTTCAATCCGGCTGTGGTTGCCGCCGATCAGCTTTTTTCCGTACCTCTGATTCGGAAGAGGGAACCCGGTTTTCCGATCCATTTCCAAAATAAAAATACCGCCCGAATAGGAGCCGTAGACCATCCACAGCTTGCCGTCTTTATCGAAGAATGTATGCGGGTCGACGACATTCGGATGCTTTGTCGCGTCATACGGGGTGCCGTCATTGCTGATCCCGTCCATTCCCGACTTCAGAAAAATGCCTTTATTTTTGTATGGACCTTCAATGTCGTCTGCGACAGCAAGCCCGAGGGCAGATCTCGGAGAATCCCCGCGGCAGGCGTTGTAATACATATAAAATTTGCCGTCCTCAAGCTGGGTGACATCAGGCGCCCACAACGTATCAGATTCAGCCCATTCAAAGGTTTCTTTTAATTCTTCATATACATTCGGAATCAGGGGATTGCCGTCGTGGACACTCGAGGAAATTTGCGTCCAATTCATAAGGTCCGTCGATTTGGCCGAAGCTAAATGGGAGCCGAAGACATAGTATGTCCCATTCGCTTTAATAATAGATGGATCATGAACCGTCACTTCTGAAAAACCAGGTTTTTGAGTTTGTGCAGAGGCTTGGCTTGGCGCAAAACATGCAGCAATGATGAAAAGCAATGCAAGGACTTGGATGAACCACTTTCTCATCTTCATTTGTTCTCCTCTCTTTTGAAGCGCTTTCATTTTTTGACAATCCATCATATGCTGCTTATCCAAGGTTTATTACGAGCAAAAAAGCTCCCGACAAAGTCGGCAGCCTAAGTTTATTACCTTGCTTTATGCACTTTCAGCAATTTCCCTTTCACAGTCGTCTTTTTCATCGCGTCTAAGACTAACTGACCTTTGCCGTTTAAAATTTCAACGAATGAACCTTGCTCTTGTATCGTGATAATCCCGATATCCTCAGCAGAGACGCCGTCAATATTCACAATCGTTCCAACGAAATCAACGGCTCTCAGCTTCTTCTTTTTTCCCCCGTTGAAATAGAGCCTCATGATTTCCTTATTTAACGGTTCACTCCTATCCTTTTTGGGCTCCGGCTTCCTATTGATTTTCTTAAGAAAGGCCGCTTTTGCCCGCGCAATTTCTTCTTTTGACGGCGCCTGAATGACAGGAATGGAAAAACCGATATATTCTTCAATGTCAGCGACCATCCTTTTTTCACGCGGACTGGCAAAGGTAATCGCTTTCCCCCGCCTGCCGGCCCGGCCTGTTCTTCCGGTACGATGCACATAGCTTTCTTTATCTAATGGCAGTTCATAGTTGATCACATGTGTGATGTTCTCAATGTCGATGCCTCTTGCCGCCACATCTGTCGCGATTAAATAGCGAAACGCTCCCCGTCTGAAGCGGTTCATCACGGCAAAACGGTCCTCCTGAGGCATGCCGCCGTGAATTTTCGCGCACGGATAACCCAAACCGGCTAAGCGCCGATGCAGCTCATTCACACGCTCCTGTGTATGGCAAAAAACGATGCAGCTGTCCGGGTTTTCAACAATTAACAGATCCACTAAAAGCGAAAATGGATCATTTTCATTTACAATGATCAGTTGATGCTCGATGTCTGCGGTTGTCATACCGCTTGCTTTGATCTCGATTTTCAAAGGGGTTTTCATATATTGAAGGGAAAGATGCTCCACATCCTCAGGAAAGGTCGCTGAAAACAGCATCGTCATCCTTTCTCCTGGCAAATGGCGGATGATCTCCCCCACTTGATCGATAAATCCCATGTTCAGCATTTCATCGGCCTCATCGATGACAAGGCATTTCAGTTTTTCTAATGGAAGGGTTCCTTTTTCAATGTGATCCAATACGCGTCCCGGCGTCCCGACAACGATATGGCATTTTTGCTTGAGCTCCGTTTTTTGCCGTTCAAAGGACGACCTCCCGTAAACAGCCGCCGCTTTTATTCTTTTATATCGGCCGATATTGGTCAAATCCTCTTTAACCTGAGCGGCAAGCTCGCGCGTCGGTGTCAAAATCAAGGCTTGCGGTTTGTTCTCTTCCCATTCGGCCAGTTCGCAAAGCGGAATTCCGAACGCGGCCGTCTTCCCGCTCCCCGTCCGCGATTTCACCACAACATCCCGCTTCTTAAGCGCCTCGGGAATCACTTTGCTCTGCACAACAGTCGGCTGCTTATACCCTAAATGATCGAGCGCTTTCGTAATATCACCGCTTAATGCATAGTCTCTAAAACTGGCTTTGCTCATGAAC
Organism: Bacillus sp. FSL W8-0848; assembly: GCF_038007805.1. NCBI lineage: Bacteria > Bacillati > Bacillota > Bacilli > Caryophanales > Bacillaceae > Bacillus > Bacillus sp. FSL W8-0848. The sequence continues at coordinate 3,832,727 of NZ_JBBOYB010000001.1, forward strand.
GGACTCCTTTTGGTCATATGATTTCCAGTGAATGATGGTGTTATGAATGTGATTATACGCTAATGATCCTTGATTTCAAAAAGACATGAAAAAGAGGCTGTATAAACACAGCCCTTAAAACTGTACTGTCGTAAGCACGTACATGAACATAACGTCCAAGAGACCCTGCAGCACCAAAAGAAGGCGGGATAAATGATTTTACCTTGAAAATCGTTCATCCATTCATTTGGCCCTGTTGACAGTCGTGCCTCCTTGTTTTAATGCCGGTTTCCAGCATGGAAAACGTCAGCAGAAGCAATACAATCAACAAAAGAACTGTGTTGCTTCTAAGCCAAAAAAAGAAGCTTTTTCTGAAAGAGCACATAGACAGGAACCCTTTCTTCTATAAATCAAAAAATTCATCCACGATTTTCTCAAAATATTCGTTTAAAAAAACCGCCGGATTTTCCGGCAGTTCCTCTTTAACTGCTCCATTTCCTAAATTTTTTGAAGCATATACAAAAGGAAATGACTCCGCCAATTATACCTGTCAAAATTGCCAATATAATTGAAATAAACAAGAAACCCAAATACCCCCATCCCAGCGCTTCATCCTGGGATGGTTCTCCCGTCGCAAAAGATTGCATGAAAAAAAACGACAGTACAGCATATAGAATAAGCGAGAATATACCAACAATGATAAAGATTAAAACATTAATTCCAGAAGATACCAGAATACGTTTGGCCACGTTTTAAAAAACCTCCTATTTATCTATACCTTTCCGTCCATGTAAAAAGATGACACCTAAGACCTGTTTCATGCTACAAGAAAGATTAAAATAGGTAAATAAAAAAAAAGGCCCACTTGATATAAAAACAGCACACACCCACAGGGTATGTGCTGTTTCCCATTTCTCTATTCCGTAATCACCGTATGCACCAGCTTCGGCGCTTCCGCCTTTTCTGCGATCCGGATATTTTCATACACTTTGGCAATGACATCATCGACATTCTCGCGGTTGGCGTGAAGCGTGACAAGCGGTTCGCCTTTTTCAACACGGTCGCCGACTTTTTTGCGGAGCATAATGCCGACAGCAAGATCAATTGTGTCTTCTTTTGTTGCGCGTCCGGCGCCTAACAGCATGGCTGCGACTCCGATTTGATCGGCGACAATCTCTGAGACGACGCCTGCTTCTTTTGCAGGGACGTCGATTTTGTAAGCGGCCTGCGGCAGTTTTGACGGGTCATCTGCGACAGAGCTGTCGCCGCCTTGGTTTTGCAGGAAGTCTTTGAATTTTTGCAGCGCTTTGCCGTTTTTCATGACCTCGATTAATTTTTCTCTGGCTTCATCGAGTGTGTCCGCTTTTTTGGCGAGGACGACCATTTGACTGCCAAGCGTTAAGACGAGCTCATGCAGGTCTTCAGGACCTTCGCCTTTTAATGTATCGATCGCTTCTTTCACCTCAAGGGCATTTCCGATTGCAAACCCAAGCGGCTGGGACATGTCGGAGATGACAGCCATCGTTTGGCGGCCGACATTGTTGCCGATGCGAACCATCGCTTTTGCAAGGTTGACGGCGTCTTCTTCCGTTTTCATGAAGGCGCCTGCACCCGTTTTTACGTCAAGGACGATGGCGTCCGCCCCGGCGGCGATTTTTTTGCTCATGATCGAGCTCGCGATCAGCGGGATAGAATTAACCGTTCCCGTGACATCGCGAAGGGCGTACAGCTTTTTATCGGCAGGAGTCAAGTTACCGCTTTGCCCGATGACGGCGACCTTGTCGCGGTTCACAAGCTCTATGAATTCGTCTTTCGAAAGTTCCACGTGGAACCCTTCAATCGCTTCCAGCTTGTCAATCGTTCCTCCCGTATGTCCGAGCCCGCGGCCTGACATTTTGGCAACCGGCACATCAAGAGCGGCGACTAGCGGCGCGAGGACGAGCGTCGTCGTGTCGCCGACGCCTCCGGTCGAGTGTTTGTCGACTTTGATGCCTTTGATGGCGGAGAGGTCAATCGTCTCCCCCGAGTTGACCATCGCCATCGTTAAATCAGCCCGCTCTCTGTCTGTCATATCTTGAAAATAGATCGCCATAGCCAGTGCGCTGGCTTGGTAGTCGGGAATGCTGCCGTCCGTATAGCCGTCGACGAAGAAGTTGATTTCTTCCGTAGACAGCTCTTGACCGCTCTGCTTTTTCGTAATGATATCGACCATTCTCATGATCATCACCGATCCTTTTCTATAATGTTCAGTAAATCAAACCGACGACTGTCGCTGACAAGAAACTAACGAGTGTTGCACCGTACAATAATTTTAATCCGAAACGTGCGACGACATTCCCCTGTTTTTCATTCAAGCCTTTCACCGCGCCGGCAATGATGCCGATTGATGAGAAGTTGGCGAAAGAGACAAGGAAGACGGAGACAATTGCTTCCGTGCGGCCGCTGAAACCGAAATGGCCTTGTGCAAGCGACTGCATAGCGACAAATTCGTTCGACACCATTTTCGTTGCCATGATGCTTCCTGCATTAACTGCTTCGTTCCATGGAATGCCCATTAAGAAAGCAAATGGAGCAAATACGTACCCGAGCAGTTGCTGGAAGGATATTCCTAAAACCGCATTGAAAATACCGTTAATCATAGCGATAATGGCAACGAATCCGATCAGCATAGCTGCCACGACGACCGCAACTTTAAAGCCGTCCATGATGTATTCGCCGAGCATTTCGAAGAAGGACTGTTTTTCTCCTTCTACCGTCTCTGCGACATCATCTTCCTCTGTCACCTCATAAGGGTTAATAATGGAAGCAATGATAAATCCGCCGAATAAGTTCAAGACAAGGGCGGTTACAACGTATTCAGGCTTCAGCATCGTCATATAGGAACCGACGATTGACATGGACACCGTAGACATTGCTGAAGCGCACAATGTGTAGAGGCGCTGTTTAGAAAGCCCACCTAATTGCTTTTTCAAAGAAATAAACACTTCAGATTGGCCCAAAATCGCTGACGCAACGGCATTGAATGATTCCAGTTTTCCCATTCCGTTTACTTTGCTGAGCGCAAGCCCAAGATATTTAATAATAAACGGTAGTATTTTCCAATATTGAAGAATTCCGATTAAAGCCGAAATAAACACGATAGGGAGGAGAACATTCATGAAGAATGTAGATTCATTCACATTCACCAGCCCGCCGAAAACAAAGTTTACCCCTTCTCCGGCATATTGAAGGAGATAGCCAAAGCCTTGAGCAAAGCCGCCGACAAGATAATTACCGACACCCGTATTCAGCAAAACATACCCTAAAACAAACTGCAGAACAATCATGACGATGACAGGGCGGTACTTCACCCGGTTTTTCGCGCTAGATACCACCCATGCAAGGGCCAAGAATACGATTAATCCTGCGATCCCAATTAAAAACTTCATGTTGCGTCCTCCTGAAATTGTATTCGCTTACAATTTTGTACAAATATATCTTCAATATTCTGCGGGAAGCTTAAAAGCTTCCCGCTCTCATATCATATCAATAATTATCTTCATTTTTCCCGGCTTCACCGCCGACAATTGAAACCCCTGCGCTTGCGCCGATGCGGCTTGCTCCCGCTTCGATCATTTTTTCAACATCCTCTTTCGTTCTGATGCCCCCGGATGCTTTTACACCGATGTCAGGTCCGACGGTTTTACGCATTAAAGCGATGTCTTCCGCCGTTGCGCCGCCTGTTGAAAATCCTGTTGACGTTTTTACGAAATCTGCTCCCGCCGCAACTGCCAAACGGCATGCACGCTCTTTTTCTTCATCTGTCAAAAGGCATGTTTCAATGATGACTTTGACGAGAGCTTTTCCGGCTGCCGCTTCTACGACACCGCGGATATCGGCTTCGACCAATTCGTCGTCGCCGTCTTTTAGAGCGGCGATGTTGATGACCATGTCAACCTCTGTCGCGCCTTTTGCGATGGCGTCTTTCGTCTCAAACGCCTTCGTTTCAGTTGTATTCGCTCCGAGCGGAAAGCCGATGACGGTACAAACGTCAATGCCGGTACCGGCCAATTCTTTAGCGGCAAATTCGACCCATGTCGGATTGACGCAGACTGAAGCGAATTGGTATGTTTTTGCTTCCTCTATTAATTTTTTGATGTCTGATTTTGTTGTATGCGGTTTCAATGCTGTATGATCAATTTGTTTTGCAATCGTCATATACGAGCACTTCCTTTGTTCTATGATAGTTTCAGCATAACTGATTTTTGAACAAATGTAAATTACGATATGAAATTTTGTTCAATGGGAAATAGCCCAGAAAAAGGTTTAATCTTCCTCCTCTTTTAGCAGTTCCTTTGCCGTATGCTGATCGATAATCAGCACATTGGCATACTTTCCTTTGAGCGCTCCGTGAATGGCAGCCGTTTTTCTAATGCCGCCGGCGACGAGGATTGATTTTTCTTTTTGCCTTAGATCAGCCAGTTCCACGCCGATCGTCCGGGAGTCGATGGCTTCGCTGCAAATGTTCCCGTCGGCGTCAAAAAAGCGGGAGCAAATATCGCCGACCCCCTGCGTTTGGAGCAGCTTTATTTCCTTCTCGCTGAAATAGCCCAGCCTGAACAGCAGCGCTTCGTCGCGAACCGTTCCAACCGTAAAGAGCGCGATGTTTGCCTGTTTGCCCATCTCAATAATGCGTTTGATATGGCGGTCCTGCTCCACCATCTGTTTGACCTCTGCGTTATCAAACACTACCGGGAGCGGGAGATACCTCGGCATGGTTTGAAAGGCCTCGGCAAACAGCTGAATCGTTTCTGCCGAATATGTATTGACTTGTGAGTGGCTGATACCGCCTTTCAGCTGGACGACCTCTACGCCTTTCACTTGTTTGGCTTCAAGGTGCTGCGCAATTTGGTACATCGTCATTCCCCAGCTGACCCCGACGATGTCGCCGTCATTAACGGTATCGTGCATATATTCCGCACCATAGCGGCTGAGGTAGTGCGTGATGGTCGAATCATCCTCAGTCGGAGAAAAGACGACATGCGCCTCAAGGAGCCCGTATTTCTCCTCCAGCATCGCCCCGAGTGCGCCCATGTCCTCAAACGGATCGACGATGCGGATCTGGACATACCCCTTTTCTTTTGCAAATTGGAGCAGCCTGGATACCGTCGGCCTTGAAATTTGAAGCTGTTCGGCGATCTGCCGCTGGCTGTAATCGGACTGATAGTAAAGCCTGGCAGCTTCAATGCTCAATTGCTGTTTTTCCCTGTCCATCACAAGCCTCCCCTATCGTTATCGCTTCATACAATCATATATAGACCGGCGGACTTTTTCAACCTGCTTTAGCCCTTTGGGGGGCTGGAAGGCGCAGATATGCTCCGGCAGGAAATCAAGTTGTATGCCATGTTGACTATAGTAAACTTGTACTGTTTATAACTATTCACATACCATTATTATGATAAAATGGGTAATGTAGGGCAGGTTACCATATCGGTGAACGGAGGGTGAAGAGTGGCAGCAAAAATCGCGTTCGAGGCAGTGGGAAACAGCTTGAATCAATGGTACGGGCTGATCAGACAGAACAACATTACCGAGGCAGCCGCCATGAGGGAAGAAATTAAAAGGACGCTTGATGCAATGGAAGAAAATCAGGATGTGCTTTTGTATTTCAACCTCATCGATTCACGATTCAAACTGTTGACAGAACGGTATGAGGAATCCGGGACACTCTTACAAAACATCAATAAAACACCGGAAGAAATCGGCACGGACAACATGATTCAATACTATTTTTATTTCTTCAGCGGAATGTATGAATTTTACAAAAAGAACTTCATCACCGCTATTAATTTCTATAAAATCGCTGAACTTTCACTCCACAAAATCCCTGATGAAATCGAATTAGCCGAGTTCCATTATCATCTGGCCATTGCCTATTATGAAATCAGACAAAATATCTTTTCATTAAACCATGCTGAAAAAGCGCTGGAATCGTTTAAGGCACACGACGAATATACGAGCAAAACGCTCAAAAGCAAAATGGTGATCGCGGCCAACTATGTAGATCTTCAGCGGTTTCAAGAAGCAGAGGCGCTTTATCAGAGGGTGTATGAGGGCGCGTCCGCAGACGGCGATTTCCGTTCGGCCGGACTTGCCTGCATGAACCTGGGGATTTGCTATGAGCGCCATGATCAGCTGCAAGAAGCGAGGCGGTGCCTGGAAAAAGCATTGAGCATCCCCGAACACAGGCAATCCGTCTTTTCTTTGCGGACGAAGTATATGCTGAGCCGCGTTCTGTACAAGATGGAGTTGTATGCCGAGGCGCGCGAGTGGTATCAACAAGCTGCAGCCCGAGCTGCGAAAAAACAGCAGACTGAATGTCAGTCAAAACTCTTCATCATACATTCCCTTTATGAGAAAAACGATCCAGACAGAATCGATCAAGGCCTCAAGTATCTGGAAATGAAACAGCATTGGTCAGACGTAGCCGACCTCGCCATCAACTGTGCAAAATACTTCAAAAACCAAAACAACTATGAGCATTCAGCAAAATACTTTGAGAAAGCGTGCTATGCGAAAGATCAAATATTCAAATTAACGGAGGCGATTTCATGAAAAAGCTGACAGGCGTCACTTTGCTATTGGGTATACTGGCAGCGGGGCTCACTACCCATGAGGTATCGGATCATAAGGCGGTAAGCCAAATTCCGGTCAAAGTCACGGAAAACGCCGGTTTTGGTTGATTCGGGCAGTAATATTCAGGAAAAAGGTGTTGTGTTATCACAACGCCTTTTTTTCTTGTTCTCATTAGTTATGCTGACATTCCACAAATATCCCCCACTTTTATCAGTCTTATAGTCCCGTTGTTTAATAATCAAAAAGGCGCAAAAAAGCTGGCAATCTTCGTTTTTTCATTTATAATATATTTCATTAGTCACAGATCTGACACAGGGGGGATGTGCCCGTGAGGCATGTATTGATGGGTCTGATTTTATGCTGTTTATTCATCGGTCTTTCCGCCGGCGGCTTCACAGCCGAAAGCAATCTCCAAAAACGGTCGGCCGCTGATGCAGCCAATGAGCCGCTACAGCCTGCCGAGTACTTTGTCTATCATCATTTAATGAATGATCAAGGGCTCATCAAAACCGATCTCTCTGATCAGCCGGTTTACTTATCGGAATCTCTCGGCTTATGGATGGAATTTTTGGTCAACAGAAAAGACGCCCCGCATTTTCAGGAGCAATACCAGCGTCTGACCGAATCCTTTCTCATGAAGAACGGCCTGGTTTCTTGGGAAATTCAAAACGGAGAAGCAAGCGGGGTGAACGCCCTGATCGATGATCTCAGAATCATGCGGAGCCTTGATCAAGCTGCCGCTCTTTGGGGAAACAGCCAGTATGAGCAAACCGCTCAGAAAATCGGAGACGCATTAAAAACGTACAACATGAACAACGGGGTATTCACTGATTTTTACGATTCCGCCTCACAGGCAGCATCTAAGGATATTACGCTTTCGTATATCATGCCTGATGCACTATCAGTCTTAAAAAAGAACGGAATCATAGATAAAGAAACCCTGCAGCGGAACAAAAATATCCTTTTCTCGGCTCCTTTGAAAAACGGTTTTCTGCCGAAAACATACAATACGGAAACAAAGGAATACAGCTATGACAGCGAAGTCAATATCATCGATCAGCTGTATGCGGCTTGGCATTTGCGGCCGGGAGATGAAAATGCCGCTGTTTTGGCTGATTGGATCATTCACGAATTTCAGACGAACGGAAAGCTTTATGGACGATATTTGGCGGATACAAAAAAACCGGCAGTCCAATATGAGTCCCCATCCGTTTACGCTTTAGCCATTATGTTTTTAACAAAGCAAAATGCAGACAGCACCGTGATCAAGGCGATATATGAAAGAATGAATGATTTTGAAATTCTTGACCCGACCAAGACGTATTACGGGGGATATATGAGCGGCAATGAGACGCACTCATTTGACAACCTGCTGCCGCTGCTGGCTGAAAGGAAGCTTTTCGATGAAAATATCATTCAATGACAAACAACAACTGTTTGCTTATACGATAGGGCTCGCAGCAGCCCTTTCTCTGTTTATCTTTTATGTCTCCACCCAGCAATCGGAAGGGACTTTAATCACCTGCATCACCTTTGCCGTGATCGGAGCGGGTATATGGCTCGGACCGATCTATGCACTGTCCGGCACCATCGTCGTCCTGTTTGTTCTCGGGACTTTAATGATGTTTTTTCAAGCGGGGCAAGTCGTGTTTCCGTCTGAAGAAGGGCTGTGGACGCTCGTCATCTGGGGAATTGCGCTTATCGTGTTTTCCTTTATGTCCGGAAGAATCCACGATATCGCGGCAGAGCTTCACCGTTCTGTCAAACGGCTCCAGTCTGAAATCAACAGCTTTGTCGCGATTGACAGAGTGACGGGTTTTGATAATAAACAGCGAATGCAGCTTGAGCTTTCAGAAGAGATCAAACGGGCAGAACGGTACGGCAATTCGTTTGTTTTTCTGCTGCTTCAAATGCATTATTTCAAAGAGTTTAAATCGTTGTACGGAGAAAAAGAAACCGACAGGCTCTTCCAATTTGTCGGCAGTCAAATCAGGTCAAGCGTACGGGAGACGGACAAGAAATTCCGTCCCTCTGAAGAACGGTTCGGCATTGTGCTGACCCATACGCCGGTTGAGCATATGCCCGCCGTCCTGTCCAAGCTGAAAACACAGCTTGAAACGTATCAGCTTCAGAACGGCAAATATGTAACCTTAACCTTCCATGTGTGTTACCTGCCGTATCGCAACGATATCAAGACGGCTGAGCAATTTTTAGAAGAACTGGAAAACGAGATGATGATGAATGAATTGTAAAAGAATATGCCTTTTATGGGCGGCCTTGCTCATAATCGCAGCGGCTTTATATCAGCCGGACTCCGCCGCAGCGAAAGAGAAGGAGAACGGAATTCTTATCATCTATTCAACGTTGGACGGAACAGAATCGGCTCATGTAAAAATGCTCGATTTGATCTCAGGCCATTTCTCATCCAGCGTAACCGTCAAAAAAGACGAGGATGTCAAAGCAGCGGACCTGTCGGGCAAAATGCGCGTCATCTATTACGGCCAAACGAAACGAAAGCTCGGCAGGAAGCTCGTATCCCTGATCGGCTCATACAAAAAACCCGTGATTGCGATCGGCTTTAATGCCGGGCAATTCAGCCAGTTTTCCGGCCTTTCCTTAAAAAGCAAAGAAAACGTGTACGAGATCAAAAGCAGCAGTGAGAAAAGCGAGGTTTCATTGGAAAGCGCGCTTCATGTGCTCGAAGTCTCGGGACTGAAGGGGAAGGCATTGTACACCCATCAATCCGACGATGGGAAAACGCACCCTTTTATGTGGAAAACGGACAAGTCAAACGTATACATCGGCTTAACGAATTTGTTAAACGACAGCCAGCTCACGGCGAAGGAGCTGAGACAAGCGTTCGGAGAGAAAGCGGACAGCACGCTTTTATACTTGCGGCTTGAGGATATCAGTCCGATGGCAGACGAAAAATTGCTGCTTCAAGCGGGTTCGTATCTGCATAAAAGGAATATTCCTTTTATTCTGGCTGTCATCCCGGTATACGTGAACCCTGAAACAGGCGAAAAAGTCTATATGTCTGATAAGCCGAAGCTTGTCAAAGTGTTGAGAAAACTGCAAGACATGGGCGGAAGCGTGATCGTCCACGGATATACCCATGCTTACCGCTACAGCGAAACCGGAGAAGGATTCGAATTTTGGGATGCCAAGGCTGATCAGCCGATCACATCGCAAAATGCAGATGATCCGCCGTCGATTTTAAAAAAAGCACAGGACTTTCCGAATGAAGCAGCCTATAACAGCTATTTGAAGCCGTTTAGAAAAAACGAAGAAACGTACACACGGCAAAAGCTGACGCACGCCATTGAGGATTTAACTGCGGAAGGACTCTATCCGCTCGGATTTGAAGCGCCTCACTATACGATGTCAGAGCACGGCTATCAGATCACCTCCGAGTATTTCTCAAGCATTTTCGGCCAGGTTCAGCTCAGCGATACAACGTGGAAAACGTCGGGTACGGCACCGTTCGTGACAAAGCCGGCCATGCTGCACGGGATGACGCTGTACCCTGAAACGCTGGGCTATGTCGATGCATCAGCCGAGAATCCGCTCGGTGGCGTGGATGAGCGCATTTCTCAAATGATCGATTTCGAAGGCGGGGTAGCCGGAGCATTTTACCACCCTTATCTCGGCATGAAATATTTGCCTGAGCTTGTCGATCAAATGGAACGCATTCCGAACAGCGAATGGCTCGATATAAAGAAAACAAAACAAACCGTAAAAACGGACAAAGTGGAAATCCATACAAACGGAGACGGAACGATTCACGTTAACAATAAGGTGAATGCCGTTGAGGAGTTTTTCGACCATCATCAGCAAAGTCCGCTGGAAAAGGCGCTGTGGATTCTCTCAGCGATTGTGCTCCTGTTTGTGGTGATGTTCGTTATCTACACCCTTTATTTGAGAGCCACACTAAAAAAACGAATCTTTAAGGAGAGAAAAAGCCGTGGGTAATGTTCTGTTCTTTGCCTCGCTAAGCTTAATATGGGTCATGCTGCTGTATCACATGTTTCTGATGCAGGGAGGCTTCCGCCATTACATGACCTACGAACTGAACATTCCGAAGTGGAAAGAAAATGTGAAGAACCTTCCGAAGGTCAGCGTTCTGATCCCGGCACATAATGAAGAGGTCGTGATTCGGCAGACACTGAAGGCGATGGTGAACCTCTATTATCCGAAGGACAGGCTGGAGATTATCGTCGTAAACGACAATTCGTCCGACCGAACGGGTGAGATCGTGACCGAATTTTCCAGACAATACGACTTTATTAAAATGGTCGTAACGAAACCGCCGCATGCCGGAAAAGGAAAATCCTCGGCTCTCAACTGCGGTTTTGCCGAATCGAACGGTGATGTCATTTGCGTCTATGACGCCGACAACACACCGGAGAAAATGGCTGTCTATTACCTCGTTCTCGGCCTGATGAACGATCCGAAGGCGGGCGCCGTTGTGGGAAAATTCCGCGTCATCAATGCGGCGAAGACGCTGCTGACAAAATTCATCAACATTGAAACGATCTGCTTTCAGTGGATGGCGCAGGGCGGGCGCTGGAAATGGTTCAAAATTGCCACGATCCCCGGCACGAATTTTGCCATCCGCAGAAGCATTATCGAACGGCTCGGCGGCTGGGATGATAAAGCGCTGGCTGAGGATACCGAGCTGACGATCCGGGTGTACAACCTCGGCTACCATATCCGTTTCTTTCCGGCGGCTGTTACATGGGAGCAGGAACCGGAAACGTGGAAGGTCTGGTGGCGCCAGCGGACAAGATGGGCGCGCGGCAACCAATACGTCGTCCTGAAATTTTTATCGCAGTTTTTTAAGCTGAAACGAAAACGGATTATCTTTGATTTGTTTTATTTCTTCTTTACGTATTTTTTGTTTTTCTTCGGCGTGATCATGTCAAATGCGATTTTTGTTATTAATTTATTTTACGATTTGCACTTGTCTGTCGGCTTTTTGTCGATGATCCTGTGGATTTTGGCTTTCTTTCTCTTTATGACGGAGGTCATGATAACGTTGAGCATCGAAAAAACGGAAATGAACAGGCAAAACTTTTTTATCGTTTTTCTGATGTACTTTACATACTCGCAGGCATGGATCGTGCTTGTCATTTATTCGTTATTCGTGGAAATCAAGCACCGTCTGTTCAAGCAGGAGGTTAAATGGTACAAGACAGAACGATACAATCAAAAGAAAAGCGGGTGACGTTTTTGAAATATGCAATCATATGTCTCGTAGGCTTCATGCTGGCGGCAGTGACAGGGGAAGCCGCTTTAGCCAAAGAAGTAAAGGTGGACGGCTCGATCCTCGGAGAAAACAGCCGTGAACAAGCAAAGCAGCAAGTGCTTACGAGCGATCTCATCACAATGTATGGTACAAAGGACAGCACGGAGCTGACGTATCAAATTCCAGCCGGCGCCTCTTCCTCCCATCAGCAGCTTGCGCTTGAATATGAAGCCTCTGACCTGTTAATCTCCCCTTCTTCCCTGACGGTTGAGATCGATAACGAACCGGTCAAAACGGTAAAGCTTACAGGGAATGCAGAGCGCAAAACATTAAAGCTGACGCTGAACAAAAGCCAAGCGTCTCAGGGTTTTCACAGCCTGTCATTGAAGTTTTACGGAGTGGTGAAGGAAGGCGTCTGCGTCCGGCAGGATTCCTCCGGGAACTGGATCAAAATTTATCCGGACAGCCATCTGACATTGGGGGACAAGAACGAAGCAAAGGGAGCGGCGCTTGAGCACTATCCGTATCCATTTGCCCAATCAGGAAACACCGTGGAAAAAACGGCAATCGTCATTCCGGACGATCCGAGTTCCGCAGAAATAGAAGCGGCTGTTAAAACGGAAAGCTATCTAAAAACGATTGACAGCAGCATCAGCATCACGACTTTGAACGAATCAGACATGAAGCGCATCGACAGGCCGTCGATTTTAATCGGCGTTCAAAAGCATTGGAAAGGCAAAGTGGAAAAGCTTTTGGCACAAAGCGATATAAAAGCGCAAGAAGATAAGCTTCTGCTTGCGGAACGGGTGCTCACGGCAAACGGTAAACAGCAGCCTGTTCTGTTTGTCAACGCGGCGTCTGATGACGTGCTTTCCGGGAAAATCAGCGTCATCACCGATAAAACATACGCCGGCCAGCTCAGCGGCGAAACGCTCGCAATCGGGAAGCTGCAATATCAAACAAAACGGGACGCGGGTAAGCTGACGCTTGAGGATTTCGGAGCGGGCGATTTGACAATCGGCGCAGGGCAATCTTCTTCTGAGCATTATTATTATCCTGCACCTGCAATTTTGGACAAGGATCAATCGGCGAAGCTGTCCCTTGCATTAAAAAAATCAAAAACGATTCAAAAGCTAACGTCCCAAAGCGATTTATCCGCCGAAGAGGCGGAGCTGAAGGTCATGATCAACGGCCAGCCTCACTCCGTCCGGCTTGACGATTTAGGAAAAGAAGACAAAAACGGCTTTTATCATGTGACCTTAAAAGTCGATCCGAAGCTTTTGCAAAAAAACCGCTACATCGATATTCAATTTGCCACTTCCGGCTTGAAGGAGAACAATCCCTGCTATGCAACAGACGATGACAAATGGGTATTCATTGATAAAAGCAGCGCACTCACGTACCCTGTCAGCAGCACGACAGCGTCAGCCGACTTTCAGGAATGGCCGCTTCCCTTCGCGGGAATTCAAGCTAAGACAACGCTGATTGTCCTGCCTGACAAAGTCGATCAATCGAAGCTTCAGGAGCTTTCGCTTGTGACAGATTCATTCGGCAGTGAATCCCAGCATTCATTCACGGTCAAAAAATCCTCTGAAGTGAAAGCAGATGATATGAAAGGCCGGAACGTCATGTTCATCGGCGGCATTGGCCAGTTTCCTCTTCTGAAAGAGAAAGCATCGGACTTGGCCGTGCCGGCAGCGAAAAACGGGACGCTCGACGTGTCATCCTTCCAAATGCTGAACGAAACGGCAAAACAAGTTGCGTTTACACAGACATCGCCGTGGGATTCAAACTACTCGATGGCCGTGTTTGCACCGTTTAACGGGCAAGGCGCTGCCGTCACAAAAGAAATGATCAGCTTTCTGAACAGCAACGATAACACAGCGACCGTCATCAATGAAACGGACAGCAGTCAGCTCTTCACAAACCATCAGCAGCTTGCAGAAAAACCAAGCGGAACACAGACCGAAAAAACGAAGGAAAACGGTCAGCAGAATATGATATATTTCGGCGTCATCGCATTGATCATAGCGGTAGCGGCCGTTCTGATTTGGATCATGGCAAGACGCAGAAAACGGAAGACTGACAACGGAAAGAACAGGGGCTAACGATCAGCCCCTGTTTTTTATTAGTTTCTCATCTTGACACACGCCTTCGACGACACCGGCCAAAATGCCGACTCCTTTTTTAATATCTTCATCGGCTGCCGTCAGGCTGATGCGAATGCACTGCCGGACATGCGGCGAATCCCACGGAACATGATGAAAGAAAGACGCACCGGGGACGATGATGACGCCGTTTGCTTTCAACCGGGCGTACAGCTCGATATCAGCAACAGGGAGATCCTCGATCCACAGCCAACCGAAAAGCGAGCCTTCCCCTCTGTGCAAATGCCATTTGATATCGCCCGGCATTTCTCGAAGCAAAGCGTCCTTCAGCAGCAAAAATTTGTTATGGTAGTAAGGCCGCACCTCATGCTGCGAAACGGCGGCGAGGCGCCCGTCATCCAACACAGCTGCCGCCATATATTGCCCCAGCCTTGAAGAATGAATCGCCGCATTTGATTGAAAAGCCTCCATCACCTTCATGTAACGCGGATGACCGATGGCGATCCCGACCCTTTCACCGGGGAGGCCCGCCTTTGAAAGGCTTATGCAATGGATAATTTGATCGGTAAAAACGGGCTCCATTTCGATGAAGTTGATAGCCGGAAAAGGCGGCGCATATGCGGAATCGATGAGAAGGGGTACATCGGCGTCACGGCAGGCGTCAGAAATAAGCAGCACGTCTTCTTCAGAAAGAACATTTCCTGATGGATTATTCGGCCGGGACAGCACGACGGCGCCGATATCGCAAGCGCCTTGCATCCTCTTTAAAAAGCGTTCCCGGTCCAGTTCGTACCGGAACATGTGATCATCCAATGTTGAAATTAACGGCGGGATGCCTTCGACCGTGTCCATATCCAACGCCGCACCGCTGTACCCCGCATAATCCGGAAGCATCGGAATCAAAGCTTTTTTCACGACACCGTCGCTTCCCATGCCGCAAAATAAATTGATCGCAAAAAACAACAACTGCTGGCTTCCCGCCGTAATCAGCACATTTTCTTTCTCAATGTCATGACCATAGCGGTGTGAAAAGAACCGGACGACGCTGTTGATCAGCTCGTCCGTTCCATAGCTTGATCCGTATTGGCTGATGGCCGAAAGGAACGTACCATTCTCAAGCAGTCTCTCTAAAACTGCTTGCCACATCGCGGCCGTTTCCTGAAGGATCATCGGATTGCCGGCGCTCAAATTGAGATATTCACGCGAGCCGACATGAAGGATTTCCTGAATATCGCCCATCACCGCCCTGATCCCCGTCTTCTCATTCATTTTTTCGCCTATGATGCTGAGCTTCGGCTTCAATGTTTTACCCCCTAAACATGATACGGTCCGTTTTGACGGCGTTGTTTATATCATGGATAAAATACTGCGTCGGGACGCCGAACCGCCCTCCCTCATTTCCGGGAGGCAAATATTTCCTCACATAGCGTTCAGCCTCTCTTTTATAAACCGAATCATCCTCTATTTCTTCCAGCTCTTCGATTTCGGCAACTAGTTTTTTCAAGTCGTCCATGCATAATGAAAGATCGAGCGATGCCGGCTTATCTTTTCCCTTTTGGATGGAGCGGCCGTTGTCGATGATCCAGCTGAACAGAAAAAATCCCGTCCCGGAATCAAAGTTGTGTGTCGCATTATGCTGGCTCGGGTAGCGCAGCAGACGTTCAAACAGGACAAATTCGATAATTTCCTCCCAATAATCGTACTTTCGTTCTGCTAAAGCGAGGATAGACTGGCAATCCACTTTGATTTCCTCCAATATTCCCGCAAAAAAATTCATTTTCGCTTGAATGTGCTTGTGAAAAGGCTTGTTGCCGCAGTGATGGTAATAGTCGTGCAAATAACCCCAAAGGACCCTTGCTTCATACGTGTTTTCAGGAGAAATGTGCGCCGACTTGAAAGGAACATGTTCAAAAATGGCCCGCGCCCTCTTCAGCGTATCCTCATGGTAGATTTGGTAGAACTTATTGAAATAAAAAATCGCAAACGTCTGCTCTGTTATTTTTTCTTTTGTCTTCACATTTTCAGGAAAAAATACAATGCATTTTTCTTCTGTGAACCCCCTGGTTCCCGCTATCAGCTTCAGCGACTGGCAGCCGTTTTCCGGGTGAGGCATCTCCACCTCAATCGGCTTCATCATCGCCGGCTCATCGCGAACGGCCAGGAAAGCCTCAAAAAAGCAGCCTTTCGTATGCGGCCCGTTAGGCGTAACGACAGGGGCGAGAAAGAAGGTCGTCTCCTGATCCTGCGGAGGGCGATATGCCGTTAATAAACGGTCAAAATACGGCGTGTCGTCCAATCCGCGGCCGATCCAGTCCAAGACATCCTCTTTAAACGCTGCGCCGGCCTCAGGCACATGTACCGCCTCATATATGATTCCGGCAGCTTCGGCTAATTGAAGGAGAAGCTGTTTCGCCCTGACCTGCTGCTCTGTAATCTGTCCTTTTTCGTTTTGATACATTTGCAATTCATGAACCTGCGGTACAATTTGTTCGTTTACCATATTTACGATGCCACGCGTCAACGTCTTCATCGGCTTCCTCCCTCGCTTTTTCCGTGAATGGTAAAACACATCGGCACCTCGCCGAAATCCTTTATGACATGCAAATGGTTTTCATGGGCTGCTTTAATCGTCGTAATACAGCCGTCGGCTGCTCCTGATGCGCAGGCAAGCGCTGCTTGGGAATTGGCTGACCAAATCCACATGATCGCTGAACAGTTTTGCAAGATGAGCAGGTGCAGGATGTGATGCGACTATTTTGACATCCGGTTCCCTCGTGTTTTGCTTCACGGCAAACACCATATTGTATGTCGGCATGACAAAGCTATCTATGATTTGTAAATCGAGCAAATTCTCAAATACGATATTGTGCAAAAACGGATACACCGCGCAGCCCAAAAGGACTGAATTTTCAGTCTCTTTTACATGAAGCAGCGCCTCTTCCAGCGTTTCATAAAGCTTGACCTCACCTTGAAGCCCTTGGTTCTCAAGCCATAAAAAACCCGCTTTTTCACAGTTTGTACCTTTCGGACCCAATGTGTGAACAACCATCACCGCTTGATCTTCCTGCACTTTTGTCGAGATCATCTTAACCTCCCATTGTACCCGTCAGATTATTTTTATAGATGATGGCAAGGTCACCATCTAATTTCCGGTAAAAAGCTTCGCATTCTTCATATGAATCATGGCTTGTTAAAATAAACCCCGGGTATCCGGAAAAATGCGGATACGGAAGAATTTCGGCTCCTGGTTTGATAAATTGAAAAACCCGTTTGACTTCCGGCCTTTGTTTGATGTCTTCAAGACCGTCGATTTTTTCAAACGTCCCCGAGCCCTGCACGGGAATGATGTAGTTGCCGGCCGTCCTCTTGGCGCGAATCCCGTCTTCTAGATGCCTGTCCAGCGGTTTAAGGGCATTTTGAATGACCAGTTGCATGAAGTTGATGCCCGTACTCTCTTTAACGATGTAATGGGAGATACCCGAGCCGCCGATTCTCGCCCCGACTTCGATGACATAAGGCTGTCCGCTTTTATCGAGCCTTAGTTCGGTATGAGCCGGCCCCTGATGAATGCCTAAAGCTGAAACGGCCGCCGTCACTTCCCGTATGATCGAATCGTGCGCCTCCTCATCCAATTTAGCCGGTGCAATATAGACGCCTTCTTCAAAAAACGGCCCTTTACAATCGCCTTTATAACCGATCGACAATACGTGGACTTTTCCTTGAATTGACAATGTTTCAATCGCAAATTCAGGGCCGTCGACAAATTGCTCAACAATGATGCCTTTTTTTCCTGTGACAAACCGGCTAAGATCGCCCTTATTGATATCCTCTGCTTTGCGCATCGCCTCCTTAAGCTGTTTGCGGTCATCGGCCCGAACGACCCCCTGGCTTGAAAAACCGTTGATCGGTTTCACGACCAAAGGAAACGTCAGCTGAACATGTTCCAAGTCTTCATAAGCAGCAGCTTCTTGGAAGAAAGGGATATTCAACCCGTGCTGCCGAAGAATCCTGCGGGTTTCGCTTTTATTCCGGCAGTTTTCAATCGTTTGTAAAGGAAGTCCGGGAAGATTTAATTCCGCCGCGGCTTTTGCAGTGAAATGAAGCGCCGGCTCGAACAATGTCACCACTCCATCAAAAGGAGATTCGACAAATGTTTGCTTGACGATATTCATTGCTTTCTCTTCATCCTCGAACAGCGGGATCGGAACGCTTCGGTCAACTGCCGGGAGATTTCCCGGGCAATTTTCTTGCGAGTTGTAGAAAAATGTAACATCGAGGCCTAAATGTTCAGCTTCTTCAAAAATAAACGGCAATTGCTTATTTTGGCAAATGATGGCCAAGCGTTTGTTTAGCTTTGTCAATTTTTTCTGCCCTCTCTTCTTTTTTAATGTTGATAAACATGACTCCGAAAATCACAAACAACGTCCCTAAGTAAATATTTGCGTTTAATGTTTCGTCCAAAAACAGAAAGCCGATATAAAGGGCGATGACTGGAGAGATAAACAGATGGGAAGTCGCTTTTGAGATGTGCCAGTTTTTAAGCAAGTAAATATTGATCCAAAATCCCAATATAGAACCGATAATCGCCAAGTACAACAATGAGTAGAGACTGATGCCGGAAAATGTCCGCGTTCCGCTTTCTACTACTAAGCTGCTGATGAGCAAAATCGTTCCGCCCGAGAGCATGGACAGAGAATTGAAGCTTAGTATCGGAAGGGTTTGGATTTTCTGCTGCACTTTAATTTGTATAAAGGCAGATCCGAACATTGCACATAAGATGGCAGCCATGGAGATGATTTCGATGACTTCAACCTTGATAAACAGCTGATTGCCGAATACGATCGTAATGCCGAGCAACGCGAGGAAGATGCCCCACTTTTGAATCTTTGTAGCCGGGGTTCCTTTGACAAGCCGATTGATGATCAGGGCGAAGACGGAGATGCTTGCGGCCAGAATGGAGACCAGCCCGCTTGGCAAATACAGAGAAGCCCAATAGACGGAACCGAAAGGGATCGAAAAATACATGATGCCGTTGAAGAAGGATAGTACGAGCAGCTCCTTTGAAACAACAAATTGTTTGCGGATCAACAGAAAGACGGCGATCATGACGCTGGCGATCATAAAGCGCATGCCGGCCGACCAAAACGGCAGGCTGTCCTTGAGCCCCGCTTTTTGCACAGCCCACGTCGTTCCGCCGATCAAGCATAAAAGTCCAAACAGCACATGCACGCGGTACTTTAAAACGTTTGTCAACATATCACACACTTCACCTTGTTTGTTATCGTCTTGCGGTTTATTTTCTGAAAAATCTGATCAAAATGGATTATGAGGGAAATTATAACTTTTATATCAATACCAGTCAACAACATTTAAAATCTCTTAACAATATAATAAAAAACACTCACTATGAAGCTGTGAGTGTTTTATACTTTCATTTCGCGGGCACCTGCCGCTTTTCCGGCTGAACCGAATTCCCTCATTTTATTTTTCACCGTTTCCTTTACGGCGCCGATCCCAGGCGTCATATACGCGCGCGGTTCATATAAATCCAAGTTTTCCTTAAACATGGTTCGGGTTTTTTCGGTCCAGGCGACCATGCATTCGGTATTGATGTTGATTTTCGCATGGCCGAGCCTGATCGCTCTTGCAATTTGATCAGCCGGGATTCCCGAGGCCCCGTGAAGAACGAGCGGAACATCCGTCGCTTCCGAAATCTCCTCCATTTCCTTGAATCCAAGCTTTGGCTCGCCTTGATATTTGCCATGAACCGATCCGAGAGCGGCAGCCAGCGCATCGATATCCGTTTCTTTGACAAGGCGGATACATTCATGCAGGTCGGCGTATTTCACCCCGCCGATAAGGCCGTCTTCCATACCGCCTACCGTCCCTACTTCAGCTTCAACCGAAACGCCGTATAGCCGGGCATATGACACGACTTCTTTCGTCATGGCAATGTTTTCGTCGATCGGAAAATGCGAACCATCGATCATCACTGAACTGAACCCCGCGTCAATCGCCTGTCTGCAGCGTTCCGCACTGCTTCCGTGATCAAGGTGCAGCACGACGGGAACTGTAATCGACAGCTCTTCAACGAGCGCGCCGACCATGGCGGCAACCGTTTTGAATCCGCCCAAATAATCGATTAAGCGATCTGAGGCGGCCGCAATGACGGGTGAGCGTTCCTCTTCCGCCGCCTGTAAAATCGCCTTTGTCCACTGAAGGCCGTTAATATTAAACTGTCCGATTGCATAATGCTGTTCCTTTGCTTCTGTAAGAAGCTCCTTCATGGAAACGAAAGCCACGTTCACCCCTCCTTCTCGTGTTACATCTTAAAGTATTTTGAAACGACATCAACTGTTGTTTCCTTTGCGGTTTTAATCGTTTCTTCAGCGCTCATCTTATAATATTCCGGCCTGAACAGTTCAACAGAGACAACGTCTGAAAAGCCGATTTCTTTTAACGCGGATAAGTGTGCATCCAAATCAATGGCTCCCTGTCCCGGCCAAACACGGTCTTCATCTCTTAAAAAGCCGATCGGAAAATCCTCCGTGTCATCGATATGATAAATGAAGATTTTCTTGCCGTCCGCCTTCTTCAAATCCTCAAGACTTGAGCCCATTGCATGGAAGTGGAAGCTGTCAAACACAAGCCCGACATTATCACGGTTTACGGTGCTGACGATGTCATAAGCCTGTTTGAAAGTATTGACCGTACATTCCGGATGCCCGACAAACTCAAGAGCAATCTTAACGCCGTACGGCTCAGCGATGTCTGACAGCTCTGTCAGCACTTCGACGGAGCTTGCTTTAATATCTTCTTTTAAGATTTTTTGTTCGGTGACAAGCGGTACCGCGACCACGTATTTCACACCAAGCGTTTTGCATGTTTCCATCATGCCTTTAAATTCTTCGATGATTTCACGGTGCCCTTTTTCATCGCGATTGTTGAAAAAGACAAGCGCATTCAAGGCCAGCGGCTTAATATGATGAGTTTGAAAATACTTGGCTAACTCTGAGAGAGAATGGTCTTTTAAATACTCAGGCAGCTTATCCATCGTCCGGATTTCGATATAATCGTATCCGTGCTTCTCACAGTATTCGAGATCCTTTGCAAGGTTTGAATTTTCCAACGTCGTTGCTTCATTAAAGCATAGCTTCATATTAGATTCTCCTTCTCTCATATCCTTGTGAAGATGAGTTCGGCAGGGCGCCGAACTCCAGGGGCTTAGCCTAATAGTTCTTGTTTCAATTTTTCAAGCATAAATCTGCTTGATTCATCCGCTCTTTCGTCGACCCAAGCAAAAACGGCATTAGTTGCAATTCCGTCGAACTTCATTTCTCTCAACTTTCTGAAAATCGTATCAAAATCGACCTCACCTTGACCAATGTCCAAATGCTGGTGAACCGTAACTTTTGCGTCAGGCGGATTGACGATGTAGCGAAGACCATGAGCCGCTTTATGATTATAGGTATCTGCAAATAAAACATGTGTGAGGCGGTCGCCGGCTTCGTCAAACATTGTCTCGATGTCGCCTTTGCCGTCATCATAGAAGAATGTATGCGCAGTCGAGTAGACAAGATTAATCCAATCCTTGTCAAGCGCGCGGATCATATCCATCGCACCTTTGTGTGTTTCAATAAAATCATATGGATGGGCTTGAAGATTGAGTTTAATGCCTTCTTTTTCAAAGATTGGCAGAAGCTCATCCATGGATTTGATAAATTTCTCTTCACTTGTTAAAGGATCGTATTTTGAACCGCTGAATTCGCTGTTCATCAAGTCGACTTCAAGCTCAACCGCAATTTCGATCGCCCTTTTCCAATTGCGCACGGCTGCCTGACGGCGATCTTCATCAGGACCTGCCCAGTGGTAAAGCGGAAGGAGCGATGAAAGCTTAACACCGGTATCTCTTAAAAACCGCTTGAGTTGTTTGATCTTTGCTGAATCGACTTTCGGATATTTATAGAATGGACAAAAATCTTCGCGCGGCGATAGTTCGATATATTCGTAGCCAAGCTCCGCCGTTTTATAGACCGTTTCCTCCAAAGTTAAATCATCACGATACATCGATGGATCCAATGCTAACTTCATAGTTTTCACTCCTCGAAAAGTTTTTATTTTTTAACAGTTGTAAACGTTTGATAGAATTCCGGTTTCTCCTGAAGCGCCACAGGTTCTTTCTGCCCGGATTCCTGGGCTTTTACGCAAGCGTCCGTTGTCACGGCGGCGATATAACCATCCCATGCATTCGGTCCGCTGACCTCGCCTTTCTGTTGAATCGAATCAATGAAGTCTTGAATTTCCACATCGTACGCATCCACAAAGCGGCGCTGCCAATCCATCAGGATATCTGTAGAGAATTTCCCGTCTTTTCTCAAAGAAATGCTTGACGGTTCAGGAAGCCTGATGATGCCGTCTTCCCCGACGATCTCACACTGAATGTCGTAGCCGTATTTGCAGTTGACATAGATTTCCGCATTAATAATGATCCCGCCTTTTGTCTCGATGACAACAATTTGCGGATCCCGTAAATGAGGAAGTGCATTTTTCGATTTTTTCGGATAGATCACTTGGACAGACTCATAATCATCATTGATCAGCCAGTGCAGGACATCGATTTCATGAACAAGTGTATCAACGACAGCCATATCCGTCGTGTAGTTTTCCGCTACAGACGGGTTGCGGTGCGCACAGTGGATCATCAGCGGCTCGCCGATTATCCGGTTGTCGATCGCTTCTTTCAGCTGGACGTAACCGCTGTCATAACGGCGCATAAAACCGACTTGCACGAGGCGTTTTCCCGCTTTGATTTCCTCTTCGACAATGCGCATGCATCCTTCGGCGGTTGTTGCGAGAGGCTTTTCGCAGAATACATGCTTCTTCGCTTTAATGGCTTTTAAGACGCTGGTCTCGTGAGCCGGTCCCCAGCTTGTCACTAAAACCGCATCTACATTTTCGGCTGCGATCAGGCTGTCATCATCCGGATAGACTTTGGCATTCAAGCTGTAGTCACTTACGACTTGTTGAGCTGCCTCTTGATTCACATCTGTAACCGCAACGATTTCTCCGCCGGCTAATTTATTCGTGATGCGGTTGATATGCTCTTTTCCGATTGCTCCTGTACCAATAACACCTATGCGTAATTTCATTGATAGCCACTCCTTCAAAAGTAGTTACATAATTTTTCTTGTTTGTCCTTGTTCAGCTTGAGCTGGCGGAGTTCCGTACAGTTCTTCCTGAATTTGTTCAAGCGATTTGCCTGATGTATTCGGTGCGAAAGCGAGCCCGATGATCATGCTGACAGTCACACACCCGAGGAGAATGGCAGCCATGAATCCAATGCCCATATTCGTGATAACCATCGGGACAAAAAGGCTCCAGGCTCCTATTGAGATACGAACAAGAAAGAACATCAATCCTTGTGCAGATGCACTGTACTCCGTAGGAAAGATCTCGCTGGCCCATAGTTGGTAGTTTGCCTGTTGTCCGGCTCCGTTGTTAATGCCGATCATCACGATAAACAGAACGAGAATCGGCAATCCTTCTGCCGGAAGCAAAAACAACGACCAGCCGATGACGGCCATTGATGCCGCAATACCAAAAACCGTCTTTCTATATTTGTCTGCGAAAGGCATGAATATAAAAGCGACGCCAAGCCCGGTGAAAATAAACAGCCCCATCTGCAGAATGTTTGCCATGTTTGCCGAAACACCGCCGACTTGCTGATAAATGTAAGGCATAAAGAATCCCATCACGCCGGCCGCGAGATTCCAGACTAAGTACACGCCCATTAAAAACAGAATGCTTTTTAAAAACTTAGGCTGAAGCAGATCCAAATAAGAAGTTTTGTGAATGACTTGCACCGTCTCGGATTTATCCTGCCAGGCGTCAGATTCCGGCAGTTTCATCCGAAGTACATAAGTGATCAATGCAATAACAAGCAGATGTGCAAAGACAATCTTATTGCCCAATAAGCCAAACCCGCCCAGCAATACTGACAGCAGGAGGACGACAACCGCTCCGGCAGCCTAGGCGACTTGGGCAACGCCGCAGTGGCGGGCCCTGTTTGTTCTCGGAGCATTCTCTGCGATAATCGTCCAAGAAGCTGTAATATCAGCTCCGACTGATAAACCGATGATAATGTAACCGCTTAACAAAATGGGGAAGTTGAAGCCGAATAAAACCAGACAAATCCCAAGCGCGTAAATTAACATGCTGTTCGTATAGACAGCCTTGCGCCCGATTTTATCAGCAAGAAATCCGCCGAGCAGCGCTCCGATTGCTGCTGAGATGGCGTTTGCGCTCAACGCGCCGAGCAGTCCGATCTGTGTATCCGTAAGCTTTAAATAACTGACCCATAAAGATAAACCGGCTGATCCTGCTACAATGGAACCCGCGTCGATGTAGTTTGCCAAAGCTGCTGCTATGGTTCGTTTATTGAATGGTGAAACTGCTGCATTTCCATTGCTCAATGTAAAGCCCCCTTAATTGGTTGCTGCGGGATTTAACAAATGACGGTCGATATATTTTCTGGCGATCAGCGCGTATTCAAGAGGATTTGCAACTTCAGGGTCCTGCTCGGCTTCTACTACGATCCATCCGGAATAGCCGTGCTTTAAAAGCATTTGATACACTTCCGTAAAGTCGATGCAGCCGTCGCCGGGAACTGTGAACATGCCTTGTAAAAACGATTGCCTGAACGATTTTCCTTCCTCTTTGCATTTCTTCATGACATTAAGGCGGGCGTCTTTAAAATGAACATGCTTGATGCGGTCAATATGTTTTTCAAGGATATTGATGTAATTACCGTCGGAAATATAGGCATGCCCCGTATCATAAAGAAGATGAACGAGCGTCGGATCAGTGCCTGCCATCAGGCGGTCGACTTCCTCTTCCGTCTGCACTCCCGTCCCGAGATGGTGATGGTAAACAAGCTTGAGCTGATATTCGCCGGCGATTTCCCCGAGATGATTCATCCCTTTGCAAAGACGCTGCCATTCTTCATCAGAAAAATGCGGCTTTTCTTTAAACACGTTCTTATCCAGTCCCTGAACACTGTACGTTTGTTCAGACACGACCGCAACATCCGCACGGACTTCTTTCAAGTACTGGCAGTGGGCCTTGAATTCTTTGGCAGCTTCCTCAATGCCGTCGCGGAGAATAAAGCTGCTGAACCACTTTCCTGCAATCCTTAAATTTCTCAGCTCAAGCTCTTTATTTAAAATCACAGGTTCCGGGAAAAAGCCCCCAACCTCTGTCCCTTGAAAGCCTGCAACGACGATATCGCTCAGCAAATGCTGAAGGGTATTGCCCGCTCCGATTTCCGGCATGTCATCATTCCGCCATCCTATGGGGGCGATGCCCCATAGAATTTCCGATTTGACCATCCTGGTGCCTCCTTTAATACTGCTTTGCAGATTCGAGCATTTTTTCTTTGGCTTCATACGCTTTTTGAACGCTTTCCTGTTCTGAAACCTCTGCAACACCTACGTGCCACCAGCTGTCATAGCCGTCCGTCATCGTCTTTGGCAGCACTTTCATTTCGATCAATGTAGAGACATCTTGTTTCTTCGCATCTTCAATTGCCGCTTTTAGCTCTTCGACCGTGTTGGCGCGGTACGTCTTGGCGCCGTAGCCTTCGGCAACCTTTGCATAGTCCACATTCAAAATCCGGTTATCCTCTGTTCTGAACTCGCAATAGTAGCTGCCGCTTCCATGGTCCATCTGCAGGTTATTGATGCAGCCGAAGCCTGAGTTGTCAAAGAGCAGGACATTGATTTTTTTGTTGTATTGAATGGCCGTAATCAGTTCGGAGTGAAGCATCAGAAAACTTCCGTCCCCAACCAGTGAATAGACTTCTTTATCCGGATGGGCCAATTTCAGGCCGAGCGCGCCCGATACTTCATATCCCATGCATGAATAGCCGTATTCCAAGTTGTACGTATTCGGCACGTTTGCATGCCACAACCGCTGCAGGTCGCCCGGAAGAGAGCCCGCTGAACAAATGACGACGCTGTCTGGATCAACCGTTTCATTGATGGCGAGCAATGCCGTTGTTTGCGGCAGTTCGGTTTGCAGTTCATCTGCATATTCGTTCATCACTTCTTGGGAGAAGTGGTTTTTAATTTCAGGCGTAAAGTTTTCGCGTTTAAATGTTACTTTGCTTAGGCGGTCGCGTTCAGCCAGCCATTCGTCTTTCAGCTCCTTGATGGTTGAACCGAACGC
The DNA here is from genome assembly GCF_038007805.1 of Bacillus sp. FSL W8-0848. NCBI lineage: Bacteria > Bacillati > Bacillota > Bacilli > Caryophanales > Bacillaceae > Bacillus > Bacillus sp. FSL W8-0848. The sequence continues at coordinate 3,858,902 of NZ_JBBOYB010000001.1, forward strand.
GCTACTGTAGCCTTCCAATAAGCCGTGCAGCTTGCCGAGCGACAGTTTCGCATCCGCGACAACCTGGAAAGCATCCAGTTTATAAGCCTGCATTCTGCTGACATTGATGTTCAAAAATTTTGCGTTGTCAAAGTCAAATGCCGTTTTGGAGGATGTTGCAAAATCGGTGTATCTCGTGCCGATTCCAATGATCAGATCGGCCTGGCGTGCGGCTTTGTTAGCTGCCAGTGTACCTGTGATCCCCATTCCTCCCAAATTGTTGGCGAAATCGGCTTCTACCGTAGACTTTCCGGCCTGGGTTTCAACCAGCGGAATGTTGTAAGCTTCAGACATCGCGATTAATTCGTCGCGTGCGCCGGAATACTTCGCACCGCCGCCGACTAAAATAAGCGGTTTTTTGCTTGATTTGATCAGCTCTGCCGCTCCCTTTAGCTCGCGTTCGCTCGGCTCCATGCGGTCGATGTAGTGAACGCGCTTCCGGAAGAAGCTCTCATCAAAATCAAATGCTTCGCCTTCAACGTCTTGAGAAATGCAAATCGTTGCCGGACCAGCTTTTGCAGGATCTGTCATCACTTCAAAAGCGCGGATCAAACTGCTCATCAACTGTTCGGGACGCGTAATACGATCCCAATACCGCGAAACCGGCTTTAATGCATCGTTTGTCGTGATCGCCGCACTGTATTCTTGTTCAACTTGCTGAAGAACCGGATCAGGCTGCCTTGTCGCAAATGTATCAGCCGGAATCAAGAGGACGGGGATGTTGTTCGCAAGCGCCGTACCTGCGGCGGCCACCAGGTTAGCCGCTCCCGGTCCAACAGATGTCGACACGGCATATATCTTCCTTCTCAGCATCTGCTTGCTGTAAGCCATTGCCGCATGCGCCATTCCCTGTTCATTTTTGCCTTGAAACACTTTTAAGCAGCCGGCATCCTGTTCAAGCGCCTGACCGATTCCAACGACGTTCCCGTGTCCGAAAATTGTGAAGATTCCTTCGACAAACGGTGTTTCTTCGCCGTCGAAATTGATATACTGCTGGTTCAAGAACTTAATTAACGCTTGTGCCGTTGTTAAACGTATTTTCTTACCCACAAACGATCCCACCTTTATTCGTTCTTTTTTAAGACTGTGCCGCAATAAGCTGTTCGATTTCTTCAACGGTCGGCATGGCTTCTGATGAGCTATGCTTGCTGACGACAATAGAGGCTGAGGCGCTTCCGTATTTCAAAGCCGTTTCGATTGTCTTTCCTGTCACGAGGCCGTAGATAAAGGCCGAAGCATACGAATCGCCCGCCCCGAATGTTTTCAAGACCTTTGTTTTATAGGCTTTTGCGCGGAAGACCTCACCCGATTTGCTGTAGGCGTATGAGCCGTCCACACCGTGCTTGATGACGACGAGGTCTGCAGAGTGCCCGAATAAATGCTGGACAGACTCTTTGTTGCTTCCCCGGCTCTTGTTTTCCATCACGTCAAATTCATCGCGCGTACCGATAACGATGTCAGACTGCTCGGCAACCAGCGTATAGTAAACCGAAGTCTCTTCCTGTGATGTCCATGTATACGGGCGGTAGTCAAGCTCAAATACGACTTTGACGCGATGTTTTTTCGCAAGATTCACCGCTTTTAAAACCGCTTCGCGCGACGGACTTTTTGCCAGCGCCGTACCGGAGACAAGGAGCATCTTCGATTTGGCGATGTAGCCTTCGTCTACCTCTGAAGGTTCGAGGTAAAGGTCTGCAACATCATCCCGGTACATTAAAATGCTGCACTCTTCGGGGCTTTTGATTTCGGTAAAGGCAAGACCCGCCTTATGCCCCTCTTTGTCAACGACCATTTGAGAGGTGTCGACGCCCGTTTTTCTCATATATGATTCTATAAATCTGCCATGCTGGTCATCCGGAATCTTGCCGATAAAGCCGGCTTTCAATCCCAACTTTGAGCTGCCGATCGCAATGTTGGCCGGCGAGCCGCCGACATATTTCGAAAACGTCATCGTTTCTTCCATCGGCCGGTTGTATTCGACAGCGTTCAAATCAATGCATGCGCGGCCGATCGCCACAATGTCAAATTCCTTCTCTTCGTTAAACGTATATTTCATCTTCAACAGCCACTCCTCGCCTGATTGTTAGCGTTCCAGGATCCATTCATGGTCTGGATCGTTATGAAACTTCCACTTGCGCACAGGTCCTGCCATGACATTTAAATAGTAGGATGTATAGCCGTCAGGAACCCCCACCGGATGATATCCCGCCGGCACGATGACAACGTTTTCATTCTCGACGGTCATCGTCTCGTCAATGGAGCGGTCATCCGTATACACGCGCTGGAATACAAAGCCCTGTGCAGGGTCAAGCTCATGATAGTACGTTTCTTCTAAAAACGATTCTTCTGGCAGATTGTCTTGATCGTGTTTATGCGGCGGATAACTGGACCAGTTTCCGCTTTCGGTGTAGACTTCGACGACCAAAAGGCTGTTCGCCGAAGGGTCTGAATCGGGAAGAATGTTATGGACGGTCCGTTTGTTGCTGAATTTTCCGCGGTGCTCAATGCCGTTGTCTTCCGCTTTAATCAATTTCGTCGGCAGCTGTTTTTCTGAAGGGGAATAACAAAGGGCGATCCTCGCCTGTGTAACCGCTGTCACTTCAAACGTGCGGTCATTTGACACATAGACGCTGTCCGTCGGTTTTTTTTCAAACACGCTGTCCCTCGTGCCGATGTTCTCAAATGTCACATCTCGATCAGACACCGTGATTTTTCCGGTAACCGCGACGATGCAGCATTCCTGTTTGTTTAATTCCTCCGAGTAGCGGGCGCCGGGTGCGAGATCGATGACTTTAAATTCCACATATTGAAGATCCGAATTTGACGTTTTGACTTCGTGTACAACCTTCACGCCTTGAGAAAGCTCAACCGCCTGCGGCTTGCGCAGCAAATGACTCATTGAAACAGCCTCCTTTTTATATCTTGAAACATGGACCGAACAGCGCGGGATTCACGCCGTTCGGAAATGATCTGTTTAGTTGAAATCAGGCGCCGGATATCTTGCAGTTACGACTTTTTTGCGCGTATAGAAATCGACGCTGTCTTTTCCGTTAGCATGCAGCGTTCCAAAGAACGATGACTTCCAGCCTGAGAATGGGAAGAATGCCATTGGAGCCGGAACGCCAAGGTTGATCCCGAGCATGCCCGCATCAATGTTTTCGCGGAAATAGCGGATCGCGTTGGAATTTGAGGTAAACAGGCATGCACCGTTTGCAAATTCAGATTTGTTGGCGATCTCAATCGCTTCTTTTAAGTTTTTCACGCGGATAACCGACAGAACCGGCGCGAAAATTTCGTCTTTCCAAATCGTCATATCGGTTGTCACATTGTCGAAGATCGTCGGGCCGACGAAATAACCTTCGTCAGATACGTTTCCGCGTCCGTCACAGACGAGTCTGGCGCCTTCTGCAATCCCTTTTTCGATATATCCGAGCGTGCGCTTTCTGTTTTCTTCGCGAATGACCGGGCCTAAGAATACACCGTCATCCAAGCCGTTTCCGATTTTGACTTCGGACGCTTTCTCAACCAATTTTTCCATAAATGCATCGGCGATATCTTCCTCTACGGTTACAACCGCACAGGCCATGCAGCGTTCTCCGGCAGAACCGAAGGCTGCGCCGATGATATTTGTCACCGTATCCTCCAGGTTGGCGTCGTTCAGCACAATCGTATGGTTTTTGGCTCCCGTCAACGATTGAACGCGTTTCAAATGCTCGCTTCCTTTTTTATAAACATACTCTCCGACCGGTTTGGAGCCGACAAATGAAATTGCTTTAATTTCCGGGTGCTCCAAGATGCCGTTGACGACATCATGCGCGCCGTATACCACATTGAATACGCCTTTTGGAAGTCCGGCTTCTTCAAACAGCTCAACCAGCTTCTCCGTCAACAGCGGCGTGCGCTCGGACGGTTTCAAAATAAACGTGTTTCCTAAAGCAATCGCCATCGGGAACATCCAGCACGGAACCATCATCGGGAAGTTGAACGGGGCAATTCCGCCGACGACACCAACCGGATAGCGATAGTTTGCCGCTTCAACGTCAGTTGCGATCGTTGCGAGCGAATCACCCATCATTAAAGACGGAGCCCCCGCGGCAAATTCGACATTTTCGATCCCGCGTCCCACTTCGCCAAGCGCTTCTTTTGTGTTTTTTCCGTTTTCGATCGTGATCAGGCGGGCAAGCTCTTCTTTATGCTGAGTCAAAAGCTGGTGATAGTTAAATAGGATTCTCGCCCGGCGCGGCACGGCTATTTTCGACCAAGTTTTGAACGCTTCCGCCGCTGTTTGGGCGGCGTATTCTATATCCTCCCGCGTGGAGATCGGCACCTGGCACAGTACTTCTTTCGTTGCAGGATTGACGACATCTTCGTATTTATCGGTTTTGCTTTCAACCCATTCGCCATTAATATAGTTTCTTAACTTTCTGATTTCTGCCATTCTTATAACCTCCTTAATTATTAATCCTCTGGTACAGATAGGGCGTCATAGACGGCATGCATGACCGATTCGAAAAAAATTAAACGCTTACAAAAAAACAACTAACTTCGCTACAATAAAAGAACCGAAAACGATATGTAAAGCCTTTTTAAGCTCAACATTTCATAAAAATTATCACGTTTTGGTCACTTCTTGGTTATATTCTAATCCGATCATACCCATAAGTCAATCATTAAAAAAATAAATTTTTCCTTGAAAATCTTAGTATAATATATGTGTAATAATATGGAATACAGCCAATCCTTGCAAAAAATAATCACCAATGTTATCATTTCTTAAGCAATTATTGATTAACTCTTGGTTTTTATCTATATTTTAATTAAAGATTCCATGAAGGAGATTTTAAAATATGAAATTGATGCGGATAAAGGAGATGGAAGAGTATATTTTGACAAATGGCACCGTTTCATTAGACGAACTGTGCCAGGTCTTTAATGTTTCTAAAAACACGGTCAGACGCGATATCAACAAATTGACTGAGAAAGGGGTTATCAAAAAGGTATACGGCGGCGTGACGGCGATTGAAAAAACGGTTTTGATCCCTTTCGAAAATCGCACAATCCAAAATAAAGACGCCAAAACGAAAATCGCACATTACGCTTCACGGTTTATCGAAGATCACGATCTCGTCTTTATCGATTCCGGGACGACGACGCGGTCCATTTTAGAAACGCTTGATCCAAATAAAAATGTAACCGTTTTAACGAACAGTCTTGATATTATCAATGCCGCGGCAGCCTTGAAAAACATAAACCTTATTATCATCGGCAGCAACTTTAAGCGGAAAACGCAGTCCTTTGTCGGGATGGATGATCCGGGGACATTGGATAAATACAACATCAACAAAGCCTTCATGTCGGCCACAGGAGCAACTTTGACACACGGGCTGACAAACTCCGATTTGCTCGAATATGAAATCAAAAAGAAGATTTCTGAAAAAGCAAAGGAAGTCTATTTGCTGGCTGACCACTCCAAATTCGGCAAATCAACCTTGCTGACGTATGCGCGCTTTGACAGGCTGCACGCCATTGTAACATCCAAGCCTCTTGATGAGGATTACAATCAGTTCTGCCAAGAGCATAAAATTGAAATCCATCTTGCATAGCGTTTATAGTGAAAGAGAACAACTTGGCCGGCCGGGCCGGTCAAGTCTGTCTATTAATTTTTTGGAGGGGAAACGATGAAAAAAGTAAGAATGGGCAAGTCTGATCTTCACGTATTTCCGATCGGTTTGGGAACAAATGCAGTCGGCGGCCATAACCTCTATCCGAACCTGAATGAAGAAACGGGAAAAGAACTGGTTAGGGAAGCGCTCAAAAACGGCGTGACGATGCTGGATACTGCATACATATACGGAATCGGCCGTTCTGAGGAGCTGATCGGTGAAGTCCTCCGCGAATTCAACCGCGAAGATGTTGTGATTGCAACGAAAGCGGCTCACAGGAAAGAAGGAAACGATTTTGTCTTTGACAACTCTCCGGCATTTTTGAAGAAGTCTGTGGACGAGAGCTTACAGCGTCTGCAAACAGATTACATCGATCTCTTCTACATTCACTTCCCAGACGAACATACGCCGAAAGATGAAGCCGTCCAAGCGCTCAACGAGCTGAAAAAAGCGGGGAAAATCCGGGCGATCGGCGTCTCCAATTTCTCTCTCGAACAGCTTAAAGAAGCGAATAAAGACGGACTTGTTGATGTTTTCCAAGGCGAATACAACCTGTTGAACAGGGAAGCGGAAACGACCTATTTCCCGTATATCCAGGAGCATGATATTTCGTTTGTTCCGTACTTCCCGCTCGTATCAGGACTGCTCGCAGGTAAATATACAGAAGACACGACATTCCCTGAAGGCGACCTCCGCAGGGAGATGGAACATTTCCAAAGCGACCGTTTTAAAGAAAATATCAGAAAAGTGAACGAGCTGGTCCCGATCGCTGAGAAGCACAATGTTGACATCGCTCACGTCGTATTAGCCTGGTACCTTGCAAGACCGGAGATTGACATGTTGATTCCGGGAGCAAAACGCGCAGACCAGCTGCTGGATAACTTAAAAACGGCTGATGTCAAACTGTCTCAAGACGATATCGATGACATCGACCAATTGTTTGCAAAATAAACATTTAAAAAACCTATCTTCCATGATAGGTTTTTTTACAAAAAATATTGACAGCGCTTCCAACTCTGATATGATAGGGATTAAGTTAATAATAGTGACGGAGATTCAGGAGATCCACAGAAAAACCCTTTAGTTTCAGAGGTTTTTTTGGGGTCTTTTTTCTATGTCGCTTTATTAGCAGATTCATATCCAAAGGGGGAAAGTGAATTTTTGATCCAAAAAAAGAAAGGGGAAACGAACAAAGTGAAAGGACTTTTACGCAGTGTATTCATGTGCGCCGCTCTGATCGGAACCGGCTTAGGAGCGGGCGTTCAGGCGGAGGCTGCGCAACCGGCCGCCAAACCGCTCAATCCTAATAAAATACTAAACATCGCCCACCGCGGTGCATCGGGCCATGCCCCTGAACATACTCTATCAGCCTATGAGCTTGGACAGCGTATGAAAGGAGATTACATAGAAATCGATCTGCAAATGACAAAAGACGGCCGATTGATTGCCATGCATGATGAAACACTGGACCGCACAACAAACGGAACGGGACCGGTCAAAGATCATACATTAAAAGAAATCAAAAAACTGGATGCCGGCTCGTGGTTTAATAAAAAATATCCCGAATCGGCGAAAGATGAGTACGCCGGGTTGAAGGTTCCAACGCTCGAAGAGGTGATTCAAAAGTTCGGCAGAAACGCCCGCTATTATATTGAAACAAAATCGCCCGAAGTCTATCCAAAAATGGAAGAAAAGCTGCTGCAAATCCTAAAAAAATATAAATTAACGGGGCCAAGCGTTCATTCGAACAAAGTCATCATCCAATCGTTCAGCACTGAAAGCTTAAAGATCATTCACCGCCTGGACCCTGGCATCCCTCTTGTGCAGCTGCTTTGGTACGATGGGCCGGCGGCCGTTTCGGATGACGAGCTTGAGGCGTATCAATCTTACAGCGTCGGTCTCGGGATGAACTTTGATCAAATTGATCGAGCATACGTCCAAAAGGTGCGCAAACACGGATTGCTCGTTCACCCTTATACTGTCAATGAAAAAGAAGACATGCAGAGACTGTTCGATTGGGGCGTCACCGGAATGTTCACCAACTTTCCCGATCGCCTGCATGAAGTGTTAAACGAAAACAAGTAATACAGACACAGGAGGACAACATGATTAAGCTTTTTAAACCTGCACCGCCGATTGACAGATTGCCTGATGAAAAAATCGATGCTGAATATAAGAAATTCAGACTGCAAGTGTTTCTCGGCATTTTCATCGGATATGCAGCATACTATTTAATTCGCAAAAATTTCTCGCTCGCCATGCCGTATTTTATCGAAGAAGGGTTTTCAAAATCACAGCTGGGCCTGGCCTTGTCAGCCCTTTCGCTGTCTTACGGCATCAGCAAGTTTGTGATGGCGACGATATCGGACAGAAGCAATCCGAGAATGTTCCTGCCGGCAGGTTTGATTCTTTCCGCCATCATCAGCCTGCTTATGGGGTTTGTTCCTTTCTTTACTTCTTCTGTAGCCGTCATGTTTATTATGCTGTTTTTAAACGGCTGGTTTCAGGGGATGGGCTGGCCTCCGTCAGGACGCGTCCTCGTTCACTGGTTCAGCGTGAGCGAAAGGGGAAATAAAACGGCGATCTGGAACGTCGCCCACAATGTCGGAGGCGGATTGATGGCTCCAATTGCCATTGCGGGTGTTGCAGTATTCGCCGGAATCGCCGGCACATCTTCTTCAGGATATGAAGGCGTGTTTATATTGCCTGCACTCGTCGCAATCGTCATCGCATTTATCTCATATTTCTTAATCCGCGATACGCCGCAGTCTGTCGGACTGCCGCCGATTGAAGAATATCGCAACGATTATTCAACAAAAACGAAAAAAACGTTTGAAACCGAATTATCGACAAAGGAAATCCTGTTTAAATACGTATTAAATAATAAATGGGTTTGGGCGATCGCACTTGCGAACATTTTTGTCTATTTCGTCCGCTACGGCGTATTGGACTGGGCGCCTACCTATTTAAGCGAAGAAAAAGGGTTTGATATGAGCAAATCAAGCGTTGCCTATTTTCTGTATGAATGGGCGGGTATTCCGGGAACGCTTTTATGCGGCTGGATCTCTGATAAATGGTTTAAAGGACGCCGCGGACCTGCCGGCTTTGTCTTTATGCTCGGCGTGTTGATCGCCGTGCTCGTATACTGGTTCAACCCTGCGGGAAATCCGTTGGTCGACATGATTTCCTTGATTGCGATCGGATTTCTCATCTACGGCCCGGTCATGCTGATCGGCTTGCAGGCGCTTGACTTTGTACCGAAAAAAGCAGCCGGAACCGCCGCAGGGCTTACAGGCCTGTTCGGCTACCTTGGCGGAACGATGACAGCCAACGCTTTAATGGGAGCCATCGTTGATGCAGCCGGCTGGAACGCAGGATTTACTTTATTAACGGCTTCCTGCGCGATTGCTGCCCTCATCTTTGCGATGACTTGGAATGTTCGTGGACAGGAGGTCGTCAAGCATTAAGTGAAAGGATAGAAATGGGTGATCCCCCAATATCAAAGAGCTGGCTGCTGAAGAGTTTCAAGACTTCCGGTGCATTCTTGTCCTTGGCAAAGACGTAAAAAAAAGCAAAGTAAAAGCTGCGTCTCGAGGCTTCTCGAGACGCAGCTTATTTTTACGACATTACTTTGCAGATATCGTTCGTAAACTCGACAGGATCTTCGATCGGCAGACCTTCGATGAGAAGGGCCTGGTTGTACAGGAGGCCTGTGTACAGTTTGAATTTTTCTTTATCGCTTTCAAAAGCGTCCTGAAGCGTTTTGAAAACGTCGTGATTTGTATTGATCTCCAGTACTTTGTCGGCTTTGACATGCTGATTGTCAGGCATGGCGTTTAAAATTTTCTCCATTTCGATCGTGACTTCGCCGTCGGCAGCAAGGCATACAGAGTGGGTTTTCAGGCGTTTTGACGCCCTTACGCTTTTGACTTTGTCGGCCAGTATGCTTTTCATTTCATCGAAAAGGGCTTTGTGCTCTTTCTCGTCCGCATCAGATTTGTTTTGGTCTTCGTCTGCCTCGATTCCGAGGTCGCCGCTTGAGACGGATTTGAATTCTTTCTCCTGATACTGCCCCAGCATTTTAATGGCAAACTCGTCAATGTCTTCGGTAAAGTATAAAATCTCGTATCCTTTTTCCGAAACGAGCTCAGTTTGCGGAAGCTTTTCGATCCGGGCATACGAGTCTCCTGACGCGTAGTAAATAAATTTCTGATCTTCAGGCATTCTCGATACGTACTCATCCAGCGTGACAAGCTTTTTCTCTTTGGAAGAGTAGAACAGCAGCAAGTCCTTCAGCATGTCTTTGTTGGCGCCGAATTCGTTGTAGACGCCAAACTTGAGCTGTCTGCCGAACGATTGATAAAAAGACTCGTATTTTTCCCTGTCATTTTTCAGCAGGCTTTTCAGCTCATTTTTGATTTTCTTGCTGATGTTTTTGGCGATCAGCTTGAGCTGGCGGTCATGCTGGAGCATCTCTCTTGAAATGTTGAGGGATAGATCCTCTGAATCTACCATTCCCTTCACAAAGCTGAAGTGGTCAGGGAGCAGATCCGGGCATTTGTTCATGATCAAGACCCCGTTTGAATACAGCTCCAGGCCTTTCTCAAATTCTTTTGAATAATAGTTGAACGGAATGTTCTCCGGTACGAACAATATGGCATGGTATCTGACTGCACCGTCGACGCTCGTATGAATATGGGCGAGCGGTTTGTCAAAACCGTAGTGCTTTTCCGCATAAAACGCTTCATAATCCTCTTTTGTGAGCTCGTTTTTATTTTTCCGCCAAATCGGCACCATGCTGTTGACTGTCTGCTCTTCCTGGACTTCTTCGAATTCGTTTTCGCCGTCTTCTTTCGGCTTATTGACGGTGACATCCATCTTGATCGGATAGCGGATGAAATCGGAATACGATTTAATGATTGATCTTAAACGGTGCACGTCAAGGTATTCATCATAACTTTCATCATCCGTATTTTCTTTCAGTTTCAGAATGATGTCTGTACCGACGTTATCTTTTTGGCAGGGCTCGATCGTATACCCGTCGGCTCCCGCAGATTCCCACTTATACGCTTCATCGCTGCCAAGCGCCTTTGTGATAACGGTGACAACATCAGCCACCATAAACGCGGCGTAAAATCCGACGCCGAACTGGCCGATGATATCGTGCCCGTCTTTCAGTTCATTTTCCTGCTTAAACGCAAGCGAACCGCTCTTTGCGATCGTTCCGAGGTGCTCTTCCAGCTCCTCTTTTGTCATGCCGATCCCGGTATCTGATACGGTCAATGTTCTGTTTTCCTTATCGGCCTTCACTTTTATGTAATAGTCATCTTTGTGAAATGTTAAAGAATCATCCGTGAGCGCTTTGTAGTAGATTTTATCGATGGCGTCGCTCGCGTTGGAGATCAGCTCCCTTAAAAAGACTTCCTTTTGGGAGTAAATTGAGTTAATCATGATGTCTAACAATCTTTTGGATTCTGCTTTGAATTCTTTTTTAGCCATCTTTTCTCTCTCCTTTTTGTGATGAAAACGATTTTTCAATATCCTTCCTATTCACATCTTAAATAACATACCGTCTGATTGATGTCAATATGTAATGGAAATGAGCAATTTGACATCCGTACCCGTCCTTCATATAATTTGATAATGAAGGAAATTTTGACTGCATGAGGTGGAAAGGAATGAAAATCTTATCAACTGTTCTTAAAAGAGAATTGGCTTAAAGACGGGAGAAGTCTGCCCTTTTTTAGACAAGCCATCTCGGGAACAGTTTGATACGATTTCACATCCTTTCTTGCTGTATGTTCATATGTAGCGGGTGAGGTGTATTTGCCTTACCCGCTTTTTTTGCCGGCAGGATGGCGATGCTTCGCGCTGTTCTCTTTAGATGGCTTGTTTTTCAAAAATAAGCCTGAAGGAGAGAATGATCATGAGTATTGTCAATGTAACGAACCTTACCCATATGTACGGAGACCGGATCATATTCCGGAATGTCAGCTTCCGCTTGCTGAAAGGCGAGCATGCCGGCCTCGTCGGGGCAAATGGCGCCGGAAAGTCGACATTGTTCCGGCTTTTGACCGGAAGCCTGCTGCCTGATGACGGGTACATCGAATAGCATCCGAATATCCGGGCCGGTTTTCTCAAGCAGCACGCCGAGCTGACGGCGGGCACCACCATCATGGAATACCTGGAAAAAGCCTATGAACGGCTTTTTGAAACTGAAAAGAAAATGAATATGCTTGCCGAAAAGATGGCGAACGCCGGAGACGGCTTGGACGCCATGCTGAAAACATACGGAGAGCTTCAGGCTGAACTGGATGCTTCGGGGTTTTACCGTATCGGCGCAAAAATCGAGGATGCGGCCCAAGGACTCGGACTGACGGAGATCGGGCTTCATCAGGATGTCACGGCATTAAGCGGCGGTCAGCGAACAAAGCTGCTGCTGGCCAGGCTTTTGCTCGAGGAACCAGATGTGCTCTTATTGGATGAGCCGACCAACTATTTGGATGCAGCGCATATTGACTGGCTTACCGGATATTTGAAGCACTATGAACACGCGTTTCTCGTCATCTCGCATGACGAACGTTTTTTAAATGAGATCACGACGGTGACATTTCATTTGGAGCATCAAACGATCAAGCGCTACCCTGGGAACTATCAATACTTTCAGAAGGAATATGCACAAAGCAGGGCGCAAATGGAAGCTGCTTACGCCAAACAAAGCAGGGAAATCGAAAAATTGGAAGCATTTATTGACCGGAATCGAATCCGGAAGGCGAAGCAGGCAAAAAGCCGGGAAAAAACGTTGCGCAAAATCAAGCGAATCGAAAAACCGGCAGATCCTCCCGCCCCCCGCTTTGCATTTCAGACAGGGCGAAATCCGGCGATGACCGTGCTCAAGACGGAAAAGCTTGAGGCCGGTTATGCGGTGCCATTATTCAAACCGCTTTCCCTGACTGTAAAGCGGGGCGATAAAATCGCCATCGTCGGAGAAAACGGCGCCGGAAAATCGACGCTTGTCAACACGCTGCTAGGCGAGCTTAAGCCCTTAAGCGGCATTGTCACGGCAGGACAGCATTTGCAGGCCGCTTATTTTAAACAGGAAAGCCTCGCCTCACGCGAGACGCCGCTTGAAAAAGTACAGGCGCTCTTTCCGAATGTAGCAGAAAAAGACATCAGGCAGACGCTGGCGATGTCCGGTTTGACACAGGAGCATATCAGCCAGCCGCTTGCCACGCTCAGCGGAGGCGAACAGGCAAAAGTCCGGCTTGCGGAGCTGATGCTTTCAAGAAGCAACCTGCTCGTCCTTGACGAACCGACGAACCACCTTGACAGATCGGCAAAGCACGCTTTAAAAAAAGCGCTCTCGAACTATAGCGGAACGATTTTGCTCGTGTCCCATGAACCGTCCTTTTATGAAGACTGGGTGACGCACGTCTGGCAGATTGAAGACTGGCGGCGCAAGTAAAGAAAGAGCCGGCCTTTTCGAAAGGCCGGCTTTTTTATTTGGATAATACAAGCTCGTGAATGGCGTGGGCAACGCCGTTTTCATTATTTGATTTCGTTTCATAATTTGCAGAGGCCTTCACCTCAGGTATGGCATTCCCCATCGCAACTCCGCAGCCTGCCCATTCGATCATTGTCAGATCATTGCCGTTGTCACCTATCGTCATCACCTCTTCTCTTGCGACGCCTAACAGATCGGCGAGCTGCCGAACGGCATTTCCTTTACTGGCCGCAGGATGAAGAATTTCGTAAAAGAACGGCGAACTCTTCACCATTGTGTAACGTTCCTTTACTTCCTCCGGTATAGCGGCGATGGTCCTGTCAAGCTTCCCCGGCTCATCAATATACATCGCCTTCGTCACCAGTATGTCTTCCGGTATCTCCTCCATCGTCCGAAAACGGAGCGGAACCTGGGTGACGTTTGATTCATAGACTGTATAGGGGCTGATATCGCGGTTTGGCGTATATAAATAAGATGAGTCGAAAAAGTGCATCGGGGTATCAAGGGTTTGGCTGAGTTCATATAAAGATTTCAAATCTTCATAGCGAAGCGTCAGCTCTGATACGACCTCCTGTGTATGCGTATTTTGAACAAGCGCGCCATTATAGGCGATAACATAATCGCCATCTTCATTTAAATTCAGTTCTTCCAGATAGCGGCTTACTCCGCCGAGAGGGCGTCCGGTACAAAGGACGATCTTCACGCCTTGCGCTTTCGCCGCATGAAGGGCATCACGCACTTCCTCTGTTACCTCATGAAGGTCATTCAACAATGTTCCATCCATATCTATCGCGATTAGTTTGTACATGTTCCACTCTCCCTGATTAAAATCGTGCCTCAAACTCATACCTATGACCTATTTCTCCTTTATTTTACCACAGTCCTTGCCTTTTCCTTTATGACATCATCCGGAAAACCCCCCACAGCAAAAAAACAGCCTCTCGCGGAGACTGTTTGCATGTCTTAAAATATGTCTTGAAGAATGGGGTCTTCATCAAGCAAACGAAGCGCTTTTTCACGGTATGCCTTTTCATGCAAATATGTATAACGATTTGGCTTCACCGTGTGGGAAAGGCTGATCGCTTCACGAAATTCATGTTTGTCAAGATGAAGCGTTTTTACATAATCGAAAAAACTCGTTCTTGTAAACACCTTTTCAATTCTCTCAGCACGGTGATCCTGGACATGGGCCATTATATAGGTGGCCAACCCTACTTGTATACCGTGCATCTGCGGTTTTTTTGAGATTTTATCGAGCGCATGGGATATCAGGTGCTCTGAACCGCTGATGGGTGCGCTGTTCCCGCTGATTTCCGTGGCGATGCCGCCCATTGTTAATGAACTGACCAACTCTTTCAAAAAGATCGGCTGTTTAATATCCTTCATCGGCGTACGGACGAAACTGTTCACTGCCTTTTTGCTGAGCATAGACGCGAACGCATTCACATTGCCGGCTCCGTGCCGCTCTTCAAATTCCCAATCATAAAGGGCGGTAATATTGGACATCAGGTCTCCAATCCCGGCTAAAATAAAGCATTTTGGTGCTTTTTGAATGATATTCAAATCGGCAATAATCCCATAAGGAACCCGGGCCGGCACCGTCGTTTTTTTGCCCTCGACCAGAAGAGAGCAATTGCTGCTCGCAAACCCGATGTTGGATGCCGATGTCGGAATGCTGATGAACGGGGTGCGTTTTGAAAAAGCGATATATTTTCCGCAATCAACGACATATCCACCGCCCATGGCGATCATGACATCATAATTCCCGATGGAAAATGCTTTCTGAATCAGCTGCTGAAGATCGAGGCCGGACGGCAGTTTAACGGCTTCGACTTTGACTTTTTGAAAAGCGGATTTTAATGAATTCTCATATTGCTGATATGAAAAGTCATCAAAAAACATAATGGCCTTATCAAACTGGTGCTTTTCCAAGATCGCCTCCAACCGGCCAAATACGCCTTCACTAATATCCAAAACCGATGGAATGGCGATATTCGTCACCCGGCGCGGCATTAGACGATCATTCCTTTTTGCTTTAAGTGCCGTTCGATATCCTCGAAAGTCTCAACCGCTACAAACGGCACATCCTGCTCACGCAATATATCCTGGAGCGCGTCTTTTGCAAACGTAACATCCGCAAACTTTGCCGGATGGGAATCAGGTTCGCTGTCACCCGCGAAATAAATCGTCTGATACTGTTCCTTCAACCTTTGTATAACCTTTGATTTATCAATGCCATATCGTTCAGAGTAGTGCCAATGGTTTTTATCAATTGTCGTATGGACGTTGTCTTCTTTAAAAAAGCCTTTATTTGAATAAACCTCGACATTTTTAATGCCGTATTTTTTCAAAATATAATGAATATAATAATCTGTTCCTGCGCTTAGAATGAAAAAGTCGCCGCCATTTTCCCGGACATGCTGAATGAAGTCTGGTACATACTCATCAATCGGAATGGAATGGATGTCATCGATGATTGTTTGTTCGCTTTGATTGATTGAAGCGAAAACGGTGCCTAAAAATTCAATATCTTTTAATTCTCCCGCCTTCCACTTTTTAAACAATTCATGGCCTTCAGGAAAATATTTATCAATGACCATCCAATAAAAGTCCTGTTTGGAAATCGTCCCGTCAAAGTCTGATACAAATGCCCATTCCTTCATGCTGCATACCTCTTTTCTCTATGGAATTTAAAATATAAGATATATTATACAGAAGTTTGTGAAATATTGAACATGATGATATTTCTTTTTTGTGTCCTTTATTTCACAAGGTGAACATTCCTGCCGGGCTAAAAATACATCGTCAAGTGTTTATGATTCTTTCCCAGTACGCTGTTTCCCTTTTTCCGTCACGGCAAATTTCCGTTTCATTTTCTTGATCTTTTCCGCTTTTCGAAACCTCAGGGCAGACCAATCATCATCAATTGCGATCTGGCGAACCGGCTCATAGCCTTGATCAGCAAGCAATGCGGCTACCGTCTCGCGGCTGCAATCCGAACCCTTGTACACTTTGGAGGATTTTTTCGGATAGCAAAGCCAAAATAATCCATCCTCTGCCACATGATGCTCCGCTTCCCGGGCTGATGCCTGCAGATCTTCATTTGCCGTGCCAAAAACTTGCACAAAGTCATATTTGCCATTTTCAGCCCTGTCATGCACTTCACCTTGAAATGCTGCCTTGATTTCATTGTAAGGCTCTGGCGCGTTTACGATGAGCACAGGCTGCCCGAAGTCCTTAAACTGCAATTTTTTTATAATCGGATGTGTTTCCGCCATCTCTTGATCAATCCTTTTCTGTTTATAGTAACAAATTATCCAAAACAATAATCATCATACAAAGCAAAAAAAGTGATGGACGAATGAGGACTTTTTCTGCTATATTTACTTTGATAATGCGAATCATTATCAATTATATACATATATACGGAGGGTCAAATGAAAAAGCGTTCGTTTATTATCGGATTGATTATGATATTATGTTTGTTCGTCAGCGCTTGCAGCTCGTCACAGTCCAACGGGAACACCGGCAGTGAAAAAGGGGCTGCCGAGGCGGCGACAAGAACCTATAAATCGACACGCGGCAATGTAAAAATTCCCGTCAAGCCAAAACGGATCGTCACAGACTTTTACGCAGGGGAGCTGTTCTCAGTAGGCGCGAACGTTGTCGGCTCCGGGTCCTGGTCTTTTACAAACCCATTTTTAAAGGATAAAATGAAGGATGTCACTGATGTGGGCGACCCGATCAACATCGAAAAAGTGATGAAGCTGAAGCCTGATTTAATCGTCGTCATGAAAGATGACAATTATGACAAGCTTTCTAAAATCGCGCCGACTGTCGTCATCCCTTACAACACCGCCAAAAACGTTCAGGAAACCGTAAAGATGTTCGGCGATATCGCGGGTGCAAAAACAGAAGCGGAACAATTCCTTGCCGATTTTGATCAAAAAGCGAAGGCCGCAAGGAAAAAAATTGATAAAGTCATCGATAAAAACGCCACATTCGGAATTTACGAAAACACGGATAAAGGAAAGTTCTGGGTATTCAACGACAACGGAGGCCGCGGAGGCCAAGCCGTCTATAATGCCCTCGGCTTAAAAGCCCCTGAAAAAATCGAAAAAGACGTCATCAAAACCGGGGAAATGAAAGAACTTTCGCTTGAAGTCGTGCCTGAATATGCGGCTGACTACATGTTCGTTACCGACTACAATCCGAACGGAGACAGCAAAACGCTCGACAAGCTGAAGGAATCTGCAGTTTGGAAAAACCTTGACGCCGTTAAAAACAACCGCGTTTTCATCAATGACTTTGACACCTTCTATCCATACGATCCGATCTCTGTCAGCAGGCAGATCGATTTGATTACTGATATGCTGGTGAAGCGCGAGAAGGAAAATCAGAAAAAATAAAAAAGGCGCTTCCAACCGAACTATATTGCGTTGTTAGTATAAGATACATGATAAAAGCAGTGGATTTCGCAATTGAAATCACACTGCTTTTTTATTTTTCAAGCAAAAAAAGGAAATTAATATAAGTTAACCTAATAATACCTATATTACTTTAATAGGAGTGGATAATGGCAATGGATTTAAAACACCGTAAAATTTGGAATGAGAACTACAAGGATTCGGAAGAAAATACCCATGCCCTTATGAGCGAAGTGCGGACATAAAAAAACAGCTGAGACAATCTCAACTGTTTTTCATTTTCACGTCGTCACAGGCGGATTGGCATGTGCGATTAAGCTCACAGGCGGCACATTTTCCTTTCCGGCTTCTTTTTACAAACTTAAACAGCGTCCAAGCCGCATATCCGAAGATGAGCGTCCCGACCGTAATATTAAACAGCATACCGCCAGATCCCTCCTTATGATAGCCCCAGCAATTTTCCGCCCTGATAAATCACGAATGTCAAGGCGTAAGCGGTCGCCAGACCGTATAAAATCGACAAAAACATCCATTTTTTCGAGGTTGTCTCTTTTTTTATCACGGCTACTGTCGCCAGGCACGGAACATACAACAGCACAAATGCCATAAATCCGTACGCTGCCAAAGGCGAAAATTGATGCGCCATGACCCCCTGCAATTGTGATTCTGGCACAAAGTAAATAATGCTCATTGAAGCGACGACGACTTCTTTGGCGAGAAATCCCGTTAACAGCGATGCGGCGGCCTGCCACGTTCCAAAGCCGAGCGGCGCAAGCAGCGGGGCAATTACGCCGCCGATCATTGCCAAAAAGCTGTGATCCATTTCTACTCCCGTTCCGCCCGGTCCTGTATAAGACAAGATCCAAATGAGGACAGACCCGCCAAAAATATATGTCCCGGCTTTGCGGACAAATCCTTTTCCTTTTTCCCACGTCGACCGCCATAGCGTACGGGCCTGCGGCAGACGGTACGGCGGCAGTTCGATGACAAAGAACGACTTTTCTTCCTTCAGCTTGGACGAAGATAAAAAGGCTGCCAGCGCCAATGCTGCTGCGATGCCAAGGACGTATAAGGAAAGCACGACCAGCGCCTGGTGAGCCGCAAAAAAGGCTCCGGCAAACAGCGCGTATACCGGAAGCCGCGCCGAACAAGACATAAAAGGCGTCAGCATGATGGTCAACAGCCTCTCTTTCGGCTGCTCAACGGTTCTGGCCGCCATGACGCCCGGCACATTGCAGCCGAAGCCGATGATAAGCGGAATGAATGCTTTTCCGTTTAAGCCGATCGCCTCCATCAGACGGTCCATCACCATCGCGACTCTCGCCATATATCCCGAATCTTCAAGGAGCGATATAAAGAAAAACAGAATGAATATTTGCGGTACGAATACGAGAACACCGCCGACCCCGGCAATAATCCCGTCGAGAATCAACGCTTTGATGAACGTGCTCGCCCCAGCCGCCGCTAAAACCGAAGACGTCCAGTCTGTCAGCGGACCGCTCATCCATCCGTCAAGCGCATCAGACAGCGGGACGCCGAGCCAGTCGAACGTCAGCATAAACATGAGATACATGAATCCGAGGAAAATCGGAATCCCCAGCACATGATGGGTCACAATCGCGTCAACCCGCTCGGTTAACGTCCGTTTTCCGCTTGATTCGAATTGAACGGAGTTCGAAATCACGCGTTCGATATACTGTTCCCTGACATGGTAAATGTGCTGGTGCAAGGGCTTCGCCGTTTTCTCTTTCACGATTTCTTCTTCGGCCGCCTGGCGGATCTTTTCCAAGGCGGCTTGATCAGCCGAAGACTCCAGCTGCTCCTTCATTTTCGAATTGCCTTCTAAATATTGAAGGGCCATCCAGCGCTTCGGAACGCCGGGCCGTTCCGGTATCACTGTTTCAAGCTGACGAATTGCCTGCTCCAACACGCTGCCGTAATCGATCACCAGCGGCTTTTGCCCTTCGCCGTTCCGCGACAGCAGATGGCGGCTGAGTTCGTCGCACCCTGTGCCGTTCCGGGCGATGATCGGAATGACCGGAACGCCAAGCTGTTTTGACAAGCCGGCATGATTGACGATGATGCCGCGCTGCCTGGCCACATCTGTCATATTTAAACCGATCGTCAGCGGTTTCCCGAATTCGAGAAGTTGTACCGTCAAATGGAGGTTTCGTTTTAATTGAGAAGCATCCACAATATTTAAGACTTCGGTAAACGGCTCGTGCAATAAGAAATCGGTGACAACCCCTTCATCCCGCGACAGGGGGCTTAACGTATATACGCCGGGAAGATCAATCATCATCCCTTTTTTATTGCGGATCCTTCCGACTTTTTTCTCGACGGTGACGCCGCTCCAGTTCCCCACGTATTCATAGGAACCTGTCAATGCATTAAATAATGAGGTTTTTCCCGTATTCGGGTTTCCAAAAAGCGCAATTTGCTGTCCAGTCATCGTTTTTCAACCTTTATTTTTTTCGCATCGGTTAATCGAATGCCGATCGATTGCCCGGATGTTTCAAACATACACGGCCCGCCGAACGGCAGTTTCCGCTTCATACAAATCTCTGTGTCTTCTTTTACTCCGAGATGAATCAGCCGCTGCTGCACCAGCTCATTGACGTCTGAAAAATCTATGATTCTCGCTTTATCCCTTTGATTCAATTCTGCTAAAACCATCATCGGTGCCTCCATTGATGAAAATGATTCTCGTTATCATATTATGATTATAGGTAACTCGTCATTTAAAAAGCAAGTGAATATTTTAGCAAAAAAAACAGCGGAAAATCTGTCGATTTTCCGCTTGGATTCTACCCTGCGTGATGCTGTATGTTCTGCTCTGTTTTCCGCTGTTTCGGCTGATAGATTTTGCCGACGAACATATAACCGTATTTACACTTGTTGACCGCCCATGAGATGAACATCGCACCGCCTGTACAAATGACAAAAAGCAGCACACAGGCAGCCGCCGCATGGAGCCCCTCAAAGGCGGTTAAAATCACGAGTCCGAAGATGAGCAGGAAGGCGTGCAATAAATAGATGGAAAAAGAATAGTTGCTGATCATCATGATCAGCCTCGGAACTGCGTTCAGCTTGGAAAACAGGTGAAAGCACAAGAAAATGATGCTCGTGGAGTAAAACATGATATCCGGGCGCTTTGAGTTAACAGCAATATTCTCCCCGAAAAACGATATGGCGACAATCGCAGCAGCCGAAATGAGAGCTGTACCGTACACCGCATACTTGTACTTGTCCAACAGAGCCAAAAAGCTCTTGTAGTTCTTTCCGCAATAATACGCCAGGCAAAAGTAAAAAAGCCAGCCGGGAAAAGGCACCCATGAAAACGGAAACGGCGCCATCTCTTTTAAAACGGGCGGGTTGATGAATGTAAAATAGCTTAAGTAAATAGCGGTGGCCGCAAAAGAAACGGAAAGCACCCATTTCGGGGAGGCCTTTTGCAAAAAAGAGTGAAAGCACATATGCAGAAGGTAAAACTGAAAGATGACGAGAATAAAGTAGCCGATGAAATTCCCTAAGAAAATGTTGGCCAACAGCTTGTTTACGATCGCCGTCATATGAAACTGCTGCATCATCAAGCCGGTCATGACAAACGCATCAAGAACGGCGATGAATAGAAAGGGAACGAAAATCGTCTTGAATCTCTTTTTCAAAAACCCCTGCGGAACACCGCCGGGATATGCGTGCGCCAGCAAAAACTCGGAAATGAAAATAAACGCCGGCGTGCTGAACATCAGGAGGGTTCTGAAAGATTCAACAACGCGGACGGTATCACTAAGCATGTCTCCCCGAAAGAAAAGGACCATGGAAATCGTATGGAGCAAAACGACGCTTAAGCAGGATATACAGCGAATGACGAAAATTTCTTTCACTTGCACATCTACCACTCCTCTTTCAAATTTGAAATATTTTAAAATTAACATAATCATCCAAATCAAAAAAGAGGCGAAGTGCTCAGGCCGCATGAAATATAAAAAGGAGATTAGACAGCGGTCTAATCTCCTAACGAAGCGCAGCTTTAATCTGCTTCGTATAGTAGAAACGCACGATGAAAAAGTAGATGACCTGAATCGCGAAAAACACGCCGAGAACGATTGCAGATTCCGTAAAGAGATTGTACCGAAACGCATTCGATAATGCCGTGAGCGCCACCGCTCCATGAATCAGCGCAACGATAATAGGCGCAAAGAAAAGGATCGCCATCTGCCTTGTCAGCACCTTTTTCAGTTCGCGGCTGGTCAAGCCCATCTTGGATATCGCTTTAAATTTCTCTTTGTCTTCATCCAAATCGGTGTACAGGCGGAAATAAAGGAAGCTTCCCGCAGAAACGAAAAAGACGATTCCGATAAACAACCCGATGAACAACATGGGGCCATATCCCCTGCTGAGATCATAAACCTCGTAATCAACGGCCATGAAATTGAGCGGGTCGAGCTTATTGTTTAATATCTCTCCTGTTTTAATCAAAGACGTCTCGTCTTCCCCTTGTGCCTGCCACGCATAAAACCGTTCCTCTGATACCGGCTTTTTCAATTGTTCAAAATCTTCGTCAGAAACGACATAATACATTCCCGGCTTGCCCACTGCCCTTGAATACATGGCGTGATCGGCCTGAACCCGTTTGCCTGTTTTTAGCTCGATGGTCTCTTTGTTCCTCTCGATTTCATAGCTGCCGGCATAGCCGTCGAATTCAACCGCCGCGGCTTTTCCTTCAGCCAGCTTAAGGGGCTTCTCGCCGATCAGATCAGCAAGCCGATTGTAATCGGACAGCTTAACGAGCAATTGCTCTTCACCGTTTATCTTCACATACTTGAATTCCGCTTCTGCCTTTTGCGCCTTCACATTCCTGTCTCGCAGCGTCTGATTGATAAAAGCTGTATCTTGTTCTGCCTTTTTGTCATCTCCCCGCGACTGATATGTGAACGTATTCGGGTTCACGCTTTTTGTCGCTCCGAGCAAGACCGACTGCACACCGTAGAGCGTCCCGATTGCGCTGAACGCCACGGTAGAAATGATCGCCACCATAAAAAACGTCCGGGCGTTATCCTTTATGCGGTAGGAAAGGTCGGAAAATAAGAGCATGTTCGTTTTTCTCCAGAAAAGAGTTTCCCGTTTTTTGATCCTGCGGATGACATAGACGCTTAATTGCGTAAAGAGCAGGTACGTTCCGAGAATTACGACAACCGTCACCGGAAGCATGGCCAGAAAAACGCCGTTTCCTTTGGCGGTCAAAGCTGCATAATAGCCCGATGCAAGGAGAACGGCCGCTAAGATCGCCAAAAAGACGGATGCCTTCGGTTCTCCCTTCGGTTTCTTATTTCCCTTTAACAGGTCGATCAGCTTCCCGGTCCTGAGCACGAACGTCACGAGAAACGAAATAAACAAAAATAAAGCCGTAAACGAAACGAACGTGACAATGACCGCCATCAGCGGGAAGTAAAAATTAAGCCTGTTTTCAATAATGAGCACATTTTCGGCTGCGAGCAAGATCAATTTCGCGAATATAAGGCCGACAGCAATTCCGCCGATGGTGGCAAAAAACCCGATCAGCATATTTTCCAGGAAAACCATCATGCGGATTTGGCGCATCGACATCCCTTGGATCATTAATACCCCGAACTCTTTTTTCCTTGATTGAAGAAACGAGCTCATCGAATACAGAATAAAGAAGAACGAAAAGACGAAGATGATGCCGCCCGATACATACATGCCTGACAGCGCTTTAAGACCCATTCCGGACTGCCCTGCATCGCCATTGATCGCCGGATGGAACGTAAACATGGCAAACGTAAAAAACACCATCACCGTAAACATGCTGCTGAGAAAATAAGCGGCATAAAGCCTTTTATTGCGGAGGACGTTGTTAAACGCGAATTGACGAAAAGTCATTTGCATCCCCTCCCAATAAGGAAAGCGTGTCCAGAATCCTTTGGAAAAAGGCTTGGCGGTGATCGCCGCGGTTAATTTCCGAATACAGCTTTCCGTCTTTAATAAAGATCACCCGCTGGCAGTAGCTTGCCGCCTGGGGATCATGCGTGACAAGCATCATCGTCGTTTTCTCATGGCGATTGATCGATTCAAGCATTTCCATGACGTCTTTGGACGATTTGGAATCAAGATTTCCCGTCGGTTCATCGGCCAGCAGCAGCTTCGGCGAATGAATCATTGCCCTTGCCACAGCGGCACGCTGCGCCTGCCCTCCTGATATCTCAAATGTCCGCTTTTTCATAATGTGTGTAATCCCGAGTTTTTCAGCAAGGCTGTTCGCTTTCCGCTTCATCTCCCTGACCTTTTCCCCGTCAAGCGTCAAAGGAAGAACGATGTTTTCCTCAACCGTTAATGTGTGCAGAAGGTTGAAGTCCTGAAAGACGAATCCCAGTTCCCTGCGGCGGAACTTGGCCAGCTGTTCTTTTTTCAGCACATGCGGGTTCCTGCCGTTGATCAGAATTTCTCCAGTCGTCGGCTCGTCAATGGTTGCGATCATATTCAAAAGGGTCGTTTTCCCGCTTCCGGACGGCCCCATGATCCCGACAAACTCGCCTTCATCAATCGTTAAGTTAATATCGGTTAACGCCCTGTAGGCGATTTTTCCTTCGTATATTTTGCTCGCTTGTTTAACTTGAAGCATCACAAGATCTCCTTTCCTCTTTCGATCTGTGACTTTAGTCTATCTAAAAAAGCAAAGTCAAAACTATCGATTCTTCTTTCACTTTCCTTACATCGGTGTAAGGTTTTGCGTCGAAGTGAACATTATCCGGACCGTCGTACCTTTGCCTTCTTCTGAATCGAGCTCAAGGCGATGGCCGAGCTGATCGGCCGCCGTCTTTGTCAAATAAAGGCCCATTCCCGTTGATTCTCTAAACCTGCGGCCGTTTTCGCCCGTAAAAAACGGATCAAACACCCGCTTCCGGTCCGCTTCAGGAATTCCGACGCCGAAATCCGTCACTTCCAATACCGCTTCCGCTCCTTTTTCATAAAGGGAGATGATGATCGTGCTGCTTTTTCCCGCAGAATATTTCACCGCATTATTCACGAGCTGAGACAGCATAAAGAACAGCCATTTTTCATCTGTTTCAACCGTGAGGCCTTGCTTTTCTTCCTTGAACTTCGGATACACCCGGCTGCGGATATAGAGCCGTTTGTTGTCGCGGTTGACTTCATGGACGATATCAGCTAAAACGACCGGCTTGACGCGGAAATCCTGCTCAATCGTCCGAAGGCGGGCCATGTACAGAACCGTGTTCAATCCGGTCTTCATCCGCTCGGTCTCCTCGCGAATGCTCGACGATTCCGGCTCATCGAGATCCTGGGCCGTCAGCTCAATGACGGACAGCGGCGTTTTCATTTGGTGCACCCATTGCTCCATAAACGTAAGATGCTCTTTTTGCGCACGTTCCAACGTTTTCAATTCGTGCCGGTAATGCCTGTACTGGCTTTTCAAAAGCTCCTCAAGCGCTTCTGCCGCAGGGGCCCCGCCGTTTTTTTGAATGGATTCGTCAAGCGTCTCTAAGGGCCTTGCGAGGCGCCTGTAAAATTTGCGGCGCGTATAGTAATGATAAAAAAGATAGCAGCCGAGAAAGAAAAAACCGAGAAAAACGGCATACAAAAGGGGCTTGATGCTCCGGTATCCATCAAGCCAATACACCGATAACATGACGGTAAACTGCACGATTTGCACGCCGATCAGCAGATAATGCTCCTTGAAAAACAGCTTCATTCTTCTCCCGCCTTCACCCAGGATACATTCAGGCGATACCCGGCGCCCCTGACCGTTTCTACCGCGTCTTCGATGCCAAGCTCCAAAAATTTCTTTCTGACCCGTGTAATGTTGACATTGAGGGTGTTTTCGTCGACATACGCCTGATCGTCCCAAAGCTTGGCAAGCAGGTCTTCGCGGCCGGTGACCCTCGGATAGCGCTCCATTAAGCTTTCGATTATATCGGCTTCTTTTTTCGTCAAAGCAGCCGTTTTTGCTCCAAATGCTAATTCAAGCCTTTCCGGGAAAAGCCTGAGCCCATCCCTTTCCAGCATCCGCTCATCGGCCTTTGACGCATATTCGCCGTAAGCCCGGCGCAGCTGGCTGCGAACTTTCGCCATGACGATTTCAGAATGAAACGGCTTCGTAATAAAATCATCCCCTCCGTTTTCAAGCGCCATGACCTGATCCATTTCACCTGTCCGCGCCGATATAAACAAAACGGGGCAGATCGATTCCTGCCGGATCTGCCGGCACCAATAATAGCCGTCAAAGCTCGGCAGATTGACGTCGAGGAGTACAAGGTCAGGCCGTTCATTTCTGAATTCGTCCATCACGCGGTCAAAATCATGAACGACGTGTACGCGATAGCCGTATTTGATGATATGGGACCGCAGCAGTTCGGCGATTTTCGGATCGTCTTCCACAATCATAATGGTTTGCATGTTCCGTCTCTCCTTTGTTTGCGTCTATTATGACACGTTGCCCCGCGATTCACAAAATCTAATCTTACAAAAATGTAAGCGTACTGTAATTTGAATCAATGTCTTAGCCCGCCGATAATTTATAAAATGGGACTGAACAATAGAAAAGGGGAGAAGATGCAATGAAAAAGCTGGGAATCGGACTCGCCGCCTCTGTTTTGATCGTTTTTGGAGGACTGTTTGCCCTCCAAAAGACGACAGCGGGCCTCACCCCGCTGTCTGATAATTTTCTGAAAGGCCTTCCGGTTGAAGCATACTACGTCAAAACGACGGACGCTTACGAAAAGCTATGGAACGGCAAATACCGCTACACATTCACCGGATACGATAAAAACGGAAACAAGCAAAAAATCGTCAGGGTGATGGACAGAAAGCTGCGGGCAGGAGCTTATCTCAAAATGTATACCGTCGGAACCTACGGAAAAGGCTGGATTGAGATCGAGCGGGAGGAAGTGCCTCAAGGCGCTTTGGCGGAGATGAAATAAGCCGAGTGTCAGCTTTTTATTTGTTTGATATAGATCGTGGTGAAGGGGGCACTCCCCTTCATTTTTTCTTTGCAAACAGCAAACAAATGTTCTATTCTATAAGAAAGAACCTTACCCGCTGCCGAAAGGGGATTATTAAATGAGCATTGAACTTGCGCATTGCTCTGAAGAGCATTTGCCCGTTTTGAAAGGGTTTGAGCTTCCGGAAGAACAAAGACGCTTCACCGCGTTTCCTCGCGATGTTATGCAAGCGGCTGACGGACAATATCCGATCGTCATTGTCAGTGAAGCAACGCCTGTCGGATTTTTTTTGCTTCACTCAACAGAAAGAGTCAAAGACTATTCAACGAATCCGAACGCCATGCTGTTAACCGCGTTATCCATTGATCATAGACAGCAGAGAAAAGGC
Source organism: Bacillus sp. FSL W8-0848 (assembly GCF_038007805.1). NCBI lineage: Bacteria > Bacillati > Bacillota > Bacilli > Caryophanales > Bacillaceae > Bacillus > Bacillus sp. FSL W8-0848. Next base: position 3,885,904 of record NZ_JBBOYB010000001.1, read on the forward strand.
TTTGCCAAAAAAGGATTGCTGAAACTTGCGTCCTTTATTACACAAGAATTCAAACACTGCGATGAAATCGTGTTGGTTGTCAATCAAAAAAATGTTCCGGCCCGGCGTTTGTATGAGAAAGCCGGTTTTGCCGATACCGGAGAAAGAAAAATCGGCCCCATCGGAGAACAGATTGTCATGAAAATGCACATTCAATCGTCTCGTTAAGTTAGAAAGAGGCCTGACGCTAATGGCCCCGGCCTCTTTCGATTCGTGGTCAACGGACAATCGCACATGTATCGACATACTTTAACACGTTAATGGACGGCAGCGGACGGCCCGTAAAGTCAAACAATGCCTGACTGTCGACGGCGCTGCCGCCATACCACTTTCCGGCGTCTTCGGGATCGTATTCTGCGGCATAGCTTGTGGCCCATCCTGAACCGTACGTCTCCCAGATGCGTTTATTTTTCTCGAGATTGCGCGCGGGTCCGACCGGAATCCACGCCGCTTCCCAATAAAAAACCCCAATTCCCGCATCGCCTGCATCGGCTACAGCTTTAATGACATCCCTTACCGCATTTGCCTGGCCTTGAACCGTAATCGGATAGCGGAGCGTCTGGCCGTCTTTCGGCGCCGTATTTGCATGCCCGTCTCCGTCCTCAGCCGTGTAGGTGTACGATGTCTCGGCCACCATCACTTTTTTGCCGTACGTACCGGCCACATGTTTGAGCACGGACGTCAAATTTTGCAGCGTACCGTGCCAAAACGGGTAATACGAGCTTGCAAATACATCATAGTCGACGCGATTGTTGTTGAGCGTGCGGGCGATCGAAGCATAGCCTCCGGTTCGCTCGGGATTCGTAAAATGCAAGGCGACGAGAATGTTCGAATCTGTTTCCCGAACCGCTGTGCTTCCAGCATTAAAGAGCTCGCACATCTTTGACCAATCATTTTCCCCGGCCACCCCGCCGTTCGTTTCATTTCCGACCTGCACCATCCCGATGTTAATTCCCGCTGTCTTCATTGCTTGCAGGCTTTCTTTTGTATAGTTGTACAGCGCTGCTTTTTTGTTTTCGAAATTCATGTTTGTCCATGCCTTTGGCGCTTTTTGTTTAGCCGGATCGGCCCAGAAGTCGGAATAATGGAAGTCCGCCAGCAGTTTCATACCGTTTTCAGTCGCCCTTTTTCCGATGGCAATGGCTTTTTTCAGATCATTGTTGCCTCCCCCGTAGCCGTTTCCCTTTGCATCATAAGGGTTATGCCATATGCGCACCCTTACATAATTGACGCCCGCTTGTTTCAGCGTTTTGAAAATGTCCTGCTTTTTTCCGGCTTCATCGTAAAACGCTACACCGCTCTCTTCAAGGGCAATGATGCTTGAAACGTCCACACCCTTTATAAAATCTTTGTTAAGACCCGGCACTTTTTCCACAAAAATATCAGCCTTGACCGGCTTCTGAGCGGCTGCCCGGGCCGATCCTTGAAAAGAACCAATGATCATTATCAGCGTGAAAAAAACCGCAAACAGCGTTTTAACCCCTTTTCCTCCCATAATCACCCTCCTCATAATGAAAGCGTTATCATAAATGAGTAAAAATACATCCGCTCTCTATGGGCGGATGTTTCTCAGAAGCTAGTCTTTTTTTGCGTTCGCCACGATTCTGACTTCATATTTGTCCAGTGTCAAATCATCCGTAATGACTTCCCCTGTCACCATATCTCTCACGCTTGATTCAAACACAACAGGCTGTTTTTCCTCTGTAAAGTTCATGACAAAAATATAGTCATGCTCCCCGTCGCACCGAACCTGAACGGACACGCCTTTTTCATGCTTCACCGAATATGGAGGTTTGATCGACAGCTCTTCCATCAAATGCCCGTAAAAATCGCCGTGAAATTCGTCATTTAACCTCGCACCAATATAGTATGTTTTCCCTTTTTTGTATTGGTATTGATGGCTTGTTACGGCCGGCGTATTTGCGTAAAAATCGTCCTCATAGACGCCTTCCTGAACCGCCGTGTGCGTGCGAATGACGGTTGCATAGTCCGTCACTTCATACGATTTGTTTTGATAACGGACTGCATTTTTATCGCTTGGGTACAGCGTGTCTGTTTCTACGGGCTCCATGCCGAACATCTCTTGGAGATCCTGAGGCCACCCGGATAAATAGGTTAAGTCATGCTCGTTGACGATCCCGCTGATATAAGTCAGCACCAATGTGCCCCCGTCTGCAACAAATGCCTTGAGCCGGGCTATCGTTTCTTTACTTGCTAAATACAGCATCGGCGCAATCAGCAATCGATATGATGAAAAATCGTGTTCCTTCGTAATGACATCGACGGGAATATCCCGGTCCCAAAACGCCCGGTAATGCTGCTGCAATGTCTGAGGATAGCGCTTCGTCTTCATCCCGAACCCTTGTGCATCCTGAATCGCCCAATTGTTTTCCCAATCGTAAAGAATGGCCGTCTCCGCCGGACGATTGGTCCCGGCGACATCGGAAAGGCGTTCCAATGTTTGACCGATTTTGGAGACTTCTTGAAACACGCGGTTTTCCGGGCTATTGTCGTGGCCGACGACCGCTCCGTGAAATTTTTCTGAAGAACCGCGGGATTGCCGCCATTGAAAATAGAGGACGCTGTCAGATCCATGAGCGACCATCTGCATCGATGACAGCAAATTCATCCCCGGGCGCTTCGGTTTGTTCACATCATGCCAATTGACGCTGCTTGGCGTGGATTCCATTAACAGGAACGACTGCTGCTTCAGGCTCCTGTATAAGTCATTAATAAAACCGACTTTCGCCGCCAGATCGGCCGTGCTCTCCCAATCATTGTGCCATGCGGGATACGCATCCCAGCTGATCACGTCAACATGCTTGGCAAACTTGCTGTAATCGAGGCCCTGAAAAGGAATTAAATCGTATGTATCTGCCATGAAGTTTGTCGTGATGGGAATGTTCGGCGTGATTTCCCTTAAAGGAGCGATCTCATTGTGATAGAACGAAATCGTTTGGTCGGTGACAAACCGGCGCCAGTCCAAATTCAGACCGTGTACGGCGCTTTCCCCGATCGGAGAAGGGGATTCGATTTGCGACCAGTCGCTGTACGTATGGCTCCAAAAAGGCCCCCACCAGGCGTCATTCAACGCCTTCAGATCATCGTTGTATTTCTTTTTAAGCCAGTCTCTGAACGCGTTCTGACACTCCCCGCAGTGGCATTCCCCGCCGTATTCGTTCGACACGTGCCACATGAGGAGCGCCGGATGCCTGCCATACCTTTCGGCCAGCAAGCGATTGATGTCTCTCGTTTTTTCGCGGTATACGCGGGAAGTAAAACAATGATTATGCCTTGAACCGTGGAGCTGTTTCACCCTGGCTGCATTCACGCGCAGCACTTCGGGATATGTTTGCGACAGCCAGGCCGGGCGCGCTCCGCTTGGGGTCGCCAAAATCACCCGCCCCCCCATCCGGTGGATGCTGTCGAAAATCCCGTCCAGCCAGTCAAACGTATAGAAGCCTTCCTCAGGCTCAAGTGCGCTCCATGCAAAAATCCCCACAGAAAACGTATTAGCATGGGCAAGCTTCATCAATTTTACATCGTCCGCTAAAATATCGGGCCGATCAAGCCACTGCTCAGGATTGTAATCTCCTCCGTGAAGCATGAATTTTGCCTCTGTCGTATAAGATTTAGACATAATACTCTCCTTTTCATTCGTTTATCCTTTTGTTCCGCCTGCCGTTAATCCTGACACAAAATTCTTCTGCAGCATGATAAAGATGACGGCGACCGGTATGCTGATCAGAATGGCTCCGGCGGCAAACGTCGTATAGCTTGCTCCCATGACCTCATTCACTAAATTGTATAAGCCGATCGGCAGCGTATAAGATTCAGGCGAGCGCAAGATAGTCGACGACAATACGAAGTCTCCGAGCGGCCCGGTAAATCCGTTCATGGCGACTACCGCAATCATCGGCTTTGATAAAGGCATGATGATTTGCCAAAAGATCCTTGTGTTGCCGGCGCCGTCTATCTTGGCGCTTTCATCCAAATCAACCGGAATCGAGTCCATATAGCCTTTCATCAAATAGGTGTTCATCGGAATCTGTCCGCCGATATACAGCAAAATCAACAGCCAGTGGCTGTTCATCATTCCCAGCATTTGCGCCAAAACGAAGAGCGCGACTAAAGCCGAAAACTGCGGGATCATCTGCAGCAGCAAAAATAGCATCAGCGCGTTTTTTCTGCCCTTAAACCGGAATCTGGAAAAAGCATAAGCTGTAAAAGAAACGCTGATGACCGCTCCGATCATCGTAAATATGCTGATTTTCAGCGAATTGAGATACCATTTCCCATATTGAAGGCTCTGTTTTCCGGCAAATAATTCTTTATAATGATCCAATGTCGGATTGTCCGGAATGATCGATGTGCTGATCAAGCTGTTGCCTGGATTAAAACTGGCTCCCACGGTCCAAAGCAGGGGATAAATGATGACAACGATCATGAAAATCAATAGCGCGTAAGAGAAAAAAAGGCGGAAAAACTTTCTTTTTCTCATGTCTGTCAGCATCGTCTTAAGCCCCCTCTTTGAAAGAATTCGTCCGCCTGAACTGCCACAGTGCAATCGAAATGACAAAGACGGACAATAGAATCGTCAATGCCGCCGCCAAAGAATACTGGCTCGACTGCATCGTCAACTTATAAATCCAGGACACTAAAATATCGGTTCCCCCCGCGGTCGATCCGGGAACTGCCGGGCCGCCGCCATTGAAGAGATAGATAATGTTAAAGTTATTAAAATTAAAGGTGAACTGCGTAATAATAATCGGAGCCATGGCAATTAAGATCAGCGGCAGCGTAATGTGCCTGAACTTAGCAAAAACGGATGCACCGTCAATGGTTGCCGCTTCATAAAGGTCATCCGGGATCGACTGAAGGACGCCGGTCGTGACGATGAACACATACGGAAAACCGAGCCAGCCCTGCATAAGGATCAGCGCCAGTTTCGCCCAGCCCGCATTTGTCATCCAAGGAATCGGATCGATTCCTAAAGCAGCCAGAATCGTATGATTGACCGCGCCAAAACTGTCATTAAAAAGACCGGCAAAGACAAGGATCGTGACGAAACCGGGCACTGCCCAAGGCAAAACGAGAATCGTACGAAACAATTTTTTAAAGCGAATGTCTTTCTGGTTGACGACGACCGCCAGCAAAATCCCCAATCCGACCTGCAGGGAAGAAGCGACAAGCGTCCAGACGACAGTCCATGCCAGCACATCAAAAAAGGTCGAACGCCAAATATCAACGGTGAAAATCTCAGAAAATGTTTTCAGTCCCACCCAATCGACTAAATGTGCAGGCGGCGAATGGTATAAATTATAGTTTGTAAAGGCTAATGCAAAGCTGAATAAGATCGGGAAAACGACGGCAAAAATTAGGATAAACAGCGACGGACCGCTGATCACGTATGGATAGCCTTGAGAAATTAAATTTTGATATTGCTCTTTAAGGGAGCTTAATTCCTGATGTTCATCGCGCAATTTTCCGTTTTGATACGCATCCCTTAAATTTACGTAATATACGGCCAGTCCGAAACACGTGACAATCACGGCAATAATGCCTTGTGCCAGAAGAAAAATCGAGTTGTCGCGCGGCACTTCGGTTCCAAGCGTAAAGATGCCCCACAGTCCCATATTCAGCAGATCGCCAAAAACCGCGAAGAACGCTGCACCTAAAATAAGGAATAGCAGACCTTTTATCCATTGTTTATTGTAAAATTGGCCGAAGCCCGGAATAATCGATAATAGCAAAGCCGTTTTGCGATGCTGCACCTTCTCTTTCACCTCTTTATACGGACGTCCTTATGATGAAATGGCGCCAATTCGCCTGACGCCATTCCCCATCACTTGCCGCTGTGTTTGGCCTTGATTTGTCCTTGAATCGTTTCAACAGCTTGATCCAACGCTTTTTTCGGCTCTGCTTTGCCTGTTGCGATGGTTTGCAGCGCCGCATCGGCCGGTGTCCATACTTCATTCATCTCAGGAATATTCGGCGTCAATTCTGAGAACTTTGACTGTTCGGCAACGGCTTTGGCGGCTTCGCTTTTTGTAACGGCCGGATCATCCGCCAATGCTTTGACGGCCGGGACTTCTTTTGTGACCTCATACCGCTTTTTCGAATTTTCTTTATTGGCGAGGAAGACGGCCAATTGTTCCGCAAGTTTGGCATTTTTTGAGTAAGCGCTGACATTGTAGCTTTTTACGCCAATAAAAGCGCTCATATTTTTGCCGTTTGGCAGCTCAGGCAGCTTCGCCACGCCGTAATTGATCCCCGATTTTTTGAACGGCTCCAAATTCCACGGGCCGGAAATGATCGCCGCCGCTTTCCCTTCCGTAAACAGCGATTCCAGTACATTTATGCCCTGCTCTCCGATGATGCCCGCCGGGAACAATCCTTCTTTATAAAACTTCTCTATGTACGCTGCGCCTTCGATTGCACCTTTTTGGTTCAAACCGATGTCAGCCGGATCATAGCTGCCGTCGCCTTTGCTTTTAAAAATGTACCCGCCGTAGCCGCTCATGACGCTTTCGGCATAATAAATCTGATCGAATAAGGCCAAAAAGCCGTATTTCTTGCCGTCTGTCACTTTTTTCGAGTATTCATACCACTCATCCAGCGTTTTCGGCAGTTCTTTCTCGGAAATCAGGTCTTTATTATAGTAGAGCATCGTCGTTTCGACCGCTTTCGGCAGTCCGTAGACTTTGCCGTTTATCATTTGCGATTTCATCGCAGCGTCGGTATAGATCGATTGAACGTCTTTACCGATCGACAATTCCTTGATCAAACCTTCCGTTACCGCCGTGCCGATTTGGTCTCCGGGCATCGTCAGAACATCGGGCCCCGTGCCGGCCGGTCCATCCATTCGTAAATCTTCGATTTGTTTGGCATATGGTTTTTCAATGACTTTGACAGAGACGTTATGCTCCTTTTCAAACTGGGCAACAGCATCTTGAATGCCTTCCGCCTTCTCTTTATCCTCCCAGATTACCAGTTCCTTTTTATCCGAGCTTGAGGCTTCATTGCTGCTTTCTTTCGGGCCGCATGCAGCTAATGATACGGATAAAGCCATGATACTGAACATTCCAACGTACTTTTTCAATTTCATCGTTTGTCTCATTCCTTTAAATGAATTGAAAACGCTTTACAGAATCAATATAGCACGGCCAAGAAAAACTGTAAACAACTTTTTTACTTAAAAAGGTAAAATATTTTACGAAAAATAAAACACGGCTTATTGAAAGCCGTGCCCTTGTTTTATTTTGTACTTTTTCTTACCACCAGTTCAGCCCCAAGATACAGCGTCTTCACGATGTTCCGCTTTTCTAATACCCGTTCGAGCAGAAGCTCAATGGCGTTTTTGCACAATTCTCCGATATCAATATGAAACGTCGTCAGCGGAGGCGATACATATTTGGAGACGCTGATGTTGTTGATGCTGATGATGCTGACCCTGCCCGGTATGGCGATCCCTTTTTCATTCAACGCTTGGAGACAGCCGACAGCAATCGGGTCCGCCGCCGTGAAGAAAGCCGTCGGCAGCTTTTCGCCGAGCTCTTTGATCGCTTTGCCCATCAGATGGTAGCCGTTTTCGACGGAAAAGCCTCTGCGGCAAAACATATAATGTTCCTCAAGCAGCCCTTTTTCGCTCATATAAGCGCGAAATGTCCGTTCCCGTATGTCCATCTCATCTTTGTCTGTGTTCGGGTTGTAATAAGTTCCGCCGATAAACCCGATCTTTTCGTGCCCCTTTTCAATAAGAAAATCGACCGTTTTTTTGGTCATTTGCAATAAATCGGGCCTTACCGAATCAAAATGATCGGGATCAGGGGAAGAATCAATAAAAACTCCGTGCGGCGTAATGCTCCGCAAATAGGCGAGTTCTTTTTCCGAAAACGACCCGACTGCGATGAATCCCCCGATATCCTCGGGGATGGCCTCGACGCCGTCGGAAATTTTATACGTGGTCAGTTCCACGTTAAACTTGCTTGCCAGCTTCTCGATTTCCAGCCTCATCGTTTTAAAATAAACGTCTTCCAGCTCTTCTTTATCGGTCAGCCAGTATAAAAAGGCAATGTTTTTCACCAGCATTCTGACCGTTTTCTTCCGGTAGTTCAGCTTTTCCGCCACTTCAAATATTTTTTTCCGTGTCTCATCAGGCACAGAAAGGGTCGAATCATTATTCAAAACGCGGGAAACCGTTGAAATTGAATACCCTGCCGCTTCTGCCACTTCTTTAATAGTCGCCACGATTTTAACCTCCATGAGCCGATCTCTTTAGTAAAATATTTTACTAATTTAACTTGTATTTCTCCAAAAGTCAAGTGCTGATCCTCCCGCTGAAAATTTTACAAATTGACAAAACACTTTTTATTGCGCCGCTTCATCAGACATAGTACACTTGGATTAACTTAATTAAATTAATTTATTAAGTTTGGCCAATGTCAAAATAATAGGAGGAATTATGAATACTGCTTCTTCTTTATTAAACGAATTTCGTTCTATTTTTGGTACGGCAAAGACGCCCAGAACTTTTTTTGCCCCGGGGAGAATCAACTTGATCGGCGAGCATACGGATTACAACGGAGGTCATGTCTTCCCCGCTTCTATTTCGTATGGTACGTATGCGCTTGGTGTGAAGCGGGACGATTCGAAAATCCGTTTTTACTCGATGAATTTTCCCGACGCCGGAGTCATTGAATGCGACCTGTCCGATTTAGCTTTTGACACATCTCACAAGTGGGCAAATTATCCGAAGGGCATGTTTCTTTTTATGAAAGAAGCGGGCTGCAGCATTTCTCACGGCGCTGATATTTTGTATTACGGAAATATTCCGCACGGAGCCGGGCTCTCTTCTTCTGCCTCGATTGAACTTGCAACAGGCGTTCTGTTGAACGGACTTTTTGAATTGAATATGGAACCCGTACCCATGATTAAACTTGGACAAAAAGTAGAAAACGAATACATCGGCCTCAACAGCGGAATCATGGATCAATTCGCAATCGGCATGGGGAAAAAGGATCATGCCATCCTCTTGAACTGCAGCACGCTGGAATACAAATACGCACCGGTCGTATTGAATGACCATGTGATTCTGATCATCAATACGAATAAGCGGCGCGATCTGGCAGGCTCCAAGTACAATGAAAGGCGCACTCAATGCGAAGCGGCGCTGAGCGATTTGCAAAAGGAGAGAGCCATCGAAAGCCTCGGCGAATTGACAATCGGGGAATTTGACGCCTTCCAACACCTGATCCGCGATGATATCAATCGAAAACGCGCCAGGCACGCCGTATATGAAAACGCCCGGACTTTAGATGCGCTGGAAAAGCTTCGAGAAGGCGATCTCATCGGTTTTGGCAAGCTGATGAACGAGTCTCATCTATCCTTAAAACACGATTATGAAGTAACAGGACTTGAGCTTGATACGATTGTAGAAACCGCTTGGGACCAGCCGGGAGTGCTGGGCGCCCGCATGACCGGAGCCGGATTCGGCGGCTGCGCGATTGCGATCGTTGAGAAGGAAAAAGCTGATGATGTAAAGAAAAGCATTCATGCCGTATACCGTGAAAAGGTAGGATATGAGCCGGCGTTTTATACAGCAGAGATTAGCGACGGTGCAAAAGAAATCGAGAAAGGAGCATTCATATGAGCGTGTTGGTTTTAGGCGGAGCCGGCTATATCGGTTCACATGCCGTCTATCAGCTAATTGACAAAGGTGAAAGCGTTGTAATCGTTGATAATCTTGAAACGGGCCAAAGAAAAGCCGTACACCCCGAGGCTCATTTTTATGAAGGAGACGTGCGGGACATCGATTTTCTTCGTTCGGTTTTTCAAAAAGAACAGATCGATGATGTGATCCATTTCGCCGCTAATTCGCTTGTCGGCGAATCGATGAAGCATCCCCTCAAATACTTTGATAACAATGTGTATGGGACGCAGGTTCTGCTTCAGGTCATGATCGAATACGGGGTGAAGAACATCGTGTTCTCCTCGACCGCGGCCGTCTATGGGGAACCCGAATCTGTACCGATTACAGAGGAGATGCCGGCCGTTCCGACCAGTACGTACGGGGAAACGAAGCTGATCATGGAGAAGTTGATCAAGCGGACTGACGAAGCCCACGGCATCAACTATGTCTCTCTGCGCTATTTTAATGTCGCAGGAGCAAGGGAAACGGGGGATATCGGCGAAGACCACCGCCCTGAAACACACCTCGTCCCGATTATATTGCAGACGACTCTCGGACAAAGATCACACATTACCATTTTCGGCGGCGATTATGACACTCCCGACGGAACCTGCATCCGCGACTACGTCCATGTTGAAGACCTGATCGATGCCCACTTGTTGGCATTGGATTACTTGCGAAACGGCGGCAAAAGCGACGTATTCAACCTCGGAAGCAGCCGGGGTTTTTCGGTAAAAGAAATGATCGATGCCGCAAGAACGGTAACAGGCAGAGAGATCCCCGCGAACATCGGCGACCGGAGAGCCGGCGATCCAAGCATTTTAATAGCAGGCTCCTCTAAAGCAAAACGAGTGCTCGGCTGGAAACCGTCGCGCACGTCCGTCGCCAAAATCATCGAAGACGCCTGGAAATGGCATTCCTCACATCCACACGGCTACGGAAAAGGAGAGTAACATTGGTTTACAAATATATTGAGAGCCTTATTCAAAAAGCGCTTGCAGCGGAATTAATCGAACCGGCCGACGTCAATTACGCGCGAAATCAAGTATTGAACCAGCTCGGGCTGGCGTCGTTCCCCGAAGAGAAGATTGAAACAATCGATGAATCCATTCCCGACCTGCTTGAAAGCTTAATCGCATGCGCCGTCAAACAGGGCGTTATAACAGACGCCCCGGAGGCGAAAGAAATATTGTCGGCAAATATCATGAATTGCTTTGTCGCAAGACCTTCCGTGATCAATGCGATTTTCAACCAAAAGTATCATCAATCGCCCCTTGCGGCAACCGGCTATTTTTACCGTCTCAGCAAAAACAGCAATTACATCCAAACGAAGCAGATCGCCAAAAATATTTCTTATCAAGCGGACACCTTCTACGGTCAAATGGATATTACGATCAATTTGTCAAAGCCCGAAAAAGACCCTGAACAAATCAAACGGGAGCGCGCGGCAAAGCAGGCAGGGAGCTACCCGAAATGCCTGTTGTGCAAGGAAAATGAAGGATACGCAGGGCGTCTTGGACATCCGGCGCGGGCCAGCCACAGGATCATCAGGATTCCGCTGCTTGAGGAAAATTGGTATTTTCAATATTCGCCGTACGCGTATTATACCGAACATAGCATTTTGTTTTCCGAAGAGCACCGCGAGATGAAAATCGACAAAAATGCATTTAAACGATTGCTCGTGTTTACCGACAAATTTCCGCATTATTTCATCGGGTCAAATGCCGATTTGCCGATCGTCGGAGGATCGATCCTTAGCCACGACCATTACCAGGCCGGACGCTACGAGTTTGCCATGACCCGCGCGGATGATGCATTTTCGTTTCAATTGAAGAAACATCCGGAGATTGCAGCTTCTGTTTTAAAATGGCCGATGTCGGTCATCCGCTTAAAAGGAAGAGAAATCGACCGCCTTACCGATGCAGCGGGTGACATTCTGCACGCTTGGAAAAACTACTCGGATGCACAAGCAGACGTCCTTGCGTTTACTGGTGACACGCCGCATAACACGATTACACCAATTGCGAGAAACAGAAGCGGGATATTTGAACTCGATCTCGTTCTGAGAAACAACCGGACTTCAGCTCAACATCCGCTCGGCATTTTTCATCCGCATGCAGACGTTCACCATATCAAAAAGGAAAATATCGGCTTGATCGAGGTCATGGGGCTGGCCGTTCTGCCGCCGAGGCTGAAAGACGAGTTGGCGGCGGTCAAGGAATTTCTGTCAGGCCGTCCAAGCGGCGTGGAACCGTATCACGAGGAATGGGCCGAACAGCTGAAAGATCAATACGGGACGGTTTCCGACCCCAAAGAGGCTGAATCGATCGTAAGGGAAGAACTCGGAAAGAAATTTGTAAAAGCGCTCGAAGACGCAGGGGTATTAAAAGACCGTGAGGCTTACCTCCGGTTTATTGATACGGTCAATAAAGGCTGAACCTTTAAGCTTGGTTCAGCCTTTTTTCAAACCGGATCAAATAATTCGATTAACAGCAAGGAAACGGCGCCGAGCAGTGTCGCATCATCGCCAAGCTGGGTGACGGCCACCTTTGTCTGCTTCGCTTCGGCTGTCAACGCCCGCTGCTGAATCGTCTCAAGAATCGCCGGCATCATGAATTTCTCGCTCTTCATGACCCCGCCTCCAAGCACAATTTTGTTCGGATTGACGAGATGAATGAGGTTGATTAAGCCGATCCCGATCATCCTGCCCGTTTCGCGGAACAGGTCAATGCAAGCCTCGCTGCCGTTTTGCGCCAAATCGAATATTTCTTTAGCCGTAAGGCGGGCGTCACTGTCCGTTATCCGCTTTTTCCCCCGTTCGGCAATTGCAGGGCCGCTTATGACCGTTTGAAGGCAGCCCCGGTTGCCGCACTCGCAAGTGTCGCCGTTGACATCAACGATCATATGGCCAAATTCTCCGGCGATTCCGTGTGCCCCATGATACAGTTTTCCGTTCATCACAACACCTGCACCAACGCCGCGACCGATGTTGACGGCAACCATGCTGCCGTCGTCGCCGTGGCCGCCAAACCACGATTCGCCCAATGCCATCGCCCGCGCATCGTTTTCGACCTTTACCGTAAAGCCAAACTCTTCTTCAAGCGCTTCTTTGATCGGGACGTCGGTTAAATGCAAAATAGGCGCGACGAGCGAAGTCCCCGTTTCAACGTCGACCACCCCGTGCATCGCGATCCCGATTCCGATGATTTTTTCCTGATCGGCATTGGAAAGACGCAAGATGGTATAGATATTTTCCTTTAGAATACTGATAAACTGCTCATTTGTTAACGGTTTTTTCAGCAAACTTGACGTTCGGTGAAAAATCTCGCCGGTTAAATCGGTTAGTATACATTCCACCGTCTCGGGCCCCGCATCGACCCCAATCACGTAAAACGCGCCGCTGTTGATATGCAGCATCGTCGGCTTCCGCCCGCCGCTCGAATGGCCGAGTGCGCTCTCTGTGACCAGGCCCTGCTCTATCAGCTCTTTGACAATGCTGCTGACCGTAGGCGGCGTGATGCCCGTTTCTTTGGCGATTTGCGCCCGTGAAATAGGTTCCGACGTACGAATTTTATTTAAAATGATCGATTTATTGACTGATTTCATTAATTGAAATGTGCCGCGCTGCATGGAAAACCTCCAAGTGAACATATCATTGGATTTATTGTAACATAATTAGTTAATTTAATTAATGAATGGATATTTATAATCAATTGCTAGTCCTTTAAAAAGGCTGTCGAAACCATTACAAGATTTCGCGACTTACTTGAGAGATCAGGACCTTTCTTGCTAATGAATTCTGAAGCACAACCACTATGCTCTCGAAAGTTTTAATTCTTAACCTTTCATAAAAGCCCCCTTCCTTCCTGCTCCTTGCCTCCTATCAGCTTTGTGTATTCATTTTTCTATTATAATATTCACCCTCCTCTCCAACCTTTTATTTTACAATTAATATAGATGCTGGAATCACTTAAGTCTCCTCTTCTGGAAAAAATTTTTCGAAAAATTAGAAATGAAAGTGTTTGCACAAATATAAAATTAGAGTTATCATACTTGTATACAAGTATACTCATTGTGTGGGAAGGTGAGTTTATGATCGAATCAAATGACCTTTTATATCCCGTCAAATGGCTTTCAAAAGCTTCAACAGGGGTTCGCGTGGCGAGCGAACTGAGGATGCGGATTATTTCCGGAATGATTGAAAGCGGTACCATTCTGTCTGAAAATAAAATTGCTGCCGATTTTTCGGTAAGCCGCTCCCCCGTACGGGAGGCTCTGCGGACATTGGCAACCGAAAAAATCATCCGGCTGGAAAGAATGGGCGCAGTTGTCATCGGCCTAACGGAAAAAGAGATCAGAGAGATTTACGATGTCCGCCTTCTGATCGAGACATTCGTCTTTGAGCGGCTTGTCAGAATAGACACCGATCAGTTAGTCAAGGATCTTCGCAAGATACTGGAAATGATGAAAGTCTCGATCAAATACGAAGATGCTGATGAGTTCTCATATCAGGACGTTTTGTTCCATGAGACGATCGTCCGCTCCATCAATCATTCGTACATTCAGATGATATGGAATAATTTAAAACCCGTTATGGAGAGCTTTATTCTGTTGTCGATGCGGGCCCGTTTAAAAGAAAAATACGAAGATTTCACAAGAATTTTTGATAATCACGAGCTTTATATTCAAGCGATCGAAACGAAAGATCGGGCTTTGATGATAAAGTCCTTACATCAAAATTTTGATGATGTTCAAGATAAAGTAGAAGATCTTTGGCTGTCGCAACAAATGCTGACGAAGGGAGCTGAACAGGAAAATGACTAGTTACATGTTAGGCATCGATATCGGCACAACGAGCACGAAGGCCGTTTTATTCAGCGAAAACGGGGACGTGATCCAAAAAGAAAATATCGGCTATCCGCTTTACACACCGGATATCTCAACGGCTGAACAAAAGCCGGAAGAGATTTTTCAGGCGGTGATGCAAGCGGTTGCCGGCATCATGAAACATCACCAGAAAAAAAAGATATCATTTATTTCATTCAGCAGCGCCATGCACAGCGTCATTGCCATGGATGAAGACGGACGGCCGCTTACGCCCTGCATCACATGGGCGGACAACCGAAGCGAAGGCTGGGCGCGCAAAATCAAGGACGAATTGAACGGGCACGAAGTCTACAAACGGACCGGGACGCCGATTCATCCGATGTCGCCTTTAAGCAAAATTGCCTGGATTGTGCATGAACATCCTGAAATCGCTTCCAAGGCAAAAAAATATATCGGGATCAAAGAATACATCTTTCATAAACTTTTCGGTCAATACGTGGTCGATTATTCACTTGCTTCGGCCATGGGGATGATGAATCTCAAAAAGCTGGATTGGGATGAAGAAGCATTAACGATCGCAGGCATCACACCTGACCATTTATCTAAACTCGTGCCAACGACAGAGATCTTTCGCAGCTGCAACCCGGATATCGCGAGGCAGATGGGAATTGATCCGGAAACGCCTTTTGTCATCGGGGCAAGCGACGGCGTGCTGTCGAACCTTGGCGTCAATGCCATTAAGAAGGGCGAGATCGCAGTCACGATCGGGACAAGCGGCGCCATCCGCACGATCATCGACAAGCCGCAAACCGACGAAAAAGGGCGAATCTTTTGCTACGCCTTGACGGAAAAGCATTGGGTCATCGGCGGTCCGGTTAACAATGGAGGAATCGTGCTTCGCTGGATCAGAGATGAATTTGCCTCTTCAGAAATCGAAACGGCGAAAAGACTGGGAATCGATCCATACGACGTGCTGACCAAAATCGCCGAGCGCGTAAGACCCGGTGCCGACGGCCTGCTGTTCCATCCATATCTCGCAGGCGAACGCGCTCCTTTATGGAATCCGGATGTGCGCGGTTCATTTTTCGGCCTGACCATGTCCCACAAAAAAGAGCACATGATCCGGGCCGCATTGGAAGGGGTCATCTACAATTTGTATACCGTATTTTTGGCGCTGACAGAATGTATGGACGGTCCCGTCGCAAGGATTCAAGCGACAGGGGGATTCGCGAGGTCTGCCGTTTGGCGGCAGATGATGGCCGATATATTCGAGTCTGAAGTCGTCGTTCCGGAAAGCTATGAAAGCTCCTGTCTCGGCGCGTGCATTTTAGGTCTGTACGCCATGGGAAAAATCGAATCTTTCGATGTCGCATCCGGCATGATCGGCAGCACCAACCGGCATACGCCAATTGAAGCTTCGGCGAAAGAGTACCGGAAATTGATGCCGATTTTCATCAATTTATCAAGATCATTGGAAAACGAGTATGCACAAATTGCAAACTATCAAAGAAGCTTAATAAACGAATAAAGGGAATGGAGGCGCTATCATGCCATTAATCATTGTAGCAATCGGGATTGTCGTATTATTGCTGTTCATTATGGGATTAAAACTTAACACTTTTCTTTCCTTAATCATCGTTTCGTTCGGCGTTGCTTTAGCGCTCGGCATGCCGCTTGACAAAATCGTCAGCACGATTGAGGAAGGATTGGGCGGAACGCTCGGACACATCGCTTTGATTTTTGGACTCGGCGCCATGCTTGGCAAACTGATCGCAGATTCAGGGGGCGCGCAGCGCATTGCAATGACTCTCGTCAACAAATTCGGCGAAAAAAATATCCAATGGGCGGTCGTGATCGCCTCATTCATTATCGGTGTGGCTTTATTCTTTGAAGTAGGACTGGTATTATTAATTCCGATTGTATTCGCGATCTCAAGAGAATTAAAAATTTCAATTCTGTTCCTCGGCATCCCGATGGCGGCCGCCTTATCCGTCACGCACGGCTTCCTGCCGCCGCATCCGGGGCCGACGGCGATCGCCGGGGAATACGGGGCAAACATCGGGGAAGTACTACTGTACGGCTTCATTATCGCAGTTCCGACGGTGCTGATCGCCGGACCTGTATTTACGAAGCTTGCGAAAAAAATCGTACCCGATTCGTTTACGAGAACAGGAAATATCGCGTCTTTAGGCGAGCAGAAAACGTTCAAACTTGAAGATACGCCCGGTTTCGGAATCAGCGTGTTCACAGCAATGCTTCCGGTCATCATCATGTCCATTTCTACGATCATTACGCTGCTTCAAGAAACGATGGGGTTTGCAGATAATAGCATTCTTGCAGGTATTCGTTTGATCGGCAATGCATCTACGTCAATGATCATTTCTTTATTAGTCGCGGTTTATACGATGGGCATCGCCAGGAACATTCCGATTAGAACGGTAATGGATTCCTGTTCGACAGCCATTTCGCAAATCGGGATGATGCTGTTGATCATCGGGGGCGGCGGCGCCTTCAAACAAGTATTAATCAACGGCGGGGTAGGCGACTACGTGGCCGAATTGTTCAAAGGCACGTCGATGTCGCCGATCCTGCTTGCCTGGTTAATCGCGGCGATCCTGCGCATTTCTTTAGGCTCCGCCACAGTCGCAGCCTTATCGACGACGGGGCTCGTCATTCCGATGCTTGGACATTCTGACGTCAACCTTGCCTTGGTCGTGCTCGCTACCGGGGCCGGAAGTGTAATCGCTTCCCATGTGAATGATGCCGGATTCTGGATGTTCAAAGAGTACTTCGGTTTAAGCATGAAAGAAACATTTGCGACATGGACATTGCTCGAAACGATCATCGCTGTAGCCGGATTAGGATTTACGTTATTGCTAAGTCTATTTGTATAACATTATTGAAGGAGCTGGAATTATGGTCAATACAATTGGCGTCATCGGCCTTGGAGTGATGGGCAGCAATATTGCCTTGAACATGGCCGGCAAAGGAGAGCAAGTCGCCGTCTACAATTACACAAGGGATTTAACCGATAAACTGATGGAGAAAATTGAAGGACAGCCTCTCAGCCCGTACTACGAGCTGAAGGATTTCGTCCAGTCTTTAGAAAAGCCGCGGAAAATCTTTCTCATGGTAACAGCGGGCAAAGCGGTCGATTCAGTGATCGATTCATTAGTGCCGCTGCTTGAAGAAGGCGATGTCATCATGGACGGAGGCAACTCCCACTACGAAGATACAGAACGAAGATACGACAGGCTGAAGTCTGAAGGAATCGGCTATTTGGGAATCGGCATTTCCGGCGGCGAAGTCGGAGCGTTAACAGGTCCTTCGATCATGCCCGGGGGAGATCGGGACGTCTATGAAAAAGCTGCTCCGATCTTGACAAAAATCGCAGCCCAAGTCGGCAATGACCCTTGCTGCACCTACATCGGGCCGAAAGGAGCCGGACACTTCGTGAAAATGGTCCATAACGGGATCGAATACGCGGATATGCAGCTGATCGCAGAAGCCTATACATTTTTAAGAGAAAAACTGCATCTGTCCATCGATGAAATCGCCGACATTTTTGAAACGTGGAATCAAGGCGAACTGAAAAGCTATTTAATCGAAATCACTGCCGAAATTTTAAGGAAAAAGGATGACCGGACAGGCGGTCCGCTGATCGACGTCATCCTTGATAAAACAGGCCAAAAAGGCACAGGCAAATGGACGAGCATGCAGGCGATCGACAACGGCATTCCGTCGTCCATTATCACGGAATCGCTATTCGCCCGCTACCTGTCATCTTTAAAAGAAGAGCGGGTGGCTGCGGAAAAAATTCTCGCCGGTCCGGCGGAAGAAGACTGGCATCTGGATAAAAACGTGTGGATCGACTACGTCAGACAGGCATTATATATGGGAAAAGTGTGCGCCTATGCACAAGGCTTCGCCCAGTATAAAATGACATCAGAGCTTTACGGATGGAACCTGAAGCTTTCGGACATCGCTCTGATCTTCCGCGGCGGCTGCATCATCCGCGCCGAATTTTTAAACCTGATCAGCGAAGCGTACAACGAGCAGCCCGACCTGTCAAACTTATTGATCGCACCTTTCTTTGCAGAAAAGCTCAAAGACTACCAGACAGGACTTCGGAAAGTCGTCTGCGAAGGTATCACTTCAGGCATCTCGTTCCCAGCCTTGAGCACCGCTCTATCTTATTATGACGGCTACCGGACGGGCCGCTCCAACGCCAGCCTGCTGCAGGCACAGCGCGATTACTTCGGCGCCCATACGTATGAGCGGACAGATATCGAAGGTGTGTTTCACACAAAATGGAATGAGTAAGCTTTTTTGAAATAAAACTGCACCCGATTGTGTTAACAATCGGAAGTGCAGTTTTTATTATTTTAAAATAGTTTTTTAATGACTTATGATCTAGTCGTGCTAATCGAAAGCGCTTTCCAAAAAATACACTCTTAAGTAAATCTTCCCGTTTTTACTCATGTTTCATACTTTGTTCAACATTTCACAAATTATTATATTAAATCCGTGCTATGATAAGATTCATAAAAAACAAGAAGTGAGGTGTCATGAGGAACTTTATATTCTCACAGCAAATCCCCATATCGCCATAAAAATTTTTAACACCATTTGTGAAATGTTTCACAAATCTAAGCCGTTGCACTCTTTTCGGAAAATCCTATCACTTCATTGGAGGGTTATACAATGGCAGTTGAAGAAAAGGAAATTAAACAAAAAATAAACGTTTCAAAAATGATTGACCGTTTAGTCGACAAGGGTCTTAAAGCATTGGAAGAATTCCGCAGGTTTGATCAGGAACAGATCGATGATATCGTCAAACAGATGGCGCTTGCCGGCCTTGATCAGCATATGCACCTTGCCAAGCTTGCTGTAGAGGAAACAAAACGCGGCGTATACGAAGATAAGATCATTAAAAACATGTTTGCCACAGAGTATGTCTATCACAATATCAAATACGACAAAACCGTCGGAATCATCAGCGAAAATGAACACGACGGAGTCATTGAAATTGCCGAGCCTGTCGGCGTCATCGCAGGGGTTACGCCGGTGACAAATCCTACTTCCACGACCATGTTCAAATCCCTGATCTCGATAAAAACAAGAAATCCAATCGTGTTTGCTTTCCATCCATCCGCTCAAAAATGCAGCATTGAAGCTGCAAGGATTTTGAGGGATGCGGCCGTTCAAGCAGGGGCGCCTGAACATTGCATTCAGTGGATCGAAACGCCGTCGCGCGAAGCAACCCAAGCTTTGATGACTCATCCGAAGATTTCCCTGATTCTTGCCACAGGAGGGGCCGGAATGGTGAAAGCCGCTTACAGCTCAGGCAAACCGGCTCTCGGCGTCGGACCGGGAAACGTCCCATGCTACATTGAGAGATCTGCGAACTTGAAACAAGCCGTCAACGACCTGATCTTATCAAAAACGTTTGACAATGGAATGATTTGTGCTTCAGAACAGGCAGTCATTATCGATAAAGACGTTTATTCAGACGTGAAAAGAGAACTGACTTCCAACAATTGCTATTTATTAAATGAGGCGGAAATAGCAAAATTGGAAAAATTGGTTATCAACGAAACGACCTGTGCGGTAAACCCTGACATCGTCGGAATGCCGGCTTATAAAATCGCCGAAATGGCCGGTATAAAGGTTCCGGAGGATACAAAAATCCTCGTCGCCGAATTAAAAGGCGTAGGACCGGAATACCCGCTTTCAAGGGAAAAATTAAGTCCTGTGTTAGCCTGCTACAAAGTAAGCGGACTCCAGGAAGGGTTAAAACGGGCCGAAGAAATGCTGGAATTCGGCGGCATCGGACACTCCGCGGTCATCCATACCAGCGACCGTGAAGCCATTGAGCAATTCGGTTTACGGATGAAAGCCGGGCGGATCATCGTCAACGCGCCGTCTTCCCAAGGAGCGATCGGCGATATTTATAATGCCTACATGCCTTCCTTGACGCTCGGATGCGGCACTTACGGCGGGAACTCCGTTTCGACAAACGTGGGTGCGGTTCATTTAATCAATACGAAAAAAGTGGCAAAGAGGAATGTCAATATGCAATGGTTTAAAGTACCGCCAAAAATTTATTTTGAAAAACATGCAACGCAATATTTAGCAAAAATGCCGAATATCTCAAAAGCGTTTATCGTGACAGACCCGGGAATGGTGAAGCTTGGATACGTCGACCGCGTCCTTCACTATTTAAGAAAACGCCCGGATTACGTTCATTGCGACATTTTCTCCGACGTAGAACCTGATCCATCAATCGAAACGGTGATGAACGGCGCCCTGGCGATGGCCAAATTCCAGCCTGACGTCATCATCGCGCTTGGCGGAGGCTCTGCAATGGACGCCGCAAAAGGAATGTGGATGTTCTATGAGCACCCTGATGCTGAATTCTTTGATTTAAAGCAAAAATTCTTAGACATCCGCAAGCGCATCGTCAAATATCCGCCATTAGGCGAAAAAGCAAAATTCGTTGCTATTCCGACGACATCCGGCACCGGCTCTGAAGTTACCTCATTCTCCGTCGTTACAGATAAAGAGGCGAATACGAAATACCCATTGGCCGACTATGAACTAACGCCGGATGTGGCGATCATTGATCCGCAGTTTGTCATGACCGTGCCTAAGCATATCACGGCTGATACCGGAATGGACGTCTTGACGCATGCGATTGAATCCTATGTATCCTGCATGGCCAACGACTATACCGACGGCTTGGCAATGAAAGCCATCCAGCTTGTATTTGAATACTTGCCGAGAGCGTACAAAAACGGCAGCGACGAAATCGCCCGCGAAAAGATGCACAATGCATCAACAATCGCCGGCATGGCATTCTCCAATGCGTTCCTGGGCATTAACCACAGCCTGGCCCATAAATTAGGCGCGGAGTTTCACATCGCCCACGGACGCGCAAATGCCGTGCTTCTCCCGCACGTCATTCGCTACAATGCGGCTAAACCGACAAAATTCACGGCATTCCCGAAATACAATCATTTCGTAGCCGATCAGCGCTATGCGGAAATCGCCAGAACGCTCGGCTTGCCGGCCAAAACAACCGAAGAAGGCGTCGAAAGTCTGATCCAGGCCGTCATCTCGCTTGCCAAAGAGCTTGATATCCCGATGAGCCTCAAACAAAACGGCATAGATGCCGCTGAATTTGAAAGCAAGATCGATATCATGGCAGACCGGGCCTTTGAGGACCAATGCACAACAGCCAATCCAAAGCTTCCGCTAGTATCTGAATTGGCTGAAGTATACCGCGCTGCATTTAAAGGCGTTTAGAGATTCCAGAGCCATCCTTAAGAGGATGGCTCTTCCGTTAAGGAGCCGATCCATACATTTCCCGCCTTCACTTTATACAACACGTCATGATCGTAAGTCACTTTTTGATAAGAAGCATCTTTTATATCGAGAATATCTTCCCGGGCGATAAGCCCGGCTGCCACGTCTTCCTCCATTTCTGAAAGCCAGCAGTGGTGAGCATCAATATGCAGCTGCCAATCAAAACGGTTCAACTCGTGTTGCAGCGTTTCAAATCGTTTCATAGGGAACGATTGACCTCTTTTCTGCTTGTCAAAAGCACCGCTGTAAAAATCGATCGCTTCTTTATAGGCGACCACAATCTGCGACCTGATAAAATCGTGTTCAAACAGCCAGATTTTCAAATAGAAATCTTCATTCTCGGCCCCCATTTGCCTGTACCATTCATCATAAACATCAATCATGGCTCTTACTAACAAACGGCTATACCAAACAGGAGGATTCACGTTTGGAATACCGTAAAAAGGGTATATCCACAGTTTTGCATAATCCCTGTGACGGTCTCTGACATGCTCCATATCCAGCCGAAGATGACGCTCTTTCCACACGTCAATTTTTCTTTTATGCCTTTTCCAGCCCCTGATTTTTTTCTTTGTTGATCTGTACATATCATCCCTCTTGTAACCTCAAATACACTCACTAATTGAGAATCATAATTTTTAACACGATTGTAACAATTAAAGCTGAAACCCGGTACAACCCTTTCACTTCGCAAGATAAAACAGAAACAGATGCAGAAATAAACATAAAAATATAGTTTTTCTGCCTTGACAAATAAAATATATTATTTAATAATTTGTACATGATTAGAATTATTTTAGATAACTAAAGTTTTAACTTTTGTTATTTATTACATTAACATATAGGAGGACGATATTATGTCTCTAATCGGAAAAGAAGTAAAACCATTTGCAGCGAAAGCTTACAAAAACGGTGAGTTTATCGATGTAACACACGAGGATCTGAAAGGTCAATGGAGCATTTTCTGCTTCTATCCGGCAGATTTCTCATTCGTATGCCCAACTGAGCTTGAAGATCTGCAAAACCATTACGCTGCCCTAAAAGAGCTTGGCGTTGAAGTGTACTCTGTTTCTACTGACACTCACTTCGTACACAAAGGCTGGCATGACAGCTCTGAAAAAATCGGCAAAATTACTTACGCGATGATCGGTGACCCGTCTCAAACGATCTCCCGCAACTTTGAAGTACTTAACGAAGAAGAAGGCCTTGCTGACCGCGGAACATTCATCATCGATCCAGACGGCGTGATCCAAGCTGTTGAAATCAACGCCGGCGGTATCGGCCGTGATGCAAGCATCCTGATCAACAAAGTCAAAGCGGCACAATACGTTCGCCAAAACCCAGGTGAAGTTTGCCCGGCTAAATGGGAAGAAGGTTCTGAAACCCTTACGCCAAGCCTTGACCTGGTAGGCAAAATCTAAGGAGTGCATTCAATTGGTACTTGAAGCAAATATCAAAGCACAATTAAACCAATACATGCAGCTAATTGAGAATGACATTGTTCTCAAAGTTAGCGCAGGCGAAGATGACGTCTCAAAGGATATGCTGGCTCTCGTTGAAGAGCTGGCTTCCATGTCATCCAAAGTGACTGTCGAAAAAGCGCAATTAAACAGAACGCCAAGCTTCAGCGTCAATCGTGCCGGAGAAGAAACCGGCATCACATTCGCCGGCGTACCGCTCGGACACGAATTCACTTCATTAGTGCTGGCGCTTTTGCAAGCGAGCGGAAGACCGCCTAAAGTCGATCAAAAAATCATCGATCAAATCAAGAACATCAGCGGCGAATACCACTTTGAATCTTATGTCAGCCTGACGTGCCACAACTGCCCTGACGTTGTCCAAGCTTTGAACATGATGAGCGTGCTCAACCCGAATATCACACACACCATGATCGACGGCGCGGCATACAAATCTGAAGTTGAAAGCAAAAACATCATGGCAGTGCCGACCGTATTCCTGAACGGCGAATCATTCGGAAGCGGCCGCATGACAATCGAAGAGATTCTTGCGAAGATGGGCAGCGGCACAGACGCCTCTGAGCTTTCTGACAAAGATCCGTTCGATGTCCTTGTCGTCGGCGGCGGTCCGGCCGGTGCAAGCGCAGCGATCTATGCGGCCCGCAAAGGCATCCGCACAGGCATTGTCGCTGAACGCTTCGGCGGTCAGGTCCTTGACACGATGAGCATCGAGAACTTCATCAGCGTAAAACGCACCGAAGGACCGAAGCTCGCAGCAAGTCTTGAAGAACACGTGAAGGATTATGATATTGACGTCATGAATCTTCAGCGCGCAAAACATCTCGAGAAAAAAGATCTGTTCGAGCTTGAACTCGAAAACGGCGCTGTTCTGAAAAGCAAAACCGTGATCCTTTCAACAGGAGCGCGCTGGCGCAATATCGGCGTACCCGGCGAACAAGAGTTCAAAAACAAAGGCGTCGCATACTGCCCTCACTGTGACGGACCATTGTTTGAAGGCAAAGACGTAGCCGTCATCGGCGGCGGCAACTCCGGAATCGAAGCAGCGATTGACCTCGCAGGCATCGTCAATCATGTCACTGTTCTTGAGTTTGCGCCGGAGCTGAAAGCTGACGAAGTTCTGCAAAAACGTCTCTACAGCCTCCCTAACGTGACTGTCGTGAAAAACGCACAGACAAAAGAAATCACAGGCGAAGAAAACGTAAACGGCATCACGTACGTAGACCGCGAAACTGGAGCGGAAAAACACGTCGAACTCCAAGGCGTCTTCGTCCAAATCGGTCTCGTACCAAACACGGAATGGCTGCCTGAAACCGTCGAACGCAACCGCATCGGCGAAATCGTAGTCGACAAACGCGGCGAAACAACCATCCCAGGCCTGTTCGCTGCAGGCGACTGCACAGACAGCCCGTATAACCAAATCATCATTTCGATGGGATCTGGTGCGAATGCTGCGTTAGGAGCGTTTGATTACCTGATTCGGAATTAATCTATAAAAAACGCTATGCTGAAGTTTCAGCATAGCGTTTTTCTGTATTCCCGCAATCACGGCTCATTAGATTATGCCAATGGAAGCCATCCCTCAAGCAGCGCACCTCGGCACGGAGGCGTCCTCTCGGCAAGTAATCATCTTGTAGTCATAACCCCTTACAATAGAATACATTTTCTCATCTTCTTTCTAAATAATTTGGTACTATAGATATAAATAGTGTTAATATTAGTCATCATGAATAGAGGTTACTTAAAATGGAAAAAGAAAAGTCTTTTATGAACTCAACTGCTTTCTTTATCATCATTTGTATGTTAGGCGGGATACTTTTTCTTTTAACAAAGTGAGTTTAACTTACATCTATATTACAATGGTGCAAGAGAATACTCCCTTGCACCAAAAATAACACGTCATTTACTTATAATAATTATAATCATTAAATGTCGCGATCATATCGTTTTGCGTCCCGCTTTTTCCGCGATTCGTATTAAAGTAAAGCGTCCCGTCATCAAAATCGACAGCCTCTATCTCAAAAAGCGTGTAAGCACTGCTTGTAATTCTGAAAGATAAATCGCTGCGAGTAAACAGTTCCTTCGAAAAATCCGGAATCAGGTTTGTTTTTTGCTCTTTAATCATTTCATTGATATTTAAAGGATACGTCAATATAATGCTCACATTCGAAGCATTGCCATTGCTGTCCGGTTTTGTCAGCGGCACATACAATGTCCCCTGGTAAAAGGAGATTCCTTGCTGAATGAAATTGGAAACATCCATTGTCTGATGATTCACAACCGCTTTCGAATAGTTTAATTTAAACGTTGCTTCATAGTCAAATTTTCCGGTAGTATCATTGAATGTCCCAATAAAAAACCTTTTTCCAGATCTTACGATAAATTTATCTGTCCCAACCGAGTATGTGATACCGCCAATCGACAAATTCGAACCTTGATAATTCAGCACATACGTTTTAGCCACTTTATAAGTATTTTTCGTTGTATCGATGCTGAGCTTCACGATTTTATCGGCATACTTAGTGCCGTCAGACATCGGCGCCACATAAACGCTGACGTTTTTATCGCCTGCAGAAGCTTTGACAGCCAAGTCATTGGCGTGTCCTAAATCATAGCTCGTGGTATTGGTATCCGAATTTTTAAGAAGTGTAACGGTTCTATTGCTTGCCGTACCGCTCATTTTAACAGAGAATAACTGCGTCGTGTGATTCGCATTATTCAATTTTGCAGCGTAAATCACATTGTTATTACGGTCGACGCACATCCCCTGCATCGCCGTGAAATACCCCGGATTTGACATGGAAACATAATCGGTATACGTATTAAAGTAGCCTGATTGCGCATATGCAGCCGCCCCCGCAAAGCTGCTGAGAGCTAAGATAACCGATGTTATGAAAACTTTTGGTTTTTTAAACACCCTGCCATCCCCCCTTAAATGATTTCCATATTATATCCTTGAAGGAATATTGCGTCAATATAAGGATTGCTGTTTCCTTTCAGTCCCCCGCCTTTCTATGCGATATGCCCTCAGAAAACTTCCTGTTTGTTAAAATTTAGATTAATTTATCATAAATATGGTACTATTATTTTAAAAAGGAGATTTAGAGGCAGAAACAATGAATGAACTTGTGTTTGAAAAGAGAGAATTTACTCCAGACCATGTGAATGTTGTAAAAGCAATGCATATAAATAACTATCCGATTGTATATATCCTTTATAATGAGCAAAAGAAACCGACTGCATATATTGGGCAAACGGTTCAAGCTGCACGGCGTTTGAAAAATCATATAGATGATGAACAGCGAAAGAGTTTGAATCGCTTTATTTTAATCGGCCATGAGAAATTTCATCAGTCTGCGACGTACAATATCGAGTCAAATCTAATTAACTATTTTATTGCCGATAACCGCTACCAGCTGCAAAACGTAAGCCAGACCAGATCCAGGGAAATGCACAACTACTATCAGAAACCCTTTTATAATGAAGAGATCTTTCAAGTCATTTGGGAGAAACTTAGAGAAGAGAAAATTGTGGGCGATTCCCTTGAAAACCTTAGGAATAAAGACATTTATAAGTTATCTCCCTATAAGGAACTCTCGCCCCAGCAGCTTGATATAAAAAATAAGATCCTTAATTTCTGTAAAGAAAATATACAGAAAGAAGGAAATCATGTCATTGTCATTGAAGGAGATGCCGGTACAGGTAAAAGTGTCTTATTAAGCTCTCTGTTTAATACGATTCAAGATTTGGCTAAGAGCGAAGACCCTTTTTTGGGAGAAACAGATAATTACTTGGTGGTGAATCACAGCGAAATACTGAAGACTTATAAAAACATCGCAAACAGCTTACCGAATTTCAAGAAAAAGATTTACTTGAAGCCAACACCATTTATTAATGAGAAAACTAAGACGGGAGCAATAGCAGATATCGTATTAGTTGACGAAGCTCATCTGCTTCTGACACAGGAAGATTCCTATAACAATTTCCGCTGCCAAAACCAACTGGATGAGATCATTAAGCGCAGTAGAATTACAATTGCCTTCTTTGATCCAAAACAAGTTATAAAGATTAGAAGTTATTGGAACGACAGATTGCTCGAAGAAATCATCAATCAGTATGATGCAAAGACTGTGAAACTTACGGATCAAATGAGAATGAACGCCAATCCAGAAACGATGAAGTGGATTGACAGCTTTGTTGAAAAGAAAGTTCTTCCCTTGCCGACTGAAGGCTCCTCCTTCGAGCTAAAAATATTCGAAGATGCTGCTGCGTTTAAGAAAGTCATTGAAAATAAAAACAACAAAGACGGGCTCTCTCGGATTGTCTCGACCTTTGATTATTTACACATCGTTGATGAAGAAGGAATTAACATGCCATGGCACAGCACCCAGAGTAAGGTTTCATGGGCCGAAAATCCGAATACCATTAAAGAAGTCGGCTCCATTTATACCGTGCAAGGGTTTGACCTAAATTACGTCGGCGTCGTTCTTGGCCCCTCCGTGAGCTACGATGAAGAAAAAGACGAACTATTAATTGATACTTCCAAATACAAAGATACAGGTGCATTCATTTCACGTACGGATTTGTCGCCGGAAGAAAACCAGCAAATTAAAGAAGAAATCGTATTAAATTCAATAAATGTCCTGATGAAACGGGGCATCCACGGCCTATATATTTATGCAACAGACCCTAAATTAAGAAAGAGACTACTTGAGTTAGAAAGGGGAAAATGATCATGAGTGATATTCAAAGCCTTATTAACGCAATCAATGAATTCAGAGATGAACGAAACTGGAGACAATATCATAACCCAAAGGACCTCGCCATCTCCATCTCCATCGAGGCAGCAGAACTGCTCGAAGACTTCCAATGGATCAGCAGTGAAGAAGCACTCAAAGCAAATAAAGAAAACATCCGTGAAGAAATCGCAGATGTTTTGATCTACTCATTCATGCTGTGTAACGATCTTGGATTGGACGTAAAAGAGATTGTGGAAGAGAAGATTGTGAAGAATGGGAGGAAGTATCCGGTTAAAAATAATGGTTAATCTTTAATATGTCTTTGATTCTTCAACCAGCGATAGAGAGGGCCGAAACACGTTCTATGACAATGCATATATAGAGAGAGTTTCTTTGACAGCTCTCTCTACACCTCCATAGTAAATGGCCATCCGTAATCATACAAAAGAATTCAGTTGAAATGAAACAAGCAGGACGCCGATAATTACGGCGCCCTGCTTGCTTATCTTACAGTAATCCTCCCTGCCTTCATTTGCTTAACACTTCCATTCTTTCTACAACGTCAGCTCCATATTATTTTCATTGTTTAAAAAAATGACATTTGTCACCCGATTTTGATGACATCACATACTAAAATCTTCTTTCCTGCGACTGTACAATGACCTTAAGTAATCAGGAGGTGTTGTGCAATGGGGAATGTTGTAAGCTTGGCAAACGTGACAAAAACATTCCGCCAAAAAACGGCGGTTGAACATATCAATTTTTCAATCGGACAAGGGGAAATTGTAGCGATTCTGGGGCCAAACGGGGCCGGAAAAACAACAACGATTTCCATGATGTTGGGGCTGTTAAAACCGACATCCGGCAACATTACATTATTTAATTCCCTGCCGCACGAAAAACAGGTACGCGAAAAAATCGGCACGATGCTGCAGCAAGTCAGCGTAACACCGGGTTTGCGCGCAGGCGAAATCATCGAACTTGTCCGGAGCTACTATCCAAAGCCGTTATCCTTTCAGAAGCTCACCGCATTAACAGGTCTGACAAAAAAAGATGTAAAAACACGAGCAGAAAAGTTGTCAGGAGGCCAAAAGCGGCGTCTGAGCTTTGCCTTGGCGCTTGCCGGTGATCCAGAGCTGATGATCTTTGACGAACCTACGGTCGGCATGGATATCACATCAAGAAACCGCTTTTGGCAAACGGTCAAAACGCTCGCAGATCGAGGAAAAACGATCATTTTTTCTACACACTACTTACAGGAAGCTGATGATGCCGCACAACGAATCTTGCTGTTTAAAGACGGCAGGATTGTTGCAGACGGAACGCCGCTGCACATTAAATCAAAAATATCGAAGCATTCCGTTTCATTTATGGCCGATCCGGCAAAATCGCTGGAGAAGCTGTATCAGCACCCGGAAATCGGGCAAATTTCCCGGGAAAACAATCGGATTTACATCGACACGACTAATACGGACAAAATATTGGAACTTCTCTTCACTGAAAAGACCGGCGCTTATGATATTCAAATTGAACGCGGAAATCTCGAAGAGGCGTTTCGTCAGCTGACAGGCAAAGGAGACGATGTAAAATGAATGTATTTCAAATGCAATGCAAAATGGAAATCAAAAGAATGCTCAGAAACCGCTATTTTGTCTTTTGGTCATTGGTCATGCCGATTGCCTTCTATTACATTTTTACAAACGTCGTCAATACGAATGCTCCGGATCCTGGGGCTTGGAAAGCGCATTATTTAATGTCGATGACAACATTCAGCGTCATGGGCTCCTCAATCATGTCGCTCGGGATCCGCATGGTTCAAGAGCGCACCCAAGGCTGGTCGACGTTCATTCGCGTGACGCCTCTTTCTGATCATGTTTATTTTATCGCCCAAATGGCCGGACAAAGCGTCATTCATATTCTTTCGATCACGGTTATTTTCTCATTCGGCGCCATCATCAACGGAGTTTCTTTGACCCCGTTTGAATGGTTCATGAGCGGCTTGTGGATCCTGCTTGGCTCCCTCCCGTTTCTGGCGATCGGGACATTGATCGGGATGATGAAAAAAGTCGATACAGCGGCCGGAGTCAGCAATGTGCTCTATATGGTCCTCGCTGTTACCGGGGGGATGTGGATGCCGCTTGAGGTAATGCCGAAAATGATGCAGAGTTTCAGCCATTGGCTGCCATCCTATCATTTTGGAAATGGAGCATGGGAAATTGTTCGAGGCAAAATGCCGGACTGGAACAATGTTCTCATTCTGTTCGCCTATTTCATCGTGCTTATGCTACTATCTAAATATATAAGAAGAAAACAAGAAGCGGTGTGACCAGAATGAAAAAAACAATCAGCATATTTCCGAGCCACTACGGCTTCTTCCCCTATATCTTTTTAGTCTATTTGCTGATGCCGATCTTTTATTTGACGCAAGAAACGGGGATCAAACAGCTTAACGGCTATGGAATGGTGCTGCTTTTCTTTATAACGTACCGCCAGCTTTATTGTGTTTCACCGCAAAAAAAAGGATTCTCTTATTGGCTGACTGTACAGCTTTCAATCATCCTTATTTTCAGTGTATTATACGATATCAGCTTCATATTTTTAGGCTTTTTTCCGGCGAACTTTATCGGTTTTTATCGGGATAAAAAGAAGTTTCAGCACGGTTTTATTAGTTTAGTTTTCGTATTGTTGATCCCTTTTGTTTTTTATTTCATTCAAAGTAATTTATCCCAGACGGCAAGCCAGATCGTTCGCTTTCTTCCCTTTTTCATTATTATGCTCATGTCGCCATTCGGCATCCGTTCCATGTTCCGCCGGATAGAACTGGAACAACAGCTTGACAAAGCAAATCAGCATATCAAGGAGTTAGTAAAACGCGAAGAGCGGACACGGATTGCCCGCGACCTTCACGATACACTCGGCCATACCCTGTCACTGCTCACCTTAAAAAGCCAGCTTGTCCAGCGGATCGTCACCATCGATTCCGAACGGGCGCGCAAAGAAGCAAAAGAAATGGAAATCACATCGAGAGCCGCCTTAAAGCAAGCAAGAGAGCTCGTGTCCGATATGAAAACCGCCACAATCGCAGAAGAGCTCATCCACATCCAGCAAATACTCCGAGCTGCGGAAATGACATTCCAATACGATGGAGACTCAGATTTTTCAAAAGTCCCTCCGGTCACACAAAATATCGTCAGCATGTGTATACGGGAAGCAGCCACAAATATCGTCAAACACAGCCGTGCCAACCATTGCATGATCTCTATTTCTCAATCGGATGAAAAAATGAGCATCACGGTTAAAGACGACGGAATGGGGATCGATCAAAAGAAACCGTTTGGAAACGGTTTGCGCGGAATGAAAGAAAGACTCTCATTAATCGACGGAGCACTGGACGTTTCAACCCATAACGGCGCTGTTTTACACATCACCGTCCCGATTGTAAAGAAAGCAGAACGAAAGGAAGCAATGCAATGATTCGTTTATTTATCGCTGAAGATCAAAGAATGCTGTTAAGCGCCCTGGGCTCCTTGCTTGACCTGGAAGAGGACATGAAAGTCATCGGCCAGGCAACAAACGGCGAAGAAGCGCTTGCCGCCATTTTGAAACTTGAACCGGACGTCTGTCTCATGGATATCGAAATGCCTGTCAAAAGCGGCTTGGAAGTGGCTGAAGAGCTGACGAAACGAGGCTCAAAAAGTAAGGTTGTCATTTTAACAACATTTGCCCGTCCCGGCTACTTCGAACGCGCCGTCAAAAGCAATGTACACGGCTACCTGCTGAAAGACGGAGAAATCGACGAACTCGCAGACGCCATCCGCAAATGCATGACAGGCAAGCGAATCTTCAGCCCGGAACTCACCTTCGATGCCATCCGCAAGGTAAACCCGCTCTCCGAACGCGATCAGGAAATCCTGCGCTTGGCAGCTTTAGGAAAGACGACGAAAGAAATTGCCGCTGAGCTGTTCCTGTCAGCCGGCACCGTCCGGAATTATATTTCTGAAATTATGCATAAGCTGGGTGCGAAGAACCGGACGGAGGCGGCGAAGGTTGCTGAGGGGGAGGGGTGGATTTGAGTGTGATTTCTAAATATCTAAATGATCATTAGTTGTTTAATTTGAGCGATATAAATTTAAACAATTTCTAAATCCTTTATTTACTTATGTTATGGTTTCATCTTAATGTTGGAAAAGGAGAGGAACTTAAAGAGATTAAACCTCTCCTTAAATACATTTATTACATATTTAATTTTATCCAGAGAAATATTCAACTGTTGCGTTATAAGCAATATTCCAAATAATTCTTGACCTTTTTTCGCCTATAAGTCTTGCTTTTTGTAGATCAGACTCTTCTCCTTCAAGGATATCACGTAGTGTATGAAAACCAGCACTTTTTATAGTTGTCTTTTGAAAGTCTGTTATGTCTAAAATTTCAATTGGTAAGTTTAAAACCCTATCAATAACATCTTTAAAGTCCGTATCTTCTGTAATCACTCTCAAATTTTCTAAATTATTATATGACGGGGAATTCTGTCCGTAATCAGTAAAAAGTTTTACTGATAATCCTTTAATCAAACTTTCTGCTCTTAAAGTAGGATTATCATAACCGCTTAATGCAATACCCAAATTTATTTGATATCTATCAAAGATTTTTCTTCGTACCTTTGTACCTTCTGTATGCAACGAAACTATCCCTGAATATTCCAAAATCCTAATTGCTTGCTTAACTGTTTCAGGGGCATCTCTGTGTATAGCAAAAAATATTGTTTGTTGATTGATTCCTTTTTCCAATCTTGTATCATTTTTTTCACTAGTATCATGTAAAACTACGTTTTCAATAAATTCTCTTCCCCAATCGATAAGATTCTTATGCCCAGTATATATTTCACCTAATTTTGTATGCTCATTCCAAATTTGAGACCGATAAAAATTTTTTATAGTTTCATTTACTCTACTATTTGTTAACTTTTTAAAACCATTACTTGCTAAATAAATACTCTTTAAAAGTAACCTCGGATTTCCAGATGAAGCATAAATAAGAAAATTAAGTAACTGCCCTTGTTCTTCAAATTTTTTATACACATCTTTGTCTGTTTGCTTCTTAATAATATCTCTCATATTATCCACATAATCATCTTCTAAAATGTCTCTTTCTACTTTTCTAACAGTAGCATCATGAAATTTCTGAAATGTTCCAAACGATGAAATACCTGGATAAACCGCTGCCTTACAGCATATATATGCAGACCTTAAATCACGAAATAGGGTGAAAAACTCCCGTTGTTGTAGTGGAATAAAGTTATGACATGCTTCATCAAATAAGAGAACTATCCTTTCAATTTCTAACTCATCACACAGGTCTTCAATTAATGCATGAAAATAGTCTAGTTCATTTAAGAGCTCAATTTCCCCTGTCTCCTGACCAAAAATTTGATTTACCTCACTATCAAAATCAACTGTTTTTTTAGACGCTTTCTCTAATAGTTTTGTAAATTGATTTAACGTCTCAATTAAATTATTATTACTCAAACCTACGTTAAAATATCTCCCAAAAAGTTCATTATTAGTTAATAGTCCTTTTTTCTCTAGCTTACGTTTTATTTTAAATAAAATTTTAGCAAGCATCCACTGACGAAAAAATTTTATATCCTCAATCGTGTTTAAAAATATTGCTTTTTTAAAACTTACAAAAACACTTAATACTCTATCACCTTTGAAATTTGTATCCAGTTCCTTTTCCGCAATTTTCAATAACATTGTTTTCCCTGTTCCTCGACTCCCAACTAATAAAGCTGGAGTACGGGATTTTAAAAAATCAATATTTTCTCGATCCATTCTTGACTCGACAAAAACCTCATCAAGCTGACTATCTTTTAAATCTTCAGTCCTATAAATAAATTCATCATTATACATATCATTCATTTAATTCCAACTCCTTATGATTTAAATTTTTGAAAATTTCATTCATAAAATCAACAATATCCTCTTGTTCGAAAAAAGATAATTCGTTCGTAAATCTTACACGAAGAATAACTATTAATATTTGGATAACTTCAACATACATCTTTGCCCACTCATTAAATTTAATTTTATCAAAAGTAATCTTTGAATTTTCAACTGTTTGCATATAATTAAATTTTCCATGAGTAAACTCTGAACACTCTCTATAAAGTTCTTTTACTTTTTCTATATAGGGTTCATATTTAAATTTAGGAAAAAACAAAGTCAAATAACTTTTATTCAGGACACCATGGCTTTCAGAATTAAGTAGACTCCAGGATAAGTCAAATTTATTCAGTTTCCACTTTAAAAAATTATAATTATGGTCAGTAAAATAAATAAAACCTATTCCTAATTCTATTGCACTTCTTAAGCTAGAGTATGCATTTCTATACATGCCATTAGTGCTTATATATACCGAAGAAAGCAGGTCATAAACTACCTCTTTTAGAATAATATTTGTCTGGTATCCACTTAGAAAATCCGTCCAATTATTTAATAAATTGAGGTGATTTAACATTTCCGTTATTTCTGAAGAGCATTCTTCCATATGACTTTTAACATTAGATGCTAATTCTTCAGCACTTTCAGTAATTATTTGTTTTAAAAAAGTTCCTTCCATTTTTATCACCTTAAAAATTCACTTTATTTTTTAAATACTTGTTGAAGTTAATAGTTAATTAATTATTTCCTTATCAACTTAATAATAAAATAAAAAATAACCGAACACTCCCTTTAAATAAGGTAACCTTACTATAGATTCAATACGTATTTCTGAGCTCCTTAGTGACTTTATTTATGATAAGGCTCCCCCCGATTAATCCGAAAAGCCCGATAAACCTGCTCCAGCAAAATCAGCCTCATAAGCTGATGCGGAAACGTCATCCGCGAAAACGACAGCTTTTCATCCGCACGCTTCAGCACGGCATCGCTTAAGCCCAGTGAGCCTCCGATAACAAAGGTCACCTTGCTCTTCCCATATGTGGCGAGTCTATCCATATTATCGGCTAATTCTTCCGAGCTTTTCATTTTTCCTTCAATCGCGAGGGCGATGACGTGGGCGTCGGGGCTGATTTTGGAGAGGATTCGGTCGCCTTCTTTGTCTTTGACGATTTTCATGTCCTGGTCGCTCAGGTTTTCCGGCGCCTTTTCGTCCGGGAGTTCGATAATGTCGACTTTTGCGTATGCGGAAAGCCGTTTTATGTATTCGTCGATTCCTTGTTTTAAGTATTTTTCTTTTAGTTTTCCGATTGCTACGATTGATATATTCACAGGTCATCCCCACTTTAAGAACAAGTTATTCATATATATTATCCACAATTGTGGATAAAATTTGTGTATTTAGTGTCCGATCATTCGTTCCCTACTATATATACTGCTGGCTTTTCGCACAATTCACAGGTTGTGGATAAACTGTGCGTATGTTCGATTTTTCTGATTTCCGGTGCTGATTCTTCCTCGTCTACATACATGTCAATGACGGTTTCAATGTGTTCCTCACAAGACTTCATGAGTGTACCTCCAATATTGATTCATTAGGCTCTTTTTTAAAAGGCTATATATTCAATATACCCTATTTATTCACATGTTAATAGGTGTTATGCTTCTATAGCCGGTTTATCCACAAGAACACTCGAGACTTCTGGATAACTAAAAAAGCATCGGCCTTCTCAGCCAATGCTAAAATTTTTTCTGTTATGCCGATTCTTTTGCTGTTAGATCGCTTGAGGCGTGTTTATTCACAATATGCTGCAAATACCAAATGTGAAAAAAGAACGTGAGCCATCCGTTTACCGATTGATTTGGAAGCTGTTTTTTCAATCCATTCCGGATTTTAAAGCTGCTGATGATACTTACGATCGTAAACAGCAAAAAGCCGAACTCGCTTAAAAAACTGTCCTCCGGAATCAGCGGAAGCAGAAAAGGATTGTTTTCAAAGGGCAAAATGTCTCTGAACAACAAGCTTTGCATAGTTGTTATAGATGCTATCCAAAAATACTCCAAAACCGAAAAAACAAATAATAGTACAGTTACTTTTATGAAAACATATGGCAGCTTTATGTGAAGCCGTTCAAGCGCTTGTCTTCGCGACAGAAACCAATATGGAATATACATTCCGAACGTCACGATCGTTAATAAGATTGTATATCCAACCCGAATTTTCGGAAATTCTGCTGATTTTTGTTCCGCATTCATTATAAAATCCACTTCTTTCGGTCTTTTTATCCTTTGTATGTATACTTTTCCACTTTCAAAAGGTACTATAAAATAACCGATAAATCAAAACTGCGATTTGTAATAAAATAGATATCGCCGGGTCTATTTGCGCTTTTTATTGAATCAATCGAATAAACAACGCCTTTCGTATTGATTCTTATATCACATTAATTCTCGAATATTGTTTATAAATAGGTCTTCATTCTAAAAAAATAAGGTCTAAATAACCATTTTTCATTCCCGAATCATTTTTTCTCCCAATCAAAGCAGAAAAAAGATCAAAGCTATGTCAGCCTTGATCCTCCTCTTTTACAGCAGCTTACTCATATTCAAATCGGTAACTTCAAAATTCATTTTCTCATATAAGCGCCTTGCCGTTTTATTATGGGCAAATACGTGAAGGGACAGCTTCTCGATTCCAAGCCTTCTGGCCTCTTCTTCCAAAGCCAAGAGCGCCTGCCGCCCGTTCCCCTGGCCGCGGTACGCTTCATAAAGGCCAAAATCATAAATAAACGCTTCTTTCTGAGGATGATGCGGGTCGGCATAAACCCAAAGCCACCCGATGACGTCCTTGTTTTCGTTGACAATCGAGAAGAGGCGGTGGTTGGTGCTTTTCGTTCCGTTCGGCAAAAGCTTTCGGAGCTGTTCCTCCGCTTTCTCTAAAGCCTCTGCTAGCGTCCATGTGCCGGCTTTTACTTTTTCCATGGCGTAGTGTTCGACTGAATACGATCGGTAGGCTGTAAAATCTTTGTCTGACATGGGGGTTAGACCCACTGTCGGTTTTTTTAACATTTGGTTCACTCCTATGAAGCCCTCGTGATATATGCATGTTTCGGTTCGGACATTTTGTTGATTCGGTGCTGTATGTATAAGATGTTCAAAAGGAAAGCGAGAGCGGTTCCTTTGGCGGGTTCATCTCCGGACAGCTTGTTGACGGCTGCCGTCACTGAAAGTGCACAATAGATGAGAACGCCTGCGGATAAGATCATGATGATTCTGTGCAGCAAAAGGAAAAGGCTGTAGTGCATATCAGAAAATGCAAACGGTGCTGTAATTCTTATTGGGATTGAAAATAAATAATAAAATATAATGACTTTTAGTGTGGTGTATGGAATATCAAGACTAGGCAGAAGATCGAGAACTTTTTTCCGTGAAAGAAACCAGTATGGAATATACATTCCCAAGGTGACAAGACACAATACAAAAACGGACATGATACGTTTGCTTTTCGCACCGGACAGCGCTTTCATCGCCATCATTTCATTGTGGTTCATCTAGGATTCCTCCGGGTATTGAGTTTTCCAAACGAATATTCTTAATAACGCACACTCCATCAATATATCTGTTTTCACAATTTTAGACAATAAGTCTTATGCACTAAGACGGCTTTTGTACTATTTTCGACATAAATTCCCGGCTTACATGAAAAAACAATCTGAATTTCTCCAGATTGTTTTTCGTCTATCCCGCTTTGCGAATCGAAATCCGCCAATCGATTCCGGTTCCGATATGGTGCGTCTCAGCGAAAGAGCCCTGATTGATCGCAACGCCTAAATTGTCCAGCGAATTCACATAAACGAGCGGTTCGCCCACAGGTATATCAGCAAAAGAGCGTCCAAAGACGATGGTTTGCCGGTATACTTCATTGATACCGTGAGTGATGACGACTTCTACAGCGTCCCCATAGCGGATGTCTAAATTGCTGAAAAGCCTGCGGCTGATATTGGTCCAAAGGTTTCCGAAGCGAATATCTAAAATATCTATGGTGCCCGCAACCCACTCATGATCGATATAGGCTTCCATGACAGGGAGTTTGATGAGGGAATCGGGGGATACCTCCGGGCCGATCTGGTCGAAGCGGATTGCGCCTGACGCTAGCCTTGCGCCTGTGTATGCGTAGATGTCGCGGCCGTGAAACGTGTGCGATTCACCGGAGTTTGGCAGCCTGTTCAACGCCTCGTCGAGATGGCGCGCTTCGGCAATGCCGTTTTTCTGTACGACATGGGTAAGCGTGCCGTTATCCGGGGTAATGATATATTGATTTGAAGACGTCCTGACTGCCACGCTGCGGCGCTCCGAACCGACGCCGGGGTCAACGACGGATACGAATACAGTTCCTTCCGGCCAGTAGGAAACCGTCTGCAGCAAACGGTATGAAGCTTCCCAAATGTGAAACACAGGAATATTGTGCGTTACATCGAAAATCCGGATCGAACTGTCAACCGAATAAGCCACTCCGTACATCGCATTGACAGCCCCGTCGTCAATGCCAAAATCCGATTGTAAGACCAACGCATTCCGACTCATTCTATCTCCCTTTCCATCCCGATTTTTAGTTCTCTGTCAAAAATATTAAAATCATCATACAGCAGGCGGAAATGAAACGCAATACAACGGCATGTCCGTTTTTTCCATAGTATGAAAACTGATATTTGATTAATCAAAATCGTTTTTTGGCCTTTTGACGAAATTCCTCAGCCGTTTCATAATGGACGCATACGAAAAACAGCCTGGCTGTAAAGGCCAGACTGTTCATGATTAGCTCCCCAATTTGGATCGCGTAAGCTTCACTTTTGCCGTTTTTATTTTTCCGCGGTGGTAATACTTGAATGTCACGGTGTCGCCGACTTTTTTTGTATAGAGCTTTTTGCGGAGATCGATGATATCGTACACCCGCTTGCCGTCAAATTCAACGATGACATCAAGGCCATTTATCCCGGCTTTTGCGGCCGGAGATAATGCCTGCACGCTCATAACGACGACGCCCGATGTTACGTTTGTCGGCAGTTTAAGGGTTTCCTGCCAATGATAGCTTGCGATGTCGCCGAGCGATTTCATTTCGATTCCGAGATACGGACGTCTGACTTCGCCGTATGTTTCCAGATCGTTGATGACCGGAATCGCAAGGTTTGCCGGAATGCTCAATCCGATTCCTTCAACGGCGCTTTCGGCGATTTTCATCGAGTTAATGCCGATCACTTTCCCGTCAAGATCAAACAGCCCTCCGCCGCTGTTTCCCGGGTTAATCGCCGCATCCGTTTGCAATACTTCCGCATTCCAGTCCGGCTGGCCGTCATCATCTAAATCAACTGGAACGGCACGCTCTGTTCCCGAGATGATTCCTTGCGTTACAGAGCCCGAGAATTCGAGGCCGAGCGGGTTTCCGATCGCTATGACCGGTTCACCTGTTTTGACTTTATCTGAATTTCCGAAATCGGCAGCCGACTTTATTTTATTGCTTTTGACTTGAAGAACGGCAAGGTCCATCAGCTTGTCGCTGCCGATAAGCTTTGCCGGAATTCTGCTTCCGTCCTGCAAGCTGACTTCGAGTTGTGTTGCGCCTTCGATGACATGGTGGTTTGTCACGATATGGGATATGCTTCCGTTCTTTTTGTATACCACGCCGGAACCGGTTCCCGCTTCACCTTTTTCATCCCAGACACCCGTTTTTTGAATGTTGATGACGCCGACGACCGAATCAGACACTTTAGAGACCAGTCTTGTGACATCGGTATTTACATTGACCGAGACATTGCGAACGGCTCCGCCTTGTCCAGCCGCCTGGCTTCCGTCCGGTTCGGCGACTTGGAGGTTGTACGGCAAAAGCCCCTGCTGTGAGAGGTACGGCAGGGCAAATACCGTTAATAAAGCACCAATCACGGCGCCGACGAGGCTTGAAAACAAAAAGGTTCTCCAGTTTCTCGCCGGTTTTTCGCGAACGTATTTTTCATCATCATGATTAAACTCCACTATATTCAATCCTTTCAAGGAACGATATATGTATATAGTGTGGTTCACAAACAGTGAGATTAATCATTGATTCCGAAAAATTTATACCGCTGCAAGAGGTGTCGGTTTTTTTGGATCCGTATCATATAAATCAAACGTTTCACCTGTAATCAGGCCTTTTGCAGCAAGGGTTTGCTGCACTGACATTCTTGCGAGTTCCTTCATGTTGTTATCCTGGCTTAGATGGGCTAAGTAGATGCGCGATGTCTCATCACCGATGACGTCTGTCATCGCAAGCGCTGCGTCCTCATTTGATACATGGCCGACATCGCTTAAAATCCGCCGTTTAATATTCCACGGATAGCGGCCCATTTGCAGCATACCGACATCATGATTGCTTTCAAATACAAAAACGTTGGCCGACCTGATGATGCCCTTCATTCTATCGCTCACATAACCCGTATCCGTAATAAGCGCAAGTTTTCGCCCATTGTAGTGAAACACATAAAACATCGGCTCTGCTGCATCGTGGGATACGCCGAACGATTCGACATCAAGGGAGCCGAACGATTTTACCGTTTCCATCGGGAACACGAATTTTTGGCCGGTATCGATATTTCCGATGTGCCCTTCCATCGCCTTCCATGTCTTTTCATTCGCGTAAACGGGCAATTCGTATTTTCTTGCCAGCACGCCCAGTCCTTTAATATGGTCGCTGTGCTCATGCGTGACGAAAATGCCGTCAAGCTTGTCCAAGCTGCGGTCTATCTGGGCCATCAGCCCTTCGATTGCCTTCCCGCTAAGCCCTGCGTCTACTAAAAAAGCGTGGTCTTCGGTTTCCAAATAAAATGCATTTCCCGTACTCCCGCTCGCAAGTACGCTAAATTGCAGGCTCATGGTTCCTCACTCCATTATGATTTTTCCTTTGTCTCCTGTGACTGAAGAACGGCTCCATCCCGTGCATCAATGATGAATTCTTCATATATCGCGCCGTTGTCCGATTTGCGCTGTACTTCGATCCGCCAAACCGGTACGAAAATTTGTGCGCTTGCAAGAGGATATTGCGTGTAATACCCAATCTCGGCGGTTTTAATTTTGCTGTTAGGCTTAAGAAAATCAGGATAGTATAAAGCTTCAACCGCTCCGACAGCGGAAATCAGGTTTTCCGTTTTGACTTCTTTTATTTCTTTCAGCATCGACTGTTTGTACTTAACGACTTCATTTTTATCATTGTAAAACAAAACAACTTCGCCTATTTCATTTGCGGCATCATCTTTTTGGTTCTGAAAAATGTAGTCCCCTTTATACGTTTGAAAGAAAATGATCTGTTTTTGCGATTTGTCGACTTTCCAAAGCTTATACTTGCTTCCGTCCAGTAATTGCTCGTTCACAATTTCCCTGGCCTTCGTCTCCATGTCCTCTTTCGGCAGAAGGATCGGTTCTTCAAATCCCATCTCAATTTCAGTAAGGGAGTCTCCTTTTGACATGTCCATTAAAGGCTTTTGTCCTTTCAGCGATTTAATCTCGCTCGTTTTAAACACTTTTTTTTGTGCTGAAATCGAAGCGCCTTTTTGTGATTCCTTGGACAAGCTGTCATAAGTTATATGATCGGCTTTCATATCTTCCTGGAGCGTCGATTTTTCTAAAATCGGGAACTGGTTTTTGGTGCGCTTATCAAAATATTGAAAAGCCAAAAAGATATCAAGGATAAGGAAGACGATAATGAAGATTGTTTTCGTTCTATTCCACTCCATTTGCTTCGCCCTCCTTCACCGCTTCATTCGCCTTAGAAACGGGCTGTACTGTGCCGTTTATTTTAATGCACCATGTCGGCACCAGCTTGACAACCGGGTCTTGTTCTTCAGACACCGAGACCATTTCATAAGCAGGAAAAATTTGTTCAATGCTATCAAAATTGTATTCATCATGCTCTTTCAAGTACTCGATTAATTCCTTGCCGTTCATGATTTCTTTGCTTTTTTTGCTGAGAGGGTTTGAATTTGCCCCCAAAACATAGTTTGGATGCTTATAATCCAATATGTCATTATTGGCCCAGCGCAGATCGATGGAAGTCGTTCCAAAAGGCTGGCTTTGACTGTTGACGACCGGCAGCTGATCCATGTACAGGTAAAAACTGATCTGCTGATTCTCATTTAAGCTGAAAAACTGGTAATCATCTGTCCAGCTTCCGGTATCGTTTAAATATTTAAAGCTTTTATTAATCAGCTCTCCATTTTGATAAGATGAACTCGGCTCTAAGTTGCGGTGCTGAAACTTCACCTGTCTGTTGTTCGAATAAATTTCCAAAAGGCTGGTTCCATCAGTGTAAATAGGATTGTTTAAATTCGTCTCCTGCCGAACGGTTTCAGGGTCATCAAACAAAGCCTTTTTAAATCGGCTTGGGCTGATCGTTTCCGTAAAGTACTCTTTTTCTGTCAGCTGCAGCCTGTTAACAGGAAGGAGCACATCTCTTCTTGAATTAATGGCATACGCCTTGTAGGCAGGCATACGCGATTTTTCCTTGTAGATTTCCGACACGATGTTTCGATAATTAGCCGATTCAATATCAGCTTCAACGACCGTTTCTTTGCTGAAGGAAACAAAATAAATCTTTTTCGTTCCGCTTCCTTCGTCGATAGGAAGGACAATCCTGTCAAAAGAGTTATATTCATAAGAATTCGCACTCCATTTGAACAGCGGCTGCAAAACGTCAAGCGGAATGCTGTCACTGAAGACAAGGTCCAATTTTGGATCTTTGTTTGAAGCATAAAGCCAATCTTTGAACTGCTGTTTGCCAAAGGTATCTGAAATGTCTTTCAGCGATTTGACTTCCCAGCGGCTCATATCATCCCACAGCTGCGTGTAAAGCGTTAAATCGTTTAGCAAATAGTGTTTTCCCTTGTCATGTATAAACATTTGCTGCGGTTTAACCGCTTCGTTCAATAATTTGGTCTGATTTGTGATCGGCTGCTTATCGCTTACCTGCGCCTTGGAGTTGGAGATCTTTTCGTAATTGCCCTGAAACCCCCAAATGTTAAAGGTAAAAAGAAGACTGATCAAAACTAAAACGGACAATACTATCGTTTTAATTGTTTCACGCTTC
Organism: Bacillus sp. FSL W8-0848; assembly: GCF_038007805.1. NCBI lineage: Bacteria > Bacillati > Bacillota > Bacilli > Caryophanales > Bacillaceae > Bacillus > Bacillus sp. FSL W8-0848. The sequence continues at coordinate 3,929,088 of NZ_JBBOYB010000001.1, forward strand.
ATCCCAATCATCCTCTTTTTCCTCTTTGTACGGCAGGGTAAATGTGATCGTTGTTCCTTTTCCTTCGATGCTGTCGGCCCAGATGTCTCCGCCGTGAGCCTGCACCATTTCTTTTGCGATTGCCAGACCAAGACCTGTGCCGCCGAGCTTTCTCGTTCTCGCTTTATCGACGCGGTAGAAACGTTCGAAAATCCGCTCCATATCCTTTCTTGGAATGCCGACGCCTTCATCTTTGACGCTGATATAAAGAAGCTCTTCTTCTTCATTTACATCGACGGAGAAGGTAATATGGCCTCCCTCAGGAGAATATTTCAATGCGTTTGAAATAATATTATCCAACACCTGCGTAATTTTATCAGGATCCATTTCGACATACAGATCTCTGTCAGGAAGATGGCTGATAAAATCGACATGCTGTTCCTTTGTCATTTCAAAACGCTCAATAATAAGAGAGAAGAAGCGGATAAAATGAATCCATTCCTTGTTGAATTGGTAATCCCTGCTGTCAAATTTTGAAAGTTGAAGCAGGTCATTGACGAGCCTGATCATCCGTTCTGTTTCATTTTGCGTGACATTCAGGAAATGCGGCGCAATATTTGCGTCCTGCCAAGCGCCTTCAGCCAGCGCTTCTAAATAGCTTCGCATCGTCGTCAACGGTGTTCTGAGCTCATGAGACACGTTTGCCACAAACTCTCTTCTTTCCTGGTCAATCTGTTCCTGTTCAGTGACATCGTAAATGACCGCGATTAATCCGTCGATCTTTCCGTGCTCTTTTTGTATCACCGAAAAGTTAACGCGAAGCACAGAAGTTCTTTCTTCCTGTTCAATCTCAAGAATGAGAGAATCCTGCTGTTCGACTAAATCTTCAAACGTATATTCTTTATCAAGGCCGAGCAATGTAGTAATCGGCATTTCGAGAGCAGTTTCACGTGAAACATTCAAAAGCTCCAATGCCGGTGTATTTAATAGTATGATGGCGCCGTTTCGGTTTGTCGCGATGACCCCATCCGTCATATATGCGATAACAGAAGATAGTTTCTTCCGTTCGCCTTCCGTCATCGACTGTGCTTCTTTCAGTTCTCTCGTTAAATAATTAAAGGTCGTGGCGAGCTGGCCAATTTCGTCGTTTCCATATTTCCTGACCTTTCGGGAGAAATTCCCTTTCGCCAGTTCGATTGCCTGCTTTCGCATATCTGAAAGCGGGTGTGTAATGGTCCGCGCCACAAACACTCCCAAAAAGGCAGTGATCCCAAGTGCAAGGATCGTTCCTGAAGCTAAAATCGTATTGATCATCCGGATTTGATTGTAGACATCGTCCATTGAAGCTACGACATAAATCGCTCCGATCGTCTCTTCATTGGCTTTTTTAATCGGAGTGACGGAAATTTGGACTCTGCTGTCCCGTACCGGATCAAAAAATTTGTTTTCATACGGCTGACCGACAAGCAGCGTTCTTTTTATGATGCCTTCCGTTGTCTTTTTTCCGGCTACTTCCCTGTTATACGGATTGGAAGTCGCAATGACTTCATAGCTTTTGTCAATCAGGCTGACCTCTAGAATTTTGCCTTCCTTGCTGAAATCGCTTAAAATCCGCTCAGCATCCTCCTTCAACGTTGTGGAGGATGGTGTGCCTCTGTCTTTCGTCATCTCCTGTTCAAGATAATACGACAGATTGTTTACCCGCTGATCGAGTGATTCCTTATACGTATCGAGAAGGTATTTCTCCATCGCATTTACGAAGTACACGCCGATAATTTGCATCGCGACGATAATGAGCAGTACGTATATTAACGTAAACTTGAAATGAATGGATCGAAAAAAACCGACTTTGTTCATTTGGTCATTAGTCCTGTTCCGGATTTCTCAAATAATAACCGACACCGCGTCTCGTCACGATCCAGCTCGGGTGGCTCGGATTATCTTCGATTTTTTCGCGAAGGCGGCGTACGGTGACATCAACTGTGCGGACATCACCAAAATAATCGTACCCCCACACCGTTTGCAGCAGATGTTCGCGGGTCATGACTTGTCCGATATGTTTTGCAAGGTAGTGAAGCAGCTCAAATTCCCTGTGGGTCAGCTCGATTGTCTCATCGCGTTTTGACACAACATAGGCATCCGGAAAAATGACGAGCGATCCGATTTGGATTTCGTTTGTCGTTTGCTCTTCTTCAGCAGGCGCAGCCGTAGTCTGCCGTCTCAGGTTCGCTTTGACACGGGCCAATAGTTCGCGGGTACTGAAAGGCTTTGTGACATAGTCGTCAGCACCGAGCTCAAGACCGATGACCTTGTCGATTTCGGAATCTTTTGCGGTCAGCATGATGATCGGCATATCATATTTTTTACGGACCTCACGGCATACTTCCACACCGTCTTTGTTCGGAAGCATGATATCGAGAAGGATTAAATCAGGATTCAGCTCCTCGACCATCTCAAGCGCTTCATTGCCGTCATAAGCGCAATGAACATCATAGCCTTCTTTTTTCAGATTAAACTCTAAAATATCGGCAATCGGCTTTTCGTCATCTACAACAAGTATCTTTTTTTCCATTACTTATTCCTCCTGGTTCAGGGTTTGTTTACAGTGTTTATATTAAGTTCATGTCGTAACATTCAAAATAGATTTCTTATACATTATAACGTTTATGAGACAAAAATTAAAAAAATAGTTATAAGGAAAGGAATTGGTAATATCCCCCATTCATAATATTTCAGCTTCTTTCTCACCAATTAAATTTCTGTTACTTTTTTTACTGAAAAGTGAAACATCTTTCGTTTTTGAACGTCTATATAGTAACGTCTTCTTCTTTGGCCGGCTGCTCCGGCCTCTCTTTTTTTCTCTCTCATAAACGCTCCGCTGCTTTTCAAAAAAAATTTCCGCTAAAGCTTAACCTATAAGAAAAACGCATCTGCTAAAAGCAGACGCGCTTTAAAGTGGCTCGGGACGGAATCGAACCGCCGACACACGGATTTTCAGTCCGTTGCTCTACCAACTGAGCTACCGAGCCTTTATGTAAATGGCGGTCCGGACGGGACTCGAACCCGCGACCTCCTGCGTGACAGGCAGGCATTCTAACCAACTGAACTACCGGACCGTATATTTTATTTACAGTACCTGCTCCGGAAAGGAATCGTGGTCCTTCCGAAGCAAGCGGGGATTTAGCAATAATGCTAAGTAAAATCAATGACCCGTACGGGATTCGAACCCGTGTTACCGCCGTGAAAGGGCGGTGTCTTAACCGCTTGACCAACGGGCCATATGGTAAATGGTGAGCCATGAAGGACTCGAACCTTCGACCCTCTGATTAAAAGTCAGATGCTCTACCAACTGAGCTAATGGCTCTTGTCGTTGTTTTCGCAACAACGAGATTTATATTATCATAGAACGAACAGAAGTGGCAATATGTTTTTTTATTTTTTTTCTCTATTTATTTTTTCCTGCCATGGTTTCCCCCGTTCCTTCGCGGTTTATAGACAGCTTAAAATTGCCAGGTGAGCATTCATTCCTTATCATTGCTCAAGGCTCCGCCAAAATCCCGGGAGGCTGACGGCCTTCTCTTCTGCGAATCAACCCGTAAAAAACAAAGCCTCTGCAGATTGCAGAGGCTAAATCGGTTAATTCGGACGGTAGACGCTTCTGACGACGTTTGTCTGAGAGCGGTCAGGACCGACTGAGAAAATCGAAAGCGGAATGCCTGTCAGCTGTGAGATGCGCTCAAGGTAGTGGCGGGCATTCTCAGGCAGGTCGCTGAGGCTTTTCGCTCCTGTGATGTCCTCAGTCCAGCCCGGCATTTCTTCATATACCGGTTCACATTCTGCCAAGGCTTTCAGGCTTGCAGGGAATTCTTCAAGAATTTCTCCGCGATACTTGTAAGCGACGCAGATTTTCACGGTTTCGATTCCGGTCAGTACATCAATGGAATTGAGAGAAAGATCAGTAATTCCGCTGACGCGGCGGGCATGGCGGACAACCACGCTGTCGAACCAGCCGACGCGGCGCGGACGTCCTGTTGTTGTTCCGTATTCGCGGCCGACCTCACGGATTTGGTCTCCGATCTCATCGTTAAGCTCAGTCGGGAACGGACCGTCTCCGACGCGGGTCGTGTATGCTTTCGATACCCCGACGACATGCTTGATTTTTGTAGGACCGACGCCTGAACCGATCGTCACGCCGCCGGCAACCGGGTTGGAAGACGTAACAAACGGATATGTTCCTTGGTCGATATCAAGCATAACCCCTTGTGCGCCTTCAAACAGGACGCGACGTCCGTCGTCTAGCGCGTCGTTTAAGACAACCGATGTGTCGCATACGTACTGTTTGATTTGCTGGCCGTATTCATAATATTCATCAAGAATGTCTTCGATTTTAAACCCTTCTGCTTCGTACATTTTTTCAAGCAGGCGGTTTTTCTCGTCTAAATTGCGGGCGAGCTTTTCTTCAAAAACGTCGCGGTCCAAAAGGTCGGCAATGCGGATTCCCACGCGGGCCGCTTTGTCCATATAAGCCGGGCCGATTCCTTTTTTCGTCGTTCCGATTTTGTTGGCCCCTTTCCGTTCTTCTTCCACCGCGTCAAGCTTCAAATGATACGGCAGAATGACATGGGCTCTGTTTGAGATTCTCAGGTTGTCTGTCGCGACATTGCGTTCATGAAGATATGCAAGCTCTGCAACCAATGCTTTCGGATCAACGACCATGCCGTTTCCGATCACACATATTTTATCTTTATAAAAAATACCGGATGGGATTAAATGAAGCTTATACGTTACCCCGTTGAATTTAATCGTATGTCCTGCGTTATTTCCACCTTGGTACCGTGCGATAACCTCTGCGTTCTCTGAAAGGAAATCGGTAATTTTGCCTTTCCCTTCGTCACCCCACTGCGTACCGACAACAACTACTGAAGACATATCCGTGCACCTCCGTTAACCTTTTCAAACGATATCAATATCAAACACATTCAGTTTATCAGTGTAAGAAGGCAAAGTCAATCGTAAATCCGAACATTTATTTTTTCACAAAACATATTGTTCGTTATTGATTTATATATTTCTTTTTTGGGAGATGTTTTTAAGATAAAATCTCAAAAACTACATTTTTATTGGACAAATACACATAAAACGCCGTCTTCTTCAATATGAAATTAGTAAGGAGGGGAATGTCCAATGGAAACCGTATTGATTTTTGCTTCCGTATTATCGCCCATCATTTTGGCGCTTGTCGAGCTGGTGAAAAAAACGGTAAGAGTGCCCAAAAATTTGATTCCGCTTACGTCTCTATCGATTGGTTTTCTGATCGGAGCCGCCGCATATCCGTTTACAGAACTTGAGCTTGTTCTGCGATTATGGGCCGGCGGTCTGGCAGGCTTAACGGCAACCGGCCTGTTTGAGATCGGCAAAAACCGCGGAACAAGAAACAAAAAAAATCCCTAAGAAGCAATTCTTAGGGATCTATGCACCAGGCGGAACACCTGCGTCGTCAAAACGGCGCTCCAAGTTTACGAACTTATTATATTCTTTTACAAATGCGAGTGATACGGTGCCGACCGGGCCGTTCCGCTGTTTAGCAATAATGATCTCGATAATGTTTTTATTCTCTGTTTCTTTATCATAATAATCGTCACGATACAGGAAGGCGACGATGTCGGCGTCCTGCTCGATACTTCCCGATTCCCGGATGTCTGACATCATCGGACGCTTGTCTTGGCGCTGCTCAACGCCGCGGGAAAGCTGGGAAAGCGCGATGACCGGAACTTCGAGCTCCCTCGCCAGCGCTTTCAGGGAACGGGATATTTCCGATACTTCCTGCTGACGGTTGTCTTTTGATCTGCCGCTTCCCTGGATGAGCTGCAAATAGTCGATCAAAATCATGCCGAGTCCGTGCTCCTGCTTTAAACGCCTGCATTTTGAACGGATTTCGCTGACCCTGATACCCGGAGTATCGTCAATGAAAATTCCGCTGTTTGACAGGCTCCCCATCGCCATTGTCAGCTTGCCCCAGTCCTCTTCCGTCAAATTTCCGGTACGGAGATTTTGGGCGTTGATATTTCCCTCGGCGCAAAGCATCCGCATGACCAGCTGCTCTGCCCCCATCTCAAGACTGAAGATCGCGACGCTTTCGTCCGTTTTCGTCGCTACGTTTTGCGCGATGTTCAAGGCAAAGGCGGTTTTCCCGACCGACGGACGCGCGGCGACGATGATCAGGTCGTTTCTCTGGAATCCGGCCGTCATTCTGTCAAGCTCCGTGAAGCCGGTCGGGATTCCGGTGATATCCCCTTTCCGGTTGTGAAGCTGTTCGATATTATCGTAGGTTTGAACGAGAACATCCTTAATATTTTGAAAGGCGCCCGAGTTTTTCCGCTGGGCGACTTCCATAATCGTTTTTTCTGCTTCGCTTAAAAGGTCTTCGACTTCGTCCTCCCTTGTATATCCGTCCTGCGCAATCGTCGTTGCGGTGCGGATCAAGCGGCGGAGAATCGATTTTTCTTCCACGATTTTTGCGTAATACTCTATATTAGCCGCAGTAGGCACAGAATTTGCAATATCCGTCAAATAAGAAATCCCGCCGACTTCTTCCAAAAGGCCGGTATTTGCAAGCTCTGATGTGACTGTCACCAAGTCCACAGGCTCGCCGCGGTCCCCCAGAATCAGCATGGCGTTGAATATTTTTTGGTGCGACATTCTGTAAAAATCATCTGGAATTAAGACTTCAGACGCCAACGTGAGCGCGGAAGGCTCTAAAAAAACAGCACCTAACACGGCCTGTTCAGCTTCAATATTCTGCGGCGGCAGCCTGTCATTCAGAAGATCTGTCATGTTAAGCACCGTCCTCCCATTAAAAATAACCCAACGTCTATTTTATCATTTTTACAAAAAATATAGTAGACTCTCTATTAAAATGGGCATTTTTAGAAATGGGCAGAGGAAACAAACCGGTGCGGCGGCATTATTCCGCTCTTTTGTTCCAATTGTCTTTAAACAGCATGCCGACCATTACATCGGTCGCTTTCTGATACAGCTCCCATTCTTCGTAAGCGGCAAATTTCATGCGCAGCGTTTGCAACGCGTTGCGCATATCTTTCGACTCTTCAAACGTATACATCCCCTGCGCTCTGACCTGCTGCTCATACAATTTCTTTTTTAATGCCGATAACGGTGTGTTCATCACATCACCTCCTGTTTTATTTATATCCTTTATTTGTTTTTCTTCCAACCAACCCGTTATATGATGTTACAATGATTGTTGGGAACAATATTTACTGTTGCGCCCCTTTTCCACTTTAGTACAATAGAAAATATCGAAGTCTTTACATATTCCTACTGAACAAATCATGCATATGCCGCAGCATATTTTGCCTGCGAAGCTGGCCGAAACAGAGGAAGAGTAACCTTGGACCTCGTTTCCGGGTTTCTTTTTCATGCCACTTGTTCACCCGAAAGCAAAGGAGAATACACCATGCACCACATTGACGCACGACGGACCCGCATCAACAGAATCTTTCTCATTGCGGGAATTATATTCATCGCTTTTAATCTAAGGCCCGCCATTACATCTGTCGGACCGCTGATCAGTTCGATCCGTACCGATCTGGATATGACAAACGGAATGGCAGGTTTTTTGACGACTTTGCCGCTATTGTCTTTTGCGTTTCTTTCCCCGGTCACCCCCAAGCTGGGACAACGGCTGGGCAATGAAAGAACACTCTGGATCGGTCTGGTCGTTCTTTTGATCGGAATTTTGCTCCGCTCCTACGGGGAAGCGTTCACATTGTTTGCCGGAACCGCTCTGATCGGCGTCGGCATCGCTGTCTTAAACGTTCTGCTGCCGAGCCTGATCAAACATAAATTCCCTGATAAAGCGGGAATCATGACGAGTATTTATACGACGGCCATGTCGATATTTGCGGCTTTGGCATCAGGGATCAGCATTCCCCTTTCCCACGGTTTGGACTGGGGATGGAGCGCCTCGCTCATGGTCTGGGCGGGACTGGCCTTTTTGGCGATATTGATCTGGGTTCCCCAGCTCCGCTATCATGACACGGCAAACCGCACAGTTCAGTTGAAAGCAGACGGGCAATCGGTCTGGCGGTCGAAAATCGCCTGGCAAGTCACATTTTTTATGGGGATTCAGTCTTTCCTGTTTTACTGTACGATCGCTTGGCTTCCCGAAATCCTCAGATCCCACGGGATGAGCATGTCGCTTGCAGGCTGGATGCTTTCGCTTATGCAGTTTGCCAGCCTTCCGTCAACGTTTTTAACCCCGGTTCTCGCCGGCCGTTTCCGCGACCAAAAAAGCATCGTCCTCGGACTCGGCATTCTTTATTTATCCGGAATGGCGGGCCTTTTGTACGGCGGCAGCCCGGCCATGCTGACCTTTTGGGTGATCTTGATCGGAGTCGGACAAGGCTCTAGCATCAGCTTGGCCTTGACATTAATCGGACTGCGGAGCGAGAATGCGCATCAAGCCGCAGCTTTATCAGGAATGTCACAGTCCGCCGGTTACTTGCTGGCGGCGATCGGCCCGAGCTTTGTCGGTTTTCTGTATGATCATACGCATTCCTGGAACGGACCGATCCTCCTGTTCATCGCCGCACTGATCGCCTTGATCGGGACAGGCCTCGGCGCGGGAAGAAATCTCTATATATACGCAAAAGCCGCTTAAAAAGCCGACCATCGAGTCGGCTTTTTTACGTCATAAAACCCTGACAATAAAGCGGCCAAATAAATGATTCTTCATGATCATCATATGCCAGAAAAAATAAATTTTCGCGAATGGTCTAGACAACTAGAATTATACTATTCTATACTTATGATAACGTTTTCAAGAAAGGACTTTTGACTGTGTTGATAAAAAAATCTCAGCGCTTTATTTTTAAGCACCTTACGATTTATGGCGAAAATGAAACGATTCAAGACGGATTTCTTCTGACGAACGGAGAAAAGATTGAGGCTTACGGACCAATGGCCGATATTCCCGATTCAGCGGAGACGGCCGAGCCGCTTCAGTTCCCGGAGAACTTCAAAGTGCTGCCGGGCATGATTGACGTTCATATTCACGGCGCCGATGGAGCCGATGTGATGGACGGGACGCAGGAAGCGTTAAAGACGATGGCTGAAGCACTTCCGAAGGAGGGCACGACAAGCTTTCTAGCGACCACGATGACACAGGATGCGTCAACCATCGAACGCGCCCTTGAAAATGCAAAACGGTATCAATCAGAGCAAAATCAGCCCGGTGCGGCGGAAATACTCGGGATTCACCTGGAAGGCCCTTTTATTTCGGAAAAACGCTGCGGAGCCCAGCCGGCCGATGCCATCATTTCGCCCGATCTTGCGGTATTCAAAGAATGGCAGCGGCTGTCGGGGAATAACATTAAATTAGTTACAATCGCGCCTGAGGCCGAAGGGGCTTTAGAACTGATCGCCTATTTGAAAGAGACCGGCGTTATCGCGTCAGCCGGTCACTCCGACGCGGGGCTCGAAGAAATGAAAGCCGGGATAAAAGCCGGGATTTCACATGTGACCCATTTATTTAACGGCATGCGGGGCCTTCATCACCGCGAGCCGGGAGTTGCGGGAAGCGCCCTTTTATATCCTGAGCTTAAGACGGAGCTGATTGCCGACGGCATCCATGTCCACCCTGCCGTTGTCAAATTGACGTTCATGCAAAAACAAAAAGAAGGCATCATTTTGATCACGGATGCCATGCGCGCCAAATGCTTACAGAACGGAACTTACACATTAGGGGGACAGGAAGTTTTCGTCGAAGGCGAAAAAGCCGTTTTACAGGACGGAACATTGGCCGGAAGCATTCTTAAGATGGAACAGGCCGCGAGGAACATGATGGAATTCGCAGATTGCGCGCTCGAGGACATCGTCTATATGACGGCGGTCAATCCTGCCAAACAGCTTCAGGTGTTTGATCGGAAAGGCAGCATTCGAAACGGCAAAGACGCCGACCTGATCGTATTAAACGAACATAACGAAATCGTTCTCACGCTATGTAAAGGAGCAATCGCTTACAGCAAAAGGGAGGTTTGATCATGAAAATCATTGAAGCCAGGAATTATGAGGATATGAGCAAAAAAGCCGCCAGCTTCATCATCGAAAAAATAAACGGTTCATCAGCGCCCGTGCTCGGGCTGGCCACCGGAGGAACGCCGCTTGGAACATACCGGTTCCTGCGGGAAGACCATCTGAACAATCAAACGTCTTACCAGCATGTCTATACAGTGAATTTAGACGAGTATGTCGGCCTTTCGCCTGATGATGACAACAGCTATACGTTTTACATGAAAAAGGAGCTTTTTGGCCACATCGACATTCCGGCGAGCCATACTCATTTGCCTGACGGAATGGCCGCAGATCTGCAAGGCGAGTGCCGGCGCTACGAATCTTTGATCGAGCGGCTCGGAGGCGTTGATCTGCAATTGCTCGGCCTCGGCATGAACGGCCACATCGGCTTCAATGAGCCGGGGACGCCCTTTTCATCTGAAACACATGTCGTTGAACTGACCGATTCTACAAGAAAGGCAAATGCCCGTTATTTTAATTCTCTGTCATCCGTGCCTGCTCAGGCCGTCACGATGGGCATTGCAACGATCATGAGAAGCAAACAGATTCTGCTGCTCGTGTCAGGAGAGAAAAAGGCCGGCATTCTGGCAAAGCTGCTCAGCGAACAACCGAATGAGGACATTCCTGCTTCCGTCTTAAACATGCACCGGGACGTGGTGATCATCGCTGACAGTGACGCATTATCGGTTGTAAAAGAAAGGAGCATTGCCTTTTGATCAAAAAAGATTCCCACATTCCTATATACTACCAAATCGAAACCGAAATTAAGAAGCTCGCAGAAACGAAAGATTTAAAACCCGGAGACCTCATCCCCTCTGAAAGGGAATTTGCCGAAAAATACGAAGTGAGCAGAATGACCGTCAGGCAAGCTGTCAACAATCTCGTAAATGAAGGGATTCTGGTCAGGCAGCGGGGAAAAGGAACCTTTATTGCCGAACCAAAGATCGAGCAGCCTCTTCAAGGCCTGACGAGCTTTTCCGAAGACATGAAGTCAAGAGGCATGACGCCGGGGACGAAGATGCTCGGCTTCGGGATCATTCCGTGTGATCATAGAACGGCTGCAAAGCTTGAGATACCTGAAGGTTCTTCCGTCTATGAAGTCAAACGGATCCGCCTTGCCGATAAGATTCCGATGGCTTATGAAATTTCTTATCTGCCTGTTGAACTTGTCAAAGGCCTTACAGAAGAAATTATGAATGCTTCGCTGTACGACTATGTGGAAAACAAGCTGTCCCTTACAATCGACAGAGCCGCGCAAACGCTTGAGCCTTCCATCGCACAGCAGGCCGAAAGCGAACCGCTGGACATCGAGGTAGGATCACCCGTCCTTTTAATCGAACGATGCAGCTATTTAACAAACGGCAGGCCGTTTGAGATGGTGAAATCGGTTTACAGAGGAGACCGCTACAAATTCGTAATCGACATGAAGAGGAAAGAACGATGAAAACAACAGAAGGAACAAACGCAAAAAGCAAAGCACTCGATGAGATGACTTCGCTCGATATCGTCGCACTGATGAACGAGGAAGACCATACGGTGCCGCAAGCCGTCAAACCGTGTCTTCCCGATATCGCCCATGCCGCCGACACGATTGTCAGCCGCCTTCAGTCGGGAGGCAGGGTGTTTGCCGCAGGAGCAGGCACGAGCGGAAGGCTTGCCGTCCTTGACGCCGCCGAACTGCCGCCGACATTCTCGCTTGACGAACGTCAGTGGGTCGGTCTGATTGCCGGACATTACGAGGCCATGTGGAAGCCGATCGAAGAAAATGAAGACGACCGGGACATCATCGTCTCCCAGCTCAAGGCACATTCATTTTCAGAAGCGGATGTGTTCATCGGCGTCACAGCCAGCGGTTCAACGCCTTATGTCCTTGCGGGATTATCCTATGCAAAAGAGATGGGAGCCGTCTCCGTTTCGATCAGCTGCAACAAGGAAACGGAAGCAGCCAGGTTCAGCGACATTGCGATCGAGGCTGAGACAGGACCGGAAATTATCCGCGGCTCGACCCGCTTAAAAGCGGGAACGGCTCAAAAACTGATTCTCAACATGCTGTCAACTGCGGCAATGGTCCGTCTCGGCCACGTCTATCAAAACGAGATGGTCAATATGCAATTGGTCAATCAAAAGCTCAAAAACCGGGCCGCAGGCATTTTAATGAACACGACCGGCTTATCACGGGACGAAGCGTTACAGGCTTTAAAAGAAAGCCGCTACAACGTCAAAGCTGCGATTTTTATGGTGCTGACGGGCGGGACGCTTGAAGAGGCAGACCGCTGTTTATCCTATGAAAATGGCCGTTTAAAACACGCGATTCAATATCATCGAAAGGGGTTTTCATGATGCTTGGTTTTCTTCAAAACATCGGGCGCGCTTTAATGCTGCCGATCGCCGTTCTTCCTGCCGCGGGCCTTTTGCTCGCTTTGGGAAGAGCAGATTTGTTCAACATTCCGTTTATCGCCGCCTCAGGACAATCGATCCTTGATCAATTGCCGATCATCTTTGCAATCGGGGTTGCCATCGGCTTATCGAAAGATGGACACGGGGCCGCAGCGCTGTCTGGAGCAATCGGCTATTTCGTGCTGACGGGCGGCCTTGCAGCGATCAATAAAGATTTGAACATGGGCGTGCTCGGCGGCATTATCTCGGGCGTGGTCGCCGCTATGATGTACAACCGCTTTAAAGATGCAAAACTTCCGGAATGGCTTGGCTTCTTCGGCGGTAAACGCTGCGTTCCGATTATGACGGCCATGTCTTCTATCATTCTCGCGGCCATTTTCGGGTTTGTCTGGATATACGCACAGCAGGCGATCGATGCCGTCGGAAGCTGGATCATTCATGCCGGAGCGGTCGGCGTCGGAATTTTTGGCCTTTTAAACAGATTGCTGCTTCCGCTGGGGCTTCATCACATTTTAAACAACATGGTATGGATGGTATTTGGAGAATTTGCCGGCAAAACGGGCGACATGAACCGATTCTTTGCCGGGGATCCGAGTGCCGGCGCGTTTATGACGGGCTTCTTTCCGATCATGATGTTCGGCCTTCCTGCCGCATGTCTGGCTATGATTGCAGCCGCTAAAAAACACCGCCGCAAAGCAACGGCCGGATTTTTGATCGGCTTGGCGTTCACGTCGTTTTTAACCGGGATCACGGAACCTATTGAATTCACCTTTATGTTCCTGTCGCCATTGCTTTTCGGCATTCATGCCGTGTTAACGGCGAGCGCAATGGCCATTACCAATATGCTGGGCATCCATCACGGCTTTACGTTTTCTGCAGGTATCATCGATTATCTCTTAAACTTCGGAATCGCCACAAAGCCGCTGCTCCTGCTGCCGATCGGACTGGTGTACGGCGCCATTTATTTCGTCATGTTTTATTTCTTGATCACGAAGCTGAATTTAAAAACGCCTGGACGTGAAGACGAAGAAGAATCAGCTGCGCCGGCTGAAACAGAAACGGGTTCATCCAAATACGAAAGCCTTGCCGTCCAATACCTTAAAGCCCTGGGCGGAAAGGAAAACATCGATACGCTGAACAACTGCGTGACCCGCCTCCGCCTCAAAATCCGCGACGCATCCAAGCTGGACGAAAAATCGCTGAAAACGCTGGGGGCCAAGGGGATCGTCAAGCTGAACCAGCACGAAATACAGGTAATCGTCGGCACAGATGTTGAATTTTTGGCAAACGAAATGCGGAAAGATTTATAAAAAAAAGCCCCTCTTGCAGGGGCTTTATCTTATGATTGCTCTTTCACGTGTACTTTCAGCGTCGCCTGTACCTCCGGATGCAGCTTAACCGGGACGTTTGTATATCCCAGCGTGCGAATGGCATCGTTCAGTTCAATTTTCCGCTTATCAACTTTTAATTGGTGTCCCTTTTGCAGCGCATCGGCAATCTGCTTGCTTGTGACAGAACCGAACAGACGGCCGCCTTCCCCTGACTTGGCAGAAAGCTCAACCGTAATGTTTTCAAGCTTTTCTTTCATCTCTTTAGCCTGCTTCAGCTCTTCAGCCGCTTCTTTTTTCTCTTTCTTCTTCTGTCCTTCAAGCGCGCTGATGTTGGAAGGTGTTGCTTCAACAGCAAGGCCTTTTTTGATCAAAAAGTTGTGCGCGTATCCGTCTGCCACGTTTTTGACCTCGCCTTTTTTCCCTTTGCCTTTTACATCCTGTAAAAAAATTACCTTCATGTCTCATTGCCTCCTTCAAAATACTCGTCAATCGCTTCTTTTAGACGGCGGAGCGCCTCCTCAACCGAGACATCCGTCAGTTGTGTAGCGGCATTTGTTAAATGCCCCCCGCCTTCAAGAGCCTCCATGATGATTTGAACGTTTACCTCGCCTAGCGATCTTGCACTGATGCATACCGTGCTCTCGTCTCTTCTCGCCACTGCAAAAGAAGCTTCAACCTCGCTCATCGAAAGAAGAGAATCCGCGGCTTGAGCGATAATGACCTGGTCAAAATAGTCATCATCCCCGCCGCCGGGCAGAGATGCAATGGCGATACCCTCTTTATAAAAGGATGTATGCTGAATGAGCCTCGCCCTTTTAATATAATGATCGGCTGTCTCTTTCAAAAACTTTTGCACAAGCACGGTGTCGGCGCCCTTAGCCCTCAAGTATGAGGCCGCATCAAACGTACGGGAGCCGGTACGGAGAGAAAAGCTTTTTGTATCGACGATAATCCCTGCCAGCAGTGCGGTCGCTTCAATCATATTGAGTTTCAGGCGTTTCGGCTGATACTCAAGCAGCTCAGTGACAAGCTCAGCCGTCGACGAAGCGTATGGCTCCATATAGACGAGCAGCGGATCTTTAATAAATTCTTCTCCTCTTCTATGATGATCGATTACGACGACATTTTCAATTTTATTGACCAGTCTCTCTTCAATAACAAAAGACGGCCTGTGCGTATCGACGATCACAAGCAGCGTATCATCTTTGGCAATCTCAAGCGCTTCTTCAGGCGTAATAAACCGCGACCAGAGCTCTTCGTATTTTTTGATTTCCCCGATTAGCCGCTGAACGCTTGCACCGATCTGATCGGAGTCAATCACGACGAATCCGTCTTTTCCGTTTGCCTGCGCCACTTTTAAAATCCCGATCGCCGAACCGATGGAATCCATATCGGGATACTTATGCCCCATGATGATGACATTGCTGCTTTCAGAAACGATTTCCTTAAGCGCATGGGAAATCACCCGTGCTCTAACCCGTGTCCGCTTTTCCATCGGGTTCGTTTTTCCGCCGTAAAATTTCACTTTTCCGTTCGGCTGCTTGATCGCCACCTGGTCGCCGCCGCGGCCAAGCGCCAGATCAAGGCTTGATTGCGCAAGGTCGCCAAGCTCTTTCAAAGAGGAGACAGACGCGCCGATCCCGATGCTTAAAGTTAGCGAAATGGCATGAACAGACGTCTTTTCCCGGATTTCATCGAGAATTGAAAACTTCGATGCTTCCAATTCGCTTAAAATGTGCTCGTTTAAAACACCGATAAACCGCTCGGATGAAATCCGCTTGAGAAAAATGTCGTATTGTTTGGCCCATTGATTCAGAAGGGATGTCACTTCACTGTTCATCGTGCTTCTTGTCTGGTCATCAAGACCTTGTGTTACATCATCATAATTGTCTAAAAATATGTAAGCCAGAACCGTTCGTTCGTTTTCATACTGCTTCTCAATCTGCGTTTGCTCTGTGACATCAAAGAAGTATAAGAGCTTTTCTTCCCTTTTAATGACGACGTTAAATTTCCGGTCGTTTAAGGTGATCGTTTCCGTATCGACTTCCTGCTTGATCAAAGGTACGACCGATTCGCAAATATCATAAAGCGACCTTCCGACGAGCGTACTTTCGCTAAAGCATGACGCCATGAACGGATTCGCCCATTCAACATAATACTGGTCATTGAAAAGCATGATCCCGATCGGCATTTCCAGCAGCGCTTCTTCCCCGACTTTTTTCAGCCTGTAGGACAAAGTCGAGATATAGTCATCCAATTCTTGTCTGATTTGAGAATCCGCACGTTTTAAAAAGAATAAAATGACGCCAAGGATAAGGACGCCGGCCGCTCCTGCCACCCAATTAAAATAAACGTTGATGAGGACAGAAATGATTGTGACGATAATTAAAGAATAAATGGGATATCGAAATAACGGTTTTTCATAAAAACTTGGCACTCCAATCAACTCCTCACCACCAGAGAGAACATCATCACGATGATTTCTTTACTTTCTCCCTTAAGTTAAAACCTATGTCAATTATACCCAAGATACGGACAAGATACATCAAGGGCGTAAGCAGCCCGAAGATCAAAAAAAGAACCGGCAGGGCCGTTGGCAGCTTTTTGGCGTGACAAAAATAAAAAACGAATGAAAAACCTTGAATGGCAATAATGAACCCCATCATCACGCTCGCATTTAAAATAATCGAGTAGAACACGCTTCCCTCTTCAGCAGGTGCCAGCGACAGAAGAATCGTCAGCAAATACAGCCAAATCGTGCCCTGTGGAAGCTTCAGCTCCCTAAAAGGCTTCAGGGACGGAATTTGCATGGCAAAACGCCGCAGCACCGGCTTTGCGATCAGATGGTTTAAAAATGCGGTGATGGCGGAAAAGATCACGATCACCGTCGGATATAAATACTGCGCCTGTTTTAATTGTTCTCTGACGAGTTCCAGCTGTTTCGCCGCCTCATCGTCATTTCCAAACTGCTTCATAATCGATTCAGACATTTTGAATGATTCATTATATGATTGATTGATCTCTTCTATTAAGTTTAACCCGAGAAACTGAATGCTAATAAACAACAGCAGCACAATGGAAACCATATAAGCAACAGCGGCTGAAGCAATCGCCTGCGCAGGCTCGTTTTTTCTGTAATGAAACCCCATGAGAATCCCCGCGGCAGTTACGGGAACAGCGAAAGCCAGACTGCTCAAAGAGCCTGTTATCAGTGAAACAGGCAAGCTCACTAAGCCCATGAAAAGACCGGGCTTTACCCCGTGCCTGATCGTTTGAATCATGGCAGGCAAAGGCAATGCCAATAAGAGAAACGTTCCGACGAAAGGAAGATAGAGGCTTATCATCATTACAACGGCAAAAAGACTGACCAAAATAGCGCCCTCTACCAAAGTTCTTGTTTGTTTCACTTGTTCACCTCATATTTTTGTTTTCTGAATCCAAAAAGAGCAGCATGGACGACTGCTCTTTTTCCGTCGCAATTTCATTTTCAATAAGACGATAACATGAGCAGGTGCAAAGCCTTCTCTCATTGTTTCTTTAATTTTAACATAAGGGCAAATCTCAAGTAAAATAAGGCCAGCGGCGACGAAGGGAATGTTCCATGTGAAACATCCCCTTCTTTCAAGAAAAGCAGCTCAATCAATCTAAAAATCCGGATTTATCTTTATTTTTTTTCTTCGCCTTTCTGATCATAAACAAGATGATCAAAACCATGATCAATATCGTGATCCGAAGTCCTCCGCTCATAAATAAAAAGAAGTCTTTTACAGAATCCAGCACCCTTTATCACCTCTCACTTGTGTAATCACTCAGCTGAAAAATCTCATACTTAAGAATTCCCCTTTCAAAAACGGTCTGAAACGTTCCTTTAACCTTTTGGGCGTTTTAGGCATATGCTATCAAAGAGAAAGCAATAAAGGAGAATGGATATGAGTCATACAAGAACATTGGCGTGGCATGAAACGCTGGAATTGCATGAACTGATCGCCACACAATCAGTAGGCTTAATCAAGGTGAAAAAGAGCCTGAAAAAGATTAGAGATCCCCAGCTCAGACACCTTTACAGCATGGCGGCAAGAGGATTGGAGGGGAATTTACGAGAGCTTCTCCCGTTTTTGCCGAAGGCTCCGGTTTTCCACCGGGATGATGAAAGAGCGGATCTTTTCTTTGAAGCAGGAGAGTTATTAGCATTGGCGAAAACAAGCGTCCGAAATTATGCAATCGCCATCACGGAAACGGCAACCCCTGAGCTCAGAAGAGTGCTGGTGAAGCAGATTAATGCAGCCATCAGGCTTCACGAGCAAGTCTTTCAGTACATGTACCAAAGAGGACTGTACCCTGCCTACAACCTCACTGAGCTCTTGAAGGGCGATGCGATGCATGCCCAGAAGGCAATTTCGATGCGATAAAAACCAACCAGCAAGGATCAGATCCTTACTGGCTGTTTTTTTTTATATCAGGACACGGAACGCTCTGGCAGATGATATGTCGCCATCTTTTTGACGAGCCTGCCGCTTGATTCATTCAAGCCCGTCACCTCAACGTCCGCGCCTTGCTCCTTGTATTTCAGAATGATTTTGTCGATTGCCGCAACGGCGGAATCGTCCCATATATGCGCTTCTGAAAAATCAAAAATAACCTTTTTGGCGTCATCGTCTATTTCGATGGATTTTACAAGGTCGTGTACAGATGCAAAGAAAATTTGACCTTTGAGCATGTATGTTTTTTCTTGTCCGGTTGATGCGGTATCGACTTTGATTTTAGAAATTTTCGCCGCAAAAAAGATCGCGCTTAAGATGACGCCGGCAAACACGCCTTTTGACAAATCATGCGTGGCTACGACGGTAATGACTGTCACCAGCATGACAATCGAATCGGTAAGCGGCACCTTTCTCAACATGCCGAATGAAGACCAGTCAAATGTTCCGATGGACACCATAATCATGACCCCTGCCAAAGCAGCCATCGGAATTTGGACGACCCAATCGCCCAGCACCATGATCAAAAACATTAAGAAAACACCTGCCACAAAAGTGGACAAACGTCCTCTTCCTCCTGATTTTACATTGATCACGGACTGGCCGATCATCGCACAGCCTGCCATACCCCCGAAAAACCCGGCAACGATATTGGCTATTCCCTGACCGCGGCTTTCCCTATGTTTGTCGCTTTCCGTTTCCGTCATGTCATCCACAATAGAAGATGTTAATAATGATTCCAAAAGACCGACGATGGAAAGAGCAAAAGCAGTCGGAAAAATGATCGACAACGTGTCAAAGTTTAAAGGAATATTCGGGATCATAAAAGATGGAAAAGATTGCTTAATCTCTCCCAAATCTCCGACCGTGCGAAGATCAAGATGGCCGAAAATAGAAAATGCGGTCATGGCAATGATCGCAACAAGAGCAGATGGAATGGCTTTTGTGAAGCGGGGCAAAATGTAAATAATCAACAATGTAATACCGACAACCACATACGTCATATACGAAACTCCAACAAAATGGGGAACCTGGGCCAAAAAGATCAAAATGGCCAGCGCATTTACGAAACCTACCATAACCGACCGTGGAATAAATTTCATAAAGCGCGCGATTTTCAGTAACCCAAATATGAATTGGATGATTCCGGTTAAAATCGTAGTCGCAAACAAATACTCGATGCCATAATCCCTGACCAGCGTACCCATTAAGAGAGCCATCGCTCCCGTTGCAGCCGAAATCATCGCCGGCCGCCCTCCTGCAAACGAAATCACAACAGCAATACAAAACGACGCATACAAACCGACCATCGGGTCTACGCCCGCAATAATGGAAAACGCAATGGCTTCGGGAATGAGAGCCAGCGCTACGACGATACCCGAAAGGATATCACCCCGCACATTTGAAAACCATTCGCTATTTAATTGTTTGATACTCAAAATATTCAACACCTCTTTTATCTGTTTTGCTTCCAACTCTCATAGAAGCCGTCTGTTTTTAACATGATTCACTTTAGCAAACATGCATCTAAATGTCTATATAGTTTTTCCGTTATCAGAAAGTGCAAAAAGGGAATGTATTTTGAAAAAAGAGATCAATCTAAGGAAAAGAGGAGGTTTCATCATGGCGCAAGAGCTGGAAAAACGGCCGGGGCATACAAGATGGTATATTTCATCACTATTAAGCAGCATGATCATTTTAAATTACTTTGACCGTGTCGCCATTTCTGTCGCAGCTCCTGCGATACAGGACTCCTTTCAATTGACGGCGACACAATTGGGCGTGGTCTTTTCGATATATACTTATTCCTATACCCTCATGCAGCTTCCCGTCGGCAGCCTGCTGGACAGGTTCGGCGTCGCCTGGGTAACAAGGATCGGAATGACGATTTGGAGCCTTTTAACGGTCATTTTGGCTTTTTTGCACGGAAAACTGCTGTTATATATCGTTCGTTTTTTAATCGGACTGACAAGCGCATCGGCGTTTCCCGCTGCTTCGAAAGCGACCGCCCTCTGGTTTCCGCCGAACGAACGCGGCCTTGCCAATTCGTTGTTTGATTCGGCTGCGAAATTTGCAAATGTAATCGGTGCGCCGCTCGTTGCATTCCTTGTGACGACGTATGACTGGCGGACCGCATTTTTGACGATCGGAATCATGAATATATGTTTTACGATCTTTTTCTGGTGGTATTATGAGCAGCCTGACCGGCACAAATTGGTCTCAAAGGAAGAGCTTCATTACATTCAAAAGCATAATGCCGTATCAACTGAAGAAATATCAGAACGTACAATAGACGCCCTGAAAACGATGATAACGAACCGAAAAGCATGGGGGCTGATGATCGGGTTTACGGGTTACGGTTATACGTTCAACCTGCTGTTAACTTGGCTCCCCACCTTTTTTAAAGAAACCTATGGACTGGACATCATGTCATCAGGACTGTTTACGGCCGTTCCCTGGCTTATCTCGACCATCTCCGGAATCATTGTCGGCGGATGGCTTGTCGACTCTTTGATAAAAAAGGGGCATTCAAATACAAAAGTGTATCAAACGATCATCGTGATCGGCATGAGTCTGGGATTTGCTTTTTTAGGCGCGATTTTCACGCATAACATCATCATTGCAATCATTTTCATTTCCGTCGGACTGGCAGGGATTTCGGCAACAGCGCCCATCGGCTGGTCCATTTCGGCTGATATTGCCCCTCCGGGCTCCATCTCCCTTCTCAGTTCGATGGTCAATCTCGCCAATAATCTGTTTGGCGGTATTATTGCGGTGTCATTGACGGGATATTTGGTCGACATGACCGGGTCTTTTACCCTCAGTTTCCTCGTCGCGGGATTTGTATTGCTGCTGGGGCTCGTTTTCTACCTGGCCGTCCTCGGAGATATAGAGCGGATTCATGTATCGAGAAACAAATAAAGTTTCACTATTTGGAAAATATTATAACAATTACTTTGATTTAGCCATTTATTCAAAATAAAAAAGAACAAGAACCGCATAGGGCTCTTGTTCTTTTTATATCTCAGCTTACTCGCCTGCTACGTATGGAAGTAAAGCCATTTGACGAGCGCGTTTGATTGCAACAGTCAATTTGCGTTGGTATTTCGCGCTTGTTCCTGTTACACGGCGTGGTAAAATTTTACCGCGCTCAGAGATAAATTTTCTAAGAAGATCTACATCTTTGTAGTCGATATGCGTAATTCCGTTAGAAGTGAAATAACACACTTTACGGCGTTTCGCACGACCGCCTCTGCGTCCTCCTGCCATTGCTATTTCCCTCCTTTCTTTTTTTAAGTCCGTCCGTCATCCATTAAAACGGCAAGTCATCATCTGAGATGTCAATCGGTTTGCCGTCGTTTGCAAATGGATCGTCATTAAAGCTGTTGCTTTGATTGCGATTCTGATTGCTCTGACCGCCGCCAAATGGATTCTGATCGTTTTGTCCGCCGCCAAAGTACTGGCCTCCCTGGCCTCCGCTGTAACCGCCGGCACCAGAACCGCCGCCTTTAGGCTCCAGAAATTGAACACTTTCAGCTTGAACTTCCGTCACATATACGCGCTGTCCTTGCTGATTTTCGTAGTTCCTCGTTTGCAAACGTCCATCTACACCCGCAAGGCTTCCTTTTTTAAGGAAATTCGCAACATTTTCAGCTTGTCTTCTCCAAACGACACAGTTGATGAAATCTGCTTCACGTTCGCCCTGCTGATTCGTAAACGTACGGTTTACAGCGAGCGTAAAGGTGGCAACTGCCGCACCGCTGGGAGTATAACGAAGCTCTGGGTCCTTTGTCAGTCTGCCGACTAAAACAACTCGGTTAAGCATATGAGAGACCATCCTTTTGCTTTAGAATATATCATTCATTTCTGTTTACTCTTCTTCTTTAACCACGATGTGGCGAATGATGTCATCACTGATTTTAGCTAAACGGTCAAATTCTTGAACTGCTTCAGCACCAGATTGAACGTTTACGATTTGGTAGAATCCGTCGCGGAAATCGTTGATTTCGTAAGCAAGACGGCGTTTTCCCCAATCTTTTGTTTCAGTGATCTCCGCACCGTTTGTCGTTAAAATGTTGTTAAAACGCTCAACAACAGCCTTTTTAGACTCTTCATCAACGTCTGGGCGGATGATGTACATGATTTCGTACTTTCTCATTTGTATTTGCACCTCCTTTTGGACTAAGCGGCCCATTACTTGGGCAAGGAGCAATAATCCTATTACTCACAATTTTATATTATATCAAAGCTCCTGTCTCTTTTCAACAGCGTTATACATTGAAACGGAAATGAATCACGTCACCGTCTTTAACGATGTATTCTTTTCCTTCAAGGCGGACTTTCCCGGCTTCTTTTGCCGCGGACATGCTTCCCGCTTCAAGCAGATCGTCGTATGCCACAGTTTCCGCGCGGATAAATCCGCGTTCGAAGTCAGAATGGATGATGCCCGCGCATTCCGGAGCCTTCATGCCTTTTTTGAACGTCCAGGCTCTGACTTCCTGCTCTCCCGCCGTAAAATAAGTTGCCAGTCCGAGCAGTGAGTAAGACGCCCTAATTAATTGGTCAAGGCCGGATTCTTCGATTCCCAGCTCTTCAAGGAACATCGCTTTCTCCTCGCCTTCAAGCTCGGCGATTTCGGACTCGATCTTCGCGCAGACGACGATCACCTCAGCGTTTTCAGCGGCGGCGAATTCCTTGACTTTCCGGACATATTCGTTGCCTGAAGGATCAGCCACTTCATCCTCGCTGACATTCGCTACATATAATACGGGTTTAGTCGTTAAAAGATGGAGCTGTTTCAGCACTTTTTGCTGCTCTTCGGTAAACTCGACAGAGCGCGCCGGCTTTTCCTGTTCAAACGCTTCTTTTAATTTTGTCAAAATCTCAAATTCAAAGACAGCTTCCTTATCTTTTTGTTTCGCCATCTTTCCGACGCGGCCGATCCGCTTCTCAACGGTTTCAAGATCCGCCAATATCAGCTCAAGATTGATCGTCTCGATATCGGATATCGGATCCACTTTTCCGGAGACGTGCGTAATATTGTCATCAGCAAAACAGCGGACGACATGGCAAATCGCGTCAACTTGGCGAATGTGGGACAAGAACTTATTTCCAAGACCTTCCCCTTTGGAAGCCCCTTTTACAATACCCGCAATATCGGTAAATTCGAATGCGGTGGGAACGGTTTTCTTTGGATTGACGAGCTCTGTCAGCTTCTGCAGACGCTCATCCGGCACCTCAACGATCCCGACGTTTGGATCAATCGTACAAAACGGGTAGTTGGCCGATTCTGCCCCGGCCTGTGTAATCGCGTTAAATAAGGTTGACTTCCCGACGTTCGGCAAACCAACAATCCCAGCTGTTAAAGCCATTCTTTCATCTCCTCTATAAATAAACATCCATATGACATTCGTGTAATTCAAACCTGCAACAATTATAAGGATGATTACTGTAAAAAACAAGCTGACAAAACCTGCTTTTCAATAACTGAAACGGGGTGAAAATCTTTTTTTGCCAAAATCCATAATCAAGCCACCAAAAAAGCATGGGGCCCGTATATATTAAGAATCGGACTCCTCATGCTTCACCAGAATCTTTTTCATCTTTCTTTGAAATTCTTTGCGGGGAATCATGACGCTGTGGGCACAACCCTCGCATTTAATTCTGATATCCATCCCCATTCGAATCACTTTCCAGCGGTTCGTCCCGCACGGATGCGGCTTTTTCATTTCGACCACGTCATTCAGGCCAAATTCTTTATCCGCCAACATCGTTCACCTCTTTAAAATTCCTTTTTTGTGATCCTATTGTACAAAAAACGACATGGAAAGGGCAATTTTTCAAAACATGAGATCATTTCAATATAACAGATTAATTATACTAATATAGTATAACACATCTCAATTTTTCCATTTGCATAATATGGGATAAAGCAAAATATTCACTAATAAATAAAGATTCAGCAGTCCGTAAATCGGGTATAAAAAAGCGATCAAATTAGAAAAGCCGAATGATGTAAAAGGCAGCATCAGCAAAAGAAGGAATAGCGCAATGATCCATCTCGGCCCTTTCACAAGCGTAAGAAAACGGCTTGACAGTCCGAGAATGCTTGTGACAGTCGTCGTATAAATCGCTACGCAAAGAACGGCTGTCATAAACATAAACATCGGAAAAGGCGCACCTTCCAAAACCGCGAATAATGGAATTTCATAATGCGACAGCTGCCCGGCAAGTACGACAAGCGTTTCATTGTACATAAATGAAATTGCGCCAAATACCAAGCCGCTGAGAAGACTGGCAATCCGCGCTTCGCCAAGCCCTTTCAACTCCTTGCCGACCGAGGACAATACGGCAACGACCGATAAAACGTTCAGCGAAGCGAATGCAATCCCGGCAGGCCAATTATATTGACGGTTCATATTGAGCAGCCACGGCTGCTGATGTGCTGCCTGAAATGAAATCAGCGCATACAGCAGCCCGGCTACCAGAATGGGAATTAAATAGCTGTTCACTGATAGAATCCCGTTTAGCCCCCATAAAAAAATAAATGCCGTGCACAAAGCAAATAAGCCGACACCCGCCCAAAACGGGATTTGAAACATTTGCAGCGTAACCCCGCCTCCGGCAATCATGACGATCGTCGTCGTAAATAAATATAAAATGATGAGCAGATCGTATACTTTTGCGAGCATAGGACCGATCAATTTTTCAAGAACGGGAAGAAAGTGCTCTGACTTTTCTTCAAAGCTGATTTTCATCACAATATATGTAGACAGAGTGAATATGATCGTAAACAACAGGATAGCCAGTCCGCTTTCATCGCCAAAAAACTGCCATATTTCCTGGCCGGATGCATATCCTGCACCTATTAAACTTCCCAAAATGAGAAGCATCCACTTCATCCCGGCTCTCCACACGATTTGATCACCTCGTCGATCGTTTTAAGCTTGTTTCCGTTTTACTGTTACTATACTGACCTGATTCATGAAAGATTCCAAAAAGGAGCATCGGGATTTGAGGAAACGGATCAGATCAAGTTGCGGTGATGGTGACCGAGTGACCGCGGCGGAAACATGGAGACCCGTTGAGAGGGTTTCATCTGTTCTGCGGTCACTTTATTTCCCGAGAGTCTGCTATCAGCACTGAATCTCAATTTCTCATATAAGACCAGGCCATCTTCCTTGCTTTTTTGTTATATTTTACATGAGTCCTTTTCTTACACTCTTCTGCTCCTTCAGTTCACGCAATAAACCCAAATTGCCCCCGGTTCTTACGCTTTTTCAATCCAAGCATAAAACAAGACAACACTGGATATACTAGAAATAAAATCTGGTACAACAATTCTGTTATTACGATGACAAGGATGTGAAACATTTGAATCGAAAAGGCGGGCTCTTTTCTCAAGAACCAATAAACGAATATATTTCCCATTCAGATCCGTTGGCAGTCAAACAAATTGAAAAAGTTCTTTCCGTCCATCTAAAACAGGCGGCCGATCGCCCCGTTGCCGTCGTCTGCATCGGCACGGACCGCTCCACAGGCGATTCGCTCGGCCCTCTCGTCGGAATGAAGCTTGCCGAAAGACGGCTGACAAGGTTTCATGTATATGGAACCCTTGCCGATCCGGTTCATGCCGTCAACTTGGCCGAAAAGCTGGAAACGATTCATCAAAACCATCAAAATCCCTTCATTATCGCGATTGACGCCTGTCTCGGACGAACCAAAAGCGTTGGCTCCTTCCAAATTGGCAAAGGACCATTAAAACCAGGCGCCGGTGTACAAAAAAATCTGCCTGAAGTCGGCGACGTTCACATTAACGGCATCGTCAATGTCAGCGGGTTTATGGAGTATTTTGTTTTGCAGAACACGAGGCTTAACCTTGTCATGAGCATGTCAAACGTCCTCGCGGAAGGGTTGTTGCATCTTGAGAAAGCAGCCGGATGGCTCCGGCCTCATCTATCGCCGATTCAAAAAATAACGGGAAGGATGTAATCAAAAAAACCATCTGTTATCCAGATGGTTTCAACTCGTTTGCGGATATTACGAATGCCCTTCAGACAAAAGTTCAAGAATGCGCTCCAGATCTTCGTTTGAATAAAATTCAATTTCGATTCTGCCCTTTTTCTTTTGCTTTTTAATGGTGACCGGTGTTCCAAAATAATTTTGCAAATATGTCTCCCGTTCTTTAATTACCGCATCTTTCACCGATTTCGGTTTCTTTGTTTCACGTGGAACATTGGCGTTCATTTGCTGAATCAGTTTTTCAAGCTGACGGACGTTCAGCTGTTCAGATACAACCTTTTGCACCAATGGTTCAAGCTTCTTTTTATTTTTCAGCCCGAGCAGTGTTCTTCCGTGCCCCATCGACAGTGTGCCTTTGTCGATTAAATCTTGAACGTTCTCAGGCAGCGTCAAAAGTCTTAAATGATTGGCAATATGAGGACGGCTTTTGCCAAGCCTTTTTGCAAGCTGTTCCTGTGTCAAATCAAGGTGCTTTAATAATGATTCATAGGCTTTTGCTTCCTCAAGCGGAGACAGGTCTTCTCGCTGAAGATTTTCCAATAAGGCAATCTCCATCATCAGGGATTCTGACAGTTCGCGGACAATCGCAGGAATGGTTTCCAAACCGGCTTTTTCAGCAGCCCGAAAGCGCCGCTCTCCTGCTACGATATCGTAGCCTTTGATGGACTTCCTGACAATGATCGGCTGCAAAACGCCATGCTGCAGAATGGATTCTTTTAAATCTTTCAACGATTGGTCATCAAACGTTTTCCTTGGCTGATAAGGGTTTGGCCGCAAATCTTTCAGCTTGATTTCCTCAACCGTTTCCTCCGATAAATCGACATTTGAAAACAACGCATTAATCCCTTTTCCGAGACCTTTAGGCATTCGCAGCCACTTCCTTTGCTAAATCTAAATAGACTTCCGCTCCCCGGGAACGCGGATCATATAAAATAATCGGCTTTCCGTGACTCGGCGCTTCACTTAACCTGACGTTCCGCGGAATGACGGTTTTATATACTTTATCCCGGAAGTATTTTTTCACTTCTTCAATGACCTGTATGCCTAAATTCGTTCTCGCATCAAGCATTGTCAGCAATACGCCGTCTATCATAAGGTCGGTATTCAAGTGCTTTTGCACGAGTCTGACGGAGTTGAGAAGCTGGCTTAGCCCTTCCAAAGCATAGTACTCGCACTGCACGGGTATGACAACGGAATCCGAAGCCGTCAGCGCGTTGATGGTGAGCAGTCCCAATGAAGGCGGACAGTCGATGATCATAAAATCGTAGTTTTGTTTGACCGATTCTAAAGCGCGTTTCAATCTGACTTCGCGGGAAATGGTCGGTACAAGCTCGATTTCGGCACCCGCCAGCTGAATCGTAGCCGGAATGACATCCAGATTTTCGACGGATGTTGTTTTGATGACGTCTTTGACGTCTGCATCATCCACTAATATATCGTACACACATTGATCAACATCAGCTTTTTCTATTCCAATTCCGCTTGTTGCGTTTCCTTGCGGGTCTATGTCGACTAGCAAAACCCTTTTCCCGATGTAAGCTAAGCAAGCTCCCAGGTTGACAGAGGTTGTTGTTTTACCAACGCCTCCTTTTTGGTTTGTGATCGCAATAATTTTCCCCACAATGTCACCTACTTTCACATTGAACAAGTTTCTCTCATTTCTCTATTTTAACAAAAAAAGAATCGGCCGTTTGCATTTTTTGAATTTTTGTTTTTTGTGTCGAAGCAGTGACATTGCATTTTTATGCATGAGGAAGAAAAAAAGATAATGTTGTCGAATGAAGGGATAATAATTATATTATATAAGAATAATAATTTAAGAAAAGGAAACCCTGGAACATCCATGTGTTCCAGGGCAAAGGTCAGTCCGTTGGAGGCATTTTCCGGGTGGAGACCGCGATTCTGTTCCATGCATTGATCGTTACGGCCGCCATGATGAGTTCAGCGGTTTCGATTTCGCTAAAATGCTTCCGCACTTCCTCGTACACATCGTCCGGCACTCCTTCATCCGCAATAAGTGTCACCGCTTCAGTCAGCGCCAAAACAGCCCTTTCCTTGTCCGTGAAAAACGGAGCTTCGCGCCATGCGTTGAGGGCGTACAAACGCTGTTCGGTTTCGCCGATTTTCCTCGCATCCTTAGTGTGCATATTCAAACAAAAAGCACAGCCGTTTAATTGCGAAGCGCGG
Source organism: Bacillus sp. FSL W8-0848 (assembly GCF_038007805.1). Lineage (NCBI taxonomy): Bacteria > Bacillati > Bacillota > Bacilli > Caryophanales > Bacillaceae > Bacillus > Bacillus sp. FSL W8-0848. The sequence continues at coordinate 3,957,574 of NZ_JBBOYB010000001.1, forward strand.
ATTTTGATAAGCTCCTTTAAAATGGGATCAATGCTTGAAGCGCTTTGTGCTTTTTCAAGCTCCAGCATGCCGGCATATCCTTTGGGATTTACCTTCTCCATGATCAATCTTGTTTCCATGTCAATTCCTCCTCAAAAAAGCGATTCACTTATATAACAAGTGAGGCATTCGATTTGTGACAGGAAACGCTAAAATGTAATGTGCTTTAGTTTATCAGGATTGGAAACGATGTATATGTTGTTGATCAAATCGCACTCCGGGGACCATGCAAAGCAAATGGCGTATATCGGTTTTTTGCCCCGCTCTATCAGCACGCCTCTTTGGCCATTGATTTGGGCATGCCTTATATGGCCTGCAAGTCTTCCTTTTGAAGCAATTCCCTTAAAGAATGCATAGATTCGGCTCCTTCCGTAGATCGGTCTGATTGCGCTCTTCACTTTTCCGCCTCCGTCAGTATATAAAACCGCTTCTTCGGTCAGCTTGCGAGCGAATTCGTCAAAATCTCCCGTTTTTGCCGATGCTATGAACAGCTCTGCCAGTTGCCGCTCCTCTTTCGGTCTGGAAGTAAGAGATAGTTCTCCGCTTAATTTATGCTTGATGCGGCTGTGAATTTTCCGGCAGTTTGCTTCAGATTTTTCGATAATGGATGATATTTCCTTATAGTGATATCCAAACACGTCCCTAAACATAAATACCGCTCTCTCAACGGGATTCAACCTGCTCATCGCCACCAGAAATGCGTAGGATACCGTTTCTTCTTTTTCCGCCAGATCAGCCGGGTTCTGATCCGGGAGTCTCAAGCTTGGCTCCGGGAGCCACTCGCCGACATAGACCTCGCGCTTTTTCCGGGCTGACTGCAAAAAATTAATGCAGCGGTTTGTAACAGATTTGATCAAATAAGGCTTATTGATCTGATCGATGCTTTTTTCCTGAAGATCGGCAAACAGGTCCTGCACGATATCTTCAGCATCCTGTATAGAACCTGTCATTCGATAAGCGACTGAATGAAGCAATGACCAGTATTTTTGATAATGTTCCATAGCTTCCCCCGTATGTAGATATTTTGACCTAAAAAAATAAAAGCTCTGGGAGCTTTTATTTCGGTATCCGGATCGTAAACTGAATGTATTCTTCAAATTCCTCTTCTTCGGTATTCAGTTTGACTCCGCTGTCTTCCACCATCGATAATGACTGGCGGATCGTGTTCATCGCGATTCTCGCGTCCCTGCTGTATGCTTTTCTCTTCGGTTTGGGCTTTCGCTTATCCTGCTCAAGCATTTTGACAACGCGGTCCTCGGTTTGTTTGACATTTAAGCTTTTTTCAATCACTTCGTTTAGCAGCTTGATCTGAAGTTCGGGCTGTTTTAACGGAATGAGCGCTCGTGCATGCCGCTCTGAAATCTCTTTTTTCAAAATCGCTTCCTGCACTTCTGCCGGAAGCTTCAGCAGTCTGAGCTTGTTGGCGATCGTTGACTGTCCCTTGCCGATCCTTTGGGCAAGGGCTTCCTGCGTCAAATCATGCAGCTCTAAAAGCCGTGCGTATGCATGTGCCTCTTCTATCGAAGACAATTCCTCCCTCTGGAGGTTTTCAATTAGAGCGACAGACGCTGTCTCCGTATCTGAAAAATCCTTGATAATAGCGGGAACTTTTTCCCAGTTCAGCGTTTGAACTGCCCGCCAGCGCCGCTCCCCTGCAATGAGCTCGTATTTGCCTTCCTGCTCGGTTTTTCTGACGACAATCGGCTGAATAATGCCGTGTGTATGAATGGTTGCGGCTAATTCTTGAATTTTTTCTTCAGAGAAAATGGTGCGCGGCTGAAAACGGTTAGGAATAATATCGCCTACTGGAATATCTTGAATTTCTTCTTTATTCGTATCATGCTCAGCAATCTCTGGTTCTTCTTTTTCACCGATTCCGAAGAGACGAGAGAATGAATGCTTCATGTACCTACACCACCTTTGAACACTGCCATTTTTATAATTCTATTTTCTCATGAATTTTCCTTCTGTGACACCATCAATTTTGACGAAAGCGAACGAATCATTTACCCTTCAATCGGAGATTTGTTTGGTGTTCCAGGTTTTCTTGGGAATTTTTTCGGCGTCTGCGATTGTTTTTTGATGATAATGATGCTTCTTTCGCTTTCTTCGATCGGCAGCTGAAAAGAATGCACGGTTTCAATTGCTCCTCCAAGGACTTTAATTGCTTTTTTTCCCGCTTCGATTTCTTCCTCAGCCGAAGCCGCCTTTAAGGCAACGAAGAAACCGTTTTTCTTTACCAGCGGAAGGCACAGTTCGCTCAAAACAGAAAGGCGGGCAACCGCACGGGCCGTAACGACATCAAAGCTTTCCCGCTTATCTTTCAATCTCCCGAACGTTTCGGCGCGATCATGGTAAAAAGACGTATTTTCTAATTTTAATGCATTGGAAAGCTGATTTAAAAAGTTAATTCTTTTATTTAATGAATCGACGATTGTTACGTGAAGGTGGGGAAAACAGATTTTAATCGGCAGGCTTGGAAATCCGGCGCCGGCCCCAACGTCACACAGACTGTCCGTCTTGTTGAAATCAACATAAAAAGAAGCTGTGATGGAATCGTAAAAGTGCTTCAAATACACCTCTTTTTTTTCTGTAATCGAGGTCAGGTTAATCTTTTCATTCCATTCAACAAGCCATTCATAATACGTTTCAAATTGCTCCAGCTGATAAGGAGAAAGGGAAATGCCTTTCTCCTCCAGGTTGGACGTAAACTGTTCTATGTTCATACCGTCATCCTTTCTATTCCGCGACCTTGGCGATCCGGCCCTGTTCAAGGTAAACAAGCAGAATGGAAATATCGGCAGGATTCACCCCGGAAATCCGTGAGGCCTGCGCGACGGACAGCGGTCTGACCTCTTTCAGTTTTTGGCGCGCTTCTGTCGCGATCCCTTTAATGGCGTCATAATCGATTCTGTCCGGAATCTTTTTGTTTTCCATTTTCTTAAGCTTTTCGACCTGCTGCAGGGATTTTTCGATGTATCCTTCATACTTGATTTGGATTTCGACCTGTTCGGCAACGTCTGCGGCGACGTCTTTCTCTGCAGGTGCAAGCGCCGTGACGGTTTTGTAATTCATTTCAGGCCGCTTCATTAAATCAGTCGCCCGGATGCCGTCTTTCAGCTCGCTTCCGCCCAATGAACGGATGTATTCCTGGTTTTCGTTGGTCGGTTTGATGATAACAGAATGCAGGCGTTTTTTCTCTGCTTCAATAGCCGCTTTTTTCTGAAGAAATTTTTGATAGCGCTCCTCAGAAATCAAGCCGACTTTATATCCGATTTCCGTCAGGCGCAGGTCCGCATTGTCATGGCGAAGGAGCAGACGGTATTCCGCCCTTGATGTCAGGAGACGGTATGGCTCGTTTGTTCCTTTTGTAACGAGGTCGTCAATCAAAACGCCGATGTATGCGTCTGAACGGCTGAGGATGACTTCTTCCTTGCCAAGCGCCTTGCGTCCGGCATTAATTCCAGCCATGATCCCCTGCCCGGCCGCTTCTTCGTAGCCCGATGTTCCGTTGATTTGACCGGCTGTAAACAGACCCGGTATTTTTTTCGTTTCAAGCGTCGGCCAAAGCTGTGTCGGTACGATCGCATCATATTCAATCGCATATCCTGCGCGCATCATTTCCACGTTTTCAAGCCCCGGAATCGTTGCGAGCATTTTTCTCTGTACGTCTTCCGGAAGGCTTGTCGACAGCCCCTGTACGTACACTTCCTGTGTATTGCGGCCTTCAGGCTCAAGAAAAATCTGATGTCTCGGCTTATCATTAAAGCGGACGACCTTATCTTCGATGGATGGACAATATCGCGGCCCCGTTCCTTTAATCATACCGGAGTACATCGGTGAACGGTGCAGATTGTCGTCAATAATCTCATGCGTTTCCGGGCTTGTATACGTCAGCCAGCACGGAAGCTGGTCTGTAATATATTCCACCGTCTCATACGAAAAGGCCCGCGGCACGTCATCGCCAGGCTGGATTTCCGTTTTGCTGTAATCGATCGAATGGCTGTTCACCCGCGGCGGTGTGCCCGTTTTAAAGCGGACGAGGTCAAACCCGAGCTCCTCGAGATGCTCAGAAAGCTTGATCGAAGGCTGCTGGTTGTTCGGTCCGCTTGAATAAGACAAATCTCCAAGGATGATTTTTCCTCTCAAAAACGTACCCGTTGTCAGTACGACCGTTTTTGAACGGTATATCGCCCCGGTTTGAGTGACCACGCCGCGGCATTCGCCGTCCTCTATTAAAAGGCGTTCGACCATTCCTTGCAGCAAATTCAAATTCGGTTCATTTTCAAGCGTTTTTTTCATTTCATGCTGATATTGAAATTTATCGGCTTGCGCGCGCAGCGCCCGTACGGCAGGACCTTTCCCCGTATTTAAAAGCCGCATTTGAATGTGAGTTTTATCAATATTTTTAGCCATTTCTCCGCCGAGCGCATCAATTTCGCGGACGACGATCCCTTTAGCAGGGCCGCCGACAGACGGATTACAAGGCATAAAAGCAACCATGTCAAGGTTGATGGTTAAGACAAGCGTTTTTGCGCCTTGTCTTGCTGATGCCAAAGCCGCTTCAACACCGGCGTGACCGGCTCCGACGACGATGACGTCATATTGGCCAGCTTCATAGCCCATATGTTTCGTTCCTCCTTTATTTTCCTAAGCAAAATTGTGAAAAGAGCTGGTCGATCAAGCTTTCGTGCACGGCGTCTCCAATGATCTCCCCAAGAACTTCCCAGCATTTTGTTAAATCGATTTGCACCATATCAATCGGCACATCGTTTTCGATTCCCTCAAGAGCATCCGAGATGGCGCGCTTGGCCTCATGAAGCAGCGAGATGTGCCTTGTATTGCTGACATACGTAAGATCGCCGCTTTCGATCGCTCCCGTGAAAAACAGCGACTGGATGGCGTCCTCAAGCTCGTTGATCCCTTCCTCCCTTAAAAGGGAAGTCGTGACGACAGGACGTCCGTCAGCCAATTCCTGAACGCGGCCGAGATCAAGCTTCTGCCCGAGGTCGGTCTTATTGACGATCACGATCAGATCCATGCCTTTTGTCGCGTCGAACAGCTTGATGTCTTCTTCTGAAAGCTCCTCACTGTAATTGAGGACAAGCAGAATTAAATCCGCTTCTTTTAATACCTGCCTTGAGCGCTCGACACCGATTCGCTCAACGATATCTTCCGTCTCGCGGATCCCCGCTGTATCGACAAGGCGCAACGGTACGCCTCTTACATTCACATATTCTTCGATGACGTCGCGCGTCGTTCCTGGAATGTCGGTCACGATCGCCTTCGTCTCATGAACGAGGCTGTTCAATAGCGAAGATTTCCCAACGTTCGGCCTTCCGATAATAACGGTTGAGATGCCTTCCCTTAATATTTTACCTTGTTCTGACGTTCTAAGGAGCACTTCGATTTCTTCTTTGACTTTTGATGCCTTTTCAATCAGAAGCTTATGTGTCATCTCTTCGACGTCATCGTATTCCGGGTAATCAATATTTACTTCGATATGCGCCAATGTCTCAAGCAGCTCCGCCCGCAACCGTTTGATCAGAGAGGACAGCCTTCCTTCCATCTGATTCATGGCGACATTCATCGCACGGTCCGTTTTCGCCCTGATGAGATCCATGACCGCTTCGGCCTGGGAAAGGTCGATTCTGCCGTTTAAAAAAGCCCTTTTCGTAAACTCGCCCGGCTCGGCAAGTCTCGCGCCTTCTCTTAAAACGAGCTGAAGCACTTGATTAACCGTGACAATTCCGCCGTGGCAGTTGATCTCCACAATGTCTTCCCTCGTGAACGTTTTCGGCGCTCTTAACACAGAGACCATGACTTCCTCAACGACCTTTTCCGTTTCCGGATCAACGATATGCCCGTAATTTATCGTATGTGAATCAACAGTGCTCAAGCGTTTACCGCGAGGCCCTTTATACACTTTATCGGCGATCGAAAGCGCCTCAGGGCCGCTCATGCGTACAATGGCAATCGCTCCTTCTCCCATCGGCGTTGAAATGGCAGCGATCGTATCCATGGCGTTCACCTCTCTTTTTCATTCCTTTATCTATTATCCCCATTTGCCGGGGCATCTTCCAAACATCATAAATCGATAAAAAATTTTATTGTAATCAAAATTTAAAGATAACATAGTTTCAATTGTAGTGGAAGCGAATTGAACCGTTATCCACAACTCGAAAAACCGTCATTATTTACTTTAACTTATCCACATGTGAATAACAATTAAATTTGTTTTTTATCAACAGCTTTCACCGAAAGAGGCCGGGCTTAAACCGATTTGTCCGGCGAAAAAATGACTTTTCCGCATTTAGCGTGCACAAAAAACCGAAGTTCATTTTGGTTGAACTTCGGTTTTTCTACTATTGTTTTTTATATGAGATGACGAGATGCCGGTTATGGTCTTCGCCCGTAGAGTATGTTTCAATTTCATCCGAGTAGCCTGAAAGCGTGTCATGAATCACTTTTCGCTCGCTTGAAGGCATCGGTTCAAGATGAATATCTTTTTTCTGCCTGCTCGCCTGTTCGGCCAGCTTTAAAGCGAGCTGTCTCAGTGTATCCTTCCGCTTGGCGCGGTAGCCTTCGGCATCAACCACCGCTTGGATATAGCGGTCTGAATGGCGGTTAAGGACGAGCTGTGTCAAGGTTTCAAGGGCGTTTAACGTTTGTCCCCTTTTTCCGATTAAAAGCGCCGTTTTGTCGCCTTTTAATTGGAACATCACCTTTTTCGGCTCCTCTTCAGCCGTCACTTCCGCTTGGATGCCCATGTTCAAAATTACGTTTTCCAAATATTGCTTCGCTTCTTTAACAGGGTCGATTTTTTCTCGAATGTTTACAACTGCAGGCTGATGACCGAATATGCCGAGGAATCCTTTTTTTCCTTCCTCTATAACGGCAATTTCAACATCATCTGCTTGAAGTTCCAGCTGTTTAAGCCCGGATTGCACTGCTTCATCGACGGTTCGTCCAGTAGCAGTCAGTTCCTTCACTTTTTCTTACCTCCGGATTTTTTTCCTTCAGCTGCGGCTTCCTGCTTCGCCGTCCTCATATCAGGACCTTTGATCAGGAACGTTTGGGCAATCATGAACAAGTTACCGACTACCCAGTACAGAGAAAGAGCCGCCGGGAAATTGATGGCAAATATCACGATCATAATCGGCATCAACCAAAGCATCATGGCCATCTGCGGATTTTGCTGCGCGTTTCCGGCCATCATCAGCTTCTGCTGGATGAAAGTGAACACACCCGCAAGAATCGGCAGAATAAAGTATGGATCGCGCTCTCCCAGATCAAACCACAAAAAGCTGTGCTCTGCGATCTCGCGCGTTCTCATAATCGCATGATAAAATCCGATTAAAATCGGCATTTGAATGATAATCGGGAAACATCCGGCAAGCGGGTTAACCCCGTGCTTCTGCATGAGAGCCATCGTTTCCTGCTGAAGTTTTTGCTGAGTTTTCTGATCCTTTGAACTGTATTTCTCACGAAGCTTCTGCATTTCAGGCTGAATGGCCTGCATCGCCTTTGTACTTTTCATCTGCTTGATCATAAGCGGTAAAATCAACAGTCTGATCAGGATGGTAACGATGATAATCGCAAGCCCGAAGTTATTGTTCGTCATTTTTGCAACATACGTAATCAGCTGTGACAAAGGATAAACGATATAAGTGTTCCAAAATCCTTCACTTTCTGCAGTGATCGGCTGGTTTATCTGCGTACATCCGGCTAAAAGCGCGAGAACGCCGACCATGCTGAGTAATAATAAAATTCGCCTCTTCAACAACATTTCCTCCTAAATCTTCATTCTTCAACCGTTTTTTATGCGGTTATGCTCTTCAAAAAAATACATACTTTCTCGTATTTTATCATCTTTCTCCCGGGAATGGGCGAGACTTTTCTGCATGAAAAGGAAGCGCTTAAAATGTGCGGCCGAAAGACGCATGTTCCGGGTCAAGACGGCTTATTCGTTTTTTTTCGGTAAACAAATGACTTTCTGAAAAGGTGCTGCAAGCTTTTTTTCGTTTCTTCATATGTCAGATCAGCCGCTGGTTTTCTTGCAATGATAATATAGTCGTTTTCCTGTTTTAATTGATCACGCTCTTCTAGGATGACCTGGCGAATCAGCCGTTTTACCCGGTTGCGGACGACGGCATTCCCGATTTTCTTGCTGACCGACAGTCCGACCCGAAACTCTTTCGCATCAGGCTGATGAAGCACATATAAAACATACTGCCGGTTTGCCATCGATTTCCCTTTTTTAAATACTTTTTGAAAATCTTCATTTTTTTTTAATCGATTTCGCTTTTTCATTTCTTCCTTCACTCCGATAACAAGCTGGCAAAAAGGGCCTGGTCATTCCTCTATGTAAAAAAGACCACTGACATTATTCAGTGGCCTAAGCTGATAATACTTTTCTTCCTTTACGGCGGCGACGTGCTAATACAAGACGTCCATTTTTAGAACTCATACGGCTGCGAAAGCCATGAACTTTACTGCGTTTGCGGTTATTTGGTTGATATGTTCTTTTCATGTATGACACCTCCCTCGAGGAATAGCTGTTAAAGACAGTCTAATTTATTATATTTGGATAAGCTGTTCATTGTCAACTTCGCTTATGCATTTCTTTTTTGCACCATAATAGGATAACACAGATAAATCGACTCCGAAAGTCTATTTTCATTTTTCCTCAATTTTAGCTTAAAAGATTTTTTTGGAAGCGGGAAATTTGCGTTCTTTAATCGAAAAATAATCAATGTGGATATCTTTCGACTTCATTTTCTCTATCCACAATCATTATCGACAACATTTTCACAAAACTAACCGCTGTGGACAAAAAATCTTCAACAGTTTGTATAACGTGTGGATAAGTTCCTTTCAACCATTGCAACGTCTCACTTATTCTGATATTATATTTGTGTTTTAACTCTTGATAACAAATCGGCTGTTATTTCATTATCCACAAATTGTGGATAACTTGTGGAAAGTTTTTTAACAGGGTGTGCAGAAATTTGTCCACAACCTGTGAAAGATGTCGAAAAGACGTTTTTCTACTATATTATATGTTTTCAACATTTAATCAACGAATGGATCCATCCATTTGCTCTTTTTTTGTGTTCTATAACAGGTACATATTGCCTTGTAAAGGAGGGACGAACCCCAATT
>NZ_JBBOYB010000002.1:0-419806 GCF_038007805.1 Bacillus sp. FSL W8-0848
GTGGTTGCTTTCTAACTCTCGAAGCAAACTGACATGCTCCGGCAGCATCATTGCTGTCCATTTAATCGTTCCTCGATCTCTCAAGTTGTCATTCATGGTGTCATCTCCTTGAGATGATTATATAGGAACATTTGTTCTGTTTTCAACAAGAAAAATAACCCATCCTTTCGAATGGGCTCATAATTTAATTTAAGAGTTGAGAAACATTTCTTGCACTGGTCACCATTTTTTCACCAGATCTTTTATAAGAGAATTTTGCTAAAGTTTCGTCTTCATCTATATAAGGTGCTTTCCAAAATACAGAAAGTTCGCTAACGCTTGTGTCTTCCTCAGCAAGACGAGCAGCCAAATCCTCACTATATAGTTCAATTATCTTTTTTGTTGTTGCTGGTGAATTTTTAAGATCAAATGATAAGTGAACTAGCGTAATGTATTGATCTTTTTTATCATGCCCCAAATTTTGATTGACTTCAATGTCTTCAATAGAAACGTTCTTTAAATGTTTATCGACCAAATCTTCAATTATATTTCTTGTATCGCTTGTCTCATTCTCAGTAGATGAATGATTTAATTCGGATTGATTATTTTTAGTAATTAACCCATATTCACTTTTGAAACTTAACTCACCAGCAACAAAATAAAGAGATACTTCTGCATCATTTTCTAAGCCGCCCTCTCCGTCGAAATCATAAAATTTTGATGAGGAATGACCAACTTTTTCTACAGATTTCGCTTTTCCACCAACAATTTTTTTGACTTCATCATAAGTCATTCCTTCTTTTATTTTTTTATACTCTTCTGGAGTAATGGTGGCAACCGGTTCATTTTTGTGCTTTAGAAAAAAATTATTAATTAGTGATATTGAAAGTAAAATAATAATACAAAAAAGAGCCAGCCGAAGTCCAGCTTTTCTTGTTTGAACTGGGATTAGCATTAATACACCTATAAGTGCTCCTATAAGCATAAAAGCAGCAAATATTGAAATAAATAAAGCCATAATAAACCCCCTCTTGTTTTAAAACGAACATTTACATTTTAAAACAAAAGAGGGGGATTTTCTATATGGACTACAGCTTACCTAACCGGCAGCGCGGCAAGCTATCCCTTTCCGATAGTTCCGTTTTTTACTACGTTGACATCCACAAAAATCTTTGCCGCCTTGTATAAAGCTGATCTGATTGGATACTCATTTTCCTTCGTCCCTTTTGTGTTGGTGATTTTATTATAACAAAATTAGATATACGTCTGTCCGTAATACAGGAAAACCCTCCGAAAATTTTTTTGCACAAATTTTGCACAAAGGTAAACAAAAACCTTGATAAATCAATGGTTTGAGGGGTGTGTTCGACCCCGACCACCGGTATCACTAAACATCGTATTGCCAAGCGATGAAAGAGCGTTCCTTATTAAAGGAACGCTCTTTTTATTTATTCCTTATTAAAGCGGCGAACCGTCAAGGGTGTATTGTAGTCTTCATTAATTGCACCATGAATGGTTCATAACGTTTAAGCAGTTCAGCTCTTGTTTGACGATCTCCTCATTGAAATCCCTCCAATCAAATGATCACTTTTAACAAGGACCAGGCACCTGTCACTGACAAGGTGCTTTTATTTGTTTTAAGAATTGAAGCTCGGCACAAATTTTGGATACCTAATGTATATGTTCTTATCCTCTGACAGTTATGACCTTTTTACGTTTTGTTTACAAGTTGATCAAACTTTAGCGACATCTGCCCGCTATCTTGGAATACAGCAAGATCTCATCTAAATATAGGAAAAGGAACAATGGATCAGGTAAAGCATTAATCTTTTGAGGAGGAATAGAAGTTGTCAATCAGCATTAAACTGGCTGACGGATCTGTCAGAGAATTTGAAGAGGAAGCAAGCATCGAGGATGTCGCGGCTTCTATTAGCGGAGGACTGGAAAATGCGGTTGCAGGCAAATTAAACGGAAAGCTGGTCGATTTATCAACTCCGCTTCAGGACGGTGCGCACGTTGAAATCGTCACCCGGGACTCAGCTGAAGGGCAGAAGACCGTACTGGGAAATTCGCGGGGGGCAAGGCGTCTTGTGGCGCTTGATGCAGCGCGGGGATTGGCGGTCATAGGAATGTATTTACAGCACTTCGCCCTGAACGAAACGAACGCTTCAATCGTTTCCGGGAATACGACGCTGTTATTTGTGCTTTGCGGCGGCATCTCTTACTCGATCATGGCCGGGCGCATAATGGATCGGGGAGCGGAGCCGACTGCATTCCGGACGCGGATGCTTGCCCGCGCGGTATTTATCGATATTATAGGATATCTACTCATCATGCTGAATACTCCGTTCGGGGTGATTTTGCCGCTTATGCTGCACTGTTCGTGCTGGCGTTGGTGCTGGTTCGCCGTTCGACGCGTGTGCTCGTTGCGAAAGCAGCAGCTTTGATTATAGTGAGCCCACCTCTGATGATTCTCGGAGGAAGCGTCCTGTCTGGAGCTTTCTTACTTCGTGATATTGCAGGCGGCCCGATGTCCGCGCTCGCACTTGCACCCGCTTTCGTCGCCGGTATGGCGATCGGGCGCTTTGATCTTACCAAGATGCGTACCGCACTCTGGCTCGCGGGCAGCGGCGCAATCATGCTCACAGTCTCTAAGCTCCTGGGCGCTTTCGTTCTTCCAGGGCTGAGCCGTTCCTTTGAAGAGTGGCTCGTAAGTGTTCAAGGCACCGCCGTCGCCGAGCCGGATCAGTATGCTATCTGGCCGCACAACGTGACACCGCCACTGTGGCACAATCTTCTTTCGATAGCTCCGCACAGTGCGTCAACTTTCCTGACGATGCTGGGGCTAGGGGCCGCATTTCTGGTGCTTGGATTGGTATGTCTCGTGCAGCAGAAGACCACTGCCGTGTTAAAGGCGTTCGCTGGAGTCGGACGTGTAGCGTTGACGATGTATGCAGCTCAGTTTGTTGTCATATGGGCTCTTGAAATCTCGGGGGCCCAGTATGATATCGGGGCACTTCCATTCGGTGATCTGCTCGTCGCAGCCGTGACGACGGTGACAGGGTGGCTGATTGCACGGCTCCCTGCCGGTCCGCTCGAGACAGCGATGCGACGCTTTGACCGGATATTCAGCGCCTTGGGGCCTGTCACTGGACCGACGACACCGAGGTAGGCGGTCGTCTTTAACATGTCGAAGTATTGCCTGAAGGAAACGTCTGAGCTGACAGCTCCTTCAGGTTAAGTCTTATAAGCGGAAACTGCAGGATGTATCGGAGTACGCGGCGGATGAGTTCATGTACAAAGTAAAAGGAAGTTGTAAGCCTGCTGAAATACAGAACCCAAGGTTCTCTCAGGTTTATGTTATTCATAAACGTAATGAAGAAGCATAGACCTGCTAGAACCGCTCACCCTTGGATTTGCTTTTTACAACTTGAAATGATCATGCACTAAAAGAAATGGGGATGGCATTTTCTATGTTAAAAAAATCGTTCACAAAGTATTGTCTAATGTTGGTTTTATCACTTGCGATGCTGCTGGGAGCGATAACCCCAGGCGTTGCTGTGGCGCAGGCATCCAAGGGGGTGGCGTCCGGTCAGCAGACAAAAGTAAAGGCGCCAAATCTAAAGAAATCTCAAAAGATGAAGCTGGACAAACATGTGGCTTCAATGACAGAGAAACGAACGCTTCATGCTACATTCAAGCTTCCGCAATAGGAGGCATCCTCCGGTAACTTGCACGCGAAGGAATGAAACGCAGAAAAGTGGAAAGAACAGAATTAAAATTGACCCTTTAAGAGACTGTGAGACAAACACACTTCTTATCTTTACACAGCGGGGACGTCCGTTTGTTTTATTGACTTTCATATTCGGGCATATGTTTCAAGCTTTTTTTGAATAAGTCCCATCTTTTTATGCAGAAACATAAGGTTTAAAAAGGTGATAAGCATTCCGGCTATGCCCGATAAGACCATTGAAGAGAAACTGAATGTCTCTATTTCCGCTGCAACAATCAGCAGATAGCAACAAAACGGCAGCATAAGGATTGCAGTCAGTATACCTGGTACATAATGTTTAAATGTCAACCATAGGACGATGTGAACAAGAAAATGAACAGTAAAGGCAAAAAAGAAGCCAAACCAGACAATGTATTGATTAAAATAAATGCTGGCGATCGTTACAACAACAGCTAATATAAATTCTTCAAGTACGGCGCAAACAAAAGAAGCAGTCGTGGAATGACCGAATGGCGCTCTTTTCAATTGGTTCAGTTTGCTCTGATACCTTTTGCCCCATGCCTCAACCATCACCATCTCTTCAAAATCATGCAGTATAAATAATGTCGGCAGCAGCCAGGCAATCAATTGCATCTTATCCATTTACATTCCCCCTTTTATGTGCCACAATTGTGACATTTCATCATAAATAAAGTCAATAAGACAACGAAAAGTGCTACATCGCAATAAAAAGTGAGACAGGAGCGAGAACATGAATCAAATGCTCTCAAAAACAGCACAGCAATCTAAAAGCTGGCTGACGCATTCACTGCTGGAGCTAATGAAGGAAAAAAGCTTTTCTGACATTACCATTACGGAGATAGCGGAAAAAGCACAGCTTGACAGAAGAACGTTTTATCGGCATTTCCAATCAAAAAAAGATATATTAGACCGCTATTTTGAGCAGCTTTGCAGTGAATATTCCAATTACATTGTTCAGGAAAAACATATCGACTTATCTAGTCTTGGGCATGCATACTTCAACTTTTGGAGCAGACATGCCGATTTTTTACAAGCCCTTCATCAGAATCATTTGTTTTATTTGGTCGTTGAGAAATATAATGAATTATTACCGGCTCTTCATGAAAAGTTTAAAGAAGACACCTTTCATTTTAAAAATCAAATCAGTTTGGAGTATGGGCTTGCATTTAGTTCCGGGGGTTTTTGGAATATCCTTTCAAAATGGTTTGAGAGAGGCAGGAAAGAATCGCCTGAAGAAATGAGTGATATTCTGCAAGGGATCGTAGATTCATTTTTAAATAAACAAGCTATCGAAAGGTGATCTCGTGTTGGTATACGAGTGGTTTAATTTCTGCTTGCGCTTATGACCAATCTCCGGTACCGTTAATGCAAAGAACATTGTGATATATAGAACAGGAGTTGAGGCCGTTGATGAATACGGTGAAGATCAGAGGGGTGACAATCGGAGAGGGAGCTCCGAAAATTTGCGTGCCGCTTGTTGGAGAAACGCTGGAACAATTGAAAGAAGAAGCTGCTTTTCTGCAGTCTGTCGATCCGGATCTTGTCGAGTGGCGGGCGGATTTTTTTGAGAATGTGGAAGACGTTGAAAAAGTGATAGAAGCGCTGGCTGAAATCCGTGCCATATTGCAAGACATTCCGCTGATCTTTACGTTCCGCAGCATAGAGGAAGGCGGCGAAAAAGAAGTCAGCAAGGAATTTTATTTTTCTTTAAATCATGCCGTTGCCAAAACAGGGCTGGCAGATGTGATTGATGTTGAGCTGTTCAATGAAGAGCAGGATGTAAAAAAACTGGTTGAAGCGGCTCATATGCATCATGTTTTCGTCATTATATCCAACCACGATTTCGAAAAAACGCCAAGAGCGGAAGAGATCGTGTCCCGGCTGCGCAGAGCGCAGGAGCTGGGAGCCGATTTGCCCAAGATTGCGGTGATGCCTGAAACGGCGGCAGATGTGCTGACATTGCTTGAGGCGACTCATACGATGTATGAGCGGTACGCGGAGGGCCCGATCATTACGATGTCGATGGCCGGAAAAGGCGTGATCAGCCGGCTGGCCGGAGAGTTATTTGGATCAGCGATGACTTTCGGAGCGGCCAGAAAGGCATCCGCACCTGGCCAAATTGCGGCCGGGGATCTGAAACAGATCCTTGACGTGCTGCATCGAAATATATGAATAAAGGAAGGAGCCGGAGCGGCTCCTTCTCCTTTTATCCGGCGTACTGCTCAATGATCGCCTGAAGCGATGTTTTCAGCTCTTCTCTATTTTTAAGTTGTGATTCGTCAAAACGGACGCGGACGAGCTTTTCGCCTTCGTTATACATTTCCTCCAGCCAGCCCCGCAATCCTCTGGCGCGGCGGTCGACTTCGATGATGACGTCCAACCCGTTATCTTCAAGAAGAAATACGAGCTCTAATTCGTCAAACAGTCGGCGGTAATTTTGCGAGACCGGTACAAATTCGAATTCCTGAACGAAAGGCATCCGCCTGTTAAAGTATGGCGCATGTTCACAATCAGCCTCTTGAAGCCTGAATCCGAGGTCTCCCATAGCTTCCAGCACAGATTTGATCCACGGGTGCGGTTTGACGGCAATCGGGTCTTCGTCCGATTTATCGATGCCGCCTTGAATGTCCAGGTCTGTCAATAAGAAAACGCGCGTCCCTTTCATCGTCATCGGCGCATCAAGCGGCATGATGAATGAAAAAGGAAAGCGCCTTTCTTTCCCCGGGCTGATGGTGAATGATTCCGTTACCCTGCGGGATTCCATGGTGACGGTTTTCCATTCTTTTTTATCATCCTTTACGATGGCGTATTCGGTCTCCAGCAATAATTCAATGTACCTGATGTGCTGTTCGGTGTTGCCGCCTTTTACAAGAACGCTTCCGTTCACTTTCTCACCCGGCAGATATTCATTTTTCTCCAAAATCGTATTGACCTTTGCCGCTCCGATGCCTGCGCTTGCCGCAAGCTTTTTAAACAGTGACATGTTTCGATCTTCTCCTTTTATCCTGAAATAAAAGCAATTTTTATACGCTGTTTATAGTCAAAAGGATTCATTTATTTCTGAATGATTTTCACTGTCAAATCGATGTGTTACTATTAGAAACGAATATAATAGCTTTACTAGGGGTGCCCTGTTGAGGGCTGAGAGAGAAACAACTTGCGTTTCTTAACCCTTTGGACCTGATCTGGTTCGTACCAGCGTGGGGAAGTAAAAAGATGAAGGATAGGGATGTCCGGCTGCGATGCGGTCATCTGCCGATTTTACTGACTTTAAACCAGGTTCATGAACAATGTGCCTGGTTTTTTTGTGCTGGTGCTGTTCTGGAGTTTCGTCCTGATCATTTTTAAAGAGGGGAAGGATTTTCACATGAAACATGAGTCAGTACAGCAAAAAAACATCGCGATGATGTCAAGTTTTTCAGGAAGCCGAAAAGTGTATGTCGAAGGATCGCGTCCTGACATTCAAGTGCCGATGAGAGAAATTTCTTTAAGTCCTACAACAGGATCATTTGGAGAAGAAGAAAATCGGCCTGTCCGCGTATACGATACGAGCGGTCCTTATACAGACGCCAATGCGAAGGTTGATATTCAGAAGGGGCTGAAGCCTTTGCGGGCGTCCTGGATCAGAGAACGCGGCGATACCGAGACATATGAAGGCAGAGAAGTAAAGCCGGAGGATAACGGCTATAAAAGCAAAGAGAAAGCAAATCACAGCTATCCAGGCCTGAAACGAAAACCGCTGCGTGCGAAAAAGGGGCAAAATGTCACCCAGCTGCATTACGCAAGAAAGGGGATCATTACGCCTGAAATGGAATTCATCGCGATCCGCGAGCATGTGTCTCCCGAATTCGTCCGGGAAGAAGTGGCCAGCGGCCGGGCGATCATTCCGTCAAATATTAACCACCCGGAAAGCGAACCGATGATTATCGGACGGAACTTCCACGTAAAAATAAACGCAAACATCGGCAATTCAGCCGTCACCTCCTCAATTGAAGAAGAAGTGGAGAAAATGACATGGGCGATCCGCTGGGGAGCAGACACGATGATGGACTTATCCACAGGAAAGGATATCCATACGACAAGGGAATGGATCATCCGCAACTGTCCCGTCCCCGTCGGCACTGTGCCGATTTACCAGGCGCTCGAAAAGGTCAACGGAGTGGCCGAAGATTTGACATGGGAGATTTACCGCGACACATTGATCGAACAGGCTGAACAAGGTGTCGATTATTTTACGATTCATGCCGGCGTCCTTCTCAGGTATGTGCCGTTAACGGCGAAGCGCGTCACCGGAATCGTATCCCGAGGCGGGGCAATCATGGCGCAGTGGTGTCTGGCGCACCATGAAGAAAGCTTTTTGTACACGCATTTTGAGGAGATTTGCGAGATTATGAAAACGTATGATATCGCATTTTCGCTGGGAGACGGCCTTCGTCCGGGCTCGATTGCGGATTCGAATGATGAAGCGCAATTTGCCGAATTGGAAACGCTTGGCGAGCTGACGGAGATCGCTTGGAAGCACGATGTTCAGGTGATGATCGAAGGGCCGGGGCATGTGCCGATGAATAAAATCAAAGAAAACGTCGACAGGCAAATGGAGATTTGCAAGGAAGCGCCGTTTTATACGCTGGGGCCGCTGACAACCGATATCGCGCCGGGCTATGACCATATTACGTCTGCGATCGGAGCGGCGATGATCGGCTGGTACGGCACGGCCATGCTTTGCTATGTGACGCCGAAAGAACATTTGGGACTGCCGAATAAAGACGATGTCCGCGAAGGCGTCATCACATACAAAATCGCGGCTCATGCGGCTGATCTCGCTAAAGGCCATCCCGGTGCGCAACTCCGCGATGATGCGCTGTCAAAGGCGCGCTTTGAATTCCGCTGGAGAGATCAGTTCAACCTGTCGCTTGATCCGGAAAGAGCGCTTGAATTCCATGATGAAACCTTGCCGGCTGAAGGCGCAAAAACGGCGCATTTTTGTTCGATGTGCGGGCCGAAGTTTTGCAGCATGAGAATTTCCCAGGATATTCGCGACTATGCCAAGGAAAACAACCTTGCTGAAGAAAAGGCTATTCAAAAAGGACTGAAAGAGAAGGCGAAGGAATTTAAAAAAGCAGGCGGTAACATTTACAATTAAAGACGGGCAATACAGATAGATGAAAGGGGAACCTTTCATCTGTTTTTTTATAATATAGGGTTGACAGGTCGGAATAATATGAATTAGTATGTTATTTAATATTTCGGAACATTCCATCAGCGCTGATCGGTCAACCGAAGGCTCTTATCTCAATTTGGGATAAGAGCTTTTTATTTTCATAATGGCAAAGAAAGGGGAACAAGATGTCTTTATCAATCCGTGTTAACGAAAAAGCGTTTGTATACGGCGGCCGTAAAACGAGCGTGCTTCGAGACGTGAAGCTAGCGGTCGAAAACGGTGAATTCCTGACTGTCATCGGACCAAGCGGGTGCGGAAAAAGCACGCTCTTAAAAATCGTTGCAGGGCTTGACGGGGATTATGAAGGGCGAATCAGCATGAACGGCAGAGAGATCAAAGGTCCGGGGATTCAGCAAGGCTTTATATTTCAAGAGCATCGGCTTTTTCCGTGGATGACGGTTGAGCAAAATATCGCCGCAGATTTAAGCCTGAAAGAACCATCGGTACGCAAAAAAGTCGATGAATTGATTGAAACGGTACGGCTGAAAGGCGCGGAGAAACTGTATCCGCGCGAGCTGTCCGGGGGAATGTCGCAAAGGGTCGCGATAGCCAGGGCACTCTTGCGGGAACCCGAGATTTTATTGCTTGATGAACCTTTCGGCGCCTTGGACGCCTTTACGAGAAAGCATCTGCAGGATGTGCTGGCAGACATTTGGAGAGAGAAGAAAATGACGATGATCCTTGTCACCCATGATCTCGACGAATCCGTTTATTTAGCCAACCGGATCGCGGTCTTCACCGCAAAGCCGGGGAGAATTCATAAACTGCTTCCGGTTGATCTGCCATTTCCGCGCAGCAGAACATCTCCTGTTTTTCAGTCAATCAGGCAAAAAGTGCTGAAAGAATTTGAGAAAACGGAAGAATTCAGCTTTCAAGAAGGCTCGGGGATTTAAAGCAGAAAGGAGCGGAAACGGATGAAAAAATGGGCGTTGTATGTACTGGGCTGCCTGCTGCTTGCAGGCTGTTCAGCAGCAGGATCAAACGGAAGCGGCAAGGATTTGGAAGTGATTAACATCGGGGTGCAGCAAAGCTTGAGCCCGCTGCTGCTTGCGAAAGAAAAAGGCTGGTTTGAAAAAGAGTTTGCCAGAGATGGAATCAAAGTGAAATGGACGGAGTTCCAAAGCGGTCCGCCGCAGTTTGAAGGAATCGCCGCGGACAAACTCGATTTTTCCCAGGTCGGCAATTCGCCGGTGATCGCAGGACAGGCGGCAGGCATCGATTTTAAGGAAATCGGCCTCTCACAAGACGGCTTAAAAGCGAACGGCATCCTTGTCAAAAAAGGGAGCGGCATCACTGACATCAAGGATTTGAAAGGAAAGAAGGTGGCTGTCGCAAAAGGAAGCAGCGGATTCGATTTTCTTTATAAAGTGATCGATAAGGCCGGTTTGAAGCCTTCCGACGTGAACATCATCCAGCTTCAGCCTGACGAGGCTATGCCTGCATTTGACAGCGGGGCGATTGACGCGTGGTCGATTTGGGAGCCGTTTTTGTCCCTTAAAACAATCAAAAGCGATGCTGAGATATTGGTAGACGGTGAACAAATTGACCGGTATTCCCCGGGTTTTACGCTTGTTCGGAGCGAATTTGCCGAACAGCATCCAGAAGAGGTCGTCCGTTTTCTGAAGGTGTACGACAAAGCCGTGAAGTGGCAGAAAGCCCATAAAAAAGAAGCGGTTGAAACCTATTCGAAAATCAAAGGCATCGACAAAGAGGTCGTAGAAAACGTGCTGAATAACACGGAACCGTTAAACGAACCGATCACAGACCGCATCATTCAAACGCAGCAGGAAACTGCCGATTTTCAATACGAGTTAAAAGCGATCAACAAACAGATTGATGTAAAAGAAGTGGTTGACAACTCGTTTATGAAAAAAGTGCTCAAAGGAGGAGACGACGAATGAGGGCAGTTTCACCAAACACCGCCGCAGTCGGGCCGAAAACAGGCGCCAAACATAAGCCTGCCGCTTTTCGGCTTGCCTGGGGAAAAGGATTGGTATTGCCAGTCATCATCATTTTATTATGGCAGCTTGTCGGAGCATTGGAGCTCATCTCAAAGACCGTGCTTCCGGCGCCTTTTGACATATTGCTGACCTTCCGGGACCTTATCGCATCGGGAGAATTTTTTGCTCACTTAGGCATCAGCATTCAGCGCGCCGCGCTCGGTTTTTTCCTGGGGGCAGGACTCGGGCTCCTGTTCGGGCTGGTCACCGGATTCTCCAAAATAGCCGAGGATTATCTCGATCCGTCTCTGCAAATGCTGAGGACCGTTCCGCATCTCGCCGTCACGCCGCTGTTTATCTTATGGTTCGGCTTTGACGAGCTGTCAAAGGTGCTGCTGATCGCTCTTGGCGCCTTCTTCCCGGTGTATATCAATACATTTTCGGGGATCAGGGGCGTCGATTCAAAGCTGTTCGATGTGGCAAGGGTATTGGAGTTTCATTGGCTGAAGCAGGTGACAAAGCTCATTCTCCCTGCATCGCTTCCGAACATCCTTTTAGGAATCCGCCTGTCGCTCGGCGTATCGTGGCTCGGACTAGTCGTTGCCGAGCTGATGGGATCAAGCGCGGGAATCGGATATATGATCATGGATGCCAGACAGTTTTCGCAAACCGATAAGGTGTTTGTCGGGATTTTGATTTTTGCAGCCGTCGGAAAGTTGACGGATTCATTCGTCAGAGTGTTGGAAAGGAAGTGCCTGGGCTGGAGAAACAGCTATCAAGGAAATCAAAAGTAAAGGGGAGATCGGTTTGGAAATTTTATGGTTTATTCCAACTCATGGTGATGGACGTTATCTCGGCACAAACACAGGAGGCAGAGCGGCCGACCATACGTATTTCAAGCAGGTGGCTCAGGCGGCTGACAGGCTGGGATATACGGGGGTTCTTTTGCCGACGGGAAAATCGTGCGAAGACCCGTGGATTACGGCTGCCGCTTTAGCGGCGGTCACGAGAGACCTGAAATTTCTGGTCGCTGTCAGACCGGGTTTGATGCAGCCGTCGGTTGCCGCGCGAATGTCATCCACATTCGACCGTCTTGCTGACGGCAGGCTCCTTATTAATGTGGTCGCCGGCGGGGACCCGTATGAACTGGCGGGAGACGGTCTGTTTATCGGCCATGATGAACGGTATGAAGCGACAAATGAATTTCTCGACATCTGGCGTTCGCTTTTAAAAGGCGGGACTGTCAGCTACAGGGGAAAGCACTTGAAGACCGAAAACGGCAGACTCCTCTTCCCGCCGGTTCAAGAGCCGCATCCGCCGATCTATTTTGGCGGATCTTCAAAAGCGGGCCAGGAGACGGCCGCCAGACACGCGGATGTCTATTTAACGTGGGGAGAGCCGCCCTTTCTCGTCAAAGAAAAGATTGAATCCGTCAAAAGGCTGGCTGAAAAAGAAGGAAGAACCGTCCGTTTCGGTATCAGGCTGCATGTCATCGTCCGGGAAACGGAAAAAGAGGCGTGGCAGGCAGCAAATAAACTGATCAGCCATCTTGATGACGACACGATCACGGCGGCCCAAAATGCGATGAAGCGGATGGATTCATCAGGGCAAAAGAGAATGGTTGAGCTTCATCAAGGGAAGAGAAGCAAGCTGGAAATCAGCCCGAATCTTTGGGCCGGCATCGGACTTGTCAGAGGCGGAGCCGGCACGGCGCTTGTAGGCGATCCGGAAACGGTCGCCCGCCGGATAAAAGAATATGCCGATCTCGGGATCGAGTCATTTATCTTCTCGGGCTACCCCCATCTTGAAGAAGCGTATCATTTTGCCGAAAAGGTCTTTCCGCTCCTTCCGTTTCGGACGAAACTTGAAAGAGAAGCGTCAGGCGAAGTCATCGGAAATGACCACTTTCCGTCAACGCATAAGGAAAAAACGCTGTAAACGAAAAAAACTCCAGGCGTTCTGGAGTTTTTTTATTTGTGCTTATGAAAGGAAAGCATGTATGACAGATGCTGAATCGTAATTAATACAAAGATGACGATGATCGGGAAGTACGGCATTTTCGCCTGGAAAAACGGATAAAAGATCAATAAAAGCGCCGCGGCGGGCATCGCCACATACAGGACGATATAAGAGGTTCTGCAAGCTTTGGCGGTGATCATTTGTTCCCTTTCATCCTGCTCTTTAAATTCATCCGGTATGAGAAGAAGGCTATGCCTGCGGGAGTTCCCCCTTTTTTCCAAGTATGAATAAATCGCCAGTACGAAAACAAACAGCAGAATCGGAATAAGATTCAGCACAACATGCAAGTCTGCCCCGCCCGTTTTCAGAATGCCGGCAATCTGCTCCGCAGCATGAAAAAACGAAATAAACGTCCAGCAGGCAAGTCCGAACAGAAGGATGTGAAAAAAAGTTCTCGTTTTCATACTCATCTTATATCCTCCTCCAACCAAAAAACGTCTTCCATTTTTAATTGAAATACTTCGCAAATCTTTAATCCTAACAGGAGAGACGGTATGTAATTGCCTTTTTCGATAGCCGCAACGGTCTGCCTCGTCACTCCAACCGCTTTTGCGAGAGCTTCCTGTGAATACCCGTACCTCGCTCTCAGTTCCCTGACCTTGTTATTCATGGTACCACCTGCAATTCTTTGTTTATATAGTATATTTGATATATTGTTAAATCAACTTAACATAATGTTAATTTCTTTTTACAAAGCAATCAAGATCTTTTGGGCTAGAAACGACGATTTGTCCTCTACAACATTTTAATTTATACATAAAATTGACAAAAATGGAACAATCAAATTGGACTATTCCGTACTTCTAAAAAAGGGGCTTTATGGTTGTTTTAAGCTTTGCATTTCGAGGATAGATAAATCTTTTATCTTGGTTCTTTTGTCATAAAGGGCAAGTTTAACACTGTCGTTCAAAAAAAGCCGGAGAAATGGAGGGAATGGGAAAAAGTGATCAATTTCAGGGAAGGAATGAATGAAGGCGGAAGAAAAAGCCGATTCCATGCGAAAATGAGTGGGAAAATAGATAGAAGGATCTGAAAAAAAATTAAATAAATAGTTGGAATGTAATATTTGAAGAATAGTAAAATTCATAGATTTCAGTATGATTTTGGATATGTTACTCTGTGGGTACTTGATAGAAAGGAGGGGGAAAAATGACATACGCAGCACCGCAGGTTGATTATTCCGTAAGTCCTGCGATCGAAGATCAAGCATGGTTTCTAGTGTTTATTGCAGTATTGCTGGCACTGGGCGCAACGATTGTTCTCGGCGCAGCGGTATGGTGCGTGGCCAACGGAAACGGCAGCTTCACGGGAGCCGTCAAATGGGTCAACGGACTTGAGGTTAAAATTGAGTGTAAGAAATAGCTATACTTAGGGTCATCTGTATACATCGAGACATATCATAACAAGGGCTTAACCGTCTGTGGGGGGCGGTTAAGTCCTTCTACCATCTATCATTACCCTGGAGGCATTATGTTTACAATCGATCACCTGTCTAAAACATATAAAAACAATGTGACTGCCGTAAGCGGGTTTCATATAAAGATTGATAGAAATCAAATTGTCGCGATAGCAGGTCCGAACGGTTCCGGGAAAACGACTATCATCAATTCAATTTTGGGCATCATAAAGCCCAGTGAAGGAACCATTATTTTGGACGGTCTGTCGAACGAGACGGCAGAATTTAAGCAAAAGCTCGCCTATGTTCCCGATGACCTGCTGCTGCCGGAAGCCCTTTCCGCTGCCGAATATATGGATTTTGTTTCCTCAATGTATCATTGTACATCAAAGAAAAGGAGGAAACAATTAATTGAACTCTATGACATGGAGGAGGCTCTGCACGAGCCGATTGAAACGTATTCCCACGGAATGAAAAAAAAGACGCAGCTGATTTCGGCTTTTATGCTGGACAGCGAGTTTGTCATCATGGATGAACCGTTTCGGGGGCTTGATATTGAAGCGGTCATCAATACGAAAAAACTGATGAAGCGCTATACCGCAACCCGGGGATCGATTCTGCTATCGACGCACGACATGCTTTCAGCTGAAGAGCTGTGTGATAAAATCGCCATCCTTTCAAAAGGAGTCAAAATGGATGAAGGAAAGGTAGGCGAATTAAAGCTTAAATATAACAGCGATTCGCTTGAAGAAGTATTTTTAAAAGCTTCTATGCTGAGTGATAGGGGTGCGCATTTTGATCAAATCATTCGAAATTTCTAAGATGATGCTGAAAATGTGGCAAAAGGAAATAAACAAGCTGTTAAACACCGGTACGAAAAAAATGCTGGCCTTATCTTTTCTGCTTATGGCAATCGGAGTAGGGGGCTTGGTCGGATATAGCTTCACCGGGATGTTTTTAAGCTCGTTTTTAAACGGCGACGAGGGCCCGCTCGGATTGTTCGTCATTTCAATGCTGATGAACGTCTCGATTTTTACGTTTGTCTTCTTTATTTTGTTCAAGGTACGGACGCCTGAGCAGAACAGTTTCTCGATGCAGCTGAGCTGGTTTCCGCTGACGCCCTTTCAGAGAAGTCTCGGTTACTTTATTCCATTTGCCGGAGCAGTTGCGTGCCTGGTCTTATTTATCATGTTTATTTTGCTCGTGCCAAATTTTATTGCCAGCGGTGCAGGAATTCGATTTACGGCTGCGTTTTTTGCGGCGCTGTTTTTGCAAATCATTTTTTTCTTCTCGATTTTGCATCTTGTATACAACCTTGCGAACATCGTCATTTTAGCATTCGGTTTTCCGCTGCAAAAATTTTTTTCGCTGTTTGCGCTCATCGCGCTGGCCGTGTATTACGGTCTGTCCAGCTTTGATGTGGAAAGGATTCAAAACGTCTATCTGTCCTTTGATTACAACTTGGCGTATTTTGCAGTACCGTTGTTTCAGCTTATGAACGGTCAGGAAGCGGGCTTTGGTGCTGCAGCGATTTTGACTGTAATGGCAGCCGCCGTATCAGCCTCTTTTTTGTCGCTGAATCTTGTGCCGATTCTCACCGAAAAAAGATCGTCTAAGCTGTTTTCGTTTTTGAAAATGCCGTCGGCAAAACCGTTGGCGCTGGCGGTGAAAGAAATCAAATCACAAGCCAGGAACGAGGAAAACGTGCTGAACTTCATTTTTCTGCTTTTGGCGTTCTGCTTTTTAAAATACAAATTCCAGGTCGGGTTTACCGGGGAGAGCTACATCGTTCTTGGCGGCGTGACCGGAATCGCGGCGTTCAATTCCTTTGGCAATGATAAGCGGATGATGACGGTGTACAAGGCGCTTCATCTGAAAATGACAACGGTTTTATGGTCGAAATATCTCGGATTGTGTGCGCTGGGGCTTGTGCAGCTATGCATGTTTTCCCTGTTGACCTGGACCTTTCCGGACAGCTTCGCGGTCTTTTGGAAGACGATGGCCGTCCTTCTCAATTCGATTGCGGTCTTTTATCTAGCAGGCATCATGTTTCCGCTTGACCGAAATAATCCGTATATGGGAATCTTCTCGTTCGGGATGCTCCTTCTCTTTTTGATTCCGCTGTTTTTTATAGGAAATTACGTAATAGAGAAGATATTGGGGCAGGGCTTGTTGTTTTTCGTCCCGTTTCTGGAAATGTTGTTAATCCTGCTCATGCACGGCGGGTTTAAATGGAGGTACCATTATGATCATTAATATGCTGAAAACATATTTTGCGGTAAAAAAAATTCCCTATTTTCCGGAGCATGTGACGCTTAATGAAAAATACATTTCAGATCATGACCTTGGCGCCGATTTTCCGATCAATCCGACAGCCTACCGCATGCTGAAAGAAATCGACGGAAAAAAGGATGAAGCGGAGATTGCAGCCGGCCTTGCGGGTGTTTTTCGCATCAGCGAATCGGTACTGCAAAAAGATTTGCACGAATTGTTGACAGGACTTAACCGCCGGTATCTGATCAATTGGAAATATGGCGGGTTTTTTCAACAGTTTTTGAGTCAGTACCGCCCCGGCTACAGGGAAAGGTTTTCAGGCCGTTCTGATTCATTTTTGTTTCTTTACATAACATGTCTTCATATTATTTCAAGGAAAATTATTTTATTCTGGTTTCTCTTTTTGGTACTGTCGATTGCAGCTTATATTGCGGTTCCCGATCAGTCGATTGTCAACATCGCCGTTTATTTTTCTATCATCTATGCCGGATTAATTTCGGGAACGGTATTGCATGAGACGGTGCATGGAACCGTGCACAGGAGGTTCGTCGGAAAACAGGGGCCGGGGGGATTTTTGGCGGCTGACATGATGTCCGTAAAATTTGTCAGGCCGGCGGTTTCTCCGTACAGGAAAAAAATGATTTGGATAACGGTGCTCGGTCCGCTCGTTCCGGGGATTTTGGGAGTGGCCGGCGTGCTGTTTACGATCCTTTGCCTGCGGGAAAACATGGTGTCAGCGGGCATACTCCTGTTCTTTGCGACCTATGCTCTGCATATGATCTATCTGCTTCCGTTTATGGGGGATGGCAAATCGATAATGAAACAGCTGATGATCAGGGGAATTGGAGGGAAATCATCATGAATGCAAATTCTTTAAAGCAGGGACTCATATTTGCCAGTTTCTCAAGCTTCCTGGCATTTCCGATGGTTGCTGCTGCTCTTTTGTTCTACCACTTTTTTTCTAGTCAAACGAATACCGGTATTTTGTTTAACAGTCTGTCTATTGTGATGGAGAGCGAGTCGGCTTTTTCGCTGAAGGTGAAGCCGAATTTTTTCTTCATTATGATCGGACTATTTATCGGCATCTTTATCATAACGGCTGTCATATCCTCTTTTTATGGAAAAAAAAAGAAATAATATCTCATCAGGCTTGCTTTATGCAGGCTTTTTTATTTGCGGGCATCAGGAAATGTATGATATATTCAAAACGTAATAATTACGATTTATGACTGGAGGGTAAAGAGTGGCGAAAAAATCGAAAATCGCCAAGGAAAAGAAACGGCAACAACTTGTAGAGCGATACTCGGCCATCAGAAAAGAACTGAAAGAAAAAGGGGACTACAGAGCGCTCAGCCGGCTTCCGCGCGATTCAGCGCCGTCAAGGCTGCATAACCGCTGCGGGCTGACCGGAAGGCCGAGAGGATATATGAGAACATTCAACATGTCGCGGATTGCGTTTCGGGAATTGGCTCACAAAGGACAAATTCCGGGAGTGAAAAAATCGAGCTGGTAAAAAGCCCGATACTAAAAAAAAGGCGCCGATTTTTTCGGCGCTTTTTTTCGACAAATTTTTAATATCCCCTTGACGAAAATTTAATAAACGTGTAACATTATAAAAGTCAAAACGATGAACGGTTTTGAATAGATTGCGCGGGTGTAGTTTAGTGGTAAAACCTCAGCCTTCCAAGCTGATGTCGTGGGTTCGATTCCCATCACCCGCTCCATACATACTGTTTATAACGCAGTGTTTCGTTTCTCAGATTAAACGAAGCATTGCGTTTTTTCATGTATGAAAAAACCTGCTTCCGGAAAGCAGGTGTTAAGGAATGACAGCGGATATATGTTCTCCGCCGTGAATCTGTTCAAACATTTTTGTCAAAGCTTCTAGCAGCCGGATGGCTTCGTCTTTTGAGGTGGAAGGCCTGAAAAAAACGAGCTGAAGGGCATCCTTCGTCCCCGGCTTGACGGGGCAGCGGTTGATCTGATCTGAAAGGGATCCGAACGTACCGGATTCGCCGGAGACAAGAAGGATATCTTCTTTTCCGCCGATCCCGATACGGATCGGACCTTTTAGCATCCGGGCGTCATAAATATGAACCGGAACAGAATATTTAAGCGAGAAAAAACGGCTTAAATCCGATGCCGAATCGGCGGAGGGTATGTATTGCTGGTGCTTGATGTCCGTCAGCAGCCGTTCAAGGCTTGTTTGCCGGCCGGTATAAGACGGGTCAATTAAGGCAACGGTCTCCTGCCATTCTTTGATTGCAGGCTCATCGGAGAGATCCCTGTCGGCATAATCAAAAAACAGCGATTCCTGAAACAGGCGCAGCCGGCCTTTTAGCATTTGCGGCGAGTCTGCGATTTCAATTCCTTTATATAAAACAGCGCCGACCTTAAAGGAGGGGACGCGCTCTAAAACAGCGGGGGCGATTTGCAGGTTGATTTCCATATCGGACTTTAACTCCCTTCGTCATGGTACACTTGTATTATACAGCTACTGAAAATCAAAACAAAGAAAGGAGGTTTATCCGTTATGAACGTGAAACAGCTTAAAGAAGATGTGATTGAATTCGCGCAGCAAATCGGAATCGATAAGATACGCTTTGCCAGCGCTGATACATTCGAAACGTTAAAAGAGCGTTTAATCGAAAACAGAAAGCTTGGATATGAGTCCGGATTTGAAGAGCCTGATCTTGAAAAGCGGACAAATCCGCAGCTCCTATTGCCGAAGGCGAAATCGATCATCGCAATTGCGCTCGCATACCCTTCAAAAATGAAAAATGCGCCAAGGAGCGTAAAAGGGGACCGGAGGGGCATTTTTTGCAGAGCTTCCTGGGGAAAAGACTACCACCACGTGCTGCGGGAAAAGCTTGATCAGCTCGAAGAATTTCTGCAGTCGCAGCATGAAGATGTCAGAACGAAATCGATGGTTGATACAGGTGAGCTTTCAGACCGGGCTGTCGCCGAACGGGCCGGCATCGGCTGGAGCGGAAAAAACTGCATGATCATCACCCCCGAGTTCGGCTCATACGTTTATTTGGCAGAGATGATCACCAATATACCGTTTGAACCTGATGAGAGAATAGAGGATCAATGCGGTTCATGCAACAAATGCATTGAAGCTTGCCCGACCGGTGCGCTTGTCAATCCCGGACAGCTCAACTCCCAGCGCTGCATCTCTTTCCAGACGCAGACGAAAGGTTTTCTGCCTGATGAGTTCCGCACGAAAATCGGCAACCGGATCTACGGGTGTGATACGTGCCAGATGGTTTGCCCGAAAAACAAAGGCGTGGACTTTCACCTTCACCCTGAAATGGAGCCCGATCCGGAGATTGCCAAGCCGCTTTTAAAGCCTCTGCTTACGATCTCGAACCGAGAGTTCAAAGAAAAATTCGGCCATATCGCAGGTTCCTGGAGGGGGAAAAAACCGATTCAGCGCAACGCGATCATCGCTCTTGCCCACTTTAAGGAAACGGGCGCACTTCCTGAGCTCGTTTCTCTTATGCATCAAGATCCGCGTCCCGTCATCAGGGGAACTGCGGCATGGGCAATCGGAAAGATCGGGGAAGCGGATATGCTTGAGGAGCTTGAAAAAGCGCTGTCCCGCGAAGAGGATGACGAAGCAAAAGCGGAAATCCAAAAAGGCATTCGGCTTTTAACAGAAACCGCCATGACTAAATGAGGGCTGTCCTGACATATGTTTTGTAGCAGGAACG
The DNA here is from genome assembly GCF_038007805.1 of Bacillus sp. FSL W8-0848. Classification (NCBI taxonomy): domain Bacteria; kingdom Bacillati; phylum Bacillota; class Bacilli; order Caryophanales; family Bacillaceae; genus Bacillus; species Bacillus sp. FSL W8-0848. The sequence continues at coordinate 20,300 of NZ_JBBOYB010000002.1, forward strand.
AAAAACCGCTTGTTCTTCCGTTTTGGAAGGCGGGTATTTTTCGATCATCAAACATATGGTGGTGTAGCCTTTGAAAGAGATTATCGAACAGCTGTTGAAGGCAAGGCTGGACTATTTAATCAACGGCAATGATCATCGAAGCTGGCGTGACGCCGGTGAAGCCGAAGTCATTGAACGGAAAAAGAAGCTCTTTGAAAAGCGCGGAGTCAAAATCGTCAAAGCCAAGATGAAGACGGCGATCAAAGATCATTGGCTTGAAGATGACGGAACGGCGCATGTCAATTATCAATCCCATGCGGCATACTTGTGCAAAGATGGGGATGATATGTATATGGAAGAACAAATCGAAAAACGGACCGCTCTTTTATATGGCCAAATGGTGATCAAGGATACGGAAATTCCCCGTCCGTCCGTTCAGCCGGTTTCTGATAATGAGTCCTGCGCCGATTCCGAAGAACGCGAACTATTGGGGCGGGCGTTCACCTATGACAGGCTGTCTGCCGTCCGCTACGCCGAAACATATTGGAATAAGCGGAATCCGGCTTATAAAAATTTTGAAGACAATTGCACAAATTTTATCTCCCAATGCATCCGCGCCGGAGATGCGCCGATGCGCGGCTATCCGAACAGAGGCACAGGATGGTGGATGCAGAATCATTCGTGGAGCTACAGCTGGACCGTCGCCCATTCGCTCAGAACATTTTTGAAGCGGTCAAAGACAGGTCTCCGCGCAATTCAAACGGGCGCAGCCGAAGAGCTGACGGAAGGCGATGTCATCTGCTACGATTTCAACGGTGACGGAAGGTTTGACCACGTGGCAATCGTGACCGCGAAGGATAAAGGCAACATGCCGCTTGTAAACGCCCAGACCCATGACTGCCGGATGAGATACTGGTCATACGAAGATTCCCCCGCGTACACTCCGTCGATCCGTTATGCGTTTTTTCATATTGCGGATGATACGACAAAAGCGTAATGAGTGGTATAATAAACACGGATTTTAGAAAAACAGAGGTGAACATTTTGGCATTGCATGTCGTATTATATCAACCCGAAATTCCTGCGAATACAGGAAATATCGCACGAACTTGTGCAGCAACAGACACAACTCTTCATTTGATCAGGCCGCTCGGCTTTTCAACAGATGATAAAATGCTTAAGCGCGCAGGACTTGACTACTGGGAGTTCGTCAATATCGTTTATCATGACTCATTAGAAGAGCTGTTTGAGGCTCATCCTGAAGGGAAATTTTTCTTTATTACAAAGTTCGGCCAAAAACCGCACACATCATTCGACTATTCAGATCAAAACGAGGATTATTTTTTCGTATTCGGCAGAGAAACGAACGGTCTTCCGAAAGATCTGATCGAACAAAACATGGACCGCTGCCTGCGTCTGCCGATGACAGAGCACGTCAGATCATTGAATTTGTCAAATACAGCCGCAATCCTTGTGTATGAGGCGCTTAGGCAGCAAAACTACAGAGATTTAACATAATGGATGACATTTCCGTCCCCCATAAAAGAAGGGGGACGGTTTTTTTTGTTTGAAACGTAACAGTGTTATGTTACAATGAAGCGGAAGGAGTGAAGCAAATGGCCCGGGAAGATTTAATTTCAAAAAAAGAGCTGCTTGATGCAACATCGATTTCCTACGGGCAGCTGTACAGATGGAAACGGAAAAATTTAATACCCGAGGACTGGTTTATCCGAAAATCTACCTTTACCGGTCAGGAAACGTTTTTTCCAAAAGAAGACATACTGAAAAGAATCAAAAAAATTCAAAGCATGAAAGAGAATCTGTCTCTTGATGAAATGGCGGAAATGTTTTCTCCGAAGCTCGATCAACTGGAGATCAGCCGCAGCGAGCTGCTTGAAAAAGGGCTGATATCAGAGCCTGTCATGTCATTTTTTGAAGAGAATGCTGATAAACGAGATGACTCATTTCGATTGGAGGAAGTGCTTGCGCTATATGTGCTGGAAGGATTGCTTCAATCGGGAGACATCAGTCTTGAGGAAGGGAAAATGGTTCTTGAGGTGATGCTCTCCGGGGCGCGCCCTGAACGCGGCAGGCTGATCGTGCTGAGGAAGCTCGGCATTGCCACATGCTTGATTGCCGAGGGAGAAGCCGTCTTTGAACAGGCGGTGAAAGTGGTTGCTACTATCAGCCTCGCAGAAGCCGGGGAAGAATTGAAGACAAAATTGGTGTAATGGAGGAAAAGCGATGGAAAGCTTAACGATAAACGGATTTGGAAGCTCGGGGGGAGGCACATTTCAAACCGTCGAGCTAAACGGAAAAGGAACGATCAATGGAGATGTCGAGTGCAAACAGTTTTCCTGCAACGGAGCGGGGACGCTGAAAGGCCATGTGAAAGCAGAAACAGTGAAAATCAGCGGCCGCGCAAGCGTTCATGGCGGCATTGCTGCTTCATCCGTGCGGATCGACGGCTCGGCCAAGGTCGAAGGAGATGTAGATGCCGATAAAGTAAAGATCGCCGGACATGCGTCTTTATCAGGTCATGTAAAAGGCGACGACCTGATCATCCGGGGAAAAGCTTCAATCGGAAAAGACTGTGAAGTGGAACATTTTACGGCAGAAGGCTGTTTTACGATTGACGGCCTTTTGAACGCTGAACAGGTTGAGATCAAAATCCACGGGGGCGAAAGCAGGGCGAAGGAAATCGGCGGCCGGCGGATACGCTGCACGGCCCACCGGTCAAAGTTTCTTTCATTATTAAAGCCGTTTCTCCCCGGCCCGGCGCTGACTGCCGAATTGATTGAAGGGGATCATATTGAGCTCGCGAATACGACGGCGAAAATCGTCCGCGGCAATACGGTTATCATCGGCGAAAACTGCGACATCGGGCTTGTCGAATATAAAGAAGAGTTCCGGCAGGCGAAATCGGCAAAGGTCGGAGACAGTCAAAACATCTAGCGGAGGGTCTATGATATGGAGAGAAACAATTTAAAAATCAACGGGTCCGGGAGTGCGGCCGGAGGCACCTATCACAACGTCGTCATCAAAGGCGAAGGAACGATCGGGGCAGGTCTTGACTGTGCGAAGTTTCGCTGCTACGGCACAAGCGTCCTTTCCGGAGATGCGAAAGTGCAGTCATTGCATATATACGGCGAGGCGGAAGTTACCGGGCGGCTGAAAGCAGATAAAGCGAAAATTTACGGTACGGCTGAGATTTCCGGCAATGCCGACATCAGCGAAACTGCCGTGAAGGGCATTCTTACGATCGGGGGAAACTTAACGGGAGATGAGTGCGACATTAAAGGGACCGCTGCCGTTAAAGGCGATTGTGAAGCAGAGCGTTTTACATTAAACGGGAACCTTGAAATAAACGGCCTCCTTAACGCAGGCGAGGTTGACGTCGCCCTGCGGTTCGGGCAGAGTTCGGTTGGAGAAATCGGCGGCACGGCCATCAAGGTGAGAAACAAGCGGGGGCTGTTTAAAAAAAACAGCGGCTTTCTATCAGCAAAAGTCATCGAGGGAGACGATATTTATCTGGAGAATACTTCGGCCGGGATCGTCAGAGGAAACCGTGTGCGCATAGGACCAGGCTGCCGGATTGAAACCGTTGAATACAACAGCGATTATCACGTTTCCGATAAGGCTGAAGTAAAAGAGAATCGACAAATATAATGAAACATTGTTATGTTACAATAAAGAAAAAGGATGGCCGGGTACCCGAACCATCCTTTTTCTTTTTAGTGTTTCTTTCCGGGTTTGCTTTCATACCCGGCGGTGAAAATGGATACGAGAAACGTGAGGATGACCCCCATCATAATCAGCGTTTTCATCAAATCCCCCTCTCCATCCGTTTGTCCCTTGTTGTCTGTTCGCATGCGGTGTATCAGCCGGTCCGCGTGCAGCCTGCGGTCCGGGCTTATCTGCTTTTATTATGACCGGTTTGTTCCGTCCTTGTCAATTAGAGGAAGTGCATTTCAAATTCAACCTAAAAAAGCATCGAAAGGGACATCTCCGCATAGATTGAATGTAACAGTGATTCACTTTTCACCTTGCATCAATCATCATATAGGAGGTTCTTATGGATATATTAAAAAAGATTGAACAGTATAGAGAGGAAGAGCAGCGTCTGAAATGGGAAGGAACCTTCGCTGATTACTTGGAAATCGTCAAAGAAAATCCGATTGTCGCTCAATCTGCTCATTCCCGTGTTTACAATATGATAAAAAACAGCGGCATAGAAGAAAAAGACGGAAAAAAAGTATACCGCTTTTTTGACAAAGAGCTGTTTGGACTTGGGGAGCCTTTGGAACGTCTTGTTGAAGAATATTTTCATCCGGCCGCAAAACGGCTTGATGTCAGAAAGAGAATATTGCTTTTGATGGGGCCTGTAAGCGGCGGGAAATCGACGCTTGTAACGATGCTGAAAAGAGGGCTTGAAGCCTATTCATTGACGGATGAAGGAGCCGTCTACGCGATTAAAGGCTGCCCGATGCATGAAGATCCGCTTCACCTCATTCCGCAGCATTTGCGAGAGGATTTTTACCAGGAATACGGCATTCGTATCCAAGGAAACCTTTCGCCGCTGAACATGATGCGCCTTGAGCAGGATTACGGCGGAAGAATCGAAGATGTAAAGATTGAAAGAATCTTTTTTTCCGAAGATAAACGGACAGGAATCGGAACGTTCAGCCCTTCTGATCCGAAGTCGCAGGATATTGCCGATTTGACCGGAAGCATCGATTTTTCGACGATTGCCGAATACGGATCAGAATCCGACCCGCGCGCATACCGGTTTGACGGGGAATTGAACAAGGCGAACAGGGGAATGATGGAATTTCAGGAAATGCTGAAATGCGATGAGAAATTTCTCTGGCATCTGCTGTCCCTGACGCAGGAAGGGAATTTTAAAGCCGGCCGGTTTGCCTTGATTTCGGCCGATGAATTGATCGTCGCCCATACAAATGAAACCGAGTACCGCTCATTTATCGCCAATAAGAAAAATGAAGCTCTCCATTCGCGCATTATCGTCATGCCGATCCCTTATAACCTCAAGGTATCTGAAGAAGAGCGGATCTACGAGAAAATGATCGCAGAAAGCGATGTATCAGATGTGCACATCGCCCCGCATACGTTGAAAGTGGCTGCGATGTTTTCGATTTTAACACGGCTGAAAGAACCGAAGCGGTCTGATATCGATCTCGTCAAAAAAATGAGGCTGTATGACGGGGAAAGCGTTGAAGGCTATAATTCGTCCGATGTCGAGGATTTGAAAAAAGAATACAATGACGAAGGGATGAGCGGCATTGATCCGCGGTATGTCATCAACAGAATCTCCTCGACGATCATCCGCAAAAACATGGAATCGATCAACGCACTTGATGTGCTTCGTTCTTTAAAGGAAGGGCTTGATCAGCATCCTTCGATCTCTTCTGAAAACCGCGAGCGCTATTTGAACTTTATTTCGGCAGCGAGAAAAGAGTACGACGAGATGGCGAAAAAAGAAGTGCAAAAAGCGTTTGTCTATTCGTATGAGGAGTCGGCTAAAACCCTTATGGACAATTATCTCGACAATGTGGAGGCTTACTGCAATAAAATCAAGCTGCGCGACCCGCTGACAGGCGAGGAAATGAATCCTGACGAAAAGCTGATGAGATCGATCGAAGAACAGATCGGAATCAGCGAAAATGCCAAAAAAGCATTCCGCGAAGAAATCCTCATCCGGATTTCCGCCTATGCGAGAAAAGGGAAGCGGTTTGACTACAATTCGCACGAACGCCTGCGGGAGGCCATTCAGAAAAAGCTGTTTGCAGACTTGAAGGACGTTGTTAAAATCACGACGTCGACAAAAACGCCTGATGAACAGCAGCTCAAAAAGATCAATGAGGTTGTCGCGCGGCTCATCGATGAACACGGCTATAACTCGACGAGCGCCAACGAGCTGCTGAAATATGTAGGAAGCTTGTTAAACCGGTAAATCAAGACCCGTCCGGAAAGGGCGGGCTCTTTTGTCCCATTTTCGCAAATGTTTGTCAAGCGTCATCAGCATCCTGCATAGGATAAAAATAAATATTTTTTAAGACTTGTTTACAGCGATTGGCTTTTCGGATTTATCAATAAGGAGGGGAATTCATGTCCCATAAAGACAACGGCCATTTTATTATTTCTCAGGAAGACTGGTCCCTCCATCGAAAAGGGTATGATGACCAACAGCGCCATCAGAAAAAGGTGCAGGATGCGATAAAAAACAATCTGCCTGACTTGATCACAGAAGAAAGCATCATCATGTCCAATGGCAAGGATGTCGTCAAAATTCCGATTCGGTCATTAGATGAGTACAAAATCCGCTACAACTACGACAAAAATAAACATGCCGGACAGGGAGACGGGGACAGTCAAGTCGGAGATATCGTGGCGAGAGACGGCCCCGATAAAAGGAGCGGCGCCGGAAAAGGACGGGGAGCGGGCGATCAGGCCGGCGAGGATTATTATGAAGCGGAAGTGTCGCTCATGGATCTGGAAGAGGCGCTTTTCAGCGAGATGGAGCTGCCGAATTTAGAGCGGAAAGAGCGCGATGACATCGTCGTTGAAGACATTGAATTTAACGATATCCGCAAAACCGGACTGACCGGCAACATCGATAAAAAAAGGACGATGCTTTCGGCGTTCAAGCGCAACGCGATGACCGGAAAACCGTCGTTTTATCCGATCTTTCCAGAGGATTTGAAATTCAAAACATGGAATGATTCCGTAAAGCCGGAATCGAAGGCCGTCGTGCTGGCGATGATGGATACGAGCGGCTCGATGGGCGTCTGGGAAAAATATATGGCCCGAAGCTTTTTCTTTTGGATGACACGCTTTTTGCGGACAAAGTATGAAACGGTCGAAATCGAATTTATCGCCCATCATACGGAAGCGAAAGTCGTTTCTGAAGAAGATTTCTTTTCAAAAGGAGAAAGCGGGGGAACGATCTGTTCATCCGTCTACAGAAAGTCGCTTGAGCTGATCGAAGAAAAATACCATCCGACCCGCTATAATATTTATCCGTTTCATTTTTCCGACGGGGACAATTTAACGTCTGACAATGCACGCTGCGTCAAGCTCGTCGGCGAAATCATGGAAAAAGCGAATTTGTTTTGCTATGGCGAAGTCAATCAGTACAACAGGCATTCAACATTGATGTCTGCCTATAAAAATATAAAAAATGAAAAATTCAAGTATTATATTTTAAAGCAAAAAGCGGATGTGTTTCAAGCGCTGAAGAGCTTTTTCAGCAATGAAGAACAGCATCAATATACGTAACAGAAACATGTCAGGCCTCTGTTTTCAGAGGCTTTTTTGCCGTGGAAAATATTTATATGAATTTTTTTGAACAATTTCATTGACATTTTTGATTACATTAACTAATATTTAATCTTGTTAACTATTTTATTTTGTTGTGTAGGGGTAAACTGCGTGTTGCGGTTTCCGGTTTTTCTTGCTCAGTTTTGAGCAACTTTTACATAAGTAGCTCATGTACACGTCCGTAATGTTCTGGGCGGAAATTGGGAAACGTAATATGCAGGCATGTGTAAATCGCTGATTAATAAACGATCTGCGGTTATATGAAAAAATAGAAGGAACACGAAAGGAGAAAATAAAAAATGAGCAAAGGACGCTTAATTTTAACAAACATTATCGGACTTATCGTCGTGCTTGCCATTATAGCAGGAGGCGCGTATTACTACTATAACAGTGTGAGCTACGTGACAACAGACGAAGCGCACGTTGCAGGAGACATGGCGGAAATCACCGCACCGGCTTCTGGAAAGCTGTCAGGATGGGATATTGATGAAGGAACAAAAGTGACGAAAGACGAAAAAACAGCAAAAATCAAAGGTGAACAAACGGTTGATGTGAAGTCTATCATGGACGGAACGATCGTTAAAAATGAAGCAAAAGACGGACAAATGGTACAAGCTGGACAAACGCTTGCCCAAACGATTGACATGGACCACCTCTACATTACAGCAAACATTAAGGAAACAGATGTGAAGGACATTGAAAAAGGGGATAAAGTGGATATCGTCGTCGACGGTGATCCGGGCGCGACATTTGAAGGAAACGTTGAAGAAATCGGATATGCGACAAACTCAACATTCGATCTGCTGCCGCAACAAAATACAAGCGGAAACTACACGAAAGTAACGCAAAAAGTACCTGTGAAAATTTCAATTAAAAACCCTTCTGACAAAGTGCTTCCGGGAATGAACGCATCCGTGAAAATTTCGAAATAACCTGAGGGGATAAAAAACAGGAAAGGAGGATGTCTTAAGTGGCTTCCCAAAACAAACAAAGTAATATGTCACTGCTTGTCATATTAATGGCCGGGTTATTTCTGGCCATTTTGAACCAGACGCTGCTTAATGTGGCGATGCCGCACTTGATGACGGAGTTTAACGTGAGCGCCACGACCATTCAATGGCTGACAACAGGATATATGCTTGTCAACGGCGTTTTGATTCCGCTATCGGCTTTTCTGATCTTGCGGTTTGGCGGACGCAGTTTATTTTTGACAGCCATGGCGCTGTTTACGATCGGAACGTTCGTATGCGGAATCGCGCCCAACTTCTCAACGATGCTGATCGGCCGCCTCATCCAGGCTGCCGGCGGAGGAATCCTTCAGCCGCTCGTGATGACTACGATTCTGTTCATCTTCCCTCCGGAGAGCCGCGGGAAAGGGATGGGAATCTTCGGCTTGGCGATGATGTTCGCACCGGCGGTCGGACCGACTTTATCCGGCTGGATCATCGAAAATTACAGCTGGCGGATCATGTTTTACGGACTCGTTCCGATCGGAGTGATCGTCATTATTTTCGGATTCCTCCTGTTTAAAAATATGACAGAGCCTAAAAAGGTGAAGCTTGACGTCGCGGGCGCGATCCTGTCCATCGTCGGTTTTGCATCATTGCTTTACGGTGTAAGTGAAGCGGGCTCTGATGGCTGGGATGATCCGATCGTTCTTACGACCGTTATAGTCGGTGCAATCGGCATCATTGCCTTTATCGTTCAGCAATTGAAATCAAAAGACCCGATGCTCGATTTCAGGGTGTTTAAATACGATATGTTTTCACTATCAAGCGTGATCAATGCGATTATTACGGTCGCGATGTTTGCCGGGATGTTCCTGCTCCCGATTTATCTGCAGAACCTTGTCGGCTTTACGGCGCTTCAGTCAGGGCTGTTATTGCTCCCGGGCGCTATCGTGATGCTTATTATGTCGCCGATTTCGGGAATCTTGTTCGACAAAGTCGGACCGAGACCTCTGGCGATCGTCGGCTTATTGATCACCGCCGTTACAACTTACGAATTTACGACGCTTACCCTTGATACGCCGTATATGCACATTGTCGTGATTTATGCGATCCGCGCGTTCGGTATGTCGCTCTTGATGATGCCGATTATGACGGCCGGAATGAACCAGCTTCCGAAACAATTGAACAGCCACGGAACGGCGATGGCGAATACATTGCGCCAAATCAGCGGTTCAATTGGAACGAGCTTGATTACGACGATTTATACGAACCGTACGACATTCCATTACGCTGCAATGGCCGATCAAACCAATACGGCCGATCCGACGTTTATGCACACATTGCAGTCAACGATCCAGTCAGTCGCGCAATCTATGCATATATCTGCCGAACAAGCACAACAATATGTGATGAAATACCTGGCAGGTCAGTCGCAGCTTAACTCTAACGTCATGGGCATTAATGACGCCTTTATGTGGGCGGCTGGACTCTGTATTGTCGGACTGGTATTAAGCCTGTTCTTAAGAGACGTAAGGAAAGACAAAGAACGCAAGAAATACAAAGAGAAAGAGCTGACTTTGCTGCCGGCTCCGAAGGAAGCGAAAGAGTCTTAAACCAGGAGGTTTTAACATGAAAATCTATGTTGTTTATGACAGTGAAGGCGAGCATACGAAAAAATTAGCTCAATCAATTGCCGAAGGCGCACGGGAATCAGAATCTGCAGAAGTGCTGATCGACCATGTCAGCGAGGCGGACATTAGAAAGCTTGAGGATATGGATGCCATCGTTTGGGGTTGTCCGGGCCATTTCGGCACGATCAGTTCAGGCTTAAAAACCTGGATCGACAGATTGGGGTACCTTTGGGCGGAAGGAAAGCTGATCAATAAGGTCGGCGCGGTTTTCTGCACAACGGCTACGACGCACGGCGGACTTGAAGCGACAATGCTCAACTTGATCACCCCGATGCTGCATCAGGGCATGGTGGTCGTCGGTTTGCCGGGAAACGTGCCCGAAAATGCGTTATACGGTTCTTACTACGGAGTCGGCGTCACTTGTCCGGTAGACAGCGACGAATTGATTTCCGAAGAAGGGCTTCAGCTGGGACGGGCTCTGGGCAGACGCGTCGCACAGGTTACCGGCCGTTTCGTCAGCGGGCAGTAAAGGAGCGATTGCCATGGCCATAATCGTGACCGTTATCGCTGCAATTATCGTCATTATCGGACTCGTTGTGTTTAATGTACGATCCGCATCTCCGGACAAAGACGAGGCTGTTGTGGAGGACCGTACGGAAGACATAGAAGCCCCTGAAGAAGTACAGCGGGAAGAACACCGGCTCAGGCTGCCGGAAGGCTCTTCCGAACCGGATGATCCATACGCCATGAATGATGAGACATACCGGAAAACGCTGAAAAAACTTCATCAGCCTAAAGAACAGAATAAGGTTGAAGAAAAAACGCAAATGGATGATATGGACTATCGGAATGCGTTAAAGTCCATGCAAAAACGCAAGCAGGATTAAGAGCAAATTCGCTGGGTATCAGCGGATTTGCTTTTTTTTTATTGTCATTATCTCTGTATTAGTGTACTATATGAATAGTACTCTAATACAGAGGAGGATATCGTTTGAAATCTTTCGGCGGTTTATTTAGAAAAGATTTGCTCATCTCAAGATTTTGGTCCGTCGTTTGGGTGCTGTTTATGCTGTTTGCGATCGCTGCCTGCTGTACGTTTGCCTATTACACAGGCGAACCGATGGCGATGTTTGGGGGATTTGTCGCCATCTTATTGTTTCATAGTCTGTTTTGCCCTTTCATGATGATCAGCCAGCTCCGTTTGGAAGGGAAGACCCAGCTGTGGCTGCACAATCCGAACAAGGGTGCGGTTTTGCTGCTGTCAAAACTGGCTTCAGCCGCTGTTTATCAATTCGTTTCCCAAGCGATTCTGTTTATGTTCGGATTGGTTGTTAGAGGCATCCTCCAATCCGCAACCGACAGTATGTTTTCTGTTTGGGATCTATTTCTGGTCAGCTTTGCCGTCTTTTTAGGGTCTGTGCTCCTTGCCGTGTGGGTCATGTTTCTGTGGACGGTATATGAAGCACTCAGAAAATATCCGGCGCTCAAGAATATCCGCTGGCTTGTTCCTTTGTTAATCTATAATGCTTACACCTTGCTGGAGGGCAGGTACATAATAAGCGTTTTGTTTGAGAATGTGCAGAAACTCTGGAGCATTTCGTTAAAAACGAATTTCAAATTTCACTATCAAGATGCAAGATGGACTGTTGTATTTTCAAAAATTGATATTCCGATTGTTCTCATCGTGTATTACGCCGTTTTAGCCGCCTGCCTTTTCTATGCCTCCGGCAAGCTGCTTGATAAAAAAGTCGAGGTGTGATCATATGGCAGATAACTTTTCATCATCAAAGCCGATATACCGGCAAATTGCCGAACAGCTTTTGAAAAGAATGATCCGGAACGAGATCAGCCCGGGAGATAAGCTGCCTTCGGTCCGCGAGCTGGCTGTCGAGACGCAGGTCAATCCGAATACGATTCAAAGAACTTACAATGAACTGGAAAGGATGGGAATCGTGGAAACGAGACGGGGACAGGGGACGTTTGTTGTTGAAGAGCCGGAGGTCATCGATCGTTTTAATCGGGAAATGCGGGCGGAGGTCACGGAGCAGTTTGTCCGGAGCATGGAAGAGCTCGGCTTGTCGAAGAAGGAAATACGTTCCGAACTTGACCGCTATTTGCAGGAAGGTGATTCTAAGTGATTGAGCTAAAGAATGTGACGAAAAAATACGGTAAACAATTCGCTTTAAAGGATGCTTCGCTGTCGCTGTCTCTGGGCAAAATCTACGGAATGACCGGTCCGAACGGCAGCGGCAAATCCACGTTGTTAAAGCTGATCGCAGGACTTGTATATCCCGATTCGGGGACGGTTTCAGTCGGCAATGATCCGGCCGCAAGAAGCATGAGCAAAAGCATCGCTTACTTGACAGAGCTTGACATGTTTTATGAGCCTTTCTACGTAAAGGATGCCGTCTATTTTTATGAAAGCCAGTTCGCCGATTTTCAGCTTGATCAAGCGTTTGACCTTTTGAAAGAAATGAAAATCGACGGGGAACAAAAAATCAGTAAGCTCTCCAAAGGGAACCGCGGCAGATTGAAGCTGGCGCTGACTTTAGCCCGCAACGCCCCGGTCGTTCTGCTTGACGAGCCTTTGTCAGGCCTTGATCCTCTTGTGAGGGAGTCGATCGTAAAGGGCTTGATTTCGTATCTTGACCTTGAAAAACAGACGGTGATCATCGCGACGCATGAGATTAACGAAATCGAACAGATTTTGGATGAAGTCATTGTCGTCTTAAACGGGCGGATCGAAGAGAAGAGGAACGTCGAAGAGCTGCGCGAAGAATTCGGGGTGTCGCTTTTGCAATGGTTTAAAACGTTTCTCAAAGACAAATAAGGGAGGAGAAATCAGTGGAAACGCTGCTTCAGTTAAAAAACGTTTCAAAAACGATCAGAGGAAAGAAAATTATCGACGGCTTGAGCTTTGATGTGCGCGCCGGAGAGGTATTCGGCTTTCTGGGCCCGAACGGCGCGGGAAAGACGACGACGATCAGGATGATCGTCGGCCATATGGGCATATCATCGGGCGACATTATCGTATGCGGCGTCAACGTAAAAGAGAACTTTGAAAAAGCCGCCCGGCATATCGGGGCGATTGTCGAAAACCCTGAACTGTATAAATTTTTAACGGGCTACCAAAACCTTCAGCAATACGCGCGCATGTCAAAAGGGGTAACGAAAAGCAAAATCGATGAAGTCATTGAGCTTGTCGGCTTGAAGAGCCGGATTCACGATAAGGTGAAAACGTATTCGCTCGGAATGAGGCAAAGGCTCGGTCTTGCCCAAAGCCTTCTGCACGATCCGAAGCTGCTTATCCTTGATGAGCCTACAAACGGCCTTGATCCGGCCGGAATCAGGGAAATCCGCGATTATTTAAGAAGGCTGACAAAGGAAAAGGGCCTGGCCGTCATCGTGTCAAGCCACCTCCTGTCAGAGATGGAAATCATGTGCGACAGAATTGCGATTATCCAAAACGGAACGCTCCGCGATATTCAACATGTCCATGAACCTGCTGCAGATGAGAAGAAGCGGTACTTTCTTCAGGCCGATGACAGAGATGCGCTGCTTCGTCATGCGTCAGCTTTTGGAGAGCGGAGCATTGAACAAGTGAAGGACGGAATCGAACTCAGCCTTTTAAAAGAAGAAGTGCCTGAACTTATTAAACATCTGACCGACAACGGCGTCCGTTTATATGAAGCGAAAGCCGTCACCAAATCGTTGGAAGACAGATTCCTGGAAATCACCGAGGAACGGGAGGGGACAAAGCTTGCTTAATCTGATTTGGAACGAATGGATCAAAATTTTCAACCGCAAAGGAACCTATGTCATGATCGGAATCCTGCTGATCGTCGTTATCGGGATGGGCATTCTAACCAAGACGATCGGAGAAACAGACCCGAGTACGCACTGGAAAAAGGAACTGGCTCAGGAAAATGCCGATATGAAGAAAGAGCTGAAAAGTGTCAATAGCCCGACGCTTGAAAACAACTATAAAGAGTCGATTGCCATTAATGAATATCGAATTAAACACGATTTGCCGCCGGAAGACGGGACGTATTCGGCAATGTCGTTCATTAGTGATGCCGGGGATATGATTTCTTTGATCGGGTTGTTTGTGATTACGGTTGCGGCGGGAATCGTCGCAAACGAATTCAGCTGGGGAACGGTGAAGCTGCTCGTCATTCGGCCGATCAGCCGCTTTAAGATTCTGTTATCCAAATACATTACCGTTTTGCTTTTGGCGTTGGCCTTGATTGCGATTTTGTTTGCAAGCGCAGGTATTACGGGTCTCGTTTTGTTCGGAGCGGGAGACGGGAGCCAGGTCCATTTGGCATATGCAAATGGAAATGTTAAAGAACAAAGCCTGATCTTGCACCTGGCCGGGAGCTATCTGCTTCATTCGATTTCTCTCTTGATGATGTCGACGATGGCATTTATGATTTCGGCGGTATTCAGAAACAGCTCGCTGGCCGTCGGGATATCGATCTTTCTGCTCGTCATGGGCGGCACGGTAACCAATCTTATTGCGATGAAATTCGACTGGGCGAAATACATTTTATTTGCCAACACTGATTTAACGCAGTATGTCGACGGAACGCCACTTGTGTCAGGCATGACGATGGGGTTCTCGATTTCAGTCTTGGCGGTCTATTTTATCATTTTTCAAGTGCTTGCATTCGGCGTGTTTACAAAAAGGGACATCGCTTCATAAGCAGAAAAAGCACGGCACCGTTTAGGCGCCGTGCTTTTTTATAAAAATAAAAAGACTGCTGACAAAGTCAGCAGTCCCGAAGAAAAGCTTATTACGCTTTTACTACGTTAGAAGCTTGTGGTCCGCGGTTTCCTTCAACGATTTCGAAAGTTACGGATTGGCCTTCTTCCAAAGTTTTGAAGCCTTCGCCTTGAATAGCAGAGAAGTGAACGAATACATCGTCTTGTCCTTCAACTTCGATGAATCCGAAACCTTTTTCAGAGTTAAACCATTTTACTTTACCTTCTAGCATGAAATTTCCTCCTAAAGCGATAACGCTTAAATTCACTATTCTTGCTCTGAAACAAACTTCCAAGACGAAAACTCTTACAAAACTTTCTTCTTAAAGATAGTTCGAACAAAAATAATTACCTTTACTTTACCAGTGTTTAAGGGAAATTACAACTGTTTGAACGCAATTTTTTTAAAAAAGTAAAAAGCCGCTCTCAGCGCCGGAAATTGGGCTTTTTTTGAAGCGCATATGAGCCCGAAAATGTTAAAAATGCGATTGACAACATTCCGAAGAAGCTGTAAAGTTAGGTAAAACTTCACACTTTCATTACTTCTTATTAAGAGAGGCGGAGGGAATTGGCCCTATGAAGCCTCGGCAGCGGGTTCTGCATGATGCAGAATACTGTGCCAACTCCAACAAGCCGAAAAAGGCTTGGAAGATAAGAAGGTCGGATGCACTCTTTATTGCTAATGAGTCTAAAGGCTTCTTCTTATTTTCTAAGAGGAAGCCTTTTTTGTTATCCAAAAAACAGCGGAGGGATCAACATGATTACATTCGAGGGCGTGGAAAAGGTCTATGACAGAAACGGGCAGAAAATCCGGGCGCTTGACGGCATTGACCTTCATGTCGAAAAAGGGGACATCTACGGGGTCATCGGATTTAGCGGAGCGGGAAAAAGTACGCTGATCCGCTGCGTCAATTTTCTTGAAAAACCGACGGCGGGAAAGGTTTTCGTCGGCGGACGGGACTTGACGTCCTTGCCAAAAAACGAAATCCGCTCGGTTAAACGGAAAATCGGAATGGTTTTTCAGCATTTTAATCTATTAAATTCGAAGACGATTTTTGCGAATGTGGCGGCTCCGCTCACGCTCGTCAAAACACCGAAAGCCAAAATCAAGAAAAAGGTGACGGAGCTGCTCCGCTTTGTCGGTCTTGAGGATAAGGCTGACGCCTATCCGGATCAGCTTTCAGGGGGGCAAAAACAGCGCGTCGGCATTGCGCGCGCGCTTGCGACAAACCCGGAGGTTCTGCTTTGCGATGAAGCGACATCAGCCCTTGATCCGCAGACGACGAGCGATATTCTCAAGCTGTTAAAGCAAGTCAATGAACAATATAATATTACGATTCTTTTAATTACCCACGAAATGAATGTCGCAAGGGAAATCTGCGACAAAGTCGCGGTGATCGAAAAAGGGAAAATCATCGAATCGGGCAGCGTGTTTGACGTCTTTTCCGCCCCAAAAACCGAAACGGCGAAAAACTTTATCCGTTCGGAGATCGATTTTGAACTTCCGGAATCGATCAAAACATTGAATATCAAGCACCTTTACCGATTTCAATTTGTCGGGGAATCGTCAGGAAGGCCGTTTCTCTCCCAAGTATCAAAACGCTTTGACGTGGACGTCAATATTCTTCACGGCACGATAACAGAGCTGCAGGGAATTCCGTTTGGAAGCATTACGGTCGAACTCGCGGGCCAAGACGAAGAAATTGCCAAGGCGCTCGATTTTATCAGGCAAGCAAACATTCAAGTTAAGGAGGTAAAGTGACATGCTTGTAACATATGACCAAATCATTGATGCCTTGATCGAAACGATTCAAATGACGGTGTTTTCGCTTTTGTTTTCAAGCGTGATCGGCGTTCCGCTCGGGATTCTCCTCGTGGTCACGAGAAAGGGGCACCTTCTCGAAAATACGGCACTGTTTACGGTTGTCAATGTTATCATCAACATTTTCCGGTCTGTTCCGTTTATCATTTTGATGGTTGCCCTTATACCGCTGACACGGCTGATTGTGGGGACGTCGATCGGCACGTGGGCCGCGGTTGTTCCGCTTACGTTTTATGCAGGGCCATATATCGCAAGGCTTGTTGAAAATTCGCTTTTGGAAGTCGATCCGGGGGTGATTGAAGCGGCTGAAGCAATGGGGGCGACTCCGCGGCAGATCATTTTCAGGTTTTTGATTCCCGAAGCGCTCGGTTCTTTAGTGCTAAGCTTTACGGTAGCGACAGTCGGCCTGGTCGGCGCTTCGGCGATGGCAGGTGCGATAGGCGCCGGAGGACTGGGAGATTTGGCGATTACATACGGCTATCAGAGATTTGATACTGTGACGATGATCGTGACGGTTGCGATTCTGGTCATCGTTGTCCAGGGATTGCAGTCATCCGGTAATGTGCTAAGCAAAAAAATAAGAAGACGATAAAAAGAGAGGTAACCAGCTATGAAAAAATTTGCTTTCATCACGATTGTTCTTTTCATCTTAAGCGTGTTTGCAGGCTGTTCAAATTCCGAAAGCGGGTCGATTAAAATCGGTGTCAGCGGAACGGATACGAGGGTGTGGGATTTTGTAAAGAAAAAAGCCGAAAAGGAAGGCTTAAAAATCGAAATCGTCAAATATTCGGACTATGTACAGCCGAATATGGCCCTGTCGAGCGGGGACATCGACGCAAACGCCTTCCAGACGATATCGTATTTCAATTCATTTAAAAAAGAGCGCAACCTTGATTTATCGCCGATCGGGACGACGATCATCGCGCCGATGGGCATTTATTCGGATCATTACAAATCGGTTAAAGACATTCCGGTCGGCGCAAAAATTGCTGTGCCGAATGAAGCGACAAACATGGGAAGAGCGCTTCTCCTATTGCAGCAGGCGGGGTTAATTAAGCTGAAGGACGGCTTTGACGGGAACGGATCGCTTGACGTGATCAAGGAAAATCCTAAGAAGCTTCAGATCACGACAGTGGCTGCAGAACAAACGCCGCGGGTGCTCCAGGATGTCGCCGCCTCTGTCATCAACAACGGAATCGCCGTTGATGCCGGACTGAATCCCGTCAAAGACTCGATTGAGCTTGAAGACGAAACGGCAACGCCTTACATCAATATCATCGCGGCCAGAACCGAAGACAAAAACCGCGAAGACTTAAAAAAGATCGTCAAGCTCTATCAGTCTGACGATACGGCTGAATTCATCAAAAAAGAATTTAACGGAGCCCAGCTTCCGACATTTGTACCGCTAAAAAAAATCGGGGAATAAACTTTTTGAGAGAATGGCGAATATCGTTAATTCCTACTTGACCAATAAGGTTTATTGTACTATAGTTTTATATTGTTAAAAAATTCTGGGGGGCATGTGTTTTATGGCATTTTTGGTTATTTTAAATATTTTCATTCTGCTTTGCTTGATGGCGCTCCTCTATATCATGCAAAAAAAGCACGTTTCGTTTTCGAAGAGGGTGTTTACTGCGCTCGGAATTGGAATCGTCTTTGGGTTTGCTTTGCATTTTATATACGGTTCGTCTTCAGAAACGATCACTCAGACATCTGATTGGTTTAATATAGCCGGCAGCGGCTATGTCAAGTTTTTGCAGATGGTTGTCATGCCGCTTGTGTTCATTTCGATCTTAGGGGCATTTACAAAGCTTAAACTGACAAGTAATATCGGAAAAATCAGCAGTCTCATCATCGGGATTCTGATTGCAACGACCGCTGTCGCTGCGGCGGTGGGGATCGCATCAGCGCTCGCTTTCGATCTTCAGGCCGTTCAGGTGGACCACGGCAGCGCGGAAGCTTCAAGAGGCGCGGAGCTTGAGCAGAAATCTCAGGATATGGAAGCCAAAACGCTTCCGCAGCAAGTCGTCGAGCTGCTGCCGGGCAATCCGTTTTTAGACTTTACGGGAGCAAGACCGACATCAACGATCGCAGTCGTTATTTTTGCCGCTATTCTCGGGATTGCATACCTTGGCGTCAAGAAAAAACAGCCGGAACAAGCCGAGCTCTTCAAAAAGCTGGTTGATGCCGTCTATGCGATCATCATGCGTGTCGTCACGCTGATTTTAAGGCTGACGCCTTACGGAGTATTGGCGATTATGACAAATACGATCGCAACAAGCGATCTCGACAGCATCGTCAAGCTCGGTAAATTTGTGATCGCTTCTTATGCGGCGTTGATCGTTATGTTCATCATTCATTTGCTGCTGATTACGTTCAGCGGACTGAATCCGGTGACGTACTTGAAAAAAGTATTGCCTGTCCTCATCTTTGCATTTACGTCAAGATCAAGCGCAGGGGCCTTGCCTTTGAACATTAAAACGCAAAGAAGCCTCGGGGTTCCTGAAGGAATTGCGAACTTTGCCGGATCATTCGGGCTGTCGATCGGTCAAAACGGCTGTGCGGGAATATATCCTGCAATGCTGGCGATTATGATCGCGCCGACTATCGGACAAAATCCGCTCGATCCGTCATTTTTGGTCACCGTTGTTGCCGTTGTTGCGATCAGCTCCTTTGGTGTAGCCGGTGTCGGTGGCGGTGCAACGTTTGCGGCGCTTCTCGTGCTGTCTGCTTTAAATATGCCGGTTGCTCTTGCAGGCTTATTGATATCGGTCGAACCGCTCATTGATATGGGACGTACGGCCCTTAACGTCAGCGGCAGCATGACGTCCGGTCTGATCACAAGCAAAGTGACGAAGGAGCTTGAAACAGACACGTATCAAGACCGAACGAACATCATCGAAGCTGAAGTATAAAAAAGAGCCCGCACCGCTTTTTAAGCGTGTGCGGGTTTTTTTAATGCATATGGTTCGTATGGCTCTGTGCCTGTCCGTGATGATATGCGGCGTTTGTGTGACTTTCCGCCATTTGTCCGGAAGCTCCCTGGCTGCTTGCTGTGCTGTACTGGTTCTGGGTGCTCCCCTGATTGCTTTGCATTTGGTTTCCTTGAGTGAATGCCTGTTTAATGAAATCGGCCGGGTTCATCATCATGTTTTTCGCGGAGCTGTTTTGACGCTGTCCGCCCATTCGGCCTGCAAACATGCCGGTGACTCTCTTGCGAAGCTCCGGGGAAAAGGCGAGAGTGAGCGCAGCAGATCCGAGAACTAAAACGGCCGGATGAATGCCTGTTTTTCTTCTGAACAAAGGGATTACCTCCTTTTTATGTATACCATCCCCCTAACGTCTTCGTTTTATTCTAAAGTACCGGCGGCTGCGCGTAACCGGTGTTTTTCAAAAAAGCTGAAAATCGCAGTAAACACCATCACTCTGTTTTCCTTTTTTGAAAAACCGTGCCCCTCATTTTCCATGACGATGTATTCAGGCGTCCTCCCCAAACGCTTCAGTTTATCTACGATCTGATCGGATTCTTCCTTTACGACGCGGGGGTCGTTAGCTCCTTGAATGATCAGCATAGGCTTTGTCATTTGCTCCAAGTAGGTGATCGGTGAGTCGGCAGTCATTTTTTCCTGATCACGCTCCGGATGCCCGACCCACTTTTCCATAAGGGGACGCCAAAAGTCAGGCACCGACTCGACGAACGTAAACAGGTTGCTCACACCGAAAATATCGACGACGGCACGGAAATACTCGGGATGCCTCCCGTGCAGAAGAAGAGCCATATACCCGCCGTAGCTGCCGCCCATCAAAAACAGCTTGTCCCTGTCTGCGAGCTTCTTATCAATCAGCCAGTCGATCCCTGACACCATATCGAGGCGCGGTCCTTCCCCCCAATCCTGCTCTACCATTTGATAAAACGTGTGGCCGTAGTTCGCCGAGCCCCGGAAATTCGGCGCGAAAACCTGGTAGCCCATTTTGGCTGCAATTTGAAAGATATCGAAAAATCTGAATTGCTCAGAATCTTGCGGTCCGCCGTGCGGCCAAATGATGGTATAGCCGTTTGCCTCCTCTGAATCTGGTTTAAAGAGCAAGCCTTCAATCGGCAGCCCGTCAAAGGACGGATATATGACAATTTCCGGATAGGAGAGCTCATCTCCGGCAAAACCGGGAACTTGATGTTTTGTTAATTGTTGCCATTCGGATTCGTTTTTCGCCTTCATAAAAATGTTAGCCGGCTTCGTCGGGGTTGACCCGAGAACGTAAAGCGATCCGGATTTTACGCAGACGACTTTGGTGATCGACGTGCACGGGCAATCGATGACGCGGCTTTCTCCGGTTGTTGTGTCATACTGATACAGCAGATCTAGGACGCCTTTTTTTCCGGTGACATAAAGGGTTGTTCCTTCCCGGTCTGCACAAATCGATGTGATTTCTGTTTTGTCGAGTAAAAGAAGCGGAGTGAATGTGTTGGTAGAGATGGTGTATGACGCAAGATAGGAAAACTCTGAATCGTAATTCGTTGTCACATATAGTATGTCATCTGATTGAAAATATGATGAATGCACCATGTGCGGCTTTTTTTCATCGGGAACGACCGCTTTCGTGTGTCCGTCCCCGGTTTGAACCATACAGACGGAATGGCTGTTGACATATGACACATGGATGCTGACGGCTTTCTCGCCCGGACTTACATCACCCAGCTGCGATGAACCGTCTTTTCCTGCAAAGACGAGCCGTTCTTCGCCTGTCTGCAAATCGTACTTGTATGTATTCAAGAATGTCCGGTTGCCGCTTTCAGATGAATAATAAACAGCATGTTTTACGGGGATCGGCGAAAAATGGCGGTCGAGCTGATTTCCGTTTAAAAGCCGCATCTCCCCGCCTTCAGATGGGAAGCGGTATAAACAGCTTTGTTCATCTCCGTCATTGTCAAATCCGGCAAAGAGCTCTGAACCGTCTTTGCTGTAGGCGATTCCGCTTGAATTCTGATTCAAAAAGGTGAGCTGATAAGGATAGAGGTGAGGAAGATCCATCGCCCACAGGTTTGATTTTCCGTTGAGGTTGGTATCAAAGACAAGCTGGGTTTCCTCAGGATGGACGGCAAAATCGGTAATGCGCAAAACGTCAAATATTTGTTTCGCCTTCTTCAATGCATCGTTATGCTGCACTTCTCAAAACACCTCCAATTTTTGTATGTCCTCAAAGATCATCATAACAGATTTGCGGGTATAAAAATCGTGCTTTGTACGAATAAATAACACGAAAAAGAAAAACCTAAAGATAAATCATTAAAGGAGGCACTTTCTTCATGTTTAACAAGAAAATAAGCGCGATTGCCGCTTTTCTTCTCCCGTTAATGTTGGTCACCGGGTGCGGAATGGCGAATCAAGGAGAGAACGGCCGCAACAACGATAATTTTAGAAACGTAACATACAGGGATAACCGCGATGCTAATGACCGTACCCCGATGGACAATGTCGCAGATAGAAATAATGTCAGAGACGTCAATGATGTCAACAATGTAAATGATGATAACCGCGATGGAAACAATATGAGAGTGGCTGACGATCTTGCGGATAGAATCACTGACATGAAAGAAGTTAAAAATGCGACTGTCATCGTGACAGACAACAACGCTTATGTGGCGGTTGTTTTGACGGGAAATAAGCAAAGCAAAGTCAGCGAAAGCCTGAAAAACAAAATTTCCGATAAGGTTAAAGCAAAAGATAAAAGCATTGACAACGTTTATGTTTCGGCTAATCCGGACTTTGTTGACCGAATGACCGATTATGGAAGAAGAATTCAAAAAGGCGAACCAATTAAAGGTTTGTTTGATGAATTTGGCCAAATGACCCGCAGGGTGTTCCCTGAGCAAAAATAACACCAGGTTGAAAAAGGCAGACGATTTAAAAATCGCCGGCCTTTTTTATTTTGGCCGAAAGCACACATTTAGAGTTCCCTGCATAAAGTAAGAGACACACTCTTAAAGTGGGGGTGCAGAGGTGGGGAAACGTGTAAAAGCGGCCCTCGTTCTATTGGCGGCGGGCATATTGTTTGCGGCCGTTTTTCATCAAGACAAGGCAGGCGATATTCCCGTTTCCGGCGGCCCGGAAACGCAGGAATTGCTCAAGTCGAAGGAGATGACCCGTTTTCGCCAAGTCAACATGTATTATTCAGAACGGGAAAAGCCTTTGCTGAAGCTGACGAAACAGACGCTGAACGATGCCGCAGATCTCAATCGGATGCTGTTTCAAAACCTGCGTGTACACGGGATTGATCTCGTCTTTTTTTCAAGCCCAAAGGAAATCGAAGCATTTTCAAAGCTGTCAAATATCACAGGCTTTTATTCGGATGAAACGCGAATAATCGGACTGCTTCCTGAGGAACGGGAGCGCCTTTTTAAAGGAGAAGGATTTGCCGTTTTTCTTTACGAGCGGGTGTTGATTCATGAATATACTCATTATGCCTTTCATGAAAAGCTCAGGGAGCTCGGATCAGAGCCTGAGGACTATCCGCTCTGGTTTCATGAGGGTGTCGCCGAATGGGCTGCGGCCCATGATACGGCATATGTGCGGGCGCTGCCGTCCGTCGTCCCCTTTGCCAAATTAAAGACTGACCGGCAATGGCAAAAAATGCGCGAGGAGGATGAAGCGGACATTTATTTGCAGAGCTATTACATGATTGATGAGCTTGTCAGAAAAAAAGGCAAAAGCGTTATCCTCGATATCATGAAAGAGACGGCGGAGGGCCATACTTTCGAACAAGGCTTCAAAGCCGCCGTCAGCGAGGATATATCACAGTTTGAAGAGGAGTTTAAACGAAAATATGATCACGAAAAAACGGCATTGTGCGCTCCAATGCCGTTTTCTTTGTTAATGAATGGGTCCCTGCTGTCCTGCGCCTTTAGTTGGCATCTGCATTTGGCCTTGGACCGGGGCGTAAAGGGATAGCATTTTTTGCATGTCCTGAGGAGCGAGCTGCGGAACCTGATAATAGCCGTGCTTGTTTTGATAAACAAAAATTTCGTAGGCCATTTCAATATAGTGAGGAATTTGGTCCGCCAGCACCCTTCTGCAAACCGGGTTTGTCACTTCCGGAGCAGCCATCGCCAAAGCTGAAGTGCCCGATTTAAGCAAGCCGAGCATGAAACTGCTGATGCACGCATCATCAATTTGCTGAGGGGACATCTTCGGCTTTTTCGGCTGGGTTTCCTTTAAGCCGTATACGAATTGACGATTCTCTTTCATCATATAAGTAGCGGTTTCCTGGCTAGGCTTTTGTCCCGTCCGGAAGCACTCCGCCGTAAGGTTGTACTGTGACATAATAAATTGATGCTGTCTGTCTAAAATGTCCATCAGCTCACGATCCTGGACATGCTGTCTGAACATCATGTACTGCTCAAGGATGCCGATCATACCAGACAGCACTTCGTGCATGTCAAAAACCTCGTGGCCCCCGTGATTCATGTGCTGCATTCCTTCGTTGCCCTGGTTGATTTGCATTTGATCCTGGTTTTGCTGATTCATTGTGGAATCCTCCTTCAATTTAGTACAGGTGTTATTTTTTGTCTGAACCTGCATTTTTATTCAAAAAAGGAGTATTCGCTGGAATGGATTTAAAGGGATTTTGTACGAACCGTCGAATAGAGTAGTTCAGAAGAACAAATTAAAAGGGGTTCATAGCTGAATCCTCCTTAGGGTTTAGCCCGCGAACAATGGCGGTCTCCGAATCTTGTCAGATCCCCCGTCTGTTATGGGCGAAAGGCCGGCGAAAGTAAAACATGATTGTGCCCAAATCAGAGGGCCCGCCGGAATTTCGGAACTTACGAAACCGGCCGGTTTTTCGTCATGAAAGCTTTTTGAAATGAAAGGAAGTGTACTCTCTAACATCCCTTACCGCCTCTCCGCGTTCATCTGTAAGGATTCTCCCTCCGGAAAAAACGTATCAGCTGCCGAAGCATTTATTTTCATCATGATTCTTGAGAAAAAAAGGTTTGTTCCTTTTTTATATTGCGCTTAGAAAAGGAGGATTTTATATGCTGGGCTCAAGTGAAACAATCGGAAAACGATCAGGTTTATTTTCTGATGCTGAAACTGTGTATTCAAAGGTGCAAACGGACGTATATAAAAAAATCCATGAGCTAAGTGAATTCCACAAACTGGATGATATCTATCTGTCATTGATCGATCAGTATGTAAATCCGTGCCTGATCCTCAATGACAGGGGAGAAATCGTGGCGTCTTCGGTCAGTGCAGATCAATTTTTAAAATGTTCAAAAGGAAACAGCAGCCGCGTTTTTCCCGCCGGTCTCTCCGTTCCGGTCAGCGCAGCTTTGCAAAAGGCAAGAAAAGAAAAAAGGGAAGTCGAGTTCAATCACGCTCCGGTTTATTTGAACGGAAAGCTTTCTTTCGTCACCTTGAAGCTGAAGCGTTTCCCCCGCCAATACCATACGCTTTACGTGCTGTTTATGAAAGAAGAAAAAACGGGGACAAACAAGCAGCCGCCTATTGAAGATGACGAAGACCAGACCCATCCCGACATTCGGCATTTGTACCGGATGATAAAGGATCTTGAGGCTTCTAATGAAGCATTGACCGCCGCCAATCAAAAGCTTATGACCGCAAACAGGGAATTGATCACGATCAATCAGACATTTGAAAGGAAAATTGAAGAGCTGTCTTCCCTCAATGACCATTTGGACCATCTGCTGATCAACACGAACATAGCCGCGCTTTTTTTGGACGGGAATTTGAACGTGAAATGGTTCACTCCTGAAGCGGCAAAGATGCTTCAATTGAAGCAGAGTGACACGGGCAGACCGATAGGCGATCTCAAAGAATATGCCGATTATACGGAAGACTTAAAAAGGACGCTGGTTGAGAAAAAAACGATTCAAAAGGAAATAAAAGCGGGGAACGGTGACTGGTACGCCGTCAAAATGATCCCTTCCTATTCGGGCGAAAAAGCGGAGGGGATCGTGATGACGTTTTCCGATATTACCGAGCTGAAAGCGACGAATGAGGCGCTGCATATCAGCGCTCAGGCGATTGAACAAAGCCCGGCCAATATTTTGATCGCTTCTGTCGACGGAACCGTCCAATATGCGAATAAACGGTTTTGTCAGCTGATCGATAAAGAACAGTGCGAGATCATCGGCAAACACGTTTTAGCTTTGTACGAACATCATTTTATGTGTGATGAACTTTCTGCCCGTTGGAAACTGGCCGCTGAAAAGCAGCCCTGGACCGGCGAAATTCATTATCAAGATGAGAAAGGCCGCGACAGGTGGGAGCAGGTCTCGCTCGTTCCCGTGGAAGACAGGATGGGGAATGTGCAGCAGGTTCTACAGATTTCCGAAGATATCACAAATGAGAAGCAATCGGAAAAAATGCTGATCAAATCGGAAATGCTTTCAGCCATCGGACAGCTTGCAGCAGGCATTGCCCATGAAATCCGCAACCCTCTTACATCGCTGAGAGGATTCCTCCAATTGATGATTCAGACGAAAACATACGAGAAGGAATACGCCGAAGTGATGATGTCGGAATTTATCAGGCTTGAGTCGATCATCAACGAGTTTCTCGTATTGGCGAAAACAAAATCGGCGACATTTGATCAGGTCCAGGTGAACACGCTCCTCAACGATGTCTGCATGATTTTGGAATCGCAAGCCGTTTTGAACAATGTACGGATCGAGAAGGAGCTGAGCGAGGAACTTCCTGAGATTCTCGCAGTCTCAAATGAGCTGAAACAGGTGTTTCTTAACATTCTTAAAAACGCGATCGAAGCGATGGAACATGCCGAAGGAGTGATTTCCATCCGCTCATACAGGGGAAAAGACAGCGTCTTCATATCCTTTGAAGATCGAGGCAAAGGCATTTCGAAAGAAGCGCTCGAAAAGCTCGGCGAGCCTTTTTACACGACCAAAGAAAAAGGTACGGGCCTCGGGCTCATGGTTACGTTTAAAATCATCGAAAATCACGGGGGAAGCATTCATTTTGAAAGTGAAGAAGGCAAGGGAACCAAGGTGACATTGAAGCTTCCGGCTAAAGAATGAGAATAAGGTCAGCCCTGTTCTCATTCTTTTTTTAAATGTTTACAAAATCCTTATATGGATTTTATAAACATCAGGTACATTTGACAGGAAGCAACAAAAAGGGGGCGAATATATGGTCAAAATGTTAAAGAAGCGTTTTGCGCTTTTGGCGGTCATCGCAATGTTTATGGCGTCATCGTTCCTCGCGCCGTATACACAAGTGTCTCAAGGAGAGGAGCAGCCGATAACGGTAAGGGAAGCGATCGGCAATAACTCGGGGAGCGCTCTTGTTGAAGGGTATATCGTCGGCCACACCGTTTCGAAAGGAAGCTACAGATTCACCGGCCCATTTGAGAATGATTACAACATGGCAATCGCTGATCAAAAAGATGAAACAACGCCTGAGAACATACTTCCCGTTCAAATTCCCGCAGCATTCAGAAGCCAATTCGGCTTAAAAACGAATCCGCACCTTATCGGAAAAAAACTGATCGTCAAAGGAGAACGTTCCTCATATTTTCATTCCCCGGGTTTAAAATCTGTTCAATCCATCAAGCTGACGGAGGGCAGCGGAGAACCTCCCCGCCCGGACGTAACGATATCGGAAGCACGCAAGCGTATGAATGAAACCGTTACAATCAAAGGGACCGTCACGGCGAACCAGTCTGCGATAGGCGGCGGGAAACTGTCAACCTACATGCAGGACGATACGGGGGGAATCAACATTTTTTCTGCTTCCCAAGCTGATTTTCCGGAGCTGAAGGAAGGGATGAACGTTACGGTCACTGGAAAAGTCGCGTCATATAAAGGGCTGACAGAAATCATTCCCGCCTCCGGCGGAATCGAGGTAACAGGTGAAGGTGCGACCCTGCCGAATCCGTTCTTATTGACCATAGAAGAACTGAAACGCGCAGAAATCGCGGATCAATATGAAGGGCGCCTCGTGAAAATAAAAGGATTTATTGAAACAAAGCCTGACTCCCCGGCGGGGGGAGGCTACAACATCACGATGATCGATGCAAGCTACAACCCGCTGACGCTCCGGGTAATGGAAGACACGAACGCCGCTCACGTGATTGAACAAGGCAAATGGTTCGAGGTTACTGGGATTTTAAGCCGTTATAATACGCTTCAGCTGCTGCCGAGAAAGCGGGAGGACATCAAAAAGCTGGACGGGATCGACAATCCGCCTCCCGTTTCGGAAGGCGAGTATGAAGGCGTTGTGGACCGCGTCGTTGACGGGGATACGATCCACTTAAAGGAACCGGTGCTCGGGACGACAAAGGTGCGATTTGTGAATATGGATACGCCTGAAACGTATCATACACCAAAAAACGAGCTGGATGAAAACCAGCTGAAACACGGAAACCGTGCGAAACAATACTTGCAGTCGATGTTGTCAAGCGGAGACAAGGTAACCGTAAAAGTCGGCAAAGAAGCGAAGGACAGCTACGGCAGGCTGCTCGCCCAGGTCATGACAGAGGATGGCGTAAACACGAATTTGGAACTCGTCAAAAAAGGGCTGGCTGTGACATATTTTATTTGGCCTGTCAGCAGCGGAACGGACTACGAGCTGTTCCAACAGGCGGTCAAACAAGCGAAAGACGAGCGGCTTGGCATGTGGGACCCAGATGACCCGCTTCTTGAACTGCCGTTTGAATTCCGTGCAAGAGAGCAGGAGAAAGGGCTGACGAGGTATGTCGGCGACTCGGAGGACAAAACGTATGTGGCGCCTGACAAATGGCGCGAGGTTCCGGTTGAAAGACGAATCTTCTTCGCATCTTCAGAGGAAGCGGAAAGGGCCGGCTATTCGAAAAAGGAAAACAGCGGAAATATCTCTTTGCGCCTTTTAAGTATGAACGACCTGCACGGCAAAATCGATCAGCAGTATAAGCTTGATCTTAACGGTGACGGACAAACGGACGGAACCTTCGGCAGAATGGACTATGCCGCCGCTTTAATAAAAGAGCGAAAAGCCGAGCGGAAAAACGTGCTCCTCGTTCATGCGGGAGATATGATTGGCGGAAGCTCGCCTGTATCTTCTTTGCTTCAAGACGAACCGACGGTCGAACTCATGGAGGAAATCGGCTTTGATGTCGGTACGGTCGGAAACCACGAATTTGACGAAGGGACAGACGAGCTTCTTCGAATCCTGCACGGCGGAGAGCATCCGGAAGGCAAAGGGACGAAAGGCTACGACGGGCAGAATTTTCCGCTCGTCTGCGCCAACTGCAAGCTGAAAAACAGCGGTGCCGCCTTTTTGCCTCCGTATGAGATTTTTGACGTGGAGGGCGTTCCGGTTGCTTTCATCGGCGTGGTTACAAGGTCTGCCGCCGATATGGTCATGCCTGACGGAATCAAGGACATCGAATTCACCGATGAGACAAAAGCTGTCAATCAGGCCGTTAGTAAATTGAAGCAAAAAGGCGTCCGCTCAATCGCCGTGCTTGCTCATATGCCGGCTTCGCAACATGGCACCGGTGTAACGGGTGAGTCGGCCGAGCTTGCAAAAAAGGTGGATCCTGAAGTAGATGTGATTTTTGCCGGGCATAATCATGAAGAAGTAAACGGCGAGGCAGGCGGGGCTTTAATCGTTCAAGCCTCAGAATACGGCAAAGCGATTGGTGTGGTTGACCTGGAAATCGACAAGGACACGAAGGATATCGTCCGAAAAAAGGCGGAAGTCGAATACGTCAACCAGAAAACGATCAACCCCGATCCGGCTGCCGCCGGCATATTAAAAAAATATGAGCAGATGGTCGGCCCAATCATCGGAGAAAAAATCGGTGAGGCGGCTCATGACATGGCCGGCGGCTATTCAAACGACGGGGATACCCCGCTCGGAAATTTAATCGCCGATGGAATGAAGCACGCGATGAACTCTGACTTTGCCTTAATGAACGGCGGCGGAATCCGCCAGGACTTAAAAAAAGGCCCGATTACATGGGGAGATGCTTTCAATATCCAGCCATTCGGAAACGTCCTTGTCCAGCTTGAGATTAAAGGAAGGGATTTGTACGACATCATCGATGCGCAAATTTCTCCGGTATACGGTCCTGACTACAGTATCAGCGGCTTTACATACACCTGGGATCCAAAAACAAACAAAACGGTCGAAATCCTCATAGAGGACGGCTCACCGATTGACAAAGATCGGACCTATACGGTGACCGTCAATCATTTTATGGCATCTGCATCAGGCAGCAAATATCAGCCGATTTCCCGCCTCGGAAAAAACCCGGTGACAGGGCCTGAAGATATTGAGGCAACGGTGCAATTTATCAAAAGCTTTAAAGAACCGATATCATATACTTCTGAAGGAAGAATTAAAAAGCTCGGGGCCGACGGAGGTACGGGAGAGAAACCGGGAAACGGCGGCAGTGAACCGCCTGATGATGCTCCGAACGATCCCTTGCCCGGAGAAGATGAAAAACCTGATGATGCAGGCGGCTCTTTGCCGGGCTCGCCTAAAGGCGCAAAAGGATTTTTGCCCGGGCGGGGCGGAGACGATATTAGCGCTACTCAAGGTACCCATACAGCAGAACGTTCGGACGGAATATTTCCGGGGAAAAGAAGCGATGACGAACAAAACCGGCATTTCCTTCCGGAAACCGCCGCGAATCTGTACAGGCCGTTGTTTTTGGGAATTGTGCTTCTTTTCTCCGGTATAATCGTTTATATGCGGAAAAAGGGGTCATCCAATCTATGAAAATGAAGGTGTTTTCTTTGCTGCTTATTGCAGCCGGTTTATTGATTATCGTTTACGGCGGCTGGAAAATATACGACACGAACAGGCAAACGGGAGATTCATTGACAGATGCCAAAAAGGCGGTCGCCGCGGGAGGCTCCCTTGACGGATCGTCTGCCGAATCGTTCAAACCTGCAATGGGAGAAGCTGTCGGCATTTTATACATTCCGAGATTAAAGGCCGAATTGCCGATCATGGAAGGTACGGGTGCTGATGATTTAGAAAAAGGCGTCGGCCATTATAAAGGCAGCTACTATCCTAAGCAGAACGGCCAAATCGTTCTTTCCGGGCACAGGGACACGGTTTTTCGCAGAACGGGAGAGCTTGAACTCGGAGACCGGCTGGAAATAGAAGTGCCGTATGGCCGTTATGCATACGAAATCATCAAAACAAAAATCGTTGACCAAGACGATACTTCGATCATCACGCTGCAAAACAAAAAAGAGGAATTGGTGTTGACGACGTGTTATCCGTTTTCTTACATCGGAAACGCGCCGCAGCGCTATATTATATACGCGAAGCCGCTTTAAGAAAGCAACGGCTGTCACATGGCTGACAGCCGTTTTCCTATTCGTGACAAATTGCTTATTTCACGAGGATTCCAAAGGAATATGGAGCAAACTTGAGGATACGGCAGTTGAACAGAGGACACTTGCATTCACAAATATTTCACATCTAATATGGCCGCTTCATCAGCTTTAGGTTTTTCAGATGATCATTTATAATATAAACGTTAAATTTTTCTGAAAAAACAAAAATAAATTTAACGATTTTAATATTTTTAACAAAATTGTGGAGGTGCAGTTGTTGCTGAAACTGAAAAACGTCTCAAAGGTGTATAAAGGAGGCAAAAAAGCTGTTAACGGCATTCATTTGGACATCGCAAAAGGCGAATTTATCTGTTTCATCGGCCCGAGCGGCTGCGGAAAAACGACGACGATGAAAATGATCAACCGCCTGATCGAACCGACGTCAGGCAGCATCTATATTGACGGTGAAAATATCATGACTCAGGACGCCGTCAAGCTTCGCCGAAAGATCGGCTATGTCATTCAGCAAATCGGGCTTTTTCCGCACATGACGATTCAGGAGAACATTTCGCTCGTTCCGAAGCTGCTGAAATGGCCTCAAGAAAAACGGAAAGAACGGGCGCGCGATCTGTTAAAGCTTGTTGATATGGGGCCGGATTATTTGGACCGCTACCCTCACGAACTGAGCGGGGGACAGCAGCAGAGAATCGGCGTTTTGCGGGCACTCGCCGCCGGGCCGCCGTTAATTTTAATGGATGAACCGTTCGGCGCGCTTGACCCGATTACCCGTGATACGCTCCAGGAAGAGTTTAAAAAATTGCAGAAAACCTTAAACAAAACGATCGTTTTTGTGACACATGATATGGATGAAGCGATCAAGCTTGCGGACCGGATTGTCATATTAAAAGACGGCGAGATCGTCCAGGTCGGCACTCCCGATGACATCTTGCGGTACCCTGCAAACGATTTTGTCGAAGATTTTATCGGAAAAGACAGGCTCATTCAATCGACCCCCGAAATCGAACGCGTGGAACAGATCATGAATGCCGATCCCGTCACCGTAACGGCTGATAAAACGTTGTCAGAGGCGATTCAAATCATGAGGCGGCATCGCGTCGACTCGCTGCTTGTCATCGATGAAAAGCGGCGGTTTCGCGGATATGTCGATGTTGAAATCATCGATCAGATGCGAAGAAAAGCAAAGCTCATCGGCGAGGTCGTCCATACCGGCATTTATACGGTGAAAAAACACGAGCTTCTTCGCGATACCGTAAGGAAAATTTTAAAACGGGGCATCAAATATGTGCCTGTCGTCGATGAGCACAACCGCCTCACAGGCATCGTCACAAGAGCGAGCCTCGTCGAAATCGTATACGAATCGATTTGGGGAGAAGAAAATCTGTTGAGCGCAGGAGGTGCTTCGTTTGGCTGAAGCTCTTCATTTTTTGCAGACAAACGGATCAGAACTGCTTTATAAAACATGGGAGCATTTTTATATTTCGTTCATCTCTCTATTCCTCGGAATCATTGCGGCGGTTCCTCTCGGTGTGCTGTTGACGAGAATGAAAAGGGGAGCGGGTGCTGTCATCGCGGTTGTAAATGTCATTCAGACGCTGCCGAGCCTTGCGATTTTGGCATTTTTTATTCCGCTTTTAGGAGTTGGAAAGGTACCGGCGATCGCAGCTTTATTTTTCTATTCAGTCCTACCGATTTTACGAAACACATATACAGGGATAAAAAGTGTGAACGGCAATTTATTGGAGTCGGGAAAAGGAATCGGTATGACTGCATGGGAACAGATCCGCCTCGTGGAGCTGCCGCTGTCGGTTCCGGTGATCATGGCAGGGATCAGGACATCGGCGATTTATTTGATCGGCTGGGCGACCTTGGCATCTTTCATCGGCGGCGGCGGCCTTGGCGACTACATTTTCATCGGGCTTAATTTGTATCAGCCGGAATATATCATCGCAGGCGCCGTACCGGTAACGCTTCTCGCCATGATAACCGACGCTGTATTATCACGGACGGAACGAAAAGTGACGCCGAACGGATTAAAAGGGCTGAAAGAAGTTTCATAAGGAGTTGGCTGAATATGATCATGACATATGTCAGGAGAACACTGATCGCCGCATCTTTTATCCTGCTCAGCGCCTGCGCCCTCCCCGGACTAAAAGGAGACGCCGGACAAACGATAAAGATCGGGGCGCAAAGCATGAGCGAATCGGAAATCATCGCCAGCATACTCGCCCAGCTGATCGAACACGACACAGGTTTACAAACGGAAACGATCAAAAACCTCGGATCCAATGCGGTACAGCAGCAGGCTTTGCAAAAGGGCGAAATCGATGTGGCGGCAACCCGCTACACAGGGGATGCTTTAACAGGAACGCTGAGGATGAAGCCTGAAAAGGATCCTGAAAAGGCGCTCAAGATGACGCAAAAGGAATTTAAAAAACGGTATCAAATGAAATGGTTTGATTCGTACGGGTTTGATAACACCTATACGTTCACCGTGACACGGGAATTGGCGGAAAAACATCGCCTTGAAACGATATCCGATTTGAAAAAGGACGCATCCCAATATAAGCTTGGCGTCGATAACTACTGGATGAAAAGAGAGGGAGACGGATACAACGCTTTTATGAACGATTATCGCATCGCATTCGGCTCCACGTACCCGATGCAGATCGGCCTCGTCTATGACGCGGTAAAAAACGGGAAGATGGACGTCGTTCTCGCGTATTCAACAGACGGGCGGATTAAAGCGTACAACCTGAAAATGTTAAAAGACGACAAACGGTTTTTCCCGCCGTATGACTGCTCTCCCGTCGTTCCCGAGAACGTGCTGAAGGAGCACCCGGAGCTTGAAGGCGTTATCGATAAGCTGATCGGAAAAATCGACACGGAGACGATGCAGGAACTGAACTATGAGGTTGACGGAAAGCTCAAGGAGCCGTCTGTCGTCGCCAAGCAGTTTTTAGAAAAACATCACTATTTTGAATGAAACGGAGGGATCGATGGTAATGGATGTGTTGCAGCAGCTTGGCACGTATTATGCTCATAACGGCGGTTATGTTCTTGAAGAATGTTACAGGCATTTTCTGATGTCCGCTTACGGCGTGCTGTTTGCGGCAATTGCCGGCATTCCGGCGGGAATTTTCATCGCCCGCTATCAAACATTGAGCGGCTGGATCTTTACCGTAACGAATGTGATTCAAACGATTCCGGCATTGGCGATGCTCGCCGTTTTGATGCTTGTGCTTGGCCTCGGAGCGAATACGGTGATCGTCTCGCTGTTTCTCTATTCGCTTTTACCGATTATCAGGAACACTTATACTGGGATCAAAAGCATTGACCACGCCTATTTAGAAGCCGCGAAAGCGATGGGCATGACGAAATTGCAGGTGCTTCGGATGGTGGAGCTTCCGCTTGCCCTGTCCGTCATCATGGCAGGCTTGAGAACCGCGCTTGTCATCGCGATCGGCATAACGGCAATCGGAACATTCGTCGGGGCGGGCGGTCTTGGCGATATCATCGTCAGGGGATCAAATGCAACAAACGGAACGGCGATTATTTTGGCGGGGGCAATCCCGACCGCCCTCATGGCGATTATCGCCGATCTTCTCATGAGCTGGCTGGAACGGACACTTTCCCCGCTTAAAGGGTAAAATTAAATGCAAAAGGATGATCTTGAAAACTTCAGAGGATCATCCTTTTTTGCGTGATCATAGCAGTTCCGCTTTTGCGGCAGCGGTTTTCAAATCATCGGGAAGCGGAGCTTTGACGGTCAGACGTTCACCGCTGATCGGATGGGTGACGCTGATTTCTGCGGCGTGCAGCGCCTGCCTTTTCAGGAGGCCGGTTGAGCCGCCGTACAGAGCGTCTCCTGAAATGGGATGGCCGAGATGGGAAAGGTGAACCCGGATTTGATGGGTTCTGCCCGTTTCCAGCCGCAGCTCGCACAATGAGACATCGTATTTTGGCCGGTAGCCTTTTACTTCATAATGGGTGACGGCCGGCTGTCCTGTCGGGGATACACGTCTTCTGACAGGATGGTATCTGTCCCTCCCGATCGGGTTTGCAATGGTTCCCTTTTTGTTTTTGAAGGCGCCTTCCGCTATGGCGATGTATGTTCTTGCGAGCTCTTTTCTTTGCAGCTGTTCGTCCAATAGTGCGTGGGCAAGGCGGTGCCTGGCGAATACGACCGCCCCGCTCGTATCTTTATCAAGGCGATGGACATGGCGGATTTTTCGTTCCGCACCGTATGTTTGATCGTAGAATGCGACAAGATTGCTGAGCGTTCCTGTCTGCCCCTTTTCGTTAGGATGCGTCGCCATGCCAGGGGGCTTATTCACGATCAGCATATGTTCATCCTCGAATAAAACGGACAGTTCGCCGTACTCGGGAATAACGCCGCTGTCTTCTTCTTCTCTAAGATCGATGTCGATTCTGTCCCCCTTTTTCAGCCGCACGTTGTCAGATACCGCTTTATGATTGATTTTTATTTTTTGATTGACGGTCCAATATTGAATGACCGGCTTGGAAGCTTTCGTTTCCCGCTTCAAAAACGTAAACAAATGGACGCCGTCGTGGCGGCTGTCTGCAAGGAAAGTCAAGCCGCGATATTGTTGGTTCATTTTTACTCTCCTTTCTGTCTAAAGCCTTTCAGCCGTCAGGAAACACTTACCTTCACAGCCCCGGGTTTTTGTATGCTATTCTGTTTGAAGAGATTTCAACAAGGGATGAAGGGTGATACATATGCGCATTGTGAAAGCAGCAACAGAAGAACAGGAAATCTATATTGAAGAACTTGTCTCAGAGCTTTATCAAGTATTTCCGATTTACTTTAGCAAACAACAATTGAAAGAGCTGAAACAGCAGGGTGTGCTCGATTTTAAGGAGCATGTATACAAGGGGACGCTCGATGAAGCATTTCAGATCATCACCAGCCTGCAGCTGATCCACACATTGCTTACAAAATCGAAACGACAATGGGTATTAAAAGACCGCGAGCTTTTTGATAAAAACAGCCGGAAGCTCAATACTTGCGGCCTGCACTTTCCGTTAACATCGTCCGACTTCCATATCCCGCACAGTGAAAAACAGGAATTGCTGATGTAATGAGCTTTCCCCCAGGGGAGAGCTCTTCTTTTTTATGAAAAGACTATAAAGGAAAAATACGAAAAACACAAGGATGGTTTCAACTTCCTTTGTAGCCTGTTCGTTGTCTGTGCATACTAACAACCGAAAGGGGTGCAGTCTATTGAATAAAGTCAGCAATGCGATGTCAAAGCAGGTGGTGACGGTTTCATCGAATCAGACGGTAAAAGAAGCGGCGGAACTGATGAGCCGGCATAATGTCGGAGCGATTCCGGTCGTTGACCAGGGTGTATTGAAAGGGATGATCACTGATCGCGACATTACGCTCAGAACCACGGCTCAAGGCCAGGACGGCCAGACACCGGTCTCTGATGTCATGACGACGGATGTTGTATCAGGCAATCCGAACATGAGCCTTGAAGAAGCGTCACACCTTATGGCACAGAGTCAAATCCGGCGTCTGCCGATTGTGGATAACAATCATTTAGTCGGCATTGTCGCGCTTGGGGACCTCGCGGTAAACGAGTTGTCAAACGAGTCTGCGGGACAGGCGCTCACGAACATTTCCACTCCGACTCAAACGCAATAAAGCAAAAAGAGCTTGCCGAAATGAGCAGGCTCTTCTTGTGTTTAACATAACATTTTTGAATGCTCCGGGCTTTTCAAGGGAAAGTAAGAAGGATACAATTAGTGTGCAAACAGGCAAAAGGAGTTGGACAAAGCACGATGATAAAAGCAGTGATCTTTGATTTTGACGGCCTTATTTTAGATACAGAAACACACGATTATGAAGTGCTTCAAGAAATTTTTGAAGAGCACGGCTCAGCTCTTCCGATGTCGGTATGGGGGAAGGTGATCGGAACGGCTGCAGGCTTTCAGCCTTTTGTTTACCTGGAAGAACAGGTGCAAAAGAAGCTTGATCAGGAAAGGCTGGAAAGCTTGCGGAAAGAACGCTTTTTGAAACGGCTTGAAAGCGAAAAAGCGCGCCCCGGAGTCGAGGCCTACTTGACGGCGGCAAAAGAACTCGGACTAAAAATCGGCCTTGCGTCAAGCTCTGATTATAAATGGGTATCACAGCATTTGAAGCAGATCGGCCTGTACGACGATTTTGAATGCATCAGAACGGCCGATGACGTTGAGGAGGTCAAGCCGAATCCGGAGCTGTACTTGCAGACAGCCGAGTGCCTCGGCGTACAGCCTGGGGAATGCCTCGCTTTCGAGGATTCCGTCAACGGATCGATGGCGGCAAAGCGCGCTGGAATGAAGTGTGTCATCGTGCCGAATAAAGTGACGAAAAGCCTGCTGTTCGAGCATTATGATCACCGCCTTGAATCGATGGCGGAAATGGAGTTGGAACAGCTTATCAAAAAAGTGTCTGATCAAGCTTAGCCAAGCGAGAGGAGGAAGAGACGTGTCTGAAAAATTGGATCTTTCCCGTTTTGAAAAAAAGATCGTCATCCGCAATATCGAAGAAAAAGACATTGAAAGCATCATTGAGCTTCAGGAGCTTTGTTTTCCGGGGATGGTTCCTTGGAAGCGGGAGCATCTGGAAAGCCATCTTCAGTATTTTCCGGAAGGGCAGTTCTGTGCGGAGCTTGAAGGGGAAGTGATCGGCTCCTGCTCCAGCCTCTTGATCAATTTTGACGAATATGACGACCGTCATACATGGCAGGATATCACAGATGACGGCTATATTACGAATCACAACCCCGACGGCCTGAACATGTACGGCATTGAAGTGATGGTTCATCCCGAATACAGAAGAATGAAAATCGGCCACCGCCTTTATGAAGCGCGAAAGGATCTGGCGAGGCGGCTCAACTTAAAGAGCATCATCATCGGCGGCCGGATTCCGAACTATCACAAATACGCCTCTGAGATGACGCCGAGGCAGTACGTCGAACAGGTCATTCACCATCAGATTTATGATCCGGTGCTGTCGTTTCAGCTGCTGAACGGCTTTACGATGATGAGGATCAATCCGAACTATCTGCCGGATGACAAGGCATCGAGCAAATATGCGACATTGATGGAGTGGAATAATGTCGACTATATGCCGCAAAGCAAACGCTACTACAAATCGGCCTTCCCGGTAAGGATTTGCGTGATTCAATACGAAATGAAGCAGATTCATTCGTTTGAAGAGTTCGCCAACCAAGTCGAGTACTATGCAGATGTCGCATCAGACGCGGTAGCCGATTTTGCTGTTTATCCGGAAATTTTCACGACGCAGCTGATGTCTTTTCTTGAGGAGCGTTCCCCGAGCCTTGCCGTTCAGCGGATTACCGAATATACGGAGGATTACATCAGCTTGTTCACAGACCTTGCCGTCAAATACAACGTCAATATTATCGGCGGCTCCCATTTTGTCGAAGAGGAAGGGAAAATCTACAACATTGCTTATCTATTCAGAAGAGACGGCACGATTGAAAAGCAATATAAGCTTCATATCACGCCGAATGAACGGAAATGGTGGGGGATCAGCAGGGGAGACGAGGTGCGTGTGTTTGACACAGATTGCGGAAAGATCGCGATTCAGATTTGCTATGACATCGAGTTCCCCGAGCTTGCCAGAATCGCAACGGAAAAAGGCGCGAAGATCATCTTCACGCCCTTCTGTACAGAAGACCGCCAAGGGTATTTGCGCGTCAGATACTGCGCTCAGGCGAGAGCTGTGGAAAACCAAGTGTACACCGTCATTTCCGGGACGGTCGGAAACCTGCCGCAAACAGAAAACATGGATATTCAATATGCGCAATCGGCGATTTTTGCGCCTTCCGATTTTGAATTTGCAAGGGACGGAATCGTCGGCGAATGCAATCCGAACATTGAAATGGTCGTCATCGGCGACGTCGATCTGGAAATTCTCAGAAGGCAGCGCCAAGACGGTACGGTCCGTCAGCTGAAAGACAGACGCCACGACATTTACCGGATTCATTATAAAAAATAACGTGTGAACAGCCGGCACCCTAGTGGCCGGCTTTTTGCGATTGACTTTCTGTTTTGTTTTTCATATATTGGATGTATGTAAAGGAGGTGGAAAAGATGAATCAAACTGGTAAGCGCATGACAGACGTGCAAGCCCACTTGTATATTTGTCGCGCAATTTTTTCCGGAGAATGCGTATTACGGGATCAGTCTGCCCTTTTTTACACATTCATGAGGAAAAAATACCAGTGAGAGACATCTGCCCACAATCGGATTTTAACTGCTTTTTGATCTTGACGGCAGCATGTTAGCTCTGCCGTTTTTTTTATGGCCGGATGTCTCTTCGCGAAACGGAGGAAGAGATTCATGGCAGTATGCAGTGTACAAAACGTGACACAGTCATATGGAGGACATGCGGTTCTCAGCGGAGTGTCATGCGAAATAAAACAAGGCGAACGAATCGGTCTGATCGGCCGCAATGGGGAAGGGAAAACGACGCTGTTGAGGCTGATGAGCGGGCAAGTGAAGCCTGATGAAGGACTTGTCACATGGAAGAAGGGAATATCGGCCGGTTTGCTGAAGCAGTCGGCGGCGCATGCCGGGGAACAAACGGTAAAAGAGCTGCTGTTTGATGTGTTTGCTTCATTATGGAATATACAGAACCAGCTGTCTGCCATCGAACGGCGGCTGGCAGAGGAACAAGACGCGGAAACACTCGAACGGCTGCTTGAACGCTATGGTGCGCTGCAGGACGAATTTCAGCAAAAAGGCGGTTACGAGATCAGCTCGCAAATCGAACGCGTCGCCGCCGGCTTGAAGATCAGCCGTCTGCTTGATGCAAAATGGCGGGATGTAAGCGGAGGAGAGCGGACGAAAGTCGGCTTGGCGAGGCTTTTGCTGTCGTCTCCCGATCTGCTTTTATTGGATGAGCCGACAAACCATTTGGATCTGGATGCGGTCGAATGGCTCACAACATTTGTCAAACAGTACAAAGGGACGGCGGTCATCGTTTCTCATGACCGGTATTTTTTGGATGATGTCGCAACGTCCATTTTTGAAATCGACCAGGGAGAGCTTCACGTATACCAGGGGGATTATTCCGGGTATACGATTGAGCGCGAAGAACGCCTGATCAGAGAGTTCCAGCATTATCAGGACCAGCAAAAAAAGATCAAAAAAATGAAGGAAACGATCAAGCGTCTGAAGGAATGGGCAAACAGGGCCAATCCTCCAAACGAGGGACTGCACCGCCGCGCCAAAAGCATGGAAAAGGCATTGGCGCGCATCGATGTTCTAAAAAAGCCCGCACTCGACCGAAAGAAAATCGATCTCGCCTTCAAAATGAACGACCGAAGCGGAAAAGACGTCGTCAAGCTTGAAAATGTGAAAAAGCGCTTTGGAAAACGGGAGCTGTTCAGCGGGTTGCACATGCATGTCCGCTTTCAGGACCGCGTTGCCATCGTCGGCGAAAACGGAAGCGGCAAAACGACGCTCCTTTCGATCATCAGCGGTACTGCGCCGGCTGACAGCGGCGAGGTGCAGCTTGGGAGCAGTTTGTCTGTCGCTCATCTGACCCAGCATGTCTCGGAAATGAATGAAGAGCACTCCGTCCTGGCTGAGTTTCGCGATCAAGTCACTGCGACCGAAGGCGAAGCCCGAATGATGCTGGCGAAGTTTTTGTTTTACGGACACTCCGTGTTTAAAAAAGTGAAGGACTTAAGCGGAGGAGAGCGCATGCGCCTTCGCCTGGCCCAGCTTGTCCATCAGCATCATAACGTGCTGATCCTCGATGAACCGACAAACCATTTGGACATCGAATCAAAAGAAGTGCTCGAAGAGGCGCTCGCCCGATTTCAAGGGACGATTATCGCGGTTTCCCATGATAGATATTTTCTGGACAGGATGTTCAATGTCACGTATTGGCTCAGCGGCGGCCGGCTGACGCGATATGAAGGCAATTATACGTTTGCGAGGGAGAAGCGGCGGAATGAAGGCGAAGATTGAGGAGAGAATGGCGGAGCCTGAATCGGCTCCGCACTTTCCATTGGCTGTTTTTGGTCATTCGTTCCATCTTCCCATTATGATCGTATTGTGGTATTTGCCGTCAGAAAACATTTTGTCATTTTTTAGGATGTCTTCTATCTCAAAACCGTATGTTTGATAGAGTTTAATCGCTTTCTCATTTGTTTCTAACACTTGAAGAGCTATTTTTTTGATTCCACTCGCGTCTGCCCAAAAAATAGATTGCTGCAATAGATTTTTCCCGATGCCGTATCCCCAAAAATCCTTTAACACGCATACCCCGAATTCGGTCTTGTGCGAGAATCTTTTCAAATCTGTTCCTTCGCACCTTGAAAAACCAACGGTCCGGCCTTGAACTTCCGCTACCAAAAATAAATTCCGGGCTTTTTTGCATCGGTTTGTATGATTTGTTCAAACCGCGGCGCATCGATGAACGCTTCTCCTTTTTCCCTGTCCAAATTTTCGGTTTCCCCGTCGATTCGCATCCTTAATTCTGATAATGCTCCTGCGTCTTTTTTTGGCGGCTGACCGAATCGTATAATGCATTCCTTTAACATAAAAATCCCGTTCGCTCATGACCATGGCGGGCTCCCTTCCATTTGATACGCTTATTCTGCTATATTGAAAATAGAGAGAATATTCTTTATCATTAAACATATCACTGAAAGCGGTTTATACATAAAAAGAAGGTGCATCATGGAATTTCTACTCGTTTTGCTCCCTGTTTTCGGAGTATTTGCCATCGGATATGCCGGGCAGAAGCTGCTTGGCTTTGACATTCAAAACCTGTCTAAAATGTCCCTTTATTTAATGTCTCCTTTTTTGGCGTTTGATACGTTTTATGAAAACAAGCTGACCATGGATTATTTGTATATGTCCGTTTTTGCCCTGGGCCTTTGCATCGCTTTGATTCTATTGGTCTATCTCATCTCCTATATGTACAAGTATTCCAATCAGGAACGCTGCGCCCTTATTTTGTCGTCAGCCTTCATGAATTTATGGGACGCCCGTCGTTTTGCTCGTCTACGGTGCAGCCGGACTTGACATTGCCGTTGTGCTGATGGTAATCCAGCAGCTCGTCATGAGTACGATCGGACTCTATTATGCGGCAAAAGGGAGCTCTGAACAAGACGGCTTTAAAACGGTGATGAGCAGGGTGACGCGGATGCCTGTCGCCTATGGGGCGCTGCTCGGAATCGCACTGCAGCTGAGTCATATTTCGATTCCCGAACAGTTCATGACGGCAATTAAATTGGTCGGGGACGCCGCGATTCCGACGATCATGATTATTCTCGGGATGCAGCTCGCGGCGATTTCGTTTAAACATATCGAATATCGAAAAATCTCTTACTCGCTTTTGC
Organism: Bacillus sp. FSL W8-0848; assembly: GCF_038007805.1. Classification (NCBI taxonomy): domain Bacteria; kingdom Bacillati; phylum Bacillota; class Bacilli; order Caryophanales; family Bacillaceae; genus Bacillus; species Bacillus sp. FSL W8-0848. The sequence goes on from NZ_JBBOYB010000002.1 coordinate 62,506, forward strand.
TCAAGCTCATCGCATCGCCGCTTATTGCTTTGGGATTTGCCCTTATCCTTCCTGTCAGCGATTTGGTCAAACAGATCATGATCCTGTCGGCGGCCATGCCGACTGCTGCGAATACAACGCTGATGGCCGTTCAATTTGGAACAAAACCGGAAATCGTATCAAGCGCGACCTTTATCAGCACACTGCTCAGCATCGGCACGCTGCCTGTCGTACTGTGGATGCTTTCCGTATGGGTCTGACCTGAATGTTTCAGGCGGCCCTTTTTATCTTTGAAAAAGGAACTGCATTTCCGATGAAGAAATGAAATACATATAAAATGGTATGGTTTTTTAGATCATGAAATGGGGTGGACAAATGACGGTACAGGAAAATCGCGCGGATCTCAAAGCGAAGGATCAAAAATACCTTTGGCACGCCATGAGCGGGACGGCTTCCGATCCTGCCCGGCTTGTCGTGAAGAAAGCCGAAGGCGCCTGGATTACGGACATTGACGGCCGCCGTTATTTGGACGGAATGGCCGGGCTGTGGTGCGTCAATGCCGGCTACGGCAGAAAAGAGCTTGCAGATGCGGCGTATGAACAGCTGCTTGAGATGCCTTACGCCCCGTTGACGAACACTCATGTTCCCGCCGTCCGGCTGGCTGAAAAGCTGAATGAATGGCTTGGCGGAGATTATGTGATCTTTTTTTCCAACAGCGGTTCTGAAGCAAATGAAACGGCTTTTAAAATTGCGCGCCAATATCATCAGCAAAAAGGGGAACACGCGAGATATAAGTTCATTTCCCGCTACAGAGCCTATCACGGAAACACGATGGGAGCGCTCGGTGCAACCGGACAGGCGCAAAGAAAGTATAAATACGAACCGCTCGGCCAAGGATTCATCCATGTACAGCCTCCTGATCTGTACCGCAACCCTGCTGATCGCGATACGCTTGAAAGCGCTGAAGACATTGACAAGGTAATGATGTGGGAGCTTCCTGAAACAGTCGCCGGCGTAATCATGGAGCCGATCATTACCGGAGGAGGCATATTGATGCCGCCTGACGGGTATATGGCAAAAGTCAAAGATATATGCGAAAAGAACGGCGCGCTCTTGATCTGTGATGAAGTTATTTGCGGATTCGGGCGGACGGGCGAGCGGTTCGGCTTTATGAATTACGGCGTAAAACCCGATATCATCACAATGGCCAAGGGGATGACGAGCGGCTATCTTCCGCTTGCGGCAACGGCCGTCAAACGGGAGATATATGAAGCGTACGCAGGTGACGGCCCTTATGACCGTTTCCGCCACGTCAATACGTTCGGAGGAAGCCCGGCCGCTTGTGCATTGGCGATCAAAAACCTTTCCATCATGGAGGAAGAGCGCTTAATCGAGCGGTCGCGCGTGCTTGGCGAAAGGCTGCTCAGCGAGCTGAAGGAGATGGAAGACCGTCCGAAAGTCGGGAACGTCCGCGGTAAGGGGCTTCTTGTAGGGGTCGAACTCGTAAAGGATAAACAGACGAAAGAACCGGCCGATTTGGCGGACGTGAACAAAGTGATCGGGGAGTGCAGACAGAAAGGATTGATCGTCAGTAAAAATGCGGATACGGCGGCCGGATACAACAACGTCATCCAGCTTGCGCCCCCTCTCAGTCTGACGGAAGAAGACCTTTCCTTCATCATCGGCGTGCTGAAGGAAAGTCTGTGCCGTTTAGCTTAAAAGACGCGGGCGGCCGTCAGTCGGCCGCCGGCTTATAAAGGCACTTTACGCGTCTATGACGAGGGCGATTTTTCCGAACTGCTCTCCTTTCGTCATCCGGTTAAAGGCATTGCGTGCATCTGACAAAGGATACGTCTTATCGATGATCGGCCGAAGCGAATGGCGCTCCATAAACCGAAGCATCCCGCGGAACTCCTCAAGGCTGCCCATTGAAGTGCCGATGATGCTGAATTGCGGGAAAAAAAGCGAACGCAGCGGAAGTTCAATGCTGTCTCCGGAGCTTGCTCCAAAATTGACGATCCGTCCATTCGGCTTCAGAATGTCAAAGTATTTCGGAAATGTCGCCGGTCCGATACTATCAAGGACAAAATCGACTTTTTCCCCTTTGAGGCTTTCGTTCCAATCGCTGCTGCTGTCAATCGCGCGATCTGCGCCGTGATTCAGCGCTTCCTTTCTTTTTTCTTCGCTGCGCGACGTGACTGTGACCTGTGCGCCTGCCGCCTTGGCCATGAGCAGAGCGTATGTGGCCACACCGCTTCCGATGCCGGGGATGAAGAGGTGCTCGCCTTTTTTCAGCCGGCCTTTTGTGAAAAGAGCCCTGTAGGCGGTCAGCGCTGACAAAGGCAAGACTCCGGCTTCTTCCCAGGTAAGATAGGCCGGTTTTGGAAGGACGTTTTTTGCAGAGACAATTACATATTCTGCAAAGGTTCCGTCAGAAGGCCCGCCGAGAATGTCGGGAACTTGCGGGACGGAATCCGTGAATTCCCAAGTGATGCTCGGATTGATGATAACCTCAGCGCCTGCTGCGAGACCTGATACACCCTCGCCGGTTTCTTCGACTATGCCCGCCCCGTCAGATCCGGGAATGAAAGGCGCATCGCCTTCCTTTCGCGAGCGGAAGAGAAAAATGTCGCGGTGATTGAGTCCTGCCGCTTTCACCTTGATTTTTACTTCCCCGTATCCGGGGGATTGAACGGCTGCGTCTGTCATTTTCAATCCCGCAAGACCGTCCGTACCGCTATGGATGATCGCTTTCACGAAAATACCCCTTTCTTTTCTCAAATGATGGTAACATTATGGCTCGGCAAAGGATGAATGTAAAATGTTCTGCCTGGGGAACGATTAAACATAACAAGGGGATTGCAATAGAGGGGAATTTCCTTTAGTGTAATACAGGATGCAAACGAAGAAGGAGATGGAACATGAGTTTTCACGATCAGCAAATTTTACCGGCGATTCGCAATATGAAGCAGTTTGACATTTTCCTGGACAGCCCGTTTTTATACGGCGTTCTTCTTGATATTCACCTTGGACGGCTGGGAGGCGTGATCAGCGCGGCGAGGGCCAGGGGCAAAAATATGTTTGTTCACGTTGATTTAATCCAAGGGATTAAGCATGACGAATACGGAGCTGAATTTATTTGCCAGGAGATGAAGCCGGCCGGCATTTTATCAACGAGATCAAGCGTGATCGCCAAGGCGAAACAAAAGAAGGTGTATGCGATTCAGCGGATGTTTTTAATCGATACGAGCGCCATGGACAAAAGTATTGAACTGGTCAAAAAACACCGGCCTGATTTTATTGAAGTCCTCCCGGGGGTCGTGCCTGAATTGATCAGGGAAGTAAAAGAAAAAACAGGAATCCCGATATTCGCGGGCGGCTTCATCCGCTCCGAGAATGACGTGAAAAACGCCTTGGAGGCTGGGGCGTCCGCTGTAACAACGTCCGATACAGAGCTGTGGAAAAAGTATTGGATCTGAGCGAAAATAATGAAAAAATATTGACAACGCTTTCATTATACGATACGATCGTACCAAGTTGATACATTGTGACGGAGACCCGGAGACCACAGCAGTTCTTTACCTTATGTAAAGAAGTTTTGCTGTGTTTTTTTATGGTCTTTTAGACACAGTGAAAACTTATATTTATAAAGACTGATTTTCTTAGGAGGGGTAGCCTTGACAGCATTTTGGGGGGAAGTTATCGGAACGATGCTGCTCATCGTCTTTGGCGCAGGAGTTTGCGCCGGCGTAAATTTAAAAAAATCACTTTCTCATCAATCGGGATGGATCGTCATCGCATTTGGCTGGGGGCTTGGCGTGGCCATGGCCGCATATGCCGTCGGCAATATCAGCGGAGCCCATTTAAATCCGGCCCTAACATTGGGACTGGCGTTTGTCGGCGATTTCCCTTGGGAGCAAGTGCCTGCCTATATTTGCGGACAAATGCTTGGCGCTTTTTTAGGAGCCGTTCTCATTTTTCTTCATTATTTGCCGCATTGGAAAGAAACAGATGACCAGGGAGCGAAGCTTGGGGTGTTTTCGACAGGGCCGGCCATTCCAAATACATTTGCCAACCTGTTCAGTGAAACATTCGGTACATTTATTCTCGTACTCAGTATTTTGACTATTGGCGCAAATAAATTCACCGAAGGGCTGAACCCGCTGATCGTCGGTTTTTTGATCGTGGCAATCGGCCTGTCGCTCGGAGGAACGACAGGGTATGCGATTAACCCGGCGCGTGATTTGGGTCCGAGAATCGCCCATTTTGTCCTTCCTATACCGGGAAAAGGAGGCTCCAACTGGCGCTACGCATGGGTGCCAGTCTTCGGACCGATTCTCGGAGGATCGTTCGCCGGCGTTTTTTACAATGCCGTGTTTAAAGGGCACATGACAAACACATTTTGGATTGTAAGCGCTGCAGTAGCTGTGGTATTGTTAGGTTTCTATATATATTCGAAAAAGCAAACGGCAGAGAAATCATTTAATTTGTAACTTAAGGAGCAATAAGGGGGAGCTAAAATGGAAAAGTATATTTTATCTCTTGATCAAGGTACGACAAGTACAAGAGCGATAATTTTCAACAAAGAAGGAAAGATTGTGCATACCGCGCAAAAGGAATTCAATCAATATTTCCCGAATCCCGGCTGGGTTGAACACAATGCAAACGAAATCTGGGGGTCCGTTTTGGCCGTCATTGCTTCAGCGCTTTCTGAATCAGGAATTCAAGCCGGACAAATCGCCGGCATCGGCATCACAAACCAGCGGGAGACAACGGTTGTCTGGGATAAGCATACAGGTCAGCCCGTTTACAATGCGATCGTCTGGCAATCGCGGCAATCAGCAGACATTTGCGAGGAATTAAGAAACAAAGGATATGAAGACAAGATCAGGGAAAAAACGGGTCTGTTGATCGACCCTTATTTTTCAGGCACAAAGGTCAAATGGATTTTGGATCATGTAGAAGGAGCGCGGGAAAAAGCAGAAAACGGCGACCTGCTCTTTGGAACGATCGATTCATGGCTGATCTGGAAGATGTCGGGCGGCAAAGCTCATGTGACCGATTATTCAAATGCTTCAAGAACGCTGATGTTCAACATTTACGATTTGAAGTGGGATGATGAACTGCTAGACATTCTCGGCGTTCCGAAATCGATGCTTCCCGAAGTCAAGCCGTCTTCCCATGTGTACGCCGAAACCGTCGATTACCATTTCTTCGGGAAGAACATTCCGATTGCAGGGGCGGCAGGCGATCAGCAGTCCGCGCTGTTCGGGCAGGCCTGCTTTGAAGAAGGCATGGTCAAAAACACATACGGAACCGGCTGCTTTATGCTCATGAACACCGGCGAAAAAGCGATTAAGTCAGAGCACGGCCTGCTGACGACGATCGCCTGGGGCATTGACGGAAAGGTTGAATACGCCCTTGAAGGAAGCGTATTTGTCGCAGGCTCCGCCATCCAGTGGCTTCGCGATGGGCTGAGAATGTTTAAAGATGCGAAAGAAAGTGAAACATATGCTGTAAAAGCACAATCTGCTGATGGTGTATATGTAGTTCCGGCATTCGTCGGCTTAGGTACGCCGTACTGGGACAGCGACGTTCGCGGCGCAGTCTTCGGTTTAACCCGCGGCACGACGAAAGAGCACTTTATCAGAGCGACGCTCGAATCCCTCGCATATCAGACGAAAGATGTGCTCGATGCCATGGTGGAAGACTCGGGAATTTCGGTCAAAACGCTGCGGGTAGACGGCGGCGCCGTGAAAAACAACTTCCTGATGGAATTCCAGGGAGACATTCTTGATGTACCGGTCGAACGTCCGGAAATCAATGAAACGACAGCCCTCGGATCAGCTTATCTGGCGGGGCTTGCCGTCGGCTTCTGGGATGACCGTTCAGAGATTGAAGACCAGTGGAAGCTGGATAAACGATTTGAACCGAAAATGGAGGAAGAAGAGCGCGAAAGCCTTTACAGCGGCTGGAAAAAAGCAGTTAAAGCAGCTAGGGCTTTCAAATAAGCAGCGAGTATGTTACAATGAATGCAAGTTAATAGAAACGGTTGGAGAAGAGGAGAGACCACAGGCACCAAAGCAGTTGTATTGCTTTGGATGTTTGTGGTCTCTTTTTCTATTATTTGCCGTGACAACAAGGGAGGACTTTTAATGGATACAGTATTTTCAAGCCGCAAGCGGGATGACATCCTACAGCATATGACAAAAGAGAAGTATGATGTGTTTATTATCGGCGGAGGGATTACGGGTGCCGGCACGGCGCTTGACGCCGCATCGCGCGGGATGAAGACCGCTCTTTGCGAAATGCAGGATTTTGCCGCGGGAACATCAAGCCGTTCAACAAAGCTTGTTCACGGAGGGCTCCGCTATTTAAAGCAGTTTGAAGTGAAAATGGTCGCCGAAGTCGGGAAGGAACGGGCGATCGTCTACGAAAACGGTCCGCATGTGACAACGCCTGAATGGATGCTTTTGCCGATGCACAAAGGAGGCACTTTCGGCAAATTCACGACTTCAATCGGCCTCAGGGTGTACGACTTTTTGGCAGGAGTCAAAAAAGCCGAGCGGAGAAGCATGCTGACTGCAAGAGAAACGCTTGAAAAAGAGCCGCTCGTGAAAAAAGACGGCTTAAAAGGCGGAGGCTATTATGTCGAATACCGGACAGACGATGCCAGACTGACGATCGAAGTGCTGAAAGAAGCGGTTAAATTCGGGGCGGAAGCTGTCAACTATGCAAAGGTAAAAGAATTTATCTACGAAAACGGAAAGGTTGCCGGCGTCGTGATCGAAGACGTCTTTACGAAGAAAACGTACCGCGTCTATGCAAAAAAAATCGTTAATGCGACAGGCCCGTGGGTCGACAGCCTGAGAGAAAAAGACCGCTCAAAAGAAGGCAAGCACCTTCAGCATACAAAAGGCGTTCATCTTGTATTCGATCAGTCGGTCTTTCCGCTGAAGCAGGCCGTCTACTTCGATACGCCGGACGGCCGCATGGTGTTTGCCATTCCGAGGGACGGCAAGGCATACGTCGGAACAACCGACACCGTCTATAACAAAAACCTTGAACATCCGAGAATGACGACCGAAGACAGGGACTACGTCATAGACGCGATCAACTATATGTTCCCTGACCTGAACATTACCGCCAAAGACGTGGAGTCAAGCTGGGCCGGGCTCAGACCTTTGATTCACGAAGAAGGAAAAGATCCGTCTGAGATTTCCCGGAAAGATGAAATATGGACATCTGACTCAGGCTTGATCACGATTGCAGGAGGAAAGCTGACAGGCTACAGAAAAATGGCTGAACATATCGTTGACCTTGTCAGAACCCGGTTAAAAGAAGAAGGAGACAAAGACTTCGGACCTTGCAAAACAAAAACGATGCCGATTTCCGGAGGGCATATCGGCGGTTCCCAAAACCTTGAAGCCTTTATCGAGGAGAAGGCGAAAGAAGGAGCTGCACCGGGCTTAACAGAGCAAACGGCAAGACACCTTGCAGCAAGATATGGATCGAATGCGGACCGGCTGTTTGAACGGGTTCAAAAGCTGAAAGATGAAGCTGTCAAGCGCGGCATTCCCGTTCACGTACTGGCGGAAATCGATTACGCGATCGATGAAGAAATGGCCGCGGTTCCGGCGGATTTCTTCGTTCGCAGAACGGGCGCACTGTTTTTTGACATCAATTGGGTCCGCACCTATAAAGAAGGACTTACGGATTATATGAGCGATAAGCTGAACTGGGACGAAGACACGAAAGAAAAGCATCTGAAAACGCTGGATGAGCTTCTTCATGACGCGGTCGTTCCGCTGGAAAGCAAATAACCCTGTCAAGTACAAATGACACGGTCCGGCATGTTGAAAAAACGGGCCGGAATATCCGAAATGGCGCTGCCTTTATAAAGGCAGCACCATTTTTTATGTTGCGCCAACTTATTTTGGACAAAGACGCCGTTTATCGATAATATAAAAGCAGAACAGCTGCTACATAAGCTAGAAAATTGGGAGGTCTGACATGAGCTGGAAAACAAGCTATGAACGCTGGAAAAACACTGGAAATTTAGATCCTGAATTAAAATCCCTCCTTCTCAAAGCGGAAGGAAATGAGAAAGAACTAGAGGATTGCTTTTATAAAAAGCTTGAATTTGGAACGGCGGGAATGCGCGGAGAAATCGGACCCGGTCCAAACCGGATGAACGTCTACACGGTCCGCAAAGCATCGGCCGGCCTTGCATCGTATATAGCCGCAAACGGGGAAGAAGCAAAGAAGCGGGGAGTCGTCATCGCTTACGATTCGCGCCACAAGTCGCCTGAATTTGCGCTGGAAGCGGCAAAAACGCTCGCCGCAAACGGAGTGCAAACGTATCTGTTTGACGAGCTTCGCCCGACGCCTGAGCTTTCATTCGCTGTAAGACATCTTCACGCGTATGCTGGCATCGTGATTACAGCGAGCCACAATCCGCCGGAATACAACGGTTACAAAGTATACGGAGACGATGGTGCACAGCTTCCTCCCGCCGCAGCGGACAAGCTTATCGAGCAAGTCAATGCGATTGAAAACGAATTAGAGATTCCAGAGGGTAATGAGAAAGCTTTAAAAGAAAAAGGCCTTATCAGCATCATCGGAGAAGACATCGACAAGGCATATCTTGACAAGCTGACATCGATTTCCGTCAACCCGGACCTTGCGAAGGAAACGGATGTAAAGGTCATTTTTACGCCGCTTCACGGAACGGCCAACAAATCTGTCAGACGGGGACTTAAAGCCCTCGGCTATGAACACGTGACAGTCGTGCCCGAGCAGGAACTTCCAGATCCCGATTTTTCTACGGTTTCTTCACCGAATCCGGAAGAGCACGCCGCTTTTGAATATGCGATCAAACTGGGGGAAAAAGAGGGTGCCGATATACTGATCGGAACAGACCCTGATGCGGACAGGCTCGGTGTCGCCGTAAAGGATCACGAAGGCCGATATGTCGTCCTGACAGGCAACCAGACCGGAGCGCTCCTGCTTCATTATTTGCTTTCTCAAAAACAGCATAAAGGAATCCTGCCTGAAAACGGAGTCGTCTTGAAAACGATCGTGACAAGCGAAATGGGCCGCGACATCGCTTCTTCGTTCGGACTTGATACGGTCGACACGCTCACAGGCTTTAAATTCATCGGAGAAAAAATCAAGCAGTATCAAGCAACCGGCGAATATACCTTCCAATTTGGCTATGAAGAAAGCTACGGCTATTTGATCGGCGACTTTGCAAGGGATAAGGATGCTGTTCAGGCCGCCCTTCTTGCCGTCGAAGTATGCGCCTTCTATAAAAAGCAAGGCAAATCCCTTTACGACGGATTGCTTGAGCTGTTTAAAACGTTTGGCTATTACCGCGAAGGATTGAAATCCCTCACCTTAAAAGGGAAGGAAGGGGCCGAGCAAATTGCGGCGATTCTGAGCACGTTCAGACAGCAGCCGCCGCTTTCAATTGCCGGAAAAGACGTTGTATCTGCAGAAGACTATCTTGTCGGCAAACGGACGCTGTTTAAAGAAAACAAGGAAGAGGCGATCGATCTTCCAAAATCGAATGTGATGAAATATTTCCTCGAAGACGGCTCATGGTTCTGCCTCCGTCCGTCAGGAACCGAACCTAAAGTGAAATTTTACTTCGCCGTCAAGGGAGAAACAAGCAAAGACAGCGAAGCGCGTTTGAATACCCTGACTGACGAAGTCATGAAACAGATCGACTCGATCGTTAAAGCAAATGCATAAAAGTTGAAAGGCCGCCGCACACGCAGGCGGCTTTTTTTGTTTGAGTTGATTTGCGAATCCTTCTGATGTAATATATATTTAACGTAATGTAATGTATATATTGCATAATTCGTTTTCGGAAAGGAGACGGTTGTCATGAAATTTTTGAAAAGCGGAGATGAATACGTTGAAAAGAAAATGAACCAATTTTTTAACGAATCCGGTATGCTGGTCGCCTCTTTATTGCTTTTAGATGTGATCGTCAGAGGCATCATATTGGATAGAGAACCGTCAGAATACGTTGTGAGCGGAATCGGCTTTGGACTGTACGCTTGCTGGATCATTTTCCGGTATCTGTTTTCCGGCCTGGAATACCCGGACATTGCCAGCAAACAGGCTTATCGCAAAAAAAGAAAAGAAATGCTGGCGGTCAGCATGACGTCAGGTTTCATTTTTCTGTGTTTAACGATTGCGTTCACGGGAATACCCGGCCATGCGAAAGAATGGCTTGATCTTGTGATGATGGTCTTTCTGTTTGTTTTATTCTATTTTCTGGTCAATGTCATCTCTTTACGTATGTCTTTCAAGAAAAATAAAGATCTTTTGGATGACTGACGAAAGCTCTAGTTAAAACAGATACATCGCGGGAAGCAGGTGAGCAAATGGTAAACCGGGTCAAATTGGCCCGGATCGAAAAGTCATTCACACAAGCCCAGTTGGCAGAACGGGTTGATGTGACGCGGCAAACGATCGGGCTGATTGAAAAAGGAAAATACAATCCGACGCTTCAGCTATGCATCGCAATCGCAAAAGCGCTGGATAAAACGTTGGATGATTTATTTTGGGAGGAGGATAAAAGATGAGGAAGTGGTTTGCATCAGCGGATGAATACGTTGAAATTAAAAAACTTCAGTGAAGCAGGCATATTGACCGCTGCCCTGCTTATGGCAGACATCGTCATCAGGGGCGCCGTTCTGCACAGGTATTTGGCAATAAATTGTAAGGTCCTGCTGCTTTAAGCATTTATATATGCTTTTCCGTTGTTTGTTGTCAGGGATGGAGTATTTGAGGAAAGCCTGTCGCAAAAAAAGAAAACAAGTTCGGCAGCAAGGTCTGGGCCGTGATCGTTCTGCTTGCCGGCGTCATGTTCACCGGTCTGCCGAATAGCGCCGGGGAATGGGAAAAATGATTCTGTTCGGCCTGCTTGTCGTATTATTCTGTTGCTAATGTCCTTCAAAAGAAACAAAAACATCTTTGACGATAAACCTTTCAGCCAAAAGTCTTAGAAAAAATCAGGCGAATCAATCAGACTATTCCCTTCTAATGAAAGAAGCCGTTTTTAAAAAAGCGCGTGTATAATGAAGAATAACGAAGGGGCATGAAAGGCGGATGAACGGTTGAAAGAAGACACCCGTTTCGAAAAGTTGAAAACATTGAAAGAAATAGCAGAGACATTGAATGAAGGAAATGACCTGAAAGAAACGCTTGATGCCGTTTTGAAAAAACTGCTTCGTTTAACGGGCCTTCAAACGGCATGGATTTTCCTGATTGATGCGAAGGGCGGATTCGAGCTGACGGCCTCTGCTTTTTTGCCTGAAGCCCTGATGTACGATGAGAAGCGTTTAATGTGTGAAGGGGACTGCTACTGTCTTTACCAATACAGACAGGGAAGACTGGATAGAGCGACAAATATGATCCATTGCAAGCGGATCGATACGGCGATTGACATGAAAACGGGAGACCCCGAAGGCATTACCCAGCATGCGACGGTGCCCCTCACAGATCAAAACAAGCGCTTCGGGCTGCTGAATGTTGCGGCTCCGGGGAAGATTCATTTTGATAAAGAGGAGCTCGCTCTCCTGGAAGCTGTCGCCCTTCAGATCGGCACGGCGGTCAAGCGGATGAAGCTTGCCGAAAATGAACAAAGAAACGCGCTTCTGACAGAGCGGAACAGGCTTGCGCAGGACCTGCACGATTCGGTTAACCAAATGCTCTTTTCGGTAAGCCTTACGGCAAAAGCGGCCGGGGAGATGACGGACGATTCCGAGCTTCGCGAAATGCTTGAATTTATTCAAAGCCTCTCACATGAAGCGCTTCATGAGATGAGGGCGCTAATCTGGCAGCTTAGGCCGCAGGGGCTTGAAGAGGGGGTGGCGGCGGCCATTGAAAAATACGCCGAAGTCATCGGGCTCAATGTGAAGCTGACGCAAAGCGGCGTGCTCCGTCTTTCACAATCAGAGGAAGAATTGATTTGGCGCTTGAGCCAGGAAGCCCTCGCCAATTGTAAAAAACACGCCGAAGCCGAGCTGACGGAGGTGAGAATCAGCCGTTCTTCGTCATCCATCATGCTCGAAATCGAGGATGACGGAAAAGGGTTTAAATATGACCCGGATTCAAACATCCCGACGCTCGGCTTAAAGGGGATGAAAGAGCGGACAGAGCAGGCGGGCGGTTCGTTTTCGATCAGCTCGGAAATGAATAAAGGAACGAAAATCACGATTATTCTGCCCTGCAACGGGAAGGGGGAAGCCGAATGGAGAAAGTGAAAATCGTCATTGCCGATGACCATCATATCGTCAGAAAAGGTTTGCTGTTCTTTTTCAAAACGAAAAACGACCTGGCTGTCATCGGGGAAGCGTCGACAGGCAGAGAAGTATTGGACATCTTGGAAGAAAAGCGGGCGGACATCGTTTTAATGGATCTTTCCATGCCTGATATGGACGGCATCGAAGCGACAAAACGGATAAAAACGCTCTATCCTACCGTCAAAGTCATCGCTTTGACAAGCTATGCCGATCAGTCGCACGTCATTCCCGCCATCCAGGCAGGCGCTGAAGCATATCAGCTCAAAGACACGGAGCCTGATGAACTTGTCGAAACGATCCGGTCCGTTCACGCCGGACGCCATACACTGGATCCGAAAATCATGTCCCACGTATTCCGTCACATGGCACAGGCCGACGAAAAAGAAAAAATACACCAATTAACAAATAGAGAAAAAGACGTTTTATTTGAAATTGCCAAAGGTAAGAGCAACAAAGAAATTGGCGCAGCGCTTTTCATAACCGAAAAAACGGTGAAAACACACGTATCCAATCTGTTGTCAAAGCTTGGCCTGTCAGATCGTACGCAGGCAGCGCTGTTTGTCGTGAAACATAACATAGATCCAAAAACCGGGAGATGAAAATATGAACATAACCGTACTCAGCGGAACCGCAAGAAAAAAAGGAAGAACGAAAATCGCCGCTTCGTATATCGCCGATGCGTATCAGGCCCTTCTCATCGATTTAAGCGAATTCAGCCTGCCGATCCTTCAATGGAGAAGATGACCAGTTTCAGCTCGAAAATGTCCAAACGTTAAGAACGTCTGTTAAAGAAGCAGACGCTGTCGTTTTATTATCCCCTGAATATCACAGCGGCATGAGCGGAGCTTTGAAAAATGCGCTAGACTTTTTAAGCAGCGAACAATTCGCAAGCAAGCCGGTTGCGATTTTTGCGTGCGCCGGAGGCGGAAAAGGCGGGATTAACGCGTTGGCCAATATGCGCATCGTGGCGCGGGGTGTCTACGCAAACGTGATTCCCAATCAGCTTGTGCTCGATCCGGTTCATATAGACGATGAAAACAACACGGTCACAGAAGACGCAAAAGCGAAAATTAAAGATGTGATGGAAGAACTTCTAAAGTTCGCGAAATTTCAAAAAGCCTGACGCACAGGTGCGCCGGGCTTTTTTAGGTGAAAACAAGCACGCCGCTGTCTTCGCCGTGTCCGGAAAATGAGGCGTGGTCAATATACTGGAGCAGGTCATACAGCCTTTTCTCGACAATCGCATCGTCTCTTTCAAAATTGTAGGCATGCAGAAAATGTTCAATCCGCTTTGACAGTAAATCATCTTCCGTGCGGACCATGAGAATGAGAAGATTATCCCATTGTGACCGGTGTGTATAGTACAAAGCTTTATCATAATCAGCGTAATTCAATTCGCCACTCTCCCTTCTTTCTTTAGGAGTCTTGATTATTTTATGTACGGGGGATGTTTTTTTCTCTGGGCAAAAGTTGGTCTGCCTGATGCGGCAGCCTAGAAATATGAGGATTGCATAACGCAAAAATTCGAAAACTGTCTGCATGGCGCATCGTTTTCTGGTCATGATAAAACATGAGTACAATGACAATCGGAGAGGTAAACATGAAAAAACTTTTATGCGCGGTTTTTTTCAGCATTATCTTCATCGCGTCTTTCACGGCAAAAGGCTATAATGCCGCAGAAGAGCACGATTCTGTTGAAAGATGGGAACGAATCGCCTGGAGCGCGCTGGAGGAAAAGTATAAAGGCGCTTCTCTGAAGGATTATGAATATATAGGGCGGACAGAAATCAATGATGAAGAGACAAAAGACGTATTCCGGGTAACCGTCAATCGGAAAGGCAAATCGTTCCCCGCTCATGCCGAGGTATATTTCCATCCGGTCACCAACGCGATCATCAGCGTTCAGATTTTTCCTTTATAAAAAAAACGAAGGGCGGATGCCCTTCGATTAACTCAACAATTTACGTATATTGTCCTGATTAAAGATAACATCCTGGAGCGTATATTGATCCAACACGGCCAAATATGCGGAAAGCGCTTTGTTTAAGACGTGTTTCAACCCGCAGTTCGGCGACAGAATGCAGTTGTTTGTTTCTTTGTCAAAACACTCCACAAGATTAAAATCGTCTTCCGTTTTCCGGATGACTTCTCCGATATTGATCTGTTCAGGAGCCTTTCCGAGCCGGATCCCGCCGTTGCGGCCGCGGATCGTTTCAACATAGCCAAGCTTGCCGAGATCGTAAATCACCTTCATCAGGTGGTTTTTTGATATGGAGTAGGTATCGGCGATGTCTTTTATATTGACAAGCTTGTTTGAGTTTCTGGTTGCAAGAAAAATCAGCACCCTTAAAGAGTAATCGGTATAATTTGTTAATTTCATCGCATTTACCTCAATCAAACAAGTTTCCATTATCTTATCACATTTTCATTCGTTTATGATTGGTCTTAGTCAATTTGTTACAAAATTATAAAACATTCTTCTTAAATATTGCTTTAATCCTAATTGATGCCTAAGATAAAGATGTATCAAAAATACATCTTTAATTAAGAATAAGCAAATGATTTTCCTTAAAGATGACCGCATTGCACCTTTAAAGATGTATTTGAAATACATTTTTAAAGTGATCTGGAGAGGAGCAAACGATATGCTATCTGAGAAAACCATGCAAATTGTGAAATCGACCGCACCTGTATTAAAGGAAAGAGGAACTGAAATCACCGTTTGTTTTTACGAGAGAATGTTCAACGCGCATCCCGAATTGAAAAATATCTTTAACATGTCCCGCCAGAAAACGGGAGGACAGCCGAAAGCTTTGGCATTTACGGTGCTGCAGGCTGCCGAGAACATCGACCGGCTTGAGGCGCTGCTTCCGGTAGTCGAACAAATCGGCCACAAGCATAAAAGCCTGCAAGTAAAACCTGAGCATTACCCAATCGTCGGCAAGCACTTGCTGGAAGCGATTGAAATCGTCCTCGGGGAAGCTGCGACTCCGGAGATTCTCCAAGCCTGGGCAGAGGCTTATGAAGAAATCGCACGGGTGTTTATCGAAATCGAAAAACAAATGTACGAGAAAGCCAAAAAGGCAGGAAGCTGGGAGGGTTTCAAACCGTTCGTCGTCGTTGAGAAACGCCGGGAATCTGAAACGATCACTTCTTTTTATGTGAAACCGGCCGACGGATCGGACTTGCCTCCGTTCACTCCAGGCCAGTATGTATCAGTCCGCATCAAAATTCCCGGAGAGCAGTACTTCTTGACCCGGCAGTACAGCTTGTCAGATGTGTGGAATAAAGATTATTACCGGATATCGGTCAAATTGGAAGCCGAAGAAGGCAAGCCGAAAGGAAGAGTGTCAAGCTATTTGCATGAAGAAATGGAGGTTGGCGGCTCTCTTGAATTGAGTGCTCCGGCAGGAGACTTCGCCCTTTCCGAAGAATCGGACAAGCCGGTTTATTTCATCAGCGCCGGGTCGGGAATTACGCCGGTTATGAGCATGGCAAAAACGCTTGCCGCAAAAGACAGCGGACGCCGGATCACATTCGTTCACGCCGCAAAATCAGAAACGCACCACGCGTTCAAAGAAGAAGCCGAAAAACTCGTCAGCGGAAATCAGGATAACAGGCTGCTGTTTGTTTACAGCCGCGGAACTGAAGCCGCATCAGACCGCGTGATCAACGGCCGGCTTGATGAGGACCTTTTAAAATCGATCGTGAAAGATCAGGACGGCGAATTTTATGTATGCGGACCGCTTTCTTTCATGAAAAGCGTCATCAGCGGATTGCAAAAACTTGGAGTTCCGACGGAAAACATCCGCTACGAAAGCTTTGCTTCATCGCTTGATATGCAAATCGCTAATTAAAACAAAGGCAGCTGTCACTTTGACGGCTGCCTTAAAACATATTCCCGCACATTTCATCTTTTGACGCCCCCCCTCATACAATAAAGATAAGTCCAACCGGGGGGGATTCATTATTGAGCGTGCGGGAGCAGAAAGAACTGGAGCGGGCGATTGAAGAAATTACGGAGATCGCGAAAGGATTCGGCCTTGATTTTTATCCGATGAGATATGAAATATGCCCGGCTGAAATCATCTATACATTCGGCGCCTACGGGATGCCGACGAGATACAGCCATTGGAGCTTCGGCAAGCAGTTTCACAAAATGAAGCTTCATTACGATTTTGGTTTGAGCAAAATATATGAGCTTGTCATCAATTCAGATCCCTGTTATGCTTTTTTGCTTGACAGCAATTCGCTTGTCCAAAATAAACTGATTGTCGCTCACGTACTTGCCCACTGTGATTTCTTTAAAAACAACTGCAGGTTTCAAAATACAAAGCGCGATATGGTCGAAAGCATGGCTGCAACGGCGGAGCGGATCAAGCATTATGAGACGATCCACGGCGCAAAGGAAGTCGAAGCTTTTCTCGACGCGGTTTTAGCGATTGAAGAGCATATTGACCCGTCATTGGTGCGCCCGAAGCTTTCGTGGAGCATCGATGATGAAGACGACGAGGAAGAAGAAAGATCCTCATCGCCGTATGATGATCTGTGGGAATTGGACCGGAAAGAGCCGAAGCAGAACAAGAAAAAAGCGAAAAAGAAATTTCCGCCGAAATCCGAAAAAGACATTTTGCTGTTTATTGAAGAACATTCACGGGAACTTGAGCCATGGCAGCGGGATATTTTGACGATGATGAGGGAGGAAATGCTGTACTTCTGGCCGCAGCTCGAAACAAAAATTATGAACGAAGGATGGGCGTCCTACTGGCACCAGCGGATCATGCGCGAGCTTGACCTAACCTCAAGCGAGGCGCTTGAGTTTGCCAAGCTGAATGCCGACGTCGTCCAGCCGTCCAAAACCGGCATTAATCCATACTATCTCGGGCTGAAAATATTCGAAGACATTGAAGAACGGTACAACAACCCGACGGAAGAAATGAAGAAGATGGGGGTTCAGCCGGACTCGGGAAGAGAGAAAATCTTTGAAGTCAGAGAAATCGAATCAGATATTTCGTTTATCCGCAATTATTTGACGAAGGATCTCGTCAGGCGGGAAGACCTTTATCTGTTTCAAAAACAGGGAAGGGATTATAAAATCGTCGACAAGGACTGGAAGTCGGTGCGCGACCAGCTTGTCAGCATGCGGGTAAACGGAGGCTTTCCTTATCTGACCGTTGAAGACGGGGATTATATGAAAAATTACGAGCTGTATATTAAGCATTGGTATGAGGGGATCGAGCTGGATTTAAAATACCTTGAAAAAGTCCTTCCTTATCTCCATCAGCTCTGGGGAAGAAGCGTCCACGTCGAAACCGTGCTCGAGGATAAGCCCGTCATGTTTTCATATGACGGAAAGGCGGTTCACCGCAGATATTTGTAGGCGAAAAAAGAGGGGAAGCCCCCTCTTTTTTTATTTTCTGTTTTTTAGGATCTTGAAGATGTTTTTTGCTTGGTCTGTATTATCCAAGAGGCCTGTAAACTGCTCTTTTCCCGGGCCGAACGCATAGACCGGCACTTCCTCGCCCGTGTGGTCGCCCGTTGTCCAGCCTGTATGCGAACGGCTGTCAAAAATGGTTTTAATCGCTTTTTCAACGGCGTCCGCTTTTTTTGTCCCGGCCGATTTTTCAACGCTGTTGATTTCATCCTTCGTTAAGGCGAAGCCAATCCGGTTTTTTAGTACGCTTGAAACCGATTTGCCGCTTGCGATTTCATTCGCCATGAAGGCAGGGGTCTTTTTGGCTGCCAAAATCGGCTGAGGGAACCAGTTTTTCTGTCCGTCCGTTCCGACCGTCATTCCGCCAGTGGAATGATCAGCAGTTGCGATGACGAGCGTATGCTTGTCCTTTTTGGCAAAATCGACGGCAGCTTTAAACGCTTTTTCAAAATCTCTCATTTCGCTCATTGCGCCGACAATATCGTTGTCATGGCCCGCCCAGTCAATTTGGCTTCCCTCAACCATGAGGAAAAATCCTTTTTTATTTTGATTGAGCCTTTCGATGGCGGACTTGGTCATGTCTTGAAGAGACGGTGTTTCCGCGCTTCGGTCTATCGCCTTGTCAAGCCCGCCGTCCGCGAACAGACCGAGAACCTGCTCGTTTTTGTCCTTGAGCAGCTGTTTTTTATTTGTCACATAGCTGTATCCGTCTTTTTGAAAGGCCTTTGTCAAATCGCGGTCTTTCCGTACGAAATTCGTTTTGCCCCCGCCGAGGAGAACGTCAATCCTGTGCTTTCCTTTGATTTTGCCGTTGAAATAGTCATCTGCGATCTGGTCCATGTTTTTCCGCGATTCGTTGTGCGCCCCGTAAGCGGCCGGGGTGGCGTGGGTAATCTCTGATGTTGCAACAAGCCCTGTTGACATTCCTTTCGCTTTTGCTTCTTCGAGGACGGTTTTGACCGGCTTTTTATGTTTATCGACGGCGATCGCGTTATTATACGTTTTCACGCCTGAAGACATGGCCGTGGCGGCTGCCGCCGAATCGGTGATGTTGTATTCCGGGTCATCGGGATACGTCATTTGCAATCCGGTGAGGTATTTGTCAAATTCAGTCGGTGTGCCCTGTTCTTTGTTTTTAAATGAACGGTAGGCGGAAGTGTAGGAAACGCCCATCCCGTCGCCGATCAAGAAGATCACGTTTTTAATGTCAGGCTCCTTTTTTTTCGTCTGCTTTGCATATGCTTCGTCTGTTCCATTAAGTCCCGTGCCGATAACAGTTCCGATTGCCAAAGCCGAAATCCCGGCAAACGCAAAAATTTTGGACTTTAATCCCATTTGATATTTCCCCCTTATCGCATCAGCTTCATGTTTTATCGTAAAGGAACGATGTTTGCCGGGTTTTAACGGAACATAAAGATGATGTAAAAAAATTGTAAAATGGCAGATGCCGAGATTGGCAAACATTCACAAAACAGATCGAAATCCCTCGGAAAAAATAGTTGCAAACGATTGCTTTTATGTTAATATCAAGAAAAAGTGGGTGTTCTTGGTGATCTCGGCGAAAAAAGAATTGCGATATTATCTGCAACAAGACAAGAAGGCTTTAGGCATCTCAAACCGAAAACGGCCCAAACGGTTTGGCGATTACATATGGAAATATCAAATATGCCTGCGAAAGCATGAATACTACACGAATACGGGCTCAAGAATATGGAAGCATGTTTACAGGTACCTTCATAAGAAAAAAGGATTAAAACTCGGCTTCGACATCCCCGTGAACGTGTTTGGGCCCGGATTAAGAATCAACCATTTTGGCTTAATCGTAGTGAACAGCAATGCCAAAATCGGCGCAAATTGCGACATTCACCAAGGAGTCAACATCGGACAGAACCATGGCCAATATGATGTTCCCACAATAGGCGATCATGTATGGATCGGTCCGGGTGCGAAGCTGTTCGGCAAGATACAGATCGCAAACGGCGTCACGATCGGAGCCAACGCCATCGTCAATAAGTCGTTTACTGAAGAAAATATTACAATAGCCGGTGTGCCTGCTAAAAAGATTAAAGAGGGCAGTACTGTGAAAGATGAGCCTAACTGCCCGCAAAAAGGAGAACCTGTCCATCTGTAAACGCCGGTTCTTTCTTTTTGCCTCACAACTCCATGACTGAATTCTTCATAAATGCAATGATTTAACCATTTTGGCTTTGTCGTATTCCGGTTACGTTTGAAACACAAATGAAATATTTAATACCCTTAAAAACTTTTTTTAAAAACGAATATTTAAGCAATTTGATGCAGGAAGTCAAGACTATTTCTATTGGAATGTCCTCCTTATAATAGAAACAGAGGAAGGCTGAAGCGTCAGCCGTTTCGATGATTCTATCAGAAACTATTATTTTAAAATAATTCGTGAAAATCTGCTTATGGGAGGACAACATGAAGAAACAGGTTTTAACAGCAACAACGGCGATTGTTTTGGGAAGTTCATTGTTTGCAGGTGCGGCATCCGCACAGACGGTAAAGGTGAAAAAAGGCGATACATTATGGGGATATTCAAAAAAGTATGGAACAACAGTCAGCAAGATCAAAAAGGAAAATAAACTGACGTCAGATACCATTTACATAGGCCAAACGCTGTCCATCAATGGAAGCAGCAAACAATCAAAAGTATCCAGCTCTTCTTCAGCGACGCACAAAGTCGTCAGAGGAGACAGCCTTTGGAAAATTTCAAGGACCTATAACATGACCGTTAGTGAATTAAAAAAGCTGAACGGCTTAAAAACAGATCTCATCCGGATCGGACAAGTCCTGAAAGTAAAAGGGACAAGCAGCGTAAAATCGACATCCGGCAGCACAGCAAGCAAGAAGACAACATCCAGCAATAAAACAGTACAAAGCTCATCTAAGCTTAATACATCAAAGCTTGTCTCAGATGCACGCGCTCTGATCGGAACTCCTTATAAATGGGGCGGCACGACTCCTTCAGGCTTTGACTGCAGCGGATTTATCTGGTACCTGTTGAACAAGCAAACAAATGTGGCGAGAACGAGCACAGCCGGATACTGGAGCTCTATGACAAAAGTATCAAGCCCTGCGGTCGGCGATTTTGTCTTCTTTACGACCTATCAGGCAGGACCGTCACATATGGGTGTTTACATCGGAAGCAACAAATTCATTCATGCAAGCTCAGACGGCGTGATGATCAGCGATATGACATCAAGCTATTGGAAGCCGCGCTACCTTGGCGCAAAACGCTTCTAATCGCCCCTTTAGAAAACCCGTTCCCAGCTGAACGGGTTTTTTTGCGTCTCAAAACCGAAACTGTGACAAGAACGCCAGAAAGCTCTGTACTTTCTCATTGTCAATCAGGCTGACCGCATATCCTCCTGCAACCGGAAGCTGCATAAAGTCGCACGGAACCTCTATTAATCTTCCTTCCATCAGTTCGCGACGCACGGTCGATAACGGCAAAAATGAAATCCCGAGTCCTTCCGAAATCAATCGTTTCGTAATATGCGTCTGGGAAACGAGCATCGTTCTGACAAACGGAAATTTGAGCCTCAGCTGGCGGACCAAATCATCCCAATATTCGGGGTGGTTGTGGGTAAGCAGCAAATATTGTTCAAGCAGTTCCTCGACATCAAGCGGAGGAGCGCTTTCAGGTTCGCGCCCGTCGTGAGGGGCGACGAGAATAACAGGATCGCTGTACATCGAATAACAGGTCAGGTTTGACGATTGCACTTTTAAACAGCTTAATCCGACATCTGCTTCACCGGCTAATATTAAAGGCGCGATTTCCGCCGACTCGGCGATTTTGATTTTCATTTCCGAGTCTGGGTGCAATGACGTATATTTCTTCAGGATGAATGGCAGGATGGTATCGGCGATGAGCGGCGAGACTGCCAGGTTCAATGTTTGCAAGTATCCTTGCCTGATTCTGTGAAGCTCGGCCATGCTGGATTCGTAATCTTCCAAAAGCCGCAGGGCAAAAGGGAGATATGCTCTGCCTTCTTTCGTTAAGTGAATGCTTCTTCCTTTTCTGACGAATAATTGGCAGCCGAGCTCTTCTTCAAGCAGTTTGATTTGAACAGTGACAGTCGGCTGGGATATGAATAGCGTTTCTGCTGTCTTTCTGAAATTTTCGTATTTTGCAGCTGTAACGAAGGTGTGAAGCCATTTGAAATCCATATCGTTCCTCCTGATTAATTTTATTAATCAAAGACATCAATATAATTCAATATTTTTTAAATATTATATCAACTATAATGAAAATGACAAAGGAAAAAGGAGGAATCTCAGTTGGTATATCATGGATTAAAAGGGATTGCATGTGTTGAAACATCGATCAGTCATATTGACGGTGAAAAAGGAAAACTCATCTACAGGGGATACAACGCAGAACAACTGGCACTCACCTCAACTTTTGAAGAAGTCGCATATTTGATCCTTCACGGAACGCTCCCACAAGAAGAACACCTCAGACAATTCAACGAAATGCTTGCTTCTTACCGCCCATTGCCGGAATCGGCCGAACGATTGATAAGGAGCCTGCCGGCGCAAATGGACGATATGGCGGTCCTGCGTACGGTCATCTCTTCATTCGGAGAAAAAACGTATACATTCCGCCCGACAATGGAAGAGGCCGTTCGGCTGATCGCCGCCGCTCCATCTATCATCGCTTGCAGAAAACGTTTAATGGACGGACACGAGCCCGTACAGCCGCTTAGCGAACTGGGCTTCGTAGAAAACTATTTTTATATGCTGAAAGGGACACGCCCGACAGAAGCGCAAAAAAAGGCGCTTGAAACGTATATGATTCTCGCGATGGAACACGGCATGAACGCGTCAACTTTTTCGGCAAGGGTGACGGTATCGACGGAATCCGATCTTGTTTCAGCCGTGACGTCCGCGCTCGGCACGATGAAAGGGCCTCTGCACGGCGGAGCTCCGTCAGCCGTCACGGAAATGCTCGAGGACATTCGGGAAAAGGAAAATGCCGAAAGCTATTTAAGAGAAAAGCTTGAAAAAGGCGAAAGGCTGATGGGATTTGGGCATCGCGTGTATAAGACGCACGATCCGCGGGCGAAGGCCTTGAGGGTGAAGGCTGAGGAAATTGCCGGAGGCGACCGGGATATCGATCTGGCGCTTCATGTCGAAAACACCGCCATCCGCCTGCTGGAAGAATATAAACCGGGCCGGAAGCTTTATACGAACGTAGAGTTTTATGCGGCAGCCGTCATGAAAGCGATCGATTTTGACGCATCATTGTTCACACCTACATTTTCGGCAGCTAGAATGGTCGGATGGTGTGCGCACGTGTTAGAACAGTCTGAAAATAATACGATTTTCAGGCCGTCCGCTAAATATATCGGAGAAATGGCCGTTCCGTTGACACAATAAAAACGAAACAAGCTGACGCTGATGTTCAAGCGGCGTCAGCCCGTTTCGTTTTTTGCTCTTTTGTTTTACGTCAAGAAGCCTCATGACGCGCCAAGCATTTTCAGCGGTGCCTGAATCCCATGGGTGTTCCCTCAGACTGCTTGTATGACCCCACATACCAACTCTCCGCAAATTTTTCGCCTTCTGCAGCCCAGTAGCGGCCGCCGTCAAGCGATTCTGAAGCTGACGGTGACCGGACATTCAAATATAAAGAAATGAGACAAATTTGCTGTTTTCTAAGTCATGGGCGGTTTTAGAGCCGAATCAGGACGGTGCGAAAGAAAGGCAATGGGAAGTTCCATTGTGATTATTCTGTGAACATTTTGATTTGCCATTGCCGTTTTAAACATGCTGATCACGATTCCAGTTTGCAAGCTTCCGCGGCGATTCGCTCGAACGACTGGATAAACGGCTTGATTTCCGCTTCGTCAAGGACGACGAGCAGCCTCGTGAGCGCGTCGCGGAACTGTCTGCTTGCTTTCTCAAGGGCGGCAGCTCCTTTCTCGGTAAGCTTCAGAATCGTAACACGCCTGTCGCGCGGATCGTTCAAGCGTTCGACGAACCCGTTGTGAACAAGCCGGTCAATGCTGACCGTGATGGCGCTTGGCTTTACTTCCATTCGGTCAGCCAGAAGAGAGGACGTCATTCTTTCCTCATCGGCGATTTGTTTTAAAATGAAACATTGCTGCCCCGTCAAACCGTCTTCCAGCTTTGCAGTAAACCAGGTAAACAGCTTTTTATTCGTCGCGGCCAATGCCTTATGAAACCTCTCGGTGTAGTCGGTCCATTCTTTCGATGTATGGGAGATTGTCATTGTTGATTCACCTTCTCATTTTATTCCTCTTGTTAAAATTACTGTTTATTAACATTTAAATAAGTTAAATAAATGATAAACGAGAACGTCTGACACTGTCAAGGACAGCCCGTTTTATATGCAGTCTTCGCTGCGAGATTGGTGAATGTTTTGTGAAAACTAGCAAATGTATCGATATATAGGATTTGGATCTGTAAAACACTATTTCAAAAATTTAGATTGGTAGATTATTTTACGTATTTTTTCCTATAATACCAACTATGTGATAGAGTATAAAAAATATTTTTAAAATTTTGTTTTCTTTTTTCGTTTTTCCTATATAATAAGAACAGAAAGTGCGTAGTATTTTCGGATAATATTAACTGAAAATTCAGAATAAATTGATTTTTAGGGGGTGGTGCTTTAGCAATTCATGAGCTAAAACCGCAAACTCAGGTAAATTCATAATTCCATGGGAGTGAAGTCATAATGAAAGACGGACTATTCAGAAAAAAAGGGATTGACAGCTTAATTGCTGCGACAAAAGGGGAAAAATCTCTAAGGAGGGATCTCGGCTCCTTTGACTTAACGATGCTTGGAATCGGGGCGATTATCGGTACGGGCATTTTCGTATTGACGGGTACGGGCGCTTTGACCGCGGGACCGGGGCTTGTGCTTTCATTCGTTATCGCTGCATTCGCGTGTTTGTTTGCCGCTTTGGCGTATGCCGAATTCGCTTCAACCGTACCGGTCTCAGGATCGGTTTATACCTACACGTATGCGACGCTTGGGGAATTGATGGCGTTTATCATCGGCTGGGATTTAATTCTTGAGTATTCATTGGCTGTTAGTACGGTGTCTGCCGGGTGGTCCGGTTATTTTCAATCGTTTTTGAACGGGCTCGGCATTCAGCTTCCAGTTGAATTGACAGCCGCTCCGGGCGCAATAAAAGGAACTGCAACCTATTTTAACCTGCCTGCATTTTTAATTGTCATCTTAATTACTTTTTTGCTGTATCTTGGAATCCGCGAATCCAAACGGGTGAACAATATTATGGTCGTGATAAAAATCCTCGTCGTATTCGTATTTATCGCGGCTGCTGTCATGTATGTAAAGCCGGCCAACTGGCAGCCGTTTATGCCGTTTGGTTTTACGGGCGTATTCAACGCTGCGGCGCTTGTTTTCTTTGCCTTCATCGGATTTGATGCCGTGGCTTCCGCCGCTGAAGAAACGAAAAATCCGTCGCGCAATCTGCCGCGAGGCATCGTTTATTCATTGCTCGTTTGTACGGTTTTATATGTCGTCGTATCGGCAATCATGACAGGCGTCGTTCCGTTCATGCAGTTTAAAGGCATCGACCATCCAGTTTCGCTTGTCCTGCAAGTCACAGGCCAGAACTGGGCGGCGGGCATTATTGACGTAGGGGCCATCCTCGGGATGACAACCGTCATGCTGGTCATGCTTTATGGACAAACCCGCGTCATGTTTGCGATGTCCCGCGACGGTTTGGTTCCCCCGGCGCTGTCCAAAGTCCATCCGAAGCATAAGACGCCGTATATCAACACATGGTTCTTCGGTATTCTTTCCGCTTTAATGGGAGGATTCGTTCCTTTGGATGAGCTTGCAAAACTCGTCAATATCGGAACGCTGTCTGCGTTCATCCTGATTTCCATTGCCGTCATCGTGATGAGGAAGACACAGCCTGACCTGCCGAGGGCATTCAGATGTCCGGCAGTACCGCTTGTTCCGATTTTAGCCGTGCTGTTCTGCGGTTTTCTCATTCTGAACCTTGGCGGAGAAACGATCATGCGTTTTCTGATCTGGCTGGTAATCGGTCTTGCCGTCTACTTCCTGTATTCGAGAAAGCATTCAAAACTCGGACAAACGGAAAATGAGTCTTAAAAAGGATATGAAAAGAAGCAGCTGACAAGGCTGCTTCTTTTTGTCTATTCGGAAAAGTGGAAATACGGCAGAAAGCTTTAAAAAAAGCCGCAAAATAAGAGATAATAGAATCGAAACGGAAAGGAAGTGAATGAATGAGCGACCGAAATTTATCAGTGAAATGGGCATCCAAAATCGGATTTGTCCTCGCCGCCGCAGGGTCTGCCATCGGCCTTGGCGCTATTTGGAAGTTCCCTTATGTCGCAGGAACGAACGGAGGAGGCGCATTTTTTCTTGTCTTTGTTCTTTTTACGATCCTATTGGGATATCCCCTGTTATTGGGAGAATTTATTTTAGGCCGAAAAGCCCGGTCTGATGCCATCGGTACATATAAAACAATCGCGCCCGGCACGGCCTGGGTTGTAACGGGATGGGTCGGAATCGCCGCATGTTTTCTCGTGCTCACATTTTACAGCGTGATCGGCGGATGGATTTTGCTTTATATCTTGAAAGCCGTGACAGGTTCTTTATCAGGACTTACACAGCCTGAGTACGGGGAGCTTTTCGGCTCGATCATTCAGGATCCGCTGCAGACTCTGGCGGCGCAGCTCGCGTTTATCGTGATGACGATCATCGTCGTAGCCAAAGGGGTGCAAAAAGGAATCGAACGGGTCAGTTCCATCATGATGCCGCTCTTATTCGTTTTATTTATCACGCTCGTCGTGCGGGCGCTGACGCTCGATCATGCGATGGACGGCGTTCGCTTTCTGCTCGTACCCGACTTTGGCAGCCTCACGCCTCAAGCGATTCTTTTTGCGCTTGGACAAGCTTTTTTTACGCTGACCCTCGGCGTGTCAGTGATGGTGACGTACAGTGCGTATTTGTCAAAAACGCAAAATTTGCCGAAATCGGCATTGTCGATTGTGATCATGAACCTCGCCGTGACGCTCCTTGCCGGTCTGGCGATCTTTCCGGCTGTTTTTTCATTCGGGCTTAAAGCCGATGAAGGGCCGACGCTATTGTTTGCGGTGCTTCCGGCCGTATTCGACCGGCTGCCGTTCGGAATGCTGTTTTTCGTCGGATTTTTGATCGCGTTTTTATTTGCCGCGCTGACGTCTGCTTTTTCAATGATTGAAATCATCGTCGCGGCGATCACGAAAGGCGATGATACGGGAAGGCGAAAATGGACATGGTCGATCGGCCTTATGATATTCATCGTCGGCATTCCGGCATGTCTCTCTTACGGTGTGCTCGATCAGCCGCTGATTTTCGGCAAAACGTTTTTCGATGCGGCGGATTATGTCGTCAGCAATATCCTCCTGCCTCTGGGAGCGCTCTTAATGTCGCTTTTCATTCCTTTAAAATTGTCAAAAACGGATTTATACGATGAAATGAAAAGCGGAGCAAAAGCGGGGAAAGGGTTTTTTCTCGTCTGGTATTATCTCCTCCGTTTTCTCGTTCCGCTTGCTATTGTGCTTGTCTTTTTGAATTTAATCGGAGTGTTTACATTTTAATTGACGTGGAGATGAGGGAATATGATGAAACATATTCAAAGGATGTTTCCAAGCGAAGACGGCAACAGAGAAGCCCGGTATGAACTGCTTGGCCTGTTTGAAACAGTGCTTGCCGGAATGGACAAGAGAAAAGATCCAAAACGGCTCATACTCGGAAAAGAGGAACATGTGTCGGCCGATTATTATCAACGCATCATCAATCAGGCCGCACTCCCTGAAAAAGGACTCGGCGCAAAAAAAAGCGTTGAACAGCTGTTAAACCTGCTGGAAGGGCACCGCTTTTTAAACCGTCAATATGTTGCAAATGCCACTCCGCTTCCGAATAATGCAAGCCTGGCCGGGAATCTGATGATGGCGCTTTTAAACGGAAACAATTTATGGGATGTCGACGGCACGGCAGCTGCCAAAACGGAAGTGGAGATCACGGCGATGCTGTCTGACATCGTCGGCTATGACAGGCAAAAAAGCACCGGATTTACAACATGGGGCGGACAGGGAGCCGTCTTTCAATCGCTCAGGCTTGCGATCGCGAATGCCTGTCCTGAGGCAAACGAAAAAGGAACTCCGTCCCATTTGTACGCGTTTTGTTCAGAGCTTTCGCATTTCAGCCTCTATAAATCGATGCAGGCCGCAGGGATCGGGACAGATCATTTGATCCGGATAAAAGCGAATGACGACCATTCGATGAACCTTGCCGATCTGCGCGAAAAAATGGAGACGGTCATCGAAAGCGGCGGCCTTCCGGTTTATGTGCTCGCAACGCTCGGAACGACTGACACATTCGGGATTGACGATCTGGCGGGCATCAGGCGCACGGCGGAGGAAGTCGCAGCCAAAAACGGGCTGCCTCAAATATACATACATGCCGATACGGCGATGGGCGGAATGTACAGTTTTTTTAACGAATACCATTTTGAAGAAAATCCGCTCGGGTTTGAGGAAGAAGTACTCGGCGTGCTGGCGTTCTACCAGTCTCATTTTCGGAACCTCAGCCTTGCGGACAGCCTCGTGTTCGATTTTCATAAGCTCGGCCAAACACCGTATGCGACAAGCCTATTTTTAGTCAAAGACAGAACGGCATTGCGAGCGGTCGACCTTGATCCGGATGAAACGCCGTATGTCGGGAACAGAGGCTTTGGCAGCTATCATACAAGCTATACCCTTGAATGTTCGCGAATGGGAAGCAGCATTCCGATCTATGCGTCTTTGCTTGCCTTCGGCATCGAGGGCTATCAGGAGCTGTTGGCGAACTACATCAGGGTAAATGCGGCTTTTCGCAGGAAGCTGACAGAAGCGTTTCCGAACGCGGCCGTCACAAATGGGATTTCGCCGGTGACAACCTTCAGGTTTTACCCGGGAGTTGTCCGCTATCAAGATGAAATAAGCGGAAACATAACAGAAGAAGAGGTTCTGGAGATTAATCGGTATAATGAAAAAATCGCCGAAACATTGGGGCGCTTCCGCAGCGAAACTTATTTCGGCAGCACGAAAAAACAGCGGTATGTGTATCCGGCTGACAGCCGGTCGCCTGTACCGCTCTATGTGCAAAAATTTTACAGCGTTTCCCCCTATACGACGGTGGAATCGGTTGATGAGTATATCGATTTTTTAAAAGCCCGCATTGAGCCGCTTGATGTCATGATAGGGTGAACTTCGAAAAGCTATGGAAGTTTTTCCATAGCTTTTTCATGCATTTATCGCTTTTTCATAACCGGCACCCATATCTCGCTTTTGAAGGACGGCGAATCGGTATCTTTGCTTTCATTCCAAAGGATTTCCGGACCTTCCGTCTGTTCATAGTTCGATGAAGGGAACCATTCGGAATAAATCCGGCCCCATACGTTCTGCAAGGTGTCCGGAAATGGCCCGGCTGCCTCGAATACGGCCCATGTCAAGGCAGGAACCTCAAGCTGTTCGAAGTGATCCGGACATTCTTTTGTCGTGGCCGCGCCAATATAGTGATCAAGTTCTCCTTTCTCTTCTATCCGGCCTTCGGAAAAATTTGCGGACGCTTGAAGCAGTCCGATGGGCTCCGCATTAGACAGTCCTTTTAGCTGAGCGATCGACTCCTCATTCAACGTTTTCCACATAGCGGCGATTTCCGGATTGATTCCGCGGAAGACGATCGGGACTCTTTTTCGTATACCGACTATTCGAAACGCACATTTTTCTTCAATTCGATAATTCATTTCGCTTCCTCCTTTAATCGTTAGCTGGAAGGTCATTTTTGGATACGCTTTAAGCGTATGTGCGCCGCGTCTGGCTTCCGTCGGTGTAATGCCGTGCAATTTTTGAAATGCCCGGGTAAAAGCGTCAGGGGAATCGTATCCGTATTTCACGGCGATGTCGATCACTTTGGCGCCGCTGTCTTTCAATTCAAATGCTGAAAGAGAAAGCCGTCTGCGGCGGATATATTCAGAAAGCGGAATGCCTGCAATAAAGGAAAACATTCGTTTGAAATGGTATTCAGAGCAGAAAGCAAGCCTTGCTGCTTCTTTATAGTCAATGTCGTTCGTCAAGTTTTCTTCAATGTACGTCATTGCTTCGTTGAAGTGCTTAAGTGTATCCATCGTATGACCTCCTCATGTCTTACAATAGCAGAATCCCGGATGTGCCCATCCGACATTTCGTGCACGATCATGCAGGGTGTTTTTAGCGCCACGCTTTTTTCAGTTTCTTGATTCCGATTGCGATGTCTTCTTCGGAGAGTCCGCCGAATCCGAGAAGGACGGATGCCGATTCAGGAGGCTTCTCATAAGAAGCTGATACGGGATACACTTTCACCCCTTCTTCAAAAGCTTTCGAAATGAGCGATTCTTCGCTTACTGCACCGTTTGCTTCGAGAATGATGTGAAGGCCTGCATTTTCCCCTTTGATTGAGACGCTCTCCCCTAATTCCCGCTGGACAGCATCAAGGAGCGCTTTTCGTTTTTTCCGATAAAGCGTTCTCATTCGATTGAGATGTCTCTGCCAATCGCCGCTTTTCATAAATTGAGCGGCCGCATGCTGAACATGGAGGGAGACGGTTTGCTTATACAGCGATGCAAGCCTAAGTCCATCTTTGAGAAGCGGGGCAGGGAGAACCATGTAGCTGACCCTGAGCGATGGAATGAGCGATTTCGAAAACGTGCCCATGTAAATGATGCGGCTGTTTTGATCAAGGCCCTGAAGAGAAGGAATCGGCTGTCCGGCATAGCGAAATTCGCCGTCATAATCGTCTTCAATAATATAAGCGCCGTTTGAAGCCGCCCAGTCAAGCAGCTCCAGTCTCCGGCCGACCGGCATGATCATCCCGAGCGGAAACTGATGCGACGGCGTGACATAAGCGAGCTTCAGATCGTGCTGCCGAAGCTCCTCAACGGACAACCCGCTGTCATCTACCGAAATCGGGATCACTCGCAAACCGCCTGTTTGCAAAACTGTTTTTGACCGGTGAAAGCCGGGATTTTCAAATCCGACCCCTGTACCTTCTCTAAACAGCCTGCATAAAAGCTGGAGCAAAATCGGCGTACCTGCACCGACGATGACTTGCTCAGGCGTTGAGACGACGCCGCGCGACTCTCTAAGATAAGAGGAAATCATCGAACGCAGCGCAATGTCCCCGGCAGCGGGCCCGCCTTGAAAAAGGGAAAAATCATCAACCGCTTTGGCGAGCGTTTTTTTCCATATAGAAACGGGGAAATTCCCGAGATCGACATGACCGTGGTGAAAATCGATGATGCGCCGGGAGGGAGAAGCTTCGTCCTTCGCCTCTGTTTCAGGGGGAAGAGGAGGTGCCGTCTCGTGGAAGCGCCCTTCTGCTTCAGCCGCGTACCAGCCTTTTCTCGGCCTGCTGATCAAATAGCCTTCAGCTGTCAGCTGTTCGTATGCATGCTCAACCGTTGTTTGGCTGACATTTACATGCTTGGCGAGCGCCCGTTTTGAGGGCAGCTTTGTTCCTGCTTTCAGGCGCCCCGCAAGAATTTCGCGTTTGAAAAACGAGTAAAGCTGCTGATAAAGCGGTTCGCCTTTTTCATGCTGTAAAAACGGCGTGATGTCCATATTGTCCCCCTTTCTTACGAAATCTGGCATGCTTTATTTTATCAAAACTGACTATTTTAATCATGCCACTTATCGGGGTAAAGTAAATGAGAAAGGAGTGTTGATGGTGATTTATCATAAAGAGGTTCAATCTGAAAAAGAGCTGCTTGACGTTTATCCGATTATGAAACAGCTTCGGCCCCATCTCGATGAAACCGCGTTTTTGACGCTTGTCAGCAAAGCGCGGGCTTCTGAAAACTACAAGCTTTTCGCCCTCTACAGCGATGACGTGCCCGTATCTTTGGCAGGCTTTCTGCCGCGAGTGTCTTTGAGCCAGGGCGTGCATGTATGGGTGGCTGATTTGGTAACGTGTGAAAAGCACCGCTCAAAAGGATACGGAAAACTGCTTTTACGGATTGTTGAAGAATGGGCAAGGGAGCACGGCTGCCGATCTGTCGCTCTTTCCTCGGGAACAGCGCGGAAGAGGGCGCACCGGTTTTATGAAGAAAAGGTGGACTACGAAAAGGCGAGCTATCTGTACCGCAAGACGCTTGCATAAAAAAATCCCCGATCAACATCGGGGATTTTTTTCGTTTAAAAACCAAGCTGCAGATTCGTATCGATCGATACGATGGTCCATACGCATATGAGGATGAACAAATTGAGTATGACGCCGAGCAACCCTAAACCCGTTCGGCCTTTTTTGATGAACAGCTCGATGATTCCGAGCGGAACGGCGGCCATAGCAAAAGGTAGCATTTTATAGGAATAGGAGAGCGTATCGCTCAAGATCGCCAAATTTAAAATGAAAAGGGAAAGAATCGCCGTCGCGACAGATACCCATCCAAATACGTTATGTTCCTTAAAGATTCTTACCAATTCCATAGTTCCACCTCGCCTACTTTAGCTGCTTTGACAGGGCCTTTTTCAATCAGCCGTTCGATTTCTTTTGACGGACCGGTCACGACTGCCCCATACACATGAATGCCGTTTTGGTTTACATAGTCAAGCCGTTTTGCAAGTTTTAAATCTTTTCTTCCCGATATGGTTTCGGCCCATTTATGATGCCGCGCCATATAGGAAAGCGCTGATTTAAATTGTTCATTCTCATTTTGATCAGGATGCTGGAATTTAAAGATCCGGCCTGAATCCTTCCCGGGAAAACCGATCGGTTCGGCGTACGGGTGATCTTTTAAATCGTCTTCCGTTTCGATGGCATTCCAAAGAACGCGAATATCGTATCCTTTTAACTTATCATACAGCTCATCGGTCGGATAGGATCTTTCGAAAGAAAGGAAGGCTTCGGTGACGCTTCCGCCGGGCAATTGTTTAAGCATCGATTTGGCTTTTGACACTGATTTTCCTTTTATGCCGGCAGGATAGACAAAATACCGCTCCTCATTTGAAAGTTCCTGGTTGTATTGCTCGACCTCCGGAGGCTTCAGCTGGTCAAAGAACATATCCACTTCTTCATTTCCAACGATTTTGGTTACGTTTCCTATCTGTTTTTTTAACGGGAACTGGGCTTTCATTCCGAACAGTTTGACCTTGTTGACGAGCGCATCTGTATCCACTTGAATATTCGGCTGGGTGACGGCCACGGTCATTGATGCGGTCTGCACCAGCTCGTTCCCTTTGCTGTCATGTCCGCCCAAACCGTAGTATAAATAGCTGCCGAGCGTGCAGAGCGGCAGGATAATCAGCGTTGAAATGACGGCAAGCGTCGAGATTCGCAAATACGATTTGTTTTTCCCGTA
The DNA here is from genome assembly GCF_038007805.1 of Bacillus sp. FSL W8-0848. NCBI lineage: Bacteria > Bacillati > Bacillota > Bacilli > Caryophanales > Bacillaceae > Bacillus > Bacillus sp. FSL W8-0848. The sequence continues at coordinate 95,646 of NZ_JBBOYB010000002.1, forward strand.
TCTCAAAATGGCTTTTTGTTTTTCCGGGCTGATGGAAAGATCCCAGTTTTCATCTTTCATTTCCTGATCAAGCATTTCCTGGTACGCTTCAAGCTTTTCAAGCTCTTCTTCCACCTGGATCATTTCCGCTTCGGAAAGCTCGCCGTTTTTATATTGTTCCCAACGTTTTTTGAAATCTTCATTCATCGTTAACACCTCTGTTGTAAAGTGCTTTCAGCCTCTGTCTGGCGCGAAATAAAACACTCTTGAAATTAGCCTCCGAGATATTCATCAAGCTTGACGCTTCCTTGTAGTTCAGTTCTTTCAAATAATACAGCGTCAGCGCTTCCCTGTAGTTGTCGGGCAGCTGGTTCATATATAACGTCAACACTTCCTTGATTTCGACCTGGTGGGCCGGACTTTGGACCGCGGTTTGAAAAAGGCTTCCGATCAGATCGTCAGAAATCGTCACTTCTTTTTTATGCTTTCTGACATAATCGATAAAAGCATTGCGCGCCACCTGAAAAAGCCATGGCTTCACTTTGCTGTGGTCGTAAGAGTGGATGTGTATATAGGCTCTCATAAAGGTTTCCTGAAGCAAATCCTCTGCCAGATGCTTATCTTTCGTCATGGAGAGCAGGAACCTGTAAACATCATTCATGTACATTTGGTAAATTTCGTCGATAGTCACTGCCTTTTCTCCCCTCTATGTTATAAACGCATAAGAAAGGTTTGAAGTTGCACTCATTATGCCCACGGCTGTCATTTCCTCCAATTTCTTACCCTTAAAAATCATCGCTATCCTATATAGTAACCAAAAATCATCCGGAAAGATAGAGAGAAGGGCGTTTTCATGCATAAGCTCCCGGGAAAACAAAACAGCAGAACAGGGCACATGGGCGATCGGCGGCTTGATCTGACGGGAGCGGGACGGGCAAGCCAAATCCGCCTGACGCTTGACGGATGAAAACAAAAGAATCGATTCCGAATTCATGGCTCAGCCGGGGAATGCCGCGGTTTTTTAAATGAAAAATTATTTTTTAGTACCAGGTAATAAAAAATATTGTTATAATAAAGAAAGGAAAACCTCATTTGACTACTACATAAAGGAAGTGCCATATGTATCAATTTATCGGTTATGCTGCAAAAGCGATTCTTTCTTTACGCGGCGGAATTAAAGTATACAATAAGGAAAATCTTCCTAAAGATAAGGGTTTCGTAATTGCCTGTACACATTCCGGTTGGGTGGATGTTGTCACATTGGGCGTCGGCATTTTGCCTCTTGAAATTCACTATATGGCGAAAAAAGAGCTTTTTGAAAATAAATTAACCGGTTCTTTCCTTTCCAGCATCAACGCTTTTCCTGTCGACCGCGAAAACCCGGGGCCGAGCAGCATCAAAACGCCGATCAAGCTCCTGAAGGAAGGAAAAATCGTCGGCATCTTTCCGAGCGGAACCAGAACGTCTGAAGACGTCCCTTTGAAAAGGGGAGCGGTCACGATTGCCCAGATGGGAAAAGCGCCGATTGTTCCGGCCGCATACAGCGGTCCTTCCAACGGAAAAGAGCTTTTCAAGAAAGGCAAAATGAAATTGATCATCGGCGAACCCCTCAATCAGGAAGATTTCGCCCAATATTCGTCAAAGGAAAAGCTCGCTAAAATGACTGAGGCTTTAAATGCCAGCATTAAGTCGCTTGAGAAAGAGCTGAAGCAGCTATAGAAAAACGGAAAAAACAGCTTCTAAGCGGGAACGCACCTCTGACATTCGGGAGGTGTCTTCCAGTCTAAAGAGGCTGTTTTTTTGCTGCTGTTATATCGCATCTTTTAAAAACTGAAGCAGCTCCCGCCAAAATGTTTCCGATGCCGCAGCATCTGCTTCAGTTTCTCCGCCGTACACGATGCTCCCGCTGTTTCTCGCCGTTGTTGGAAAATACGGGGGTCTGATGTGATGGCCGGCGTGTTTAAAGCATACATGCTTAAAAGAATGCGAAAAGCGATGCTTTTTCAAGCGTTCGACAACCATCCCGCTCATGTACGCCGACGGCCAAACCAAATCATCTGTACTCGATGTTAAAAGAATCGGCCCATTTATATGTTCTGCTTTTATGATCGAAGGATATCTTCGCGTACTTGATAGAGCGCATGTTTATAAAAATCGAGATAGGATTGCGGCTGCCTCTTTATTTTTTGTTTGAGCCATTTGGGCAGCATCGAAAGGCTGAAAAACGGGAGAGCGGTATAGGGCAGCGGAGAGCCCGAGACACTCCATGAAGATGTCTGGCGCAGGCGCTTCAGTCCCACTCCTTGAAAAACGATTCCCCCGCCCACGTGTGAGACGACAAAACGGATGTCCGGAAAATGAGAACCGATCAATAGGGCGAGCTCTCCGCCTTTAGACCGCCCGAATATACCGATCTTCTCATGGTTTAGTCCGTCCTGCTCAAAAAGCCAGGCAAGGGCTTTTTGAAAATATTCCAGCGGGATGTCAACGAGCTTTTTCGGAAGGTGCCCGTACCGAAAATAGGGGAGTGCCAATGTGGCGAGCCCGTAATTGGACAGCATCCCTGCCGTTGTTTCATCAAGTCCGCCGTCAGATCCGCCCAATACGATGATGACAGGGGGACGTTCGGCAGTGCGGGGGCGGAAAAAGGTTCCGACTACCCCGTCTGCCTCCACTTCTTCTCTTATGACCGATTCCGAAATCATCAATCGTTTGATTTTTTTCTTTAAGATGAAGCTGCCGTTTTGCTTCACCTCGATGTCAAAAACAGAGGGAGCAACCGTTTTTTTTCGAAATGAGCAGGAAGAGCCTTCGGCTTTCATTGACCAAAAAAGTCCCATTTGATCACAAACGCGGTATGTGCCTTCCAAAGGCGATGCCATTGCGGAGTCGACTTCTCCGGATTCGCCAGCTTGAAAAACCGCCCGGGATCTCCAGTTGACGCCTGCTTCATCGTTAACCAGGGCAGTGATTTCAGCTTTATCCCCTGGAGTCAAACCGCTTAATTTTATTTTGGTTTTTTCATCCCATAGCGATGTTGAAGGGATATCTAAAACAGGCTTCCGGCTCATCAAGACAGCTCCCTTTTTTCAAGCTTTGCCCGGAATAAATCGACGCACTCATGAATAAAAGCATCCGTGTTTTCATCTGCTGATTTGCCGAATTCGGGAGATGGGCGAAACAAAATATACTGGTTCAACAATCCAAAAAACATACTCGCCAGAAGATGGAAATTACCGCTCGAAATGCTGCCCCGGTCATGCAGCTGCGAAAAATAGGATGCCAAAAAGTCATGTAATTCGCGGGGAATTTCTGCGATTAATTCAGAAACTTCCGGATCTTGCTTTGCTTCATTGAAATACAGCCAAAACACGCTGTCCTTTTCCAAATTTTCTTCAAGGTACGCTTTGGCGATCAATATCAGGTCTTCCTGCAGTTTACCGGACAGCTTACCTTGAATTGCGCTCGTAAAATCGCCTGAGGAGACATGCTGAATGACGCTTTCACGAAACAGATTTCTTTTATTGCCGAAATGTCTAAAGAGGGTAAGGTGATTGACGCCGGCTTGTTGTGCAATGTCTCTCGTGGACGCCGCCGCATAGCCTTTTTCTTTAAAAAGGGTAAGTGCAGCCTGAATTAAACGTTCTCTTGTCAATTGTTTTGTCATTTGTTTCTCCTTTGTGTAACCACTTGATTACATTTTATGCGTAATCCAAAATGTAATCAAGTGGTTACATTGACTTTCATAAAAAGAGAATGCAGCTCATACTGCATCCTCTTTTCCATCAAGTTATCATCACGCTTCTTCAAGCAATTGTTCAGCGGCCCTTTTCACCTCAACATATGAGACGTGGTGGCCGTCGACTTCATTAATGATAAATTCAAATCCTTGGTCGGTGATCGTATCGCCTTTTTGAACTTCGTATTTCTGCGTCAGGAACCAACCGCCGATCGTGTCCACTTCTTCATTGTCCAGCTGAATGCCGAGCAGATCGTTGACCTGGTTGATCAACACTTTTCCGTCAAGAATGTAGTGGTCCTCGTCAAGCTTGCGGATTTCATTAATTTCGTCTATATCGAATTCGTCGCGGATTTCGCCGACGATTTCTTCAATGATGTCCTCAACTGTGACAAGACCGGCAGTGCCGCCGTATTCATCGGCAAGAATCGCCATGTGGACGCGCTCTTTCTGCATTTTGAGAAGCAGATCGTGAATCGGCACGGTCTCGATCACGTGAATGATCGGATTGATAAACCGTTCGATTGTGTCTTCTTTTGAGCATTCTCCGCTGATGCAGGCTGTCAGAATTTCTTTGACGTTGACGACGCCGATGATATTGTCCTTATCGCCGTCTTCCACGGGATAGCGCGTATACCCTTCGGCTTTTGTCACGTCGATCATGTCTTTGATTTTCATGTCATGCGGAAAGCTGACGACTTCCGTTCTCGGAATCATGATTTCCTTGGCAAGACGGTCATCAAATTCAAAAATTTTGTTCACATATTTGAATTCTGACTGATTGATTTCGCCGCTTTTATAGCTTTCCGACAGGATGATCCGCAGCTCTTCTTCAGAGTGTGCCATTTCGTTTTCAGAAACCGCTTCGAGTCCAAACGCTTTTGTCAACAGTCTCGCCGATCCGTTCAGCGCCCAAATGAATGGGAACATGACGCGGTAAAACAAAATGAGAGGCTTTGCAAAAAGGAAGGAAATGGTTTCCGCCTTTTGAATCGCAAGCGTCTTTGGAGCGAGCTCCCCGACGACAACGTGGAGAAACGTAATGAAGCTGAATGCGATCACGACCGCAACAATATGCGAAGCCGAGCTTGGAATGTTCCACTTCACAAAGAGCGGTTCAAGCAGCCGGGCGACGGTCGGTTCCCCGAGCCATCCAAGTCCGAGAGCCGTCAAGGTGATGCCGAGCTGGCAGGCCGATAAATACTCATCCAAATGGGTGACGACTTTTTTTACAGAAATCGCCGTTTTGTTCCCTTCGGCTATCAGCTGATCGATCCGCGAGGTTCTGATTCTGATAATCGCAAACTCCGACGCTACGAAAAATGCTGTCAAAGCAATTAAAACAGCAACAAAAATCAAATTAACTATATCCAATTAGGACCTTCACTCTAACATGAGAATGAAGGTAACACCTCCTGTTTAGTAAAAGATTAACTAAAGCAGCATCATCAATGACTGGATGACCGCCAGTTTCTCGGAAGAAAGCCGGCTTTTCAAAGCAGCCCGTTCATCGGGATTCAGCCGGTTCAGCCGATTGACGATCACGGAGATCGTATCGTTGACATGGTCGATTTCCGATGTCAGGCTTCCGATTTCATCGTTAGCGGATGAAGAGGGAAACTGCTTTTCCAGCCGCAGTTTGATGTCGGACAGGGCCAATCTTTGCTGCTTACAGTCCGTAATAAACTTCAGCCGTTTGAGAGCGGCTTCATCATAATAGCGGTAGTTCGAACATGATCTGGCAGGCGTCAAAAGCCCCAGATTTGTGTAATAATCGACAGTGCGCTTTGTTACGCCTGCTGCAGCTGCTAACTCGCCGATGCGATATTTCTCTGCCCCATCTGCATCCCTCCTCAACCATCACGTTATAGTTAGTTAAAAATATTTTAATATATTAGAAGCTGTTTATACAAGTTAATTGATGAAAAAGGGGCATAAAATCCCCGTCATTTTTCTAAATATTCGCGAAAATATTGTCGGATTTAAAGTTTAGACATTTGACTGACCGTTTTTTAATAAAGTAAGATAATAGTATATATTGGCTTGGAGGTGGTATGATGGGGCCCTCTGTATAGTCATGAACACAGAACAAACATCAGCCTTATTACGGGAATTTGAATTCAGCAGGAGGTGACTCCTTATCCTTCGGGAAGGATAAGGTTAAATGGACGATATCGTTAGTCTGATGATCATTGGCGTTCTGATTGCTTTAACTGCTTTTTTCGTCGCATCAGAATTCGCTATTGTTAGAGTAAGAAACTCGCGCATCGATCAGCTTATAACGGAAGGAAACAAAAGGGCAGTTCGCGCAAAGCAGGTGATATCGGATTTAGATGAATACCTGTCAGCTTGCCAGCTTGGAATTACGATAACGGCATTAGGTTTGGGCTGGATGGGGGAACCGACGGTCAGAAAGGTTTTACATCCGCTCTTTGAAAGCCTGCACGTGTCAGATTCCATCTCACATGCGCTGTCGGTTGTCATTGCTTTTTGTGTCATTACATTCCTGAACGTTGTGGTTGGAGAACTGGCCCCTAAAACCATCGCGATCCAAAAAGCGGAGCAAATGACGCTTTGGCTTGCGGGACCGTTGCATTTTTTCCATGTTGTCATGTTTCCGTTCATCTGGATTTTAAATGCTTCAGCCAGAGTGCTGACCGGTTTATTCGGTTTGCGGCCCGCTTCGGAAAAGGGCGATTCCCATTCAGAGGAAGAGCTGCGCATCTTGTTATCAGAAAGCTATAAAAGCGGAGAAATCAATCCGTCTGAATATAAATACGTCAATAAAATCTTCGAATTCGATAACCGGATTGCGAAAGAAATCATGGTGCCCCGCACCGAAATCGCCTACGTCTCGGCCGATATGCCGATCGATGAGGCGCTTCAGCTCATGCTGAAAGAAAAATATACGCGCTGGCCGGTCTATAAGGGCGATAAGGACCACGTCATCGGCATGGTCAACACGAAACAGCTGTTTACGGATATGCTGTTTATGTCGGAGGAGGAAAAAAAGCGGCTTTCGCTTGAATCATACGTCCGCCCCGTCATCGAAGTCATTGAGACCGTGCCCGTCCAAAAGCTTCTGATCAAAATGCAGCGCGACCGGATCCACATGGCGATCCTGACGGATGAATACGGAGGAACGTCCGGACTTGTCACGACCGAGGATATTCTCGAGGAAATTGTCGGAGATATCAGGGACGAGTTTGACGAAGACGAAATACCGCTCATTCAGAAAATTTCCGATCATGAATACATCATGGACGGAAAAGTGAGGATCGATCAGGTGAATGAATTGTTTGAGGATGCGATCGAAGAAGAGGAGGTCGACACTGTCGGCGGACTCGTTCTGAAAGAAAATATAGACATCGCCGAAGGCCAGGCGGTTCATGTCGGTACTTATACGATTAAGGTCCTCGAGATGGAGGGACGGCTGATTAAGCACGTTGAAATCAAACAGGAACAAACGACAGAACACGTCGAGCTCGCGCCGGCCGACCCGGTGATGATAAACGAAGTTACCTTGAGCGAAAAATAAGCTCAAGGTTTTTTGCGTTTTTTTAAGAAAAAAGACCCGGCTGAAATAGAAAAAATGTCATTTGAACAGGAACATTCGTTCGTATATAATGAGAACAAATGTTCTGTTTGGAGGGAGATGCCCTTGCTATGGTATGAGACCATTTCCGAGGATGAGAAGAAGACCTGCATCAAGAGAATCGAATTTCATTTGCGGAACTGGAAAAATTACAAAGCCGCCGTTGTCAATTTGGAGAGGAGGATGGAGAAGGTGGAGACGGGCGGCTTTGTCAAAGAGACGGAAGCCCATTATCAACTGGACGCCGAAAAAAGGCTCTATCAATTTTTGCTGGACTCCATGGAAACGGCTTTGGCTGAATTGGATGAGACGGAGCGGATGCTTGTTGAATACCGCTATATCCGCAATTGGAGCATGGGAAAGTGCGCGATGGAAATCGGATATAGCGAAAAAACGTTGTTTTTATTGAAAAAAGCGTTATTGGACAAGCTTCTCGTCAGCCTGGCGGCGATCACGAATATGTAGCGACTTGTTTTAAACAAGTCCTTTTTTTAATGGCGGGATATGTTTTCAGTTTTTCTTCAGCTTCTTGACCGGATGATGACGCGGCTCAGGAGCGTTTTCCTTATAAGATGAACGTAACCTTTTAAAACAGGGGGGATTAAAACATGTAACCGAAGAAGAAAGGGAGGGGAAAGAGCATGGAATTTTCTGATGTGGCATTCGTTCCGTTGATTACAGGGCTGGTTCATACGGTCAGGCTGCTCGGCATTCAGAAACGATTTCTCCCCGTCTTTGCGATTGTTTTCGGAATTTGCATTTCGCTGCTGTTGACCACGGGAAACTGGAAGGAAGACATGGCGGTCGGAATCTGCCTCGGATTGTCATCAGTCGGTTTTTATTCAGGTTCAAAAAACGTCTTAACAACGAATAAGGAGGAATTCGAACATGAAAATTTATTTGGATCCGGGACACGGCGGAAGTGATCCGGGAGCTACGGGAAACGGTTTGTCGGAAAAAAACGTCACATTGGCCATCGCATTAAAGATCAATGACATCCTTTTGCAGGAATACAGCAATGCGGAGACGAGGCTCAGCAGGACGACAGACAAAACGGTCTCGCTTCAGGAGCGGACCGATGACGCCAATTCGTGGGGGGCCGATTTGTTTGTGTCCATTCATATCAACGCTTTTGACGGCACGGCCTACGGTTATGAGGATTATATTTACAGCGGCTTGTCCGACGAGTCTGTCACCGCGCTTTACCAAAGAATCATTCACGAAGAAGTCATTAAACAAAACGGTTTGCGGGACAGAGGGATGAAAAAAGCGAATTTTCATGTGCTCAGGGAAACGGTGATGCATGCGATTTTAACGGAAAACGGCTTTATCGATCACCCGGACGATGCAGCGAAGATGAAGAGCTCGGCTTGGATCGAACAGACGGCAAGAGGGCATGTCAACGGAATTGCCAAATGCCTCGGCCTCGCCAAAAGCGGCGCCTCATTATATAAAGTGACGATGGACGGGGGACAGATCGGGGCTTATCAGGAAAAAGACGACGTGCTGCAAGTCGTTTCTTCAAATTGGGAGGCCTTTCAGACGGCAACGATTGAAAAAGGGTAAATGGGGAAAAGAATCCATTTTGAGCTTTCAAAATGGATTCTTATGATTTGACCCCGGGATCCCCCGCCCGGCTTAATCTGCCTGTTTGTGTGCGGCCTTCTTTGATATGTTTTAAAAGCGCAACGATCAGAAAGCTGACAATCACGAGCAACAGCCAGGAACTGACTTTTCCGACGTGAACCATTTCCCATTGCCTGTGCTGGTTCGGGTATTGCCAGGCGCCGAAAAACGTCGCGATATTTTCGGCCACCCAAATGAAAAAGCCGATCAATGCAAACGACAGCGGCAGAGGCATCGCATATGTACGGTGATTGACCGTAAAATGCACAAATGTACGATAAAAGATAAGCAAGGTTGCGATTTTTAATATCCAGCGAAAATCGTAAATAAAATGGTCTGTATAAAAATTAATATAGATGGCGGCGCTGAGGACAAACACGCTCCAAGTAGGAGGCCAATTCGTCAGTTTTAACTGAAGCCTCCTCCACGCCTGGCACATATAGCTTGCGACGCTGGCGTACATGAAGCCGCTGTACAAAGGAACCCCAAACCATTTCGTAACCGCCTCCTCGGGATAGCTCCACGACCCCATATGTACTTTGTATAACTCCAATGCGAGTCCGATCAGATGAAACACGCAGATCACTTTCACTTCGTCCAACGATTCGTACTTGAATGCGATCATGAGAATTTGCGTCAGCAAACAAATCAATAGAATCGCATCATAACGGGAGATGAAAGGCACTTCAACTATCTTTGTTATGGCGAGAGCCAGAAAAATAACAACGGGAAACAGGCACGATTTTGCCTGTTCAAAACCAAACAAGAACAATTGCTTCATCAAAACACCCTATCATCTCATTTTTTTGTTAAAGAAGGCTTCCAGCCCAAAAGCCTCCGATGCAGCATATCATTGTCATTAGTATGTAAGCTGCACCCGCCTTCAGCCGTTTTTCTGCCAGAAGCTGGACGGCTTCGACGCTGAAGGTTGAAAACGTGGTAAACCCTCCGAAAAAACCGGTTCCTATTATAATAGAAAGCATTTGATTTTGCATGTCGAGAGCCGTGAAGATGCCGAGCATTAAAGAGCCGAGGATGTTGATCAGCATAATGCTGACCGGAAACGGCGCGCCCTGCGATCTCGAGCTGATAAAATGCCCTAGCCAAAACCTCAGAACGGAACCGAGGCCTCCCGCTATCACAAAACCCGCTGTCATCATGATCCATATCGCTCCTTTTTTTGGCTGATCCGGGTCCCCGACACAATCCCTATAAAAGCGAGGCAGAGCCCGGTGGCAAGGGAGGCAGCCAAATAGAATACCCCGATATGAGGCGAAGAGGAGTGAAGGATCAGCGCCGTTTCCTTTGAAAACGCGGACATTGTCGTATACCCTCCGCAAAAACCCGTTCCTAACATGAGCTGGATAAGCTTATTTTTCTCTCTTGACGAAAAAAAGCCTGTCAAGAGACCGAGAAGCAGGCTTCCTGAAGCATTTTCTATAAAAGTCGGCCAAGGAAAAAAGGCGCCCCCGACACTCATGTTTACCGCATAGCGGAACAGCGAACCGAGTGCACCCCCAATGAATACAGCAACATATGGTTTCATGCTTTTCCTTCTTTCACAAAATAATCTGGATAGTCAGTAATGATTCCGTCGATCTTCCAGCCTTGCAGGCGGAGCCCGGTTTTCAGCCCGTTTACCGTCCAGGCGAACACCTTCAGATTATGGCTGTGAGCGGATTTAATCAAAAAAGGGCTGAGCATTGTATGTTTCAGGCTGACATAGCGCGAAAATGAAGCAATGTGCCGAAGGCGGCCGTGCGGCAGCATTCCAAACCTCGGCCTCATCAATACGGCGCCCGGTATGGAAGGGTACAGGCTGTGCAGCGTCATGATCGCATCGGCGTCAAAGGATTGAACGATCGTGTTGTTTGAAAAGCCGAACCGTTCAATCAGCCGGCCGATCGCTTGTTCAATACCGGGCTGTGTTCTGGATGACTTGATTTCGATGAGCAGCCCTATTTTTTTGTGATATTTGTGAAGAACGGTTTCGAGGTCCGGGATTTTTTCGCCTTGAAAAGAAGGGCCGAACCAGCTTCCTGCGTCAAGCTTTTCCAGCTCTTTCATCGTAAAATGACGGACAAAGCCCGTTCCGTTTGTCGTCCGGTCCACTTTGTCATCGTGGATGACTGCAAGCTTCCCATCCTTTGTCAATTGTACATCCAGCTCAATAAAATCGGCCCCCAGCTCTCGCGCTTTTTCAAAAGCGGCAAACGTATTTTCCGGGGCGTAAGCTGAGGCACCGCGATGTCCGATGATGTGCAAACATGTCAGCTCCCCTTTATAAAAATCTATTCCATAACAAGGATACCCGAAGAGATGGCGCAAGTAAATCGGCTCACATTCGAATCGCAATAAATAAGAGCTAAAAAGAGCCGCCGGCAAAGCTTGCGACAAATTTCGCCAAAATCGTTCAAAAGGACTATTTACGAAAAATTCAGATATTTTATAATGAAGCAAAGGAGGCGAGATGATGGGTAAAGGGAGAATTAGAGTGGAAGAACGGATCAAGGCCGAAACCGATGCCGAAATGTTTGAAGCGACTCTCCTGGACCAAACGAAGTCTGCGAAGGAAAAGTAGCAGCGCAGCCCGAATCAATTGTCTCGTGGAACAACTGAATATAGTCAACAAAGGCTGCCGAAAAAAACGGCGGCCTTTTATGTGTTCCGCCTCCGTCTGTCAATGGCTGTCTTTCGGGCGCCTGGGATAACTTGACACATTTTGCCGCGCAATAAAATGAGAAATTTTTCGAAGCTTTTAGTATAATAAATGCTTGACAGCGATATAAGGAGAGAAAGCGATGTTCACACAATACATGACAATGGAGTTTGCCGGTCAAATCGGAATCAGCATCGGCATCCTGCTTTTATTTTTCTTATTGAGAAAAATCTTTACGAAGTATTTGTTTAACTTGATTCTAAAATTAACGCATAAACCGAAAACCGATTTCTTCAATCAAGTGGCGGTTGCATTTGAAAAGCCGGCCAGATGGTTTTTTGCCATCCTCGGTATTTATTTGGCTATTATTTATTCGCCGTTTTTCGACACACATATGGCGATCGTTCATAAGCTGTACAGAGTTTCCCTTGTCATTCTCGTCGTGACCGGGCTCTATAACTTAACGGCTTCGTCTTCGGTGCTTTTTCATAAAATCAACAAGCGGCTGGAACTTGAGATGGACGATATTCTCGCGCCGTTTTTGTCAAAGATTCTCCGCTTTGTCATCGTGGCTCTTGGAATCAGCGTGATTGCCGGAGAGTTTCATTACGATGTGAACGGTTTTGTCGCCGGCCTAGGCCTCGGCGGATTCGCGTTTGCGCTTGCGGCGAAAGATACCGTAGGGAACTTTTTCGGAGGAATTGTCATCATCATGGAGAAGCCTTTTACGATAGGAGACTTTATCGAAACGAAAATCGTAATCGGAACGGTCGAAGATATTTCGTTCAGAAGCACGAAGATCCGCACGTCGGGAGAGGCTCTCGTTACGGTGCCAAACTCGGTGCTCGCCAATGAAGCGATCATGAACTGGACGAAAATGAGAAAGCGCCAGATCACGTTCTCGCTTCATATCGATCCGTCAACACCGCGGGAAAAAGTCGAAAGGTGCATCCAACGGTTCAGGGAAATGCTGCAAACGCATGAAGGCGTTCATCCCGAGGTGATCATGGTCAACCTTGATGTATTGCAGGATACGTATTTAGGCATCTTTTTCAACTTCTATACGAATACGACTGTTTGGGCCGAAAATTTAGACATCAGACAGGATATCAACTATCGAATCATCGACATCATGAACGAAGAGCAAGTGGAGTTTGTTTCTCCCGGACACAGCCTGTTTGAGCTGACAGATATGAAAGCCGCTCTGGAAAATCAAGCGTGATAAAAGGGGGGGACTAATCGTGCGCGGAGAATCCGAAACGTTTTTAAAAGCAATCGAAAACGCGCAGCGCATCACCGTTTTAACGGGTGCCGGGATGAGCACTGAATCGGGAATTCCCGATTTTCGTTCGGCCGGCGGGATATGGACGGAAGATATGTCAAGAATGGAAGCGATGAGCCGCGATTACTATGAGCGTTATCCAAAGCTTTTCTGGCCCAAGTTCAAAGAGCTTTTCCAAATGAAGATGACGGGTACGTTTCAGCCGAACGCAGGGCATATGTATTTAGCCGACCTTGAGAAGCGGGGGAAAGACGTCAGGGTGTTCACACAGAATATCGACGGGCTTCATAGCAAGGCGGGCAGCCGCCGCGTCTATGAGCTTCACGGCTCCATTCAATCGGCTGCATGCCCAAAATGCGGCGCGCGCTACGGACTGGAACACATTCTTAAGGATGATGTCCCGAGGTGCAACCGCATCAACCGGAAGGGCGGGGAGTGCGGGTTTATTTTAAAGACGGATGTCGTTTTGTTCGGTGACGCCGTTCAGCATTTTGACACCCTTTTTGAAAGCCTTGATGAATCCGACCTTCTTCTGGTGATCGGCACTTCGCTTGAAGTGGCGCCTGTCCGGTTTGTACCGGGGGAAGCCCATTTGATCCCGGGGTTAAAGAAAATCATGATCAATCTTGACGACACCCCGTTTGACCATTTGTTCGACGTTGTCATTCACCGCAAAGTCGCAGAGTTTGTCAAAGAAATCAGCAGTTGAAAAGGCGTTCCGGAGGGGACGCCTTTCATTTTTGCCGCAGCGTTTTTTCCATTGCCGCTGTTTTCACTAAACATCCATTCGACCTCTTTTTATGACCATTTCCATGTTCATGTTGCAGCCAAATTTTTATAATAAATAACAGTTGCATCTAGCCGGCCGTTCGCCGATTCAGCGTATTGGGGGATTCGTCCCGCCTCGGCAAACCCGAGCGACGCATAAAGAAGGTTGGAAGGATCTCCTTCTCTTGTATCGAGAACGACCAAAGATCTGCCTTCATGCTGCGCCCTTTCCAGGATGTTTTCCATCAATGAACGGGCGATGCCTTGCCGCCTGAAGGAGGGGGACGTCATTAATTTGCAGATTTCGGCTCTGTGGCGTCCGTTTTGTTTCATGCATAAATGCAGTTGAACGGTTCCGGCGATCTCGCCGTCCCGTCGGGCAATCAGTAAAATCACGCCGGGCTCCAGCACGTTTTCCCAATATGCTCTTGCTGCCGCCCGGTCAAGCGCAGGCAGAAACCCGATCGACGCCCCTTCGTCTGTGACTTGGACGAGGAGGTCGGCCAGTTGATCAAGATGGCCTTCAATCGATGTCACGTCTTCAATCTCCATCTGAACACCTCATTTGATATCAATCTATCTTCTCAATATAGTCAAACGGTTTTTAAATGCAACGAGTGTGTCAGATAAACTGACCAAAACCGCTTTGGCAATAAAAAAATCCCCTGCCGTCAGGGGATCATGCGGATGGGCTATTCGTGAACAGGCGTCATTGACTCATCAAGCGTTGCGAATGAATATCCCATGTTTTTTAGATTGGTGATCAACAGCGGCAGCGAGTGAACCGTTGAAGGAATGTCATGCAATAAGATGACGATCGGCTGTTTCGTGTGCCGGTTTTTGATCATGTTCAGCTGGTTCATGACTTCGGGAACATATCGTTGATTTCTGTATTTCCAGTCAAGGCTGTCAATATTCCAGTCCCAATAAATAAACCCGTTTTTCTTCAGCTTTTTCTTTTGCGCGTCGGTAAGCGACGGTTTGCTTCCATACGGCGTTCTGATCAGCCTGGTTTTCACTCCTGTAATAGACTTCAGCGTTTTTTGAGCCTGCTTCATTTCCAGATTAGGAGAATTGGCGCCTTTATAAAATAGCTTCTGGTTATGTGTAACCCCGTGAAGACCGAGTGCATGGCCCTCTTGCTTCATATTGAGAACGGCTTTCCTGTGAAGCTTCATGTTCGGCTCAAGCATGAAGAATGACGCTTTCACATCGTGTTCGTCCAAAATATCCAGCAGCGTTTGGGTTACGGCTGAAGGTCCATCATCAAAAGTCAAATAAACCGTTTTTTCCTGCTTTTTTTCCGCCGCTTCTTTTTTCTTTTCTTTTTCCTTTTTGCGTTCAGCGATTTCCTGCTTTGTGCTCAGGTGATCGAGAAGCTTGCCGTGCGTTGCTTTTTTAAGCGGAATGCTGTCCCCTTCATGCCGCATTTGGCTGTTTTCCGACATGGTCAGCTCTTTTTTGCCCGGCGTGCCGGCGGACTTCGACAAATCCCATACGTAAAGGAGAATCAGGCACAAAATGGCAAAACATGCTGTTTTCGTCAGCAGATAGGCCGCTGAAGGGGCTGCTTTTTTTGAATCCTGGCGCATGTTACTCTCTCCATATCATGTTCTTATTCCGATGCCATTAAGAAATAGATTTCTAGTCTAATAAAATAATGGACCACAATGTTTAAGTATACAGGATTGGAAAGAAGTTGGATACCGGGAGCAGCGAAAAAATGATCAAATTTTAAGAGAAAATGCTGAATGATGGAAGTCGGCGTTCTAAGAATTTTTACACTATTTAGAATGAAAGCGGCGTGTTAGAATGGAAGGGAGAAAATCGAGAAACCAATTCTGGTAGCAAGGGGATGGAGAAATGAAGGTTCTTTTTAACGGACGGCTGATGGATCGGAGCGAATGCGCGGTTGATATTGAAGACAGAGGCTATCAATTCGGGGACGGCGTTTATGAAGTGATCCGCATATACAACGGAACGCTTTATACGCTTGATGAACACGTTGCCCGTTTTTTCAAAAGCGCAGCGGATATTCGCATTGACCTGCCGTTTTCAGAGGCTGAACTGAAAAGTGAGCTGAAAGGGCTCATCGAGGCCAACCAGGTTCAAGACGGGGGACTTTATCTTCAGGCGACAAGGGGAACGGCTCCGAGGAAGCATCAATATCCCGCAGGACTCGTCCCTCAGGTGACGGCTTATACGTTCCCGATCAAAAAACCGGTAAACGAACAGCAAAACGGCGTTTCCGTCATCACGGAAGACGACCTGCGCTGGCTGAGGTGCGATATTAAAAGCCTGAATCTCTTATACAACGTCATGATCAAACAAAAAGCGCATGAGGCTTCCTCGTTTGAAGCGATTTTGGTGCGCGACGGATTTGTGACGGAAGGGACTTCTTCAAACGTTTATGCCGTCAAAGATCAGGTGATTTACACACATCCGGCGACAAACCTCATATTAAACGGCATCACGCGGAGGACTCTGTTGGAGCTGATCCGGAAAAACGGCTGGCAGTATGAAGAAAAAGCGATGTCAAAAGATGAACTGATGAATGCGGATGAAGTGTTTATTTCATCGACGACAGCCGAGGTCATTCCGGTCACCGTCATCGACGGCCAGAATGTCGGAACAGGGGCGCCGGGCCCGCGTACAAAAGAGGTGCAAAAAGCTTTAGAGCAGCACATTTTATCAGTAACAGCAGCATTTTCATAAAAAAGAGCGCCGTCTCCTGTGTAAGGAAACGGCGCTTTTTCATTGTTTCCGGAATCCGAACAAAATCGAAAAGAGCGGTGATATATAAAGGAAAAAGACAAACGGCAAATAGTCAATGACGCTGACGCCGAGCGCACTCGACATGAACGCGCCG
The DNA here is from genome assembly GCF_038007805.1 of Bacillus sp. FSL W8-0848. Lineage (NCBI taxonomy): Bacteria > Bacillati > Bacillota > Bacilli > Caryophanales > Bacillaceae > Bacillus > Bacillus sp. FSL W8-0848. The sequence continues at coordinate 112,163 of NZ_JBBOYB010000002.1, forward strand.
CTGACCCCCCACGGAATCAAGGGATTGACCAGTGTACCGCCGTCTTCAAGCGATCTTGTCAAATGTTTGCGGTCGATTCCGAGCTTATCGTAAAGCGCTTTGAAGGACTGTCCGGGTATTAAAATCGATAAATATTGCTCGCCTGTCAAAAGGTTCATGGCGATGCTCGATGAAACCGTTGAAAACACAAGGCGTCCTTTTGAACGAATTCCTTTAATCACGCCTTCGAGAAGGCTCTTAATCAGCCCTGTCTTTTCCATCAGCCCGCCGAGTGCAAATGCAATCATGATCAGAGAGATCGAGCCGAGCATCGATTGGAGCCCGCCGCGATTCAGTATGTTTTCGACCGCTTCGTTTCCGGCTGAAAATACCGGTCCTTTTTGCATCGCGGATAAAAATGACGAAATGCCGGCATCAGGCTGAATAAAGGCGGCGAGAACACCCGCTGACAAAATCCCCGCAGCCAGGGAAGGAATGACAGGCATGCGCCTCACCGCCATCACAATGACGACTAAAGGCGATAAAAGGGACCATGCGCTGATTCCTACGGTGTTTTCAATCCCGTTAACAATCGCTTTAATGTTTTCCGTTGATGCTGATGCGATGGTTAAAGATCTTCCCATGAAAAAGAACAGCAGAACGGTGATCAGAAGGGCGGGGATCGTCGTTCCCGTCATATGTCTGATATGCTTGAAAATCGGAATCTCGCCGACGCCGGAGGCAAAATTCGTCGTATCTGACAACGGCGACATTTTGTCTCCAAAGCATGCGCCGCAAATCACGGCCCCTGCGACCCATGTCAGCGGAAGGCCGGCCGCTGAAGCGACCCCTATTAAAGCGACGCCGATCGTGCTCACCGTCGTAAAACTGGAACCGACGAGCGAACTGATGATCATGCAGCTGAATAAAGCGGTCAGCAGCAAAAACTGCGGTTCGATCAAGTTCAGCGCGTAAACCGTAACCGTCGGGATCGCGCCGCTGTACTCCCAAACCCCGATCAAAATGCCGATAAGCGCCAGGACGATAATCGGCTGAACGCCGCTTTTAATACCGGAAACGATGCCGCTTTCGAGCTCCTTCCAGGAAAAACCCTTTAAAACGCTGACAACCGCCAAAAATCCGATGCAAATCAATAAAGGCATATGCGGATCGGCATGAAAAATAAATAAGCATATAAAAATAACCGATAAGATGGCCAAAAATAAAAAAGCCGATATAGAAAACGATAAGCGTTTTTCGTTGGACAAATTATACACCTCATTACAAAAATATCATTCTTTAATCCTTTTATGCTTTTGTGCGTAAACGTATTATAACAGAAAGATAGCGCGTTTATTTAAATTAAAATATTTCAAACATTTTTCACTTCCGCTTTTTGAAAGCGCTGCCTTCTTTAGATATAATAAGCTAAAGGCAGCATTGCCGCTTGGATGGATGCCTGTACCGAATGACGAAAGGGAGGAAATGAAGGATGTCCTGCACCGTACAAAAGCACCGCTTTTTAAACGAAGATGCACTATTGCTTGCGAACGATTATTTGGAAGCCATACTCGTGCCTGGCTGGGGGAGCAATTTGATTTCATTGAAGTGGAAACCTGCGGGAATACATTTGTTGAAGACGCCGGAAACGAAGGGAGAATATGATGAAAATCCATGCTTGTTCGGGATTCCCATCCTTTTTCCGCCGAATCGGATCGATCACGGGAAGTTTACATATGAAGGAAAAACGTATTCGCTGCCAGTCAATGAAAAACCGCTGCAAAACCATTTGCACGGATTTCTTTATGATAAAAAATGGGCGGTGAAAAAAGCGGAAGCAGAAGGAGAGCAGAGCATCGTCAAAACCATTCTGAAGGCTGAGGATCATCCGGAGATCCAGCGCATATTTCCCCATTCGTTTTCGATCGAAATGACCTATATATTGGAGGGGCCGAATCTCAGGATAGATGCGTCGGTTGTCAATCACGGGGAAGATCCGATGCCGCTCGGACTCGGTTACCACACTTCCTTCCGCTACCCGTTTAACGAAGAAGGGGATAAGACGCAATGCGTGTTTTCGCTCCCGGCTTCGAAAAAATGGGATTTGTCGGACCGGCTGCTTCCGACGGGGGAATTCAGCGTGACGGACGAATTTAAAGAAGGCAGATCGGCAGCAGGAGACCGGCTTGACGATATATTGGCAGCCGAACATGACCAACAAGGAAACAGCACGGCCGAAATCCGCGACCGCCTGGCCGGGATTCGCGTCAGCTATGCGGGGGACAGGCATTTTAAACATTGGGTCGTCTATAACGGGAAAACGGATCAGGAAGACTTGCTTTGTCTGGAGCCGTATACGTGGATGACAAACGCCCCGAACCTTGATCTGCCCGCTGATGTCACCGGTTTTCGGGCTTTGGGGCCGAATGAGGAGCTGACGATGAGAAGCAAAATCACGATCGGCGGAATGTAATGTCATTCCGCCTGCATTTTAGTGAAACAGCGTTTGCTTATCAAGCGCAAACTCGGCATGAGCCGCCTGCGTTCCCTGTCTCCATGTCAATTGAACAGTGATATGACGCCCTTTAAGTTCAGCCTCTTAAAAGGAAACCGAGTCTTCCTTTAAGCCTCCGTCAGGAAACGTGCCGCCTGAATAATCGATCATCGGCGTTTCGATGCCTGAACTGAGGGCGACTTCATCATCAAATGTAACAACCAATCTTTCCAAATACGTCTCGCGAAGAGAGGCGCGACCCCGGTCCAATATGAATTTCCGCTGAAACCTGGGGCGCCGCCGCTTTTTTTTATCACGGCCTGCCAATTTCCATCCCGGCTGTTTCCGATCCACTTCGGGTACTCCGCGGAGTAAAAAGCGATCAGCTTTGCGCCGGAATAGACGCAGCAAAAGACAAAGAAAACGGCCGCAGCGAACATAACGGGCCGTTTGTATTCCTGTTTCACATAACCACCGCCTAAAAAAGTTCTGCTTTATGATAAAGCAAAACGGTCAAAAATGGCAAATGTTACGGAAACGGATGAGGGTGCGGATTCAGCTCGCCGGGTGTCAGCGCCTCTTTCGTATAGCCTAGTTTCACCGGCACCGTCAGCACCCTTTCAAGTCCCGCCAAGCGGATGAGGCGGTGTCCGAACGTCATCGGCAGCATCCCCGGAATGAGCACTTTCACGCAATACAAACCGTTGCGCTTCGTGATCGGCGATGTTTGATCAACAACAATCACCTCAAGGTTCAGCCGGCGGAATATGTCAAGGAATTCCTCAAGATCCTCTTTGATATCGCGGTTTTTGGCCACTTGGTTAAATGCTTCTTGAAAGGTTTGCGGCCTCTGATGCTGATCCAGCAAAAAACGGAGGCGTTCCTCGGCTTCGGGTAAACCGTACAGCATGCTGTGTTCTTCCATGTTCTGAACTAAAAAAGGGTCCTGCAGCATCTCCTCATATTTGCCCCTTTCGGCTTCAAGCTGCGAATCGTACTTCAGCATCATTCCCGCCAGTTCATGAAGCGCGCTTTTGACGGCTTTTACAGGATTGGGATGTGCGCCAGCCGTGCAAAGAAGATTCAAACCCTCCCTCTTTCTGTTTTTGGCAACCGCCCAAATGCTTGGAATGCCGTGCTCCATCGTCGAATTATAGACATGAAGATCGTATCCGGCCACTGCCCGCACCCGTTCAGCCATGACTCTCAATTCCGTATCTTCACACGAGCGAAGGTCGATCTCACGGAGAGGGAGCCTTGCATACCATGTCAGCAAAAAGGAATCCCGTTCAACGACTTCCAATATGGCATGGAAAATCGCTTCTTCAAGCGTACCGCCCATTGAACATCCGTTTGACGTTTCATAAACGAAGCTGTCGTCCCTGCCGAGACTGTAATAGGCGAGCGACTCCGGAACCAAAATCGGCCGCTTCTCTGAAAATGAATAGCCCCATACCCAATGGAGCGGCCGGTCTTGATCAAATGGCCTGAAGGGGAAATCAGGCTGTTCATATTGCCCTTCATCATGCAGACCGGTCTTTCTCGGATCAAGCGCCTGATCCTTTACATTGCGGTAGCAATCAAACGTCATCGTCCGCTTGCCGCGCGGTTTAATTCCCGAATATCGCTCCAAGCCTTCTAATACCGCAGTTAATTCGCTCTCCTCATAAGAATGTGTCCGCCCTCCGACGCCTTCATTTCCGATCCATAACGGCATGTTGACAATCATATCGGCAAACGGCAAAATGGCGTCATACATTTTGCCGTTGAAGATCCCTGTTCGAGAATCGAGAAATTCGGCTCTCAGCGCGTCCTTTAAATCCTCAGCCGGGCGCGAACGATAGTTGTCCGGATCCGGTTTGGGGGACGGCTGAAGCGAGATGCGGGCATTTTCCGCCGTATCGTCTGGACAGCTTCCGCAGACTTCGCACAGCGGTTCAGGCATGTAAAAGTGGGAGGTCGATTCAAGCGTTAGTAAATTGATCAGCCGTATCTTTTGTTCCAAACCGTCCGGACCGTGTTCCATAAAGGTCTTGATCTCTGTACAGATTAAGCGGGCGATGTGCCGGCATCCTGCTCTGGATGCCCACGGGTTGCGGCGAAAGTCTGTGATAATCTGTTCCAGCACCCGCATTTCGTTGCTGTCCGGGCCGGCTATGAACCGTCTCATATCGGCACATGCCGCACAGCCGGAACCTCCTGGATAAACGAGAGGGCCGATGACGCCTTCACCGAATGAAATAAAGCCGCGAAGCCACGGAATGCCGGCCGGCCTTAAGATTTCCTCGGCCTCGCGATATAACGACGGGCGCCAGGTATCATGCACAACAAGAACGAGCCGGGTCTCTTCCGGCACCCCGGCCTCAAAATCCGGCTGGCAGTGTACTTCATATTCCCCGGACAGCCGATCTGACACATCCTCTGCAATCATTCCTTCGCCCACAATCAAAATGGTGTGTTCCATCAGACCTCCTCCTTTTTTACCCGGACAGCAAAAACGCCTGCGAGTGCTTTTTTGAAAAAAGGCTCTATCGGCAAATCGTAAACCGTCAGCTGTAAACCGTTCTGTCCGATAGTGTGCATGGCCGAATGCAGCGTTTTCTGCAAACCTTCATAAACAGGGATGTCGAAGTTCTTCTTGGCTTCTGTTAACATGGCAGCGTCTTCTTCGAGCGGCTGTGTGTCTGTAAGCGCCCGTTCGAGTGCTTTTGTGAGCGCCAGCGTGATGTTTAATCCGGCGCTGTGGTACCAGCGGCCTCCTGTGTTTGCCCATGCAACGGGAAAGCCTGAGATGTCCTGCCCCAAGCCGACCAGCGGTTCATCGTGGATGAGGGACAGCGCGTTGAAATAAAATTCGGCGCGACTATCCTTGACGGCGTTTAAGGATAAAGGAGCGACCGTTTCTTTTCCGGATATTCGGCGCATCTTCAGCTCGTGATCAAGCCATTTCTGCAATCCCCTCAACACGCCTTCGGCTACCGTTTCTCCCGTCCCGACGCCTAGAAAGCCGTCTTCACGGATATAGAAGTCCGCCAGCTTCGCCCCGTACATTTCAATGCCGGTAAGTCCGGCTTCCCGGCGCGCTTCCTCATGCGTAAAACCGGCGCAAACCGTCCCGGCCAAAAGCTCGGCAGGTCCTTCCGACAGCGGGTTTGCGACTTGAACAAAGCATTGTGACAGCGGAAGCTGCTTTAAGTGTTTTTCCTCCCACAGATGAAAAATCCCCGACGTTGCCGATGTCAGCTGATTGAACAATTGAAACAGCCGTCCTTTTTCTTGCGGCTCGTTACTACATTCCCTGACCCTTTCTTCAAGGTCTTGAACCTTTTCGGCCGCGGCGCCGGCGGGTCTGACGAGAGGATGAGGGAGAAACGGGTGCCAAGAGCCCTCAAGCGTCGCAAAATCGAGAACGTAACATTGATTGCGCTTCGTTAAAGAAGCGAGTCCGGCAACCGTTTTAAACAATTCAAACGCAATTACATTCGCCAATATCTCTTTTCCTTCGGTCGAAAAGGGGTCAAGCATGCGGTCTTCATGAAGCGCTGATCGGTGTATCCGCCGCCATGCCGATGCAAAGCATCCATCATCATCCTCATGCACAAAAGGCCCCGCAAGCCCGACCTGTTTTAAACATACCGCCGGAAAAAAAGGTTTCTTTTCTTGCCTGCAAACGGTTTGAAGCGCAATAAACTCCTGTGGATCGTCGATTTCTGCAGCATACGATATCCAATCCGCCGAACGCACGGCTTCCCGCCAATGTAGTCCACCTGTCAGGTCGACTACATCGCCGCCCGTTTTGCTTGCATGCTCTTTGAGCTCCTCTATAGCGGCTTGATGATCAGGACATTCCTCTGTAAAGAGAACGTATATGTTGGCGAAACCGGAATCAGACAATGATCTGACCAATGAAGCGAGAAAAGAGCCCGAGCCCAGCGCCAATATGCCTGCTTTGCGGCACAATTGGAAGCGGTAAGCGCCGGAATCCTCGAAGCTTTCGATAAATTCGATTTGTGAAGCAAACGTTTGTAGGACGTACCCATCTAATTGATGAGGTTGATCCCGGCTGACATCCCGGACAAATCCGTTGGCGCACAGCGTGCTTCCGATTTCAAACACCCTGTCACGGTATGGGGCCGATAGTTCATTCGTCAATTCTTCCAATGTGTGTTCACCGTTGAACATCGGCAGCAATTTGTCGATCCACTGATAGATTGAAGCGCCCTTCATGCGAAACGATCCGGCATTGTTTCTGATATACACGCCGCCCGCCGGATCCGGTAGAAAACATGTATCTTGTTTCACTTTCAGGCGGGCGGAAGCGGTCAGATTTGTCATGTTGCTCCTCCTTATGATGATCTGAAAACAAGGCATACCATTATATGTAATTTTGTTCGTCCATTATGATAAAGGAACCCCTGCGGCATATCGGCAGGGGCAGTCTCCTTCTAATACATGCCACCGTGCCAGCAGCTTCCGCAGCAATGACCGGCGCAGCTCCAACAGCTCGCACAGCTCCAGCAGCTTGAACAGCTCGCACAGCTCCAGCAGCTTGAACAGCTCCAACAGCTTGAACAGCTCCAGCAGCTCGAACAACTCCAACAGCTCGCACAGCTTCCGCAGCTCCAGCAACTCGCACAGCTTCCGTGACTCCAGCAGCTTGCACAGTGTTTCGCATTCATATTCTCATGGTGACGTCCAGGATCCAAGGCCGTCATCCCATCCACATGGAAATGATCCATTCCCAATGATTGCAGTTCGTCATGAAAATGTTGCATTGATATAATCCTCCCCATATTAAAAACAGTTTTTCAAAAACATCAGAACACAAAAAAACTAGAAAATGAACGAAATACCCCGGGCACTTTCAAGATCAAACTATGAGACTTGTTAGGTGATTGTTACTGATGTGAAAGCCTATTTTCCTTGATTTGGATTTGGCCGTAGGGCCGCTAAAGATCATGGACAAGAGGACTCCGGTCCGGCGAAGATACAGGGTAGTGTCGGGTGCTCCAAAAGGAAAGGTTCGGGGGGTCTTGTGTAATATGAGGAATGAATAGATTTAATAGTCTCGGAACATACTGGGAGAGTGGGGAGTTTTTCTGCAGTAAATGCCGTCATTAAATCGGGTGTTGATCGCAGTCGTTTTGGGAGGTCGGATTGATAAAAATGAAGATTTTAAGAGAAAGAGGCCGGAAAAACATCCGGCCTCTCTTACTTCACGATCAGCACCGGGATTTCCGACTTGGCGGTAATCTTATCGCTGACGCTTCCGAACAGCAGTTTTTTTAAGCGGTTTTGGTCGCGGCTTCCCGTGATGACGAGATCGGCGCCGATGTGTTCGGCGTGTTTGAGAACGGCATTTGCCGGGTCGCCTTCCAAAATTTCGATTTCCGCGTCAAGCTGATGCTCGTTTAAGATGATTTTTGCCGCTGCGATCGCTTCTTCGGCACTGTCCTCATAAATGACGGGTTCTCCGGCAACGTCTGAATCATGCGGGACAGGGGGAACGCTTGGAATGCCGCCGTAAATGTAAGCCGTGCCTGCGGCCGGCCTTTGTTCGTTTACCATGGTTTGCCTCGGTTCATGGACGTGAGCGACCGTCAGTTCGGCGCCGAGCCTTTTGGAGAGGTCGATCGCTTTTTTAAGCGCTTTTTTACTATCGTTTTTTCCGTCGAACGCGACAATGATCCGGTCAGCCTTGAACACATTGATCATTCCTTTCCAGAATGGATTTACTTACATTTACCCGCTTTCTCAAAAATCTAACGAAATTGCGGGAATATGAATCGAAAGTCTTCCGATTGATGAAAAATCAAATTGACAAATAAAAGGCCGTGCTATAAGATGGAAAATATTAATAAGAATGGAGGGTAACGTCATGATCAGGAAAATCAATGCATCACATAACGGACAACTGAATCGCAGCGTGACGGCTTTATACCTTCCGACTCTTGATTGACTTTTTCCATTTAAACAATAGAGGAAAGGCGCATGTCACGTTCATCTTTCGTACATGCGCCTTTTTTATGTCAAAAAGGCATGCTGCATAACCGGCGTGTCTTTTTTTTCAGAGAAAAAACATTCCGTCTTCCGATCCGGAGCGCGAGTGTTTTTCTATATAGATGAAAAGCCGGCCGAAACAGCCGGGTTTTCGAATATTTCAAAAGGAGGAATGGGTTATGCCACATGTTAGACGCGAGATCAATGACTGTAAGGAAAAGCTTGAAGGCGGCTAAAAAAGGAGTGGATATCAATGTTTTCTGTATTATGGAAGCTCGGCTGGTTTTTTAAAAACGCATGGCGGCGCTATACGATCGCGATCGTCCTGTTGTTAATCGTAAATGTACTTGAGATGTTTCCGCCGAAACTGCTCGGAAACGCGATTGACGATATGCAGTCAGGCGCTTTTTCGCCGATGCGGATGTTCGGTTATATCGGTTTATTGATCGGGCTCTCGCTCGTTGTTTACACGCTCTCATACAACTGGATGTATCAGCTGTTCGGCGGGGCGAATCTGATCGAAAAAATCCTCCGGTCAAAGCTGATGGGGCATTTGTTAAAGATGACGCCCCCGTTTTACGAAAAGAACCGAACAGGGGATTTGATGGCGAGGGCGACAAACGATTTAAAAGCGATTTCGATGACGGCGGGTTTCGGAATATTGACGCTTGTGGACTCAACCATGTTTATGCTGACGATTCTGTTTACGATGGGATTTTTGATCAGCTGGAAGCTGACGCTTGCATCGATCATTCCCCTTCCGTTGATGGCTGCGGCGATCAGTATATACGGAGGAAAAATTCATCAGCGTTTTACAGAGGCGCAGAAAGCGTTTGGCGATCTAAATGATCAGGTGCTTGAATCCGTATCAGGTGTACGGGTGATCAGGGCATATGTTCAGGAGAAAAACGATGTCAGGCGGTTTAACAGCATGACGGCCGATGTTTATCAAAAAAACATGAAAGTCGCGCTGATCGATTCGCTGTTCGAGCCGACGGTGAAGCTGCTTGTCGGAATCAGCTATTTAATCGGTTTGGGGTATGGGGCTTACCTTGTATTCCGCAACCAGCTTACGCTCGGGGAGCTCGTCTCCTTCAACGTATACTTGGGGATGCTGATCTGGCCGATGTTCGCGATTGGCGAGCTGATCAATATTATGCAGAGAGGGAATGCATCGCTCGACAGGGTAAATGAAACGCTTCGCTATCAGCCTGATGTGAAAGAAGCACCGCATCCTGAAACTGCAGAACCCGGAGATATCGTCTTTGACAAGGTCAGTTTTACGTACCCACGCTCAAGCTCGCGCAATCTTTCGGGGATTTCATTCACGGTTTTAAAGGGACAGACCGTTGGAATCGTAGGGAAGACGGGGAGCGGAAAAACGACATTGATCAAACAGCTTTTGCGACAGTATCCGGAAGGGGAGGGGACGATCAGCATTTCCGGTGTGCCGATCGGGCGTCTGCCGCTTGATGAGCTGTACAGCTGGATCGGATACGTGCCCCAGGATCATGTGCTGTTTTCAAAAACGGTAAAAGAGAACATTTTATTCGGCGGATTACGGGCAAAAGAACAGGAGGTAGAGGACGTGATTCGGGCCGCCCATTTGGAAAAGGATATCGAGCTTTTATCCGAGGGGCTTGAAACGATGGTCGGCGAGAAGGGAGTGGCATTATCAGGCGGACAAAAGCAGCGGATTTCGATTGCGAGAGCGTTGATCGCCAACCCCCATATTTTAATTTTGGACGATTCGCTGTCAGCGGTGGATGCGAAAACGGAAGCGGCGATTATCGAAAACATCCGCCAGAATCGGAAAGGAAAAACAACCATTATTACCTCGCACCGTATGTCAGCGGTCGAGCATGCCGATTTCATCCTTGTCCTGGAGGGCGGCAAAATCTTAGAGCGGGGAACGCATGAAGAGCTGATCGAAGGGAAAGGTTGGTATTTTGAGCAGCATGAAGCACAGAAGCTGCCTTCAGGGGAAGAAGGGGGGACTGTGGCATGAAGACCGGAAAACGGCTTTTTCAATATGCACTTTCTTATAAACGCATTTTGATCTGCGCCCTCTTGATGCTCGCGGTGGCCGTCGCAGCCGAACTGACAGGGCCGATGATCGGAAAAAAAATGATTGACGACCATATTTTAGGGATTGAAAAACCGTGGTATGAAGTCTCGGAAAAGAGCGAGTATACAGTTTCCTATAAAGGAAAGGAATACGTCAGGGAGGACAGAGCAGATTCAACGCTTAACAAGCGGAAGGAAGTCCGCGTTTTCCAAGTCGGCATGGCATATTATTTCGTAGATGAGGCCGTTCCTTTTGATGGAAAAAGGACGGCAGAGGACGGAGCATTGCGAATCACGGGCGGAGGACAGACTGAATCCTTTCCGGCCGTCCGGCTGTCGGCGTCTGAAGTTTTCTCGTTTTATGAACCTGAAATCAAAGGGCTTTTATCGCTCGTATTGCTGTACCTCGGACTTCTCATCGTCTCGATCTTTTTTCATTACGGGCAATTCTATCTTTTGCAGATGAGCGCCAACCGCATTATTCAGAAGATGCGCCAGGATGTTTTTGCCAACATTCAAAGGCTGCCTGTCCGCTATTTTGACAATTTGCCGGCCGGCAAGATTGTCGCGCGGGTAACGAATGATACGGAAGCGATCCGCGACCTGTACGTTACCGTCCTGTCGACGTTTGTGACCAACATGATATATCTGGCCGGGATTTTTGCAGCCTTGTTCATGCTTGATGCCCGACTTGCGGCCCCCTGCCTGATCATATTGCCGCTGATTGCGGTTTGGGCGGCCTTCTACCGCAAATTTGCGTCAGGCTTCAATCATAAACTCAGATCGATCAACAGCGAGATTAACGCCAACATGAATGAGGCGATTCAAGGAATGCCGATCATTCAGGCATTCCGCCGCCAAAAGGACATCATGCGCGAATTTGAAGAATTAAACGACAGCCACTTTCGTTATCAAAACAAAATGCTCAATTTGAATTCGCTGATGTCGCATAACCTTGTCGGCGTTCTGCAAAAAGTCATGATCGCTGTTTTAATCTGGTACTTCGGAGGAGCTGCGCTCAATGCAGAAGGGATGATTTCGATCGGCGTTCTTTATGCATTTGTCGATTACGTGACCCGGCTGTTTGAGCCGATTACCGGGATCGTCAACCAATTTCCGAAGCTTGAGCTTGCAAGGGTATCATCTGAGCGTGTATTCCGGCTTTTGGATGAACCGGGTGTCGATGTTGGAGAAACGAGCGGAGACAGCGTGAAAGGGCATGTTGTGTTCGAGGATGTCTCATTTCGGTACGGCGATGACGGTGAATATGTATTAAAAAACATTTCGTTCGAGGCGAAACAGGGTGAAACCGTTGCCTTGGTCGGTCATACGGGATCAGGCAAAAGCTCGATTATGAACGTTCTTTTCCGCTTTTACGATATCCAAAAAGGCGATGTCAAAATCGATGGAACAAGCATTTATGATCGGCCGCGGCAGGACATCAGACAGCATATGGGCATCGTGCTTCAGGACCCCTACCTGTTTGCCGGTACGATTGCTTCGAATGTCAGCCTTGAGAATGAAGAGATCACAAAAGAGCAGATTGAAGCCGCATTAATGCATGTAGGGGCTGACAAACTGCTTGCCCATTTGCCTAAAGGCTTTGACGAGCCGGTTATTGAAAAAGGCAGCACCCTCTCCTCGGGGGAGAGGCAGCTCATTTCATTTGCAAGGGCGCTCGCCTTTGATCCGGCCATTCTCGTGCTGGACGAGGCAACGGCCAATATCGATACCGAAACAGAAGCCGTGATCCAAAAGGCGCTTGACGTTGTCAAAAAAGGGCGCACGACCTTTATCATCGCCCACAGGCTGTCAACCATCAAAAACGCTGATCAAATTCTTGTGCTTGATAAAGGGCAAATCATCGAAAAGGGCAATCATGAGGAGCTCATGAAACAAAAAGGGCAATATTATCAAATGTATGAGCTCCAAAAAGGCCGGGGAACGCTTGTGGGGTGAGCCCCGGCGTTCAATAAGCCAGTCCGGCCCGTGCGCGGATAAACCGGCCGCTTTCAAGTTGCGTGTAAAGAAAGTGGGCGGTGTCGCCGGTTGTAATCTCTTTTCCATTGATCGGCAAGAAATCACGCTCAACCCGGTACCTTTCACTTGCCGGACCATCGGGAAGATAGGTCGGGCAGACGATTGTCCAGTCCAGATCTGTTTTCACGAGGCGCTCATACACGTCGGCATGCTCTTTTGCCGCACGAGTTGAGCGCCTTTTTGATTCATCTGATTCAAAGCGGTAAAGTGACGGATGTTGCCTCGAATTTAAAATTCCGGCGGTTCCGATTGTGATCAGCCTTTTTTTGTTTTGTTCATTCATGGCGCGTATAATGTTTTGGGTGGAGACGGTCAATGTATCGTCTCCATCTGTATTTAAACAGCTGACAACGATGTCGGCTTCTCTTATTAAAGCTTGAACGTCATCCGGGTTTCTTGCGTTTCCCGAAAGCGTCCGGCAGCATGTATTCGGCAGATTTGGATGCTCTGAGCGGACAAGAGCGTAGACGGAATGTCTGCCGTCTTCTGCAAGCCGATTAGAAAAGCTCGTCCGACACGGCCTGTACCTCCAAAAAGCGCAATCTTCATGACGTATCCCTCCCATTTGGTCTATCATACGTCAGATCGGCCGAAAGAAAAAGTCCAAGGAAAGCGATAAGCCGCATAAAACGGCCGAATATTGACGACATATTCGTGCAAGAGGGAAATCCCGACAAATTGAAGCAGTTCCCAGTTTATGCTTGCGACAAGCTGCATGCCGACTCCTCCTTTCTATCAGCATATGAAAACCAGAGAAGACGGGTGCGGGATTTTCCCATGCAAAAAGAAGGTGCAATAGTGCACCTTCTGCTTTAGCCATGATATGAAGTTGATGATTATTGTTGTCCGCCCATAGAAGCTTGAGCTTGAGCAACGAGACGTTTTGTAATTTCTCCGCCGACGGAACCGTTTGCGCGTGAAGTTGTTTCAGCGCCAAGGTTTACGCCGAACTCGGAAGCGATTTCGTTTTTCATTTGATCGATCGCTTGAGCGGCTCCGGGTACAAGCAGCTGATTTGAAGAATTTTGGTTAGCCATTCTTTTCAAACTCCTTTATCAATTAGTGTGGTTGGGCCGGCTGGATTTGCACCAGCTTGCGGCTGAAAGCCGCTGCCTCTCTGGCTGAGCCCAATGCTGCCTTGTACTACGTATTATGATGGATTGGAGCGAAATCCATGCATAAATCAATCTGGTAAATGTTGAAAGGTGAAATTTAAGCGGAAGGGGAAAGCTAAGGGAAAAAGCAAGGAGGATGCCACATGTGTCCTGTGTGCAATGGAATGCTGGCCGAGGCAAGGATTTGCCCGAGGTGCGGCAGCGAAATGGCCGATGCCGGGAGAGTGACCGATTTTTACGGCCCTTACAGCCCGTATATGGAGTTTGATTCTTTTATGCAGAAAGAAACGAGCTGTATTCATTTATATACATGCCAAGACTGTTCTTACGATGAAAGGGTTGAAATTGAATTGACCGAAGGATAGCGGGTGCTAAGCTTCGGTCAACTTTATTTCCTGTCCGTCATCCTTCGGAGCGGATGCGGAGCTCTGTTTCTTTATCAAAGAAGTGCGATTTATTCATGTCAAAAGCAAGAGCAAGCGTATCGCCTGCCTGGACGTCGGTCCGCGAATCGACCCTTGCGATGAACGGCTGGCCGCCGGCCTGGGAGTAAAGCATTGTTTCGGCGCCCATCAGTTCAGCAACTTCAATAGCTGCATCGATTTTTGACTCCTTCGAGGCTTCGATGAAGACTGGCTCGTCATGAATGTCCTCAGGCCTGATGCCCATGATGATTTCTTTTCCGACGTAGCCTTTCGCGCGCAAAATTTTCATTTTCCCTTCAGGAACAAGAACGGAAACATCGCCGAATGTAAAGGTTTTTTCCGTGAGCTTGCCGGTGAAAAAGTTCATTGCCGGAGAGCCGATAAAACCGCCGACAAACACGTTTTCCGGGTTTTCATAGACCTCTTTCGGAGCGCCGACCTGCTGGATGACGCCGTCTTTCATGACAACGAGCCTCGTCGCCATCGTCATCGCCTCTGTCTGGTCATGCGTGACATAGATCGTCGTCGTTTGCAGGCGCTGGTGGAGCTTGGTGATTTCTGCGCGCATCTGAACCCGCAGTTTGGCGTCAAGGTTTGATAAAGGCTCATCCATCAAAAACACTTTGGCGTCGCGGACGATGGCGCGTCCCAATGCGACCCGCTGGCGCTGGCCTCCGGAAAGCGCCTTCGGCTTTCTGTCCAAATACTGTTCAAGGCCTAAAATTTTGGCGGCTTCATGAACCCGTCGCTTGATTTCATCCTTCGGAAATTTTCTAAGTTTTAAGCCGAACGCCATATTGTCATAGACGTTCATATGCGGATAGAGCGCATAATTCTGGAACACCATCGCGATGTCGCGGTCCTTCGGAGCGACATCATTCATCCGCTTTCCGTCGATGGTGAATTCGCCTTCCGTAATTTCTTCAAGGCCGGCAATCATTCTGAGCGTTGTCGATTTTCCGCAGCCTGAAGGTCCGACAAACACGATAAATTCTTTGTCTTCTATATGAAGATTAAAATTGTCCACAGCTGTCACTTTATTGTCGTACACTTTGTAAATCCGGTCCAGCACAAGCTCTGCCATGTTTCTCCCCCTTTTTATGTAAGCGCTTTTATTTGTTTTCAGTTTATAAAATTGAATCATTCGTGTAAATGGACATGATGCACAATTTGGATTCGTGCACTTTGCTGTTTAGCGTGCCAATGCATTCATGATCATGTAGACGGCGCAAGCTTCTTCAAACTGTCTGATATCGATTGCCGTTTTGTCGATAAATCTGTCGATTCTGTACTGCAGGCTGTTTCGGTGGATAAACAGCCGCTTCGCCGTCAGGGAGGCATTCAGGTTGCACTTCATATACGTCTTGATGGTCTGCGCTGTCTCAGAGTCTGACAGCGCGTCTTTAACCAGATCCGAAAACGCCCCCGTCTTGATTTTCCCCGGCTTTGCCGTCATAAAAGACGGAAGGAACTGATAAAAAGAGGAGACGCTGCCGTGATCGTGATTCGCCAGAATATGCTGAAACATCTGTTTCTCAAAGCCGATTTTTTCCCGAAGCGAAGCGTTGATGTGATGAAGCTGGCCGCTGAAAAAGACGGGATTTGCCAAAAAATCGCTTGTCAGCGCGTCCGCAAGCTCTGTGAGCTGCTGTTTGGAAAGGGACGGTGACGGATCTTCATGAATGATCAAGGCTTCATGAAGGCTGTACCACACCACGAGAGGGCGTTCGAAAAATCCGCTGACCGCTTCCTTTATAGCGTATCTTTCTTCGGGGGAATGTTTCATTTTGAAAAAATGCCCTTGGACGAACTGAGCGTTTTGCGGGTTTTCCAACGGGGCATTTTCGAAAAAATACCGGTGCCATTCTTTCTCACGGGGCGTCAATTCCGATGGATGCGGTTCATAAAAAGGCCGGAACAAAGCGAAAAGCAGCCGTTTTTCCCGATCGGTAACCGCCTCTTTCAAGACGCCGAATGTCTCTCCGTCGTCCGTTTGAAACCAGAGTGCTTGATGTTTTGGAACCGATCCGGAAGCGACCAGCCGTTCCCCGTACAAAGCTTTTAATTTTTCCAGCATTTGAAAAACTTCCTTTTCTGTTTACTCGTAAATATGGAAGAGCATTAACTCATGAATTTCGCTTTTAAGCGATGGTTCATCATCGTGCGGCGGATAGACGCTTCCCCATTCGATTTCCCCTGATTGATGATAAATCCCTTCATAATGCGTTCCTTTATGGTAAAACGAGATTTTCCAGCCGGGCAGTTTTTCTTTTTTAAACAACGGTTTCCATTGAAAGTGAGAAATCATAAAGTGCCACGCTCCTTCATCGATTTCAAAACGATCCGCCGAACCAAGCTGCTAACTAGACGTTTGATTTGTTATCATTGTATCTTATTCACAGGAAAGATCATAGGGCTCTTTTCATAGAAAAATGCCGCGAAGAGTCGTGTTCTCCGCGGCTTAAGAGTTTTGCCACAGCTTCTCGGGAAAAAGGATCGATTGCTCGGTTAAGTAAGAAGCGTATTCAAAATTCATTCTTTTCGTCAGCCGGCTGACGGATGTTAAACCGGGATGGGCGAAGATTGCCCGCCCGGGCCGGGAGTTGGCTTCAAACATCCAGACGTTTTTCGATTCGTCCATTCCAAGATCAAAACCGATTTCCCCGATAAAGCCTTCCGTTTTTTCATCGATTACACTGCTGATCAATAGGGCCGTTTTTGTCAGCTTTTGCAGAATATGAAGCCGTTCTTTCGGATCATCATAGATTTGGGCTAGCGTTTTCACGACGCCGCCCTTTGACATATGGGTTGTAATCCCGCCCCTTTCCGCGATTTTGACGGCGATCGCCGTAACCGTCCATGTGCCTTTTCTGTTTTTGTTCGTATGGACTCTGAAATCGGCCGGGTGGCCGTCAATCCTGATCAGTTCAATTCCCTGCTGTGCGATATACGGGATTTCTTCTTTTCGCTTTTGTATGTCATTCAAAAATAGGTCCGCAGATGAATAAGATTTGTCACCCTCCGCATGCCTGGCAAGGAGCCCGTTTTCCCCTTGTCTGGATAGCTGGAAAATTCCGTTTCCAAGGCTGCCGTTGGCCGGTTTCACATAGACCGTGCCGTATTGGGCGACCATGTCGTCGAGTTTTTTTGCCGACGGCGCAAGAACCGAGTACGGAAGGAGCGGTTCCGTTCTTTCGTCTTCCCGCAAGGATTCGTATATGTCCCATTTGTTAAAGAAGCCGGGATTGAACCACGGAATGCGGTACTCGTTCATCAGCCGGGCTTTCGTTTCCTGCAAGGCGTCTTCATCCTCAGATTGCCTATTCGGCAATCTGTCATATACGACATTTGGGAGGGGAACGATCACTTCCTGCCAGCCATTTTCCCGAAAAATAAGGCCGCGCACCGTTCCGTCCTCCCACTGAATCTGGTGGGCGCCGAACATGTAGCAGTAGCCTCCGGCCGGAAGATCCATCGTCAAAAGCTTTGAAAAAAACAAAGAGCGCCCCCTGACCGGCGCAAGTTCCGACTTTGTGAAGCCGGCGGTGAAAATGCCGATTAAAGGGCCGATATAGACGGTGCTGTCGTGAAACAGCAATGCCGCTTTTCCGCGGTATGGAATCCGTAAATTTTTATACAGGTTTTCAGAAAGCAAAACGGTTTGCTTCAAGTCGCTCTCAAAGGAAACATGACACCTTTCAACAGTCGTTCCGAAAGCGGCGTACAACAGGCCTTCCTGTTTGTAAGAAGCCGGAAGCAGCATCATGTTTTCGCTGTTTTGGTGAATCCCGACCGTCAGCGTTTTAGCGTTCATTTCCTTCCAACTCCTTTCTTGTCCCGCGATGCCGCCAAAAAGGAGCAATATTCGAGGGGCCCGTTGTATAAAAGTTCCCTGTTTTCAGGAGAATGCTGTAAAAACGCTTTTTTCCCCGGCTTTGAATTGACGTCGAGGAGCCAGACCTTCCCGTCTTTCGTCAAACAAATATCAAGGCCGAGCTCGAACAATGGGCCGTGCCCTGATTCGAGCGCATGGGGGACGGCGTTTGCGATCGTATCTAAATCGTCGAGAAGGACGGCCTGCCGTTTTTTCGGAACACTTGACAGCCAGCTGTCAAAGCTTACGGATTCGGAATCTCCGGCCAAGTTGGTGAGCAGTCCGTGCTGATAGCTTCGTCTCACCGTTTTTCCGACGGTCTCCCATTCGCCGGAGCCGTTTTTCTGCAATAACAGCCTGATGTCGCACGGATACCCGTCTTTATCTTGGATGTCGAGAAACGTTTGCAAAAGGTAGCGGTGCTGAAGGACTTTTTTGCACCATGTTTCAAAAGAAGCCTGTTTTGAAAATGATTTGATTTGCTTATGCTTTCCGACCTGGTAGGCGGCTTTCACCGTTTTCCCGGAAAGCTCAAGGTGAATGATTCCCCGGCCTCCGGAGCCGTATGCCGGCTTCAAGATGCACGATTTCTCTTTCGCCAGCCGCCGAAGGACGGCCTGCGCGCTTGCGGCGAGCGATGTCGGCGGCAGGTAAGCCTGAAGGACAGGGTCCGCTTTCAACGCATTGTAGACCGTCCATTTTTCGGGAAGTCCGAGTCCGAGAAATTCTGTTTTCGGGTATTTTTTCAGCCATTCCACGATCGGCTTCGCTTTTTTCGACTGCTGGTTTCTGCCGTAGAAACAGCGGTCATAGATCAGCTCGGGGATTTCGCGTTCAACCTCGTTCCACTGTCCCGATTTCGGGTGGTAGGTCAATGCTTTCACAAGCATGGATCCCGGGGAAATATCCAAAGGAGTAAACCGGATAAAACCGATTCCGTAATCTGAAGCCTTTTTCGCCAATTCTTCGGCATAGGCTTTTTCATGCTGATGGGACAGCGACATAAATCCAAGCGTCATCATGCTTATTCCTCCTTGTTAAAAACCCTCCTGTACATGAACTCCTGTATCATGATTCGCATTCCATGGTTCGGGCTCTGCCACTCGCGAACAGAAGCTTTTCAAAAATATCCACCTGACCCATTCTATTTTTGTCGCGCCCGTATCATTCCCGAATTTGCCCGTCTTTTGTTCAGCTACTATAATAACGATATGCATAGATGGCCGTTGAGAAATGCAGTCTATGTAACAAGTCAGGTGAAACGGAAGGCAGTGGAAAGAATGAATGTTGTCGGTACTTTTATTTTCATGATCGTCATCGGCGCTCTGATCGGAGCTGTGACGAATCATTTTGCGATTCAAATGCTTTTTCGCCCTTATAAGGCGCATTACATATTCGGGAAGAGGATCCCTTTTACTCCCGGATTGATTCCGAAGCGGCGCGACGAATTGGCGAGGCAGATGGGACAAATGGTCGTCAACCATCTGCTGACAACCGAAGGAATCAAAAAAAAGCTGGCCTCTGACGCAGTCCAGAAACAGGCGGTACAGCTGGGCGAACGGCTGATTTCAGCTGCAAGCGAATCACAGATGACCGTTGCAGAAGCGCTTGAAGCGATCGGGGTGACCAATGCAGCTCAGAAAGCGGATCAATTTGTAAACAAATGGACGGATGAAAAGCTATCCGCTTATTTGGCGACATATAAAAACGAACCATTGAAAGACCTGATCCCAAAAGAAGCCCAGGACAAGCTGAGCGAAAAACTCCCGATGGTGTCAGACTATATTTTAGAGCGGGCTGTCAGCTACTTTGAAAGCGAAGCAGGAAAAAGCCGGCTTGGCAATATGATTGACGATTTTCTGAAGGAGCGCGGCATGATCGGCAGCATGGTGCAGATGTTTTTAGGAAACAGCAGCCTCGTTGACCGCGTCCGGCCGGAGATCCTGAAGTTTTTGAAAAACGATGAAACCGCCCGGCTTTTAACAGATCTGCTGCAAAACGAATGGGACAAGCTGAAAGAGTACTCGTTTAAAGAAGCCGATGAAAAATGGAACCTGGAAAACCTCATCATGAATGTGAAGAAAAAGATCATGACAAGGTTTTCCCTCGCGCCATTTTTCGAAAGAACAACGGGGTCGTACGTCTCCATGTTTGAAACGGATGCAGCAAAGCGCCTGCCGGAGGTGACCGGCCGTTTGCTTGACGCGGCGTGCCGCCATCTTGATGACGTGCTGAAACAGCTTCGTCTCGAAGACATCGTTAAGGAGCAGGTCGACAACTTTCCGGTTGAACGGCTGGAAGAAATGGTTCTGTCGATTTCCAAGCGCGAATTTAAAATGATTACGTATTTGGGCGGGCTGCTCGGCGGAATCATCGGGGCGATTCAAGCCGTTTTTGTCATTCTGTTTTAAAGATGGAAACGGAATTGAAAGTATAACTGTGAAAAACGCTCCATAGTCTGTTATAGTGGAGTGGTGCCATATCCATAAGAATGCGGCAGGAAAGGAGCGTATGAAACATGACGGTCAATTTATACGACTCGGCTTACGATTTGGAAAAAGCCTTGCGCCAAAGCGATGAATACTCTCAATTGAAGGGCCTTTACGATGATGTAAATGCTGATCCTTCGGCAAAAAGGATGTTTGACAATTTTCGCGATATCCAGCTAAGACTTCAGCAAAAACAGATGAATGGTGAAATGATCTCCCAGGAAGAAGTTGAACAAGCGCAAAAATCTGTGGCACTTGTTCAGCAACACGAGAAAATTTCAAAGCTGATGGATGCAGAACAGCGGATGAGCATGCTGATTGCCGAATTAAACAAAATCATCATGAAACCGCTCGAAGAGCTTTACGGACATCCTGAAAGCTGATCAAAACCCCCGCTTTCCATTGAAAAGCGGGGGTTTTTTTATGTGCAGCCGATCCAGCCCGCCGGACTATACTTAATTAAGTAAACAAATAACTTCATTAATTTTTAAAAAAGACTTGTCAATTGATGAAATTGCTGAGATAATACAATGTGTAAGTGCTTACATTTTGCCGGGATACGATCATGAGCATATACGACTAAGCGGCAAAAGCTAAGGGGTACAGAGAATAAGCGCATATGCCGGTCAGACAAAAGGGGTTTATTATATCTTTTGCGAATTGAATGAAAGGGGCATTGAATTCGCAGTTTTTCAATAAGGGAGAATCATGATCGTATCCGAAAGATGCGAACGAAAAGTCTGTGCAGACAGGCTTTTTTAGTTTGAGGTCTGTTCTAAAGGAGCCCTTCGGGACATATTCTCTATAACAGGTACAGTCATCAAAGAAGGGGGACCTCCAGGTGTCAAAACAAATGCTTGCGCTGAATATAGACGGAACGCTGCTTCGGACAAACGGACGGCTTCATCCCGCAACGAAGGAAGCGATAGAATACGCTAAGAAGAAAGACGTTTATGTAACGCTTGTGACGAACAGACATTTTCGCTCCGCGTTAAAAATCGCCAAATCGCTAAAGCTCGATGCAAAGCTGATCACCCATAGCGGTGCAATTATTGCGGACAAAATTGATGAGCCTTTTTATGAAAAACGAATTTCTGAGGAAAAGACGTTTAATCTTGTTCAAATATTGGAGAGCTATGACTGCAATATCAGGATTCTGCACGAAAAATATTCGATCGGCAACCGGAAAAAAACAAACTCAAATCTGCTCGGAAAGACGATGATCCATCCGTCAGACCCGATTTTTTACCCCGTGCAGTTCGTCGATTCCTTGAGCGATATGCTGATGGATGAACCGGTCAGCGCGCCGGTCATTGAGGTTTACTGCACGATGGAAGAAAAGAAAGAGATCACGCATACGATCGAGAATGCCTTTCCTTCAGTAGATGTCATCCAGGCCGGGGAAAAGCTCTTGATCGTTCAAAAAGGGGTTTCAAAAGAATCCGGTTTGGCGATGCTTGCGGCAGACCTCGGCTTTAAAATGGAGGACGTCGTCGCGATCGGGCATGATACCGATGATCTCCCGATGATTGAACTGGCGGGGATGGGCGTCGCCATGGGGAATGCCCCTCAGGAGGTCAAGCAAAAAGCCGACTGGGTGACGCGGTCCAACGATGAACAAGGCGTCGCCTACATGTTAAAAGAATATTTCAGAAAGCAGCAAAGCAAAGACTTTCTCAAAAAATTTCATATCAGAAAAGTGTAAAACGGATGTTCATCCCTGTTTTCTAAGAAAACGGGGATTTTATTGTTGGCCTGCATTCTTTACAGCGGCAGTGCTTTTTTCGGCGATGTGTTCCTGGATTGATTTTGGCGAGGTATTTTTGTACACTAAAGAAAGTTTTGAAACGAAAAAGGTGATGATATTGCGCATTCATATAGAAGGGCTTCAGGACGACAGATTCGTGAGGCCGCTCGAGAATATAGCCAACCTGTTTTTTGAAGAGTCCGAGGTCGCGATTGGCGAAAAAGTTGCTCCGGACCTTTCAATCGCCCTGCATTATGAGCGGGACGTTTCGTCGGTCCGGGCTGCAGGGGCGATTGAAGGAACTGATATAAAAGCTGAGTACACGAAGTCACTGGACCCTGAGTTGCCGGAGAAAGAAGCGTTTAAGCAAGTGAAAAATACCGTTTCTTACGTATTTTTAAGCGTTCTTCAAGAACATACCGGGATCGTTCAGAAGTGGGGGATTCTGACGGGAGTACGCCCGACAAAGCTGTTGCACAAAAAACTGCAAAGCGGGGTGTCAAAAGAAACGGCACACGCCGAATTGAAAAGAGATTACTTAATCCATGACGAAAAGATCGAGCTGATGCAAAACATCGTTGACCGCCAGCTTAAAGCCGTGCCCGATTTATACGACCTTGACAGGGAAGTCAGCATTTATATCGGCATTCCGTTTTGCCCGACAAAATGCGCTTACTGCACGTTTCCTGCCTATGCCATTAGAGGGCAGGCAGGACGGGTCGGTTCTTTCTTATGGGGGCTTCACTACGAAATGCAGAAAATCGGCGAATGGCTGAAAGAACACGGCGTCAAGATCACGACCGTTTATTTTGGCGGCGGCACGCCGACAAGCATTACGGCCGAAGAAATGGATCTGTTGTATGAGGAAATGCACCGTTCATTTCCCGATGTCAAAAACATCCGCGAAGTCACGGTTGAAGCAGGCCGCCCCGATACGATTACCCCGGAAAAGCTTGACGTCTTAAAAAAATGGAACATCGACAGAATCAGCATCAACCCGCAGTCGTATGAAAACGAGACATTAAAGGCGATCGGCCGCCATCATACGGTTGAAGAAACGATCGAAAAATACCATTTGTCGCGCAAACACGGAATGTCAAATATCAATATGGATTTGATCATCGGCCTCCCGGGGGAAGGCGTTAAAGAATTCCGCAACTCCCTTTCGGAAACGGAGAAATTAATGCCGGAATCGCTGACCGTCCATACGCTGTCATTCAAACGCGCTTCGGAAATGACGAGAAACAAGCATAAGTATAAAGTGGCAGACCGCGAGGAAATCGTCGCAATGATGGATGACGCAGTGTCCTGGACGAAAAAGCACGGCTACCGTCCCTACTATTTGTACAGACAAAAAAACATCCTCGGCAACCTTGAAAATATCGGGTACTCTCTTCCGGGCCAGGAAAGCATCTATAACATTATGATTATGGAAGAAAAGCAGACGATTATCGGCATCGGGTGCGGGGCGGCGAGCAAATTTGTCGATCCGAAAACGGGAAAAATCACACATTTCGCCAATCCAAAGGACCCGAAATCGTACAATGAGAGATTTGAACACTATACAGAAGAAAAACTCCGCTACTTGTCAGAACTGTTTGGACAAGACGCCAAAAGCGGGGGATAAGAAAGGCTTCCGGCATCGCCGGAAGCCCTTTTGTTTACCATGCGCTTTCGATCTCTACACCTTCCGGAAGCTTGAACGGGTTTTCGCTGTTGATCCGGTCGTAAAACATGATTCCGTTCAAATGGTCGATTTCGTGCTGGGCCACGATGGCGGCGTATCCTTTCAGCCTGAGCACCACTTCTTTTCCGGTAATGTCGTATGCTTTCACTTTGATTCTCTCATACCTCGGAACATAGCCTTTTACGTCCCTGTCGACGGAGAGGCAGCCTTCTCCTTCAGGCAGATAAATCATCTTGACGGAATGGCTGACGATTTTTGGATTCAGCAGCATGTATTCGTGCTGCCTAGTCTTCTCGTCTGTAAAATACGCGGCAAACATCCGTTTATCAAGGCCGATTTGGTTTGCGGACAATCCCACGCCGGGGCGAAGACCGTACCTTTTGGCCGTCTCGGGGTCCTGGCTGTTTTTTAAAAACTGCAGCATCGCCAAAAGCTCTTCCTTTTCTTCTTCGGATGGAGGAAGGCTGACGCCGGCGGTTGCTTTTCTCAGTATGTCGTGCCCCTCTCTTACGATATCTTTCATCGTGATCGTATAATCTGAATGAAATTTGCTCATAGACCGAGACTCTCCACCTTTCTTTTTTGGAATTTCTAAAAAGCCGGATCAAATTTGGACAAGTTGATCATATCTTTTCAAAATGCGAATGTCCAATGGCTTGCATTTCCGCGAAAACGCAAAAGGAGACTCCGCAGGAGTCTCCTCAGCGTGTCGACAAACCCTCGCATTCGTTGTCAGGCCTGCGCGTCGGTGCTCACGAATTCCAACATTCGCTCCGCTCCGATGCTCGGCCTTCCTAGACTGCAAGGGTTTTCAATCACGCTGAAAGGATGACAAAATCCTAAAACTATAAACCGTTTTATGATTTTGTCAACAATCTGAGGAGACTCCGCAGGAGTCTCCTTTCTGTCACCCTCGCTGTTTTTTTGCTTCAGGTTTTTTCCATTTAAACACATGATTCAGCATATTGAAAATCCGTTTCGATTCCTTTGTGAGGAGCGGTCCCAATATGGCCAGTATCAGCACGTACAAAGCGGCAAACGGCTTTAATGTGGCTGAAAGTCCGCCGGCGATCCCGAGATTGGCGACGATGATCGAAAACTCGCCGCGTGAGACGATCGTTAAGCCGATATTGGACGAAGCTTTATGGGAAAGCCCGGCTCTTCTGCCTGCGACCATGCCGGCGATAAAGTTTCCGGCCAAGGTGAGGATGACGGCGCCTAGAGAAAGCCATACCGCATCTCCCAATGTAAACGGGTCGATGCTCAAGCCGAAGCTGAAGAAAAACATCGCACCGAAGAAATCGCGAAACGGCACGACCAGGTGCTCGATCCGGCTGGAATGCTCTGTCTCAGAAAACACGAGGCCGAGCAGCAGGGCACCGATCGCTTCGGCAACGTGAATCGTTTCCGAAAAGCCTGCGACAAAGAAGAGCAGCGCAAAAATCACGATAATAAAGACTTCGTTTGAACGGATATCAAACAGCCGATTTAACAATTTCGGCAGCTTCCTGGCGACGATAAAGAACAAAATCATGTAGCCGAAGGCGATCAAAATCGAAAGCAGCGCCTTTCCGACTGAAGTCGAATCGCCAAGGACAAGCCCGGAGACGACGGATAAATAAACGGCGAGGAAAATGTCTTCGAACATAATGATTCCGAGAATCAGCTCGGTTTCCGGATTCGCCGTCCTCTTTAGGTCGACGAGTACTTTGGCGACAATTGCGCTCGAAGAAATCGTGATGATCCCTGCGACAATCAGGACTTCGAGAAACTCAAAGCCCGCGATGAACCCGAACAGGACGCCTAAGCTGAAATTGATCAGAATATAAATCGTTCCCCCGACAGCGATGGATCGTCCGGATTTGATCAGCTTTCCGATCGAAAATTCCAGTCCGAGATAAAAGAGCAAAAACAGGACGCCCATTCTGCCGAAAAAGGCAATGATCTCTGAGCTTTCGATAAACCTCAGGTCTATGATGCCGATCCTCGGAGCGTGCGGGCCGACGATCATTCCCAGAATAATCAAAAAGGGAATGATCGAGAATTTAATCCGGTTCGCGATTAAGGCAGCGATTGCAACAAGCAGGAGCGCGGTGCCGACTTCAAATACGAGATGATCCAATGAGCATCACCCTCCCTTTCGGGAAAGAAAATCCTGTTTCATTTTCTTGAGGTTTTTTCTTTCACCGGACAGGACGAGCGTGTCGTTTTCTTCAAGAACAGAGTCTGCTCCAGGATTCAACAATTTTTCCTGATTCTTTTTAATAATTGCGATGACGGTCACGCCGTAGTTTTGCCTGACGTCGATTTCACCGAGGGTTTTGCCGACGGCATTTGCCCCTTTTTCGACTTTGAACCATTCGATGATCAGGTCGTTAAACGCCATCTCAATCGATTCAAGCGCCTGCGGCTTATAGACCATTCCGCCGAGGATGGCGGCGAGTTGCCTCGCCTCGCCGTCATCAAGAGAAATGTTGGTCACGATTTCATCGGGATCTTCGTCGTCAAAACGGTAGATTTCCCTTCTTCCGTCGTCATGAACGACAATCGTCATTTTTTCATGATTTCTCGTCTCTATTTCAAATTTTTTGCCGATGCCCGGCAGATCATTTTCTTTAATATTCAATCGTATCCCTCCAAAATAACTTTTTCCTTTTGATCTGATCATTATACAGACAAAACAGGAAAAGTCAGGAGAGGTAATTCGACTGGTATTTCACAGGGATGGCGCACGTTTTTTCCAAAAGCAAATCACCGTGCCGAACCTCAAGCTGAGGGTTGAAACGGGTTGCGCTTTCGGCTTGTGCAGAAGAAAAAACATTTGCATTCTTCCCTGTTTGATTCAGAAAGCTTTTTGCCAAAGGAGGGGGCTTTAAAACATGGGTCTCAGGGTTTGAGGAATTGAGAGACGTATGGCTGCTTGCTTCAGGATCGAAGCCGGTGATCTCGTCCTGAACGAAGAATGACACCGTTAAGATGGATAAACTTAACAAAAACGTCAAAATGGTTTTGATCACTTTCCCCCTCCTTTCTTCGCATGCTCTCTACCATCATGATATAAAAATGAAGACCATCATTCAACTAAAAAGGCTTATTTCAGTATCAGTTGATCTTGAAATGGAATAAATCAGCCGATTCTGCCTTGAAAAAAAGGTTTTGAAAATAAAAAGTGGAATAGTTAAGCAATCCCCTGATGGAAACGCATTCAATGGAGGTGGTCTCATGGAATTGATTAAATGGAAGGACAGCGGCGAAGTATTTGAGGTGGTGCTGAATCGGCCTGAGGCGTATAATTCCCTGAACGAAAACATGCTCAAGGAGCTGAAAGAGACTTTCATACTGGCGGAGGAAAGCACGTCCAGGATCATGCTGATCAAAGGAAGCGGAAAAGGGTTTTCAGCAGGCGGCGATATTAAGATGATGCTGTCTTCCGCGGATGAGAACTTGGCAGAAGAGGTTATCGATACGATTAACGACATTGTGATGATGCTCTACAATATGCCGAAGATCACGGTAGCGGCCGTCCACGGAGCGGCAGCCGGGCTCGGCATGAGTCTGGCGCTCGGCTGTGACCATGTGCTCGCTGAAAAAGAAGCAAAGCTGGCGATGAATTTTATCGGCATCGGACTGATCCCGGACGGCGGGGGCCATTTTTTCTTGGAGCGGAGAGTCGGCGAAACGGCGGCAAAGGAACTGATTTGGAGCGGCAAAAAATTGACGGCGGACGAAGCCCAGAAGCTCCGCCTTGTTGATGCCGTGTTCAGCGGCGATCTTGACAGGCATGCCGGCGCGCATCTCGAAAAGCTTCTTGAGTCGCCGCTTTGTGCGATGATCGAGACGAAAAAAATATACCGAACCTTGAACGCCGGACGCCTTGAGCAAACGCTCGCGCTTGAAAAAGCAGCACAGCTCAGAATGAGGATGACAAAAGATCATCAGGAAGGGATCCGCGCATTTTTGGAGAAGCGGAAACCGCACTTTAATCAGCATGCATGAAGAAAGCCGTCCCTCCTATTTTTAAATCGCGAAAAAACGCGCCATTTGTATGGTATAATGTTTGACATCTCTAAATATATTAGTCTTTTAGTCTTGGATGTGAGCTGCGAAAATCAATTTATGAAGTTAATCTAGACATCGAGATGTTCGAGCCGAGGGGGCGGGAGGAAATTGAAACAAAAGATTCCATCTGAATACGTTGCAGCAAAGCTGAATGACTGGTACAGCGCCATTCGGAAAAATCAGGTTGCCGCCAGCGAGTTGCTGAAAGCCGAAATATTGCGCGACTTCGAGGACATGGAAGAAAATCAGGATGTGCTGCTTTATTACTCTCTGCTTGAATTCAGGCACAAGCTGATGCTCAGCTATCTGAAGCCGAAAAAAAGCGAAAACATCGAAAAAAATCTTCGTGATTTAGAGGAAAAAGAGGACCAGATGACAGGTCTGTTAAATTATTATTTTTGGTTTTTTAAAGGAATGTACGAGTTTAAGAAAAGGGAATTCGTCAAAGCGATCAGCTGTTATAAAATGGCCGAACAAAAAGTGAACGCATTAGAGGACAAGGTTGAAAAAGCCGAATTTTATTATAAGCTCGCCGAAATTTATTACTATATCAATCAGAGGTACCTTTCCATCAACTACGCGACGATGGCTTCCGATATTTTTCAATCTTATGAAACATTAAAGGAGAAAAAGATTTATTGTGATTTTATCATCGCCGGAAATTTGGTCGAATCGATGAAATACAACGATGCGCTCACAAATCTTAAACATGCGCTTGAGGATGCCGAGACAATCGGAAACAGCCATTTGACGGCATCCGCCCATTTTAATCTGGGGAATTGTTACTTTTATCTTAAAGCGTATCAGCAAGCCTCAGAACATATGGAAAACGCTTTATCCATATTTGAAAAAGAAACGTCGTCATACGTGCCTAAGGTATTGTATAACTTGATGTACGTCCGTTTAAAGCAGTCAAGGCACGCTGAAGCGGCCGAGTGCTATGAAAAAGGCATCAAAAGCGCGGCATCCCTTCACGATGAAGAGCACGAGGCAAAGCTCAACATTTTGCGCGGCCTGTATTTAGACGGCGGGGACCGCGGCGCCGTCCAAAAGGGGTTTGATTATTTGGAGTCAAAACGTCTCTACGCGGCCGTTGAAGAGCTGGCTTTGGATGCCGCCCAATATTATAATCAAATTGAGCGACTAAAAGATTCCATTTTTTATTATGAAAAGAGCGCTCAGGCAAGACGAAAAATTCAAAGGGGAGATGCATTGTATGAAAGCTAAGCTGTTGTCCGTCACATTGTCGCTGGCTGCTGTGCTGACTTCTGCGGGCTTTTTGGGGGAAGGGCATTCCGCCCGGCTGTATGCTGACAAAATGATTACGAATTATGACGGGCCGTCCGCGGCACCTGCCGTTCAGAAAGCGTGACCAGCTGAAAAACACGATACTTTTCACAGCGGGCATGTCCGGCGTGTTTTTTTATGAAGCTGCTCGGCAGAAACGGATCGCTTATGCGTCTTTTTTACTTGGAGCGGTCAACCTTGGAGATCACGTATTACAGGAAACATTTCCGGCGGCAACATCTGGGCCCTTTCCTCAAATGCTGCCGCCCGTTTTTTTGTCAGCTGTGAAAGACGATCATTTTACCGGACGAATGGACTACGCGGTGCGTATGATCCAAAAACCGCTTTTCCTTCAGCAGATCTTTTCCTTTTTGTTTTGCCTCCTCTTCATTTTCCGCTTCAAAACGTTCGTTCAAAAGCGTTTCCCCGGTAGTTGCAAATACGGTTACATAATAGACTTCCATTCTGTTTCTCCTTTCGTAAAATTTGTTTGCTTTTCTTAAATTTATATAAAAATCAAAAAAATCCTTTTTAAAGTGATATGACTAACGTATGATTGTAAATTGGAAGGAGGAGTTTTTCTATGCTTAAAATCGATCATGTGACAAAAAGGTTCGGCTCGTTTACAGCTGTTGACGATCTGACGCTTGATATCCCGGAAAAGCAAATGTTCGGACTGCTCGGTGCAAACGGAGCGGGCAAAACGACGACGTTCCGGATGATATTGGGCCTATTGAATGCATCAGAGGGCACCGTTACCTGGAAAGGAAAACCGATTACATACGGCATCAGCAACGGAATCGGCTATTTGCCGGAGGAACGCGGGCTGTATCCGAAGCTTAAAGTAAAAGACCAGCTCGTATATCTTGGCCGCCTCAAAGGTATGACAAAGCAGGCAGCGCTCAAGGAGATGGAGAAATGGCTCGAGCGCTTCCACATTACAGAATATGCGGATAAACGGGTTGAAGAGCTTTCAAAAGGAAACCAGCAAAAAATCCAGTTTATTACGGCCGTGCTCCACAAGCCTGAACTGTTGATTCTTGATGAGCCGTTCAGCGGACTGGATCCCGTCAATGTGGAGCTCTTGAAGGATGCCGTCATCTCCCTGAAAAACGGCGGCACATCGATTGTGTTTTCGAGCCACAGAATGGAGCATGTCGAAGAGCTTTGCGAGCACGTCTGCATTTTGCAGCGCGGCAAACCGGTCGTTCAAGGAAAACTGAAAGAAATTAAGCGTTCCTTCGGCAAAAAGAACGTCACGATCCATTCGGACGATGATTTGACCTTTTTGAAAGAAGCGGACGGGATTACAAAATGGAGGGAGACTTCTGAAGGCGTGAGGCTCCAGGTCGAAAATGAGGGAGTTTCCCAAAAGCTGTTTTCAATGCTCCAAGGGCGCGGGTTTATCAGGAAATTTGAACTTGAAGAACCTTCTTTGCATGATATTTTCATAGAAAAGGTTGGTGCCCGATATGAATAAGTTTTGGATTGTACTGTTTCATACATATACAAGCAAGCTGAAAACGAAATCGTTTATCATCTCGACTGCGATTACGCTTGCGCTCGTCCTGGTTGTCACCAACCTGGGCAATATTATTTCGATGTTTGACAAAGACGGCGGCGAACCGGATAAAATTGCCGTCATTGATCAATCGAATCAACTGTATGAGACGTTTTCCCAGCAGCTTAAAATCGCTGACAAAGACGATGAGCTTGAGCTTGTAAAAGCGGATAAGCCGGAAAAAGAGCTGGAAAAAGACGTCAGAGGCGATGAGCTTGCCGGCATTTTGATTTTGTCAAAAGATCAAAAAGGCGAACTGACGGGAACGTACAAAGCGCTCGATATCGCCGATTCATCTGCCGTTTCCACGATGGAACAGGCGCTCTCCCAAACGAAGATCGCCGTCGGCACGGCTGAGCTGAACGTACCGTCTGACAAGCTGAATAAGCTGTTCACACCGGTTAAAGTAAAAAGCGTCGCCTTGAAAGAAGGGGCCAAAACAGAAGAAGAGCTTCAAAAGGCGTCAGGCCTTGTCTACATCGTGCTGTTCGTCATTTATATGTCCGTGGTGATGTACGCTTCAATGATTGCGACTGAAGTGGCGACGGAAAAATCGTCCCGCGTCATGGAAATCTTAATTTCAAGCGTCCCGCCCGTCCAGCAGATGTTCGCCAAACTGTTCGGCATCGCTTTGCTCGGGCTTACACAGCTTGCCGCTTTGTTTCTTGCGGGATATCTTTCCCTCAAGGGGAACCAGGAGGCAGCAGGCGGAGCGTCTGAGCTGATTAAAGGCTTTTTGGACGTGTCAGGCGTTCCTGTATCAACGCTTGTGTACGGCGTGATTTTCCTGGCGCTCGGCTATTTCCTGTATGCGACGCTTGCAGCGTTTCTCGGAAGCGTCGTCAGCAGGATCGAAGATGTTCAGCAGACGATTTCACCGATGATCCTGCTTGTTGTCGCCGGGTTTATGATCGCAATGTTTGGATTAAGTGCACCTGATTCGACGTTTATTACGGTGACGTCGTTTATTCCGTTCTTTGCGCCGATGATCATGTTCCTCAGAGTCGGAATGCTCGATATTCCGTTTTGGGAAGCGGCGTTGGGCATCGGGATCACCGCCGCAACGATCGTCATCCTTGCGATTGTCGGGGCAAGGGTCTATAAAGGCGGAGTTTTGATGTACGGAAGCGGAGGCGGACTGAAAAATATCAAACAGGCGCTTCGGCTCTCAAAAGACCAATAATGAGAAAACGAGAAAAGCAGCTTTCAAGAAAAGCTGCTTTTTCGGGCGGAGCAGTAGAACGTGCATTCGCCTGAAAGCCGTGATAGAATGGGGGCAGAAACGTTTTGAAAAGGAGCAAAAGATTGACAAACCTTACGTTCATTCATGCGGCCGACCTGCATCTGGACAGCCCGTTTCGCGGCATCAGCGGGCTTCCGAAGCCGGTTTACAGGCGGATTAGAAACAGCACATTTGAAAGCGCCGCGAATATGTTTAAGCTCGCCGTCAGAGAACAGGCCGATTTCGTGCTGCTTGCCGGTGATCTCTTCGATGAAGCCAACCGCAGCTTAAAAGCTCAGCTCTTTTTGCGCAAACAGTTTTTAAAGCTTGAGGAAAGCGGCATTCAGGTTTATGTAATTTTCGGAAATCACGATCACATGGGCGGCGAGTGGACGCCGATCGAGTGGCCTGACAATGTTCACGTGTTCTCATCGGCCCGCATTGAAGAAAAATCGTTTTATAAAAACGGCAGGCTTGCCGCAACCATCTACGGCTACAGCTATCCGGAGCGATCTGTTTTTGCGAACAAAGCCGCCGAAATGAAAAGATCATCGAACGGCGCCCCTTTTCATATCGGCATGATCCACGGCACGCTTTCAGGAGAAAGCGGCCATGATCCGTACTGTCCTTTTTCTCTTCAGGATTTAAAAAACGGGCAGATGGATTATTGGGCGCTCGGCCACATACATAAACGGCAGGTCGTTTCCGCCGAACATCCGGCGGTAATTTATCCGGGGAACACCCAGTCCCGCCATATGAAGGAAACAGGCGAAAAAGGCTGCTATCTCGTCAGGGCGGACGAGAGCGGGGTGTCTTTTGAATTTAAAGCGACGTCAGACGTCCTCTGGGAAGCACTTCCCATCGACGTGTCAGAGACACGGCATTTGACGGATTTGATCAGCAGCATGGAGGATGCCCTCCAGCCCTTCAGAAGCAAGGGGACGGCAGTCTGCATCAAAGCGGTGCTGACGGGAGAAACACCGCCTTATTTGGCGGAAAGGCCGGCCGGCATCATCGACGAGCTGCTTGACGTCTTTCGCGGCGAGGAGGAAGACGGTGAGTCGTTCATCTGGCTTGCCGCTGTCGAAGACCGCACCGTGGGGAGTGTGAGCGCGATCGAAAGCGATGCGTTTTTTCAGGAGCTCACCCGCGAGATCGATGATTTTCAAGACTTTGGACAGGTTCTTGGCGATTTGGAGAGGCACCCCGTCTTTAGAAGGTAC
Organism: Bacillus sp. FSL W8-0848; assembly: GCF_038007805.1. Classification (NCBI taxonomy): domain Bacteria; kingdom Bacillati; phylum Bacillota; class Bacilli; order Caryophanales; family Bacillaceae; genus Bacillus; species Bacillus sp. FSL W8-0848. The sequence continues at coordinate 145,432 of NZ_JBBOYB010000002.1, forward strand.
GGAGCGCGTTTTCATGAAGAGGACCTCTGCGGAATTCGCGAAGAGGCGAAAAAAGTGCTGCTTGATGAACTAAAGAGCATGAAAAGATAAGGGAGGATACGGGGTGAATATTCATACGCTGCATATATACGGATACGGCAAATTTACCAATCAGACATTTCGCCTCCCGACTGCTAACCTTCACTTAATCTACGGGCTGAATGAATCCGGAAAAACGACGCTAATGTCTTTTATTGAAAGCATGCTGTTCGGCTTTCCGAAAACAAAGCGGTATGAACCGAAAGCAGGCGGCGTGTACGGAGGAATGCTTGAAGCGTTGCATCCGGCTTTCGGCAATATCCGCATCGAACGGACGGCTGGCAAGCCAGACCGGGTCAACGTGTTTTTGGAAGACGGCAGCATCCGCTCGGAGGACTTTCTAAAGAACCTGTTATCGAACATGGACAGGCGTCTGTATAAAGCGATCTACTCATTCGATGTGTTCGGGCTTCAGGAAATTCATAAATTCAACCGCGACAAAATCGGCCGCTTTTTGCTTTTTTCAAGTTTATTCGGCTCGGACGCGATTGCAAACATGGATGCAAGCCTTACGAAAGCACAGGAAGAGCTGTTTAAGCCGAATGGACGGAAGCCTGAGCTCAACCGGGAGCTCGATCATTTAAAACGGCTTTCAGAGGAACTGAAAAAAGCGAAGGCGCGTGAAGGCGAATACCATCTCATCCTGAACGGAAAAAGGACGGCAGAAGCGGCGATCAAGGAAAACGAGCAGCTGCTGGAAGATGCTGTGCGGAACATCGCCATATGCGAGCAGGCGATCGAGATTCATCCGCTTACAAAGGAAGAACGCCGGCTGAAAGGGCAGCTTGAAGCAGCCGGCGAAGGGGAAGACCGCTTTCCCAAGTCAGGCCTTTTCGAGCTTGAAAAGTATGAATCCCACCTGCATCCAAAAGAGGCCCAGCTGAAGGCGCTGGAAGAAAAGAAACGCGACTTGGAAAAGCAGTCGTCAGCCCTTCTCCCTTTAAAAGCCTATGTCCGGCACGAGGGGCAAATCGAAGAGATTCTGTCAGAATACCCGGTTTACCAATCTTACAAGGAAAACATCACGGCGCTGACAGAACAGCTCAAACAGGCTGACGAACGGGTGAAGGCAGGAACGGCGCGCCTTTCAATCGAAGACGAGTCGCAAATCCTTAACATCGACACAACGTACGATTATGAGTGGAAGCTGCAGGAGGCGATCCGCGCTTACCTTCAATTGCGCGAACAGAAACGGGTTCTAGACGATCGCTTTGAACAGGCGAGGGCCGATCTTGAGGAAGCCGAGCAGGCATATGCTGAACTCTCGGAAGAAGTGATGCCTGACGATGTCCGCAAGCAAAAAGAAAAAACCGTCAGCCGTTTGGAAGCTGCGGGAGGAAAGGCGGAGAAGCGGGAGGATCTCATCAGACAGCTGTCCCTGCTTAAGAGGGAAGAAAAAGAGCGGGAGAAGAGAAGGAAACTGGCAGCATTCTCGGCCGTCTTCACAGCCTTTGCTGCTTGTCTGGCGGCTCTGTTTTTTCAGCAGTGGCTCCTTGGCGGCTTTATCGTTGTAGCTGCCGTTCTGTTCCTCTTTTCTTTGAAAAAGGCCGGTCCTTCTTCAGCGTCAGCATTCATCCGCGAGCAGCTTGAAGGACTCGAAGGGGACGCTTCGGATCATGCTCCGGAGCTGACATCCTTGAGAGAAGAGCTGTGGCGGGACGATCAAAACAGGCGCTTTCTCGTCGCAAAACAGGCAGAGCTGAGGCAGAAGGAAGCGGACTACGAACGGGCGATTCAACAATTTGAAGAATGGGAAAAGGAGATGTTTCCTTACCAGGAACAAACCGACCGCTTTTTAAAAGAGCTTAATCTGTCGATAGACCCGTCGTTTTTGTCTGATGCATATGCCTTAATCAAGGAGCTCAAAGAAGAAATCGCGAAAAAGCGGGAAATGGAAAGGGAGCTCGCCCGCTTTGAGGAAAAGAGGGCATCTTTTGAAAAACGGCTCAACAATCTTGCCTCATCGCTCGGCCATTCCGAAGGAAGCGTGCAGGAATCGATTTTCAGGCTGAAACACGAGCTCGATTTGCAAAAAGAAAACCTGCGCCAAAAGCAGGAAATCGATTTGTCGCTTCAGCATACGCTTGAGCAGATGAAAGAATTGGCAGGGGAAGCGGAATACTTCAAATCGCGGATCGCCGAGCTGTTTCAAAAGGCCGGGGCAAATGATAGGGACTCATTTTTAGAGCTTGCCAAACTGGATCAGGAAAAAAAGGAATTAAAAGCAAAGCTGGCATCCATCGAGGCGGAGCTGGGCAAAAAAGACGAAAATGTTGTCCGGATTGCCTCCGGCCATACGCTCGCAGATCTGGAAAATCAGCTTGCAGCGGCGAAAGAAACAAAAACCCTGACAGAACAGCGGCTCAAAGAAGAGAGAGAAAAAGCTGCGCTGCTTCTTGCAGAGCAGCGGAGGCTGGAAGAATCGGGAACCGTTTCCGAACTGACGCACGAGGTGGAGCTGCAAAAAGAGCGGGTCGCCGCACTCGCCAAAAAGTGGGCTTCGATCAAGCTCGTCAGGCAGGCCGTCAAAAACAGGATGGATGATCATAAAAAGATCCGTCTTCCGAAACTCCTGGAAACGGCCGAGGCCTTTCTGAAGCCGTTAACAGGCGAACGTTATGAAAAAATTTATTTTTCCGAAAACCCCGATTCGATGATGGTAGTGAGAACGGACGGAGCCGTGTTTCACGCGCACGAACTGTCACAGGCGACCTGTGAGCAGCTCTATTTAGCGATACGATTCGCTCTCGCTTTGTCCCATCAAAATGACATCAATCTTCCGTTTCAGCTTGATGACAGTTTTGTCCATTTTGATCAAGAAAGGCTCAAGAAGGTGATTGACATGTTAAAGCAGCTTTCGGGAAAAGAACAGCAAATATTCTATTTTACGTGCCATGAGCATGTGAAGGATGCATTTCGGGAAGAGGAAGTGATGATGCTTTCTTCCTTGGCGGAAAAGGAAGCAACTAGCAATTAAAGGATTATGCTATAATAATTTTATGTAGGAAAACGGAGGGAGCTTTAGAATGGCAAAAGGTATCATGCTGCACGAGGTTGGCGAGCAGGTTGACTGTTATTTGCTCATCAAGTCGTCAACAAAAGGAATCGCAAGCAACGGAAAACCGTTTTTAACACTGATGCTGCAGGATCAGTCAGGCGATATCGAAGCTAAACTTTGGGACGCCAAGCAACATGACGAAACGATCTATGGACCGCAGACGATCGTTAAAGTGGTCGGCGACATTCATCATTATCGCGGGCGCAACCAGCTCAAGCTGAGAAATATTAGACCTGCGGCAGAGCATGAAAATGTGAAGATCGATGATTTTCTGGAAACCGCGCCGATTCCGAAAAATGAAATGATGGAGACGATCACCCAATATATTTTTGAAATGAAAAATCCGAATATCCAGCGGATCACGAGGCACCTTGTCAAAAAATACGGAAAGGAATTCATCGATTTTCCGGCGGCGACCAAAAATCACCACGAATTTGTGTCTGGACTGGCTTATCATGTCGTGTCAATGCTCAATCTCGCCAAAGCGGTCGCCGATTTATATCCGACTCTTGACCGCGATCTCCTGTATGCAGGCGTCATCCTGCACGATCTCGGGAAGGTAAAAGAGCTCTCAGGCCCGGTGTCAACGACATATACGGTTGAAGGGAATCTGCTCGGCCACATTTCGATCATGGTGACCGAAATTTCAAAGGCTGCAGAAGAGCTGCAAATCGACTCTGAGGAGATTCTCATTCTTCAGCATTTAATTCTGAGCCACCACGGCAAACCGGAATGGGGAAGCCCGAAGCCGCCGATGGTCAAAGAAGCTGAAATTCTCCACTACATCGACAATCTCGACGCGAAGATCAATATGATGGACAGGGCGCTTGAAAGGGTCAAGCCGGGAGAGTATACAGAACGCGTCTTTGCCTTGGATAATCGTTCCTTTTACAAGCCCGTTTTTCATAAATAACGTCATAACTTGTCTCCCTTTTGCATACATTTCAGGTATATCACGTTCTTGAAAAAGGGGGATAAGCCGTGCTGTTATTTCCGTGGTGGGTCTACCTTTGTATCGTCGGCATTGTTTTCAGCGCCTATAAGCTGATGTCAACGGCAAAGGAAGAAGAAAAGATCGATCAGGCTTTTATAGAAAAGGAAGGCAGGATTTACATCGAACGAATGGAGAAGGAAAGGGAAAGGCGGATGAAGCAGTCTTCGAAAAAGCAAGAACAGCATGAAACGGAAAACAACCACTCGATCGCATAAAAAAGCTGTCCGGCCCCGAAAAGGGGAGGACAGCTTTTTTTGAATCAGCTGTTGCCGCTTGTAGTTGCCGCCTGATTCTGTTCGACTTGTTTTTTCAGCTCTTTGTCTTTTACCTTCATGTTGGCATCTTTGACAAGTTTGTTCATGACTGTCTGAAGTTCGGTCGTATCGCTTTCTTTTTGTGCCAGAAGCTCTTTTTTCAGATCTTTTTTCATGTCATCGTATTTGCCGCGTTCTTCTGTTTTCTTAATGATGTGATAGCCGAATTGCGTTTTCACAGGTCCGCTGACTTCGCCGGTTTTCAAAGCAAAAGCTGCTTTGGTGAACGTTTTGTCCATATTGTCGTTTTTGCCGATCCAGCCGAGGTCGCCGCCTTTTTCAGCCGTTCCGTCAGTTGAGTATTCTTTTGCAAGGTCTTCAAATTTTTCGCCTTTTTTCAGCTTTTTCTCAACTTCTTCAGCCGTTTTCTTTTCTTTGACGACAATGTGGCTTACATGGACTTTGCCTTTCAAGCCGTCATAATACTCTTTTACTTCCTTGTCTGTTACTTTTATGTTATCTTTTGCGGCTTTTTGCATAAGAAGTTCATATTTGATCTGTTTTTTGACGTAGTCTTCGCCTTTTTGCTTAATGAGCGCGTCAATTTGGTCGCTCGCGGTTTTTTTATACTCATTCAGCTTTTTGTCGATTTCTTTGTCAGTAACCTTGTACTTTTTATCGAGCACTTTTTGCTGAACAAGCATGTTGAGCGCATCTGCCCCAGCATTTTCTTTTAGTGTTTGATAAAGCTCTTCTTTCGTTACGTTTCCGGCCTTCGTTTCAGCGACAACTTGAGAGTCTCCGCTGCTGCACGCGCTTAAAGCAAGAACGCTTGTCGCCGTAATCGCCGCAATAGCAATCTTTTTCATAAATGAAAACACTCCTAATCATAACAGTTTAAACTTTCCTTTGAATTGTATCATATCATATTCTGACATGCTGTAAAAAGATTTTCAAGGGGAGGGCATCCGTCTAGTCAAATTTTCTTTGGGATCATACACATGTAGTGATCAAGAAAAGGAGGTCAATAACATGAGCGGAGGATACTCAAGCGGTTTTGCTTTGTTGGTCGTGTTATTTATTTTGTTAATCATCGTTGGTGCAGCTTATCTGTACTAAAATCGTGGAAAATAGGAAAAGAACCGCTTTTTTTCAGGCGGTTCTTTTCTTTTGTGAGGAGAGCCTAATCGTTTCATGACATTCGTGCATACACTATCGTAACGACTGGGGCAGAGGAGGTGTCAATATGGGCGACGGTTACGTTGGAGGTTTTGCTGGCGGCTTTGCGCTGCTGGTGGTGCTGTTCATTTTATTAATTATTATTGGTGCTTCTTGGATATGCTAATAAACAAAAGGATAGCTGCCGGATCGATTTGATCGGGCAGCTATCCTTTTTCTTTATGCCGTAAAGGAAATCTCGATGAATGATGAGATCAATAATATCAAAATCAGCACGTTAATCATTCTGAATACCTTATCCTGCCGTTCTTCAGGAATCTCTCTGACAAGGCATAAAGAATTTGTAAGCTTGTTTATGTTAAACACAGTAAATATCGCAAACAGGATGAAATAAAAAAGGATAATAGGAGATCCCCCTCTCTGTTTCTGCTCCATATTACATTACCAAATATTTATTAAAAAAGATAGAAAATAGACTGAAAAAAAGGTTTTTCCAACCGCCTGCCGCCTATTTTTGTATCAAAATATCAAAATCGTCGGCTTCCTGATCGACAAAGCAATTTTTTGGCGCTTTGATCAATTTCCAGGCGAACAAAAAATCGGGCAGGCAGTAGCCGAAATGAATGCTGGAAATGATGCAAAAATAGTGGGAAAAGCTTGGCATGACGGCCCCTGCATAAAAAAGAACCGGCGTGATAACCAAAAACGGGCAGAGAAGGGAGACAAGCATCGTGTTTTTCGGGATCTCTCTCCATGTTCTCATTTTCAGCCAATATATCTTCTTTTCTAGTTTTTTCTTGCCCACGATCGGGAAGATATGAAGGATTTTATGAGCGATAATCGCAAGAGCTAAAACGCCTGCGAACAAAAGCGCATGGTCGCCTCTTTGAACGGTTTGAGGATGAATCAGCTGCATGGCCAAATATTCGGGAATAAAAAACAAAATCATTAAACTGACTGCGGTGAGTGCGATCCGCATGCCTCCATAATCTTTTAACAGATTGATGGTTTTCCAGCAACTCATGTGTGGCATCCTCCGTTTTTAAAACTGTTATATGAAATCCTCAGAATAATTTACTCCTCCGCCGGAGAAAAATCAATCCCTTTTCGAAAAAAAAATCGTCATTTTCAAAAGAAATGAGAGAAGGGAAATCACGATGTTGAACTTTCATCAAAAAGGATAATCGGCTAAAATAAAATAAAGGAGAGAAGTGACAAATATGGATTCAATGGAGCATCGTCTTGAACGATTGGAATATTACATAAAGCTTTTGCTGAACAATGCGGATATGGATCAATACCCGTACTATAAAATGCTGATTGAACGGGGATTATCAGAGGAGGAAGCAAAAGAAACGGAGAAGCTGTGCGAAGAACTGGCAGAAGAGCTTGAAGCGCAAAAAGCGCAAGGATTTGTCATGTTCGACAATCTTCTCGCGCTTTTTGCAGGACAGTTAAATGAAAAACTCGAAGTGCACGAAACGATTTTCGCCCTTCACAAACAAGGTCTTTATAAACCGCTGATGAGCGAATTTATCGGCATCATGAAGCAGTACGGCCTGGATTAGTTTTTAACGGGCTCAAGCTGTTTGTCCATCTCCGGCAATTCACCGTTTTCTGTTGCTTCATCTTTTTTCTTCATTTTGCCGTTGTCACTGGTAAACTGATTTTCGATATTGGAAAATGATCTTTCGAAAATCTCCATGAAATCATCGCCGTAAATGTGGCGGATGATCGACATCATTTCGACGATCTCAGGGAATTTCCCATACAGCTGATGAAGAGGCTGGGCGCCTTTTAACACAGCGTTCCGGGAGGGATCATAGGACTCGAGGATTTTAAGGAAAACCTCCTCGCCTTTCGGAGTCAGCTGAATGTATGTGTTGCGTTTATCGTTTAATTTTTTTGAGAACTCGAGGTAGCCTCTTTCCTCAAGCTTTTTTGAAAAGTTAAACGCCGTGGATACGTGCATTACGCCAAACTTGGCGATTTCAGAAATCGAAGCTCCGTTCAGCTGGTAGGCGATCCACAAAATATGATGCTCATTAATGTTCAAGTCATAAGGTTTAATCCATTGCTGCCAATCCTTTTCTATCGATTTCCAAAGCGCCTTGCTCAGCTGTGCCATTCTTTGGCTGAATAAAAGGGCTTCTTTCACCGTATAGGGCTCTTCCGATCGATTCATTCACTTCACCTGCTTCTCTTTATCTTATAATTCTATTATGCCAATAAAATAAAGATTAATAAAGATGTAAATTTACGAAATTTTTAAAAAATCGCTTTTTTCAGTGTGAAATCAGCATTTTAATGAAAAAAGAGCGTGAAAATGATTATTCACACCCCTTTTTAAAGGCTTATTTTTTTTCGCTGAATATATTAGTTTTGTAAGGTTTTCTCCAGCTGTTGAATCTTCTCTTCAATATCAGCGAGTTCTTTTTTGAGATCCTGCTGATGGGGCTTGATTTCCTCTCTCCATTCCTTAATGGACGATTGCAGCTCACTGCCGACATCCTTGATGATCTCTGCACTTTCCCGCGCTGTTTTGACGACTTGCTCTTTTAAAGCGATTCCGTCAAGTTTCAGTCTTTTTACCGTGTCTTCAAATTTTCCGCAGTTCGCTTTAAGCTGCCTTCTTAATTCTTTTCCTGAAGTAGGCGCGGAAAGCAGTGCCGCAACGCCTCCGATAACTCCGCCTACAATCAGTCCTGCTGCTAAAGATCGTCCTTTTGACATATACATCACCCCGGTTATATTTTTGAAAGATCAGGCTTTGGACAGCCTTTTCATCGTTTGATAATGATTGCTTAGGGGCTTTCCGCGAGGGATAATCCCGGGAAAACTTCTGCATAGCTTGCTTTATTTTAGCATACTTTTTAAAAAAGGAGGGAGAGGGTTGTCTGTCATCATCGCTTTTTTAACGATTTTAACCGCCGTTTTTTCCGCCGGCTCCTTTTATTATCTCAGGCTTCTCGGATTTCGTGCATCTTATCCGCCGAAACGCGTACTGAAACAAAAAGCTTATTTTTGCGCCGGAGCCGCGGGCTTGTTGCTCCTGTTCCTTTTTTTGATCAAGCTTCTTATATAAAATATCGGGCGTATCCTCCTTTTTTTGACCATATATGCGAAAAAAACCTCTTCAAAAAAGAAACAATCCTTTTTTAAAGAGGTTTTTTGCATTATTTTACTTCTTCGGTCAGCCTTGACCGCTTCAGGATCGCCTGTACGATCGGATAGATCACGAACATGGCGATCGTGCTGATCACGGCCGTCGGCAAAACGACGGCGAAGAACAGTGTCATCAATCCCTGATTTCCCGGAAGGCCGACGATCAAGAGGGCCGACGTCAGGAAAACCGTTCCCGAAATGAGCGTTCCCACGGCAGTCAAACCGGCGGCTGTCAGCGTTCTGCTGCCCAGTTTTCTTACAGCGAGAAAAGCGCCGAAGAAGATTAGAGACGTAATCGGTTTATCGATAATATTTGGCAGCTGTCCTCCCGGAAACGCAGTGGTTAAAGCGGAAATGATGCCGGTCACAATTCCGATGACAAGTACGTTTTGCAGCTTTGGAAACAAAAGGATTCCCATAAACATCATAATCAGCATCATATCGGGCTTCATACCGTAAAAAAACGGCGGAATCACTGCGTGCAGAGCCGCTCCGATGGCGACAAAAAGGGCCAGTGCAACCAATTCTTTTGTTTTCATATCTATTCTCTCCTCGTCTCAGGCTAAAAGTACCCGCTTTCCAATAATATGCTCGTCATTTATTGCGAAAGCTTTATAGTAGTATATCAAACTTCTGAATGAAGGTGATAGTGTTTTTTATCTTCCAAAAACAGGATCTTGCAGTTTAATGAGCTTCCCGGAACTTTTTCATAAAGGCGGCGAGCTTTTCGCAATCTTCAATAGAAACCGCGTTGTAGATCGACGCGCGGCAGCCGCCGACTGAACGGTGTCCGCCGAGTCCGGACATTTTTTCCTCCTTCGCTTGTTCGATAAACGACTTCGTCAGCTCATCATTTTTCAGCGTAAAGGTGACATTCATGTTGGAACGGCTGTCCGGTTTTGCATGCCCGCGGTAAAATCCGTTGCTTTCGTCGATCGCGCTGTACAAAATCCGGGCTTTCTCGCTGTTGCGCTTTTCGATGGCTTCAAGCCCGCCTTTTTCTTTCAGCCATTCAAGCACAAGGGACAACATGTAAATCGCGAAAGTCGGCGGCGTGTTGTAGAGCGAATTCGCTTTTGCATGCGTTGAATATTTTAAGATCTTCGGCACCTGTTCGTTTTCCTTTGTGAGCCACTCTTTTTTGATGATCACGACGGTAACCCCTGAAGGGCCAAGGTTTTTTTGTGCGCCGGCATAGATGATGTCAAACTTTGAAACGTCGATTTTTCTGCTTAAAATATCGCTCGACATATCGGCAACAACCGGAATAGGGGAGTCTGGGAACTCTCTCCACTGCGTCCCGAAAATCGTGTTGTTTGACGTCAGGTGGAGATAAACTCCGTCAGCCGGAATGTTTGATACGTCAGGAATGTGGTTGTATGTGTCAGCTTCGCTTGACGCAATAATCGAAGTGTTTCCGAAAAGCTTTGCTTCAGCAAGCGCTTTTTCGGACCATGCGCCTGTCATGGCGAAATAAGCCGTTTTCTCCTTGGAAAGGAAGTTCATCGGAATCATTGAAAACTGAAGGCTTGCACCGCCTTGAAGAAACAGGATCTCATAATCGTCGGGTATTTCCATAAGCTCCTTTAAAAGAGATTTTGCATGTTGATGAACGGCGTCGTATTCTTTGCTGCGGTGGGACAGCTCCATAACGGACATTCCCGCCCCTTTGAAATCAAGAAATTCGTTTTGCGCCTTTTGTAACACCTCTAAGGGCAGTGCTGCGGGTCCTGCATTAAAGTTTGTTGTACGTATCATCACAATCGCTCCCTGTTTATGAATAAAAATATAAAACAATCCTATCATAAAAGAATCTCATGATACACAAAAATTTGAATAGTGCGAAAAGCGGGACAGGCGCTGATTCTCGGGGGAAAAGGGGCTGCTGTAAATGTGAATTTTTTTTGACGCAGCGTTACAGCAAAAGGGCACCTGCGCTTAAGCCGGTGCCCTTTTCAATATTATAGATGTTTGCCGATGGAAGAAGCGATCGTTTGCAGATCTTCCGGGGTATAGTCGTCCGCATGCGTTTTCCAGACGGCTCCGAAGCCGTCGCCCTTCCCGTAGCGGGGGATGATGTGCATGTGATAATGGAAAACCGACTGTCCCGCTTTTTCGCCGTTGTTATTCAGAAGGTTTAAACCGATCGGCTCATACTCTTCTTTAATGGCCTGGGCGATTTTCGGAACCGCTTCAAAAAAATCTCTTGAAACATCAGGGGTCATTTCGTATATGTTCGTTTTGTGGACCTTTGGAATAACAAGGGTATGTCCTTTTGTAACCTGGCTGATATCGAGAAAAGCCATGACGTGCTCATTTTCAAACACTTTTGCGCAAGGTATTTCCCCGTTAATGATTTTACAAAAAATGCAATCGCTCATACTTTTCCTCCTTTTTCCGCTTTGGAAAGGTTATGTATAAGCATAATATTACCACAATTATGACGGAAACACGAAAACAGGATGAACGGCTCCCGCGTTCACCCTGCCGGAAGAAGGTTGGCTTTAATAAGAAATGTTACACAATGCCTTTTGCAAGCACCCCATTTTCATTAAAATGAAGACTTGAAACGCCTATACATTTCCTGTCCCAAACACCTCATTTGATCATCACACCTTTTTTATATGTCAATGCCATATAAAGCGGATGCTTTCTCAATTCGGTGAATGTAAGAAACTTCTAAGCCTTGACATGCTTCAAATTCTTTTCAAACTGACTTTCGAAGATCCTGTCTTTGACAAACACCTCATTCGCCAGATGATCAGCTTCCCCTTCTTCATCCATTAGATTGTCCCGGATCGTTTTCGTTTATGCGCGAAGAACGGAAGGGAAAACGTTTCAAATACCTCCTTATTTTTGGTACTATTAAGAAAAATGCAAGAAAGGAACGAACGTATGTCACTACTCTCTGTAAAAGATCTGACCGGCGGGTATACAAGAAACCCTGTGCTCAGGGATGTATCATTTGAGATCGACCGAAAGCAGATCGTCGGCTTGATCGGCTTGAACGGAGCCGGAAAAAGCACGACGATTCGCCATATTATCGGCCTGATGGAGCCTCACAAAGGATCCGTTGAGCTAAACGGGAAAACATTTATCGAGGATCCGGAAAGCTATCGTTCACAGTTTACGTTTATTCCGGAAACGCCGATTTTATATGAAGAGCTGACGCTCAAGGAGCATTTGGAACTGACCGCGATGGCGTACGGGCTGTCAAAAGAAACGTTTGAAAAACGGCTTTCTCCCCTGTTAAAAGAGTTCAGAATGGAAAAGAGGCTGAAATGGTTCCCGGCTCATTTTTCAAAGGGAATGAAGCAGAAGGTCATGATCATGTGCGCTTTTTTAGTCGAGCCTGAGCTTTATATCATCGACGAGCCTTTTCTCGGACTGGACCCGCTCGCCATTAACGCCTTGCTTGAGAGGATGAACGAAGCGAAGAATAACGGTGCTGCCGTCTTGATGTCGACGCACATTTTGGCAACCGCTGAACGGTATTGCGATTCATTTATTATTTTGCACAACGGCCAAGTGCGGGCAAAGGGAACGCTTGAAGAGCTCAGAGAGCAGTTTTCCATGAAAGATGCAAGCCTTGACGATCTGTATCTTGAGCTGACGAAGGAAGAGAGCTATGAATAGCATTCAAAGTATTTGGAAGGCGAGAATTGAGGAGTATATAAAAGAGACAAGATCTTACTTGAAATATATGCTGAACGACCATCTCGTCATCGTCATGATTTTTTTTATCGCCGGTGCAGCAAGCTGGTACAGCAAATGGCTGAAAGAGATGCCGGAAGGATTTCCCGCATACTGGGTGATGGCCGTCTTGTTTTCGCTCGTTCTGACAAGTTCCTATGTCAGGACGCTGATCAAAGAAGCGGACCTTGTGTTTTTGCTGCCGCTTGAAGCAAAAATGGGTCCTTATTTAAAACAAGCCTTCAGGTTCAGTTTTATGACGCAGCTGTTTCCGCTCATTGCGGCAGCGCTAGTTTTGGCGCCGCTGTACTTCGAAGCAAGCGGAAGGACATTTGCAGCTTATGCGCTAATTTTGGTTCAATTGCTTATATTAAAAGCGTGGAACATGGCGATGCAATGGCGGATGACGTATTTCGGCGAAAAAAACGTGCGGATCACGGATCAAATCGTCCGCTTTCTGCTGAATGCGCTTGCCTTGTATTTTGCGTTAGAAGCGTCTTACGGTTTTGCGCTTGCCGTATACGCGATCATGCTTGCGCTCGTCGTGTATTTTTCGGCTGCTGAAAAGAAAAAATCGTTTAAATGGGAGCTGCATATCGAAGACGAAATCAGAAGGAAGCAGCGGTTTTACAGGCTGGCCAACCTGTTTACGGATGTCCCGCACCTCAGAAAGCAGGCGAAGAGGAGGGCGTATCTTGACTGGATTCTTGGATTGATCCCGTATGAACAGAAAAAGACGTATGCGTACATGTATGCGAGGGCCTTTATCAGGTCAAACGATTATTTCGGGATCGTTCTCAGGCTGACTGTCATTTTTGGACTGATCATCGCTTATTTCTCAACGAATGACTGGGTGTCAGCGGTCCTCGTCGTCTTTACCGTTTTTATCACGGGCATCCAGCTGACGCCGTTGTTTGATCATTTTTCGCATTTGTCATTGCAGGAGCTCTATCCCGTCAGACAGGAGGAGAGACGAAAAAGCTTCTTCGGGCTGCTCCAGACCGTTCTCAGCATTCAGTCGCTATTATTGTCACTGGCAGCGGGCATCGGCATGCACTGGACAGGGATGCTTGCAGGTCTTCTCGGCGCCGCGCTGCTCATTTTTGCCGTCATGAAGCCTTATTTCACAAGCAGGCTGAAGAAACATACACGCAGATGAATCCTTTTCCTTTGCCGTCAGTATGTATAAAGAAGAGGTGAAGGACATGAACGAAAATCAGCTGTATTTGGATGAGGCCTACCGCTGGAAAATGAGGTTTTTGCGAAAGTCATCTATGGCAGAACGAATGTCAAAAGGCGTGCAGGCTAAGATTAACGCCCGCATTCCCGGCAAGGTGCACAAAGCGGTCACCGAGGGCATAAAAAAAATGGTCGAGGCTACGTTAGTCGGGTCAAATTTGACGACGGCCCAAAAGGAAACGGGTCCGCTTTCTTTAAAGGAAAAAGACGGGCTTGCCCAAAAAGCGGTTGCCCAATACCAAAAGGCCGCGGCTGCATCAGGCATCGGCACGGGAGCTGGGGGGATCTTTCTCGGGCTGGCGGATTTTCCGCTGCTGCTCGGCATTAAAATGAAATGCCTGTTCGAATTGGCGTCGATTTACGGCTATGACATCAAACAGAAAGAAGAGCGGCTGTTTCTTCTCTACATCTTCCAGCTTGCCTTTTCGGGGGAAGAGCATCGAAAAGAGATTTTCCGCATCATCGAAAATTGGGAAACGGAAAAACGGGACATCGATTGGCATACATTCCAGCAGGAGTACCGTGACCATATTGATCTCGTCAAATTGTTTCAGCTTGTCCCAGGGCTGGGCGCCATCGTCGGCGGAACGGCCAATTATAAATTGCTCGGACATCTCGGAGAAACGGCGAGACATGTCTTTCACTTGCGATGGATCAAGGAGACTGCCGGGTATTAATCCAGGCTTTGGTTTACATTTCGATGTACACGTTTAGGAAAGAACGGCTGCTGCATCTAAACCGGGGGATTAACCCCGGTTTTTGTTTTTTAGTTCAAACCTCGGCCGCTGCCGGGGAAGCTTTTCCTTGTTCCTGATAAGAAACCGCGGCGTTTGCCATTACCTTGGCGGCGATAAGCATTGCTTTTTCATCGATGTCGAATTTCGGATGGTGGTGGGGAAAGGCATGGTTCGGATTTTCGGGACGCGCTCCCGTAAAGAAAAAGGTGCCTTTTACATGCTGGAGATAATAGGCGAAATCTTCTCCGCCCATCTGCGGTTCGCTTTCTGTCACCTTTTCGACGCCTTGCGTATTCCGGGCGATGTCTGCTAAAAAGCCAGTTTCCTCGGAATGATTGCAGACTGCCGGATAGCCCCTTTCATACGAGTAGTCAAAGCCTGCTCCGTGCATGGCGCAAATCCCGCTGACGACCTGTTCGATTTCTTTTTCAATAAGCGTCCGCACGTCTTCGCTGAAGGAACGGGCTGTGCCGATTAACACGGCTTTATCCGCAATGACATTAAAGGAATTCTCTGCGACAAATGATCCGGTCGAGACAACGGCAGGCTGAATCGGATCAAGCCTGCGGCTGACGATGTGCTGAAGGGCCGAGACGATCTGCGAACCGATCAATACCGCATCCTTTGTTTTATGAGGCTGAGCGCCGTGGCCGCCTTTGCCGTTGATCGTAATCGTAAAGCGGTCAGAAGCCGCCATAATGGGACCTGCTTTGTATTGCACCGTACCGAGGGGCTCTGTTGCCCACAAGTGCGTGCCGAAAATAACGTCGACGCCGTCGAGGCAGCCGTCTTCAATCATCGGCTTTGCTCCGCCTGGTGAATACTCTTCGGCGTGCTGATGAATCATGACAAGCTTTCCTTTTAAATCGTTTTTGTTTTCATGGAAAACTTTTGCAAGGACGAGCAGTGCTGCGGTATGACCGTCATGGCCGCAGGCGTGCATGACGCCAGGAACCGTCGACCGGTAAGGAACGTCTTTTTCATCCTGGATGGGCAGGGCGTCAAAATCTGCTCTTAAAGCGATGATAGGGCCGGGCAGTCTGCCTTCGATATAGGCGAGGATGCCGCCTCCGCCGACATTCGTGCGAATCGGAGCGCCGAGGGCTTCATAATAAGCCGCGATATACGCGGCTGTCTCCTTTTCCTGGAAAGAAAGCTCAGGGTGCTGGTGAAAGTGGCGTCTCAGTGCGACCATCTCATCGTAATGCTTGTCAAGCTGTTCACAGATCGTCTGCTTTAATGCGTCTGCGTTCAAACTGATTCCTCCTCTAAGGGATATCCCATTTTTTAAATTTTATGACAGTTCAAGCCGTTGTTTCAACTTGTCTGTAAGGTTTTATAAGAGAAATAAAGCCATAACCGTTGTTGCGGTCAGCCCTGCTGCGACGGGAATGATATTAAGTCTGGCCAGTTCAAACGGGTCGACCTTGCAGATGGCCGCCACAGGGATGAGCACCACATGAATTAAACATCTAAAACGATACAAAGGATTATATTTGACTCGACACTATTATGACTTCTCTAGGATTTTCATATTCTATATATACCAAAGTATATATTTAAAATTTGATTTTAAAAAAACTACCCCGGCTTGTGAAAAAATAGTAGTATTGTCAGAGAGGATAGGAGATTGAACTAAATATTATAGCTCTTTTGTATGCATTCCAAGCGGATTTTTCAGTGAATAAAATGAATTTCAAAAAATCAAAGAGCTTAATATGAATGATATAAAATCCATTGTCATTTCTAAGCCTCTATACAAGTACTTAGTCATTAAAAATAGAGAGGGTGGTCAACAAAACATGAAAGCAGAAGTAACATCATTTTCTTTTAATGCAGCTAACGGTGACATGGGATTGGAGATCTATAGTGATTTCAGTGCGGAAAACTTACAGTTATTATGGCAAAAAGGCAGGATAGCAGCAGTTTAAGCTTATATGAGGGAAAGTTTTTTAAGTTAGTTAAGGATGACAAGATAATCAACATTCGCTTAAATATTAATGACATTATCGATGCAGAAAATCTTTACCAAAAAGATGAAATAATGTGGGATTGTTTCTTAACAGATGGAGTTGAAAAACTTAGTGTTTCTTTTCCAAACTCACTATTAAGACAATATCACTATTATTTCTTTATTATTTCTTTGATTTGAATAATTTATTCAAAATTGTACCATACGTTACGAAAGGTTCTAAAACATTGGCTCTGTATGTAAGACCTGTAAGTGTTGAATGCTCCTTAGAATCTATGTCTATTAAAGAAGAAAAGATAAGCGGAGAGATAGCAATAAAATCAAACGACATAGATATCCGAAAATTTGATTTAACTTTATGCTACAGAAAAAGAGAGTGCAAGGATATATTTCATTATATTGAGACCATAGATGCCAATATAAAAATAAATTCTTTTTTATTTGAACATGATCTCAATGAAGTATTCCTTGATAAATTAGAGGAAGCGTTATGGGATTTTTTTGTGAAAGTGGAAAATGAACACAGCAGTATTTTTATTCCGGTAACCATAAAAAGTTTACCGCTTGATTCAACAACTGTTCCTTTTAATAAAGATGGTTTTTATCAAATTAAACCGCTAATAAATGAAAAAGAAACTTTAACATTACATCTAAAACAAAAAGAGTTAAAAGCTGCCGCCACTTCTGTAATTGAAATAAAAAATCATTTGAATATTAAAGGGACAGTTCCTTTCGATGATTTTTCCAATTATAGTATTGTAAGTAAACAACGCAGAGAAGTTGGAACAGCCTTTGAACACTATACAGTATTTGAAAAGAGAATAGGAATGAGCGGGAATCTTTTTGATGTGACTGTTTCCTTTGAAATTTGCTAAAGAAAAGGACATTTTGGATTTGTTTATTAGATGTGAAAATACAGCAGGTGAAAAAATAGATTTACCTTTATTCGCAAAGAATAAAGACAAAATTGTATCCAGTAAAGCAGCTTTGTTTACAAACGGTTTTGGCAACTATTCAATTTGGGTTAATGTTAATAGACAATTCAATGAAAATGTTACGAATATCGCGGTTCTTGGTACTTGTTATAGCAGAAATGCGTTTAATACAATGGACTATTTCAATCCGGGATATAAAAAGTTATATAAATGTGCTTATACTCAATTTCACTCAAATATTATTAGCCTTGTTTCTGATCCTGTTGAGTTTAACAAGGATGATTTTATACAAAGTGAGTTGAAAGAATCTGATATTAATTATTTGAAATCAGACTTTGAGAAGAGCTTTTTCGAAAATTTAAAAGACACCAAACCGGATTACTTAATTATTGATCTTTATGTAGACGCGTGTAGAGAAGTGATTGAGATTAATGATAGCTCTTATATTACTTTAAACTATCTGCTTCCACGGACTGCTTTTTATAAAAAATTAAAAGGGAAAAAAGTGATTTCTAGTTCTGATGCTAATGAGTACTTCGACCTTTGGGAAAAGAGCTTAGAAAAGTTCATCGAAAAATTGTTGTCAATTATCCCTGAAGATAAAATCATCCTGAACCGGGGGCGTTTAACTACAAAGTATAAAGACGCTAATAACAAAATTGTTGAGTTTCCCCACAAGGAAATTAAAAGAAACAATTATATTTGGGATAAGCTTGAGAACTGCTTCTTATACCATTTGCCAAATGTGAGAATCATTGATATGAGAAAGACAAAATATATTGGTTATCATAAACATCCATTTGGGAATAGTTATGCACATTATGAGCCGGATTATTATAAAGAATTTCTTTTCAGGTTAAATGAAATTGTATTAGAGGATATGAACAAATAAAATATGGTGATTAAATTAAGGAGAAGCAAATTCAGCTTGTAGAGAAAAATATGTTTTTTTCTGCAAGTTTTTTATTTTTGGAAATTCCATCAGAGAAAAACATCTGCAATCCACATTTTTATTAAACGGATGCTATCTGCCATATAGAAATAAACCAGCCTGTTCAAGCGAGGGTTGACCAATGTTTTGATTTAACTTTTTCAATGTGAAAAATATCAATATACAGAACAATTTAACGAAGCGGATACTCCTTTTAGACAAGATAATCAGCAGTTTCGATTTTTTTACGCCTTCTCTTTATTATAGAAAATAAAGGCTGTCGACAAACTCTCGCACTCGTTGTCAGGCCTGCTCGCCGATTTTCATGTTAAGCAAGGAATGGCGGCTAATTGCTCAGGTGTCATGCTGAACGCCGCCGTCGCCACATCCTGTGAAAGTCGGCTGCGATGCTCGGCTTCCCTAAAACTAGACCGCTTTTGACGATAAGGCAGTCATTCGACGGAATAATAGGAAGAAATATAGGACGGACGGGAAAAGATCGTGCCTTTTTGGTTGATTCCTGCGGAAGATTGCGGTTTGTCGTGGGCCTCTTTGAATGATGTTGAATTTTTCCAGTCCTGAAACGCCTGCTCTGATTCCCAGAGCGTCAAGACGATGTACGTATCGCTGTCCTTCGGCCTGAGCACTCTCAGCGCTTTAAAGCCTGGCTGGCTTTCGATTTTTCCGGCTCTGTTTTTAAACCGGGTTTCAAACAGCGGCCGGCCTTCTTGCGTGACAGGGATATTGTTAAGAACGGCAAAAC
Organism: Bacillus sp. FSL W8-0848; assembly: GCF_038007805.1. NCBI lineage: Bacteria > Bacillati > Bacillota > Bacilli > Caryophanales > Bacillaceae > Bacillus > Bacillus sp. FSL W8-0848. The sequence continues at coordinate 164,430 of NZ_JBBOYB010000002.1, forward strand.
CGGTCTGTTCCAATGTTCCGGACTGATCGATGACCTCGTAGCTGTGCGGCGCCTGAAAGACGCTTTTCCCGTCAGTTTCGTGGAAAAGAACCGCAGAATCCGGTCCTTTCATAAAGAGCATGTTTTCAAGATCATGCTGCCGGGCAATCTTTTTTAAAAAATCGAGCGTTCCGTATGTAATGTAAAAATTCACTTTTTCTCACCCCTTTTTTGATAGTATAACAAAAGGACAATTTAAAATTCTATTCGATCATATGCTCGAACGTTGAAAAACATAATTTGAAGAAAAAATTCCCATACTAGCTATAGAAAGGAATGAGGTGAATAGATGAGAAAGAGATTTTTCATTCCAATCATCATTATTGCAGCAATTGTCCTTTTTGCTTTACTTGCATATATTACGATTATATTTCTCGGCGACTATGTCATCGACGAAAAAAAGTTGATTTTCAACGCTTCTTCAAAGATCGTTGACCAAAACGGGGAGGAAATTGCAAGCCTGTATACGGAAAACCGGAGGCCCGTCTCGATTGATGAAGTGCCGGACGATGTCAAACATGCGTTTATTGCCGTTGAAGACAAGCGCTTCTATGAACATCACGGCATCGATTTAAAATCGGTGAGCCGGGCTGTGTACAGAGATATTTTAGCGGGGAGCAAAGTCGAAGGGGGAAGCACGATTACCCAGCAGCTCGCGAAAAACATCTTTTTGACGAATGACAAAACATTTTTAAGAAAAACGAAAGAAGTCATTATCGCCATTAATTTGGAGCGGGACTACAGCAAGGACAAGCTGCTGGAAATGTACCTGAACCAGCTTTACTTCGGACACGGCGTCTATGGCATTCAGGCAGCGGCCAATTATTTTTTTGATAAAGACGTAAAGGATTTAACGGTCAGCGAGGGAGCGGTTCTCGCTTCGCTCCCGAAGGCGCCGACAACGTATTCTCCGATTCTTCATCCGGAAAAATCGAGAGAGCGGCGCAACGTCATCCTCGGCATGATGAACGAACAGGGATATATCAGCTCGAAGGAAACGGTCAGGGCTCAAGGGAGCACATTGGGGCTGCACGTCAAAGAAACGTCAAAACATCCTTGGCTTGCCAGCTATATCGACCTTGTCATAAAAGAAGCGGAAGACCGATATTCGATTTCAGGCGACCAGCTTCTCCGGGGCGGTTACACGATTACCGTTCCGCTTGACCCCTCCGTCCAAAAAGCCGCCTACACCTTGATGAAACAGGACGGCTATTTTCCGGGTACAGACGATAAAGCCGAAGGGAGCGCCGTGTTTATCGACAACAAGACAGGCGGCGTGATCGCGGCGATCGGAGGCAGGAATTATGTGTCAAAAGGGTATAACAGGGCGGTTGCTTCAAGGCAGCCGGGTTCGACGTTTAAGCCGCTTGCCGTCTACGGGCCGGCTCTTGAAGAAAAGCTCTTCAAGCCCTACTCGCTGCTTGAGGATAAGCAGCTTTCATATGACGGCTATTCACCTAAAAATTATGACGGGCATTATGAAGGAAAGGTGTCGATGGTCGATGCTCTGACATACAGCAAAAACGCGCCCGCTGTATGGACATTGCACGAGACCGGCATTGAAACCGTCAAGCCTTATTTAAGCCGTTTGGGGATGAACATCCCGGATGAAGGCCTCGCACTCGGGCTCGGCGGGCTGCAGCAAGGGGTGTCGCCGCTTGAAGTGGCAGGCGCCTATCGGACGTTCGCCAATATGGGAGAGTATGAGAAGCCTTACTTCATCCAAAAGATTCGTGATGAAAGCGGGAACGTTTTATACCGCCATAATAAGAAGCCTGAAAAGGTGTTCAGCAGGCAAACGGCCTGGTATATGACGAGAATGCTTCAAGAGGTTGTCAGGAGCGGAACGGGCAAAGCGGGCGAATTTTCCGGAGAAATAGCCGGGAAGACAGGCTCGACGACGTATACCGGAAAAGAGGGAGCAACAAATGACGCATGGTTTGCAGGCTATACCCCTAAAGTTACCGGGGCCGTCTGGATGGGCTATGATAAAACCGATGAAAAGCACTATTTAACAGGCGGAAGCTCGTATCCGACAAGGCTTTATAAGGATATTTTAAAGCGTTCCAATCAAAAGCCGGCTACCTTTAATAAGCCTGAAGGAGTCAAGGATCTGGACAGGCCGATCCATCTCGAAGATTTGGAGAGCGCAGAGGCCGGTTATTCCTTCACGCCGATGGGTTTGATTACGGTATCATTAAAATGGCATGAGCAAGAGGATAAACGGGCCGAATACAGAATATATGAAAAGAAAAACGGAAAAGAAAGGCTGGTTGACACCGTCAAGGGGAAAGGAAGCTATGACATTCCGTATGCAAATCTCTTTTCTGACGCGTCCTACAGGATTGTTCCGTATAATCCGCAGACGAAAGAGGAGGGGAACGGAACAGACTTTATTGAGCCAAAAGTCTTCCCTTCAGGTCATTAGCTGCCCGAAATTCATCAATTTCTTGAACATTAAGTCTCATGAGTATACCGTTGGTAAAAAAAACGGTATATTTGAAGGAGTAATTTTGCGAACGTATGGTTGCAGTCTGAAAGGTGGAAATCATTGTGAAAAACGACAAGGCTTTTAATGATGCTTTTTTAAAAGCATGCCGCGGAGAAAAAAGCGCCCATGTACCTGTATGGTACATGAGGCAGGCCGGCAGGTCGCAGCCGGAGTACAGGGCGCTCAAAGAGAAATACGGATTGTTTGAAATTACCCATCAGCCTGAACTGTGCGCTTATGTGACAAGGCTGCCCGTCGAACAGTACGGGGTGGACGCGGCCATTCTTTATAAGGATATTATGACACCGCTTCCGGGAATTGGCGTAAATGTCGAAATCAAAAACGGAATCGGTCCTGTCATCGACAATCCGATCGCCTCGGCAAAAGACATCGAAGCGCTCGGCGAGCTTGAGCCGGAAGAGCATATTCCATATGTGCTTGAGACGATTAAGCTGCTGACGGAGGAGCAGCTTAACGTGCCGCTGATCGGCTTTACAGGAGCTCCGTTTACATTGGCAAGCTATATGATAGAAGGCGGACCGTCGAAAAACTACAATAAAACGAAAGCGTTTATGTACAGTCAGCCTGACGCATGGAGCAAGCTGATGGAGAAGCTTGCCCGGATGGCGGCCGTATACGTAAAAGCCCAAATCAAAGCCGGTGCACAAGCGATCCAGGTGTTTGATTCATGGGTCGGAGCGCTCAGCGCCGATGATTACCGCCGCTATATCAAGCCGGCGATGGATGGACTGTTTACAGAGCTCAAAAAAGAAGGCGTGCCGCTGATCATGTTCGGGGTGGGCGCGAGCCATCTCGTCCGCGACTGGCACGATCTTTCCCTCGATGTCGTCGGACTCGACTGGCGGATGAGCATAAAGGAGGCCCGGGAAAAAGGCCTGACCAAGACCCTTCAGGGAAATCTCGACCCGTCAATATTGCTTGCGCCTTGGGAAGTCATCGAGGAGAGGACGAAAAAAATACTCGATGAGGGAATGCAGACGGACCGGTTTATTTTTAACCTCGGCCACGGCATCTTTCCGGAAGTCAGCCCTGAAACGCTGAAAAAATTGACGGCATTTGTTCATGAGTATTCCGCCTCAAAAAAATCGAGCCTGATTCCATGAGCATTTCAGTTGGTGTTTTCGATATAAACTGTCAAAATACGTATAGATCTAGATCTTTAAAGAGGTGTTCATGTTGGGTAAAAAGAAAATGGGGCTTCTTGTGATGGCGTACGGAACGCCGTACAAGGAAGAGGATATCGAACGGTATTACACGCATATCAGAAGAGGCAGAAAGCCGGAGCCTGACATGCTTCAGGATTTAAAAGACCGCTATAAAGCGATCGGCGGAATATCCCCTCTTGCAAAAATTACCGTGGAGCAGGCGGAGCAGCTCGAAAAGCGCTTAAACGAACTGCAGGATGACGTTACCTTTAAAGCATACATCGGCTTGAAGCATATCGAGCCTTTTATTGAGGATGCCGTCCAACAGATGCACAACGACGGTATAACGGAAGCGGTCAGCCTTGTGCTGGCGCCGCACTTTTCGACGTTCAGCGTTCAGTCGTATAACAAACGGGCGAATACGGAAGCCGAAAAAGCCGGCTTAAAGATCACATCCATTAACAGCTGGTATGATGAACCGAAATTTATTTCGTATTGGGCCGATCAGATTAAAAAGACGTATGCCGGAATGCCGCCGGAAGAGCGCGAAAAAGCCGTGCTGATCGTTTCGGCGCACAGCCTTCCCGAAAAGATCGTCAGCATGGGGGATCCGTATCCTGAGCAGCTTGAGGAATCAGCGAGGCTGATCGCCGAAGAAGCCGGGGTAAAAGAGTATGCCGTCGGCTGGCAAAGCGAAGGGAACACGCCTGATCCTTGGCTGGGACCCGACGTACAGGATCTGACGCGGGACTTATCAGAACAAAAAGGCTACAAAGCCTTTGTTTACGTTCCTGTCGGCTTCGTAGCCGACCATTTGGAAGTGCTGTATGATAATGACTATGAATGCCGAGTCGTAACAGATGATGTCGGAGCAAGCTACTACAGACCGGACATGCCGAATGCGAAACCGCAGTTTATCGATGCTTTGGCGTCCGTCGTATTAAAACGATTGGAGAAAGAACAGTAAAGAAGGCGATTTTATATGAGTGGAGAACGTAAGCAGATTGTCATTATCGGCGGCGGGATCACCGGATTGGCCGCCGCCTTCTACTTGGAGAGGGAAATCAAGAAGAACGGTCTCCCCGCCGAAGTGACGCTTGTTGAAGCGAGCCCGAGACTAGGCGGAAAGATCCAGACCGTTCATAAAGACGGCTATATCGTTGAGAAGGGACCGGACTCGTTTTTGGAACGAAAACAGAGCGCTCCTCAGCTTGTCAAGGATCTGGGGCTGGGGCATCTGCTTGTGAACAATGCGATAGGCCAGTCTTATGTTCTCGTAAATGAAACGCTCTATCCGATTCCCGAAGGGGCTGTCATGGGCGTTCCGACAAAAGTCGGCCCTTTTTTGACGACCGGGCTGTTTTCCTTGCAGGGAAAACTGAGGGCAGGGATGGACTTGGTGCTGCCGGCCAGCAAACCGCAGGACGATCAGTCGCTTGGCGAGTTTTTCAGAAGGCGCGTCGGCAGCGAAGTGGTTGAAAACCTGATTGAGCCGCTCCTGTCAGGCATTTATGCCGGAGATATCGACCGCCTCAGCCTGATGTCGACGTTCCCGCAGTTTTATCAAACCGAGCAGAAGCATAGAAGCCTCATTCTCGGAATGAAGAAATCGGCCGGCAATAAAAGCAAGCAAGCGGCGCCCGTGAAAAAGAAAGGACAGTTTCAGACGCTGAAAACCGGCCTGCAGACGATTGTCGAAGAGCTGGAAAAACAGCTCGAGCTGACGAAAATCTACAAAGGCACCAAGGCCGTCGGCATTGAACGCGGTCAGCATTACAGCTTCAAGCTTGACAACGGCATTGTTCTTCATGCCGATGCTGCCGTCATCGCGGCTCCTCATAAAGCGATTTCGGCGATGTTTCCAGACGAGGATTGGCTTAAAGGCATGCGGGAGATGGTCTCAACGTCTGTCGCCAATGTAGCGCTCGGCTTTCCTGAGGATGCCGTTAAAATGGAGCATGAAGGCACGGGTTTTGTGATCTCAAGAAACAGCGATTTTTCCATTACCGCCTGCACGTGGACGAACAAAAAATGGCCCCATACGACGCCGGAAGGCAAAGTTCTGCTTAGGGCATATGTCGGAAAAGCGGGGGATGAATCCGTCGTCGAGCAGTCTGACAATGAAATGGTCAGAATTGTGCTCGAGGACTTGAAGCGGATCATGAAAATCGAAGGCGAGCCGGAAATGACCTGTATCACGAGATGGAACGAAGCCATGCCGCAGTATCACGTCGGCCACAAAAAACGAATCAAAGAAGTAAGAGAAGGCCTTCAAGCGTCATATCCCGGCATTTTTGTGACGGGCGCTTCTTTCGAAGGCGTCGGAATCCCGGATTGCATCGACCAAGGCAAACAGGCCGTAAAGGACGTGCTTGCCCATTTATTTGAATAAAAAACGCAAAAAGCTGCCAATCAAAACGGCGGCTTTTTTATTTTGGCTTATATTGCGGCTTCACATAATCGGAGTCTGAAAATGGAAAAAATATAATTTAAATCATTGCATTTTACATTTGGATATGTTAAATTACATTCTGTACTTAATGACCGAAATGTTCAAATAGTCATTTTTGGGGTGAGAAAACATGACCATCGATCGGAAAGCACTGATCATTGATGCGGCCACAAAATCGTTTACGCAATTCGGATACAAAGCGACGACAATGGATCTTGTGGCAAAGCTCGCAAATGTCGGAAAAGGGACGATTTATACCTTTTTCAAAAACAAAGAAGAATTATTTGACGAAATCATTTCTTCGCTGTTAATGGAAATGAAACAAACGGCTGACAATGCGATTGATCCAGACCTGCCGTTCCACGAAAATGCACATCGTGCGCTGATCGCCATATTGGAGTACAGAAAAAGGCACCAGCTGACGATCAAAATTTTTCAGGAAGGCGCAGAACTGGGCACACATGCCGTAAGGGAAGTCATTGAAAAGTTCGAGCGCATGATCATCAGTTACATCGAGAAAAAAATTAAAGAAGCGATTAAAAATGGCGATATTAAACCGTGTAACCCTGAACTCAATGCATTTGTCATTTTTAAGCTGTATATTGCGCTTATCTTTGATTGGGAAAAACACCATGAACCATTAAAGAAAGAAGAAATAGCAGAAACGCTTAAGCTGTATATTGTAAAAGGATTGTCCCATTAGATCGTCCTTTCTTTTTTTAAGGGGTGCGGCCAATATAGAGAAAGCGGTCATCAATTAGGAGGCGTATCAACGATGAATGTACTACGACACCAGTGGAGAGAACTGATAACCAATAAAAAGCTGCTGATTTCCGTGATCGGTGTACTCTTTATTCCGCTGATTTACAGCAGCATATTTCTGGCGGCATACTGGGACCCCTACGGACATGTCGACCAGCTTCCCGTAGCCGTCGTCAATTCTGACAAGGGGGCGACGTATGAGGGGAAGGACCTTCACATAGGCGATGACCTTATCAAAGAGCTGAAGGATAATAAAAAATTTGACTGGCATTTTACAACGAAAGAAAAAGCGTTGAGAGGCTTGGAAAACGAAGAATATTACATGGTCGTTGAAATTCCCGGGGATTTTTCCAAAGATGCCAGCACGGTCATGAATAAGCATCCGAAAAAGCTGAATCTCATTTATCATACAAATGCCGGACGAAATTACGTCGGCGCCCAAATCAGCGATAAAGCCATTGAGCAGCTCCAGCATTCGGTCGGCTCGGAAATCAGCGAACAGTATGCGGAAGTGATCTTTGACAACTTCGGAAAAATCGCGAAAGGGCTCGGCGAAGCAAGCTCAGGCGCGGAAAAGCTGAATGAAAGCTTAAAAGATGCGAAAAACGGAAGCAAAACGCTCAAAGACAACCTTGAAAAATTGGCAAAAAGCCAAATCACTTTCAATAACAAAATGGGCCAGTTCGGCACGGCATTCAACACGTTGAATGAAAAAATCCATGACCTTGATTCGGCACTCGGACAATTTCAGGAAAAGAGCGGCCAGCTGTACAGCGGAGCCAAACAGCTGCAAGAAGGAATGCCGCAGATTGTGGCTGGATTGAGTCAATTGAATGAAGAAGCCCAAACGATAACCAAATTCGAAGACGCGATTTCGTCAGAGAAAATTGCACAGCTTGAAACCGCGCTTTCAAACGCAGAGCAGGCGAAAAAAGAAATCAGCCGGATTTCTGATGACATCACAAAGCTTGAAAGCGCCTTGAAACATCAGAACAGTCAAGTGAAGCAAATCATTGAATCCAGCAAGATTTTGACGGATGAACAAAAAGCGGCGCTGTCAAAGCAGGTTGATCAAAAGATGGACGAAGTCAAACTGCCGGAACTTGACCGCCTCAAAGCCCAGATTCCGGATATGAGCAAGCTTCCTGACCTTTCGGGCATCAAACAGAAGCTTAACGATTTAAAACAGCTCCCCGGCTCGGTCAATAAGCTTTATAAAGGCTCTGAAAAAATTCAAAACGGACTCGACAGTCTGGCGAAAGGACAGGCGGCTTATAACGAAAAATTCGCCGAAGCGAGAAGCGGATCTTCCAAAATCGCTGAAGGAAGCCAGACATTGACAGAGAAGTTCGGCCAATTGCAGGATGCTTCAGGGAAGTTAAAAGACGCTTCTTCCAAGCTGGCAGAAGGGGCAAAAACGCTTGATGAAGGCTTAGGAAAGATCACTGAGGGCAGCAGTAAGCTGTCAAGCAAGCTGGCCGACGCGGCTGATCAGACGGGCGGCATTCAAGCCGGTGAACAAAATTACAACATGTTCTCTGATCCTGTCAAAGTCAAAGGCGATAAAATCACAGAGGTCTCAAATTACGGAACGGGTTTAACGCCGTACATTCTATCGCTCGGATTATTCGTCGGTGCGCTGATGATCACCGTAGTGTTTGACGTCAAAGAGCCGGCAAGCCGGCCTGAAACTGCATTTGGATGGTTCTTCAGCAAATTCAGCGTTCTCTTGCCGGTCGGCATTCTTCAGGCTGTGATCGCATGCACGGTTATTCTCTTCGGCATCGGCCTTGACGTGCAAAGCGTCTGGAGATTCTATCTGTTCAGCGTCATCATGAGCATCACATGCCTTGCGATCATTCAGTTCCTTGCGGCAACAATGGGCAATCCGGGACGCTTCATCGCCGTGATCCTGCTTGTGCTTCAGCTCGGAGGAAGCGGAGGAACGTTCCCGCTGGCGCTTGTGCCAAGGTTCTTCCAAATCATCCACTCCGCTCTGCCGATGACGTACAGCATCGCAGGCTACAGAGCGATTATTTCCAGCGGAGATTATGCTTTCATGTGGGAGCAAGCGGCGATTCTCGGGGGAATAGCCGTCGCCATGATGGCGTTGACTATCCTTTATTTCTGGAGGCTGCTGAGAAAAGAGAAAATAGAGGAGCAGCCTGCCTGATCGAAAAAACACCTTTATCGACGATAAAGGTGTTTTTCTTTTAAAGGGTTCACTTTCAGTAAGCGGAAACGCCCCATTTTATGAGCAGCCCCGTATATGTAAAACCTCCGCCAAAGCCGTAAAGAATCAGTGTATCTCCTTCTTTTAACTTGTCTTGTTTAACGGCTTCATTGAGCGCGAGAACGATCGAAGCCGATGACGTATTGCCGAACCATTCGACACTTGTCAGCGCTTTTTCGACCGGAATTCCCGCTTTTTCACAAATCGATTCGATCATTCTCATATTGGCGCTGTGAGGGACGAACCAATCGATGTCTTCGAGCTCCATTTGCGCCTGTTCAAGCAACAGTTTAATTCCTTCGGGAATGGACCTGGCCGCCCATTTGTATACTTCGCGCCCGTTTTGAACCATTTTTCCCGCGCCGGCAAGCTCTTCCCCCTTTAAATCGGTTCGCAAACCCGTTCTGTACAAATGGCGGGCGCCGTCTCCTTTTGTGCCCTGGACGAACGTGATAAAGCTTGGGGACGAGTCATCGCGCTCGACAAGCAAGGCGCCTGCCCCGTCGCCGAACAATACACACGATGTGCGGTCTGTATAATCCGTCACTTTCGATAACGACTCCCCGGCGACCACGAGAATTTTCCGGTGCAGTCCTGAAGTGATCAGTCCGTTTGCCGCATGGAGGCCATATGTTAATCCGGCGCATGTTGCATTTAAATCGAACGCTCCGATGTCAGCCCATCCGAAATGGTCCTGAATTTGGCACGCTGTGCTCGGAAAAGCATAGTCGGCCGTCGTCGTTGAAACAATGATCATATCAAGGCCGTCCAATGCGCCGGGGTATCTGTTTTGCAAATTTTCTACAGCTTTAATGCAAAGGTCTGAAGTAAATTCCTGTTCGGAAGTCAGCCGTCTTTCTTTCATGCCTGTCCGCTGAACGATCCATTCGTCAGAGGTATCGACGATTTTTTCTAAATCTTCGTTCGTCAGCCGCTTTTCCGGAACATAAGCCCCGATGGCTGATATACGCGCTTTTGATAAGGTATCCATGATGCTCACTCTCCTTTTTTTTATATTATAACACCAAGTATTAGTATCTGGTACTAATTTTTTTAATTCTTTTGAGTAATGTATACTATATAAATAACGTAAAGGGAGGAATAAAAATGTCATCTGTTCAGGAAACGATGCAGCTTATTAAAGAGCTCGTCTCAATTCCGAGCCCGACCGGAAATACATATCAGATCATAGAGTATATTCATCAGCTTCTGCAGGAACAGGGAGTCGAAACAAGGTTCAACCGTAAAGGAGGGCTGATCGCCACGATTCCGGGGCGCGACGAGTCGAAGCACAGGATGTTGACCGCTCACGTCGATACACTCGGCGCGATGGTGAAGGAAATCAAACCGGACGGAAGGCTGAAAATCGATTTAATCGGCGGTTTTCGATACAACTCAATCGAAGGCGAATATTGCCGGATCGAAACGTCCTCAGGCAAGGTTTATACGGGGACGATTTTAATGCATCAAACGTCCGTTCACGTTTATAAAGACGCGGGAAAAGCCGAACGCAGCCAGAAAAACATGGAGGTCCGCATCGATGAACCGGTTCATCATGCAGAGGACACGAGGGCGCTCGGGATCAATGTCGGTGATTTCATTTCCTTTGATCCGCGGGTCGAAATCACGCCGAGCGGATTTATCAAATCGCGCCATCTCGATGATAAAGCAAGCGTCGCCCTTTTGCTCCAGCTGATCAGACAGATCAAAAGGGAAGAAATCAGCCTGCCGTACACGACTCATTTTTTGATTTCCAATAACGAAGAAATCGGATACGGCGGCAATTCGAATATTCCGCCCGAAACTGCCGAATATTTGGCTGTTGACATGGGAGCGATTGGCGATGGGCAATCGTCTGATGAATATACGGTATCGATCTGTGTGAAAGATTCGAGCGGCCCTTATCATTACGGCCTCAGAAAACGGCTTGTCGAGCTGTGCGAAAAGCACGGCATTCGTTACAAGCTCGATATTTACCCGTATTATGGGTCTGACGCTTCGGCGGCCATAAAAGCGGGGCATGATATCGTCCACGGCTTGATCGGTCCGGGAATTGACGCTTCACACGCATTTGAAAGGACGCACCAAACATCATTGGAGCATACGGCCGAGCTTCTGTACCGCTATGTCCAGTCTGACATGGCGTGACGCCGGTGCTCCATATGAAAAAAGCCCGAAAGGACTCCAGATCCTTTCGGGCAAAGAAATGTGGAAGCTTTCAGTTTTAAATGTTCTATTTACCAATAATCATAATGTTTCTTGCAATCGTAGTAGTAATCATACTTTTTATGATCATAGTAATAATCATGCTTCTTATAGCAAGGATAGTAGTAGTAGTAATAGTAGTAGTATTTTTTGCAGTCATGATCTTTTTTGTGGAAATCATGGTAATAACACATAGAACTTCCCTCCTGTTTCTATCTTAATGTAGCTACAATACATCGTATGTCGGCAGGGGGAGATTGCTTGGACAGGTTGATTGGTCAAACTGTATATTTTTCAAAAGAAAAAACGCACGTTTCCGCTAACGGACAACGTGCGTTTTTATTTGCTGTTCGGCGGTCAGCCGGACATTTTCATATCAATCGGCTCGCGGTTGTTCAATACGGCTTCGCCTTTTTGCGCATCGTATTCGCCTTCCCATTTTGACATGACAACAGCCGCAAGGGCGTTTCCTGTCAGGTTGACGACTGTGCGGGCCATATCCATAATCCGGTCGACCCCGGCAATGAAGGCTAGTCCTTCAGCAGGCACGCCGATCGTGCCCAATGTCGCAAGCAACACGACAAACGATGTGCCAGGCACAGCAGCCATTCCTTTTGAAGTTACCATCAGTACGAGCACCAGCGTAATCTGCTGGCCAATCGAGAGATCGATCCCGGAGGCTTGAGCCAAAAACAATGCAGCAATCGCCTGATACAGAACAGACCCGTCGAGGTTAAAGGTATAGCCGATCGGGATGACAAATGAGACAATGCCCTTTGGACAACCGATCTTTTCCATCTTCTCCATGACACGGGGAAGAACCGTTTCGGAGCTTGATGTACTATAAGCTAGCAATAATTCATCTTTCATATAGGCTAAGAATTTAAATATATTGATGCCGGCCATTTTTCCGACGATGCCGAAAACGATGATCAGGAAAACGGCAAGGGCGGCATAAACCAAAATGACAAGTTTTCCTAATGACACCAGTGAACCAAAACCAAATTTGGAAACGGTTACCCCGATCAAGGCGAAAACGCCGAACGGAGCGAATTTCATGACAAGGTTGACGACATGGAACATCGCCTGTGAAGTGGCCTCAAAAAACGCAAGCACAGGTTTTCCTTTTTCGCCAATCGCTGAAATTCCAAGTGCGAAAAACACGGTAAAGCAGATAATTGCAAGTAAATCGCCTTCAGCTAGAGATTGGAAGAAGTTTGTCGGCACAATGTGAAGAAACGTCTCTGCGACCGTTTTGGTGCTGGCCTCTTTTTCGGTTTCAACATACTGGCTGATATCGGTTTTTTCGCCGCTGCTATAATGAACGCCGTGTCCAGGCTGGAAAACGTTTGCCAGTACAAGGCCGAGCAGAATCGCGAAAGTTGTAATAATCTCAAAATAGAGAATAGTCCGAAATCCAAGTCGGCCGACTTTTTTGCCGCTCCCCGCTCCTGCGACTCCGACAACTAGACTTGACACGACGATTGGAATCACAATCATTTTAATTAATCTCAGAAATAAATCTCCCACCGGCTTAAGATAGGTTTCTATGGCAGGATTGCCAAACCAGATGGCGCCGACTGCGACACCTAAAATGAGCCCGAGGAAAATTTGAGCTGCTAATCCGAATTTAAATTTCTTCTTCATAGATGCCCTCCCAACGTAAGTTTTTTCATTATATAAAAATATTAAATAATGACACGATTACATCCAGTATATCCGAAAAAAAAGGATCTCGTCTATAAAAAAAATTTGGTTTTAAACTGTCTGAATTTTCAGAAATGGTATATTGCTCATGTTGACAGGGGTTCGGAAGTGCCGGGAACGGGGTGTTTATGCCTATTTCATCTAGATAATTATAATCAAAATAATCCTATTTGGCAAAAATGAATCTCTTTTTGCCTAACTTTTGTGACAAAAAAACGCTCCGGAGTTCAAACCTTATCCGGAGCGTTTTTTTGAATTAAAGATCTTTCAGCTTCAGGCAATTGCAGCACGTATTTCCGTAGCATTCATGCTGCTCTTCGATCTCGCGGCCGCATTCCGTGCATTTTTTGGCAGGCAGATTTCTGAAAAATTCCGTGATTTTTCCGAGCATCGCACATCCCCCATTCCTTTAATTGTTAACATTGTATTATAACAGATGTAAAAAGGTCAATGTCTGTTTTATGACAAAAACATAAAACATGCAATGTTTAAGAAAAATGGGTATATTGTATAGGGGGACGATAGCCACACACATGAGGTGAATGACGATGAAGATCACTGTAATAGGCTGTTATGGCGGATTTCCGGCTGCAAACGAAGCGACGTCCGGATACTTGTTTCAATCCGGGGATTATTCGGTGCTTGTCGACTGCGGCAGCGCAGTTTTATCAAAACTCCAGCAGTATTTGCCGGTTGAGAAGCTGAATGCCGTTGTTTTATCCCATTATCATCATGACCATATTGCGGATGTCGGCCCTTTGCAATTTGCCAAGCTTGTCGGTTCATATCTCGGAAAAGGGGCAGACGCGCTTCCGATTTATGGACATCTGTTTGATGAAGAACAATTTTCGAAGCTTACATATAAAACGCATACCGCGGGGTTCGCGTATGACCCGAAAGCGCCGCTTAAGCTCGGCCCGTTTACGTTCACTTTTTTAAAGACCGTTCATCCGGTCGACTGTTTTGCGATGCGCATCACAGACGGCGAACATACAGCCGTTTATACGGCAGATTCAAGCTTTCAGGAATCGTTCATCCCTTTTTCAGAAGGCGCCGATTTGCTGATGAGCGAGTGCAATTTTTATGCAGGCCAAGACGGAGCGAAGGCAGGGCATATGAACAGCCATGAAGCGGGCAGAATCGCCGAAAAGTCCGGAGCAGGAAGGCTTCTTTTGATACACCTGCCGCACTTCGGGGATCATCAGCAATTGATAGAGGAAGCGAAAACCGTTTATAGCGGCCCGGTTGACCTGGCGGAGACGGGTTATGTGTGGGGAGACTAAAAGGAGGAACGAACATGCTGTTTATCGATAATCAAAACATTACAGATCCGAGGATCAACCTGGCGATCGAGGAGTACTGCTTGAAGCACCTTGATCCTGAACAGACGTATTTGCTGTTTTACATCAACCAGCCGTCGATCATCATCGGCAAAAACCAAAATACGATTGAAGAAATCAATACGAAATATGTCGATGAAAACGGAATCATTGTCGTCCGCCGGCTTTCCGGAGGCGGAGCCGTCTACCACGATCTCGGAAACTTGAATTTCAGCTTTATTACAAAAGATGACGGCAACAGTTTTCATAACTTTAAAAAGTTTACTGAACCCGTCGTTGCCGCGTTAAAGCGCCTCGGGATCGACGCCGAGCTGAGCGGGCGGAATGATCTGATGGCGAACGGCCGGAAAATTTCGGGGAACGCCCAGTTTTCGACAAGAGGGCGGATGTTCAGCCACGGCACGCTGCTGTTTGATTCTGAAATCGACCATGTCGTATCGGCATTGAAAGTAAAAAAAGATAAAATCGAATCAAAAGGGATTAAGTCCATTAGAAGCCGTGTGGCGAACATCAGCGAATTTCTCGATCAAAAAATGACGACCGGGGAATTCCGCAGCCTGCTTCTCAAATATATTTTCGATACCGAAGGAGACATTCCAGAATACAAGCTGACTGATGACGATTGGAAAATCATCAATCAAATCTCTAAAGAACGCTATCAAAACTGGGATTGGAATTACGGAAAGTCTCCGAAATTCAACCTCCAGCACTCAAAACGGTTTCCTGCCGGGTCAATCGATATTCGCCTTGAGGTTCATAAAGGCATCATTCAGGAATGCAAAATTTTCGGCGACTTTTTCGGCGTCGGCGATGTCAGCGACATCGAAGATAAGCTGTCAGGCGTCCAATATGAAAGAAAAGCGATTGAAGAGGCGCTCGAGGGCGTTGATATTCGGCATTATTTCGGAAACATTGAAAAAGAAGAGTTTTTTGATCTCGTTTACTAATAAAAGGGAGCCCCCATATTGGAGTGACCCCTGTCAAGTAGACAGCTTTTAAAAAGGTACTAGGCAGCCTGAGTCCTGTATTGATAGGGGCTCAGGTTGTTTAATTTCTTTTGGAACCGTTGATGGTTGTAGAAACGAATGTATTTACATACAGCGTCCTTAACTGCTTCAGCTGTTTTGAACGAATATAAGTAAATGCATTCCGTTTTAAAGTGGCTAAAGAAATTTTCCATACATGCATTGTCCCAGCAGTTACCTTTTCTGGACATACTGGCTTTCATCTGATATTTTTTAATTAGGTTGTTATATAAGCGGGATGTATATTGGAACCCCTGATCGCTATGCAGGAGAACTCCCTTTACATTCCGTTTTTTCTTTGCCTTCTTAAGGGTGTCTACCACAAGCTTCAAATCATTCCTTCGACTGACTTGGTAAGCAACAATTTCATTATTGTACAAGTCTTTAATGGCGGACAAATACAGTTTTTGACCGTTAAACATTAAATAGGTAATATCCGTTACCCATTTTTGATTAGGCGCGGAAGCCGTAAAATCTCTGTTCAGATGGTTGTCTGACATGACATATGCTTCCTTCTTTCCGTAATATGGTTTCTTCTTTCGGATGACTGCCCGGATCCCCAATTTATTCATAAGGCGTTGAATACGTTTGTGGTTAATATGTAATCCATATGTTTTTTTCAACCATATCTGTACTCTCCGGTATCCGTAAATCCCCCTATGTTTTTTATGACACTCCATGATTCTTTTTTTCATACTCTCGTCCTTTAACTGCTTTTCAGAAGGCGTTTTTTGTCTTTTTAGCCACTTGTAATAACCACTTTTAGATACTCTAGCTATCTGACATAATAATTGAATAGAACTATTCCCCGCAGACATTTCTTTGATAACTTCAAACTTCTTGCGTGTTGGTACCTCATCCATTCCCCCTTTTACATCTTTAAGAGCTTTTTTAGCATTTCCACCTCTGCTTCAAGGCGTTTGATTTTAGATTCAGGATCTTCAAGTCGTTTTTTTGGTCTGCCCTTGCCAGATCCTGTTGCTTTTCCTCGTTTTTCTTCCAATCCCTTCATTCCCTCGGCCTCATAATACTTCACCCAACGAGCTACCATTGATTTAGATATTCCTAATTCTTTAGCAACCGTCTTGAAACCCATCCCATCTTTCATGTGTAAATCGACTGCTTTTTTCTTGAAAGTCACATCGTATGTTTTCATGATTTCTCCCATAAAAAATCCCCTCCATAGTAGACAGATTAATATCCTTTCTTTTTTCTGTCTACTATGAGGGGATCATATCATATTGGGCGGCTCTTTTTGATTGCTTATGAGAGGAATGGAAGATATTTTCCATCAGACCTTGAGTGTTTTCGATTCATTTACTATAATGGGGATAGATTTTTTATTATTCAAAAATGAATGGTTATTCATTCATTTTTCAAGGGGTGGGAGAATGAATTTAGTTTCCAAATTGGAGGAAACAGCAAAAGCAAAGCCTGATAGAATCGCTTATATTTTTGGGGAGCAGACGGAAACTTACGGGGGATTGCAGCAAAAAATCGATTGTTTTGCCGGAGGACTGCGCGAACTAGGGGTTGAAAAAGGAGATCATGTTGCATTGCTGCTCGGCAATACGCCGCATTTTGTCATTTCGTTTTTCGGAACGTTAAAAGCGGGAGCGGTCGCGATTCCGATTAATCCGGCCTACACGCCGACAGAAATCGGCTATATGCTGACGAATGGCGATGCCAAAGTCATTGTGGCCGACGGCCGGCTCCTGCCTTTATACGAAAAGATGCATGAATCACTTCCGAAGGTCGGGCATGTTGTATTCTGCGAAACGGGAGGGCCGCTCTACGAGCCGGAAGATCCGCATGTGAAAGTCAAATTGAAATCGTTTGCAATGGTGATGAAGCCGGCTGCTGCTCAGAGCTTTCCTGAGCTTAAAGAAGATGATACAGCAGCGATTCTTTATACGTCAGGAACGACGGGACAGCCGAAGGGCGCGATGCTGACACATCAAAATCTTTTTTCGAATGCGAATGATACGGCCGGCTATTTGACGATGAATGAAGCCGATCTTGTCGTCGCGGCCCTGCCGATGTTCCATGTGTTTTGCCTAACGGTCTGCATGAATGCTCCGCTGATGAACGGCGCCGCCATTTTAATCATCCCGAAATTCAGTCCTGCAAAGGTTTTTGAACTTGTGAAAAAGCATAAGGCGACGATTTTTGCCGGGGTACCGACGATGTACAATTACCTATACCAGCATGAGGCTGCCGATGAACAGGGGTTTGCTTCGATCCGTCTTTGTATATCAGGAGGCGCCGCGATGCCCGTTGCGCTGCTGAAAAAATTTGAGGAAAGATTCAATGTACTCGTGTTGGAAGGCTATGGCTTATCCGAAGCTTCTCCAGTCACGTGTTTTAACCCGTTCAGCACCGGCCGCAAACCGGGTTCCATCGGTACCGACATTCTCAATGTCAAAAACAAAGTCGTCAATGAGCTTGGAGAAGAACTGCCGGCCGGCCAGGTGGGGGAACTGATCGTAAAAGGGCCGAACGTTATGAAGGGGTACTATAAAATGCCCGAAGAAACCGCCCATACGATAAGAGACGGATGGCTCTATACAGGAGATCTTGCAAAGCGCGATGAAGACGGGTATTTTTATATCGTCGACAGAAAGAAAGACATGATCATTGTCGGCGGCTACAATGTTTATCCGCGGGAAGTCGAGGAAATTCTCTACAGGCATCCTGAGGTCGCCGAGGCGGTGGTGATCGGCGTTCCCGACCCGAATGCGGGAGAAGCTGTGCAATGCTATGTCGTTCCAAAGACGAAAACGCTGACAGAAGAGGACATCTCGTCGCATTGCAAACAGCACCTCGCCAAATATAAGCGCCCTTCATCGATCATTTTCCTTGAGGAGATCCCGAAAAACTCGACCGGAAAAATTTTGCGCAGGGCTTTGAAAGACATTTTGGCAAACACATGAAAGGGACGTGCTCACGTCCCTTTCTTTACATTTTCTAAAAACTCAGCTTTTTGTTTTTGATTCAGATGATAGTATGTTTTTTCCTCATTTTTTAAAATAACGGCTCCGTCCTTTTTCAGCCAGACGGTGAACGCCATGCGATCGGTGGGGCTCATTTTGATGCTCCCGCGATAATCGGGGGAAGCCAAATCATGCGCCTTGTTTTTCTTCAGTTTTGTTCCTTTATTGAAAGTATTGAGTATGCCGTCGATATATTGCTTTTTTTCGATTCTGATCAGCCTGCCGTTTTTTTCCGCCGGCCTTATTGTGATTTCTTCGGCATTTCTTGCATCAAAAGGATCGGCCATGAGATTGAATATATAAAAAAAGCTGAGTAATAAAATACCGAAAAAGAGTATGATGCCGATAATTTTTTTCAGAATAATCACCTCTTGTATGGAGTTTATCCCAACAAAGAGCTTTTCATCCGGAAAAAATATGCTATAATGTTCAATAAATTATACAAATGTTCAATTTGTTAGGAGGCAACGATGAATTCTATTGAACAGCAAGTCGCCGAAAATATGAAAAGACTCAGGAAAATCCGCAATTACAGCCTTGACCAGCTGTCAGCGTTGACGGGCGTGAGCAAGGGAATGCTGGCGCAAATCGAAAAAGGCGCTTCAAGCCCGACGATCACAACGCTTTGGAAAATCGCAAACGGGCTGCAAGTCTCATTTACATCGCTTGCTGAAAAGCCGGCAGGGGAGCCGACGGTCGTCAGAAAGAGTGAGAGGGCGCCCGTGACGGCCGGGGATGACCGATATGCAGCGTTTCCGCATTTTCCTTTCGACCAGAAAAAAAAGTTTGAAATTTTTTATATCGAACTGCTGCCGGGCTGTGTACACGAATCAGAACCCCATCACGGCGGCATTGAGGAATACGTGCTCGTCAGCAAAGGAACGGTGGCTGTCTCCTGCGGGGATTACAGCTGTGAATTGCGCGAAGGGGATGCGATGCACTTTACCGCAAATACCGTTCACAAGTATGAAAACAAAACGGAACAAACCGCAACAGGCTACACATTAATTTATTATCCGTAAGAGGTGTCACGATGGAAAATCAGCATCAGCTCACACTTTTGGACGGCTTTCGTTCGGGAATTCCGCTCGCAGCCGGATATATTCCCGTTGCTTTGACATTCGGGCTTTTGGCGAAAACGACAGGACTCTCGCTGTTTGAAACGTTCCTGATGAGCGCCCTCGTTTTCGGCGGGGCGTCCCAGTACATGTCTTTAAGCATGCTTGCCGTCCATACCGGCATCATCGAAATTATCATGACGACTTTTATCGTCAACATCAGGCATTTTTTATTTTCAGCTTCTTTAAATCAGCTTGTTGAACGCGATGTTCCTTGGAAAAAAGCATTTTATGCTTTTTTTGCCGTGACAGACGAGTCGTTTGCAGTCGCTGCTTTAAGAAAAGAAAAGCTGACGACGCGCTACATGATCGGGCTTGGGTCCACCGGTTATGCAAGCTGGGTTTTTTGGAGCGCCGCCGGTCATGTTGCAGGCGCCGGCATGCCGTCCGTTTTACAGGAAAGCATGAGCATCGCCCTTTATGCGATGTTTATCGGACTCCTCGTACCTGCCTTGAAAAAGCAGAGGAAAGTGCTGTTTCTGGCTGGAGCCGGAGCTTTGTTCAATACCGTTTTTCAAATGAGCGGCATGCTGTCTGCGGGCTGGGCGATCGTCATCGCTACGTTGTTATCGGCAGTCCTGATCGAACGGCTTTATCATCCCAAGTCGAAGGAGAAAAGAAAATATGTTTAGTCCCATTGTCTGGATGATCCTCGGAATGGCCGCTGTTACATACCTTCCGCGGGTAATTCCTTTGGTAGCTTTCGAAAGCCTTAAGCTTCCCCGATTTTTGGAGCGCGTTCTTAAAAATGTCCCATATGCAGTATTGGGCGCCTTGATCTTTCCCGGAGTTTTTTTGGTGCAAAGCGGTGCCTTTTACGGTCTCGCAGGCGCTGTAATCGCTTTTTTATTGTCGTACATGGGGATGAGCGTCATCATTGTCGTGTCCGGAACGATTGCGGCGCTGACCGCGGCAGGTTTTATGCTTTCGCTATAGGGCTTGGTTCTAACTTTGCAGCAAAAAGCCTACAATAGAAATAACCGCTATTTGAGAAGGGGTGATTCGTCCATGCGGAAATGGATCGCGGGAGCCTGCCTGCTTTATGTGTTGTACGGACTTTTTTTCTACTGGTATCTCTTCAAGACCGGGGATTCTTCCGTTCCCGAGGCGCTGAAGGGGACAAGCGCAGATCCGGAGACATTCATGAACAAAAAAGAACTGATTCTCACAGAAGATTATTCGAAGATCAAAGATTTTATATTTTTTCTCAGGATTCCGCTTGAGTGGTTTCTGTTTTTTATTCTCTTGATCGCCGGTTTATCGCGAAAGATGACGCATTGGGCTGAGCAAACGTCAAGATTCAAGGCTGTTCAAATCGCTGCATACGTTTTCGTCCTCTTTCTGATCGTGACGGCCGCATCTTTGCCGCTCGACTGGATCAGTTATCAGTATTCGCTCGACTACGGAATTTCAACACAGTCGACTGCAAGCTGGATCAAAGACCAGGTCATCGATTTTTGGATCAGCTTTCCATTAACCGCAGCAGCTGTGATGGTGTTCTACTGGCTGATGAAAAGGAGCGAAAAACGCTGGTGGCTCTTTGCGTGGCTTTTGACCGTGCCGGTTACGCTGTTTTTATTCTTTCTGCAGCCTGTCGTCATCGATCCTTTGTACAACGATTTTTATCCGCTGAAAAACAAAAAGCTTGAACATGACATCCTTAAGCTGGCCGATCAGGCTGACATTCCCGCAAATCACGTCTATGAAGTGGATATGTCGAAAAAAACGAATGCGTTAAACGCATATGTGACAGGGATTGGCGCTAACAAACGGATCGTGCTTTGGGACACGACGCTGAACAAGCTCAATGAGCCGGAAATTTTATTCATCATGGCGCACGAAATGGGTCACTATGTCATGAAGCACGTATATAAAGGACTTGCCGGATATCTGCTTTTATCACTAGCCGGATTGTATGTCATTGCCAAGCTTTATAAATGGATCATCAGGCGCTATGGAAACAGTCTGCATATTAAAGGGAGCACAGACTTTGCCGCACTGCCGTTATTGCTGCTATTGACAGGGGTGCTCACCTTTACTGCCTCTCCGTTTACAAACGCGGTGTCAAGGCATCAGGAAAAAGCCGCAGACGAGTATGCCGTCGAATTGACCAAAAACAAAAAAGCCGCTGTGACCGCCTTTCAGGAGCTGTCAAAAGCGGGCTTAAGCGAGGCAAATCCGCCGTTTCTCGTCAAAATTTTTAAATACGGGCATCCGACCATCATGGAGCGGATTCAAAATGTCGAACAAAACGCTGACAAATGAAGAAAAAGCTAATGTTTAGAAAACACTAGCTTTTTCCATGGGTTATTTGTTAAAATATGTTACTGAGCGGCAGCTTCCACATTGATCAGCCCTTTGCCATAGTAGAAAGAATCTCCCAAATTAGTCGCGGTGCTTGAGAGGCGGTCGCGAACTTGGGAAGCTGAAAGCGTAGGGTATTTAGACAAGATCAAGGCTGCTGCTCCCGCTACATGAGGCGAAGCCATTGAAGTTCCGTTCAAAGTAGCGTAAGTGTTGGAAGGGTATGTGCTGTATATGCTGACGCCCGGAGCCACTACATCAAGCTCTGGACCGACGCTTGAAAACGAAGCTCTCTGGTTGCTGCTGTTAACTGCACCTACAGCAATGACAGAGTCGTATTTTGCAGGGTAGCCGATCGTACTAGAGCTGCCTGATGTTCCGCTGTTTCCCGCTGCCGCCACTACGACGACGCCGCTTGCGTATGCTTTGTCAACAGCCTGTTTCAGCGCAGTTGAGCCTGATGTTCCGCCAAGGCTCATATTGATGACATCCAAGTTGTTCGCCGTGGCCCACTCGATTCCGCTGACGATCGCGCTGTATGTTCCGCTTCCGCTTGAATTCAACACTTTAATAGCGTATAGGGAGACATTTGGCGCAACGCCCAAAACGCCAATTGAATTGTCAAGCGCCGCCACTGTTCCGGCAACATGCGTGCCGTGCCCGTTTCCGTCAGTATTGTAGCTTTCACCAGAGACAAAGCTTGCTCCGCCGACGACATTTAAGTCTGAATGAGAAGCAGCGATCCCCGTATCGATGACACCGACTTTCACATTAGCTCCTTTATATCCTTGAGCCTGTACTTTGTCAGCCTTGATTTGCGGAATGCCGTAAGGAACCGTTTGTGCCAGCGCATGAGCGACGTGATCCTCTTCCACGTAGGCAACGCTTGGATCATTTTTCAGCTCTTTTACCGCATCCTGATCGAGCGTCGCTTTTGCGGCGTTGATGATCTTGAATTGCTTGTCCACTTTTCCGCCGCTCTCTTTAATGACATCTTTTTTGACTGCTGCTGTTTTTACCGATGACTTAAATCCGACAATATAATCCTTTTCTACATCTTTCGCCGGCTGTTCAGCAGAAGCCGGATTGCTGAAAGCCATTGTAAAAACAAGCAAAAGGGCCGTCAGCACGCTAAGCCATAAACTCCTCTTTTTCACCACTAATCACTCTCCTCCATTTTTATTCAGAATAATTGAAATATGATGATAATATCTTCTATTCCAATTATTCTGTTAATTTATTATATAGAAAAAATGAAATATATGGTAGACCTATTTTTTTGAAAAAATATATTTGATTTTTCGAGCTTCTTTTCCTATTTTAGAACAAATCTAAAGGTCTTAAGAATGAAACTAGCCGATTTTTTATACCGGCCGATCGTGTGAAAAAGGTCGTGATCCCCAATAGCTGCAAGGCGTCATGCATCCTCTCATTTTGTGAAAATATTAAATGCATAACATAAAAAATGATTGTAAAATATGCAGGCTTACTAAAGGAATGCTCATGGTGCTGATCGGTGCGCCTTTATGGGGTATCTCGGGAAGCTCTGCAACATGGGGTTGGGCGGCCATTGTGTTTGTCGTTTTGTTCGGTACGGCTCTCGCGTTTGCTTTTACATAGGAAGCCTTTCATTCCTCTCGCCGAAAAAACAAGCTGTCCTAAGCTGGCTGCATGTTCCTTTCAATGAGGCGGGTACGGCGATGATCATCATAACGGTCATTTGACTTTCTCCCGGCTAGGAAAGAGGAGTTTGTTTTCTTTTTTTTATAGTGATAATGATTATCATTGTCATTATGCTGTTCTGTTGCTATAATAATTTCAGTCTACATAAAGAAAAAAGGAGATACATATGAAGCTTAGATATTTTACGATTCTATCTTTTGTCTTTCTCATCACTGTTTTGTCCGCCTGCTCAGGTTCGGGAGGGAGCGCTTCAAATTCCGGCCGGGATACCGTAACGGTTAAACACGATCTGGGCGAAACGAAAGTGCCCAAACATCCGAAAAAGGTTGTCGTCCTTGAGTTCGGATTTATCGACGCCCTGTTGGATGCAGGCGTGAAACCGGTCGGCGTCGCAGATGACGGAAAGCCGAAGTTTATAAATGAACAAGTAAGAAAAGAAATCAAAGGCTATACATCAGTTGGGACACGGGCGCAGCCAAGCTTTGAAAAAATCGCGGCATTAAAGCCCGATCTGATTATCGCGGATTCAAGCAGACACAGCGGTGTATATGACAAGCTGTCGAAAATCGCGCCGACGATTGCGCTGAAAAATTTAAATGCCGACTACCAGGATACGATTGATGCTTCCCTTACGATTGCAAAAGCGGTCGGAAAGGAAAGCGAAATGGAGAAAAAAATCACCGAACATAAAAAAAAGCTGGGACAGCTGAAAGAGAAGCTCTCTGACAAAAAACAAAGCGTTCTTCTGCTCGGCAATACGAATGAAGCTGTCACAGTCCGTGACCAAAACTTCTTCACCTCCCAGCTGTTGACGAATATCGGCTATACATACGCGGTAGGCGACAGCAAAAAAAGCAATGCTGAAAACGGCGAGTCCGTCAACATTAAAATGACCGTCGAACAGCTTCTCGAGAAAGACCCGGACGTCATCATTTTAATGTCGGGAGAAAAGGATAAAGTTGATCAAAACGGAAAACGGCCGCTTGAAAATGATCCGCTTTGGAACAAGCTGAGCGCCGTCAAGCATCACAAAGTGTATAAAGTCGACAGGTTCGCATGGTCGCTTCGCCGCAGCATTGACGGAGCAAATGCCGTGATCGATCAAATCGAAAATGATATTCTGAAATGAATTTTTGATGTTAGGATGTTAGGCGCCGACCCCGGTGCCTATCGATACATGACCGGCTGTTTTTAATGCGGTTTCTGTGCATGCTTTTTCAACAAAGCATGCGCTTGTTTTTTACGAGGAAGGTGATCTGCTTTCATGAAAAAGGTGCTTTTGACCCGCATCGCTCTCATTATTCTTTTATTCGTATGTTTTACGCTTTCCGTTTCGGTCGGTTCTGCCAATATTGCGCTTTCTGATATATGGTCGGCCATCTTTTCATACGGCGATTCAAAATTGGATTCTATCATTTTATCCATTCGGATCCCGCACGCTTTGGAAGCTGCTTTGATCGGAGCGAACCTTGGAGCTGCGGGCGCGCTCATGCAGGCGGTTACGAGAAATTCCCTCGCGTCACCAAGCATTTTTGGCATTAATGCCGGGGCCTCGGCGGCTGTCGTTTTTTTGACGGTCGTGTTTCCGGCTGCCGCCGTCCCGATGATGACGATGGGGACGGCGTTTATAGGAGGAGCCGTTGCCGCCGTAACCGTTTATGCGATCGCTTCTGTTTTCAGCGAAAATCAGCGGGATATCAGCTTTGCGTTAGTCGGTGTCGTCATTCAGGCGATCCTTGCGTCCGTTACGCAGATGCTCCTCATTTTTCATGAGGAGTCGACGGAGACGATTTTGTTTTGGCTTTCGGGGTCATTAGCAGGGAGTTCGTGGGAAAAGCTTGGGTTTTTGATTCCTGTCAGCTTTCTTGGATTGCTGATTGCTATTGCCTTAGGAAGAACGGCCTCCGTTCTTAGCCTGGGCGATGACATATCTCAAGGGCTGGGGCAAAAAGTGTGGATCAGTAGGATGCTGATCGCCGTCACCGTCATCGCGCTTGCCGGGGTTTCCGTAGCGGCAGCAGGCCCGATCGGGTTCATCGGTTTGATGGTTCCTCATATGATCCGCTATATGATGGGGGCTGATTATCGGACGGTTATTCCATATTCGGCGATCTGTGGCGCGTTGCTGCTTCTTGCGGCGGATATTGCTTCACGCTTTGTTTATTATCCGTATCAGACGCCGGTCGGCGTCGTCACGGCATTCATCGGAACGCCCTTTTTTATTTATTTGGCGCGGAGACGAAAAGAGGGATCGGCATCATGAACAGCAAAACAGACATAACAAAAAGGCAACGCAGAAAGCCGGCAGCCGTACTTGTCATTCTTCCGGTTTTCCTGCTGCTTTTGGCAGCGGCCAATTTAATGATCGGCGATGAGAAGTTTCCGCTCGGAGATGTGATCACATCTTTGGCGGGGCAGGGCGATCCGGGAATTCGGTTTATGGTGATGGAGTTCAGAATGCCGCGGGTCATCCTGGCCGTGCTTGCAGGCAGCGCCCTCGCTGTTGCGGGTGTTGTCGCCCAGTCGCTGATGAGAAATCCGCTCGCCGCCCCTGACACGCTCGGGATAACGGGGGGAGCGGGGCTCGGCGCGGTCATTGTCACTGTGCTGTTTTCAGAGCATTGTTCCATCTTATTGACGGGAGCTGCTTTTTCCGGGAGCATCGTTGCGGCCGTTTTTGTTTATGTGTTGGCTTATCGAAACGGCATCTCACCGTTGCGGCTGGCACTAGTCGGGATTGCCGTCAACGCTTTCTGCCATTCAGGGATTCAGCTTTTGATTTCAAGGGGAAGTCCGAATGTTAACAGCGCTTTAATCTGGCTGAACGGAAGCTTGTGGGGAAGAAGCTGGAATGATGTGCTTTCTCTGTTCATCTGGTGCTGTCTGCTCATTCCGCCCGTGTGGCTTGCGGCAAAGCCGCTTGATATCATCAAATCCGGGGACGCGATTGCCACAAGCGTTGGCGTCCGGCTTGAAAGGACGCGGTTTTTGCTGCTTGCCGCGGCTGTCATTTTGACGGCTGCTTCCGTAACCGCTGTAGGGACGATCGGTTTTATCGGGCTGATGGCGCCGCATATTGCGAAAAGGCTGGCAGGCGTTGAATCCCGCATCCTGATCCCCGTCTCAGGAATGGTCGGCGCCATTATCCTGCTTCTGGCAGATGCGGCGGGGAGAGGGCTGATCCCGCCCGTTGAAGTCCCGGCCGGTTTGATTGCAGCCGTGATCGGAGGTCCTTATTTTATTTATTTGCTGCGGCGTGAAGCGAAGCGCAGCAAAACGTAACATGCGGACGGCAGCCGAATCTGCCGTCCGCATGTGTTAATCGGATAGATGCTCTGAAAGGTTATAGTCTTGAACATGCCATTTATTTTCATGGAAATGGATATTGCTCAGGCAGGCGTTGACGAGTTTCGTGTTGTCAAGGTTGACGTCCCCGTTTGAAATCCTGGACAAGAGCGCGTGAATCGCCGCTCCGTGGGCGACGATCAGCACTTTTCGATTCGGGTATTGCCCGCTGACCTTTTGAATGCCGGCCATCATCCGTTCTGTCAACGCCTCTTTTGATTCCTGGTTCGGATAATTTTTATCTGGGTACAGCTTCATTCTTTCCTCAAACGGCATACCCTCTGCATCCCCGTAATTTCGTTCGATGAAATCATCCATTTCGACAATATCAAGCCCGAGGTACTGGTTGATGATGTCTGCCGTTTCCCTGGCTCTTTTTAACGGGCTGGAAATGATGACGTCCCAGGATGTGTTTTTTAAATATTCTCCGGTTTTTTTTGCCTGTCTTCTTCCGGTTTCATTCAAAGGGATATCGGTTCTTCCCTGAAGTTTTCCTAAAGCGTTCCAGTCGGTTTCTCCGTGCCGGATTAAGCAAATCGCAGTCATAAAAAAAAGATCTCCTTTCAAACACGAGTGCACGTTTTTATATGATACAACCATTATACTAAAATTCAAAACGGGTACTCACTAATTTGGCCGGCATTCCCAAGCCGCGGTCTCAAGATGTTCCCTGATCGCCAAAGTTCCTCTTTAGATTCAGTTTATGATAAAAAAACCCAAGTTCTTGGGCGAACGCCGCAATTTTTCCAGCAAACGGACCCGTGCCAGGATTACGGTTCAGTGTCAAATAAATCCACAGATAAGGGTGATCTGTGGATTGTTTCAAGCTTATTTTTCTGTCAGTTCGACAAGCGAATCGACAGAAGCAGCGACTTGTGATACCGCTCCGTTTACCTCTTGAAGACCGCTTAAAAAGGATTTCAGATCCTCTTCGATCTTGCCGCTTTGATTTTTGCTGAGCTTCATGCTGCCGACGATGTCATCGAATAAATGATTGATCTCTGCCATTTTTTCTTTGCTTTTGACCACAAGCTGATTTACCCCTGTAATGTGTCTGGTCACGATTCCGATCTGCGCGTTTGTGTTATCGACAAGCTCTGAGACCGTTGAGACGGTTTTTTTCGTATCGTCGGAAAGCTTTCTGACTTCATTGGCGACAACGGCGAAGCCTTTTCCGTGTTCCCCGGCCCTCGCCGATTCAATCGAAGCGTTGAGCGACAGCAGGTTCGTCTGCTCGGCGATGCCCGTTACAATGCCGAAAATCTTTTCGATTTGGCCTGCGATTTCTTCCAGCTTTTTAATTTCCTGCTCGATCTCGGTCATGCTGCTTCCCATCTTGTTCAGCTGCTGTTCCTGTTCCTCGAGTTCCTTTTTGCCGCCGATTGATTTTTCTTCGACAGAACTCGCCGTCTTCGTTCCAGCTCTCGATCTTTTGGTGATGTCTGCCGATTTGTCGACCAGCTCCTGAACAGCGCCCGTCGTTTCTGCAAACAATGCGGCAAGCGAGCCTGACGTATCCTTGATTTGCCTGTGAAGTTCGGCTTTCCGCTCTTCTTCAAGCGTACGGATTCTAGCATGCTCTTCTTCATAGGCTTCCAAAACGATCTGCTGTTCAATGTTGAAGATTTTCGTGACCGCCTTGACGGCCCGCATGTATTCACCGGCGGTTAAGGTGCTTTCAAATAATGCCAGGAATGATAGAAGAAGGTCTTGAAAGCCGCACAAGTACCACTTTGGAAGAAGCCCGATCTTCAAATGAACGTGGGCGATCCGGATTCTTTTTTCTAAAAACGCTTCATCGATGATTCCGGAAAACATTTCGCTTATATGGATGGAGAGCGTCTTTTTCAAGCGGTCGACCGTACTGTTGTCATGGATGATGTCCATCAGCGAGCTTTCATGCTCAAGGTTTTGATAAAACCGGGCGACGATGGTCTCGATATGCTCTGAAACCAAAGGCTTCAGCTTGCTCAACACCCAGAGGTCTTCATTCGTCAAACCGACCATGGCGAGCTGCTTTTGAAATTCTGGATGATCCGAAAGCCTGATTCTGTTTGTTTTGTCATTGCCCCTTTCAGCCAATAGCGAGCGTTCTGTCTTTCTATCCTTTTTGAATAACACAATCCGTATCCCCCTGTAAACGATAATAAAAATGCCGGATTTTAAAATTTTCCAGCATTTATCTTTTTTATCGGCTGTTCTTTTCTTTTTTTTAGCGGGGGATGCTAGCTTTTGGGATCATTTAACGGTGCGACCGCAGGACCTTCCACCACTTCGCCGTCGATTGAAAATCTCGAACCGTGGCATGGGCAGTCCCATGTCTTTTCTCCGTCATTCCATTCGACCTCGCAGCCCATATGGGTGCATGTCGTATCGACGGTATGGAGCCGCCCGTTTTCATCGCGGTATGCCCCGGCCCGTTTTCCTCCGATTGAAACGACCGATCCCTCTCCTGGGGCAAGCTCATCAGGGATGCGGAGCGGCTGTTCAAGCTTTCCTTCAACAAGGTGTCGGGCGACGTCTGTATTAAAGGAAATCGCTTTTTTGATGCTCGGATCAGGATGAAAGCGGGAAGGGTCGAAGATTTCCTTATACGGATTGCTTTCGTTTGTAATATGGTCGGTCATGATTTGAGCGGCGAGCGTGCTCGACGTCATGCCCCATTTTCGGAATCCGGTCGCGACAAGGATCCTTTTTTCTTTCGGATAAATCGGTCCGATATAAGGGATTTTATCAAGGGTGATTAAATCCTGTGTCGACCAGCGATAGAGGATGTCTTCGATGCCGAGTACACTTTCTGCGAACGACTTAAGGGCTCTGTAATACTCTATCGTATCTTTTCCCTGGCCGGTTTTATGGCTTTCCCCGCCGACAATCACCATGTTTTCGCCGCCGATTGTGACCGAACGCAGCGACCGGGAAGGCTGGTCAATGCTTAAATACATGCCGCCCGGGTAAGGGTTTTTTGGCTTGACGGCAAGTACGTAAGACCGGCTCGGTTCAAGCCTTGCAAAGTAAAAGCCTTTTTTATCATGAAACGGAAAGTGCGTACAGCACACCACATAATCGCTGATGATCATATGCCCGTTTGTCGTCAGCACCTTCGGATGATCTCCTTCTTTGATTTCCTTAGCGGCCGTGTTTTCGAACAGTTTTCCGCCCGCTTTTTGAACGGCGCCGGCAAGATGTTTCAAGTAATGGAGCGGATGAAACTGCGCCTGATTTTTCATTATGAGGCCGGCTTTAATATCGATCGGGACGGGAAGGTCCTTGATGAATTCCCTTTCAATCCCGAGCTTCTGATAGGCTTCATGCTCTTTTCTGATCTTTTGGACCGATTTTTCTTCCGTTGTATAAATACAGGCGTCCTGTTCTTGAAAATCGCAGGAGATGTTTTGTTCATGAACGAGATTTCTGATGAATGAAAGAGCCTGGAGATTCGCTTCATAATAAGCCCGCGCTTTAGACATTCCGATATGGTTGATCAGTTCATCATAAATCAAGTCATGCTGGGCGGTAATTTTTGCGGTCGTATGCCCCGTCGTTCCGTTCAGAATGCGTCCTGCTTCAATCAAAACGACGCGATATCCTTTTTGCGTCAACATGTATGCCGTCGTAATCCCGGTCATGCCGCCTCCGATGATCGCGACATCCGTCTTCACATCCTCCGTAAGCTCCTGAAATGAAGGAAGGTCAGTGCTGTCTCTCCAATACGATTCAGGCGAGTCAGGCAGTTTTTGCTCATGGTGTGTCACAATGTTCCCTCCAAATGTGTTTTGTTCTTACATTTTCCAATGTAGAAATATTCATGCGCGGGAAACGGCTTGTCATAAAAATTTGATTTATCCATAAAATAGTAAGGTTTAATTGATGTGAAGGAGGAAATCACCTTGAGTAAACAGCCGAAAAAAATACTGCCTCCCCAGCACCAGAACCAGCAGCCCGGATTGGAGTATGTGATGAACCCCCGTCCCGTTTTTGACAGGCCGAAAAAGGCGAAAAAACTGGCCGGAAAAACAGCGATTATTACAGGGGGAGACAGCGGGATCGGCCGGGCGGTGTCCGTTTTGTTTGCGAAGGAGGGGGCAAACGTCGTCATCGTTTATTTGAATGAGCACCGCGATGCGGAAGAAACGAAGGCTTATGTCGAAAAAGAAGGCGTAAGCTGCATGCTGATCGCCGGAGACATCGGGGATGAAGCGTTTTGCAATGAGGCGGTCCGCCGGGCGAATGAAGCATTTCCGACGATTGATATCCTTGTCAATAATGCAGCTGAACAGCATCCGCAGAAAGGAATCGAAAAGATCACGAGCCATCAGCTCCTCAGGACGTTTCAAACCAACATTTTTTCGATGTTTTACTTAACAAAAGCAGTTCTGCCCCATATGAAAAAAGGCAGCTCGATTATTAATACGACGTCGATTACGGCGTATGCCGGCAATGAAAGGCTGATCGATTATTCATCGACGAAGGGAGCGATTACGTCGTTTACGCGATCGCTTGCTTTATCGCTCGTTGATCAGGGTATCCGCGTCAACGGCGTGGCGCCGGGACCGATTTGGACGCCGCTGATCCCGTCGACGTTTACCGAAAGGGAAGTCGAGGTGTTCGGCTCGACGACGCCGATGGGGCGTCCGGGACAGCCTGTCGAAGTAGCGCCGAGCTATTTGTTTCTGGCGAGCGACGATTCCTCTTACATGACCGGGCAGGTGCTCCATGTCAACGGGGGAACGATCATAAACGGATAAAAAGGACAGGCGGTATGATCTGCACCCTGTCAAGTAGACAGTGGAAATAACTAAAACACACTAGACGGCTTTAGCCCTGTATTCCACTGGGCTGAGGCCGTTTAGTTTTTCTTGTAGACGATCGTGGTTGTAAAAGTGGATATATTCATCAATTGCGCTTTGAAGTGCCTCAAATGTCTCGTACGAATTCCGTCTGTATTTCTCGCATTTTAATTTCCCCCAAAACGACTCAATGGGGCCGTTATCAATACAGCGGCCGACGCGGGACATACTCTGTGTCATATTTGCGTTTTCAATCATCCTTCTAAACTGGTGGGACGTGTATTGAAAACCTCTGTCGCTGTGAAGGAGAGGACGTGCGTTTGGGGCTGCCTCAAGCGCTTGGTTCAAGGTTTTAAACACAAGGGCGTTATTATTGGATTTCCCCAGCACATAAGACACGACCATTCCCTCATGAAGATCTAAAATGGCACTGAGGTACGCTTTCCGATGGCCGTATTTTAGCTCTGTCACATCAGTCACCCATTTTTGATTTGGTTTGTCCGCTTTAAACTCTCGATTCAGGATATTTTCGGACACATGTTGAGGCGTCGCTTTGCCGTAACGTTTTTTCTTCCGCCGAATGACACACTCCAGCTTGGCAATTTTCATCAGCCGATAGATGCGCTTATGATTGAGGCGCTCTTTAAAGCGGCGGTTCATGTTTAAGGTCATTCTGCGGTATCCGTAGATACCGCCAATTTGTTCGTGAAGTAGCGCCATTTTGGCGATAATCTTTTCATTCTGTTTTTCTCTCGCTGAAGGTACTCGGCTCCTCCATTTGTAATACCCCTGGCGCGAAACTTCGGCAATCTCACATAACATTTGGACAGAAAAGCCTTCTTTTCGATTCAGCTCTAAAATGGCGAGATATCGATCTTCGTACCGAACCTGACTTAGAACCGCCTCCTTTTGATCTCTTCCAACTTTTTTAAGAACGCATTCTCTGCGCGCAAACGCTCATTTTCCTGTTCCAGCCGTTTGTTTTCCCGTTGAATTTTTTCTTCAGGTGTCAGTTCTTCTTCGGTTTTGCGTTTCCCTCGGTTGTCTTTTAAGGCCTCTTCTCCGCCTTCTTGATACTTTTTCACCCATTGATACACCTGTTGGTAGGAGACTTGATGAATCTCCATTGATCTGGCGTAGTCCTTTCCATGAGCTAGACAATCCTTCGCAATCTCAATCCGTTCTTCCAATGAAACGTTCTTCCGTTTGGTCATCAAACGATTCCTTCCTCTCCCGCTGTCTTTTAACGTTTTATGACCATTATAAAGCTCAACCCACTTCATGAGTACGGATTTACTGGAAATCTTATATTTTCTCGAGATTTCTCTTTGAGAGTAGCGTCCGGATAAGAAGTCTTTCACGGCATTGTATTTTAATTCTGCGGGATAGAACTTATGGCGCTTTGAACGTTCCAAACTCTCCACACCCGCCATATCATGCGATGTTCTCCATTCACGAATCGTTTCGGCATGAATGCCATATTTTTCTGCGATCTCCTTCACCGAATTATTGCCCTGATCACATTCTGATAGAATATTCAATTTTTCTTCTTTTGAAAACCATTTTCCAGCCATGAAAAAACTCCCCCAAGGCAAACAGATTTTTTTATTTCATCTGTCTACCTTTAGGGGAGCATATCAGTAAGCGCTTGGCCTTTTTGCGTATAAAAAAGCCAATCCTTTCCTGGGGATTGGCTGTTATGCGTGCAATTTCAACGCGGTATATTCTCTTGAAAGCTCAAGGAAAGATTGTTTATCTCCTTTGTCCAATGCCTCATTAATTTTCTCATACAGCAAGTTCAAGCGCCGTTTAAACAACGACTCATCAAGGACCATTTGAATGTAGATGTCCGTGATGGTTACATCAAGTTCTTTTACCTTTTGGTTATTGCGGGACTTCATGAGCTCAGCGTACGACTTTTTCTCTTTCATAAAGATTCCCCCTGATGCCTTTTTTATAGTATATGGATTGCAAATAAAAAAATCAATAAGTATTTAAAATTTTTAGATAATTATTCGAAAAAGCGTCTTTATAAGAAGAAAAGGGTATAGATTAGGACGGAAAACTTGATTTTTTCGGATTAAAACATAAAAATGGCATTTTAAAAACATATTTTCAAATTAATTGAAAAAATCCTGTCGTTTCTAGTAGGATAATGTTAGATTAATAGTATAAATTGACTAATGGTTGGGAGGATCATGATGAGCAATACCGAAGATTTGACAAGAGATTCTTATGAAGTAAACAGTTCGACAATGGCAGTTCTGCCTCTTGATGATGGAAAAACGCCCGCCTCAAAAGTGCTTGAAACCGACAGGACATTTCGGGTCAATATGAGACCTTTTCAAATCATAGAGAGAAGCTGCCGTTATTTCGGTTCAAGCTATGCGGGGAGAAAGGCCGGCACGTACGAAGTCATTAAAGTTTCCCATAAGCCGCCGATCATGGTGGATCATTCAAACAATATTTTTCTTTTTCCCACATTCTCCTCTACAAGGCCTCAATGCGGGTGGCTTTCCCATGCGCATGTTCATGAATTCCGTGCGGCTAAGTATGACAATACATTCGTTACGTTCGTAAACGGTGAATCGCTGGAGCTGCCGGTGTCAAGCGCATCTTTCGAAAATCAGGTTTACCGCACGGCATGGCTGAGAACGAAATTTCTCGACCGGATTGAAGGGAACGCCGCGCCGAAAAAACAGGAATTTATGCTGTATCCGAAGGAGGATCGGAACCAGCTGATCTATGAATTCATCCTCAGGGAGCTGAGAAAGCGCTATTGACCGGGCTCTGCCGCGAATAAATAATGCTCCAAAAGAGCGGAGACCTGGTTGCGGATACGGGGGTTGAAGTAATTGTGCTCTTCCTCGTATCCTTCGTAAATGAAGCAATACATCGTAAACGCTTCGTCCCGGGACACTTCGTGAATTTTGACTTTCCGTCTGCGCAAATCGTTTTTTACATCGTGTAAATCGCGCTGCGCCAGCTTCAGCGCCTGCTCGATCAGGCGCAGATAAGGATCTTTAAGCTTAAACGGGCTCTGCTGAACGATGGCGATATCCCTGTTTAAGATGCTGATGGTCATTGGAAGATAAATAGCCTTTTCAATCGTGTCCCTGACATCGGAGGGAATTCTCGTCATGGCTTTTCTCCTCTTTTCATTTCTGTTTAGGAACGTTTGTTCTGTTTTTATTGTACACGAAAGTCCTTTCTTTTTTCAAGAACGGGAAAAAAAGACTAAAATGCGCCGGTTGTTTCAGACTAATAAAGAATCCGCGGCCGGACGTTTCTTTAAAAACCTCCGGAGCCCGATCATTTAAAGTTTCGGCTTTAACGTGTAGAATAGAAGTAGACAACTGTATGAGGAGAATAAATGTTGGAGCAATTGTTCAGTTATTTTACAGAAGAGAATCTAACACAATTTTTTCAAAGCTATCGGGCTTTTGGTCCGTTTGCCGCCATATTGCTGCCGTTCATAGAAGCGATTCTTCCGTTTTTGCCCCTCATCGTATTTATCGTCGCAAATGTGAATTCGTTCGGCTTGTGGGAGGGGTTCATTTTGACGTGGATCGGCGCTTCAGCAGGCTCAATTGCGGTCTTTCTGTTTATCCGCCATTTCGGCCAGCAAAAGGCGCTTGGTTTTATACGGAGGCATCAGTCGGTGAAAAAGCTGATGACCTGGCTGGAAAAGCGCGGCTTCGGCCCGTTGTTCCTGCTGCTTTGCTTTCCATTCACGCCTTCGGCAGCGGTAAATGTTGTGGCGGGGCTTTCAAGGATCAGCCCTGTGCCTTTTTCGCTTGCGGTGCTTTGCGGAAAGTTTGTGATGATTTTTATTGTCAGCTTTATCGGCCATGACCTGAAGGCGCTGTTTACGCAGCCTTTGCGAACAGCTGCTGCCATCATCGTCATTATGATTTTATGGTACGCCGGAAAGCGGCTCGAACATCGCTTGAACGTGAAATTCAGCCAGAGAGAGAATGACTAGGGGGACATAAATGTGAAAAAGCGCTTTTTGGTCATCGCCGCGGCACTGTTAATCGTCCTTGGTATTCAGGTGAAAAACGCCGTTTTCATCGAATATAAAGTAGAAGGGGTCAGCATGAATCCGACCTATCAGGAGGGCAACACGCTTCTTATCAACCGCTTTGCCCATCATTTTCAAACGATCCACCGCTTTGACATCCTTCTGTTTAAAGGACCTGAGAAAGATGTGTTCATTAAGCGGGTCATCGGTCTTCCGGGCGAAACGCTTAAATATGTGGATGACCAGCTGTACATTAATAACAAACCGGTGAAAGAACCTTATTTGGATGATTTAAAGGAGGTTACCGCAGGGGGCGATCTGACCGGGGATTTTACTCTGGAAGAGGTAACGGGAGAGAAAAGGGTTCCCCAGAACCATTATTTTGTCCTTGGAGACAACCGGATTCACAGCTATGACAGCCGCCATTTCGGTTTTGTCTCAGACAAGGAGATTGTCGGCATCGTCGCTGAACGGATTGATAAAAAGTAATGGCCGGAAAAAAACCTTTAAGCCTGACATGATCATGGCTTAAAGGTTTTTTGTGCGTTACTTTACTTTAATCGCATTCAGCCGTTTCATCAGCTTCGTTCTTGCAGAAGATGCTTTCAGCTGTTTAACCGCGGATTGTGCGGAGGCTTTTGCCTTTTTCGTTTTGCTTTTCTCGGCCGCTTTTACTTTTGCTTCAGCGCTTTTTACTTTTTTGCTGTAAGATGCGGCTGCCTTCTTTTTTGCAGCGTCAAGCTTTTTTTGCAGGTTTGTCTTGTCTTTTCCCGAATCGAGTTCATTGACGGCTTTTTGAGCTTTGGCGATATTTGAGTCATTTGCTGCTTTTTCGGCCGAAGTTACAGCCTGTTTTGCTGTTTTGATGAGGCTTGCTCTGACCGCATTGAGACGTTTTTGCAGCTTCGTTTTCGCAGAACCGCTTGGCAACTGGCTGACCGCTTTCTCAGCGTCTTTTAGATTTGTTTTATTTTTCTTCTTTTCAGCTTTAGTTACTTTTTCCGCCGCTTTGTCAATCGCTTTTGCCATATACCTCTTTACATTGTCCAGCCGCTTCTGAAGATTCGTTTTTGCGATTCCGTCCGGCAGCTTGTTGATGGCCGATTGTGCTTCGCCAACGCTTTTTTCGGTTTTGTACTTTTCCGCAAGGCTGACTTTGCGTTTTGCATCCGCAAGGTTTCGCTCTGACTGAACATTGTCCAGCCGTTTTTGCAGCTCATTTTTCTCTGATGAATCGGGAAGCTTGCCGACGAGCTTGCGTGCGGCGTCAATATCAGATTGCAGCTTTGTTTTTTCAGCGTTTTCAACGGCTTTTCTTGCCGCTGCAAGCGCTGCTGACTGTGTTTCTTTGTATTGGATAAGACCGTAGCCAAACAGCTGGTCGCGGCCGGCATCTCCTAAATCGTTGACATTTTGCTGCAATTGCTGCCTGAGTCCGGCGCTTGTTTCATTTGGATACAGTTGTTTTAAAAGCGCAAGCATGCCGGTTACGTGCGGCGTGGCTTGAGATGTGCCGCTTCCTGCAGCAAATTGCTGGTGTAAATACGTACTGATGATTGACGTGCCGGGAGCGGAAAATTCAACATCTGCTCCGGTGTTGGAAAAACCGGCAATCCCGTTTTCTTCATCAGTTGCGGAAACAGCGATGACGCTGCTGTAGGCGGCCGGATAATCGACAGGATGTCCGTTTCCGTCGTTTCCGCTTGCCGCAACCAGTAAGATCCCTTTTTGATAGGCTTTATCGACGGCATCATGAAGGATTTGGCTGTCGGTAGACGTGCCAAGGCTCATATTGATGACATTGACGCCATGTTCGATTGACCAGTCGATTCCTTTGAGAATGCTTTCAAGATCGCCCGTTCCGTTTTGATCGAGTGCTTTGATTGCATACAGTTGGACACCCGGAGCAATCCCGTCGATTCCATAGTCATTATGCTTGGCTCCGATAATCCCGGCGACATGCGTTCCGTGGCCGTTATCATCGCTGTATGAGGACGTATAACTGACCGTTGACGTGCCGCCTGAAACGGTAAGCTCATCATGGGCGGAGATTCCGGTGTCGATTACCGCGACTTTCACATTTTTCCCCGTAAGTCCGGCACTCCAGGCTTTTTCAGCCTGAATCGGCTTCAAATTCCATTGTTCAAATGAATCTGAATCTTCACCGATTTCATCTGATAATACTTTGAATTCGGTGCTGTCGGCTGCCGTAAATGAGACGTTTTTTTCAACGTATAAAATATCGGGATCATCTTTTAAGTCCTGTACTGTCTCTTTGTCAGCCGTAACGGCGACGGCGGGAATATGTTTGTATTGATGATCGACGGATTCGCTGTTCTCCAGCGCCGTTTCTTGTCCGCTTTTGTTTTTGTAAACGACGATGACCCCGCTTCCGTGCTGCTGGCCTTCAGCATGAACGCGGGGGGACATGGCGAAAACACCTAAAAACAGCATGACAGAAGCAGCGGTTTTCCATAACTTTGTCATAAAGCTCTCCTCCTTTTTCATTTTACGGGGTTCGCTCTATATATCGGTAAAAAGACCTTCGTTTCAAAGAGAAAAGAGGATTGAAAATTCGAAGAATAAAACGGTTGTAAATTTTCAGATATAAAATATGATCAATTTCGCACCAGGATTTACAAAGTTTTTGCAGCGGTGACCCCGTTCATATTATTGGCATGAAGCGGAGAAGGAAGTGAGGTCTGGCCGGCTATGCTGTGCAGCATATGTTTGATTGGTCAGTTGTTTTTAAGATGAATGGGCCGGCAAGAACCATACGTACATCAGGAAAAGACCTATGTATAATGACTTGATTCAAGCGGCTCAGGCGAAAGGGCGGGCGGACTGATAGATATACAATTCGGGATCGCGGAATTAAGATTCCAGCAGCGTCTGTCAAACGGCATTGGCTGCAATCATGCTGGATAAATGGGTGCCGACCGTCTGGAGGAAAATGCATTTGTGAAACAAAACACCGGCTAAAAAAGAACTGAGCTGCAGCTCTTCGGGCGGAAACGGGAAAGTTCTGCCTGACCGGGCATCCTGCTATTACACCGATGTTTACGGCCTCGATCGGAAACGTCCCTGCTGTAAAAGGACGTTTTTTTGTGATAATGAGAAAATAGACCTAGTTATATAGGTGTGATAAAAGGTAAGATATAGTATGATATAAAAATATAGCATTCAGGAAGAAAGGAGTTCTCCATGAATAAGATTCCCGCGGAGGAAGCAGCCAACATTCTGAACTCATGGTACCGGGCTATCGAGGAAAACGATACAGAACAGTCGGTACGATTATTTAAACAAGCCAAGCCATTAGTAAAGGAAATGGAAGAAAGCGAAGCGTTCCTCACCTATTACGCACTTCTAGAAGAAATGCATAACGGCATGCCGGACGACAATAGAGGGGAAGGATATGGCGACTCACACTTGATTTCGTATTATTTTCACCTTTTTTCCGGAGCATACGAAAGCTATAAGAAAAATGATCAGCAGGCGATCGGCTTTTACAAAACGGCCGAAAAAAAACTTGCCCATGTGGACGATCCGATAGAAGCCGCGCGATTTCACGAAAAAATCGGCAAATTGTATTATGACTTAGGAGAAAACTTGATGTCGCTGAGCCACACAAGACAAGCGATGGAGATTTTCCAGGATCATGGCGGTTACGCTATGAATCTTGTCTCGGTCTACATGACGATGGCGGACAATTATACTGAGATGGGAAAATATAAAGAAGCGGAACAATTTTTGGCTGAAGCAGTCAAAACAGCGAGGGCTGCAGGTGACCATGTCAAGGAGGCGCACGCCTTCCATCACTACGGCCTTCTTTATTCGGCCATGGACAAGCCGGAAGAGAGCATTACATATTTGGAAAAAGCCTTGAAAGATAAAGCATACGCCGCATCAGACCACTACTTTCAATCCGTTTATTTATTGATAAAGGAGCTTTTCAAAACCGGCGGGCACGACCGGGCGATCGTTTACTATACGGAAGGGAAAGAAAGGTCACGAGAGGCTTGTAATGACATATTTGACGCGAAAGTTGATGCCCTATACTCCGTCTATCATGAAAAAGCGTTTGACGATTGCAAAAAAAGCCTTGCCGCCTTATTGAAACGAAAGCAATATGACAGCGTGCGGGAACTTTCGCTCATAGCGGCCAATGTCTACAGCAAAAAGGCGCTTTATAAAGAAGCCGCGCATTTTTTCCTTGAAGCGATTCAGACGGAGGAGATGATGAAAAAAGCGGCGGTAATGCAATGAAAAGCTGCTACTTGCGGCTCAGCGGCAAAAAAGCATTTGGATTTGACCAAATGCTTTTTTGTTTGAATCAAAATATTTTTAATATTGAAAACATTCTTTCTGTTTGTTAAGATGTCTTTAGTAAACATTTAGTGAAATTGGATGAAGTATGCATTGGGGGGTTAAAATGGCAACCATAAAAGATATCGCGATGGAAGCGAAGGTTTCTGCAACGACGGTTTCAAGAGTGCTCAACCACGATCAGTCTTTATCAGTTACACCTGAAACAAGGCAGCGGATCCTGGATATTGCAGAGCGGTTCGGCTATAAAAACAACCGCAGGCGCCGCAATGAACATGAGTATGCAGGAAGCGGGGAAAGCCCGCGGATCGGCATTGTCGTCTGTCAGTCGCAGGAGGAGGAATTGAATGATCCGTACTTTTATTCGATCAGACAGGGAATTGAAAGCGAGTGTTTTGAAAAAGGGGTCTTTATCACGAAATTTATTCAATTAAGCAGCATCCGCTTCAATCAGCCTGTGTCGGACGTCGACGGTTTGATCGTGATCGGGAGAATCAATATTACCGGTTTGAAGCACAGCATCGGCGATTTAAAAAACATTGTATACATCAACCATACAGACGGCGAAGAGCAGTACGATTCCGTTGTCGTCGATTTTCAAAAAGCCACGGGACGGGCACTCAATCATCTGATATCGCTCGGCTATTCAAACATCGGATATATCGGAGGCCGGGAGAAAGAGCATTTTCGGGCAAGCGACCGCAAAACGGAAGCGGTTGAAATTGAAGATAAGCGGCTGACAACGTTTATGCAGTTGACCGGTGCGGAAAGCTCCGACAATATCTATGTCGGCGAGTATTCGATGCAGGAGGGCTATGAACTGATGAAACAGGCGATTGCGAAAAAGCGAGTGCCTGATGCTTTTTTCATTGCCAGTGATTCAATGGCGATCGGCGCTTTGCGGGCTTTGCGCGAATCGGGCTTCAAGGTTCCCGGCGATGTGGCGATTGTCAGCTTCAACGGCATTGAAGCGGCCAAATATGCGAATCCTGCTTTAACGACTGTTAAAGTGCCCACAGAGGAAATGGGGCGGACGGGCGTCAAATTGCTGCTCGACCGTATGAGAGGAAGAAACCTTCCGTTGCAAGTCACTGTTCCCTCGGAGCTCATCATTAGAGAAAGCTGCGGGTTTCACAGGCGGCAATGCTGAAATCCTCAGGCCGCAGTTATGAAGGAGGTGATTACTAAATTTCAGTAAACCAAAAATGAAAGCGTTTTTTTTGGAATCTGATTCATAAGGAATGAGGTGAAGCTTGATGAAAAAATTAATGTTTTCTTTTATTTTCCTCGTTTTGCTGGCCGGTACGGCAGCAGGCTGCTCGGGAAGAAGCGCAGGACAGCAGAATGGCGGGGTCACGCTGACGCTGTTTTCAACAATGACCAATGACAATGAAAAAAAAGCGCTCAGAAGCGTGGCCGATGATTTTGAAAAAGAAAATGAAGGCATCAAGATCGATATCAACTTTCCCGGCGCAGACTATGAAAATATGCTTCGCGTAAAGATGGCGGCAAACGATATGCCTGATTTATTCGATACTCACGGCTGGGCGAAAATCCGCTACGGAGAATATGCTGCCGATTTGAAGGATATGAATTGGACGAAACATCTTGACCCCGGCCTGAAACCGATTTTGAAAGATGAAACGGGGAAAGTATACGCATATCCGTTCAATCAGGCAAAGGACGGAATCACCTACAACGCCGGCCTCTTAAAGAAATATCATATCAAGCCGCCCGAGATGCTGGACGAACTGATGAAGGCGCTTGTGACGATCAAAGAAAAAAGCAGCGGCAGCGTGATCCCGTTTTGGTTTGCCGGTTCAGACAAGGGTTCACTGGCACAGTTTTATGATCAGCTTGCCACCCCTCTTCTCATCACAGATGAAAAGCACAATGAAAAAGAAGCGCTTGAGAAAGGGACATTTGATTGGTCCGAATATGCGCGTTTGGCCAAGATCTTTAAAGAAATGCAGGAGAAACAACTCATTAACGAAGATATTTTGACGGCGAAACCCTCCCAGCTTGTCGAATTGATGGCTCAAGGGAAAATCGGCTTTACCCTCTCGACTACCTCGATCGGCCCTGATACGAAAGAAGTCAATCCGGATATACAGCTTGGCATCGTTCCGACACCCGCCATTCATAAAGGAGACAAACCGAGCTGGATCGGAGGAGAGCGTCATACAATCGCTGTCTGGAAAGATTCAGAACACTTGAAGGAAGCAAAACGGTTTATCGAATTTGCCGCACAGCCAAAAAATGCGAAAAAGATCGCTGAAGCCACTTCATTTCCTCAAGCATTGACCAACACCAAGGCTGACAACTACTATTCTAAGTTTTACGAACAATATCGGGATATGAAAATCGAGCCCTATTTTGACCGCGTTTATTTGCCGAGCGGGATGTGGGACGTCATGGGGACGACGGGGCAGGAGCTGCTTGCCGGCACACTAACGCCGAAGCAGGTTTCAGAAAAAATAAAAGACGAATACATCAGGCTGAAAGGCCAATAAAAAGAAGGTGAAGAGATGAGCGAATTAGCAAAAGAAAGAAGCCTTGCCGTTCTAAGAAAAAGCAGAAGGCCGTCATGGAAGAAAAGCGCCTCGCTCTGGTGGATGTATCTTCCGGCTCTTTTCCTTGTCTCAGTGTTTATCATCTATCCGTTCGCAAACGGGATCAAAATCACGTTTACGAATTGGAACGGCTTTTCCCAATCGCACGAATGGGTGGGGTTTAGCCAATATAAACGGATGCTCGCCGATCCGGCTACATGGCTTGTTGTCAAAAACACCCTCTTGTACGGGCTGGGCAGTACGATTTTGCAAAATATGGTCGGGCTTCTTTATGCCCTGCTGCTGTTTCAAAGCGTCAAAATGAAAGCTGTAATGAGAACGGTCGTCTACTTGCCGGTAATTATCAGCCCGCTCATTATGGGATATATCTGGTATTTTTTCTTTTCTTATGAAGGCGGCGCATTGAATGATGTGATGAAGCTGTTTGGCGCCGGCCCGGTAAACGTGTTAAGCAGCCCGGAAATCAACCCGTGGATTATCGTTTTCGTTAATTCGTATCAATTCGTGGGCATTGCAATGGTGATCTATTTGGCAGGACTGGGAAGCATTCCGCAAGACTTTTACGAAGCAGCTGAAATCGACGGGGCCAGCGCTTTTCAGCAGTTTTGGAAGATTACGCTTCCGCTTTTGATGCCCTCGGTGACGATCAACATGGTGATCAATATCATCGGCGGATTAAAGCTGTTCGATGTCATTCTGGCGCTGACGGGCGGCGGTCCGGGCAATGCTTCACAATCAATGTCGACGTTTATGTATGATTTGTATTTTAAGAGGCAGGATGCGGGATATGCGGCGACACAGGGCGTCTTCATGGCGGTAATGATCCTTGTGATCAGCTTTTCGGCTCTCATCTATTTTAAACGCAAGGAGGTGGAAGCGTAGATGAAACGTATGCAAAAAAAGAAACGCATCCT
The DNA here is from genome assembly GCF_038007805.1 of Bacillus sp. FSL W8-0848. NCBI lineage: Bacteria > Bacillati > Bacillota > Bacilli > Caryophanales > Bacillaceae > Bacillus > Bacillus sp. FSL W8-0848. Next base: position 207,920 of record NZ_JBBOYB010000002.1, read on the forward strand.
ATTGACAGGGCTGGCTTTATCTATTGCAGTCCTGCACCTTGTTCCGTTCTACATTTTGCTTACGACGGCGCTGAAACAAAAGGGGGATTTCAGCTCGAAGTGGAAGCTCCCCGAAGAATTCAGTATCGCCAATTTTACGGAAGCGTGGGATAAAGCCGGTTTAACAAACTCATTTATCAATACTGCGATCATTACGTTCGTTTCCGCTCTGCTGCTCATTTTCATCGGCTCACTGGCCGCATATCCGCTTGCCCGGCGCCGGACAAAGCTGAATCAGGCCGTCTATTTTTTGTTTATCGCCATCATGATCATCCCGCCGCTATCGTCGATGGTTCCTTTATACAAAATGGTGGTGGAGCTCGGGATGATGAATACGCATGCGGTAGCGATTCTGAACAATACAGCGGCTTATATGCCTCTCGCGATTTTTTTATATGCCGGTTTTATCCGTTCGACCATTCCGAAAGAACTGGAGGAAGCTGCCAGGATGGACGGGGCGGGTACGATGGGGATTTTCTTTAACATCGTTTTCCCGTTGCTGAAACCGGTAACAGCGACTGTTTGCATTATTGCCTGCGTCTTCATTTGGAATGACTATCAATTTTCGATCTTTTTCCTGCAGGATAAAGAAGTGCAGACCCTCACCGTTGCGATTGCCGGCTTTTTCGGCCAAAACGCGAACAACCTGCATCTGGTGGCTGCCGCCTCGCTGATGGCGATGCTGCCGATGACGATTTTGTTTTTATTCCTGCAAAAGTACTTTATCAAAGGATTGTCATCAGGAGCACTTAAAGGATGAATCACAAATTGATCAACAGGGGGAAAATGAATGTCTAAAATAGCTTTTATCGGAGCGGGAAGCACGATCTTTGCGAAAAACGTATTGGGAGACTGCCTGATGGTTCCTGCCCTCGACGGGTTTGAATTTGCTTTGTACGACATCGATCCACGGCGCTTGAAAGAGTCAAAGGATATGCTTGAACATTTAAGGAACCGCTACAATGAAACGATTTCGATTCGCGCCTACGATGATCGGAAGGAAGCGCTGGCCGGGGCGAAATATATCATCAATGCGATTCAGGTCGGCGGCTATAAACCGAGCACCGTCATCGATTTTGAGATTCCGAAAAAATACGGGCTGAAACAGACGATTGCAGATACGGTCGGAATCGGCGGGGTTTTCAGGGCGCTCAGGACGATCCCCGTTTTATTGGAGATGGCGAAGGATATCGAAAGCGTCGCTCCAGACGCGTGGTTTTTGAATTATACAAATCCTATGGCTTCCCTGACCGGCGCGATGCTTCGCTATACAGATGTGAAAACGGTCGGCCTGTGCCACAGCGTTCAAGTATGTACAAAAGATCTGTTTGAGTCGCTCGGCATGGAGCATGACGGAATCGAAGAAAAAATCGCCGGCATCAATCACATGGCATGGCTGCTCGAAGTCAAAAAAGACGGCGAGGACTTATATCCGGAGATCAAAAAAAGAGCGAAGGAAAAGCAGAAAACAAAGCACGGCGATATGGTCAGATTTGAGCTGATGGATAAATTCGGCTACTATGTGACAGAATCATCCGAACATAATGCCGAATACCATCCTTATTTTATCAAAAGCAAATATCCGGATCTCATTGAAGCGCTCAACATCCCGATTGACGAGTATTTGAGGAGATGCCAAGAACAGATCAAACGCTGGGAAGAGATGCGCGGCGAGATCGTCGGCAATCAGAATTTGACGCACGAGCGGTCGAAGGAGTACAGTTCAAGAATAATCGAAGCGATGGAAACGAATCGTCCGTTCACATTCGGCGGGAACGTATTGAATAAAGGGCTGATTACAAACCTTCCGGAAAAGGCAGTCGTCGAAGTGACCTGTGTGGCGGAGAAAAACCGGATTACCCCGTGCATCGCAGGCGAGCTGCCTGAGCAGCTTGCGGCTTTAAACCGCACAAATATTAACACACAGCTCTTGACGATTGAAGCTGCAATGACGAAAAAGAAAGAGCACATCTATCAGGCTGCATTGCTCGATCCTCACACGGCGTCGGAACTGTCGATCGATGATATCGTCAATATGTGTGACGAGCTGATCGAGGCTCATGGCGACTGGCTGCCGGCGTTTCGATAGGCATAAAAAAACCGGAACGAAAGGGTTATCCTGATCTGCACCCTGTCAAGTAGACAGTGGAAATAACTAAAACACACTAGACGGCTTTAGCCCTGTATTCCACTGGGCTGAGGCCGTTTAGTTTTTCTTGTAGACGATCGTGGTTGTAAAAGTGGATATATTCATCAATTGCGCTTTGAAGTGCCTCAAATGTCTCGTACGAATTCCGTCTGTATTTCTCGCATTTTAATTTCCCCCAAAACGACTCAATGGGGCCGTTATCAATACAGCGGCCGACGCGGGACATACTCTGTGTCATATTTGCGTTTTCAATCATCCTTCTAAACTGGTGGGACGTGTATTGAAAACCTCTGTCGCTGTGAAGGAGAGGACGTGCGTTTGGGGCTGCCTCAAGCGCTTGGTTCAAGGTTTTAAACACAAGGGCGTTATTATTGGATTTCCCCAGCACATAAGACACGACCATTCCCTCATGAAGATCTAAAATGGCACTGAGGTACGCTTTCCGATGGCCGTATTTTAGCTCTGTCACATCAGTCACCCATTTTTGATTTGGTTTGTCCGCTTTAAACTCTCGATTCAGGATATTTTCGGACACATGTTGAGGCGTCGCTTTGCCGTAACGTTTTTTCTTCCGCCGAATGACACACTCCAGCTTGGCAATTTTCATCAGCCGATAGATGCGCTTATGATTGAGGCGCTCTTTAAAGCGGCGGTTCATGTTTAAGGTCATTCTGCGGTATCCGTAGATACCGCCAATTTGTTCGTGAAGTAGCGCCATTTTGGCGATAATCTTTTCATTCTGTTTTTCTCTCGCTGAAGGTACTCGGCTCCTCCATTTGTAATACCCCTGGCGCGAAACTTCGGCAATCTCACATAACATTTGGACAGAAAAGCCTTCTTTTCGATTCAGCTCTAAAATGGCGAGATATCGATCTTCGTACCGAACCTGACTTAGAACCGCCTCCTTTTGATCTCTTCCAACTTTTTTAAGAACGCATTCTCTGCGCGCAAACGCTCATTTTCCTGTTCCAGCCGTTTGTTTTCCCGTTGAATTTTTTCTTCAGGTGTCAGTTCTTCTTCGGTTTTGCGTTTTCCCCGTGTATCTTTTAAGGCTTCTTCTCCACCTTCTTGATACTTTTTCACCCATTGATACACCTGTTGGTAGGAGACTTGATGAATCTCCATTGATCTGGCGTAGTCCTTTCCATGAGCTAGACAATCCTTCGCAATCTCAATCCGTTCTTCCAATGAAACGTTCTTCCGTTTGGTCATCAAACGATTCCTTCCTCTCCCGCTGTCTTTTAACGTTTTATGACCATTATAAAGCTCAACCCACTTCATGAGTACGGATTTACTGGAAATCTTATATTTTCTCGAGATTTCTCTTTGAGAGTAGCGTCCGGATAAGAAGTCTTTCACGGCATTGTATTTTAATTCTGCGGGATAGAACTTATGGCGCTTTGAACGTTCCAAACTCTCCACACCCGCCATATCATGCGATGTTCTCCATTCACGAATCGTTTCGGCATGAATGCCATATTTTTCTGCGATCTCCTTCACCGAATTATTGCCCTGATCACATTCTGATAGAATATTCAATTTTTCTTCTTTTGAAAACCATTTTCCAGCCATGAAAAAACTCCCCCAAGGCAAACAGATTTTTTTATTTCATCTGTCTACCTTTAGGGGAGCATATCATCCCTCAGTTCCGGCTTTTTTTATATGCGGGTGCGCCGTTTTTTCCGATCTGTGATGCAGCAGCCGAAAGAAAGGCGGCATCATGGCAATGACGAGCACGACCCTTAACACTTGCACAGCGACAACAAATGTCGAATCGGCATGAAGGGTAACGGATGTTGTCGCCATTTCTGCAATTCCTCCTGGTGAAAAAGCCAATATGGCCGTCGTCAACGAAATGCCGGCCACATGGGCAGTCACGACGGCGCTCGCGATCATTGCGATGATCAGGCCGACGGAGCCGAGGAAGGCGACGGTAAGCGTTTTGCTTACGCCGATGAACATTTCCTTATGAATTTTCGAGCCGATCGTTGCGCCGAGGCAGATTTGCGACAGAACCGAAAACCCGTGGGGCCACCATGCGGTCAGGCTGTAGCCGGCCAGGGAGCTCCCGGCGATTTGAACGGCGGCGACGCCTATCATGCTTCCGAGCAGCCATGGCGCGGGAAATTTTAACCGTTTCGCCGCTTTACAGGCAAAAAAAGCGGCGAGTGTAAAGACGGCTGTCCACATCACGTATTCTGCTCCGAATTCGGATGTACCGGCGGCAAGCATCTGGTGTGTGACAGCATGCGAATCCGGATATTTAGAATGAATGAAAAAGACGAAAAAAGGAATCGTCATGACAACCAAAAGCACCCGGATCGTCTGCACAAGGCTGACGATAGCCGTGTTGGCTCCCACTTCCTGTGCAATGCCGGGCATGGCGGAAAGTCCGCCGGGCGCAGTCCCTACAAAACTCGTCATCATATCCGCATTGCTGAACCGCCATAATACAAATCCGGAGAGCATTGCGAAAATGACGGAAAGGATCAGCATCACCCCGACAAAGAGCCAGTTTTCTTTGAAAATTAAAATCACGGACATATTCATTTTCTGGCCGAGCTCAATGCCCAATAACATTTGCCCGAAACTGAGCCACCCTTTATGAATGCCGTGTTGGCTGACCGCTTCTTTCAGCGGAGCCGGCCGAAACAATGACAGACAGGCGGCAGCCGTCATTGTGCCGACCATCCACCCGATCGTCATCCCCGTTAATGAGAGCAGAAACCCCCCGAGGCTGCTGATGAATATCATTATGATATCCCGAAGGAAATCATTTTTTATTCTCAATGAAAACCCTTCTTCCTATATACTACGATAGCCTTTTTGTTCACTTGGTAAAGTATTAATCTATTTATAACTATAATATAATTTTAACGATTGGTAAAATACGAATTTATTTAAAAGATTAATAAGAAAAACTGATCAAAGGAAAAAGAATCGTTCAGGAACATATCAGGAAGAATGTGTGAATACAATAGATTAGATTCGATCACAAACTAGAGGTGAATTCATTGAAACACGCCCAGGAATCATTCACCAGAGTTAAATCGTACCGTCCTTTCCACAGCGCTTTTGATCCGTGCCCCCCAATCGGCAAAAGATATTACCGGACCCCGCCGAATTTGTATTTAGGCTTTCAGCCCCGCGGTCTTCCGCAGTTTTCTCCGATGGAGGCGCTGCAAAAAGGGACGCTTTGGCCCGTGTTTTACGACCCTTATGAAAATCCTTATGAGATAGGAGGTAAGGGAGGATGACACACACTTTGCCGCAAGACTATTATCAAAGGCTTCATGAGATTCAGGCGGTTGATTTTGTCATTGTCGAGCTCATGCTGTACCTTGATACACATCCGGATGATATGGATGCAATTAAACAATACAATCAGTATGCGGCATATTCCAAAAAGCTGAAAGCAAAGTTCGTATCAAAATACGGCCCTCTCACGCAGGGGGACCCCGATCATACGACATCGTACTGGAGCTGGAAACAAAGTCCTTGGCCATGGCAAGTTTAAAGAAGGAAGGGAGTCAGGTTCATGTGGCTGTATGAGAAAAAACTGCAGTACCCCGTGAAAGTGAGGGAATGCAATCCGCGGCTGGCCAAATATTTAATCGAACAGTACGGCGGAGCGGACGGCGAATTGGCGGCTGCGCTCCGCTATTTGAATCAGCGCTACAGCATTCCTGATAAGGTTGTCGGCCTTCTGACAGACATCGGCACAGAAGAATTCGCCCATTTGGAAATGATTGCGACGATGGTATACAAATTAACGAAAGACGCGACGCCTGAGCAGCTGAGGGACGCGGGCCTCGGCGATCATTACGCAGATCATGACAAAGCCCTGTTTTATCATAATGCGGCAGGTGTTCCGTTCACAGCTACATATATTCAGGCAAAAGGCGACCCGATTGCAGATTTATATGAAGACATTGCGGCTGAAGAAAAAGCGAGAGCGACCTACCAATGGCTGATTGACATGTCGGATGATCCTGATTTAAATGACGGGCTGGCTTTTTTAAGAGAGCGGGAAATCGTTCATTCCCAGCGGTTCCGCGAAGCCGTCGAAATCTTAAAGGAAGAGCGCGACCGAAAAAAAGTGTTTTAGCTCATGCATTAAAGCCGAAAATACCATGTAAGGCTTTTGTTCATGGTATTTTCGGCTTTTTTCAATTCAACTATTTCACCGCGTGCAACGCCTCTTTTGCCCAATCTCTCAAAATGTACTTTTGCACTTTGCCGGAGGCGGTCAGCGGATATTCATCGAGATGAAATACATATTCAGGAATCTTATAATAGGAAAGCTGGCCTTTGCAAAATGCCCTGACATCTTCAAGCGTCAGCTTTTTGCCAGGTTTGCATTTAATGAAAGCGGCTGTTTTTTCCCCGTATTTCTCATCCGGAACGCCGACGATCTGTACATCGACAATATCTTCGTGCTCGTAAAGGAATTCTTCAATTTCCCTCGGGTAAATGTTTTCCCCGCCGCGGACGATCATATCTTTCAGACGTCCTGTAATTCTGACGTAACCGTCCTCATCCATTTCCGCGAGATCGCCTGTATGGAGCCAGCCGTCTTTATCGATGGCCTTTTTCGTGGCTTCCTCCATTTTGTAATATCCCTTCATGACGAGATATCCTCTTGTACACAGTTCACCCTGCTCATCGGGGCCGAGCGTTTCGCCCGTTTCAGGGTCGACGATTTTGATTTCTACATGGGGGTGCACTTTGCCGACTGTTTCGACGCGGCGCTCAATCGTATCAGTAATCGTCGTCTGAGTAATGACGGGAGAAGACTCTGTCTGTCCGTATGCGATTGTGATATCCGTCAGATTCATCTGTTTCATGACTTTTTTCATGACTTCTTTCGGACACGGAGACCCTGCCATGATCCCGGTCCGCAATGAAGTAAGGTCATAGTCGGAAAAATTAGGGTGCGAAAGCTCGGCGATAAACATTGTCGGCACGCCTTGCAGACCTGTGCACCTTTCTTTTTCGACCGTTTGCAGCACCGTTTCCGGCTTGAACTCGATGATCGGCAGCATAGCCGCGCCGACCGACACACAGGCAAGCGTACTTAACACACAGCCGAAGCAATGGAAAAGCGGGACCGGGATGCATAATCTATCCTCGCTCCCCAGCCCCATCCTGGCAGCGACGATCGCGGCATTGTTGACGATATTATTGTGCGTCAGCATCACGCCTTTCGGAAATCCGGTCGTTCCAGACGTATACTGCATATTAATGACGTCTTCGTGTGATAAAGACCACTCTCTTTCAAAAAGGGCGTCATCAGAGATCAGGCTGCCTTTTTTGGTAACGTCTGCAAATGAGATCATCTTTTCCGGTGCGTCCCCGCGTCCAAGATAGACGAGGCGTTCGAGCTTTGGCAGGTTTTTCGGATCTTTCGTAATCGATTGAATCATATCAATGTAGGAAGTGCCTTTATAGCCGTCCATCAAAAAGAGGGTGGTCGAATCCGAATGTTCCAGCAAATATTCAAGCTCTCTTGCCTGATAGCTCGTGTTGACGGTGACGAGCACGGCGCCGATTCTCGCGGTTGCAAACTGCAGGAGAATCCATTCCGGAATATTCGATGCCCAGATGGCGACATGCTCTCCTTTTTGGATGCCGAGCGCCATCAAACCTTTTGCAATTTTCCCCGTTTCTTCATAGAGCTCCTGATACGAATATCGCAAATCCAACTCGGAATAGACGACTGCTTCATGATGCGGAAACCGGTCTGCGGCTGACTTCAGCAGGCTTCCGATCGTTTGTTTTTTTAATGTATCCATAATGCCTCCTCATGTTCAAGAAGAATAATGATTTTATTATAGCACTTTGTTCTAGTACCAGGTACTATAAAGGCTGATTTTCTCCTTTTATTCAGATGCTCAATCGCGAAGCATTGGGCGATCCCTTCCGGAGCGACAACCGCACCTGCAGACAGGAAGAGAACGGCGCCTCCGAAGCCGATGGAGACCAATACGCCCAAATAAGGCCCGATTGCCCGGGAAATATCCCAATGCAGCCCGTAAAATGCAAAATACCTGCTGAGCATTTGATGAGGTGCGATCCTTGAGACGAACGTTTGAATGTGATTGAGCAGCAGGCTTTCCCCGGCGGTAAAAAGGATGATCATCAAACAGCCAGAAGGAAGAAAAAGCAAAGCCTACGACGAAATCGCATAGAAGCCGTAAGAAAACATAAAAATCGCTTTCATATCCAGCTTTTTCGTCCATTTCACGAGCGGGAATTGCAGGATGATGCTAAGCAGGGCGTGGCAGACTGGGAAAGCAGCCAGAATAAATATCTTTAAAAAGATCATTCAAATAAAGGCGGTAGTTTGTTTCAAGCTGTGCATAAAGCAGGCTGACAGGAATCGGTAACAGCATCAGAAGCAGGACGGGGCGGTGCTGGATGTACCTGCCCTGAACGGAAACCGGTTTTTCTTGTCGAAAAATCTCTTTTTTGCTTTTTGACGGATAAGCTTCCGGCAGCCTAAAATAAACGGCAAGCCAATAAAGAAAAAGTGTGCATGCCTGAAAACCGAAGATCACGACGGACTGATACGAATAGACGGCAAGCCCGGCGGCGGGGCCGATCGCCAGGCCGAAGCCTTCTGGATGCGCAGCACGGCAAACACCTCCCCCCGCTTTCCGCATCCTTCTGAGCCTGAAACGAAATGCCGTTTTATAAAAGGTATGGCCGGTCTTAAGTGAAGAACGGGCTGTTCATTTTCTTTTTCAAAAATACAGGAAATAGGCGGTCCTGGGAAAGCAATTTTCGCCGCAAATGATAAACGTGCCCGGAATCCGTCATGCGTCCAGCGGCGTTAACCCGGCAGCATGTTGATTCGGGTCTGACATACATTAAAGAATGACCTCCTGTTTATACTAAATCTCGGGAGGTAAACCGACTTATGATGAATATTTGGATAACTGGACTTTTATTATTGGCTCAGCCTGCAGAGTCTTCAGACAGCTTAACGATCACACAGCGAGGGCAGACGATTGAAAATGTTAACCGCGAGGACTTTACATTACCACTTCCCGGCACTCCAATTATCGACGGGGGAAAATACCGTTCATTCATTGATAAGCTTGATCGAAAAATTTACCGGGCTCCTGTAAACGCCGTCATCAATGATTATGGAAAAATCGTCCCCGGTAAAGTAGGCTACAGACTTTATCGACATGCGTTTAAGGAACAGTTTTATTCCTATTTCTTCGGCAATGGCCCTTCGAAAGTAGAAGTGCCTGAATTGAACATTTACCCGAAGGTTGACAGCGAGCTGCTTGCCCATATCCGGGTGCAGCAGATCGGTCAATACGTGACTTATTTTAATTCCGGCAATAAAAGCCGTTCACACAATATTTCTCTTGCTGCCAAAGCGATTGACAACCACGTTGTTTTTCCAAATGAGACGTTCTCATTTAACGAGGTTGTCGGGCAGAGGACTAAGAACAAGGGATACATGAGCGCTCCAATTATCGTCAGAGGTGAATTGTCTGAAGGAATCGGCGGAGGAATCTGCCAAGTATCATCAACGCTGTATAATGCCGTCGACCGCGCGGGGCTAAAAATCGTCCAGCGCTATTCCCACAGCAGGCGCGTTCCTTATGTTCCGCGCGGACGCGATGCCACGGTAAGCTGGAACGGACCCGACTTCCGCTTTCAAAACAAATATAACCAGCCGGTCTTGATCAGGGCGAAACGATATGGAGGGAGCATGGTTGTCACGCTTTATTCTTCAGATGTGATCAATAACGAAATTCGAAACGTTCCAAAGGCCCCGTCCCGGCTGCCAAAAGAAATTAATACAGAACAGTAAACGGCCCCCTTTTCACTTGTCCTTCGCGGGCAGTGTGATGACAAATTCGCTTCCTTTCGGATATCTGCCTTTCACCGTTATTGTGCCGCCATGATGTTCGACGATTTCCTTTACGATGGCAAGTCCCATTCCGGTTCCGCCGGTTTGTCTAGATCTTGATTTATCGATGCGGTAAAACCGTTCAAAAATAAGCCCGCGCTCTTCTTCGGGAATTCCACAGCCCTCGTCGGCCACCGTTATGATGATGTTACCTTTCGATTTTAAGGCTGTAACGGCGACTTTCGTATCAGGCTCGGCATAATGCCGGGCGTTATTCAGCAGATTTGTGATCACTTGGGAGAAGCGCTTTTCGTCAAGCGATGCATATAAATCCTTCGGGGCGTAGAAGGAAAGGCTGATACGTTTTTCGGAATAGGCGATTTGCGACTTCTGTACTTCCTTTGCTATAAACGTGTGCAGGTGAACCGGCTCCTTTCTGATCGTAAAGCTCGGCTGCTTCATCTTCGTCAGCAAAAAGACATCATCGACAAGGCGGGCAAGATTATCCGTCTCTTCTTTAATAATGGACAAATATTTATTTCTGGATTTTTCGTCAAGCCCATTCCTCATTGAAATATCAGCATAGCCTTTTATATATGTGATCGGTGTCCTCAATTCGTGGGCTACGCCGGATAAAAAGTCGTTCCGTTCCTTTTGCAGCCGGTTCAGGCCGGAGGAGAGGTTTTCGATCGATGCGGCGAGTTCTCCAAGCTCATCAGTCCTTTTCATATCGAGTGAAATATCGTTTCTGCCGTTGATGATGTTTTCGGTCGTTTTTTTCAGCTTGATGATCGGCTTTGTCAAAAAACGGCTGAATAAAAAAATCGCGATTAGCGTAAAAATGCCGGTTAAGCCAAAGCTGATGATAAAACGCTCAGTAATGCTCTGTACCAAAGCTTGGATGGAGGAAGTCTCCAAAAACATAAACACATAGCCGGACGTTTTTTCGCCTTTCATGATGGGGCTGATGGTACAGATATATTTCGATGTATTTAAATGGTTCGACAGGGCGATGCCGGCTCTTGGTATGTTTTTTTGTTCAACATGAAGGTGCTCTTTTATGTCGCCGGGGACGGACTGTGCGAGCACGCGCCTGTTTTTGTCGGTGATGATGACGTTCGTCTCAGCTTCGGTTTCCATAAGGGCGACGTGTTCAATCGTCCTTTGATCAAAGTGCTTTTCCAAGACGTCCCTGTGGCTGTTTCCCCTTTTTTGAAGGGCCTGAACTTCTTCGTTGATTCTTGTATCGACAATCGATGAATACAACGTGACAAACAGGACGGATTCGATGATGAGGGTGAATATGAAAAATGCCCCTGCGAGTTTAAATGAAATGCTTTTCATCATGCCTGATTCCTTTGCTTGTCCATTTATAGCCGACGCCGTACACGGTCTGAAGGTAATCGTGCACGGGGAAGCCGGCTTTTTTCAAACGGTTTCGCAAGTTTTTCATATGTGAATCGATTGTCCGTGTATCAATATCGGCGTTAAACCCCCAGATTTTTTCGATCAATTGGTCTCGTGCGAGCACCTGATCCTGATGGTTCAGCAGGACGCCGAGCAGTTCGAATTCGCTCGGCGTGATCTCTGTTTCCCGGTTACTGACGCGGAGCGTATGCTTTTCTTTATTCCAAATTAAATTAAGAAAACGAATTTCGATCTGTCTCTCCGTTCGCCTTAAGACAGCTTCTATTCTGGCAAGCAGCACTTTTTCGCTGAACGGCTTTGTTAAATAATCGTCGGCGCCGCCGGTCAACCCCCTGACGATGTCTTCCTGTCCGCTTTTTGCGGTGAGCATGATAATCGGTACATTTGTGAGTTTTCTGATTTCCGCGCAGGTTGTCCAGCCGTCCATTTCAGGCATCATCACGTCAAGGATGACCAGGTCAAATGCACGCTGTTCGATCAAAGCGAGCGCTTCTTTTCCGGAGGATGCTTTCGAACATGTGTAGTTTTCCAAATACAGCTCAAGCAAATCAAGCATCCGGATTTCGTCATCTATCAATAAGACATTCAATGCTTTAGCACCTCTTTGCTAGCTTTAGTGAAAATAAGACTGCTACATTTTAAAAATATACCCTATAAGGGTATATTGATCAAGTTATTGAAAAGGGTCGCGGGCGGGCTGTTTTGTCAGAAAATACAAAAACCAGACCGCATGGTTTTGCTCATCGGCGGCTGCCCGTTTGAAAGCCTGTTTTACCGTTTTGTCCCGGGTATAGTCGGCAATGTTCAAATAGAAATCGACCGTTTCCTGTTCGTCTTTAAATGCGAATTCCAAGCCCGTTTTGTATTGATCAGGGCATGGCTCCGTTATTTTGATATCCGGTTTTCTGCCGGCTATGGACATGAAAAGATTGATAAATGTATTGAAATGGCGGATTTCGTCCTGCCTGATCTCCAATATCTGCTTTTTTATATCGGGAGTTGCCGCCATTTGCGCGAGTTTTTGATAACAAATAACTGCGCTGTGCTCTCCGTTTACCGCCTTTTCGATATCCTTGATCAGCCTGTCGTGCTGTCTGACGGGATAAAACGTCTGAACGTGCCACATCATGCTCACCTCGCTTTTTTTTAGCGTCTTGCCTTGCCAGTATATGAGCGGAAACCGCTGCACGTGTTTGCCGAAAAAAGTGTCAATTATGTCACATCTCCCGAATCTATTTTAAAAACATGGAGTTTGACGTAAAATGGTTGTTAGCGCCAAAGTACATACCTCAAATTGGAGTGAAATTGATGAAAAAGACGCTTTTACTGGTAATGACGATGCTTTTGGCATTTGCGCTTTTCGGCTGTCAGGCCGGAAAGGATGCTTCAGGGAAAGATCAGTCTGAAGACGTTCAGCTGACCGTTTCCGCGGCTGCGAGCCTGAAAGACGTATTGACGGAGCTTTCGTCTGAATATAAGAAGGATCATCCGAATGTCACCGTCAAGTTTAACTTCGGTTCATCAGGGGCCCTTCAGCAACAGATCGAACAGGGAGCTCCGGCCGACTTGTTTTTTTCGGCTGCACAAGACAAATTTGATAGATTGGTTGAACAAGGATTGATTTCAAAAAGCGATTCAGTCAACTTGCTTGAAAATTCGCTGGTGCTGATCGTTCCGAAAGAGAAAGCCAAGCAGGTCAAAAGCTTTGAAGACCTGACGAAAAGCGGCGTCGATAAGCTTGCGGTCGGGAAGCCTGAATCCGTTCCCGCCGGAAAATATGCAAAGGAGACGCTGACAAGCCTTCATTTGTGGTCTAAGGTTCAATCTAAAATCGTTTACGGAAAAGATGTCAGACAAGTGCTTTCCTATGTTGAAACTGGCAATGCGGATGCAGGCGCCGTCTACCGGACGGATGCTCTTACCTCCGATCAGGTGAAGGCAGTAGAAACCGCCGCTTCTGATCTTCACACTCCGATCGTTTATCCGCTCGGAATCGTAAAAAATACGAAGCATAGAGAGCAGGCTGAGCAGTTCTACAAATTTTTGCAAAGCGACGAGTCCGTTAAAAAAATGGAAAAGTACGGGTTTAAGAAAGGCTGATCGCCGGGATGCTTGAGGAATTTCTTTCCCCGATCAAGATTTCTGTCCAAGTGACGATTGCGGCTGGGATCATCGCCGTCCTGTTTGGCACTGCTGCGGCAAGATTAATGGCGCGTAAGCGATTTAAAGGCAAATCCGTCGTCGAGACGGTCTTGATGCTGCCGCTTGTCCTTCCGCCGACTGTCGTCGGATTCTTTTTAATCGTAATATTCGGAAGACAGAGCGTGATCGGCCGCCTGATTGAACACGTGTTCCATGCGCCTGTTATATTTACCTGGTGGGCGGCGGTGATCGCGGCGGCTGTCGTTGCTTTTCCGCTAATGTACCAGTCGGCGAAGGCGGGCTTTTTGGGTGTTGACCGGGAGATCGAAGATGCCGCAAGAGTTGACGGTGCAAAAGAATGGCAGGTGTTTTTATTCGTCACCCTTCCAATGGCGTCAAATGCAGTGATGACAGGGAGTGTTCTCAGCTTTGCCAGGGCGCTCGGCGAATTTGGCGCGACGCTGATGTTTGCCGGGATTATTCCGGGTGTGACGGAGACGGTTCCAACGGCGATCTATTTGTCGATTGATTCGGGGAATATGACGCTGGCGTGGCTGTGGGTCGCCTCGATTGCGGTTATCTCGTTCTTCATGCTGTTTTTTGTGCAGTTTAAGCAAAAATAGCCGTATGGGACAGTTCTCATACGGTTTTTTCCAGTTTTGCAGAATGGTTATTTTGGCGATGATTCGATAGAATAGAAAGGAAATGAACAAAGAAAGGAGACGGACGTAATGGGAGCAGTCTTTTTATCAGGCAGGTCCGGGAGTGGGAAAACGACCTTCATCTTGGATGACATCAGAGAAAAGCTTCGCCATGACCCGCTCGGGAAACCGATCATTTTTCTAGTCCCGGATCAGATGACGTTTTTAATGGAATATGAGCTTAGTAAAACTCCCGATTTGGGCGGGACGATCCGCGCCCAGGTTTACAGTTTTTCAAGGCTTGCCTGGCGAATCCTCCAGCATACGGGAGGGATGAATCGTCCGTTTCTGACGGGGACGGGCATTCAAATGCTTCTTCGCAAATTGATCGAAGAGCATAAGAGCGAGTTTAAAGTTTACCAGAATGCAAGCGATAAAAGCGGATTTACGGAGCAGGTCGAACGGATGCTGACCGAGTTTAAACGGCACTGCCTGCCGCCTGAGGGCATTCGCGAGATCATGCAGGGAAGCGGGGCATCGGAATATGAGGAGGAACGGATTCTTTCCGACAAGCTCCATGACCTCTACATTTTATACAGCAGGATGGAAGAAGCTCTCGAGCATCAATACGTTCAGTCAGAAGATTATTTGACGCTTTTGGCGGAGCAGATTCCGCACGCCGCAGAGATCAGGGACGCTTCGATTTATGTGGACGGTTTTCATCAATTCACCCCGCAGGAGATGCGCGTTCTTGAACAGCTGATGGCGCATGCCCGGGAGATTACGTTTTCTTTGACTGTGGACGAACCTTTCGCCCACCATGCACCGCATGATCTGCATCTGTTCCGGATGACGGGAAAGGCGTATTTCGATCTTTGCCAAAAGGCGCGGGAGCTCGGCCTCGACTTGTCAGAGGTCCGGATGGAAGGGGCGAAACGGCACAGCCATGCCCCTGAACTTGAACACTTGGAACGGCAGTTTGATGAACGGCCGGCAAAACCGTATACGGGAACATCGGAGTCTTTTTGCCTCATGCAGGCGGCAAACCGGAGAACCGAAATCGAAGGGATCGCGAGGGAAATTCATTCCCTGGTGCATAGCGGCAGATTCAGGCTGAAAGATATCGCGGTCATCGCCCGCAATCTCGAAGATTATAAAGATACGATAAAAGAAGTGTTTACGGATTACGAACTTTCTTTTTTCATAGACGGAAAAGAGTCCATGCAGAATCATCCGCTGATCGAACTGATCCGTTCAACCCTTGATATCATCAAAAGCAACTGGCGATATGAAGCGGTGTTCCGCTGCATCAAAACAGAGCTTTTATTCCCGATGGATGAGCCGAGGGAGCGGGTGCGGGATCAGATCGACCAGCTCGAAAACTATTGCATTGCCTATGGGATTAAAGGCGAGAGATGGACGAGCAAAGACCCGTTTACATACCGCAGATACGCCTCATTGGATGACGACTTTGCCAAGACCGACCGGGAGATTGAGACAGAAAATATGCTCAATGACTTAAGGAGCTGGATCGTACCGCCAGTCCACCGGCTGCAAAAACGCTTGAAAAAAGCGGGATCAGTCAGGGAAATGGCTGAAGCCGTTTATCTTTATCTGGAAGAAGCGGACGTTCCGATGAAGCTGGAACAGGAACGGCAGCTTGCCGAAGAAAGCGGCCGGATCGCGGAATCAAGACAGCATGATCAAGTATGGGACGCAGTCATTCAATTGCTGGACGAGTTTGTGGAAATGATGGGAGACGAGCGCATATCGTTTTCCTTGTTTCAGCAAATGGTCGAAACCGGTTTGGAGTCTTTAACATTCTCGCTGATTCCGCCCGCTCTTGATCAAGTATTTATCGGGAATATGGATTTATCTAGAATGTACGGGACGAAATGCACGTTCCTCATCGGGGTGAACGACGGCATTCTTCCCGCAAGGCCGGCAGATGACGGGGTTTTGACAGATGACGACAGAGAGTGGCTGAGACGAAACGGTGTCCAGCTTGCAGCAACGGGCAGAGAGCAGCTGCTTGACGAGCATTTTCTGATCTATATGGCGCTCTCAAGCCCGTCAGACAAGCTTTATGTTTCATATCCGATCGCGGATGCCGAAGGAAAGACGCTGCTTCCTTCAACTGTTGTGAAACGATTGGACGAGCTGTTTCCAAGTAGCGGAGAAAAGGTGCTTGTCAATGAACCGGAACAGCTTGACGATGAAGAACAGCTCGAATTTCTCGTCAATAAAAGCACGGCGTTAAGCTATTTGACAGGACAGCTTGGTATATGGGCGAGGCAGTATGCAATCAGTGATGTCTGGTGGAGCACATACAACTTTTTGATGGATGAGCCGGACCGCGGCTTTTCGAAAAATATTCTGTCCAGCTTGTTTTTCCGGAACAAGGTGCACAGGCTCACCGAGCGCGTGAGCCGGGATTTGTACGGAGAGAACATCCAGGGGAGCGTGTCGCGGATGGAGACGTATAAAGCCTGTCCGTTCTCCCATTTTGCTTCCCACGGCTTAAAGCTGAAGGAACGCCAATTTTTCAAGCTTGAAGCGCCTGATATCGGCCAGCTGTTTCATTCCGCGCTGAAGCTGATTTCAGACCGACTTCATGAACTGAAGCTTGATTGGCGGGATCTGACGAAGGAGCAATGCGATACATTGTCGAGCGATGCCGTGGAGCGGCTTGCGCCAAGGCTGCAAAAAGAGATATTGCTCAGTTCGAACCGCCACCACTATGTCAAGCAAAAGCTGCAAAAAATCATTGCAAGGGTGTCCGGCATTTTAAGCGAGCATGCAAAAGCGAGCGGATTTGCTCCCGTCGGGCTGGAGCTGGGATTCGGCGGCAACGGACCGCTTCCTCCGATGCGGTTCACCCTTAAGAACGGGTGCACAATGGAGCTTGTCGGCCGGATTGACAGGGTCGATAAAGCCGAAAGCTCAAAAGGTCTGCTGCTTCGAATCGTCGATTACAAATCGAGCGATAAAGGCCTCGACTTAGCCGAAGTGTACTACGGCCTAGCCCTGCAGATGCTGACATACCTCGATTTGTCGATCACGTATTCGGCCGAATGGCTCGGGATGAAGGCATCGCCGGCCGGGGTTCTTTATTTTCACGTGCACGACCCGATGATTCAGGCCTCCGTGCCGCTCAGCCTTGATGAGATCGAAAAGGAAATATTCAAGAAGTTTAAGATGAAAGGGCTCCTGTTAGGGGACCGGGAAGCGATCAAGCTGATGGACACCGCCCTTGAACAGGGCAGGTCCGACATCATCAGCGCCGGCTTGAAGAAGGACGGTTCTCTGCGTTCGGATTCGGATGTTGTCACGGAAGATGACTTTCATTTGTTAAGGCGCCACGTCCGCCGGACGTTTCAAAAAGCAGGCGAGGAGATTACAGACGGCAATGTGTCGATCGAGCCTTATAAATTAAAGGACAGAACCCCTTGCACATACTGCGCTTTCAAATCTTTCTGCCAGTTTGACGAATCGCTTGAAGAGAATGAATATCGCGTATTGAAGCCGGAAAAAGACAATGTCATATTGGAATGGCTGAAAAAGGAGGATGAGGCAGATGGAAACGGCTAAGCCGAAAAACAGCACATGGACGGACGACCAATGGAAAGCGATCGTCTCATCCGGCCGGGATATTTTGGTCGCCGCTGCGGCGGGCTCCGGAAAAACGGCCGTCCTTGTCGAGCGGATCATCCGAAAGATTACGGCAGAGGAAAATCCGATCGATGTCGACCGGCTGCTCGTCGTCACCTTTACGAATGCATCGGCGGCGGAGATGAAACACCGGATCGGTGAAGCGCTTGAGAAAAAGCTCGCCGAAAACCCCGGCTCCCTTCATTTGCGCAGGCAGCTTTCCTTGCTGAACAGGGCGAGCATTTCGACATTGCATTCTTTTTGTCTTCAGGTCGTCCGCAAGTATTATTATATGATCGACGTTGATCCGGCTTTTCGGATCGCCGATCAGACAGAAGGCGAGCTGCTCGGCGATGAGGTCCTTGACGAGCTGTTTGAAGAAGAATATCAAAAAGGCGACCCGGCTTTTTTTGAGCTGGTGGACAGATATACGACAGACCGCCACGATCTCGATTTGCAGTACCTTATCAAACGGGTTTACGAGTTTTCCCGCTCACATCCCGACCCGGAAGCGTGGCTTGAAAAATTTATGGACCTGTACGACGCAGATCCCGGCGCGAAGATCGAGTCGCTGCCGTTTTATTCCTACATCAGGGAAGATATCGCGCTTGTGTTGAACAGTGTGCGGGAAAAGCTGACCCGCGCGCTTGAGCTGACAAAACGGCCGGGGGGGCCGGCTCCGCGCGCTGAAAACTTTCTCGACGATTTGGCGCAGATCGACAAGCTGCTTGAGCATCAGGATGATTTTGAGGCCCTTTATGAGCTTGTGCCGGCTGTTTCGTTTCAGCGGGCCAAACCGTGCAAAGGGGATGATTTCGATCCGTCTTTAATCGACGAAGCGACAGACCTTCGGAACAGTGCAAAAAAAATGCTTGAAAAGCTGAAAGGCGACTATTTCACCCGAACGCCGGAGCAGCATTTGGAGAGTTTGAAGGAGATGAAGCCCGTCATCAGGACGCTTGTCCAGCTCGTCGCAGAGTTCGGCAGACGCTATAGAGCGGCGAAGAAAGAAAAAGCCATCGTCGACTTCTCCGATCTTGAGCACGACTGCCTGGCGATTTTGACAAAGAAAAACGAAGGCGGGACAACGGAGCCGAGCGAAGCTGCGGCCTATTACCGGCACTTGTTCCACGAAGTGCTCGTCGATGAGTATCAGGATACAAACCTTGTACAGGAGGCGATTTTAAAGCTTGTCGCCAAGGAGGAGCACGAAGGAAACCTTTTTATGGTGGGCGATGTCAAGCAGTCGATCTACCGTTTCCGGCTGGCTGAGCCGCTTTTGTTTCTTTCGAAATACAAGCGGTTCACAGATGACGGTTCAGGCGCCGGACAGAAAATCGATTTGAACAAAAACTTCAGAAGCCGGTCCGACATTTTGGATAGCACCAATTTTTTGTTTAAACAGCTGATGGGGGAGAAGGTCGGCGAGGTTGTCTATGACGAACAAGCCGAATTAAAGCTCGGCGCATCGTATCCTCCCAATGAGAGCACAAAAACAGAGGTGCTGATCATTGAAAATGGGGAAGATGCGGCTGATGAAGAGGCAGAAGAGCTTGAAACGGTTCAGCTTGAGGCAAGGGCTGTCGCCGGACGGGTCAGAGAGCTGATTTCCGGCAAATTTCAAGTGTATGACGGCAAAACGAAAACGACAAGAAACATCCAGTACCGCGACATCGTGATTTTGCTGCGCTCCATGCCGTGGGCGCCGCAATTCATGGACGAGTTCAAGCAGCAGGGGATTCCGGTATACGCGAATCTGTCTACCGGATATTTCGAAGCGACAGAAGTAGCCGTTACGCTTTCACTGCTTAAAGTCATCGACAATGCCTACCAGGATATTCCGCTTGCATCCGTCCTCAGGTCACCGATTGTCGGCCTTGATGAAAACGAACTGTCCCTGATCAGAATCCGGGATAAAAAAGCGCCGTTCTATGAAGCGCTGAAGGCGTATATGGCGTCAGCGGACAGGGATGATCCGCTTTATGAAAAGCTTGCCCGCTTTGACGGGTTCCTGAAGAAGTGGAGGGCATACGCAAAAAACCATTCCGTGGCAGAGCTGATATGGGAAGTTTACCGCGATACGAAATATATCGATTATGTCGGCGGAATGCCGGGCGGAAAGCAGCGGCAAGCCAATTTGCGCGCGCTCTATGACAGGGCGAGATCGTACGAATCGACCTCCTTCCGCGGATTGTTCCGCTTTTTGCGATTTATTGAACGGATGCAGGAGCGGGGCGATGACCTCGGAACGGCGCGGGCTTTGAGCGAACAGGAAGACGTCGTCCGCCTGATGACGATCCATTCGAGCAAAGGCCTTGAATTTCCCGTCGTATTCACGGCGGGCCTCGGCCGGAATTTCAATATGATGGATCTCAACAAATCGTATCTGCTTGATAAAGAGCTCGGGTTCGGGACGAAATTTATCCATCCGAAATGGCGCATCAGCTATCCGACGCTGCCGCTTGTGGCGATGAAGAAAAAAATGCGGCGCGAGCTTTTATCAGAAGAGCTCCGCGTCTTGTATGTCGCTCTCACCCGTGCAAAGGAAAAACTCTTTTTGGTCGGAACGGCGAAAGACAAGGACAAGCTTTTGGCAAAATGGCGGACCTCCGCCTCCCATGCCGAATGGCTGCTTCCTGATTTCGAACGCTTTCAGGCGAAATCGTATCTCGATTTTATCGGCCCAGCTTTAATGCGGCACAGGGATATGGCAGACGGTGATCTGAATTTGCCGAATGATGACATCCGTCAGCATCCGTCCCGTTTTACGATCAGCTGGATATCAGCAGGAGAGCTGCAGGCCGAAGATAGAGCGCAGACTGAAGAAGAAAAACACGAACGGCTGTCACTGGTAAAAAAAGGGCTGCCGATCGATGGGGCTTTCGATTATGAAAAAGAAGTCCGCGAACGGCTGACATGGTCGTATCCTTTCCGGGATGCGTCACAGGTCCGCACAAAACAGTCTGTCTCCGAAATCAAGAGACAGAAGGAGTACGAGGATGAGTACGGCGACCGTTCATTGATTCGTCCGGCAAATGAAACTTTGCTGTTCAGAAGACCCTCTTTCATGATGGCAAAAGGGCTGACCGCCGCTGAGCGGGGAACGGCAATGCATACAGTCATGCAGCATCTTCCGCTCACTCGCGTCCCCGAAAAGGATGAGCTCGGCCGTCTGCTGGACAGGCTTATCGAAAAAGAGCTTCTAACGGAAGAGCAACGCGCAGCTATCGAAGAAGATGACATTCTCGCGTTTTTTGATACGGATATAGGCGGAAAACTGCTTGGCGCCCGCCGGGTTGAGCGGGAAGTGCCCTTCAACATGACGCTGCCTGCACGAGAGGTTTATCCAGGCTTCAAGACTGCCGATGACCCCGTCTTAATTCAAGGGATTATCGACTGCTTGTTCGAAACCGATGACGGCTTTTATTTGCTTGACTACAAAACCGACCGGATACACGGCAAATTTCAAAACGGCTTTGAAGGAGCGGAGCCGATTTTACGAAAACGCTACGAGACGCAGATCAACCTTTACGCCCGGGCTGTCGAAACGATGCTTAAGACGCCTCTGAGAGGAAAGGCTCTTTACTTTTTCGACGGCGGGCACGTGATCCTGTTTTGATGAATGGTTACCTTCCCCCAGCTTTCCGAGCGGGGGAAGTTTTGATAAAAAGAGAGGTGACAGAGATTTGAGAATTTTACATACGGCTGACTGGCATTTGGGAAAAACGCTTGAAGGAAGAAGCCGATTGAAGGAGCAGGAGGATTTTCTAGATGAGCTCGCCCGGATCGTAAAAGACGAGAATATCGATGCCGTTGTCATGGCGGGAGACGCTTTTGACACTGTAAACCCGCCGGCTCTTGCCGAACAGCTTTTTTATGAAAGCCTCTCCGCCTTGTCTGATAAAGGAACGCGCCCGGTGGTCGTGATCGCAGGAAACCATGACAATCCCGACCGCCTTTCGGCCGCGTCACCGTTAACGACTGACCACGGCATCTATCTGATCGGATATCCAAAAGCCGAGCCCATTGACATAGAAGTCCCTTCTTCAGGAGAAATCCTTTCCATTGCGGCGCTTGCCTATCCATCAGAATCAAGGCTGAATGAAGTGCTGTCTGATACGTTTGATGAAAAGCTGCTCCGCGATCGGTATGACGAAAAAATTAAACAGACCTTTCAGCATATGAGCCGAAAGTTTAAAAAAGGCGCCGTTCAGATCGCGGCGAGCCACATTTATGTGGCAGGCGGCAGCCAGACTGATTCAGAGCGGCCGATCGAAGTCGGCGGCGCGTATACGGTGGCGGCGGAAAGCCTGCCTGAAGGCGCCGCATATGTGGCACTCGGCCATCTCCACCGTCCGCAAACGATAAAACGTGCCCGCACACTTGCAAGATATTCCGGTTCACCGCTCGCCTACAGCTTTTCAGAAGCAAGCTATGCCAAATCGGTCACGGTTGTGGAAGCTGCTCCTGGCGGGCCGGCGGCAGCCAATGAGATTTTCCTGTCGAGCGGAAAGCCGCTTGTGAAATGGAAGGCAACGGAAGGCATCTCACAGGTGTACAGCTGGCTTGAAGAAGAGCGCGACAAAAACGCGTGGATCGATCTCGAAATCCATTTGACAGACCAGCTCTCCATTGAAGAGATTCACCGTTTGAGAAAAGCGCATCAGGGAATCATCCACATCCGGCCGGTGTTTCAAGACATTCCGCCGTCTGCCGACCAAACGGTTCAGTCGCGGCAGGTCCCGATTGAAGAAAGGTTTATCGCGTTTTACGAAAGGCAGACCGGCGGAGCGGTTCCGGATGAAGAAACCGTAAAATTGTTTTTAGAGCTTGCATCAACAGCGAAACTGGAAGAGGGGGATGACTCATGAAGCCGATTTCCCTGTCCATCAAGGGGCTGCACAGCTTCAGGGAAGAACAGGTCATTGATTTTGAAAGCCTGTGCGATTCCGGCGTATTCGGCATATTCGGGCCGACCGGGAGCGGAAAATCGTCGATTTTGGACGCCATGACGCTGGCGCTTTACGGAAAAGTGGAGCGGGCCTCGAACAATACACACGGCATTTTAAACCATGCTGAGGATGAGCTTGCCGTGTCTTTCACGTTTAAGCTGCAAACCGGCCATGAGACGGCATATAAGGTGGAGCGGGTGTTTAAACGAACGGATGACGTGAAAGTGAAAACGTCCATATGCCGCTTTATCGAAATGAAAGAAGAACAAACCGTTTTGGCTGATAAAGCAAGTGAAGTCAACCGCAAAGTCGAAGAGCTGCTCGGCTTAACGATCGATGATTTTACGAGGGCGGTCGTGTTGCCGCAAGGGAAATTCGCCGAGTTCCTTTCTTTAAAAGGAGCGGACAGGAGGCAAATGCTTCAGCGCCTCTTCAATCTTGAGCAGTACGGCGACCGGCTCGTGAAAAAGCTCAAAAAACAGGCGCAGGCGGCGTATGCGAAAAAGAATGAAATGCTCGCCGAGCAAGCCGGACTCGGAGATGCCGATAAAGAGGCGTTAAAACGCGCGGAAAAGCATCTCGGGGAAGCCGAGCAAACGTTAGAGAAAAAACGCATCGAACGGGACAGCAGCGCCCGGCATTTTACCGAATGCCAGGAGATTTGGAATCTGCAAAAGGAAAAAGAAGGCTATCTCAGAGAAGAAGAAGAGCTCCTTGCACACAAGGACGCGATTGCCGAAAAGGAAAGACGCCTCACGCTCGCCGAAACGGCAAACACGCTAAAACCGTACGCGGATGCGTATCTTGATGCCAAAGAAGACGCAGCGCGCGCCGAAGAGGAGGAAAAACAGGCGCGCAAAGAGCTGCAAACGTATGAAGCCCTCTATGAGAAAGCGCAGCACGAATACGAAAACTTCAGAAACGGCAAAAAAGAAAAAGAGCCGGAGCTGTTGAAGCAGGAAGAGCAGCTCACAGCCCTGAAGGAAATCGAAAAAAAACGGCTTGCCGTCCAACGGGAGGCCGATCGGAAACTGAGCGAGAAGGCCTTAAAGGAAGACGAAATCAAGCGTGCGACAGATGAGCTTCAAAAGGTAAAAAGCCTGCTGGAGCGGGGGATGACGAGGCAAAATCAGCTAAAAGCGGAACTGAAAGCCGTTCAGGTGTCAAGCG
Source organism: Bacillus sp. FSL W8-0848 (assembly GCF_038007805.1). Taxonomy (NCBI): domain Bacteria; kingdom Bacillati; phylum Bacillota; class Bacilli; order Caryophanales; family Bacillaceae; genus Bacillus; species Bacillus sp. FSL W8-0848. Next base: position 231,965 of record NZ_JBBOYB010000002.1, read on the forward strand.
TTGAACGAAAAAACTGTCAAACCGCCAATCAGCTTGCATTTCAAATTAAACAGCGGAAACAGGAAACCGAAAGAGAACAGGAGCGTCTGTACAAGCAGAAGGACGTGCTCAGCCGGCTTCATAAAGAAGAGGAGCAAATCAAGCGCAGCATCAAGGCCGAAGAAGAGCATATTCAGGCTGGCTTTTCCGCGGTCGAACGGGCTTATGCAATGGTCTGCGATGCCGAACGCGCCCTCTCTGAAACCGTCAATCTCGCCGCCAAAAAGAGGGATGAACTATCGGCGAAACGGGAGGCTGCAAAAACGGAAGAGCTGACAAAGGAATTGGCAAAGCAGCTCAAAAAAGGAGAGCCCTGCCCGGTCTGCGGGTCCATCCTGCATGAAAAACCCGCCCATTTCAATGGAGAGAGCGTGTCTTTCAAAGAAACGGAAGAAGCGTTGCGGGAAGCTGAAAACATCATCCAAGAAGCTGCCGAACTGGCTCAGGAGTTTCTTTCTGCTAAAGTGGCGCTTGAACAGCAGTCAGACCATCTTATCAATGAATGCCCGTTTTTAACGAAAAACGAACCTCAATTGCCGGAAACTGCCGCTTCATTAGAAGAATCGTCTACACCTGAGCGCTTCCGCCGAATCGGTTTTGAGTGGAGGGGGATCAGGCAGGATCTGACAGACATTAAAAGCCGCATGCCAAAGCTTCTTAGCGCATACAAGGAAACCGCCAAAAAACGCGAACAAATTCGCGAGCGGATCGGCTACGAAGAAAAAGAGAAGGAACGCCTGGAAACGGGCGTCAAGGAGCTCAGCGCTTCATTGAGCGAAATGGAAACAAGTTTCGGCGAACAATTTGACGGCCTCTCGTATGAGCAGGCCGAAACATGGCAAAAATCGATCGAAGAAAAAGATCTTGCGGCCGAAGATTACGAAAAAAGGATCGAAAAGAGCGTCGGTTTTCTCAAAGAGCAGGAACAGCAAAAAGGGGAACTGACAGAGCGCTTGTTTACCCTCGATAAAGAGCAGCTCGACCTCCATTATGTGATCGAAGGGCTGAAAAAGGAAATCGGCGAATACGAAAAAGAGCTCAAAGATTACCCTCACGCAGCTGCCATCGATGAACATCTTGAGGACGTGAAGACGCAATTGAAAGAGCTGAATGAGCGGGAACAGGTTCTTTATGAGCATCTGAAGGAAACGGATTCGCGCGTCAACAGATGGCGAGCCCGGACAAACGCGTGTGAGCTCGCAGTCCGCGAAGCGGCGGCAAGGCTCGCAAAAGCATCTGGCATCTGGACGGAGAAAGCGGAAGGCACAATGTTTGAAGATGCCGCAGATGTGAAGAAGCACCTCATCGGGCAGGAAGAGCTTGAACGTTTGAAAAAAGACATCCAATCGTATTGGGATCATACAAAGCAATTCAAATCAAATATGAAACGGATTGAGGAAAAGCTCGGAGGCAGGTCGCTTACCGCGGAGGAATGGGAAAAGGCGGAAAAGAGAAAAGTTGAGGCCGAAGAAGCATTCGGCAGAGCGCTGGAGGAAAGAGGGGCAGCGGTAAAAGCGCTCCATGTCATGCGCGAGAACCATAACAGATTCAAGGAGCTTGAAGCCTCCTTGAAAGAATGGCAGACCTATATCGATCGCCTTGATAAACTTCAGGCTGTATTTAAAGGAAACAGCTTTGTTGAATATTTGGCGGAAGAACAGCTGGAAAGCGTCACAAGGGACGCATCGGCAAGGCTTGGCGGACTGACAAGGCAAAGATATGCGATTGAGGTCGATTCAGAGGGCGGTTTTGTTATGAGGGATGATGCCAACGGCGGAGTCAGGCGTCCCGTCACAAGCCTGTCCGGCGGTGAGACGTTTTTGACATCGCTTGCGCTGGCACTTGCTTTATCCGCGCAAATCCAGCTTCGCGGAAAGTACCCGCTCCAATTCTTTTTCTTGGACGAGGGCTTTGGAACGCTTGATCAGGATTTGCTGGATACGGTGATTACGGCATTGGAAAAACTCCAATCCGACAATTTGTCGGTCGGTGTCATCAGCCATGTTCAGGAGCTAAGGGCAAGGCTTCCGAAAAAGCTGATCGTCCGCCCGGCAGAGCCGAGCGGCAGGGGAACCGCCGTATCACTCGAAATGATCTGACGCGCCCGGTTATAAAACACAAACCAAAAGCAGCCTCCTTCTGTACGAATGGGGCTCTTTATGCATTTCCGACAACATCCTGGTCGCTGACATCGGGGTCTATATAATTCGTAGCGTTTAAACCATTGTTAACAAGCAGGAAGTCTCCTGTATTACCAGCACCTGAACCAAGTGCGGATTTTGAAGAGCTTTTTGGAGAAAGGTAAAAGGAATCACCGAAGTTTACGACTCCGCCTGAGATAGAGTTGATCTTGATAGGTCCGACAATTGCTGGCATGATAGATCGACACCCTTTATAGAAGTCTCGAAACAGTATATGCCGGACGTTTACCTATTGTGAATTGACCGGAGGCAGGTTTCGAATGTGCTTGATTCTCGTTTCGGTGTCGATGCGGCCGGTCGAGCCGATATGGGCAATTGCAGAAGAAGATATACTTTGCACTTTAATCGCCCTGACACGGATGACCGGGTTTTCATGATAAAATGCGGAGTATACCCCGGTTTCCGGCAGAAGCCGGGGAACCGGTTCCCGGAAAAGTTGAAAATCTTCCTGCTTAAATGAGCCTTCATTGCCGAAATAGTTGGGAAGATACCGCTGAACGGCGAGTACCTTTTCCCTGGCAAAGAACTCCTGTGTATCACCGATTTGAAGCGTGCTGCCGGTTCCAATAAATTGCACTTTTAAAAACTTGACTTTTGACGTTCTGTTCAGCATTATTCCGGCTGCAGAGGCGTAATCGGCCCGACGATGAGAGATTCCGGCGGCGTGTCAAAAATCGATGACAATGATATGGACTCGGTATCCCCGATTAAAAAAACAGATGAACTTGAAACCCCGGTAATTTTAATGTTGCCTACGTCCAAACAACGGTTTACAACAGTAAAATTCATTCGTTTTCATTTCCTTTCATTTCATCTGGTATCGCTTGTAGAAAGTGTTCAATCGCCCGGATGATATCCCGTTTTACGTGTTCGGCCAGCTTTTCTGCATGCTCTCTCGGATTACCGAACTCTCCGGGTTTTAAATGTTTGGCATAATAGCGGAGACGGCTGTCGATCTGTTTTCGGATGTCTTCGATGATATGATGCCGGTTTGTTTCATCCAATTTGCTGTCATAACGGCTCTCCAGCTGTTCAAGGTGATGCGGAATTTCTTCATTTAAGTAAGCATCAACGAGGAGTCTTGCGTGCTGCAAGAGCTGGCCGTCCATTTCCTGCTGGAGCATCCCGATTTCCGGCGGCTGCTGACCGATTTGAAAGTTCTCCACCTGCTCCTGTTCTGCCGGATTGAGCCCGATGTTGAGCGTTCCTTCCAACCGTTCGATTTTTAATTGATCAAATTTGTATTCAACCCGGTCGATCCTTGTTCCCGGATTTTCCTTCATTCTGTTGAGCTCTGTCTGAATGGCAATCATTTGCCTTTCAAGCTGCTGAATTTGTGCGGCCTGCTGCTGCAGAACTCCATACGCGTTTTGCGAATAAGAAGGATTCATTTGATTCATGAGTCTGCACCTCCGCGTACTACCCCTGCGCCTGTAGGAGCCACAAGAGGGGTAAGGATTGGCTGAGGAACCTCTCCGGTTACAGGCGGAGCAGCCTCAGTATAGCTGCCGGTATTGTACAAATTGGAAAGCGTTTTAACAGAACCGGCGCTCCCGATCTGCAAGACGGAAGAGTTGCTGATCCCTTCTATTCGCAGGTAATTGATTTGTATCGTTTGATTAATATAGAAGTTCATGATCTCACTCCTTACAGGTTTCCTGCGACCGGCTGATCGATCAGATCGGTATCGTTTGTGCGGGTAATGCTGTTTTGGTTGTATATGACGGTTCCGTCTCCGGTTACAAAACTCCCGGCGCCGGCAAACGTTTTAAGTTCGGAATAAGGAGAGATCGTAATGCAGTCCCCGATATGAACAATCCCGCTTGAACCTACGGCATTTACTTTAAAAGCTCCGACAATCGCTGGCATGAAAGCACACCCTTTACAAACATTCTTATGGGCTATACACCATATCTTATGTTCATTGGGCTCTTTTGTGATAAGGGTGAAACTATTTTCTGAAAAAAACGTAAAAAGCAAGCAGAAGCGTGTTGCGGGGGGTGGAAGTGAGCATGTATTTCGAGCTTCAATATGATTCATTATTGCTGGCATTTCTTTTTATGTTTACGGCCTACGCTGTCGGGATAAAAAAACAATTGTGGCTGTTGAGAGGATTTCAGCAGTCAAGGATCAGAGACAAGGATAAACTCGCTGAAACAGCCGGATATTTCTTTTTAAACAGCGGCTTTTTCCTGTTGTTGAACGGCTTTGTTTATATACCGTATCAAGAGACGTTTACACCACCTGCCATCCTTGCTTACGGTGTCTGTACAATCATATATGTGCAGAAAACATTGGTTGATTAGAGGATGGCATCAAAAAAAGACCGGCGGCTGTTACAGCTCTGCCGGAAAAAAGCAGTATTGCCCGGGGCGGCGGCTTTTAGGAAGTTCGGCGGCCGCGGGTTTTAAAAGCGTCTTCGGGTTGCATGCCGTTTTCGTGTTTCTGCATTTTTTGATTGAGCAAGTTGTCCAGTTCCTGACTGCAGCGAATCGCTTCTTTTGAATTGATTCCGAATTTTTCAGCGGTTTCGAATAAGTCTAACCGTTTTGCTTCAATTTTCTTGTTCATCATGGCAGTCTCCAACCTTCACATATATTTTGAGCCGGTGAATCAGCTTTTACAGCGTAATAAAAAAGTGGATATTGATAGTATACCCTATTTTGTGATAAAAGGATTTTTTTCGCCAATATGACAAAAAATGTGACAATTTTCGGCGAGACGTGTGTTTCGTCTTAAAGCCTGGCCAGCTCAAAAAGCAAAAAGCGTTTTCTCTTTTCAATATACTGAAAAATCTGTTTTTGTTCATCCTCAAGCTGCTCGGAGGTGATGGTTGTGTAAGGATCCATCTGAAGGAAAGGTGTCAGGTCGGCATGCCATTTTGTCAGAAAAGGCGAGAGCCGGCTGATCGTGAATTCGTGCTGCAGGATGTGCCTCATTAAAATGGAGTATTGGGCTTTGAAGGCCGGGATGTCCAGCAGCCTCGCGGATAATGTGTTATAGCCTGTCACCGGAATGCGGTCATGCTTCATTTCTTTGCCGTTGATGTTCCGCCCCCATGTTGCATCATAATCCCAGGGGATGATTTGGAAGGATCCCGTCTTTTCATTGAAATACAGGGCGTAATTATGAACAAATGCGTCGAAATTTTGCGTGCACACCGCTCCGATCAGCCATAGCAAATATTGTTTGACATGAAGGTATCGTTTGATTTCTTTTGCAAAGACATCGTCTTTTGCGGTGTTGATAAAGTAGATAAACTCCTGGAGCGCATCGTCGTGCCTCACCGAACCCGATTTTCTTTCATAGCCCTGCAGGAGATTTTTCTTTGCCTGCTTATCGAAAGAACTCAAAAGGGAAAAGTTGGCATCGTCATCAACAGCGTAGTAAATCGCCCCGTCTTCTAAATTTCTTTTCTTTAAGAATGTATCGTCAACAGATTCGATTTTTAAATAGATCCCTTCTTTTTTTCCGTTGATATAAAGGAACACGTGCGAGGCTGAGGGAGAAAGGACGCCGATTTTTTCAAAGAAATGAAAGGAGAGCCTGTTTCGGATGTAGGAAGGATCATTGAATTCGGCGTTTAAATGGAATTCGGATTCCCCGTTTTTCGAATGCTTGCGATATTGAATGTCATACGATTTTTTTTTCAATTTGCGGGTGTGCGATCCCCTGTAAGAAACGAAGACGGGAATGTTTGCCGAACGGGTTTGTAGCATGCCGGGGACCGCTTTGTCGCTCCAGATGTCTTTTTTTAATTCAGTTAATCTGCTCTGATCAATGTTCAGCCTAAAGGCCGGCAAAGCAGTGCCACTCATGATCATTTCCTCCTTTTTTATCTGACATATCATATGTGGAAAAAGCCTGTCCCGGAAGCGCATGGCCTAAGTTTGCATAAAACAGTCATTTGCCTCAGTACACCTGTCTCTACTCTAGAGTATGATAAAGCAGGACATAAAAAGGTGGATAGGAGGGTTAAAAGATGAGTGATGTCCATGATCATGATATTCAACAAGCGGTAGACCAGCTGAAGAGCGAGGGCAGAGATCAATATTTAGACCGTGAGCCTGATTCTCCGGCAGCCGAAGAAACCAGGCCCGCCAGCATTTTTGACCTGTGGTGGGGGATAAGGCCGCACAGAAGCAACCGGCATGAGAAAAGCAAGGAGCACGAGAAAAGCAAGGAGCACGAGAAAAGCAAGGAGCATGAGAAAAGCAAGGAGCACGAAAAAAGGAAAAAACACGAGAAAAGCAAAAAACCGGAATATGGGCATAAGCGGCCTGAATATCGTTCTCACAAGAAAAAGCATTACAGAAAAACGAGACACGGCTATGAAAAATATACGGAATATTATGAGGGAAATGTAACAGAGGTCAAATATCGCAAAGTGTAATCAAAGCGGCTTACTGCATTGTGAGCCGCCATTTTTTTAGGTGTGAAAACCGGGACTTTAGAACGGGTTTTCACATTGCAGAAAGGATTTTTTAACGGTCTGGAGAATATAAAAAAAAGTTAAGCTGAAATCTAACTGCGGGGGAATTTTGAATGAAGTTTGCGACAGCAGTGTTGCACAGCCGTCAATTTGTGGGACTTGTCATTGGCGATAAAATCATGGATTTGCACAAAGCCGAAAAAAAGCTGTTTGAGCTTGAGACTATACCTGAAACGCTCATCGGGTGCGTGAGCGAGGGCGACAAGTTCGTCCGGCATGTCGAACAGCTTGTCGAGTGGTCAAAGAAAAAAAATACCGAAGAAAGCGGTTCGTATATTTATCCGCTGTCAGATGTCAAGCTGCTGGCGCCCATTCCAACGCCGCGGAAAAACGTCTTTTGCATCGGAAAAAATTATCGGGACCATGCGATAGAAATGGGAAGCGAATCAGACATTCCGAAACATATCATGGTCTTTACAAAAGCGCCGACTTCGGTGATCGGGCACCTTGAAGAGATCGATGCCCACAAAGGCGTGACAGAAACGCTGGATTATGAAGGGGAACTGGCCGTCGTCATCGGCAAAACGGGAAGACGCATCCCGAAAGAACAAGCGCTTGACTATGTATTCGGCTATACGATTATCAACGATGTGACTGCGCGCGATCTGCAAAAGCGGCATAAGCAGTTTTTTATCGGAAAAAGCCTTGACGCCACATGTCCGATGGGACCGTATCTTGTACATAAATCAATGATTGAAGACCCGAAGCAGCTGAAAGTGGAAACGCGGGTCAACGGTGAACTCCGCCAGTCGGGCGATACGAAAGATATGATCTTTTCGGTTGCCGAGATCATTGAGACGCTGTCAAAAGGAATGACGCTTGAAGCCGGCGACATTATCGCAACGGGCACGCCGTCCGGGGTCGGCAGCGGGTTTCAGCCCCCAAGGTTTCTGCACGAAGGGGATCAGGTCGATATCACGATCGAACCGATCGGAACGCTTTCGAATCTTGTAAAATAAACCTTGTTGCATAGTGGGTATTTCTGTATAATGAAATTATAAAATTTTTCGAAAAGAGGGATGTGCGATGAGAAGACAGATTGTGAAGTTTGCAAGCCAATTATTCATAGCACAGCCCATGTCAAATAAATGACCGGTTACCTTTGTTTGATCTGGTGATATTCCATGGGCTGTGTCAGTACGGCTCATGGATTTTTTGCTTAGATGGAGCGAAAAAAAGGGCCTGCGGGCTCTTTTTTTAATATCATCAGACAATGGGAGGAAACTTATTTGAATTTATCAAAATTAGGCGTCAACTATATTAGTGACCATTTAAAGGATATGAAAGAAAGCGGCCTTGTGCTGGGAAGGGTCGCCCTTCCGCATAAGCGGCTGTATCGGGTTTTTACCGGGCAGGGGGAATGGCTTGCCGAAATTTCCGGCAGGCTGAGGTTTGAAGCGGAAACGAGCGGGGATTTTCCGGCTGTGGGAGATTGGGTGTATATGCGTCCGCGGGAAGATGAAAAAAAGGGGACGATCGTTGACATTGTTCCCCGCTTTAGCCAAATTTCGCGCAAGGCTCCGGGTGATCCGGCTGTGGAACAAATCACGGCTACCAATGTAAACACGATTTTTCTCGTCAATGCCCTAAACCGGGATTTCAACATCAGAAGAATCGAACGATATCTATCGCTCGCTTGGGAGAGCGGAGCCAATCCAGTCATCGTCCTCAGCAAAGCCGATATTGGCGATCGAATAGAGGAAAAGGTCAGACAGGCTGAATCTGTCGCATTCGGCGTGCCGGTCCATGTCATCAGTGCACATGAAGGCACGGGGATGGATGAACTGAAGTCTTATGTCAGAGAGGGAGAGACAGCGGCGCTTTTAGGCTCGTCAGGAGCGGGAAAATCGACGATGATGAATTTTTTCCTGAACGAAAACCGTCAGGCCGTTCAAGAGGTTCGCGAAGGTGATGACAGAGGGAGGCATACGACCACGCACAGGGAGCTGTTTATGATTCCGGATGGAGGGGTTTTAATCGACACGCCGGGCATGAGAGCAATTGAGCTCTGGGAATCTGAAGAAGGCTTTCAGCAAAGCTTCGCTGATGTTGAGGAGCTGGCGCTTGCCTGCAAATTTACCGATTGCAGCCATCATCAAGAGCCAGGATGCGCCGTTCAAGCGGCCATCCTGGCAGGGGACTTGGATCATTCCCGCTTGAAGAGCTACCTCAAGCTCAAAAAAGAGCTGGAATACATCGCGAGAAAAAAAGACAAACGGGCGATGATACAAGACAAAAACCGCTGGAAGCAGATTTCAAAAAGCATGAGGAAAAAGCGGCGCTGAAATCACCTCGGCGCCTTTACCATGATATTGGCAGCGTTCACATTTTTTTGTTTAATGGACGGGTTCATGATAATATAAAAGCAATACCTGATCTGATAGGGGGGAATTCGATATGGTGACGCATTTGCACATCACGGCTTGGGTGATTGCGCTCATTTTAGTATTCATTACTTATGCGCTTTATGCCGTCAAAAATGAAAGAGGCGCGAAAATCGCGCATATGGTTCTTCGCTTGTTCTATATTTTGGTGATCTTAACGGGAGCGGAAATCTTGTTTAGGTTCGCTGCCTGGACGAATGTATATACAGGAGAATACATAGGCAAGACGATCCTCGGCCTTGTGACGGTCGGATTGATGGAAATGCTCTTGATCCGCAAGAGAAAAGGAAAACCGATCACCGGGATTTGGATCGGCTTCATTATCGTCCTGCTCTTAACGATCGCGCTCGGGCTCCGTCTTCCTCTGGGCTTTAAAACCTTTTAAGCGCGTGCACCAGTTCTGTTTTAAGGGCTGGTGTTTTTTTTATGAGGGGGGTTTGTATGCTGATATAGTCACGATCCTTATCCCATCGGATGTTGTCCATTCAAACCTGTCTTTTCTCTCACCGGTCCGTTCGTAATGATGCTGGAGCGCGCATTGTTTCACATCGTTTGAAAACTGGTAAAACGAGGCGCCTTTTTCTGTTGCAGGGTTTGCCGAAAAGCTTAAGCCGTTGAAGGCGTAGACGCAGTCAAAAACAGAAAAACCGAGGCTGTTCAACTGGTCTAAAAACGAATAAAACTGCCCGTCGTCCAAATCATACAAAAAATCCAAAAATGCCTGTTTTACCGTTTTCAAATAGCGGATTGCCTCACCGCCTGTTAATGGAATGTTTTCGCCTCTTTCTGTTGCGGCGAACCGATCGAAGAGCTCCGCTTTCACCCATTTGCCGTCGAGATCGATATAGACGCCCGGGCTTCTCAGGCTTTCAAACAGACATATATCCCCTTCCTCATTTTCGATCAGGCAGATTCCCTCGTCCATGATAATCGTTCCGTAAATCCATCTGCGGTCTTCTTCATAAATCCTCATCTCGCGTTCCGTTCCCATGGCTGGTCTCCTTTCCTTTTCTTTTTCTCCAAAACGGGCTTGTCTCATACAAGTCTCTGATGGACAATTCAACTATTATTGTAAGGTGCATAAAATAAGTAAAGTGACAAAGGAAGTGAGCCTAAAAAGAGAAAGAACATTAGAATTGGAGCTGATCGACAATGTGTGGAATAACGGGGTGGGTGGACTTTACAAAACCGCTCGTCCGAGAGCAGCCTGTCATGGAGAAAATGACTGACACGCTTTCGAAAAGAGGACCCGATGACACAAACATTTGGGGAAAGCATCACGTTTTATTCGGACATAAGCGCCTGGCTGTCGTCGATTTGGAAGGCGGCAGACAGCCGATGACCCGCACACATCAAGGGCATACCTACACGATTTGCTATAACGGAGAGCTCTATAATACAGAGGATTTGCGAAAAGAGCTTCTGGCGATGGGGCACCGATTTAAGAGCCACTCTGATACAGAGGTGCTGCTCCACTCCTATATGGAATGGAAGGAAGAATGCATCCACAGGCTGAACGGAATCTTTGCGTTTGCTGTCTGGGATGACGAGCGGGATCTTCTGTTTGCGGCGAGAGACCGCCTCGGGGTCAAGCCGCTGTTTTATTCCGAGCACGGTACGTCATTTCTGTTCGGCTCTGAAATCAAGGCGATTCTCGCTCATCCAGAGGTGAAAGCAAAGGTTGATCGCGAGGGGCTTGCCGAAATATTCGGACTCGGTCCGTCAAGAACGCCGGGAAGCGGGGTTTTTAAAGGGATTAGGGAAATCCGCCCGGGGCATGCCATGCTGTTTTCAAAGGACGGCTTGACGGTGTGGCGCTATTGGAATGTCAAAAGCGAAAAACATCCCGACAGTTTTGCCGATACCGTTCTGAATGTCAGAACGCTTTTTGAAGACGCCGTGACAAGACAGCTTGTTTCAGATGTGCCCGTATGCACGTTTTTGTCAGGCGGCGTCGATTCAAGCGCCATTACGGCGACTGCTGCTAAGCATTTTGAAAAAGAAGGTAAAGCTCCGCTCCATACGTTTTCGGTCGATTATGAGGACAATGAGCAGTATTTTACCTCGAGTTTGTTTCAGCCGAATGCCGACGGACCGTGGATCCGAAAAATGTCGGAAGCATTCGGAACCGTTCACCACAACTGCGTCATTTCCCAGGAGGATCTCGCCGGCTATTTGGAGGAAGCGGTCATCGTCAGGGATTTGCCCGGAATGGCCGATGTCGATTCGTCGCTCCTTTGGTTTTGCCGGGAAATCAAAAAGGATTTTGTCGTGAGCCTGTCCGGGGAATGCGCAGATGAGATTTTCGGCGGGTATCCGTGGTTTCATTCGGCAGAGGATGTGAAAGGTTTCCCATGGATGAGATCTATGGAGGAACGGATCGGACTTCTCAACAGCGGCTGGCAGAAAAAGCTCGGCCTCAAGGAGTACGTAACGGCGAAATACGAAGAAACGGTGAAAGAAACGCCGGTGTTAGACGGAGAAACGGGTGAGGATAAGAGAAGAAGAGAGCTGTTTTACTTAAATATGCTTTGGTTTATGACGACGCTGCTTGACCGGAAAGACAGGATGAGCATGGGCGCAAGTCTTGAAGTCAGGGTGCCGTTCGCCGATCACAGGCTCGTCGAATACGTTTGGAATATCCCGTGGGAATACAAAATGCACGGAAACCGGGAAAAAGGGGTCTTCCGCAAAGCATTGGAAGGGATTTTGCCTGACGACATTTTATATCGCAAAAAAAGCCCGTATCCGAAGACGCATCATCCCGCTTATACAAAAGCGGTGAAACGCTGGCTCGCGTCGCTTATTCAGCAGAAGGATTCGGCCCTTCACACCTTTTTGGACAGAAAAAAGCTCGATCAGCTGATCGAGACGGAGGGCGCGTCTTTTCAGGTTCCCTGGTACGGCCAATTGATGAAGGGACCGCAGCTCATCGCGCACCTCGCGCAGATTCATACCTGGTTTGAGACTTACAGAATCGATATTGAAGAATAGAAGAAAGCACCCGGAGCAAGGCGGGTGCTTTTTGATAATCAAGCCGCAAATCCTTTTTGGAGCCATATTTTTGATCTCCATCTTCTATACATCATAATCCCTCTCACCCATTCATCAGCAATAAAAGAAAACCAAATTCCCGCAAGGCCGAGTTCAAGCTGGATGCCGAAAATGTATGCGATCGGCAGGCCGATTCCCCACATGGAGATGATCGCCATATAGACCGGATATTTCGCATCACCGGCGGCTCTGAGCGAGTTGATGATCACCACATTGAATGAACGGCCGGGCTCGAGGATGATCGTCATGATGATTAACATGCTCGCTGTCGCGATAATATCGGGATTTTGGCTGAAAATGCCGATCAGCGGTTTTGAAAAAACGGCCAGCAGAATGGAGGTGAATGTCGTAATCGCCAGCGCCCACCACAGGCTTTTTAAGCATCTGCTGTATACTTCGTCAAATTGTTTGGCTCCGATATGGCGCCCGATCAAAATTTGCGTTCCCTGGCTGATCGCCGTTCCAAAAAGCATGATAAACATCATCAAGTTTTGCGCATATACTTTTGTCGTCAGCGCCTGTGCACCCATGAGCGTGATAAAATAGGTGACGATCATTTGTGACGCGTTATATGAAAGCTGTTCTCCGGCCGAAGGGATGCCGATTTTGAGCAGCTTTTTCAGATGGCCTTTTTGAATGAGGAAAAGGCGCTTTGATAAAAGCGGCATGCCGATGCGCTTTTTGACGAGCAGGGCGATCGCCAATAGGCCGATGACGCGGGCAGTTGAAGTAGACAGCGCCACCCCTGCAACGCCGAGCACAGGGAAGCCGAACGGCCCGAAAATGACGAGATAGTTTCCGGCGATATTTAATATGTTCATGCCGATCGTGACGGCCATTGTATCCTTCGTATGTCCGTAGCTTTTTAAGATCGCGCTGTACGTCATGATCAGCGCCTGGACAAAGGACAGTCCGCCGACGATCTGCAAAAAGATTTTCGCTTCATCGAGCAGTTCCGCCGACAGCCCCATCATCAATAAAAGCGGTTCTGCAAACATATAAATGGCTGCGCTTATGAGAAGACTGATGATAAAATTGGCGCTGATGGAGACGTACCCGACATCCATCGCTTCATTTTTCTGCCGTGATCCTAAAAACTGTGAAATGATGACTGTGGTACCCGTTGCGATGAAGCCGAACATGACGATGATCAAATTCAGCATTTGGTTGCTGACGCCGACGGCCGCTACGCTGTCGTCGGAATATTGGCTGAGCATCAGGGTATCCGCGTTTCCCATCAGCATATATAATGAAACCTCGATAAAAATCGGCCATGTCAAAGCAAATAAAGAGAGGTTTTGAACATTTGTTTTCTTCATGGCGGTGACCCCTTTCTTTTCAAAATCCGTTTAATAGTGTAACGCCATCCTTTTATAATAAAAAGAGACGAAACCGATACTTTTTGGAGAAATCCGACCAAATCAAAGGGGGGAAGAGCATTGGATCATGTCATCTTCAAGATTCCGCCGCTGCCTGTTCTGATCACCTGCGGAGAAGGGGTATTCAAAACAGGGGAAAAACACGTGAAACGTGAATATTCCGTCTTTGACCTCTTATATGTCATAAAAGGGGAGCTGTTTTTGACCGAAGGCGGCAAGCCTTTCCGCGTCACAGAGGGGGAGTACATCATCCTCATCCCGGGGCTGGAGCATTACGGACATCAGGGCTGTCTGGAGGATACCCATTATTTCTGGCTCCACTTTCAAGAGGAGGCGTACGAATTGGCGGATCAGGGAGGTGAGAACTGGACCGGACTCAAGCTTGAGCACGGAACGTTTGAAACGCCCCCTTTATACAGCCTGAGACTTCCGAGAAAAGGGAAAGTCGATCAAAAGGCTTTTATAGAAAAGCAGTTTAGAAGCTTGCTTGATGATTCTGCCGAAAATTCGGACTTGCCTCTCAGAAAACAGCTCCTGTTCGAAGAGCTGCTCATTCACCTGCAAAAAGAGGCATTCCGCATTCCTTCCGCGAATGAACGGGTGGCATCGGAAGCGCAGCGCTATATCGACCGCCACTACAAAGAAAAGCTCAGCATGGATCAGCTGTCGGCCGCTCTGCATTATCACCAGGACTACATCACCCGCTGCATGCAAAAAGTGTTCGGTCAAACGCCGGGGCAGTATGCCAACAAGGCGCGCATACATGAAGCAAAACGGCTGCTTTCGGTGACAAATGACAAAATGTCATCGATCGCCGAACAAGTCGGCATCGACGATCCGACGTATTTTTCAAAGCTTTTCAAACAGATGGAAGGCATGTCGCCTGTCGAGTACAGAAGGATGATCAAGAGGAGCATCGAATAAGATATAGGAAAAAACGGATCGGAGGAGAAAACACATGGACTCCATATGCGGCGATAAAGTCAAATTGCGTCAGATTACGATGGATGACGTTCCTGAGTTATGGACTATGATCTATGGGACAAAAAACCTGAATGGAAAAAGTGGGATGCGCCTTATTTTCCGCTCCAGCCTGAGCCGTATCAATATTTTGCAGAATCATTCTTGCCGCTATTGAAAGAAAAGCCGCCCCGCTATGCTGCGATAGAGATTGACGGACGGTTTAAGGGGACGGTTTCTTATTATTGGGAATGCAGGTCGACCCGCTGGCTTGAATGCGGCATCGTCATCTATGATCCACAGTTTTGGAACGGCGGATACGGCACTGAAGCGGTGAAGCTGTGGGTCGGCTGGTTGTTTGAAAACATCGATGTAGAAAGAATCGGGATGACGACGTGGTCCGGGAACGGGCGGATGATGAAGTGCGCGGAAAAAGCGGGTTTTACATTGGAAGGGCGGCTTCGAAAAGTCAGGTATTACGATGGGGTTTACTATGATTCAATCAGATACGGAATATTGAGGGAAGAGTGGGAGCATATTTGCGGAGAAGGCTGCCGCATTCTATAATAAACGACGAGATAGAATACGGATGAGGGAGAAAATATGAAAATCACGATTTATGATGTGGCAGAAGCGGCCGGCGTTTCGATTTCCACGGTGTCGCGCGTGATCAACAACACCGGGAGAATCAGCCAATCGACAAGACAAAAAGTATTCGAGGTTATGAAAGACCTCGATTATCAGCCGAATGTCCATGCATCAGCGCTGACCGGGAAGCGGACGAACATCATCGGCCTTCTGACGCCTGATATCTCCAACCCTTTTTTCGGCGAACTGGCCAAAAGCGTGGAAGAACGGGCGGATGAGCTCGGATTCAGCATCATCATGTGTTCCACGGACAGGGACCGGAAAAAAGAGACAAAATATTTTTCAGTGCTGAGGCAAAAAAATGTCGACGGAATCATTTTTGCGACAGGCATTGAAAACAAAGAGAGCTTGGCGGCGGTTGAGGATATCGCCGATGAAGGCATACCGCTCGTCATGATTTCGCAGGACCGCGCTCTTTTTCCGATGGATGTCGTGGTTATTGACGACTTGATGGCCGGATATATAGCGGCAAAGCATTTAATCTCGCTCGGCCATAAAAGCATCGCCTGTGTGATCGGCGACGGAACGACAACGTGTGAAAAAGACCGTCTGAAGGGCTTTAAAAAAGCGATGGATGAAGCAGGGATTGCCGCCGGAGAGTTGCTGACGGCAGGAAACGGCTTCTCCCTTCAAGGCGGTAAAAAAGCCGCGTCATCCATATTCTCTCAAAAGGTCCCGACAGCTGTTCTGGCGATCAATGATGTGCTCGCCTGTGCAGTGATCCAGACGGCGAAGGAATGGGGGCTGGAAGTGCCCGGGGATGTATCGGTGATCGGCTTTGATAATACGATGCTGGCCGAAATGGTCGCTCCGCCGCTCACTACCGTTTCCCAGCCGATCGAAGAAATGGGGCGCCGCGTTGTCGAACTGCTTGCGGAAGAGATTCGCGGCGCGAAAAAATCAAAAAGCAAGACGATTTTAGCACCGGAGCTTATCATCAGACAGTCGACGGCTCGGCCGCGAACAACAGAAAAAACACCGGAAAAGGGCAGCTTTAATTAATTCAAAAAGCGGCTCTTTTTTACCAGGAGGGAGCAAGCGCTTGTCCTTAATTTTTTCCGAACGCACCATCATTGATCTGACAAAATTATAAAAAAGTATTGCGAAAGCAATTAATCAGCGCTAAAATGGAATCGAATTTGAGCAAGCGCTTTCTCAATAAGCGGGGATCCATATTCCGCGATAGGACCGGTCTTAGCCTGCTACAAAAATAAAGCGCTTACAAATCAGACGGGCCGCCGTCAGACGAATAAACAGCGAGGGGAGAAAAAAACGTGGGAAAAACCGTGAAATGTGCAGTATTGGGATTGGGGAGGCTCGGCCTTTATCATGCGAAAAACTTAAAAACCGCAGTACAAGGGGCGGAGCTTGCGGCTGTAGCCGATCCGCTCAAAGGAAAGGCAGAGCAGGCGGCTTCAGAGCTTTCAGTCGAAAAATGGTCAGTGGATCCGTACGAAATCCTGGAAGATCCGGATATTGACGCCGTCATCATCGTCACGCCGACGACGACTCATGCGGAAATCATTAAAAAGGCGGCCGATTGCGGGAAGCAGATTTTTGTCGAAAAGCCGCTGACACTCAGCCTTGAGGAATCAAAAGAGGTCACAGCAAAAATCGAGGAGGCCGGCGTCATTTGCCAGGTCGGCTTTATGAGGCGGTTCGATCCGGCATATGCCGATGCGAAAAGAAGAATCGATGCCGGCGAGATCGGCAAACCCGTCTATTTTAAAGGATTTACGCGTGACTTCGGTTCCCCGCCGGCTGAATTTATTAAAAACAGCGGCGGCATTTTTGTCGATTGTTCCATCCATGATTATGATATTGCGCGCTATGTAATGGGCGCCGAAATCACTTCTGTATCGGGGCACGGCCGGGTTGTAAAGCATGACTTTATGGCCGAATGCGGGGACGTCGATCAGGCGCTGACCTATATGGAATTCGATTCAGGAGCAGCCGGCGATACGGAGGCGAGCCGGAATTCTCCTCACGGCTATGACATTCGCGCTGAAATCATCGGAACCGAAGGCAGCATTTTTGTCGGATCGCTCAGAAACAAACCGGTGACGATGCTCACCGGAAAAGGCAGCAGCTATGACATCATTCCCGATTTTCAGACGAGGTTTCATGAAGCGTATTGTCTGGAGCTTGAACATTTTGCCGAATGCGTCCGCAATCAGACAAAACCGATCGTAACCGCTCATGACGCGACCATTAATCTGGAAATCGCGATCGCGGCAACCGAATCATATAAAAGAGGCAAGCCTGTCAACCTTCAGAATCAGGCGGGGCGGATGACGGTTTAGAAAGGGCGGGACACGCACGCGCGAACAATCCCGCAGACCCTTAATAAATGATCGATTCATTCGTATTCTTTAAAAAAGAATCGAAGCATGGACTTCCAGACACAAGCTGTTGGAGGTTTTCTGACAAGGGGGATATAGATGGGCACAGCCGGCGTTCAGTTTGATAAAGTCGCTGAAGAATACGATTTTGCAGCAAGCCTTTTGAATGATCATTCATTTTTTCTGTCCAACATGCCTTTAAAAAAGGGGACGGCATTAGACATTGGCTGCGGCACAGGCCTGCTCGCTCACGAGCTGTCCGGTCATTTTGATCATGTGATTGGCATTGATCTATCAAATGAAATGCTGGAGATCGCCAGGCGTAAACGCCGGGGCCAAAATACCGAATATTTGAAAATGGATGCGAATGATCTTCGATTCTCCGGTCTCTTTGATTTCATTGTCAGCAGGACGACATTTCATCATTTGAAAGATGTGCCGAATGTGATCTGCAGAATGAAAGAATTATTGCATCCAGGCGGAAAGATCGTCATCATCGATAATGTATCAGAGGTTGAGACGCCGCCCGCGTATGTGTATGTGCTGGGAGCGATTCGAGAATTTTTTCCCAACTGTTTTACTTTCGGAATAAAAAGTGCTGCAAGGGTGTTCAGGCATCAGACCTCAAAACCGTGGCTTGAACATTTAGCGGCATACAAATACCTTTCAGAACAAGCATACTACGATCTTTACGGACCATTGCTTCCGGGCTGCACATTCCGCCGGATGGGCTGGGCGATGGGGATCGTCTGGGAAAACAAGCCGATCGGTCAAAACGGACTTGAATTTTGATGTGCGACCTTTTTAAACGAAATCATTGCGTGTTTGTTATCGGTCTGAGTTTCACTTGATAACGAACTTTAATATCCATGTTTTCCCACAATTTCTCCCAATGTTCATCGCTCATCGGCTTTGTGAACGGGAACAGCGCTTCACCGCCGATTTCGAGAGGATCTGCTTTGACCTGCTGCATTTTTTTCAGCAGGCAGGCTGTCCGCCTTTCCAATTCAGATTCGATATCTTGGACAAGCATGTCGAATTCTCTTTGATCCTGGAGGTTTTTCTCTCCGTCATATTCTTCGATTCCGGCGTTAACGCTGACATTCATTGTTAACGCCGTCTTTTTCGTTCAATTCGAAATAGACCGCCGATCGTGCCTGGCCAAGCACAATCGAATGCCCGGGAAGGGGCAAATATTTGAGATATCGATTATTGTTGATGATCTGAAAGGTTTGATCATCGATTCCTGAAATAACGTTTGCCAGTTTATCATCCTGAAATAGGGCGGTGCCTTCATATTTGAAATGATATCCATCTGTTTGGAACACCGGGGCGTACGGATCAGAAAAATGAGTATAAAGCTGATTTTTGAAATGATGCAGATTAACGATACTCATCTCTCCCTGGCTTGCTTTTTCATAAACGATCGTTAAGCATTTCAGCACTTTCGTATGTTTGCTGAACCAGGGAGCCAGGCAAATCAGATATTCGGGACTCGAAAACGCAGACCAGGTCACAAGCAGCGCTTTCCATGACTGCCTGGTCCATTCAAACGGAATGAGCGGGTATAAATCATTCAGCGAAGCGATCGGGGGAACATAGAATCTGATAAACAAAAAAACGATCCAAAATGACGACATGAACGCAATGATCACAAACCTCATCGTATTTTCCATCCCGCGGGAAGCCGTATAACCGCCGATTAAAATGATAAACAACACAAGCCAGTTAATATTGATAGCCGGAAAAATAAAGTGGCGGACGCTTTCAGCGTAGCTTACGACCATAATCATGATTTTGACGGACAGCTGAAGCAGGCCGATCAAAACGAAAAAGCGGAGTTTTCTTTCGCCGAAAAGCTCTGCAAAGCCCTCATATCCCCTGGCAGCAGGATGTGCCTTCAGGAACTTTGATAAAATAACCAAATTCAACTGTGACAGCATCCCGATCGCAATCATGATGAAGATCATGTAAGGGTGAACCAAATACATCGGCAGGACCAGGATATAGAAAAGAACCTGCATCTGGTTGGTGATAAAGATTATATACAGGCCGTCAAGAGGCCGCGTTTTGTTAAATAGCGTGAAGGGGTTCACCCGATCACCTCCTTTTGCCATATCTCCATTTTTGAAGGGGGTGTAAAAATTCCGGTCGCCTTTTCAGCCAGATTAGCGGACTGCGGATGAATAGATCGAGCCAATCCCTTAAATATAAAGGCGAGAACGGCGCAAAATAAGGCTGTTTCAGGGAAGTGAGCCCATTCAAATGGACAAACAGCCCGATCAGCCCGAAGATCATTCCGAAGATCATTCCGAAAAAGCCGAGGCAAGCCGTTAACACGAGCATGATAAAATGCATTAACGTATAGCCTTTTGCCACCATGTAATTCGGCACCAAAAAAGAAGCGACCGTTGAAATTCCGACGAGAACAATTAAAACTTTGCTGACGAAACCGGCTTGAACCGCTGCTTCTCCGATGATGATTCCGGAAATGACTCCCAATGTCGAGCTTGATTTGACAGGCATACGCACGCTTGCTTCCTTTATGATTTCGATGACGATCAGCATGAGGGCGGCTTCCCAAAACGGGTTGAACGGGACCTTGCTTCGCGATTCGATCAAAACAAAAAGAATCTGCAGAGGGATCATATGATAATGATGGGTCGATAACGCCACATAAATAGGGATCAACATGATCGACAGAAAAAAGCTAAAATAACGAAGACATCTGAGAAAGCTAGATATCGGCCAGCGGATTGTATAATCTTCAGGCGAATGGAAAAGGTGAAAAAACGTAATCGGCGCATTTAGAGCGTACGGTGTATTATCGACCAAAATGGTGATTTTGCCGATGCTCAAATTGTACACGCAAATATCCGGGCGCTCTGTCTGCTGAAACTGGGGGAAGATCGAATAATGGTGACCCTCAATTAGTTCTGCAAGCTGAGCAGAATCAAAGACCGTATCAAAATCGATCTCCGAAATTCTTTTTTTCACATCCTCTACAAATTCACGGTTGGTCAGGCCGGCAATATAGACGATCATGACAGAAGTTTTGCTCAACGTTCCGGCTGTTAAGCTTTCCGTTTTTAAATTTGTCAAAGGCAGGCGTCTCCGTATCAAAGACAAATTGATCCCGATCTGTTCAGTGAAGCTGTCTTTTGGCCCGTATATTACCGTTTCCGTAAGAGAAGATTCAATCGGGCGCCCCAATTGATTTCTCATCGGTATCGCGAACCACTGCTTCTCAAGCGGATCGTGTATCAACACAGATCCTGTCATCAGATGCTCTTTTGCTTCAGCAAAAGATTCAACATGCAAAACATTTGACACCAAGCTTTTTAAAGAGAGGTATACCGTTTCTTCCGAACAGTTGATAAGGGGTTTGATAATCGCTTGCTGAAGGAGACCCCCGTCAATGATCGTATTGATAAAGTAAAATACGGCTTTTTGTCCGCTTTCCGTTTCATGTTCTT
Organism: Bacillus sp. FSL W8-0848; assembly: GCF_038007805.1. Classification (NCBI taxonomy): domain Bacteria; kingdom Bacillati; phylum Bacillota; class Bacilli; order Caryophanales; family Bacillaceae; genus Bacillus; species Bacillus sp. FSL W8-0848. Next base: position 252,940 of record NZ_JBBOYB010000002.1, read on the forward strand.
CCACTTTGGCATCTGCCATGCCTTTGATTGCTTCTTGAACGGATTCAGTACTAAGAGCGGTTTTTGCACCTGAGATGTGATCTATCGTCGTTAGTCTGTATTTTCGAAACATCGGCATCCCTCATCAGCGATTGATCAAAATGGTTTCCGGCGCTTTCCAGATGTGTTTATTGTGCTCTCCGAAGCTTAATTTATACAGGAGACTTAAACGGCGAAACCCGGGGAAGCCCCGAGTTTAAGCAAATAACGAGGCGCCGAGATAAACGGCGAGCATCCACATCATGACAGCGGAGATTTTATTAAAGAAGATCAGTACGGATCCGCGCGAATCGAGCCTCCTGAGGATTCGCCCTGCCGAGGCGAGTCCGGCAAACCATATCCACGAAACGAAGATGCAAGATCCGGTAAACAGCCACTTTTCCCGGCCGTCGTATGTCAACGAATTGGTACCGATCACCCCGACGATATCAAGGATTGCATGAGGATTTAAAAGGGATACGGCCGCCGCAAAAGCGATCTGCTTTTTCGCCGTCATGCCTAAAGAACCGGTGTCTTCTCCGGAGGGCCTGCTGTTCCATGTGACCCATCCTATAAAGAGGAGAAAGCAAGTGCCTGCTGCAATCAAGACAATCTTTACGGCGGGGATCCCGGCGACAGCCGCGGAAACGCCTGTGACCGCGGCGATAATGAGCAGCGTGTCGCATAATGAAGCGGAAACGACAAGCGGCAGCACCCGCCAAAAGCTTTGTGAAACTGCACCTTGCTGAAAGATAAAAACGTTTTGCGCGCCTAAGGGCAAAATCAGCCCAAAAGCGAGAATCATTCCGTGAATTGCTGCGTTCATTGTTAGCAAAAACTCCTTTCATCAAAAAACGTCTGTTTTATTGTAGTGCGGGGAGCGGATCTTGTCTCCAGCCATTTGGATGGTATAAGAGCCCAGCCAAATGATATAGTTGAAAAAAGGAGCGAAAACGACGCATGAATAATCGGCTGAACCGAAACTCAGAAATTCCGCTGTATCAGCAAATCGAACAGATCATCAAGGGAAAAATTGTAAAAGGGGAATGGCCTGCCGGAACGAAAATCCCTTCCCAGCGAAAGCTTGCCGATGTCTTCCGGGTTAACCGGAGCACGGTGACCGCGGCGATTGACGAATTAACCGCGAGAGGCCTTCTTGAAGGAAAGCGGGGAGGCGGAACAAAAGTGACGAATCATACGTGGAAAAGCCTCTCCGCCGTGCGGCCGCTCGATTGGACAAGCTATGTCCGGTCGGGGATTCACCGCCCGAATTCGACGACGATTCAGGAAATCAACCGGCAGGAATTCAATGAAGGCATGATCAGACTCGGAACGGGAGAATTGTCGCCTGAGCTCTTGCCTTACAGGCAAATGAAAGAGGTTCTCGCAGGTGCTGAAGTTGAACAACAACTGTCGCTTGGCTATGAAGAGCCGAAAGGAAACCGCTATGCAAGGGAAGCGGTGGCAGAGCATCTAAAGCGAAAAGGGGTGAATACTTCGCCGGACTCCATTTTAATCGTCTCCGGCGCCTTGCAGGCTTTGCAGCTCATCGCGGTCGGCCTTCTGAAGCGAAGATCGGCCGTACTCACGGAAAGGCCGTCATACCTGTACTCGCTGCACGTTTTCCAATCGATGGAGATGAGGCTCTTCGGGATCCCGGTTGATGAAAGTGGACTTGATCCCGCATTCATCCCGGCATGCAAAAAGCAATACGGTGCAGACCTTTTGTACACGATTCCGTCATTCCACAACCCGACGGGCAGACAAATGTCGGAAGACAGAAAAAAAGAGCTGATTCGAATCAGCAAAGCGTACTCCCTTCCGATCATCGAGGACGATGCATACGGCGATTTATGGCTCGACGGTCCGCCGCCTCCGCCGCTGAAAGCCTTTGATCAGGATGGCAGCGTCCTTTATGTCGGGACGCTGTCAAAGACCGTCAGCCCAGGTCTGCGCATTGGCTGGGTCGCTGGTCCCGAGCCCGTCATCGAAAGGCTGGCTGACATTAAAATGCAGACGGATTACGGCTCAAGCTCGCTTTCCCAATGGGCTGCTGCCAAATGGCTTTCGGGCGGCCTTTACGAAAAACACCTCATGGAGATCAGAAAAAAGCTGAAAATCAGGCGTGATGCAGCGCTTCGCAGTCTTAAAGCCCATTGCGGGGCGATCGCAACCTGGGAAAAGCCGAGCGGCGGATTTTACATTTGGGTCACATTTCATAAACCGCTGCCGCTCAATACGTTATTCGAAAGGGCGCTGAAGAGAAATGTCCTGATCAACCCTGGAACGCTATATGATAAAGAAGCAAAACAAAGCATCAGACTGTCCTACTCCTACGCCTCTATATCCGATCTCGAAACAGGCATCCGAACGGTTGCGGAACTGGCTCGGGAACTGATGTGACGAACGCCTTCATAAGGCCGGCGGGGCAAGCCGGCCTATTCCTCCCCAATACACAATCTCCAATTCAGGTCTAAAAGACAATGGTAAAAAACAGTAATTTCCATTATAAAATGACTTTTGATTCGTATTAAGAATGTCAGCAAAGCGAAGAGACACCTTCTTATGAGAAAAATCACATTTTTCCGAATCTTATTGACAGGCCCGTGTCACAAAATATACACTTTTTTTGTCATTGAAAATGATAATCTTTATCAATTGGAGGAGTGCTTTTCATGTCTGTACAAACCAGTTCTAAAAATCGAGTGTTTTTGGAGCAGCAAAATAGAAGAGAATCAAACGCACGTTCATATCCGAGGCGGTTTCCGCTTGCCATGCAAACGGCCGAAGGCATTTTTGTGACGGATGCGGATGGAAAGCAATATTACGACTGCCTGGCAGGTGCGGGTACGCTTGCGCTCGGTCATAATCATCCAGTTGTCATTGAAGCGATTCAAAAAATGATCGATGAAAAGCGCCCTCTGCACACGCTTGATATCACGTCTGAAATAAAAGAAGAGTTCATCAGCGAAGTGTTTGCAAGCCTTCCTGAATCATTTGCCAAGCGGGCGAAGATTCAGTTTTGCGGTCCGACAGGCGGCGATGCGATTGAAGCCGCAATCAAGCTTGTGAAAACGGCGACAGGCAGGAGAAGCATCCTGTCGTTTCAAGGCGGATACCACGGGGCAACTCACGGAACGATGGCGTTAAGCGGCAATTTGTCACCGAAAGAAAACGTCCAGGGGCTGATGCCTGATGTTCATTTTCTCCCGTACCCTTATGAGTACCGCTGCCCGTTCGGAGCCGGCGGAGAGGAGACCCACCGCCTGTCAAGCGCATATATCGAAAACGTGCTCGACGATCCTGAAAGCGGTATCCTGCCTCCGGCGGGGATGATTTTTGAAGCCGTCCAAGGCGAAGGCGGCTCTGTCCCGGCGCGTGCCGAATGGATAAGGGAAATGAGAAGAATCACAAAAGAACGCGGCATCCCGCTGATCATCGACGAGGTGCAGACCGGAATCGGCAGAACCGGAAAAATGTTTGCGTTTGAACACGCCGGCATCATACCTGATGTCATCGTCCTGTCGAAAGCGATCGGCGGAAGCCTGCCGCTGTCTGTCGTCGTCTATGACCGTGACCTAGACCAGTGGGCCCCGGGCGCGCACATCGGTACATTCAGGGGAAATCAGATGGCAATGGCGGCCGGAACGGCAACATTAAAATACATGAAAGAAAACGGCATTCTGCTACACGTGGAAAAAGCCGGCGCCAAATTCATGCAGCATTTACAGGACATACAGCGCCATATCCCCGAAATCGGCGATGTCAGAGGTCGGGGCCTGATGATCGGCGCAGAAATCGTCTCCCCGCTCCAAAAACAAAGCGCTGCCGGCACCCCGCCGGCCGATCCGGAGCTTGCAGCAAAGATCCAAAGAAAATGCTTTGAAAAAGGCCTGATCGTCGAAACAGGCGGCCGCCACGGCAGCGTCATCCGCTTTTTGCCGCCTTTGATCGTGACGGAAGAGCAAATCGCCGACATCACAGCGATTTTCAAAGAGGCTGTCTATGAAGCTCTCAAGTAAGGAGAGAACCTTCGATTCCCTCTTCATGCACGGCGGCAAACAGGGAATCGAAGCCTACCGGAAAGCAGTTGAGGCCGTTGTGAACATCTTGTCGGACGAATGGAAGAGGGACGCGGATCCGTACAGCGGAAACATGCCGCACGAATTGGACGGTCCCGTCAGAAACGTCTGCTCGTTTCGCGAAACGGGCGAGCCGCTTGAGAGCGTTCTTGAACAATTACAGGAAGTCTGCCTGCAGAACCGCATCCGTGTCGAGCATCCGAAATGCATCGCGCATCTTCATTGTCCGCCTGTGATTCCGGCTGTGGCAGCGGAAATGCTGATCAGCGTCATGAACCTGTCGATGGATTCATTTGACCAAAGCGGGGCAGCGTCCTTGATCGAAGAGGAAATGGTGCAGTGGCTCTGCCGGAAATTTCATTACGGCAAGGAAGCGGACGGGACGTTTACGAGCGGCGGGACGCAGTCGAATCACATGGGGCTGCTGTTGGCGCGCGATGCGTATTGCGAAAAGCGGTGGAACTGGAATGTGCAAAAAGACGGACTGCCTCCTGAAGCAGACCGTCTGCGGATTCTTTGTTCAAAGGACGCCCATTTCACCGTGAAACGGTCGGCTTCACAGCTGGGATTGGGCGAGCGTGCCGTCGTTCTTGTCGACACGGATGAAAACAAGCGGATGTGCCTCTTCGATTTACAGAAGAAAACAGACATGCTGAAAGATTCCGGCCTTTATCCGTTTGCGCTCGTTGCGACATGCGGAACGACCGACTTCGGAAGCATTGACCCGCTGTCAGAGCTCGCGGATGCGGCCGGCAGAAGCGGCCTCTGGCTCCACGTAGACGCGGCATACGGCGGAGCTTTGATCATGAGTAAAATGCGGCGCGATAAATTGGCCGGAATCGAACGGGCCGATTCTGTCAGCGTTGATTTCCACAAGCTGTTTTACCAGCCGGTCAGCTGCGGGGCATTTCTCGTGAAAGACAGGAGGCTTTTCCGCTTTATTGATCATCATGCCGCTTATTTGAATCCTGAAGAGGATGAAGCTGACGGTCTCGTACACCTCGTCAATAAATCGCTTCAAACAACAAGGCGCTTTGACGCTTTAAAGCTGTTGATCTCGCTGCGCGTCCTCGGCGAAGATGCATTTGCCGAAATGATTGACGGAACGTTCGTCTTAGCAGAAGCCGCGGCGCAAAGGATTGCGGCAAACGATCATTTCGAACTGCTGAACCCGCACCCTGAGCTGAACGCGGTCGTCTTCCGCTATTTAGCCGGAGACGATGACGAAGAAAGTGATGATGTAAACAAATACGTCCACCGGGAATTGTTTCAAACCGGACGGGCCGTCATCGCTAAAACGGCAGCAGGCGGGAAAACGTACTTAAAATTCACGCTTCTTAATCCGAGAACAGCTCTTTATGACATTGAAGACGTTCTTTGCGAGATCGAAAAGCTTGCAGGCTTATATTTGAAAAGCAGGAGGGTAAAATGATGGGGTCTTATCAAGAAATTGCAGAACATGCTACGATGCAAAGCTTTTTAAATTGCTATTTGCGGGAGACCGGTATCAAAGCGGCAGAAACCCGGACCGGAGCCGGGAAGATACTGATCGTGCCGCTTGCGCATCAGCAAATCGAGCTGATTGCCCCTGTGAAATATTGGTCGGAAACGGGGAGGCACCTGTTCTCCTTTCCGCTTTATTACAAAATAAATGGGGACGGAAAAGAGCTTCCGCTCGACTACGTCACACTCGTCGCCCTCGCGTCAAAAGAATTGCTTCTTCAGCAAAACAACCGGGGCGCAGAGGATGAATTCATGCTCAGGGTGGTGCTGAGCTGCCGCAATATCCGTCGCTATGTCGAAGAAAGGGCGAATGATCAGGAAGAGCTGAACGCAGCGGACTTTTCCTTTATCGAAGCTGAGCAGTCGCTTCTTTTGGGACATCTCATGCACCCGACGCCGAAAAGCAGGCAGGGAATGACCGATGAAGAAGAAAAAATCTTTTCTCCCGAATTGAAGGGGGAGTTTCAGCTTCACTACTTTAAAGCGCATGCTTCACTCGTGCTTCATGATTCAGCCGCAGGCACGAAAGCGCCGCTGTTGATTGAAGAAGAACTGGGAAACGACCCATCCGTTGATAAAAAATGGCTTGAAAAAGAAACAAGGAACCCCGATTTTGTGCTGATCCCGGCACATCCCTTGCAAGCAAGAGCCCTGTTGGATAAACCGTTCGTCAAAGGGCTGATCGATGAAGGAATGCTTACATACCTTGGAGCAAAAGGACGGACGTTTACGGCGACCTCCTCCGTCCGCACAGTATACAGCAAACGCTCAAGGTTTATGTACAAATTTTCGGTCCCGATCAAAATCACGAATTCGCTCCGCGTCAACAAGCAAAAGGAACTTGACAGGGGCGTTGAGATGGCTCGCCTTCTCGAAACAGAGCTCGGTGAAAGACTGAAGGACAAATTTCCCGGCTTCCGCGTGATCAAGGACCCGGCCTATCTTTCAATCAAAGGAGAAAGCGGAGAGTCCGGATTTGAAGTCGTGATCAGGGAAAATCCGTTTTATAAAGACGACCGTTCCGCAACAGTTGTCGCCGGCTTATGCCAGGACCATGCATACGGAAAAGAATCAAGGCTCGGTTCGATCATCAAAACGCTGGCAGCCCGGGAAGGACGGCCGACAGAGGATGTGAGCGCCGATTGGTTTGACAAATATTTGTCCATTTCGCTTGAACCTGTCTTATGGCTGTTTGAAACGTACGGCCTTGCGATCGAAGCCCACCAGCAAAACGCCGTCATTCGCCTGAAAAACGGCTATCCGGAAACGTTTTATTACAGGGATAACCAGGGCTATTACTACAGCGAATCAAAGGCGCACATTCTTTCCGGGCTTGCCCCGGATTTAAGCGAAAAAAGCGAGACGATCTGCTCCGACGGGGTTGCCGTCGAAAGGCTGCGTTATTATTTCTTCTTCAACCACTTGTTTGGACTTGTGAACGGGTTCGGATCGGAAGGGCTGATCAAGGAAGAAGCGCTGCTCGCGATGATCAGGGAACGGCTTTTAGAAGCGGAGAAAACGTACGGTATCACCGAATTGACGGACAGCCTGCTGCGCTTTCCGGCGCTTCCGTGCAAAGCAAACCTCTTGACGCGCTTTTACGACATGGATGAACTGACGGGTTCGCTTGAAACGCAGTCCCGCTACACGTCTGTCGCAAATCCGCTTCTGAGGGAGGCGGCGGCCGTCCATGAGTAGAAGAATCACGTTTCGAACGGTTGATTACGAAAAGGACGTATCCCTCGTATATCGCTGGATGCAAGAAGAGCATGTGATCCCGTTTTGGCATTTGAATATGCCGTTTCCGAAATTTGAGGCGCATTTTCATAAAGCGATCACAGACCCTCATCAGACGCTGTACATCGGCTGTATTGACGGCGTGCCGATGAGCTACTGGGAATCGTACTGGGTCAAAGGGGACATCATCGAACACCATTATGACAATGCGCCTTATGATCAGGGCGTCCACCTCTTAATCGGGGAAAAGGCGTATTTGGGAAAAGGCCTGGCACTCCCGCTTTTGGAAGCGATGGTCAGGCAGCAATTTGAGGCGCCTGAGACGGAGAAGGTGATCGCAGAGCCGGATATCCGCAATAAAAAAATGATTCATATCTTTGAAAAAGCAGGGTTCCGGCCGGTCAAACCCGTAACCCTTCCCGATAAAACCGGATTATTGATGTTTTGTGAGCGAAAATGCTTTTTTGAAAAGGAGAAAAGACATGAACTCAACATGCAAACAAAATGATGTATACGATGTGATCGGCGTCGGCGTCGGGCCTTTTAATCTCGGCCTCGCTGCTTTAGCTGATTCCGTGCCTGAGATCGATGCGCTGTTTTTTGAACGGAACGACAGCTTTAACTGGCATCCCGGATTGCTGATCGAAGGGACGACCTTGCAGGTGCCGTTTTTGGCCGACTTGGTAAGCATGGCCGATGTGACGAGCAAATACAGCTTTTTGAACTATCTCCAAAAGCATAACCGGCTGTACTCGTTTTACTTTTTGGAAAATTTCAAAATTCCGAGAGCGGAATATAACCATTACTGCCAATGGGTTGCCGAAAGCCTCGATTCCTGCCGCTTCGGCATGAATGTTGAGAGCATAGCCCTGATTGAAACAGTAAACGGCGCTGTCTACGAAGTGCGGGTCGCCGACCAAACGAACGGAGCCGAATCCGTCTATTTCAGCAGGCATATCGCGCTCGGCATCGGGACCGGTCCGCACGTTCCGGAACCTTTGAGGGATGCGCTCGGCGGCGAGGTATTCCACTCTTCCGACTATTTAATGAAAAAACGCGATGGATTCAAGGGGAAAACGGTTGCCGTCGTCGGCTCAGGCCAAAGCGCGGCGGAAATATTTTACGATCTGGCGGCCGGCGCTTGCGCCCGGCATGTGAGCTGGCTGACCCGCTCAAAAGGCTTCTTTCCGATGGAATATTCGAATCTCGGCCTTGAATACTTTTCGCCAGATTATATCGATTTTTTCTATCAGCTTCCGCAATGGAAAAAAGATGAGCTGCTCAGAGAACAAGACTTGCTCTACAAAGGAATCAGCGCGAAGACCATTTCAGACATCTATCATCTGCTGTATGAGCGCACAGCAGCAGGCCGTGCCGCCGCCTTTGACCTGCAATCGATGACAGAGGTCAAGCGCATCGAGCGCGCCGCCGGCAGCTTCATTCTCCATTGCTCGCACTGCGTGAATGAAGAACGATTCGAGCGCCGGGCTGATGCCGTCATCCTGGCGACGGGCTATAAAGAAAGAATCCCGGAATTTCTTGCCCCGATAAACGGTCTGATCGAAAAGGATGACAGCGGGCGCTTCACCGTTACGCGCGATTACCGGCTGAAGACAACGGCCGAAACGGACAACCGCATCTTTGTGCAAAACGGGGAGCTGCATACACACGGCGTGGGAGCCCCTGACTTGGGTCTCGGCGCCTACCGCAACTCCGTGATCATCAACCAGCTTGCCGGAAGAGAAGTATACCCCGTCAGCCATAAAACGGTCTTTCAGACGTTCGGAACGGGGAGCAAAGAGAAAGCGGCCGTGCCAAACGGCTGAATAAGGAGGCGTTTTTCATGTTGTTTAAAGACGAATTGAACAAGGTGCTTCATAAGGACAGGTGGAAAAAAGTCAATCAGCGGCTGCTTGCGAAAATGCTTTCCGAATACATGTATGAGGATATCATCAAACCGTCTTTAATTGAGGAAAAAAACGGAATTTCCCGCTATGAGCTGCGGACGTCAGAAGACAAAGCGTACCGGTTTTCAGCGAAGCGCCGCATGTTTGACAGCTTTGAAGCGCTTTCTGACTCGATCGAAGTGCAAAGGTCCGGACATTGGACGAGCGATGTAAGCGGACTTGAGTTTCTTCTCGACATTCAGCCGCATATTCCGATGAGTCCGGAAACGGCGGGGCATTTAATCAAAGAGTTCAACCATACGCTGCTTGCCGACGCACATTTACTGGCGAAGGATGCGCTTTCGGCGGACGAGCTGACAGAAGCCGATTATGCCGTGATCGAAGGGGAAATGACCGGCCATCCGTGGATTGTCTACAATAAAGGAAGGATCGGCTTTGGCTATGACGACTACCTCCGCTTCGCCCCGGAAAACCGGAAGGCGGTGCAGCTTTTGTGGATCGCCGTTCATAAAGAATCGGCCACGTTCCATTCGGTCGACGGGCTCGATTATGACACGCTGATCAATGAAGAGCTTGATGAAGTGACATTAAAGCAGTTTGCAAAAATAATAGAAAAACAGGGTGCCGAGCCAAAAGACTACTATTTGCTGCCCGTCCACGAATGGCAGTGGACAAACGTGATCATTCAGCAATTTCCCGAAGAGATTGCATCGGGCGCGATCATCCCTTTAGGAGAGGGGAAAGACCAATACTTGCCGCAACAATCGATCAGAACGTTTACAAACATCACCCATAAACAAAAGCATCATATCAAACTGCCGATGAGCATATTAAACACGCTCGTATACAGGGGGCTCCCTTCAGAGCGGACGGTCATTGCGCCGAAAATCACGGAGCATATTAAAGGGATCGCCGAACACGATCCGTTTTTAAGAGAAGAATGCAGGGTCATTCTCCCGGGGGAGAATGCGAGTCTGAACGTGAACCATCCATACTATCATTCTCTTGAAAAAGCGCCGTATCAATATTTAGAAATGCTCGGCGCCATCTTTAGAGAAAGCATTTATACGTATTTGGAAGAAGGAGAGCACCCGGTGACGCTTGCATCATTGACATATACCGATCAAAACGGCGTTCCTTTTATCAAACGTCTGATCGAAAAGTCGGAGCTTTCGGCAGAAGAGTGGGTCGGGCAGCTTTTTCAAACGATGATGCCTCCGCTGCTTCACTTTATGTACCGGTACGGTACCGTCTTCTCGCCGCACGGTCAAAATACGATTCTCGTTTTAAAAGGCTACAAGCCTCACAGGCTCGCGATCAAAGATTTCGTCGATGACGTTAACATCAGCGACCAGCCCCTTCCAGAGCTGGCCGGTTTGACGGATGATTTAAAAGCGGTTCTCAGAAGCGAGCCGCCGGAAGGGCTCGTGCAGTTCATTTTCACGGGGCTCTTCATCTGCCATTTGCGTTATGTGGCCAACATTTTGGAAAATCATGATCTGCTTCCGGAAAAGCGCCTCTGGAAAGCGCTCGCTGACGCCATTTTGGATTATCAGCGAAAATTCCCTGAGCTGCACGAGCGCTTTGAGCTGTTTGACTTGTTCAAGCCCGAACTGACGAAGCTTTGCCTGAACCGGAACCGGATGGTTGACTACGGCTACAGGGATGGAGATGACCGTCCGCATGCGTCCGAATACGGAAAGGTGACAAACGCGCTTACCCAATTCAAAAAAGAAGCCGCACAGCTCTGATGCTGTTTGCGGCTTCCTGAGCCCCGCACGCGGCGGGGCTTTTTTACAAGGTTTTATACATCAATACATGAGGGCCGATATGGGGAATTTCATAAACATCGCCTTTTTCGCTGAAACCGAGCCTTTTATAATACTCCTTTACCGATGTTCTCGCATTGCACCATAAAAGGTCAGCTCTTCTTTCGCGGAGGCGCTCTTCTGCACTGCGGATTAACGCGCTTCCCGCTTTTTGCTTGCGAAAGCCTTCAAGCGTTGCCATTCCTCTCAGCTGATACTGAAGGACGCCTTCAAGATCGGAGCGGGGTGATCTGTGAAAAGAAGCGATGCTGATTAATGTTCCGTCTATAAACCCGCCGAGGTGAAATGTCCCGTCAAGCAAATCTGTTTCATAACGGCAGGCATCAGCCGGCTGATTCGGCCGCAAAATGCGATGCCTGATGTCATACGTTTTCTCTGCCGTGATTTCTTTCACTTCAACCATATGATGTCCCCCTTTAGATCATTGTACATTAAAGTATCTTGCTTCAGGGTGTGAGACGACGATCGCCGATACGGAGGCTTCAGGCTCCATCATAAACCCGTCTGTCAAATGAACGCCGATCCCTTCAGGCTGAATGAGCCTGAACAGCTTTTCCTGATCCTCAAGGTTCGGACACGCCGGATACCCGAAGGAATAGCGCTGCCCTTGGTACTTCGCCTGAAAACGCTGCTCCATGGTGAAGTCCGGTGCATCAGGAAAGCCCCAGCGGTCGCGGATGATTTGATGCGTCCGCTCGGCGAGCCCTTCGGCAAGCTCGAGAGCGAGGGCCTGGACCGCGTGGCTTTTTAAATAATCGCCTTCCGCTTTAAAGCGGTTCGCAATTTCCCTCACGTGTCTGCCCGCGGTCACCGCGAAGAATGACACATAATCGAGCTCTCCTTTCGGCCGTATATAATCGGAAATACAGCGGAACGGAAGCTTCTCCTGCCTCGGAAAAACAAACGTTTCCAGAATCTTGGCGTGATTTCCGGGATCGAGGATATGAAGCGCGTCGCCGTCGCTGTACGCCGGGAAAAATTGATAGACGACGGCGGGATCGAACCAGCCGTGCTTTTTCCCTTCGAAGAGCAATCCGTCGATTAATGCTTTCAGGTCGAGTGCTTTATGATTTTTTTCAGCCAGCAGCTTTTTCACTTTTCCTTTCAAACCGAGGTGATGGCCGATGAGCATTTGTTCATTTACATACGGCACAATGTAGGAAAGGTCAATGTTTTTCAAATAATGCCGCTTCAAGTCTTCCGGCTGAAAGACCGGCGCCTCCGGAACGAGCGCCCGTTTTTCAAGCATTTCTATAACGGCCGCCGACGGTTTCTTTTCTGCAACAGCAGCGGGTGCAGCCTGTTCCTTTTTCTCGAGAAACTGCGACGGGTCCTTCCTCAGCTCGTTGGCGAGGGATAAGCCGTCCATGGCGTCCTTTGCGTATAAAACAGGCCCTTTATATTCAGGCGAGATCTTCATATTCGTAAATTTTCTCGAAAGCGCGGCACCGCCGACCAGAATCGGGATGGAAATCTCGGCTTTATCAAGGTCTTGCGCGGTGACGACCATCTGCTGCGCGGATTTGACGAGCAGCCCCGACAAACCGATAATGTCGGGATTTTCTTTGCGGATCGCTTCGATGAGCTCCTGCGGCGTCACTTTAATTCCGAGGTCTACGACTTTGTAGCCGTTGTTGCTTAAAATGATGTCGACCAGGTTTTTGCCGATATCGTGTACATCGCCTTTTACAGTCGCCAGAATGATCTTGCCTTTGCCGCTGTCGTCCTTTTTCTCCATATACTGCTCAAGAAACGAAACGGCGGCTTTCATGACTTCCGCAGACTGAAGCACTTCGGCTACGATCAGTTCATTGTCGTTAAACAGCCGTCCGACCTCTGCCATCCCGTCCATCAGCGGGCCGTTGATGACGTCAAGCGGAGTGTCGTTTTTCGCCAGCGCTTTCTCAAGATCGGGAATGAGGCCTTCTTTCGTTCCTTCGATGACATAACCGGCGAGGCGTTCATCGAGTGAAAGGGATGTCTTCGGCTGTTTGTCCGCTTTTTTCTTTCCCCTGTAAAACTCGGTGAATGCCGCCAGCGTCTTGTCATCGGTATGGAACAGGAGCTTTTCGGCCATTTCGACCTCCTGTTTTGGAATTGAGGCGAAGCGTTCGAGCTTTTCGGTATTGACGATCGCATAATCAAGCCCGGCCTGTGTGGCGTGGTATAAAAAGACGGCATTTAAGATTTCCCTGCCGACTGGAGGTAGGCCGAACGATACGTTGCTGACCCCGAGGATCGTCAAGCATTCGGGCAGCTTGTCTTTGATGAGGCGGATGCCTTCAACCGTTTCTTTCGCGGAGCCGATATACTGTTCATCACCGGTTCCAACGGGAAAGACGAGCGGGTCAAAAATAATGTCGCATGCCGGAACCCCGTATTTTTTCGTGAGCAGCTCATAGGAGCGAACGGCGACGTCCAATTTTTTTTCCGCGGTCACGGCCATTCCTGTTTCATCGATCGTCCCGACGACAAGCGCGCCCCCGAACCGCTTGATGAGCGGAAGGATGTCTGCGAATCGTTCCTCTCCGTCCTCGAGGTTGATCGAGTTGATGATCGCTTTCCCCTGCGAATACTTTAGCGCCTTTTCGATGACCGCTTTATCGGTCGAATCGATCACAAACGGAGCCTTCACTTTTTTCATCGCTTCTTTTAAAAAGCCTTCCATATCCTCCGCTTCATCGCGGTCGGGATCGGCGAGGCAGATGTCGATGACATGCGCCCCGTTTTTCACTTGGGCTCTTGCGATTTCAGCAGCTTCCTCGAATTTTCGTTCGGCGATGAGGCGCTTGAATTTTCGCGAACCGATGACATTTGTCCGCTCCCCGACAAAAAGAGGGCGCATCGATTCCTCATAAATCAAGCCGTCGATTCCTGAGACGGTGTGCGGTCTCGGTCCCGCCGGGAGCTCGCGGGGAGGCAATGAAGCCACTTCATCGGCCAGCGCCTCGATATGGGCCGGCGTCGTTCCGCAGCAGCCGCCGACGATGTTCAGCCAGCCTTCTTCTGCGAAAGCCCTGATTTTTTTCGCCAGTGACTGCGGTGATTCATGATACTGCCCTTCTTCATCGGGCAGGCCGGCATTTGGATAGCAGCTGACTGCCGTCCCGGCAAGGGAGGAGAGGGTCCGGATATGGTCTGTCATAAATTCGGGCCCTGTCGCGCAGTTTAAGCCGACGCTGATCGGCTTCATGTGTTCCAGGGAGATATAAAATGATTCGATATCCTGACCGGCGAGCGTCGTGCCCATCGGCTCGATCGTTCCCGATACCATGAGGGGAAGGGTTTTTTTTGTCTTTTCAAACGCTTGCCTGATGCCGATGAACCCGGCTTTTACGTTCAGCATATCCTGACTCGTTTCAAGGAGCAGAAGGTCGGCGCCGCCCGTGATCAGCGCTCCCGCCTGTTCCTCATAATTGGCGACGAGCTCATCGAACGTCGTGCCGCCGGTAACGGACAGGGTTTTCGTCGTCGGACCCATTGCCCCGGCGACAAACCTTGGCCATTCAGGCGTTGTATATTTTTGAACGGCCGCTTTTGCGAGCCTGACGGACGCCGCATTGATATCAAAAGCGAGATGTCCAAGGCCGTATTCATCAAGAACGAGCCTTGTCGCACCGAATGTATTCGTCTCAATGATATCGGCTTTAGCCGCCAAATAAGCTTCATGAATTCCTTGGATGATGTGCGGCGCTGTCACACTCAAATATTCATTGCATCCTTCATAGGCTTCACCGCCGAAATCGGCGGGTGATAAGTTTGCATTTTGAATCATCGTTCCCATCGCACCGTCAAGAACGAGGATTTTTTTCTTCAGCTGGTCAGTGATGATAGACATTTGTCGTCTCCTTTTCTTTCTGGTGAATGTACGCCGTAAGCTCTGCGGTTAAATCGGACCTCAAGAACGGCGTGATCAGATAAATGCCGTTGAACAAATCGCATGCGGCGTCAAGCAGCGAGCGGGCGATGGCGAGCCCTTCCTCAGCCTGTTTTTGTTTGTCGCTGCCGGCAAGCGCCATCTTTTCGCGGATCGCATCCGACAGTTTGATGCCTGGAATTTCGTTGTGAATAAACTCGGCATTCCGGCTGCTAGTCAGCGGCATGATCCCGATGTAAATCGGGGTTTTGAGATGCTTTGTTTCCTCATGGATCTTGATGAGCTGTTCTTCGGAATAGACGGGTTGGGAAATAAAATAGTCCGCGCCGCAGTCGATCTTTTTCTCAATCCGTCTGACCGCTTTGTCAATATGTCTCACGTTCGGGTTGAAGGCGGCCGCGACGGAGAAGTTTGTTTTCTTGCCGAGCGGCTTTCCCGAGTAGGACAAGCCTTCATTAAATTGTTTGATCAGGCTGATCAAGTCGAATGACGTCAGATCGTAAACAGAAGTCGCTCCAGGAAAATCGCCGATTTTCGAAGGGTCTCCGGTAATCGCCAAAACGTCGGAAAGCCCGAGCGTATCAAGCCCCATTAAATGAGACTGCAGGCCGATCAGGTTGCGGTCCCTGCATGTAATATGGACGAGCGGCCTCATGTCAAGCCTCTCTTTTAAAAGCGCGCCGCAGGCCACATTGCTGATTCTCGGCGTGGCGAGCGAGTTGTCCGCTAACGTGAGTGCATCGATTCCGGCTGACTTTAACTCTTTTGCTGCCCGCAAAAACTTTTCAAAGTTTAATTGTTTAGGAGGGTCCAATTCGACGATAATGGAGCGCTTCTCTTTCGCAAGCTCGTCTAAAGCGGGCTCCGTTCTTTCGTGCTGAACTGCTGCCGCTGCTTTCTCCCTGACTTTGACCCGTTTTTCGGTGACGGGCGGGAGGCCTTTGACAGCTTCAGCCATCGCTCTGATGTGGTTCGGCGTCGTTCCGCAGCAGCCGCCGATGATGCGCGCGCCCTGATTGCGAAACTCAACCGCGCTGTTTCTGAAATATTCATCATCCGTTTCATAGACGAGACGCCCTTCAACAAGAGATGGAATGCTGCTGTTCGGATAGACGGAAAGGTAAGCGTCCTTCAAGAGAGGCACCTCCTCGAGCGCTTTGATCATGTGATAGGGGCCGAGGCGGCAATTGATGCCGACCACATCGGCTCCGAGTCCCGCAAGAAGCGTCAAGCCCTCTGAAAGCGGGGTCCCGTCCTGAAGAACGCCTTCTTCATGCATCGATACGTTTACGATGATCGGAAGGTTCGTTTCTTTTCTGGCAATCTTCAATACTTCGCGTGCTTCCTCTAAGTCGTAATACGTTTCCAGAAGGAGTCCGTCCGGTTCCTCATTCAACAGAAGGTAAAGATGTTCGCGAAAGCTTCTTTTGATGTCATCGAGCGAATACGCGCTTTTATTGAACGTCCGGATGCCGCCGAGCGTTGCGAGAACATAGGCGGAGCCGGCCGCTGAACGGGCGAGGCGGACGGCTTTTTCGTTGATTTGCTTCGTCTCGTCTTCAAGGCCGTATCTGGACAGCTTGATGAAATTTGCACCGTAGGTGTTTGTTTGAATGATGTCGGCGCCTGCCTTGACATATGCTTCATGAATGCGTCTCACTTCATCCGGCTTTGAGACGTTCAGCTCTTCGAAGCAGCGGTCGATCCCGTATGAATAAAGAAGCGTTCCCATTGCGCCGTCGGCTATTAACGTTCTGCTTTTTATATCCTCCAATAAACCCATCGTTTTCCCCCTTGAAATAGTAATAAATAAAAAAAGCCTTCCAAGAAGAAGACTTTTCGTACGCATTCACCTTCTTCTTATCTTCCAAGCAGTCTGCTTGCTGGATTTAGCACCTTGGTCATGAAACAATCATTACACCGGTTGCTGAGGCTTCATCGGGCCAGTCCCTCTGCCTCTCTTGATAAGAACAGCTATTCAATTGTCGGCTGATGCCGCCAAAAAGCGGCTTTTACTCAATTTACCGAAAATCGGGGGAATAATCAACAGTAAATTGAGAATTTATCGAAAATTTATAAATTGAACATCAATCGGAAGATCCGCTTCCCTTACCAAGGCGATGATTTGCTGGAGATCGTCTTTGTTTTTCCCGGTCACCCTGATTTGGTCATCCTGCACTTGCGATTTGACTTTAAGGCCCGATTTTTTGATCAGGGTATTGATTTTCTTTGCGTTTTCTTTGTCGATGCCCTGAACGAGCTTGCCGCGCTGTCTGACCGTTCCGCCTGACGCGTTTTCCAGCTTGGAATACTCGATGTTTTTCGTTGGGACGTTCCGCTTGATCAGCTTGCTGACGAGAACGTCTTTCAGCTGGTTCATTTTGAATTCGTCGTCTGACACGAGCACAAGCTCTTCCCCGTCGAGCGTGATGCTGCTTTTTGAACCTTTGAAATCATAGCGGTTGCCGATCTCTTTCAAAGCGGTTTGGATTGCGTTTTGAACTTCGGGAAGTTCCACCTTTGAAACGATGTCAAATGAGCTTTCTTTAGCCATAAGAAAAAAACCTCCATCCATTTTACTTATGAGTCAATTATAGTAGAATAAGGTGAAACTTCCAATATCGAACGGTTTCGTCTGGCCGTTATCTGGCAATAATTTGAACATTGGAGGAATACGAAAAAGCGAAACAGGCGAGTGAGAAAGGAAGAGCAAGTATGAAACCGGGACAGCAATTAACGTTGAAAATAGATCACAAAGCAGATTACGGATATTTTTTGACCGATGGAGAAACGGTCATCCTTTTGCACAACAGCGAAATCACCGAAAATATTGAAGACAGGGAAGAGGTCGATGTCTTCATATATGTCGACCATGAAGGCCGTCCGGCGGCTACGATGAGAAAGCCGCTGATCAGCGCTGATCAATACGGCTGGGTCGAAGTCGTTGATGCGGTCGATGACATGGGGGTTTTCGTCGATGTCGGGCTGACGAAGGATGCACTGGTGGCAACCGAACATCTGCCGCCTTATTCATCCGTCTGGCCGCAGAAAGGAGACAGGCTCTATTGCATGCTGAAAATCACGAGCCACGGGAGAATGTTTGCCAAACCGGCTCCGGAAGACAGGATGAGCGAGCTGTTTACCGAGGCGTCCCAGGGCCTGATGAATAAAGAGCTGACAGGGACGATCTACCGCTTGATCGCTTCAGGCTCGTTTATGATTTCCGACGGCGGCATCAGAGGCTTCATTCATTCCTCCGAGAGAAAACAAGAGCCGCGGCTGGGAGAAAGGCTCACGGCAAGGGTGATTAAAGTCAAGGATGACGGCTCTGTCAATTTGTCGCTTTTGCCGAGAAAGCAGGATGCCATGTCCGTTGACGCCGAAGAAATTTTGACGTATATGAGGTCGAGAAACGGGGCGATGCCGTTTTGGGATAAAAGCGACCCGGAAGATATTAAAGAACGGTTTAACATGAGTAAAGCAGCGTTTAAAAGAGCGCTCGGCCATCTGATGAAACAGGATAAAATCTATCAGGAAGACGGCTGGACATACGAAAAAAAATAGCAGCTGCAGGCGGCGATTCTTTAGGAAACGCCGCCTGCTCTTTATAAATGATTCGGTTTTTTTGATCCCTGATGTTTTCCGGCTTGCCTGTTCTTTCGGCGAGCCGGTTTTTTTGCTGGTTGACGGCGTTGTGATCAACCGGTTTTTTGTCATCATCTTTTGTCACGTGCAGCACCTCCCGTCATTAGATTGCTCACTGAAATGTAAACTATGTGCGCTATTTTTTCTATGTTTTTGCCGGAGAGTTTATACCTTGAGGAAAAAACGGCATACATATATGAATAATAGAAAAATGCAATAGGAAAGGGAGAAGTGGTATGGGGTTCCCCATTGCAGTTTTTATTCAAAGTGTTTCAGGCGGGGTTGTGAATTTTGGCGGGGCGATTAAAATCAGCCCGATCAATACGTCAAAAACCGTTCAAGGGGCTGGAAGCGGGAATACCGGGCTTACGGCTTCGAACACAGGAGTTTCAGGTGCGGACTCCTTTGATGAAGATGTGCTTGATCAAAATATCGTATAAGGCAGCGGATGGCTCCTTGTCAAAGACAGGAGCCATCGGCCTGTGTCCAAATTCCTGAACATTCACCTTTTTTCTTTTCCCGAAAAAAAGACCGCCACTGTGCCAGGGCCCGCATGCGCGCCGATGGCCGATCCGATCATATGAACTACGATGTCTTTCGGGTGAAACTCGGCTTCGATGAGCCGCTTGATTTCGCCGGCCGTTTCTTCGGCATCCCCGTGGCTGATCCCGATCGTCTGGCTGCTTAGATCACGTCCTCTTTCTTTCATAAGCTCGATCATCCGTTTCAAAAGCTTCTTTTTACCCCTGATTTTTTCTAAAGGGACAAGCTTTCCTCCTTCGACATCAAGCAGCGGTTTGATATTGAGCAATCCCCCGACGAACGCGGATGCTTTGCTGATTCTGCCGCCCCTTGCCAAATAGGTCAAATCGTCGACGGTAAAAATATGTTCAAGATGGTCGCAAAAGTCCTTTACAGACGTTTCGATTTCTTGTATTGTATTGCCGTTAGTTGCGAGTTCAAGCGCATGTTTTACGGCGAGGCCATAGCCCAATGAAGCGCATTTTGAATCGATGATCCGCAAATCAAAATCAGGAAATTCCTCCTTGACCTCGTTTGCTGCCATTACGGCAGTCTGGTATGTGCCGGAAAGCTCAGAGGAAAAAGCGATATATAAAGCGGGCTGATTCTTTTTCGCAAGATTTGTGAACGCGTCTTTCATAAGCTGGAAAGACGGCTGGGAGGTTTTAGGCGCTTTCCCATTGCGCATGGCCTCATATACAACAAGAGGCTGAATCGTTACGAGATCGTCATACTCTTTGTCGTCAAGAAGCACGCGCAAAGGAATGAAAGTGACGCCGTTGTCATCGTAAAAAGATTTCGGCAAATCCGCCGCACTGTCGGCTATCAGATGGACGGTCATATATAACCCCTTCTTTCATCGTAATGGTTTTTAGGTTAACAAGGCGCACGTCGCCGCCGCGGAAGCTGATCCGCTTTTCCAAGATCAACTATATCATATAATTTCATTTTGGCGTTTTCAAAATATGGATTTAAGGGTAAACCAATTATATAGAATTAGCGGAGGAACTGAAAAAATGGTAATAGCTGAAGCAAAGAAATTGTTCATTGTCATCATAGGCGCCTTACTAAACGCGATCGGCCTGAATTTATTTTTAATTCCCGCCGATGTGTACGCAAGCGGTTTTACGGGTGTTGCGCAGCTTTTATCAAGCGCGCTTGACCAGTACAGCCCCATCTATTTTTCAACCGGAACGCTCTTGTTTATTTTAAATATCCCCGTCGGTATATTAGGATGGATGAAAGTCGGGCGTTCATTCACGATTTACAGCGTATTAAGCGTGGCGCTGACGACGGTTTTTCTCGGGATGCTGCCTGATGAGGGCCTGTCAAACGATATTTTGCTGAACGCTGTTTTCGGCGGGGTGATCTCAGCGGTCGGAATCGGCCTGACGCTGAAATACGGAGCTTCAACGGGCGGTCTTGATATCATCGCGATGGTTCTGGCGAAATGGAAAGATAAGCCTGTCGGCACATATTTCTTTATTTTAAACGGGGCCATCATTTTGACGGCAGGATTATTGCAGGGTTGGGAGAAAGCTTTATATACGCTCGTTACGCTTTATGTAACGACGCGGGTGATCGATGCGATTCACACACGACATGCCAAACTTACCGTCATGATCGTCACGAAGAAAGCGGAAGAGATCAAAGAAGCCATCTACGGAAAAATGGTGCGCGGGATTACGACCGTTCCGGCCAAAGGCGCTTTTACGAATGAACAAAAAGAGATGATGATCATCGTCATTACCAGGTATGAATTATACGACTTGGAAAAAATCATCAAAGAAGTGGATCCAAAGGCTTTTGCAAATGTTGTGCAAACAACCTCTGTTTTAGGGTTTTTCCGAAAAGATTAGAAAGGGTGAATGAATGCGGGTTGTATTGTTGACTGTGCTATTACTCATCGTCGGAGGATGCGGGCAAAACGCGGGGAGCGGCCCCGCCAAGGAGGTATCAGGGGAAATGAGCAACGGAAGTGTTGTACTGACGGTTGAACCTGTGCAAAAACAGGACGGAATCGAATTTCGCATGTCGGTTGTAAACCATTCGGATGAAGCGGTAGCATTTGAATTTAGCAGCGGACAGAAGTTTGAGCTTATCGTAAGCGACAAGGAAGGAAATGAACGATACCGCTATTCAAAAGGAAAAATGTTCACCCAGGCGTTCCAAACGATGACATTGAACCCGAAAGAGACGTACGATTTCACGGATGTTTGGAAGGAAGTACCCGAGCCTGGCGTATACGATGTGAATGTCACGTTTTTGGGGAGAGCGGAACAGCTTGCCGTGCTGAGGGCAGGCACATCGTTTGAAGTAAAGTAAGAATCCAGGCTTACGAGCATTGTGCTGCTACGAATAAAAACAGAGGCATCCGAAGATGGATGCCTCTGTTTTTAATATTTATCGCCATTAAAAATGGAATTTTTGACGATGACATAGTCGACATTGCGGATTGCATCAAGCTTGTTTCCTCCGGCATAAGAAATGGAGGATTGAAGGTCCTGTTCCATTTCGGTCAGCGTATCCTTGATGGAGCCTTTATGCTCCACATACATTTTCTTGCCTTCTACGTTTTTTCGTTCGCCTTTTTGATATTCTGAAGCTGATCCAAAGTACTCTTTGTAGAGCTTTCCGTCTTTTTCAACCGTTGCTCCAGGAGATTCCTCGTGTCCGGCAAACAACGAACCGATCATGACCATTGTTGCCCCGAATCTGATTGATTTCGCAATATCCCCGTGAGTGCGGATTCCGCCGTCGGCGATGATCGGCTTGCTTGCAGCTTTGGCGCACCAGCGCAATGCGGCCAATTGCCATCCGCCCGTTCCAAATCCGGTTTTGATTTTTGTAATGCAGACTTTTCCGGGGCCGATGCCGACTTTTGTAGCGTCAGCTCCGGCGTTTTCCAGTTCCCTTACCGCCTCAGGCGTTCCGACGTTTCCGGCGATGACGAAACTTTTCGGCAAATGCGTTTTAATATGCTGAATCATGCTGATGACGGCGTTGGAATGTCCGTGTGCGATGTCGATTGTGATGTATTCAGGTTCTGCCTGTTCCTTGGACAGCTTTTGTACAAATTCGTATTCTTCCTCCTTGACCCCCACGCTGATGGAAGCAAATAAACCGCGGGACTTCATGTCTTTTATAAAGTTGAAACGTTTTTCGGGCTCGAAACGGTGCATCACATAAAAGTAACCGTTTTCAGCCAGCCAAATCGCCAGCTCCTCATCGATAATCGTCTGCATGTTGGCAGGTACCGCAGGCAGTTTAAACGTCCTTCCGCCCAACTGAACGGTTGTATCGCATTCAGAACGGCTATTGACGATGCATTTTGCAGGAATTAATTGAATATCTTCGTAATCAAACACGTTATCCATGATATACACTCCTAAAAACGAATATTTATTTATTAATAACATTAAATGTTCGCCTTTAATAATGTACTCCCTTTTGTTTCGAATGTCAAACGTTTTATGTAGAGTTTTTACAAATGACAAAAGGAGCCGTGTCGATGAGACAGGCTCCTTGTTGATGATTAGGACAATCGGTCAAGCCGATCCTGAAGGTCGTGAAGTTGGCTGCGCTCAGCGTCGGTTGAGTTGGCATATGCGGAGGAAATCGCGTTTTTCGCCCTTTCAACCGCCCTTGTCCGCTCGCCCGATTCAGCGCCGTATGCTGCTGTTTCGGCTTCATGGACGGCATGCTTTGCCATTTGAAACAATTCGTTTCTCATTTTACAGCCCTCCGCATTCTGCCGGGCCGTTGCGCTTTTCCGCCTCTTCTAATGTGGATCGGTAAGGGAACCTCGCCGCATGCTGCTTAATCGCGTCTTTGCCTTGCTGAATAAACCGTTTCGATTTGCTACGTTTACCCATCCTGACTGCCCCCTTGAAACGAGTTGGACGGTCTCTTTAGACCGCCTTCCCATAGTATTGCCGAGGGAAAACTGCGTTTATGAATGGCAAATAATAAAATTATAAAGAGAAATAATCCTTTAAAAAGACCGCGATTCCGTCTTCTTCATTCGATTTGGCGACATGGTCGGCAACGCTTTTGACGCCTGCGATTCCGTTGCCCATCGCGACGCCGCAGCCCGCAAATTCGAGCATTTCCAAATCGTTGTCTTCATCTCCGAAAGCGATGACCCGCTCCTGCGGAATGCCGTAGTATTCCGTTATCTTTTGCAGGCCGACCGCTTTGTTGATGCCGCTTTTGATTAATTCGATCACATGCCACGGGGCGGCCCACCTTCTATGGTCGACCATTTCGGCATGAACATCGGATAAATAGGAGCGGATCGCAGGTACATCCTCTTCCTTGGCGTGGATCAAGACGCTTGTAACGTCCGCGCCGAGATTTTTTCTTAAATCGCCGACCGTAATATTCGGGTTGCCCATTGTGAATACGTCGATCAGTTTCTCATCATGGTAATGAAAATAAACATCGTCCATGATTTCGGCGAGGATATTGTGGACGTTGTAAGATTCGCTGACCTCGATGATCTGTTTGACAACATCTAGATCAAGCGACGTATGGAATCTTCCCCAGCTTTCATCCTTCGGGTGATGGACAAACGCGCCGTTGAAGTTCACGATCGGCGTATCGAGTCCAAGCTCCTCATAGTAGATCGCGCTTGCCCTGAACGGCCTCCCTGTCGAAATGCATACGTAATGCCCGTCCTCCCGGAGCTTGCGGATGACGCTGCTCGAGCTTTCAGAGATGGTCTTGTCGTCTTTTAATAATGTTCCGTCTAAGTCCAATGCAATTAAATATGGTTTCGTTTCCATAAATGCTCCTTTTAAGCGTAAATTTAAAAGTTCTGACTTATTTATAGTGTATCTTTTTACCTTCTTTATTGTCTACATGTTAAACTGATGATGATGGATATCCTAAAGGAGGAAGAAACAGTCGTGATTATTGTCGATAAACGGAATATTTCAGGAATCCCTTTTTTGCATATTGTAAAAGAGGAGAATAAGGATAAAGCTCTTCCTCTGGTTTTTTTTATACACGGTTTTACAAGCGCAAAGGAACATAATCTGCACTTCGCATATCTTCTTGCCGAAAAGGGGATTCGGGCTGTATTGCCTGAAGCTGCATATCATGGGGACAGGGAAAAAGAGCTCTCCCGGGAGGAGCTGTCCGCGCGATTTTGGGCCATTGTCACCAATGAAATTAAAGAACTCGATATCCTGAAAGAGCATTTTCATCAGGAAAACCTGATTGACAGCGGGCGGATAGGCGTGGCTGGAACGTCAATGGGCGGCATCGTGACGCTGGGAGCCCTTACCCAATACGACTGGATAACCGCCGCCGTCAGTCTGATGGGCTGTCCCTCATATGTTGAGCTTTTTGACGAACAGCTCGCATTGATAAAGAAAAAGCAGCTTGAAGTTCCTGTCACAGAAGAGCAGATCGCACAGCAGCGAGAGGAATTGAAACAGTTTGATCTCTCGCTGCAGCCGGAAAAGCTGAACACAAGACCGCTTCTCTTTTGGCACGGCAAGCTGGACAGCGTCGTGCCGTTTGCACCGGCCCGCCGGTTTTACGAATCGGTCATGCCTCAGTATGAAAAACGGCAGGATCTGCTTCAGTTCATTGCGGACGAACGCGCCGGCCACAAAGTTTCACGGGAAGGTCTTTTGAGGACGGTTGAATGGTTTGATACCCATCTTTAAAAAAGCACTTTCGTTTCAGAAAATACAAAAAGTGCGATATACTGATGAAAAAAGGAGTGAAGTAGTGTGGATGAAGCATTGAAAGAAAACATCATGGGCGCTCTTGAGCAGGTCGTCGACCCGGAGCTTGGCATTGATATCGTTAATCTCGGCCTTGTCTATGATGTTGAGATGGATGAAAACGGAAAAACAGACATTACGATGACACTGACTTCCATGGGCTGCCCGCTTGCCCCGATTATCGTCGATCAGGTCAAAACAGCGCTGGCCGATATCCCGGAAGTGAAGGAAGTAGACGTCAACATCGTCTGGAATCCGCCATGGACGCGGGACAAAATGTCAAGATACGCGAAAATCGCGCTCGGAATACAGTAAGAACGAAAGGGCCTGTTCATTAATGAGCAGGCTTTTTTTAAAAAAGGAGAGCTGATTTTTGCTGTCAAAAGTTGCGCCCCTTTTGATGTTCCAGGAAAGTGCGGAAGAAGCGAGAAACCGTGGAATCGTGCTATGGAGCGAATGAACCGGGTGAAAAGCGTCATTTCAGTAAAAGGGAAGGAGTTCATATGCATGGACAGCAATGTTAAATACGATTTTGCGTCTTCCCATTCGCTCTCAATATTGATACAGAGGAGGGAACCTGTCAGAGATTAGCAAAAAGGCTGACATCCGCTTGCGGTTTCAGCAAAAAAATTTGGCTTGATCACCCAACGGTTCGGCGTTTCATGAAAGCTGAACCTCCCGTTTTAAGATATACCTGAAAGCCCGCATCCACTGCGGGCTTTTTTGTATGAAAAAATCGATGCGCCAAATTGTAAAAAAATATTAAATATACAATTGAATTAATTTTTATTCATGTTATAATGTTAAATAATTTCACAAAGACCAAGAAGGTGAATATGTTTTGAAAATAGGAGTTATAGGTGCTACGGGCTATGGGGGAGCCGAGGTTACACGAATCCTCAGGTCTCACCCTTATACAGATGAATGCATACTTTATTCATCGAGCGATGAAGGAACGCCGTACCATCAGTCGTATCCGCACCTTGTCAAGCTGGCCGATCAGACGCTTAAACCGATCGATATTGAACAGATTGCAAGCGAGACAGATTTTTTATTTATGGCGGCGCCTCCGGGAGTTTCCAGCCGGCTGACGCCTCAGCTTGACGCGTACGATTTGCCGGTAATCGATCTTTCGGGCGATCTCAGGCTCAAACATCAGGCTGTTTATGAAAGCTGGTATAAAAGGGAGGCCGCTCCCGGGCATATTCTCGAAAAGGCGGTATACGGGCTGAGTGAGCTTAACCGGGAGAAAATCAAAACGGCAAAGCACATTGCCAATCCCGGCTGCTTCCCGACCGCGGTTCTTCTAGGCTTGGCCCCGCTTATCAAAAACGGGCTTGTGAACGAATCGTTCGTCATTGCCGATGCAAAGACCGGCGTTTCCGGAGCCGGCAGAAAAGCTTCCATGGGGACGCATTTTTCAGAGATCAATGACAATTTTAAAATATACAAGGTGAATGAACATCAGCATACACCGGAAATCGAGCAGGCCGTCAGGGAATGGGACCCCGCTTTTCAGCCGATCACGTTCAGCACGCATTTAGTGCCGATGACAAGGGGAATCATGGCGACTATCTATTTAGAGCTGAAGGAAAGCATGACAGGTCAACAGCTGCAGCAGGTTTTTTCTGATTTTTACCAAGATTCTTATTTTGTAAGAGTGAGAGAATCAGGTGAATTTCCGGCGACAAAAGAAGTGTACGGCAGCAATTTCTGCGATATCGGCGTCGCCGCTGACGAACGGACGGACAGGGTGACGATCGTATCGGTGATCGATAATTTAATGAAGGGGGCCGCTGGGCAGGCCGTGCAAAACTTTAACATCATGAACGGCTGGAGCGAGAAGGCTGGACTTGATTTTACGCCAATTTATCCATAAGACAGGAGAGAATGAACCATGATTCAGGTGAGTGAAGACAGCATCAAAAAAATAGACGGAAGCATCGATTCGCCGAAGGGCTATCAGGCAAAAGGCATTCACTGCGGACTCCGCTATTCCAAAAAGGATTTGGGGATGATCATCAGCGCAGTGCCGGCGGTGAGCGCCGCCGTTTATACACAAAGCCATTTTCAGGCCGCGCCGATCAAGGTGACGCAGGACAGTCTCAAAAACGGGGCAACGCTGCAAGCGGTGATCGTCAACAGCGCAAATGCCAATGCGTGCACAGGGGAGCAGGGGCTTTTGGATGCCTATGAGATGCGCCAAAAGTGCGCGGACATCCTCGGCATCGAGCCGGAACTTGTCGCCGTTTCGTCTACAGGCGTCATCGGCGAGGCTCTCGATATGAAAAAGATTCGCGAAGGCATCAGCCTCCTTGATCAAACAACACCTTCGGAAGGCGATTTCGAGGAAGCGATTTTGACGACCGATACCGTTACAAAACAAACGTGCTATGAACTGATGATCGGGGATCAAAAAATCATGATCGGCGGCGCGGCCAAAGGGTCCGGGATGATCCACCCGAATATGGCGACGATGCTCGGCTTCGTCACGACGGATGCGCGCGTTGAGGAGGGCGCGCTTCAAAAAGCTTTAAGAGACATTACGGATGTATCATTCAACCAAATTACGGTCGACGGCGATACATCGACAAACGACATGGTTCTCGTCATGGCGAACGGCTGTGCAGGAAACGAATGCCTTCATGAAGGGCATAAGGAATGGCCGGTTTTTAAAAAGGGCTTGGAGTCCGTATGCAGAGATCTCGCCAAACAGATCGCAAAGGACGGGGAAGGGGCGACAAAATTAATCGAAGTCCAGGTAAAGGGAGCGAAAAGCAATCGCGATGCACAGATCATCGCAAAAAAAATCGTCGGGTCCAACCTTGTCAAAACGGCGGTGTACGGTACGGATGCCAACTGGGGCAGAATCATCGCCGCTATCGGAGACAGCGCGGCATCTGTCACACCGGAAAAGGTCGAAATCCATCTTGGCGGCCAGTGCCTTTTTAAAAACAATGAACCGCAGCCGTTTTCCGAAGCGCTTGCCAAAGAATACCTGCAGAAAAGCGAAGTGCAAATCGATGTTCAAATGAATCAAGGAATAGGCACGGGAACGGCCTGGGGATGCGACTTGACTTATGAATACGTCAAAATCAATGCGAGCTATCGTACGTAAAGGGGAAAGCAATGAACAAAACAATCGTTTTTAAATGCGGCGGAAGCGTCATCCGCGAACTGTCCGATGAATTTTTTCAGAATGTAAAAAAGCTGGTCGAAGAGGGCTGGAAAATCGCCGTCGTCCACGGCGGGGGACCTGAGATTACGAATATGCTGAAGAAATTGAAGATCGAAACAGAGTTTGTGAACGGACAGCGGAAAACGACAAAACAGGTTTTGGAAATCGCAGAGATGGTGCTCTCAGGCTCGATCAACAAGTTTTTTGTGTCAGAGCTTGCAAGGCACGGTCTGCCAGCCGTCGGCGTTTCAGGAAAAGACGGAGGCTTGCTCCTGGCCGATTATATAAATGAAAAAGAATACGGTCAGGTCGGCTGCATTAAAAAGGTAAACGGCCGGATCGTCGAAGCGCTCATGGAAAAAGGATTCATTCCGGTGATCGCGCCGCTGTCGATGACGGAAAACTGCGAGACGCTGAACGTAAACGCCGATTTGGCTGCATCGGCTGTCGCAGGGGCTCTGCGCGCCGATAAATTGATGTTTGTCACAGATGTCAAAGGGATTATGAAAGACGGCAGCATGCTTTCATCCGTCACGCCGGAGGAGGTCGAGCGCTTCATTGCCGTCGGCGTGATTTCCGGTGGGATGATCCCGAAGGTGAACTCCGCTGTAGCGGCACTCACGGATGCGGTGGATGAGGTCATGATCGTCAGCGGAAAGGGTTCTTTTCTTGCAAAAGATGAATTCGTCGGTACAAAAATCATAAAGGAGAAGGAGGCCGTATAAGTGAGCCATTTATTCCAAACGTACAGCCGCTGGAATATTCATATCAAAAAAGCGAAAGGTACGCTTGCCGTAGATGAAAGCGGCAAAACCTATCTCGATTTCGTCCAGGGAATCGCCGTCTGCAATCTCGGACACTGTCCGGATCAGGTGACGGCTGCTGTAAAAAAACAACTCGATAACCTGTGGCATGTTTCGAATTTGTTCCAAAACGGGCTTCAGGAAAAAGTCGCCGAAAAGCTCGCGGCAAACAGCACAGGCGATCTCGTGTTTTTCTGCAACAGCGGGGCGGAAGCAAACGAAGCAGCGATCAAACTGGCCCGCAAACATACGCAAAAAACGAAAATCATCACGTTTCAGCACTCGTTTCACGGCAGGACGTTCGCCGGAATGGCGGCGACCGGACAAGAAAAGATTAAGCAAGGTTTCGGTCCGATGCTGTCCGGTTTTTACTATCTTCCGTATAATGCCCCGGACGCCTTGAAAACGATGGAAGACGAAGAAGGCATCGCAGCGGTCATGCTTGAGACGGTCCAGGGCGAGGGCGGCGTCATTCCTGGAAGCAGCGAATTTTTACAGGAAGTGCAGGCTTTCTGCCGGAAAAAACAGGCTCTTCTCATCGTTGACGAGGTTCAGACAGGGATCGGCCGGACGGGAAAAGCTTTCGGCTATGAGCATGAAGGGCTCACACCGGATATCATCACCGTTGCAAAAGGTCTCGGCAGCGGCTTTCCGGCCGGAGCGGTCATCGGGAAAAAAGAGCTTTCCTCAGCATTTTCGCCGGGTTCTCACGGCTCGACGTTCGGCGGAAACATGCTGGCCATGGCCGCCGCAAATGCAACATTGGACATCATTTTTGAGAAAAGCTTTCTTGATGAAGTCAGCGGAAAAGGCGAATATTTGCAGAAAGAATTGGAAAGCTTGCTTCAATTCCCGCTGGTAAAAGAAATCAGGGGAAAAGGCCTGATCGCAGGCATTGAATTGAAAGACCCTGTTCAGCCGCTGATTGAAGATCTTCAAAAGGAAGGATTGCTCGTCCTTCCGGCAGGTCCGAACGTCATCAGGCTACTTCCGCCGTTAACGGTCACAGTACAAGAAATCACAGAGGCGGTGCAGAAACTGAACAATGTCTTGGCACGGCATACAGCGGTAGCGCAATAAATTTTTTTCGCTATGTAAGTATAAAAATTCATATAAATTATTATTTATTCATCAAAGGTGGGCAGAAGATGGAAGGATATTTAGTTCTTGAAGATGGAACCTCTTTCAGCGGAGATTTAGACGGCCCTTGCGGCATGAGCGGCGAAGTCGTGTTTTTCACGGGAATGACCGGCTACCAGGAGGTGCTGACAGATCCTTCGTACAAAGGGCAGATCATTGTCTTTACGTATCCGCTGATCGGCAACTACGGCATTAATGAGAGCGACTTTGAAAGCAAAAAGCCGCAAGTGCGGGGTGTTGTCGTCTATGAAGCGTGCGAGCATTTTTCTCACCATCAGGCGACGAAAAGCCTGCGCGATTATTTGAAAAAATGGGACGTTCCGCTGTTCTCTCATGTCGATACGAGAGCGCTCGTCAAACATATCAGGGCAAAAGGCACGCTGAATGCGACACTGACCGTTCAAAAAGACAGCCTGCCGGCTGCGGGCGAGGAAAATGTCGCCGCACAGGTCACCGGACAAAATGAAACAGGCACATTCGGAGACGGTTCGACCCATATCGCGCTGATCGATTTCGGCTATAAAAAATCGATCGCACTGTCGCTCATAAAACGGGGCTGCAAAGTCACGATCGTTCCGTATCAGGAGATGGATCAAATCTTTAAGCTGAACCCGGATGGAATCGTCCTGTCAAACGGACCCGGTGATCCGAAAGCGATCGCTCCGTACATGGATGCGCTTCGGGACATCATCAAAGCCTATCCGACACTCGGCATATGCCTTGGACACCAGCTGATCGCCCTCGCATTTGGAAGCGACACCTACAAGCTTCCGTTCGGCCACAGGGGAGCCAATCATCCGGTCGCCGACAGGAAAACCGGCCGCGTCTTCATGACGAGCCAGAATCACAGTTATGTCGTTGATGAAGCAACGATCAACACAAAGGAATGCTCGGTCAGGTTTTATCACGTAAACGACGGTTCTGTCGAAGGGATCGTGCACAATACACTGCCCGTCATGTCTGTTCAGTTTCATCCGGAAGCCCATCCCGGCCCGGCTGAAAGCGAGTGGATTTTCAACGAATATATAGAGAATTTGAACAAAGCAAGGAGAGAGTTCGCCCATGCCTAAAGATCACAGCATAAAAAGCATACTCGTTATCGGGTCGGGGCCAATCATCATCGGCCAGGCCGCAGAGTTTGACTACTCAGGAACACAAGGCTGCATGGCGCTGAAAAGCGAGGGGTTCCGCGTCATCCTCGTCAACAACAACCCGGCGACGATTATGACGGATGAATCATTCGCAGATGAAATTTATTTTGAACCGCTGACTGTCGAAAGCCTGACCCAGATTATCAAACGCGAACAACCGGACGGACTGCTTGCGAACCTGGGCGGACAGACGGCATTAAACTTAGCGGTCGAGCTTGAAAAAGCCGGCATCCTCAAAAAATATAAGGTGAAGCTGCTCGGAACATCTGTGGAAACGATCGAAAAAGGCGAAGACAGGGAAAAGTTCCGCGCGCTCATGAAAGAGCTCAATGAACCGGTTCCGGATTCCGAGATCGTCGACAACAAAGGCGACGCACTTCGCTTTGCACAGTCCATCGGCTTTCCGATCATCGTTCGTCCGGCTTATACGCTGGGCGGCAAAGGAGGGGGGATCGCAAAGACAGAGGAGGAATTCATGCCTTTGATCGAAAGCGCCCTTCTCGCAAGTCCGATTCATCAATGTCTTGTCGAAAAAAGCATTGCCGGTTTTAAAGAAATCGAATACGAAGTGATGCGCGACAAGAGCAATACATGCATTACCGTCTGCAACATGGAAAACATCGACCCTGTCGGCATTCATACCGGGGATTCGATCGTTGTCGCCCCGTCGCAGACATTAACGGACGCGGATTACCAAATGCTGCGCTCTGCAAGCTTAAAGATCATTTCCGCGCTTGATGTCGTCGGAGGCTGCAACATTCAATTCGCCTTGAACCCGAACAGCAAAAACTATTACGTCATCGAAGTCAACCCGAGGGTCAGCCGTTCTTCCGCCCTTGCTTCAAAAGCGACGGGCTACCCGATCGCAAAAATGGCCGCTAAACTTGCTGTCGGCTATACGCTTGACGAGCTGAAAAATCCGCTGACAGATTCGACATATGCGAGCTTTGAACCGGCGCTTGACTATGTCGTCGTGAAGTTCCCGCGCTGGCCGTTTGACAAATTTAAAAACGCCGATCGCAAGCTCGGTACGAAAATGAAGGCGACTGGGGAAGTCATGGCGATCGACCGCAACCTTGAAGCGGCTCTGCAAAAAGCCGTCGCTTCCCTCGAACTGAAAACAAAAGGAACCCATTTGCCAGAGCTCGGGGCGTTTTCTTCAGACGCTTTGCGCGAACTTTTGGAGACACCTGATGACAGGCGGTTTTTCGCAGTCATGGAGCTTTTGGGAAGAGGGATTTCAATCGAAGAAATCCATGAGAGAACAAAAATCGACTGCTTTTTCCTCCATGTATTTGCAAACATCATTCAGCTTGAAAACGAGCTCATGAAGGAGGGGGATTCGTTCTCTTCCGACCTTTTGAAAAAGGCTAAAGAGAAGGGGTTTACCGACTGTACGATCGCTTCTTTGACAGGGAAAACCGAAGAGGAAATCCGGGCCCTCCGCAAAGAAAAAGGCATTACAGCATCATTTAAAATCGTCGATACATGCGCCGCCGAATTTGATGCAAAAACGAACTACTTTTACTCGACATATTACGGAGAAAGCGACGGGAACTTCTCCGAAAAAACGAAAAAACGGGCGCTTATCATCGGATCAGGACCGATCAGGATCGGACAGGGGGTCGAATTTGACTACAGCGCCGTGCACGGCGTCATGACGCTGAAAAGCCTCGGCTTTGAGACGATTATGCTCAACAACAACCCGGAAACCGTCAGCACGGATTACGAAACGGCGGACCGGCTCTATTTTGAACCGATTACCCCTGAACATATTCTAAATGTAGCGGAAGCTGAGGACATCGATTTTGCGATCGTCCAATTCGGCGGGCAATCGGCCATTAATGTGGCGGAAGCGATCGAAAAAGCGGGTGTCGTCCTTTTGGGAACGTCATCGGAAACGCTTGATGTACTGGAGGACCGCGACCAATTTTATCAGCTCCTTGACGAACTCGGCATCCAGCATGCCAAAGGGGAAACGGCCTCGTCAAAGTCGGAGGCTGTGCAAAAAGCAAGTGCCATCGGTTATCCGGTTCTGATCAGACCGTCTTATGTGATCGGCGGCATGGGAATGATGATCGTCCATTCAAAGCGTGAACTGTCAGATCTGCTTGAGGGCGCATCTGCAATGCCGTACCCGATTTTGATCGATCAATATATTCCGGGAAAAGAATTTGAAGTTGACCTTGTAAGCGACGGACAGGACATTTATATCCCGTCCTATATCGAGCACATCGAAAAAGCCGGCGTTCATTCGGGCGACAGCTATGCGATTTTGCCCGGCCCTTCCGTTACCTCGCGTATGAAGCGCGCCGCACGGGAAGCGGCAGGGAAAATCGTCCGCAGGCTCGGCTTTAAAGGGATTATGAATATTCAATTTATCGCTGATCCGGGTGCCCCGGATGAATTGCTTATCCTTGAAGTCAACCCTAGGGCGAGCCGAACCGTCCCTGTCGTCAGCAAAGTGATGGGCGTGCCGCTGATACCCCTTGCTGCAAAGCTCATTGCCGGGGCGAGCTTAAAGGAGCTCGCTCCCGTCAAGCAAAACCATCACGGCGTCGCCGTGAAATTTCCGGTCTTTTCGTCGCATGCCATCCAGGATGTCGATCTGAAGCTCGGGCCTGAAATGAAATCGACGGGCGAAGGCATGTATGTCGGATATAATCCGGAAAGCGCGATGAAGAAAATTTTTGCCGGCGTCTGGAAAGAAAAAGGCTCCATCTATCTAAAAGCGGGCGATGAGCTGAAAACCGCTGCCGAACAAGCGGGCTTCACTGTACAGACAGATGGCTTCCAAGACTGGATCAAGCGGTCGGACAAAGCGCTTCACATCAATTTGACGGATTCAAAAGAAGCAAAACGCGAGCGGATGGAAGCCATCACACACGGCGTTTTTGTCATGACGGAAGAAGAGACGGTGCGCGCCTTTTTAGGAAGCGGATCAGGGACGGCTTCACCCGTCTCGCTTAAGGACTTATACAAAAAGGAAGTGGAATCATGTCTACTGTAACGAGCAACATCAATTTGTCCGGCAAGGACTTTTTAAGCCTGAACGACTTCTCAAAGGAAGAGATTTTGTATCTCCTTCAGGAAGCGGCCGACATGAAAAACAACAAAATCCAGCACATCTTTCAAGGGAAAACATTGGCGATGATCTTTGAGAAATCGTCGACGAGAACGCGGGTTTCTTTTGAAGCGGGCATGGCGCAGCTCGGCGGAAACGCCTTGTTTTTAAGCAGCAAAGACATGCAGCTCGGCCGGGGGGAGACGATCGCCGACACGGCGAAAGTGCTCTCGAGATATGTGGACGCGATCATGATCCGCACCTTTGAACACGAAACAGTCGAGGAGCTTGCCGAACATGCGGATATTCCGGTCATCAACGGTTTGACCGACCTGTTCCATCCATGCCAGGCCCTTGCCGATCTTCTGACGATTCAGGAAGTCAAAGGCACGTTTAAAGGGCTGAAAGCCGCCTATATCGGGGACGGAAACAATGTCGCACATTCCCTGTTAATCGGCTGTGCCAAGGTCGGCTGCGACATTACGGTCGCATCCCCTGAAGGATATGAGCCGAATCAGGAGGTTGTCGCGCTGGCCAAGGCATTTGCCGAAGAGTCGGGCGCTGGCATAACGATTACAAATGACGCGGCTTTAGCCGTTCAGGATGCAGATGTCGTTTATTCAGACGTGTTTACAAGCATGGGCCAGGAAGCGGAAACGAAAGAACGCCTGAGTATCTTTTCCCAGTACCAAGTGAACAGCCGGCTCGTCTCCCGCGCCAAAGCCGACTACATCTTTCTGCACTGCCTTCCTGCGCACCGCGGCGAAGAAGTCGCAGCAGAGGTCATCGACGGACCGAATTCAGCCGTCTTCGACCAGGCAGAAAACCGTCTTCATGTACAAAAAGCGTTGCTAAAGGCACTCTTGTCCTGAACAAAAAACTGCTGATCTCACATGAGATCAGCAGTTTTTTTGACCAGGCGGATGTAAAGGCGAAAACCGGGCAGACTATATTTCTAAAAAGGGGTGAAGCAATATGGGACAGCAGCATCAATTTCGCCCGGGTCACAAAGCGCCCAACAACGGCGTTTACGTGGAGATTGGCGAGACCGGCAGCATGGTCAAAAATCCGCAGCAGATCAAGCTGAAAGCCGGTGAATTTTTTCCTGAAACATCCAACCACAACCGCCTTTGGACATATAAAAGAAAGCCGTAAAAAACGCAAAAACCCTGCCTTGAAGGCGGGGTTTTAATGTTGACCTGCATCCTTTTCAACAGGCATAATTTCTCCAAGTATAATGACGATAACGGTGATGATGACACCCATCGTCGAGCTTAGCTTAAAGTCGTATGCAGCACCGCTCATGGCTCCGACAATATAACAAGCCATTTGTGTCAAAAGGAACGTCCAAAAAAAAGCTGCGATAAATCTCACGTTTCCACCTCGTCCTTCTCAATCGATTCTAAAGCATATCATACCACACATAAAGTAAACGAGAAAGGGCATTTTAGTGAACAGGGCAGAGTAAGACATCACTTTTCAGAAATATTAGACACTCCGTTGCGAAATCTATTTTTCATCATTTAGACTGGGGCTTTTCCTTATACGTTTGCTGCATGCTCCACATAAAATAATGGAGCAGATTACGGCAGGAAGGAGGCAGGCAAGTGATGAAAATAACGGAACGTTTTTTCAAACTCGATACAGAATGGAACGTGATTCATCTTCCTTACAGGCCAAACGGTTTCGCGGTCTTTATTTTCGGCGACCGGAACCATTTCGTCACGGAAGAATCGAGCTTCTGGCTCCAGCATTACGGCAGAAACCAGCTTCTTACGAGTTTGCGAAACAAGGGGTACACCCTTGTGAACAGCAATCTGTTCGGCAGGCACTGGGGATCGGAAAAAGCCGTTGCATACGCAAAGCAGCTGATTCACTATGTATTCAAACAGGAAATTTTAAACGAAAAAATTCATCTGCTTGCAGAAGGAACAGGCGCGCTGGTGGCTGACGAACTCCTCCGCTCGATTCCGGGGCAAATCCGCTCTGCTGCGATGCTGAATCCTTGCCTTGATCTTCAGGCTCATAATAAAAGGGAAAAGGAAAATAAATTTTTTTACAAGCAGTTTATTAAAGAAGTTGCAGACAGTTACGGCATATCAGAAAGGGAAGCTGCAGATTACCCGTTTAAAACGATTTCACCTTATCACAATCTTGTGCCTGTTCACATTTGGCAAAAGCTGAACGGTTCTTCATACCCGTACATGCTGCACGCCAAAACGTTTGAGGAGCGTCAGATGGAAGGCGTGCACCGCGTAGGGCTGACCCTGCATTTGTTCGATCATCCCTACCGCATTTATTCAGCGATCGCGAACTTTTTCAAAACGCATGAAAAAGTTTTATAGAGAATAGAATAGTAGCAGCCCGATGTCTTCAGGGCTGTTTTTCGCTGTTTTCAAAACGGCGGGAGAAGCTGAATCGAAAGGTGGTCTTTCAGGATGAAATCAGCACTGGTGATTGGAGCAGACGAATTCTTCGGCCTTTCATTTTGCGAACGACTCATGGAGGAAGGCATCAGCATTGACGTCAAATTGCAAGAAGCAAGTGACGAAAAAAAGCGGTTATACCTTGAAGAACGGCTGATGTGGCTGGTGAGAAATCAGCATTTCTGCGTGATTGAACAAGGCGCGGGCAGCGGCTATGACAAGATTTTTATTCAATATCCTGAGAAGATGCCGGAAAGAGCGCGGGATGAGCTGCCAGAAGACACGCCTGTTTTTCTATTGCTGTACGAACATCAAGAAGATGAGGCCGTCAAGAAAGAGGCTGAAGAGAAGGGCGTTCAAACGATCGTTCTCCCGGACATGTACGGCCCGTGGAACGCCGGGGACGAAGAAAGCAGGGAGTCCGGCTTTTTCGTCGATGATGTTGCATCACAGCTTGCCGTGTACATGATGGAAAAAGACCCTTCACCGCTGCAATTTAAACGGCAGATCACGGAAGAAGAAGCAGCCTCCAAAATCGAGGAATGGAAAAGACAAATGACTACAATTTTCGACAAAAAATAAGAAAGATCTTCCTTAGTTGTACGTGAAAGGATACAATAAAGTTAGATTTGAATTGCTGGTTTTTTTTGAAAGGGAGTTGAACAGGGCATGGTATACAGGCTTGTCGTGATTTTTTTGATGCTCCTTGCGATGTGCGGCTGCGGACAAGCATCGCTGAACGGGAAGATTGAAAAGGTCGGGTTGCTTGTCCCTGATACAATAAGCGATCAAGTATGGGGAACCAAAGGATATAAAGGACTATTAAGAATACAGTCTGTCTACGGTGTCGATGTCTATTATAAAGAAGGAATCGATAATGAAGCGGCTATCAAAATGGCCGTAGACGATTTTCAGAAAAAAGGCGTCAATTTAATTTTCGGGCATGGAAGCGAATATGAAAAAGTGTTTAATCGTATAAGCGGAGACTATCCCGGCATTCATTTCGTCTTGGTTAACAGCAAAGCCGAGCATAAAAATGTGACCAGCATCGACTTTGACGGAAGGGCGATGGGCTTTTTCGGCGGCATGACCGCCGCACACCAATCAAAGTCAGGAAAACTCGGCATACTTGCAACGCATAGCTGGCAGCCTGAAGTCAAAGGGTTTATCGAAGGCGCCAAATATGTGAATCCAGACATTTCGGTCATGACAGAGTATGTGGGACAGTGGGATGACTCCGAAAAGGCCGTTCAAAAGTACGAAAAAATGAAAAAAGCGGGCGCCGATGTTGTATATCCGGCGGGAGATGGGTATAATGTCCCTGTCATTGAACAAATCAAAAAAGACGGACTATACGCCATAGGCTATGTAAGCGACCAGTCGGAGCTGGGGGAGAACGTCGTCCTGACGAGCACCATCCAGCATGTTGATGAAGCTTATGAACTGATCGCCGGCGAATTCAATAAAGGAACGCTCAAGGGAGGCCGGCGGGTCTTTGACATTCAGGACGGCGTCATCGAAATGGGCGAATTCAGCCCGGTTGTCGATCAAGCCTTCCAGAAAAAAATCAAAGGACTTATTGAACAATATAAAAAAACGGGAAAACTGCCGGATGAAAACGTGAGGTGATCTACGTGCAGCACGAAAAATCGATGGAATTTCTGCAAATTGCCATGAAATACGTACCGGAAGCAAAAGAAGAGATGGAGAAAGCGGGAATCGAGCTTTCGCCAGAGATGCTTCAGCCGTTTATGACATTGTTTACAAAGGTCATGGCAGAAGCATACGAGCTCGGCAAAGCGGATGCAGGGTCAGACGAGTAGTCTACATGAGATGACCGAAAAAGCCACTTATATCGAGTGGCTTTTTACTTGGAAATCTTATTTTTCAAGGCGCTTACCATCGACCCGATTTCTTTAAAGGCAGGCTTCAGCTCGTCAATGGAATCCATGATCTGGCCAATCTGATTCATTATGTGCATGTAATCAGGTTCGGTCATTTCCGCCGCTTCCGTCGTCCCGTCAGGCCCGTCTTCTCCGTCTTCATGTTTTTCAGACTGTTCTTCACGTTTGCCCGGCGGATGTGAGCCAAACATCATTTTCGTGAAAAAATCGTCATCCGCCATCTGTTACGCCCCCTTTCTTTCTATATTTTTACTATATGAAGGGAACGGCCTGATAGATTAGACGAATATATTGCCAACTAAAAAAAAATAGGGTAGGATTAGTACCAGATACTAATAATTGCTCATAACATTAGTTGGAAAAAATCATGAATAAAGGAGTCTTTCCTATGAAAGCTGGAATTATTGGAATTGGCCGGTATATCCCTGAAAAGGTGCTGACGAATTCCGACTTGGAAAAAATGGTTGAAACATCTGACGAGTGGATTCGTACAAGAACTGGAATAGAAGAAAGAAGAATCGCAGCCGAAGACGAGATGACGTCAGACATGGCTGTCGCCGCCGCAGAGAAAGCGATGGAGGATGCAAATATAAAGGCGGAAGACCTTGATATGATTCTCGTCGCTACCGTTACTCCTGATCAGGCATTTCCGACGGTGTCCTGCATGATTCAAGAAAAACTCGGCGCTTTCAACGCGTGTGCGATGGATATCAGCGCCGCATGCTCCGGATTCATGTACGGTCTTGTCACAGCCAAACAGTTTATTGAAGCGGAAACGTATAAACACGTTCTGGTCATCGGCGCCGAAAAACTTTCCGGCATCACCGACTGGGATGACCGCAACACATGCGTTTTATTCGGAGACGGAGCAGGCGCTGCAGTCGTCGGACCTGTCAGCGATGACAGAGGCATTCTGTCGTTTGAGCTCGGCGCTGACGGAAGAGGCGGGAAGCACTTGTACCTGGACGAGAAAGATCATACAATCATGAATGGCAGAGAAGTGTTCAAATTCGCCGTCCGCCAAATGGGAGAATCGAGCGTAAACGTCATTGAAAAAGCCGGATTAACAAAAGAGGATGTCGACTTTCTTGTCCCGCATCAGGCGAACATCAGGATTATGGAAGCCGCTCGGGAACGCCTGGAGCTTCCGGTTGAAAAAATGTCCAAAACGGTTCATAAATACGGAAACACGTCAGCTGCCTCGATTCCGATTTCTCTTGTGGAAGAACTTGAAGCTGGTAAAATAAAAGACGGAGACGTCATTGTAATGGTCGGTTTTGGCGGAGGGTTAACATGGGGAGCCATCGCCATGCGCTGGGGCCGCTAGAAGAAAGGTGAGGTGCAACTTATGAATAGGAAAAGAGTAGTCATTACCGGATTAGGAGCTTTATCACCTCTTGGTAATGACGTCAAAACGAGCTGGAACAACGCGGTTAACGGGGTTTCCGGAGTCGGCCCGATCACGCGGGTTGACGCGGATGAGTACCCTGCAAAAGTAGCCGCAGAGCTGAAAGATTTTAATATAGAAGATTATATGGATAAAAAAGAAGCAAGAAAAATGGACCGGTTCACGCAATATGCCGTTGTTGCTTCAAAAATGGCGGTCGAAGACGCCAAGCTTGATATTAATGACAAAAATGCTGCGAGAATCGGTGTCTGGATCGGTTCCGGCATCGGCGGACTTGAAACGCTTGAACAGCAGTTTGAAACGTTTTTGACAAAAGGGCCGAGACGGGTCAGTCCGTTTTTCGTACCGATGATGATCCCGGATATGGCGACAGGCCAGGTTTCCATCGCGCTCGGCGCAAAAGGTGTCAATTCGTGTACGGTTACGGCGTGCGCGACAGGGACGAACTCGATCGGTGATGCATTTAAAGTCATCCAGCGCGGTGACGCGGATGTCATGATCACCGGGGGAACGGAAGCGCCGCTTACAAGAATGTCCTTCGCGGGCTTTTCCGCAAACAAAGCGCTTTCCACGAATCCGGATCCGAAAACGGCAAGCCGTCCGTTCGACAAAAACAGAGACGGTTTCGTCATGGGAGAAGGAGCGGGAATCGTCGTTCTCGAAGAGCTTGAGCATGCATTAAGCAGGGGAGCGGACATTTACGCCGAAGTCGTCGGCTACGGTTCAACAGGGGACGCGTACCACATCACTGCTCCTGCGCCAAACGGAGAAGGCGGCGTCAGAGCGATGAAAGAAGCGATCAAAGACGCCGGCATGTCGCCTGAACAGATTGACTACATCAATGCACACGGAACAAGCACGCCGTACAATGACAAGTTTGAAACGATCGCGATCAAAGAAGTTTTCGGAGAGCATGCGTACAAGCTTGCTGTCAGCTCAACGAAATCGATGACAGGGCACCTGCTCGGCGCTGCCGGAGGAATCGAAGCGATTTTCTCAGTGCTTGCGATTAAAGACGGAATCATCCCTCCGACAATCAATATCGAAACGCCTGATGAAGACTGCGATCTGGACTATGTTCCGGACAAAGCGCGCCGCCAGAACGTGGATGTCGTGCTCAGCAATTCGCTCGGCTTCGGCGGACATAACGCGACGCTTATCTTTAAAAAATATGAATAACAACCGTATCAAAAACGGCTGCCATGTCAAATGGTAGCCGTTTTTTTTTCGCCTGCATACCATACAGGTGAAAGGAGTGATCCGGATGAGTGTCGAACAAACTTATGAATGGTATGAAAAAGCTTCATCCATGCGGGAACTGTCTCTTTGTCTTCTTCCGTATTTCAAAGGGGCGAAATCGAACCAAAGCATGTCCTTGATCAGCCACCTTCAATCCCATGGCATGCTCCGCTATTGGTCAGACGGGCAGAAGACGATGAAGGGGCTCAGGGAAAAAGGCGTATTCCAGCATGTGAAAAAGGAGGAGCGGCTGTTAAAGAAACGCTGGAACGGCCCGGACGTTCCGATCATCATCCTCCCTGTCGACGAAAGAAACCGGAAAATCAGGGCCGAATTCGGCTCCAAATCCGGGCTTGCTTTTCGCGATAAATTATTTTTGTTTCTTTCGACGCATATTTCTTCTTCCTCCATATCAGCGGTCATGACTCACGAATACAATCACGTTTGCCGGTTAGAAAATATGCCGAAAGAGGAAAAAGATGTGACGCTTCTTGATACAATCGTTCTTGAAGGATTGGCGGAAAACGCTGTTTATGAAAGATTTGGAGAGTCGGAGATAGCCGGGTGGACGTCGTTTTATTCGGAAAAACAGCTCGAACATTTTCAAAATCGACTGATTCGGCCTTATTTCGGGCTGCGCCGGCAAGATGGCCGGTTGTTCCCCAACATTTTATTTGGAAAAGGTTATTATCCTGATATGCTTGGATATGCCGTCGGCTACAATATCGTAAAAAAATATTTATCCAGCAAAAAATTAAAGGTTGCCGATGTGCTATCCCTGCCGGCCGAAGACTTTATAGTTCCAATGCTTTAATACATTAAAAAATTGACAATAAATTAATATTATGACAAAACATCTAAAAATTCCTTGATTTTGTAATGATTATGTAATAATATACAACTATAAAATTTTAAGATAATTCAGTCTTATCGAAAGGAATTTATATTAGTTTTCAATCATATTTAACTTCTGGTCTATGGAAGGGGAATCCGGATGAGCGCATTGCTGGAAGTCAGTGACTTAAAAACTTACTTTTTCAGAAAAAAACAGCCCATACCTGCGGTTGACGGAGTTGATTTTTCGATCGAAAAAGGGGAGACCGTTGCACTGGTCGGAGAATCTGGATCAGGAAA
Source organism: Bacillus sp. FSL W8-0848 (assembly GCF_038007805.1). NCBI lineage: Bacteria > Bacillati > Bacillota > Bacilli > Caryophanales > Bacillaceae > Bacillus > Bacillus sp. FSL W8-0848. The sequence goes on from NZ_JBBOYB010000002.1 coordinate 295,245, forward strand.
AAGCATCACTTCTTTATCGATCATGGGACTTGTCGGGAGCTCCGGCGGAAAGATCATGAACGGTTCCATCAAGCTGGAAGGCCGGGATCTCGTTACATACAAAGAACATGAGTTATGCAAGATTCGCGGAAACGATATCTCCATGATTTTTCAGGAGCCGATGACATCCCTGAACCCTGTGCTGACGATCGGCGAGCAGATCACGGAGGTCCTCATCTATCATAAAAAACTATCAAAAAAGGAAGCTGACAAAAAGGCGGTGGAACTGCTGAAGCTGGTCGGATTTTCGAGAGCCGAACAGCTGATGAAGGACTATCCGCACCGTTTGTCAGGAGGGATGCGGCAGCGGGTGATGATCGCGATCGCCCTCAGCTGCAATCCGAAGCTGCTCATCGCCGATGAACCGACGACCGCGCTCGATGTCACGATCCAGGCTCAGGTGCTCGAGCTGATGAAAGATTTGTGCGACAAATTCGGCACTTCGATTCTGCTTATTACCCATGATCTCGGCGTCGTTTCTGAAATCGCCGACCGCGTGATCGTCATGTATTGCGGACAAGTCGTAGAAAACGCCGCGGTTGACGAACTTTTTGACAACCCTCTCCATCCGTATACACAGGGGCTCCTGCATTCGATCCCGGTCATTGACGGCTCCATCGAAAAGCTGACGGCCATCGAGGGGAATGTGCCGACGCCCGACAACCTCCCGGCAGGCTGCCGCTTTGCTCCGAGGTGTCCAAATGCAATGGATAAATGCTGGAGCTTGCAGCCGGATCTGAAAACCCGGCCCGACGGACGGGCCGTCAGATGTTTCTTATACGAGGAGGGGAAATGAGGAGATGACTGCAACAGCGGAAAACCTGCAGCAGGCGAGGGATGTGGAACATGATGAATCCCTTTTAGAGCTCATAGACGTCAAAAAATACTTTCCGATCCGCTCGGGGATATTCCAGAAAAAGATCGGCGATGTCAAAGCGGTTGACGGGCTCAGCTTTTCGCTGAAGCGCGGCGAAACGCTCGGGATCGTCGGAGAATCGGGATGCGGGAAATCGACAGCCGGCCGGACGATGATCCGCCTCTATAAACCGACAGCAGGGCAAATCCTTTACAAAGGCCGGGATATTTCAAATTTGTCAGAAGAAAGTTTAAGAAAAAGCATCCGCAAAAATATTCAAATGGTGTTTCAGGACCCGTTTGCTTCACTGAATCCGAGAAAGACATTGCGATCCATCATCAAAGAGCCTTTTAACACACATCGTATGTACAACTTCAAAGAACGCAACGAAAGAGTCGAAGAACTTTTGGAAAAAGTCGGGCTGCACCCGTCTTTTGCAAACCGCTATCCGCACGAGTTTTCCGGCGGGCAGCGCCAGAGAATCGGCATCGCGCGGGCCCTTGCGCTCAATCCGGAGCTCATCATCGCGGATGAACCGGTTTCGGCTTTGGACGTGTCGATCCAGGCCCAGGTCATTAACCTGATGGAAGAGCTTCAGGAAGAATTTAATCTGACCTATCTGTTTATCTCACATGATTTGAGCGTCGTCCGCCACATCAGCGACAGAGTCGGCGTGATGTACCTCGGCAAAATGATGGAGCTGGCAGATAAGCACGAGCTGTATGACAATCCGCTTCATCCTTACACACAGGCGCTGCTCTCCGCCGTTCCGGTTACGCGAAAGAAAGGGCGCGCAAAGCGGGAGCGGATCGTTTTGAAAGGGGAGCTTCCGAACCCGGCCAATCCGCCGCGCGGCTGCGTCTTTCATACGAGATGCCCGGCTGCAAAACCGGAGTGCGCGGAAAAGGTGCCCGCTTTCAAGGAAGTCAAAACAAACCATTTCGTGGCATGCCACCTTTACGAATAAAGGGGACGGCCGTTACATATTTAATCCTTGAGAGGGGGAATGCCTTCTTCAAAAACGGGGCCCGTTCGGCTCGGAAAAAACAACAGTTTAAAAAGGGGGAATTCGTAAAATGAAGATACGCAAAAAAACCGGATTTTCGATTTTAAGCCTGCTGCTGATCTTGTCGGTCTTTCTTTCGGCCTGCAACAGCGGCGAAGTCGGAGGGGAGCAGAAGGAAGGCAAATCTGACGGCAAACCGCAGCAGGGCGGAGACCTGATCGCCGGATCAACGGGGGAGCCGACGCTGTTTAACTCGCTGTATTCAACAGATACGGCCAGCTCTGATATTGAAAGGCTTCTCTATAATACTTTATTGGATGTCAATGAAAAGCTGGAAGTCGAGAAACAGCTTGCCGAGGATGTGAAGGAGTCCGAGGACGGCCTGACGTTTGACGTCAAGCTCAAAAAAGGCGTCAAGTTCCATGACGGCAAGGAAATGACCGCCGATGACGTTGTATTTACGTACAGCATTCCGATGAGCAAAGACTATGTCGGGGAGCGCGGCTCAAACTTTGAAGTGCTCAAATCCGTCACGAAAAAAGGAAAATATGAAGTCGAGTTTAAGCTGAAGCATCCGGACCCTTATTTTTACAATGTGACGATGACGAGCTACGGCATCCTGCCGAAGCATATCTTGAAGGACGTCCCGATCAGCGAGCTCGGCGAGCATGAATTCAACCGGAAAAAGCCGATCGGAACCGGACCGTTTAAATTCAAAGAATGGAAACAGGGGCAATATGTCAAAGTTGAAGCATTTGACGATTATTTCGCGGGACGTGCGCATTTAGACTCGATCACGTATAAAATCATCCCGGATTCCAATGCGGCGCTGTCTCAGCTTCAAGCCGGAGATATCGATTATTTAGTCATTACGCCGGGACCTGACTATAAAACCGCGGAAAAATTTAATAATGTAAAAATCGACACAGATTTGGGCTTGAACTATACGTACATCGGCTGGAATGAAAAGAACGAGCTCTTTAAAGACAAGAAGGTCCGCCAGGCGCTGACATATGCCCTCGACCGCCAGGCGATGGTCGACCAGGTTCTTGACGGAGACGGAAAAATCGCCAACATTCCTGAAAGCCCGCTGTCATGGAATTATCCGGACAATGAAGCAGGGATTAAAACGTTTAACCACGACCCTGAAAAAGCGAAGAAAATGCTGAAGGAAGCCGGCTGGTCTGATACGGACGGCGACGGCATTTTAGACAAAGACGGCAAAAAATTCTCCTTCGTCCTCAAAACAAACCAGGGCAATAAGACGAGGGAAGACCTCGTGGTTGTCGTTCAGCAGCAATTGAAGGAAATCGGCATTGAGGCAAAGCCGCAAATCGTCGAGTGGAGCGCGTTGATCGAACAGATGAATCCGCCGAATTGGGATTTTGACGCGATGATCATGGGCTGGAGCTTAGCCACATTCCCTGACCAAAGCAATATTTTCCATTCGAAAGAAGCGGAAAAAGGGCTGAACTATGTGTGGTATCAAAATAAAGAGCTTGATAAGCTGCTCGACAAGGCCAAAACGCTGAAAGACCGTGAAGATTATAAAAAGGCGTATGAAGACATCTACAAAATATTGGCGGAAGATCAGCCGTACACGTTCCTGTACTACACGAATTACCACAGAGCGATGCCGGCCAACATGAAAGGCTTTGTTTTCCATCCGAAGGAAGATTTCTATAAAGCCGAAAACTGGTGGCTGGATCAAAAATAAAGGAAATTCCCTTAAGGGGAGGGAGGTTTTCAAGATGCTTCCTTCCCCTTCATTTTAAGAAATTAATCAAAAAGGGGATCAAAAATGGTTACATATATCATTCGCAGGACGCTCATGTCGATTCCGATCTTGCTTGGGATTACCATTTTGTCATTCGCCATTATGAAAGCCGCCCCGGGGGATCCGATGGCATTAATGATGGACCCGACGATCAGTGCGGCAGACCGGGAAAAATTCATCGAGAAATACGGCTTGAACGAGCCTGAGCACATTCAATATTTGAAGTGGCTCGGAAACATGGTTCAGGGGGATTTCGGCACCTCAATCGTCAGAAAAGGGATGCCTGTTACCGAACTGATACTTGCAAGGCTTCCGAACACGCTTTTATTGATGCTTGTTTCGACCATTCTCGCGCTTCTCATCTCGATTCCGTTCGGGGTGCTTTCAGCGAGGCGGCCGTACTCAAAGCTTGATTACGGGATTACATTTACATCGTTTATCGGACTTGCCGTCCCGAATTTTTGGCTTGGATTAATCCTGATTATGTTTCTTGCCGTCAATTTAGGCTGGTTTCCGACAGGCGGCGTCATGACGATCAATTCAGATTTCAGCTTGTGGGACCGCATTCATCACTTGATTCTGCCCGCTTTCGTACTCGCAACCGCTGATATGGCGGGACTCACGCGCTATACGAGGTCAAGCATGCTCGATGTGCTCAGGCAGGACTACATGCGGACGGCCAGAGCGAAAGGGTTTAAAGAAAACCGGGTCGTGTACAAGCACGGACTCCGAAACGGACTGCTGCCGGTGATCACGATTTTTGGACTGATGATTCCTTCCTTTATCGGCGGAGCCGTCGTAACCGAACAGATTTTCAGCTGGCCGGGCCTCGGAAAGCTGTTTGTCGATTCCGCTTTCCAAAGAGATTATCCGGTCATCATGGCCATGACCGTCATATCTGCCGTGCTGGTCGTCATCGGAAATTTAATTGCCGATATTTTGTACGCAATCGTCGATCCGCGAATTGAGTATTAAAGGAGGGGGACTTAAGGTCATGACACAGCCAAACTCACCGGCGCCTTCACCGGAGATCAGGCTTCAGGAAAATGTCGCGCCGAAGCCGGAAACGATGACAAAAATCTTCTTTGAAAAGTTTTTCAAAAACAAGCTGGCGGTGATCGGCGGAATTATATTATCCATCATAATCTTGTCGGCTCTGTTTGCGCCGCTGATCGCTCCGTATCCGCCGGAGCAGCAGAATCTGCTGAACAAGCTGAAACCTCCGAGCGCTGAACATCTGATGGGAACGGACAAGTTCGGACGCGACATTTTCAGCCGTTTGCTGTACGGCGCCCAAGTATCGCTTCTCGTCGGCTTCGCTTCTGTGCTCGGTTCCATTACCATCGGCACCGTGGTCGGCGCCGTAGCCGGCTATTTCGGCGGAATCATTGATGCCATCATGATGCGGCTCGTCGACATCATTTTGTCGATACCCGACATCTTCCTCTTGATTACGCTGGTGACGATTTTTCAGCCGGGCATTGACAAGCTGATTTTAATCTTCGCCTTGACGAGGTGGACGACGACGGCGCGGCTCGTCCGCGGTGAATTTTTATCCTTGAGGTCGAGGGAATTCGTTCTCGCTGCAAAAACGATCGGAACAAGGAGCCACAAGATCATTTTCTCCCATATCTTGCCGAACGCGATGGGACCGATTATCGTTGCTGCCACATTATCCGTCGGAACGGTCATTCTTTCGGAGTCGGCGCTCAGCTACCTCGGCTTCGGTGTTCAGCCGCCGATGGCGAGCTGGGGAAACATGCTCCAGGATGCGCAAAATTTCACGATTATGATTCAGGCGTGGTGGTATCCGCTGTTCCCTGGACTCATGATTTTACTCACTGTATTATGCTTTAACTTTGTCGGCGACGGACTGCGCGATGCGCTTGATCCGAAGAATATCAAATGAACGAAGCCGGGGATTTTACCCCGGTTTTTTGCTGATTCGTTCTGCCATAATCTTTGCCTGATGGAATAAATTCTCTTCTCCTTGCCTATACTGTGGACAACAGTTTTTATAAAAGTGAGGGGTTAGAAATGTTATTTCTTCATGATGTGTGGGTGAATTGGTTTGAGGGAGAAGAAAACGGCTACAATGTCTGCCACTTTCACGAATGGCGGAAGGAAGACAGTGTTGAACTGCTTGACCAGGTGCCTTTGTTAAGGGTTTCGTCCGTTCTGTTTCACTACATAGAAAATGACCTGTCAGAGCTTCCGGCGGAATTGTTAAACGATGTCCATCAAAAAGCGTATATCCGCAAAAATCACGAACGGACACAGCTTGACCACTGCTTCGTTGTAACGGACGGCATCGGAATTCTCGCGGTTGATACGGCCGGCTATTCAATACCGGTCAGAAAAAGCCGCCTCATTCCAAGGCAAGAGCAGCTTGTGTACGAAATGGTAAAGGACGTCGAGGCGAAGGAATACGAATTTTCGCAGGAAAAGCTGCAATCTTCCAAAGAATACCACATTCTATCATTATCACCGGAGCATGTCAGAGGACTAACAAGAAAGGAACGCCAGCTCAAGCAGCTTTTGTTCATGGCGCTTGATCAGCTGAAAGGCCTCAAAAACCGCGCTGAGATTGCCTACTGGTACACGGAATGGAATCCGTATATGTATGAGCAGATTAAACGGATGACATTTGAAGAAATCTGGGACATGCTTTTCAATGAAACGATCGACGGCTGGTCTGATAAACACCGGGACTTTTGCGAGAATTTGATAAAAGGGCAGCCGTTTTTTGAAAAACTGTGGGAAATTGAAAATGAGTCTAAAGTCAACTAAATCATAAGCAGAGAGGCTGTCGAGCGTGCCGATGGCCTTTTTCGTTTGTTTCAGCGACATTTTATTAGAAAAGAAAAAGCTTTTGAATAAACGAGAAACCACTTTCCATGGCAAGGGAAAGTGGTTTTGTTGTTAGCGTTTTTTGCGGCCGAGGCCCATCGCGTTCTCCATTTTTTTCAGCATTTTGTTTGCCGCTTTGTTTGCGCGCTCTGCGCCTTCGTCGAGAATCCGGTCCAATTCCTCTGATTCGATCAGTTCGTAGTACCGGTCCTGAATCGGTGACAGCGCATTGACCACGACTTCGGCAAGATCGGTTTTAAATTCGCCGTAGCCTTTGCCGTCGTACTTTGCTTCGAGCTCTTCGATGGAGACTTGTCCAAGGATCGAATAGATCGTCAGCAGGTTGGACACTCCCGGCTTGTTTTCCTTATCGTATTTGACGATTCCGTCTGAATCGGTGACGGCGCTTTTGATTTTTTTCTCCAGCTGTTTTGGCTCGTCAAGCAATGTGATGAACGCCTTTTGATTCGGATCAGACTTGCTCATTTTTTTGAGCGGATCGGCCAGCGACATAATGCGGGCGCCGACCTTCGGAATTTTTACTTCAGGCACCGTAAAGATGTCATTGTATTTTTTGTTGAAGCGCTCAGCCAGATTCCGCGTCAGTTCAAGATGCTGCTTTTGGTCTTCGCCGACAGGGACGACGTCTGTTCCGTACAGCAGGATATCGGCCGCCATTAAAGGGGGATATGTCAACAGCCCAGCAACGACGGCTTCTTTGCCCGCCGATTTGTCTTTAAACTGGGTCATGCGCTCGAGTTCGCCGATATAGGCGACGCACTGCAGCATCCAGCCGGCCTGTGCGTGCGCAGGCACCTCAGACTGTATAAACAGCGTCGCCTTTTCTGGATCAAGGCCGATGGCCAAGTAAAGAGCGGCCAGGTTGCGGATGTTTTTTCTCAGCTTGAGGCGGTCCTGCGGAACTGTGATCGCATGCTGGTCAACGATGCAGAAATAGCAGTTGTAGTCATCCTGCAGCTCGACGAATTGTTTCATCGCTCCGATGTAGTTGCCAAGCGTAACGGAGCCGCTCGGCTGAATTCCGGAAAATATCGTTTTCATGTGAATCCCTCTTTTCGTTTCAAAATAAAAAGGCCCACTCTTCCCTAAAAAAAGGGACGAATGAACCGCGGTGCCACCCTGATTATTTCATTATGGACAAAATGAAATCACTTTAGACGTTGTTAACGAAGCCTTCTCCGTCTGAGCCTACTTGAAAACCGTTCGGTCAGCTGCTCCAAAGCCCATTCCACATTCGCCATTATCCGCTCCCAGCAACGCGGACTCTCTTTAAATGGGGAGAAATGTGTACTCTTCTTTTTCAAAGCATTTAATTCATAATTTTATTATATATAAATTTGAAATAAAAGTCACCAGTGTTAAATAAAGAATCTTATGAAAGCGATGAAAAACGTTTGCTTAATGGCCGGACGTTATTTATTGTGTGTGGAGATTGTTATATGTAAAAAACGATTCTGTCAGGATTAAGCAGCTTTTGATTTTAACGATGTTATGCTTTAAAACAGAGAAGTGTCTTAAGAACTTTGGCAGAAAAGCTGACAAACGCGAATTGTTTGAATAAAAAAATAATTGAAAATTAATATTGCAATAAATTATTCTATTAATTATAATGAATTTGTTCACTTCGGTGTTACAGGTTCTTTACATAATAAATATTCAGAAAAGACGAAACAGAAGAAAAAGTATGGCAAGTGGGCCTATTACTTTTTTATGATAAATCTGAATGTTAAGGAGTAAGGAACTAAAAAAATATCAACATAGGGGGGTTTCTCTTGAAGAAGCGTTTATCATTTATCAGTTTACTGCTTATGTTCACCCTCGTTTTGAGCGCTTGCGGTTTCAGCTCAAGCTCTGGAGACGGCGGCAAGAAAGACAGCAAAGGAAAAGATACATTGAATGTCAATATAAAAACTGAACCGTTTTCATTGAATCCGGGCCTTGCAAACGATTCGGTTTCTGGAAACGTGCTTCGCCAGACGTTCGAAGGGTTGACAACGATTGGCAAGGACGGAAAGCCGGTCAATGCGGCAGCAGAAAAAATCGAAGTCAGCAAAGACCAGAAAACATATACGTTTACAATCCGGAAAGATGCGAAATGGTCAAACGGAGATCCTGTAACAGCCGAGGACTTTGAGTATGCCTGGAAGTGGGCGCTTAACCCGAAAAACGAATCGCAATACTCCTATCAGCTTTACTACTTAAAAGGCGGTGAAGCGGCTAACACAGGCAAAGGAAAGATTGATGACGTCGGCGTTAAAGCGGTGAATGACAAGACGTTGAAAGTCGAGCTTGAAAAACCGACACCATATTTCACGGAACTTACCGCGTTTTACACTTACATGCCGGTAAATAAAAAAGTCGCTGAGAAACATCCGAAGTGGTATACGAAGGCTGATGAAAATTACGTTTCAAACGGACCTTTCAAAATGACGGCATGGAAGCACAGCGGGAACATCGTACTGGAGAAAAACGACCAGTACTGGGATAAAGATTCCGTAAAACTGAAAAAGATTAACATGGCGATGGTCAACGACCCTAACACAGGCCTGAACATGTATAAAAAAGGCGAGATTGACTTTGTAGGACTGCCTCTTGACGAGATTCCGACGGATGCGATCCCAAGCCTTAAAAAAGAAGGCTTGAACATTGATCCGTACGCAGGGGTGTACATGTATAAATTCAATACAGAATCTGCTCCGCTGAACAACGTCAACATCCGCAAAGCCTTGACATATGCGATCAACCGCGAAGCGATCGTCAAAAACATCACACAGGCTGAGCAGATTCCTGCGACCGGATTCGTACCTCCGGCGGTCACCGGATTTGAGTCAAACAAACCGTATTACAAAGATCATGATGTTGCGAAAGCAAAAGAATATCTGAAAAAAGGCTTAAAAGAGCTTGGTCTCAAAAAAGCGTCAGATCTGCCGGAAATCACGCTTTCTTACAACACGGATGAAGGTCATCAAAAAATCGCTCAAGCCGTCCAGGAAATGTGGAACAAGGATTTAGGCGTTAAAGTTGAATTGGGCAATGAAGAGTGGAACGTTTATATCGATAAGCTTCATTCAGGCAACTATCAAATCGGCCGATTGGGCTGGATCGCCGACTTTAACGACGGCATGAACTTCCTTGAAACATACCGGGATAAAGAAGGCGGAAACAACGATACAAACTGGGAAAATGCGAAATATAAAGAGCTTCTCTCAAAAGCTTCAACCGAAACGGATGATCAAAAGCGCGTCGAGCTGATGAAACAAGCCGAAGGCATCCTGATGGATGAAATGCCGATCGCTCCGATCTACTTCTATACGATGCCTTACCTGCACGATAAGAGCTTAAAAGGCTTTGTTTTGACAGGTACAGGAGAGCTCTATTTCAAAACAGCGTATTTTGAATAAAACTGCATTAAAAAGTATATGGGGGCTCTAAAGGATTTTTCCCCCATATACTTTTATTTATGATAAGAGTTTAATAGACTGAAAATTCGGAGGTGTGTAAACATGATTAAATTTTTAGGCCGTCGTCTCGTTTATATGCTGATTTCTCTATGGGTGATTGTCACTGCTACCTTCTTCCTGATGAGATCGATACCTGGCGGACCATTTTCAGGCGAGAAGAAGCTTCCTCCTGCAATCGAAGCCAGCCTCAATTCATACTATGGTTTAGACCAGCCCCTCTTTAAACAATATCTCGACTATTTGGTGTCAGTAATGAAGTGGGATTTCGGGCCATCATTTAAATACAAAGGACAAACCGTGAACGAACTGATCAACTCCGGTTTCCCGATTTCTTTTACACTGGGAATGGAAGCGATTTGCCTTGCGCTTGCTTTCGGCGTGTTATTTGGCGTTATCGCAGCGCTGAAGCGCAATCAATGGCAGGATTATACAGCGATGATTATCGCTGTCATCGGCATCTCTGTGCCGAACTTTATCATGGCCGCGCTTTTGCAGTATGTACTGGCGATGAAGCTGGGCTGGTTCCCTGTCGCACAATGGGAATCATGGGGCCATACCGTTCTGCCGGCGATCGCCGTGTCATCAATGCCGATGGCGTTTATCGCTCGGCTGACGCGTTCCAGCATGCTCGAAGTACTTAGCAGCGATTACATACGTACGGCGAAGGCGAAAGGTCTTAGCACTGCAGCCATTACCGTCAAGCATGCGATACGGAACGCGATCATGCCGGTTGTTACATATATGGGACCGATGGCAGCATCTATTTTGACGGGGACGTTTGTCGTTGAAAAAATCTTCGGCATACCGGGACTCGGCATGCACTTCGTCACAAGCATCACGAACCGCGATTATACGGTTATCATGGGCGTCACCGTGTTTTTCGGCGCGATCTTACTGCTTTGCGTCCTCATAGTTGATATTTTATACGGCTTAATCGATCCGCGCATCAAACTGTTTGGCGCTAAGAAAGGGGAGTAAAAGGATGCAGCAAATACCTAAAGACATGTTTGAACCTGCAGCTGTCGATCATAGCGAAGCGGAGAAAATCTCCAAGAAAAACCTTTCTTTTTGGACGGACGTGTTTTTGAGATTTAAAGAAAACAAGCTTGCGATGTGCGGTCTTATCGTTCTCATTCTCATCGCACTGATGGCCATCTTTGCGCCGGTGTTTTCAAGCTTTCACTATGATGAAACGAATTTGACCAATGCAAATAAACCGCCGAGCGGAGAGCACTGGTTTGGCACCGATGACCTCGGTAGGGACGTGTTTGTCCGCACATGGGTCGGAGCCCGCATCTCGCTGACAATCGGTCTTGCCGCCGCGCTTATCGACGTTTTGATCGGCGTCATCTGGGGTGCGATTTCAGGCATCAGAGGCGGACGGACTGACGAAATCATGATGAGAATCGCGGACATCTTATGGGCGATTCCTTCCTTATTGATGACGATTCTTCTTCTCGTCGTCATGGGAAAAGGGTTGATCACGATGATCCTCGCAATGGTCATTACAGGATGGATCAATATGGCGAGAATCGTGCGCGGACAGGTGCTCCAGCTTAAAAATCAGGAATTCGTTCTCGCTTCAAGAACATTAGGTGCGAAAAACTCGCGCATCATCAGGAAACACCTGCTTCCGAACATTATGAGCCCGATTTTGGTGACGATGACATTGACCGTCCCTACGGCGATTTTCTATGAAGCGTTCTTAAGCTATCTCGGCCTCGGCGTCCCGCAGCCTCTGGCAAGCTGGGGAACGATGGCGACAGACGGCGTGCAGGGCCTGGAATATTATCCTTGGCGTTTGTTCTTCCCGGCTACATTTATCTGCCTGACCATGTTTGCATTCAACGTTATCGGCGACGGATTGCGCGACGCTTTAGATCCGAAGCTGCGTAAATAAAGGAGTGAGAAAGATGAAACACTTACTTGAGGTGAAAGATTTAGCCATTTCTTTTAAAACATACGCCGGAGAAGTCCAGGCCATCCGCGGTGTCAACTTTCACGTTGACAAAGGGGAGACGCTTGCGATCGTCGGGGAATCCGGATCTGGAAAAAGCGTCACTTCACAGGCGATCATGAAGCTGATTCCGATGCCTCCGGGCTATTTTAAGAGCGGACAGATTTTATTTGACGGACAGGATTTAGTGGCGAAATCGGAAAAAGACATGCAGTCGATCCGCGGCAAAGAGATCGGCATGATCTTTCAAGATCCGATGACATCGTTGAATCCCACGATGAAAGTCGGCCGCCAGATTACGGAGGTTTTGTTTAAACACGAGAATATTTCTAAGCAAGATGCGAATAAGCGTGCGGTAGAACTGCTCAGCCTTGTCGGAATTCCGATGCCTGAACGCCGCGTGAATCAATATCCGCACGAATTCAGCGGGGGAATGAGGCAGCGGGTCGTCATCGCGATGGCGCTTGCCGCCAACCCGAAGCTGCTGATCGCTGACGAACCGACGACCGCCCTTGATGTGACCATTCAGGCGCAAATTTTGGAACTGATGAAAGAATTGCAGAAAAAGATCGAAACATCGATCATTTTTATCACCCACGATCTCGGCGTCGTCGCCAACGTGGCCGACCGGGTAGCCGTTATGTATGCCGGACAGATCGTCGAGATTGGAACGGTTGACGAAATTTTCTACAATCCGAAGCATCCTTACACATGGGGGCTTTTAGCTTCAATGCCGAGCCTTGACAATGACGGGGGTGAAGAATTGATGGCGATACCGGGATCTCCGCCTGATCTGACGAATCCGCCGAAAGGCGACGCGTTTGCATTAAGAAGTCCGTATGCGATGAAAATCGATTTTGAACAGGAACCGCCGATGTTTAAAGTATCTGATACGCATTATGTGAAATCGTGGCTCCTGCATCCGGATGCACCAAAGGTTGAACCGCCTGCGGCTGTTAAAAGCAAAATGCGTGAGTTTAAAAATCAATACGAAAAACCGGTTCAAGTGAAAGAAGGTGAATGATATGGCAGAAAAACTGCTCGAAATCAAGAACTTAAAACAGCACTTCTCAACGCCTAAAGGAACGGTAAAGGCTGTCGACGGAGTCACGTTTGACATCTACAAAGGGGAAACGCTCGGCCTTGTCGGAGAATCCGGCTGCGGAAAGTCGACGACAGGACGGACGATCATCCGGTTATATGAAGCGACTTCGGGTGAGGTGCTGTTTAAAGGAAAGAATGTGCACGGCAAAAAATCCGCCAAAGATCTTCTCGAGTTCAACCGGAAAATGCAAATGATCTTTCAGGACCCGTACGCTTCATTAAATCCGCGGATGACGGTGGCCGATATCGTCGCCGAAGGGATCGACATTTACGGCTTGGCAAAAACGAAGCAGGAGCGCCTTGCAAGGGTTCACGAGCTTTTGAAGCTGGTCGGCTTGAATGAAGAGCACGCCAACCGCTATCCGCACGAATTTTCCGGCGGCCAGCGACAGCGGATCGGCATCGCAAGAGCGCTTGCTGTTGAACCTGAATTCATCATTGCCGATGAGCCGATCTCCGCGCTTGACGTGTCCATCCAGGCTCAGGTCGTCAACTTGATGAAGGATCTGCAAAAGGAGAGAGGATTGACATATTTATTCATCGCCCACGATTTATCGATGGTGAAATACATCAGCGACCGGATCGGCGTCATGTATTTCGGGAAGCTCGTTGAACTTGCGCCAGCCGAGGAATTATACGAAAATCCGCTTCATCCTTATACACAGTCGCTGCTTTCTGCGATTCCTCTTCCGGATCCGGATTATGAGCGCACACGGGTGAGAAAAACGTACGATCCGTCGGTTCACAAGCTGAGAGACGGTGAACAGATGGAGCTTCGCGAAGTGAAGCCCGGGCATTTTGTAATGTGTTCAGAGGAAGAATTTGCAGCGTATCAGTCCAAATAAAAGCTTATGAGACAGCCGAGGCAGGCTGTCTTCTTTTTTGCGAAAAAAAACTGAAACTTTCGGGCCGAACATCCGTCTTAGTATATGTAAGCGCAACATGCTGCTTTGCTCCAGAAGGTTTGTTTAATTTTATGAGAAAGCGGGTATATCTAAGGTGTGAATCATATAAGAACAGCCATAAGGAGTAAATGAATGAACTGGTATGAGAAGCTCAGCGAGTATTTTCCCGTTGAAGAAATGAAGTCGAAAGAGCATATGGAAGCATTATTAAAGGAACGAGACGACATATACCATAAAGAAGAAGGCAGGCATCACGTCTTGATGTATGCCGAGTTTGATTCCTTTATTTTCATTGACTATTTATTCGTTTCAAAGGATGCAAGGGGCCAGGGGCTCGGTTCAAAACTGATAGAGGATCTTAAAAAGAAAAACAAACCGATCCTCCTTGAGGTCGAACCTGTTGATGAAGATGATGCTGATACGGCGAAGCGGCTCAAATTTTATCAAAAGGAAAACTTTAAACACGCTGAGTCAATCGGCTACCGGCGCCGGTCCTTGGCTACCGGCAAAGTAAACAAAATGGAGATCCTCTACTGGTCTCCGAAATCGAACACAGAAGAAGAAGTATTTGAAGCCATGAAAAAAACGTACGAAAAGATCCATACATACAAAGACGAAAAATGGTATGGAGAATCGTTCGAACACGTGGATGATGTCCTGAAGATCATTGACGAGGAAAAGCAGAAAAACATTTTCGATGAATTAAACTAAATGAGAATGAAATCCGGCTAAAAAAAGAAATGTCGCAGGATTGTCAAAAAATTTCTATTGCATACTGTTCACACTTACTTTTTTATAGTATAATACTCTATAAAGATTACTTCTTTAGAGTTATTTCAATTTAAGAATAAGCTGATTTCATTCTACTTTCCAAGGAGTGAAGAATTATGGTTACATTATATACATCACCAAGCTGTACGTCTTGCAGAAAGGCGCGCGCATGGCTGGAAGAGCACGATATTCCGTTTCAAGAAAGAAATATTTTTTCAGAACCATTATCAATTGATGAAATAAAAGAAATTTTGCGGATGACGGAAGACGGAACAGATGAGATCATTTCAACCCGTTCCAAAGTATTCCAAAAGCTGAACGTCAACCTTGAAACGATGCCGCTTCAAGAGCTGTATCAGCTGATCAATGAACATCCCGGACTCTTGCGCCGTCCGATTATCATCGACGAAAAACGCTTGCAAGTCGGATACAACGAAGATGAAATCCGCCGTTTCCTTCCGCGCAAAGTCCGTACATTCCAATTAAGAGAAGCGCAGCGTCTGGCAAACTAAGGCCGGCCTAAGGTGAAATGAAAGAAGGCTGAATCATTCAGCCTTCTTTTTAATGCTTTTCAATCGTCTGTTCGTAATAAATGCTGGCCAAAATGACAAAAATAACCGCAAGGACGGGGAACAGCATTTCAAGCGTGCTGTGTCTGGCCATAAAGGATGACAGTTCCTGCTCCCTGACGATCATTTCACCGCCAGTGTATGCAAGGAGTCCGCTCCCTGCGTAAATGAGAAGCGGAAATTTGGAAAGGGCGGCCTGGATGAGCCTGCTGCCCCAAATGATGACCGGCACCGAAACCGCCAGGCCGATGACGACGAGCGGCAGGCGGCCCTGTGATGCACCTGCAACTGCAATCACATTATCAAGCGACATGAATAAATCGGCGATCACAATTATCCGAATCGCCTTCCACAAAGATGTCCCGCCTTTGACATGCTGGGCTTCCTTTTTTTCGATCAGAAGCTGATATCCTAAATACAGAAGGAAGAGTCCTCCGATAAATTGCAGGTAAGGAACCGCAAGAAGATAAACCGCCAGAGTGGTCAGCATGATCCTCATCAAAATGGCGATGCCCGTGCCGATGATGATTGCTTTTTGCCTTTGCCGGGGAGGCAAATTCCGGCTCGCCATTGCAATGACGACCGCATTGTCGCCGCCGAGAATAAGGTCGATTCCGATGATGACAATAAACGGCATCAGTAATTCTTGTTCCATCAACTGGCACCTCGCTTTTTGCACCTCGCGTCATTTGCTGCTTGTACAGCTAATATATGAGGCTGATTCAAAATTATGTTAAGCCCGGCAGCAAAGCGTTTTTATTTCTTTTGCATCTTTTTTATCATAAAATAGAAATGAAAGATTGATCCTGCATAAGGTTAAGAAGTGGACGTAATGGGTAAAGTGTAGTAAAGTACAATTAATTGGGAGCTTAGTTATCCCTTCAACATCTTACAAAGAAGGGAAGGTTGGCAAATGGAAATCGAAAGAATAAATGAACATACGGTTAAGTTTTATATTTCCTACGGTGATATAGAAGACCGGGGGTTTGACAGAGAAGAAATCTGGTACAATCGCGAACGCAGTGAAGAGCTGTTTTGGGAAATGATGGACGAAGTGCACGAAGAAGAAGAATTTGCCGTTGAAGGCCCCCTTTGGATTCAAGTGCAGGCCCTTGACAAGGGATTGGAAATCATTGTGACGAAAGCTCAGCTTTCCAAAGACGGCCAAAAGCTTGAACTGCCGATTCCTGAAGATAAAAAGCATGACCCAGCAGAGGAAACGCTCGACGCATTGCTGGAAGATTTTCATAAAGAAGAACAAACCGAGGAGCAGAAGCTCCAGTTTGTGTTAAGGTTTAACGATTTTGAGGATGTCATCTCATTATCAAAAGTGACCATCAGCGGCTGTCAAACGTCTTTATATACTCACGAAAACCGCTATTATTTATTCGTGGATTTCAACGAAATGCCTGATGAAGAGATTGAAAATCAGCTGAGCATTTTGCTTGAATACGCATCTGAATCAAAGATGACGATTCACATGCTTAAGGAGTACGGAACGCTGATTGCAGCGGATCATGCTCTTGATACGATAAACAAATACTTTTCATAAAAAAGCCGATTTCTTTTCGAAATCGGTTTTTTTGTTTTATAAAATCCTTTCTTGTCAAGTGGAAAAGGAGACGGTGCAAAATTCGTGGAATAGTTACGGGACAGAAAGGAGAGAGACAATGTGTTCAGCGCGATGATTGAAGGAGGCCGCCGGATTTGCTTGGCGGATGGATACAAAGCTGACGAACTCAAACGATTAAGAAAGGAACATGTATTTTATTGCCCGGCCTGCTGTCAGCAGCTTGACCTCAAAGTCGGCGATATCAGGCTCCATCATTTTGCACATAAGCCGGATTCGGTGTGCCCCGTCCCGCATGAACCGGAAAGCCGTTATCATTTAAAAGGAAAACGGCTTCTATACGAATGGTTTAAGAAGGAGGGGCTAAGACCGGTTGTCGAACCGTATTTGAAGCGGATCAGACAGAGGCCTGATTTGCTCGCGGACGAAGGAGAGCGTAAAATTGCCGTGGAATTTCAGTGCGCCAATCTTAATCATACAGAGTATCGGCAACGATCGGCCGGCTTTCTGTCAATTGGGATTGACCCGTTTTGGATTATCGGCGGGAATCGTTTAAAGCGATTATCAAACGGTTTTTTTCAGCTATCCGGTTTCCATTGGCAGTTCAGCAAAGGAGATGTGATGCCTCCAAGACTCGTATTTTTTTGCCCCGATCAAGAAGCATTTCTCATCCTCGAGCATTTAGTTCCGTTTCTGACAAATAAGACGTCTGCCACGTCCCGCATGCTTCCCCTTCGCGAAACGCGATTCCGCGCTTTAAGAGCTTCTTACCCGCGTTCTCAGAAGCAGCTTGAAGGCTGGAAAAGAAATGTTCAGCGCTTCCGGATGACGCCGCCGCGTTTTTTGTCAAAAGAAGCAAAACAGATAGCGGAGCTGTTTTATGAGAGATTTCAAATCCCGCTCCCGTTTTTCCCGTCAGAAGTATTTCTCCCCGTATCTTCAGGCTATATGTTTGCCCAGCCGGTTTATGTGTGGCAAGGCTATTTATACGCGTTTTTTATGAAGCGCCCTTCCTTTCGCATCCAATCCGCCGTGATGTATACGAATCAGCTCATCCGGAGCAATCGCCTGAAGCTGAGATGGAATAAGAGTGAGAAGGCGGCGGACGCCGTCAGTGAATATGTCCGGTTTTTGCATGAAAAAGGTTTTTTCATTAAAGAAAAAGACTTGTTTTTTCCGAGCAGGCCGGCGCCTGCTGAGCCGCGGCTTGAGGAGCTGCTGAAGAGGGATGCCCGCTATTTTTCCGAATGATCATCAAGCCTTTCGTTCAATCTAAAGAAAGGAAGGTGGTGGCCGGTCTGTTTCGGATCAAAAGATTTGCGTTTTGTTTTTTGTTTGCGGCATCCAGCACGTTTTTTTTCGCAAATGATTTGACAAAAGGCGGTGAAAAAACAGAAGATAAACACAACACAAGTTTATTGTACACCAATGGACTTGAAGCAAAGAAAGCGAGGGGATTTACAGTGGCTGAAGAAAATCAAACGAAAAAACTGCCTGCAAGAGATGAGGTGAAGCAAGAAGACACGTGGAGACTTGAGGATATCTTTCCATCTGATGAAGCTTGGAACGAGGAATTTCAAGCAGTTAAAGAGCTGCTGCCTAAGCTTTCCGAATTCAAGGGAAAGCTCGGTCATTCCGCCGACGATCTATATGAAGCATTGACATATCAGGATAAGGTCATGGAAAGGCTCGGCAAGCTGTATACTTACGCCCATATGCGCTATGATCAGGACACGGGCAATTCATTTTATCAAGGGTTAAATGACAAAGCGTCCAACCTTTATACACAGGCTGCCAGTGCGACAGCCTACATTGTGCCGGAAATTTTATCGATACAGGAGGATAAGCTCCAGCAGTTCCTTTTGGAAAAAGAGGAACTGAAGCTCTACTCGCACGCGCTTGAAGAAATCAACAAAGAACGGCCTCATGTGCTGAGCGAAGAGGAAGAAGGACTGCTTGCCGAGGCATCGGATGTTCTGTCATCACCGTCCACAACATTCGGCATGCTCAATAACGCCGATATGGAATTTCCGGAAATTACCGATGAAAACGGAGAAAAGCGTCAGCTGACTCACGGGAACTACATTACCTTTTTGGAAAGCGAGAACCGCGACGTCCGCCGCGAAGCTTTCAAGGCGGTATATGATACGTACGGCCGTTTTAAAAACACGCTTGCATCGACCCTCAGCGGCGCTGTCAAAAAAGACAATTTTTATGCGAAAGTAAAGCACTATAAATCGGCGAGAGAAGCCGCGCTGTCTCGCAACAGCATTCCGGAAGAGGTCTATGATAATCTCGTCGAAACGATTAATAAATACTTGCCGCTTCTTCACCGCTATGTGGAGCTCAGAAAAAAAGCGCTCGAACTGGATGAAGTTCACATGTATGACCTGTACACGCCGCTTGTGAAAGATGCCGGCATGAAAGTGACGTATGACCAAGCGAAAGATTACATGCTGAAAGGGCTCGCTCCTTTAGGGGAGGAATACTCGTCCATCCTGAAGGAAGGCTTGAACAACCGCTGGGTCGATGTTTACGAAAACAAAGGAAAACGGAGCGGAGCTTACTCATCAGGAACATACGGAACAAATCCGTACATTTTGATGAACTGGCAGGACAACGTCAACAACCTGTTTACGCTTGTCCATGAATTCGGCCATTCCGTCCACAGTTATTACACAAGGAAGCATCAGCCGTATCCGTACGGGAACTACAGCATTTTCGTCGCTGAAGTCGCATCAACGACAAATGAAGCCCTTTTAGGGGACTACCTGCTGAACACAGTCGACGACGAAAAGCAGCGGCTATATATTTTAAACCATATGCTTGAAGGCTTTAAAGGAACGGTTTTCAGACAGACGATGTTCGCCGAATTCGAACATGCGATTCATGTCAAAGCCCAGGAAGGCGAGCCGCTGACTCCTGAGCTGCTGACAAGCATCTATTACGATTTGAACAAAAAGTACTTCGGAGAAAACATTGAAATCGATAAAGAAATCGGTCTTGAATGGGCAAGGATTCCTCATTTCTACTACAATTATTACGTATATCAATATGCGACAGGCTACAGTGCCGCACAGGCTCTGAGCCAGCAGATTTTAAAAGAAGGGAAGCCGGCTGTTGACCGCTATATCGAATTTTTAAAAGCCGGAAGCTCCGATTATCCGATTGAAGTACTGAAAAAAGCGGGCGTCGACATGACATCCTCAGAACCGATTGAAGCTGCATGCAAGAAGTTTGAAGAGCAGCTGAATGAAATGGAAGAGCTTCTGTTGAAATAACGAATACATTAAGGCTGCCGCCAAAACCGGCGGCCTTTTTCCAAAAGGCGTCTAAAACCCTTTAAACGTTTTGCGGTGATTGAAGCGGCTGATCGTGTATAGGATCGATATAAACAGCAGCGGAGACGTAATGTAGAGAGGGAGCATCTGCATCAAGCCTAAAATATTCAATAAGAAAAAAATAAAAGTCAATATTACACCTATCACGATATGAAGCATAAAAACCCTCCTATAGACTGATAAATTTTTGAGAAACAGAAAAACGCAAAAAGCAGTTCGAAACATCGCGAAAACCCGCATTCTGACGCCATTTTTCACATATGGACGGTCCCGTTTTCATCATATGATGGACATCTACTTTTTATGTTTTGTGACAAAAATGTGAAAAGTAATAAAATCAGTTGTCAAAAGTCGACATGATTTGATATTATAAAGATGTGAAATTGATCACAAACAAACATTTACCCCTTTGTTTGACCGTGAAAAATTTCTCCCATCCCCTTTGTTGTCGTTAAGACATAATAGAAACCGCGCTTATCCCGGCGCGGTTTCTTACTGCCTTTTGAAAGAACGTATGTTTGCGTTTTGGCCATAAAATAAACACGGGCAAGCCCGTGCTGTTTTTATTATTTACAGATCGGCCCGGCCCCGGCGTCTCCGTTTACAAAACGCCAAAACATGCCGTGCTTTGCCTCAACCCTTTTGACCTTTCCGGCGAAGGCGAGTTTTTTCATTTCGCGTTCCACTTGTTCGAGCGTCCAATCGTAAACCACGGCGATTTCTTTGTCGGCGACAAATTGAAAGTATTCGACAAATAATTCAAGCGGCGGGGTTTGTGACGGCTTCGGCTCATCTCCAAGCATTTCAAAAAGTACTTCTTCGTAAATGTCATATGAATAATGTCCGGTTACTTTCAAGCCTTCCCCTTCGCGAAGGCTGTTGAAAAAGGTGAGCGTCGGAACCGATGTGACTTCCATTTCAGCGGCGATTTTCATATCGCATTGCAAGGCTTTCACCGCGCTTTGGGAATGAAGATCTTTTTTAAATTCCTCTGCATCGAGCTGCGTGCTTTCGGCGATATTGAACAGCACCTCTTCATCGGTAATATCCTGTTTGCTGAGGAATAGGCGCTCCTGCATGCTTCTTAAAAACTGCAATCCGGCTTTTCTTCCCTGAAGCTCCGCCGCTTTCAGCGCCAATGACGCCAGATATGGGGCGGAAAGGGGGTTTTCAAGCCAGAGGGTTCCGTCACAGGACATGCCCGACTTGCTTGCGATCTTTTCCCATGCTTCTGCGAGAAGGTGCTTTTTGCGTTTCTGAACATTTAACGCCGTAATGCTGCAAACTGCGATGATGCGCAATGTAAAAAAACGTCCGTAGCGGATTTTTAATTTTTTGATAGCAGGCTCCAGAGCCCAGCACTCCGGGGATAAAGGATCGACAAACATATAGATTTCCATCGGCTTTTGCGGATGTCCATGGCAATGGGAGAAAAATTGGTCACGTTGATTAAGTGTCAATGCGAACCATCCTCCATTTTAGGCTGGTTTACCATATGCCTGGCTGTCAACGTCAATCTCTCGAAAAGAAAGTCCCTGATATCGCCCTGCAAACCGACATGATCCATTGCCTCTTTCATACACGACAGCCAGGCATCCGCCCGTTCCGGAGTGATTGGAAACGGAAGGTGCCGGGCTCTCAGCATCGGATGTCCGTGCTCTTCCGTATAAAGCGGCGGACCGCCCAAATATTGCGTTAAAAATTGTTTTTGTTTTCTCGCCGTTTCCGTTAAATCGTCCGGAAATATGGGGTGTAACAGCGGATGCCGTCTCACGCGCTCATAAAAAGTATCAACAAGTTGCGATAGAAGTTCTTCTCCAATCGCTTCATAAGGTGCGTTAAACGATTGTCCCATGTTGACTACTCCTTTTAATATGGCTAATAGGAAAAAAGACGGTTCCTATTGCAAAAAAATATTTATGTTGTGCATCATTTATTATTTCACGATTGTATATACTTATTTTAGCAACCCTCAGCCCATTCTACAAACAAACCGACTCAGGATGCATGAGGGAACCATAGTTTTTGTACCAAATATCATATCATATCCGCTTGTTAAATGTGTATTTTTTAAACAGGGAGGATAAATTTGAAAGTTTTAAGAAGATATAAAAAACCGGAAAGGAATCCTTTCCGGCTTATGCGTAGTAATTTGCAGTGATGTTTTTTACATAATTTTGCGTTTCTTTGAATGGAGGAATGCCGCCGTACTTTTGGACGCTTCCGGGACCGGCGTTGTACGCCGCCAGTGCGAGAGAAACGTTTCCGCTGTAGCGGTCAAGCATTTGCTTTAAATATTTTGTTCCGGCTTCAACATTTTGTACGGGATCCAAGGCGTTTGTAACCCCGAGCGATTTTGCGGTTGAAGGCATCAGCTGCATCAATCCCATAGCGCCGGCCGGACTGACGGCCTTCTGCTGATAGCCGGATTCCTGTTTAATGACCGAGTGAATCAGCTTTTCATCTACGCCGTATTTTTCAGCGGCTTTTTTGATGATGTCATCGATATTTTTGCCTTGTCCGCCGAAAGACACCGAACTTGTGCTTGCTGATGGCGAAGGTTCGCTTCCGGTATTGTCCGACGGCAAAGCCCGGGAAGTCCCGATTTGAGCTGCAGGAATCGATTCCGTCTGTACGGCCGGAACCGTTCCCGTCCCTGTCTGCAAAGTTCCGGCATTCGTTAAGTATTGGTTTAATATCGAACCGAAATCAAAGCCTGTATCTTCTGAACCGCTGTCAGACGCTTGATAAAACGACCGTAATGCCTGAAGTTCCAAAAGGGCGGTCAAATTGTTGATGTTCATTATGTTCCCACCTTAATTATTTTTCACTTTTTGCTCATAAAAACGGACGATTTTGTTTTTCGTATCGCGTGTCGGGATGCCGAATGTTTTCAAAAGTTTTGCGAAATCAAGCTTTCCCTGTTCATAGTCTGCGACTTCGAATTCAATTTCGTAGTCCTCTACTTGTAAGTATCGGCTGTGATCTAAAACAATTAAGCCCTCAGGCAGTTTTTTTTCTGCGCGGTCTGTCGCAAGCGTCCCGAAATATTCCAGATCTCCCGGTTCGATGCCGAGGTCTTGGAGGCGGTCCCATACATGTCCTTTCGGAATGTGAAAATGCTCAAAGTCCGGTTTTGATGGCAGCGTCTGGTGGGTTTCCGTCAATCCAACAGGCGCCGGCTCTTTCAGCGTTAACACGTGCCGGCCTTGCTTTTCGCGGATTCTTAAAGCGGCTCCCTTTTCCTTCAGCGAAAAAGCCGCTGTATCATAATAATGATTGTGCTGTGCGACAAATTGATCCTGTGTGAATTGATAATATGATTTTAATTGCTCGAATTCTTCTTTTGTCAGCATGTTTTTAAATTCTATTTCAAGTTCCTGGCTCATCTTTTCGTTTTTCATCCTCTCAGCCGCTAAAAAATCATTTTTCTTATTATCTCTTGGGCGTGAACGTTTATCAATATTGAACTTGATATGATAAAATAAATCTGTACTTTTATCGCAAAGGAGAACATTATGCAGAACAGAATTGAGATAACAGAAGCAAATCTCTTGGATGACCGGCTCGTATTGACCAGCGGAGTCAAGGATGAAGAGAAGCGGAAACCGGCCGGACGCATGCTTGCGGACTCTGATCATTTTGCATTTGTATACATACTGGAACAAGGCGATTCTTTTCAATACGCCATTTTAAATGAAAGCATATGGCCCGACATGAAATCGGCCCTTGATCGACATATTCCCGTGTTTTTGAATATCGGAAAGGAAGAGCTGGAGCTTGAGGGGTTTCATACAGAGCTTCAGTATCTGATCGATAATATTAAAGATAATGCAAATTATGGCGAAGAAATGGAAGAGAGAGTGAAGCGGGCATTCCTCTAGAAAAAAAGGCGATGAAATTGGGGGAAGGTTTATGGATGAAAAACAATGGGAGCGTTTTTTAGCGCCGTACAGGCAGGCTGTTGAAGAGCTTAAAGTAAAGCTGAAAGGGATCAGGGCGCTTTACGAATACGAAGAAGAGCATTCGCCCATAGAGTTTGTGACGGGAAGGGTGAAGCCTGTTCCGAGTATTTTGGAAAAGGCGAAACGGAAAAACATTCCGCTCGATGATATCGAAAGCATGCAGGATATTGCGGGACTCAGGATTATGTGTCAATTCTTTGAGGATATCCACATCGTCAAGCAGATGCTTCTGGCGAGAAAGGATTTCACGGTCGTGGATACGCGCGATTATATTGCGGAACATAAAGAGAGCGGCTACCGTTCCTACCATCTCGTGATTTTATATCCTCTGCAGACGATAAACGGGGAAAAGCAGATTTTGGTTGAAATTCAAATCAGAACGCTGGCCATGAATTTTTGGGCTACGATTGAGCATTCTTTAAATTATAAATACAGCGGCAACATCCCGGAAAAAGTGAAATTAAGGCTCCAAAGGGCATCTGAGGCAGCTTCAAGGCTCGATGAGGAGATGTCTGAGATCAGGGGTGAAATCCAGGAAGCCCAGGCGGCTTTCTCGCGAAAGAAAAAGGACGAGGATGACGGCTAGGGGAAAGGAGAAAAAAGATGAAATTTGCGGTATCGTCAAAAGGAAATCCGGTCTCTGATACATTGAAAAGCAGAATTCAAACGTACCTGCTCGACTTCGGCCTTGAGTGCGACGAAGAAGAGCCCGATATCGTCATTTCCGTCGGAGGGGACGGAACGCTTTTATACGCGTTTCACAAGTACAGCAGCCGTCTCGATAAAACGGCATTTGTCGGGGTTCATACCGGCCACCTCGGCTTTTATGCAGACTGGGTTCCGGATGAGATTGAAAAACTGGTGATCGCGATTGCGAAAACGCCGTTTCAGATTGTTGAATATCCGATCCTGGAAGTGATCGTCCGCTACAATAACGGCGGAAAGGAAGCAAGGTACCTGGCGCTGAATGAATGCACGATTAAAAGCATCGAAGGTACGCTCGTCACAGACGTCGAGATAAAAGGGGAGCTGTTTGAAACGTTTCGCGGCGACGGGCTCTGCCTGTCGACGCCTTCAGGCAGCACGGCGTACAACAAGGCCCTCGGCGGGGCTATCATCCACCCGTCGATCAGGGCGGTCCAGCTAGCTGAAATGGCGTCTATCAACAATCGCGTGTTTCGGACGGTCGGCTCGCCGCTCATTTTGCCTGAGCATCATACGTGCGTAATCAAACCCCTTAACGATGTGACCTTCCAGGTTGCGGTTGATCACTTAACATTGCTGCATAAAGACGTCAAATCGATTCAATGCCGCGTCGCAAGCGAGAATGTCAGGTTTGCGAGGTTCCGTCCGTTTCCGTTTTGGAAAAGGGTGCAGGAATCCTTTATCGGAAAGGGAGAATAGGAAGGTTTGGCCGTGAGCGATTTTTCTTTGAGACAAACGATAACAGCAAAAGAAGACGGTATGCTGTTGAAAGAGTATGTGCAGCGTATGGGCATTTCAAAGAGGATGCTTGCAGATATCAAATTCGGCGGCGGGGACCTTCTCATTAATGGGGAGCATGTCACGGTCAGGTATATCCTTCAGGAAGGGGACGAGCTCGCAATTTTGTTCCCGCCGGAGAAGGTTAGCGAATCTCTGCGGCCGGAAGCGATCCCGCTTGACATCTTGTTTGAAGACGACCATGTCCTCGTGCTTAATAAACAGCCTTACCTGTCGTCGATTCCTTCGCGGGAACATCCGACAGGAAGCCTTGCGAACGGGCTTATTAATTATTATCAGCAGACGGGCTGTGAAGCGACCGTTCATCTTGTGAGCAGGCTAGATCGTGACACATCAGGGGTCATGCTCGTCGCCAAGCATCGTTTTGCACATTCCCTTTTATCACATTTGCAAAAAGAGGGGCGTGTCAAACGGCAGTACCGCGCCGTTGTTCACGGCGAAATCAGGGAAGACTGCGGAACGGTCGACGCCCCGATCGGCAGAAAAGCGACAAGCATTATTGAGCGGGCTGTTGTCCCAGATGGCCAAACAGCGGTCACCCACTTTAAAGTGAACATGCGAATCGGGCAGATAACAGACGTTTCGCTGAGCCTTGAAACGGGAAGAACCCATCAAATCCGCGTTCACATGAGCCATATCGGACACCCGCTGTGCGGTGACACGCTTTACGGGGGCACGCGCGATCTCATCAATCGGCAGGCGCTTCACAGCGAGAGGCTGACGTTTATTCATCCGCTGACAAGGGAGGAGCTGGCGTTTTACGCGCCGCTTCCGCTTGATATCCGGAAGTTATTGGAGAGCTGAAAACAGCTCTCTTTTTTTATGGCTCTGTTCGAAATCTCGTTTCATCGAAAGGCATTGAGGAAGGGACAGATTCTGTTGTGAGTTCCGGAAACCTGAAGGCGGTCAGCCGATTGCCGAATACGCATCCCGTATCGATGTTAATCGTATGATGAACCATCCGCGGAGCCCTGACAGGAGTGTGGCCGTACACGACCCATGCCTCGCCTTTATAATGCGCGGCCCAGTCCCGCCTGACAGGTCTTCCGTCAGGAAGCGTCTCCCCCGTAATATCCCCATACAAAACAAATTGCTTTACCTTGCCAACGGGCTTCTTTCCGATATATTCGGCTTTTATCCCGGCATGGGCGACGACGAGCTCGCCGTTATGCAGGATCTCATAAAGCGGGGCACGTTCATACAGGCGCATAAACAGCTCTCTGATATGGTCTTGTGTTTGCTTAGGGAGCTGTCTGTACTCGGCGGCTGTCGTTTCAAGGCCGTGCATGAGCTTGACCGGGTTTCCTTTAAAAAAGCGGTAGAGCTTGTTGCAATGATTGCCCGGGACGTAGCGTGCTGCGCCTTTTTCAACGGCATTCGCCACAAATTCAACGACCGCGAGAGATTTCGGCCCCCGGTCTGTCAAGTCTCCGAGAAAGACGGGGGTTCTCTTTTCGGGGTGGACGGGCAGCCCTGTATCGAGAGAATAGCCGAGCTTTTCAAGCAATGCGGTCATTTCATCATAACATCCGTGAATATCTCCGATCACATCGTATTTCATGTCTTTCATCTCCTAAACGTTAACTAACAGCAATTATATTTATGATAACCTTCACCGGCTTTGTTTATTGGATATCATACCTTGTTTATGTTCTATTTTCACCTTCAAACATTTCCTGCGGAGAAAATCAGGCATATCACTTTTATTTCTCGGCGAGCATTGTTAAAATCGACTTTTACACTTGGGAGAAAAGGAGAAACATCTGCCTTTTCTTTCGTTGAATTGTAATTATGGTCCTTTTTGACTGTGGAAGGGGACACTATATACTAAGGAAACCGGTTTTTAGGAGGTAACATCTATGGAGCATACATCTGTTTCATCTTTAGTCGTCGTCATTGTCGCATTTTTAACCCCCATCCTGCTGAACCGCTTAAGGCTTGTCATACCTGTCGTTGTGGCGGAAATCATCATGGGGCTTGTTATCGGGAAAAGCGGTTTTAATCTTGTTGAAGTGCATGATGCGTGGCTTGAGACGCTATCGATGCTCGGGTTTATCTTTTTAATGTTTTTGAGCGGACTGGAGATCGATTTTTCCGCGTTTGAAAGAGGGAAGAAAAAGCAGCTGCTCCCACACGGAAAAACTGCGCCAAACACGTTTAAAACGGCTGCCATTATATTTATCGCGATTTTCATTTTGTCGCTCGGGCTTTCTTACAGCTTTGTCCTGGCCGGGTTTATCGACAACGCCTTCTTAATGACGCTGATCATTTCGACGATTTCACTCGGGGTGGTTGTTCCGACGCTGAAAGAAGAGCGCCTGATGAAAACGAACATCGGACAGATTATTTTGCTTGTGGCGGTGATCGCCGACCTTGTGACGATGATTCTGCTCGCTGTCTTCGCCTCGATTTATGGAGACGAAAGCAGCAATATGTGGCTGTTGATCATCCTGTTTGCCGCAGGCGTCGTCCTTTATCTCTTCGGAAGGGTGTTTAAAAACCGCTCTTATATTGAAGTGATGTCAAAAGGAACGATTCAAATCGGCACAAGGGCGATTTTTACCCTGATCATCGTGCTTGTCGCGCTTTCGGAATCGCTCGGCGCGGAAAACATACTCGGCGCATTTTTAGCCGGGGTTCTCGTGTCGCTGCTTTCTCCGAATAAAGAGCTGGTCCAGCAGCTTGATTCTTTCGGCTATGGATTTTTGATTCCGATCTTTTTTGTGATGACGGGAGTCAAGCTTGATATATGGTCCTTGTTTGAAGACCCGAAAATTTTAATGATGATCCCGCTGCTGTTTGTGGCGCTTTTAATCAGCAAGGCCGTTCCTGCGCTGATGCTGAAAAAGTGGTATGGTATGAAAACGGTGCTGGCTTCAGGGCTTTTATTGACGTCGACATTGTCGCTCGTCATTGCCGCCACAACAATCGGAGAACGGATCGGCGTCATCGACGCGAAAATGTCCGGCGTGCTCATTCTTGTCGCTGTCATCACGTGCATTATTACGCCGACGGGTTTCAAAAAGCTAATGCCGAAAGCACAGAGCGAAACGGAACAAAAAACGATCACCTGTATCGGCGCCAATCAAATGACACTGCCCGTTACGCTTGAGCTGCCTTCTGAGGAATACCGAGTCAGGGTTCTGCATGTGCATCAGGAAAAGAAAGAAGAAAACCTGTCAGAGCCGGTTTTTGACGTGGAAGTGCTGCCAGATTATGAATTCGGGACACTCGAATCATTCGGCGTTTTTGAGACAGATATTCTTGTCGTAGCGACCGGGAATGAAGAGCGGAATACCGGAATTGCCCTATTTGCAAAAGATAAACAAGTCGATAGGATTATCGCAAGCGCAGATTCGCCGCAAGCGGAAGCCAAATTGAAAGAAAACGGCGTCGATACGATTTCCGTCCTGCTGTCGACGAAAACGCTGCTTCGCGCGCTGATTGAGGCTCCGGGCGTCATGAAGCTGTTGACGAATCAGGATGCATCATTATACGAAATCAACATGAGCAACGAGCGCTATGACGGCGTGCTGTTAAGGGAATTTCCGTTTATGGGGGACGTTATCTTTGTGAGGATTTTCAGAGGCGTCGACAGCCTTGTGCCTCACGGCGATACAAGGCTGCAACTGGGCGACAGGCTGATCGCCACCGGCTCGCGCGAATATATCGCCGAATTGAAAAAAACGCTGGAAGACTGATGCTTGACCATTTTAAATTTCGTGTTAAGATAAAAATATAACTGAATGAATGAAATGTTTTCCACTAGGGGAGTCCTTCATAAGGGCTGAGATAAAAGTGTGACTTTTAGACCCTCATAACCTGAACAGGTTCAGACCTGCGTAGGGAAGTGGCAAGGTATTTGACTATGTATGGTGATATGCAAATTCCAAACCACTTTTCCTGCGGGGAAAGTGGTTTTTTCATTTTCTAACATTAAAGGAGGGCTACTTAGATGAAGTTTTCGGAAGAGTGCCGGAAGAGCGCCGCAGAATGGTGGGAGGGCAGTTTTGTGCACCCGTTTATTAAAGGAATCGGTGACGGATCTTTGCCGATTGACTGCTTTACATATTATGTGCTTCAGGACTCCTATTATTTGAGCCATTTTGCCAAGGTTCAGTCCTTTGCCGCGGCATATGCGGCAGATTTATACACAACGAGCCGGATGGCTGAGCATGCAAAGGGAACGTATGAAGCAGAGCTGGCTCTGCACCGGAAGTTTTCCGAGCTGCTCGGCATTACCGAGGAAGAAAAAAGAGCGTTCAAGCCGTCACCGACCGCGTATGCCTATACGTCCCACATGTACCGGTCCGTTATGAGCGGCAATTTTGCAGAAATTCTTGCCGCTTTGCTCCCTTGTTATTGGCTTTACTACGAGGTCGGGGAAACGCTGAAAGCGTGCAAGCCTGAGAACGGCATTTATCAGGAATGGATTGCGACATATGGAGGAGACTGGTTTAAAGAACTCGTGACCGAACAGGTCGACCGTTTTGACGAGCTGGCCGAAAAAAGCGCTGCTGAAGTCAGAGCGAATATGAAAGAAAACTTCATCATTTCCAGCTTCTACGAATATCAATTTTGGAATATGGCGCACAAGAAGGAAAGCTGGTCCGAGGAGCGGGGTGAACAGCTTGAAGCTTCACGCGATCACTGATGACCGGCACTCCGTTGACGAGCTGGCCGCCAAAATCGTATCGATCAAGGATGCAGCGGATTTTATCCATATCAGGGAGAGGTCAAAAACGGTATGCGAGATTTCAGAATTAATCGAACGCCTGCTGGCAGCCGGCGTCGATAAGCGGAAGCTCATCATCAACGACAGGGTGGATGTCGCCTTGTTCCACAATATACACCGTGTTCAGCTGCCTTCCCACGGCTTTTCCGTCAAATGTGTAAGACGCCGTTTTCCGCATTTGAAAATCGGAAAGTCTGTCCACTCCGCTGAAGAAGCGGTTCAAGCTGCAAAAGAAGGAGCGGATTACGTGCTGTTCGGCCACATTTTTGAAACAGACAGCAAAAAAGGGCTGACAGGAAGGGGGACGGAAAGCCTGTGGAAGGTGAAACAGGCCGTCGATATTCCCGTTATTGCCATCGGAGGGATTACCGAAAAGCGGCTGCCTGAGGTAAAGCTGGCCGCCCCTGACGGCATCGCGGTGATGTCGGGGATTTTTTCTGAAGACAGGTCTGCCGAAGCTTGCAAACGGCTTCTGCGCCTGGTGAAAGGAGATCTGTATGAAAAAGCGCTATGAAACGATCGTGATCGGCGGAGGCATCATCGGTGTCTCGATTGCCTATCATCTCGCAAAAGCGGGAAAACAAACGGCGGTTTTTGAAAGCGGCGGGATCGGGAAGAAAGCGACCCGTGCGGCCGCCGGTATGCTCGGCGCTCATGCCGAATGCGATAAACCGGGAACATTTTTCGAATTTGCGAGGGCAAGCCAGACTGCATATAAGCGGCTGACCGCTGAACTAAAAAGCGTAAGCGGCATTGATATCAGGCGGCATGACGGCGGTATTTTAAAACTCGCATTTACCGAAAGCGACCGGGCGCGCCTTATGGAAATGGCCGCGCTCGATTCTGCCGAATGGCTGACGCCTCAAGAGGTGTATGAAAAAGAGCCGCATGCAGCAAAGGGGATACTCGGTGCGAATTTTATCCGGGATGACGTTCATGTCGAACCGATCTCTGTTTGCAGAGCTTTTGCCAAAGGAGCAAAACTGTTCGGCGCAGACATCTTTGAGTATGAGCCTGTTTTCTCAATAGAAGCGGCGGCAGGAGGCGGCGTCCGGATTCAGACGGCTTCAGGCGCCCTAGAAGCGGATCATGCCGTGATCGCGAGCGGTGTCTGGAGCGGCGTTTTCTTTCAACAGCTCGGTTTAAACAAGCGATTTTATCCGGTGAAAGGGGAGTGTCTGTCCGTGTGGAATGACAGCATTCCTTTAACGAGAACGCTGTATCACGATCATTGCTATATTGTTCCGCGCCACAGCGGAAAGCTTGTCATCGGCGCGACGATGAAAGCCGGAGACTGGAATGAGCAGCCTGATTTGGACGGCATCGAAGCCGTCATAAAAAAGGCGAAAACGATGCTTCCGAGAATCGGCGGGTTGAAAATCGACAGATGCTGGGCCGGATTAAGACCGGAAACAGAGGACGGCAATCCGTATATCGGCAGACATCCTGAAAACGACAGCATCTTGTTTGCGGCCGGCCATTTCAGAAACGGCATCCTTCTCGCGCCGGCGACGGGGGAGATGATCACAGATATGGTTCTCAGCCGGCCGGTCGAGCCCGCCTGGGAAGAAGCGTTTAAGGTTGACCGGAAGGAGGCTGTTCACAAATGATGATTCAGCTAAACGGACGAAAGATAGACTGGAAGAATGACGGAGGAACGATTTATGACCTGCTTGCATCCTATCAGCTGGAAAACCGTGTTGTCATCGTTGAAAGAAACAGAGAGATTATCGGAAAAGAGAATTATCAAGAAGTGAAACTTGAAGAAAACGATGTTATCGAAATCGTTCATTTTGTCGGAGGGGGATAAAACATGTTAAAAATCGCTGATCAGCAGTTTTCATCAAGACTATTGCTCGGAACCGGGAAGTATCCGTCATTTGAGATTCAAAAAGAGGCCGTGCGCGTATCAGAGTCGGAGATTCTGACCTTTGCCGTCAGACGGATGAATATTTTTGAAGAATCGCAGCCCAATTTTCTCGAACAGCTTGATCTGAGCCGGTATACGCTTTTGCCGAATACAGCAGGGGCAAAAACGGCGGAGGAAGCGGTGCGGATCGCAAAGCTTGCCAAAGCGTCCGGCCTTTGCGACATGATTAAAGTCGAAGTGATCGGCTGCGACCGCTCGCTTCTGCCTGATCCTGTTGAAACATTAAAAGCATCCGAAGCCCTGCTTGAGGAAGGCTTTATCGTCCTTCCGTATACATCGGATGACGTCGTGCTGGCGAAAAAACTTCAAGAGCTCGGTGTGCATGCGATTATGCCGGGCGCCTCGCCGATCGGCTCAGGACAGGGGATTATCAATCCTCTCAATCTTTCATTTATCATCGAACAGGCTGAAGTTCCGGTGATCGTCGACGCCGGAATCGGTTCTCCCAAAGACGCGGCATACGCAATGGAGCTGGGGGCTGACGGCGTTTTGCTGAACACGGCTGTAGCCGGTGCAAAGGATCCGGTCAAAATGGCGCTCGCCATGAAACTTGCCGTCGAATCAGGAAGGCTCGGATATCTCGCGGGAAGAATTCCTGAAAAAGACTATGGCATCGCTTCCAGCCCTGAAGAAGGGATGCTGACGACTTGAACGGCAGATATTCGAGACAGGAGCTGTTTTCGCCGATCGGTCCAGGCGGTCAGAAAAAGATAGAGAGCGCGCATGTGCTGATCATCGGAGCCGGGGCTCTCGGATCGGCGAGCGCTGAAATGCTTGTAAGAGCGGGAGTCGGTTCGCTTACGATCGTTGACAGGGATTATGTCGAATGGAGCAATCTCCAGCGTCAGCAGCTATACACGGAACAAGATGCGAAAGACAAGATGCCGAAGGCGGCGGCTGCCGAAAACAGGCTCCGCCTGATCAACGGCTCTGTCCGGGTTAACGGCATCGTCACCGATGTCACGGCGGAAAAAGCGCTCAGCCTTGCAGAAGGCGCATCCTTGATCATTGATGCCACAGATAACTTTGAGACCCGGCTCGTTGTAAACGATGCGGCCGTCAAATCGGGAATCCCTTTTCTGTATGGGGCGTGTGTAGCAAGCTACGGGATTACCTATACAGTCATTCCTGATAAGACGCCGTGTCTTCATTGTCTTTTGGGACACCTGCCGGCGAACACGATGACATGCGACACATCCGGCGTCATCAGCCCGGTCGTTCAGCAGGTCGCCGCTTATCAAGTGACAGATGCCCTTAAGCTGCTGACGGGGCATGAAACCTCTGGAACGCTCCGCTCATTTGATATATGGACAAATGAAAGGTCCGAGGTTCGCGCGGACGCTCTTAAAGATCAAGCATGCCCGACGTGCGGCACCCGTGAATTTCCGTTTCTTTCACCGGAAAACGAAACAAAGGCGGCCGTTCTTTGCGGGCGGCAAACGGTCCAAATCAGACCTGCTGGCAAACAGCCGCCAAAACTTGAGGAGCTGGCCGTCCGCTTTAAAGAAGCGGGCTTGGATGTGACAGGGAATCCGCACTTGGTGTCATGCAAATCCGAAGACTTCAGATTTGTCATTTTTCGGGACGGCCGGGCTTTCATTCATGGGACAAATGACGTAAAACGGGCAAAAACGATATACCACAGATGGATTGGCTGAAGGCTGAAAAAAGGAGTGCAGACAACATGAGTATACGAAAAGCATTGACGATCGCCGGGTCCGATTCAGGCGGAGGTGCGGGCATCCAGGCTGATATTAAGACGTTTCAGGAGCTTGGCGTGTTCGGCATGTCAGCTTTGACGGCGGTAACCGCGCAAAATACGCAAGGCGTACACGGCGTTTTTCCGATGTCTCCGGAAGCGCTCGGCAAACAGATCGAAGCGGTAGCCCTTGATTTAAGGCCTGACGCGATTAAAACGGGGATGCTATGGAGTGCGGAAATGATCGAAGAAATCGTTCAGCAGCTTGAGGAGCACGATCTCAAGGTTGTGATTGTCGATCCCGTCATGATTGCCAAAGGCGGAGCATCGCTGTTGAATGACGAAGCCGTGGAAACGCTGAAACGGCGGCTGTTGCCCCGGGCTTTTGCGGCGACGCCGAATATTCCCGAGGCAGAGGTGCTGACTGGAAGAAGGATTCAGACGATGGATGACCGCAAAAAAGCGGCTGAGGATTTGCACAAATTGGGCGTTCGCTATCCGATCATTAAAGGAGGCCACCTGCCGGAAAAGAAAACAGTGACAGACCTGCTCTTTGACGGCGAAACATTTATCGAAATCACCAATCCTTTTATCGAAACGAAGCACACTCATGGCACAGGCTGTACGTTTTCAGCCGCTTTGACGGCGCAGATCGCCAAAGGAAGCGATATTCACGAGGCTTTCGAAATCGCCGAATCATTCGTGCACATGGCGGTGGCAAACGGTCTGAATATCGGCTCCGGACACGGGCCGACGAATCATTTTGCGTATAAACAGCGCGCTAAGCGGGAGGGCTGATCCCTTTGCACACCGTGCGTTAGCAAAGCGGCGGCGTCCATTCCGGGAACGCCGCCGCTTTTTTTAGACTGAAAATTGTCAGCCTGACGCAAATTGTGATACTATATATTATGATCAGGTACTAATAAACTGTTAATCATTAGGAGGATTTATACATATGAATGTATCACTTGAAGGCCGTAATATAGTCGTCATGGGTGTTGCGAATAAACGAAGCATCGCTTGGGGAATCGCCCGATCTCTTCACAATGCCGGTGCAAGGCTGATTTTTACATACGCCGGAGAGCGGCTTGAAAAATCGGTCAAGGAATTGGCCGATTCTTTGGAACGGAACGACTCAATCGTTCTGCCTTGCGATGTCACAAACGATCAGGAAATCGAAGAGTGTTTTGCCAAAATCAAAGACGAAGTCCAAGTGATTCATGGAATTGCACACTGCATCGCATTTGCGAACAAAGAAGAGCTTACAGGAGAATATTTGAACACAAATCGTGAAGGTTTCCTTCTCGCTCACAATATCAGTTCGTATTCGCTGACAGCGGTCGCTAAAGCCGCGCGCGGCATTATGACCGAAGGCGGAAGCATTGTCACGCTTACGTATCTTGGGGGAGAGCGCGTCGTTTCAAATTACAACGTCATGGGCGTCGCAAAAGCTTCCCTTGATGCGAGCGTGAAATACTTGGCAAGCGATCTCGGGAAGGAAGGAATCCGCGTTAACAGCATTTCTGCAGGACCGATCCGGACGCTGTCTGCAAAAGGAATCAGCGATTTCAATTCGATCCTGAAAGAAATCGAGGAGCGCGCTCCGCTTCGCCGCACGACTACTCCGGAGGAAGTCGGCGACACAGCTTTATTCTTATTCAGCGACCTTTCCCGCGGAATGACAGGCGAGAACCTGCATGTTGATTCCGGCTACCATATTATCGCCCGATAAAAAACGTATGAAAAAGCGATCCGTTTCAAGGATTGCTTTTTCTTTTCTTCTGATTTTCCTTCCTCCGTCATATAGATATACCATGAACGGATCGGAGGGATAAAAGATGCCTAATAAGAAACACGATGCGGAGCAAAAGCCGCTCATGTATATTGTACAGCCCGATTATGCTGCGGCTGAAGCAAACATGCAGGACATCCTCATCAAAAGAAAAAAAACGCTAAAACCACGCGCTTCTGAAGATAAGGCAAAGCAAAAGGAAGAACAGCCGGAAGCGCAGAGCCAGCAGGAAAAAGAGATTCCTGAAGAAGTTCGTAACAAGGAAGCGGACAGACCGTCCAAAGGAATAAAGCCGATTAAGAAGCCGCTCAGTAAAATGACGATTAACGAAAAAATCAATTTTTTAACAAGTCTCCCGGTAAATATGCCGAAAACGCTGTGCCTTATTGAAGCAAACGGAAAAACATACAGAGGAACGCTCGTCGCAAAAAAAGGCGAGTCCGTCTTCGTCCGGACTTCAAGCAAAGGCGAGCCGGCTGAACTTGCGATCGACAGCATCACTTCGCTGCACCCGCTCGGCTTTTAATGCCGACAAAAAAAGTCCCGTTCTAGGGACTTTTATGTTGTGCGGTTGATTAATTTCGGATTTAAACATTCGATTGCACAGAAGCATTCCAGATCTACTTCAATACAGAAGTTTGTTTTTTCCAAACGGAACACATCGCATATTTTGTCTTTATCATCCGTGAAATCGAGGATGCGCCGATTTTCGTCAAAGGCGATCAACAGCCTTAGGGTCGCACAGCCGTCATGAACGTTTTCAACTCTGAAAAAAATGGTGCTAAAGCAAGGGCCTGCTTGAAGTTCCCCAATGTTTCCAAAAGCGACGAACGGCTTTGACTTTGACGTAAATATAATAAACGGAATGGTGTCGCCGAGATTGCGAGTAGGAGAAAGCAGATTGCCGAAGCAGCTTGTCGAGCAGCCTCCTTCCTCTTCAATGGCGTTCTGCAGCTCATGAATGCTTTCAACTGCCTCCAATACGCAATTTTCGCCTGAAATGATCGTCATGTTTAAGATCCCTCCTATATCAGGAATTTTCATTTCGTTTCAAAACGGGCCGGACTCTTCTATTGGTAAAAGGAGCTGCCGAGAGCCGGCAGCTTTCGTGAAAGGGGTTTGCACCAAGCCGCTTTCCGGTCATGCGGCTTTCGGTGCACTTCTTGCAATGTTTATCCGTGATTGTTTTTTTGTTCTGCTGCGCGATCTACTAGATCAGGTGACAGACACTGAATCGCGCAGAAACAAGTCAAGTCAACTTCGATGCAAAAGTCCGTTTTTTCAAGCCCGAAAAAGTCAGGATCACAAGGGTGGCAAACGCTTAACGTGTCGCCGTTTATGTCCACAGGCCTCAGGATTGAAAGAGTTGCACAGCAATCTTTTAAACTTTCTGCCCGGAAGAAAATAGATTCAAAGCACTGCATATCATCTGAAAATCCCCCGACATTTCCAAAAGTCGAAAACAGCCCGCCTTTTTTGTCATAAATAAGGAACGGAATCGTGTCTTTTCCGGAAACAGTCGGATTCAGCAGGTTGCCGAAGCAACTTGTCGAGCATGCCGCTGTTTCTTCGACTGCTTCCTGCTCTTCAATAATCTGCTCAACCGCTTCACAAACACAATTTTCATGCCGGCCATGGTTTTTTCCGCAGCTCATGGATTTCAGCTCCTTTATATTAGGA
Source organism: Bacillus sp. FSL W8-0848 (assembly GCF_038007805.1). Classification (NCBI taxonomy): domain Bacteria; kingdom Bacillati; phylum Bacillota; class Bacilli; order Caryophanales; family Bacillaceae; genus Bacillus; species Bacillus sp. FSL W8-0848. The sequence goes on from NZ_JBBOYB010000002.1 coordinate 332,776, forward strand.
TATTTGACTTTAGTCTTTAACAAGATATGTACCCGTACCCTTGTTGGTGTGGGTAATCGTCTATATAAATGAAGAAAAGCAGAGCTGGTTGGCTCTGCTTTTTATATTAGAGAATACCGACAATAAGCGTTGCGATGATAACTGTAAGTGTTTGAACTGCTGTGCTGACCAATGTTGCGACGTCTGTATCTTCTGTTGATACCGTAACATCGCGGGAATTGTCGATCACGAGTTTTTGACGGTTCGTCTGTTTATTTGCTGTTACTTGTAATAGATCTTGTGAGACAAGCTCTGCCAATTCAAAGTCATCGATGATTGCGAGAACGACCGTCACGATCGCCGTCTGAATCGCTGTCAGCACTGATGTGACGACTTGAGTATCCTCTGTAGAGACTCTGATGTCGCAAGAATCTTTAATGATGATGGTTTCATCTGAAAGCTGCTTGTTCAGGTTGAGCTGATCCAATTCCTGGTTGATGAAAGCTTCGTCTTTACCGCATTTGCAATTATAGTCATCACAAATCTGCTTCTTAGGGAATCTCGGATAATACTCGGTTCCCGGATGCTCGCATTCAGGATCAAGCGCTACCCAAGAATATGGTCTTGTTTCCATTTGTTTTCCTCCTTCCATTTACTATTATTAAATGTTTGAAGCTTCGAACTTGTATATGGCAAATACCCTACTCCAAATCCCCATTTTTCTCTTCATTTTCGCCTTTATTTTCTTGCTGTCTTCTTTGTTTCAGCTTTTCTCGCAATTTATTTTTATTTGAACGGTTTCTTTTTCGATTTGCTCGGTCTCCGGAACGCGATGAGGCATCCGGCTGGCTCTTGTTTTGATTTTTCTGCTTTTGCTGCTTAACGACGGCTTCGGACTGCGCTTTTAAGTCATCGAGCATTTTTAGAATGTTGGCTTTTTCATCCTCAGACAGCGTCCGGACATTATCTTTTGAGACCCCGTGTTTTCTAAGGATATTTGACACCAGCGTGTTCATTAACGGGTTGACTTCAGACTTTAGTTTTTCCAGATCTGACAATTGATTCTCACCTCAATTTCTAAAGAATATTAGAAAGAAAGAAGGGGTTAAAGTATGTCAAGTTCTGTTAAAAGAGCGATCAGGACGTCGGTCAAGATTTGGATAGAAACTGCGATTTCCACTGAAGAAAGGGTAATGACAATATTTTTGCTTCCAATGACTTGAATGACCGTTTTTTTTCTGTTTTGCAATTTGTGTACGACAAGAAGTTGTTCCGAGATGAGAGCGGCTGTTTCCGGATCTTCGATTGCCAGCTGCACCGCCAACACAATGATTGTAATCACAATTGCTTGCAGAGAGAGAGCGGCTGTTATGTTTGTCGTGTTTACCGTAACATGTTCCGAATCTACGATTTCAATGAGCTGTTCATAATCCTTGGAAATTTCGTCGAATGTTTCCGTATATAGCGCTTCGGCTTTTTCATGAAACGACATAACTTTCACTCCTTTCTTATCTACACTTTATTAAATGCAAATTAGTTCCATAGCGGAATGAGGAAAACATACAAATCTGCACCCAAATTTGCACAGCGGGACGCTTTGTGATTCATGTTCGCCCCGGGAATCGCATATATTGGAAATCAGACGATTTTTAAGAGGGGGAGACCGGTGATACAAAGCTGGTTTTTATTTGTTCTATTTTCACTTGCGGTGTTTCGGCTGACGCGTCTTATCGTTTTTGACACGATCATGGCTCCATTGCGTAACCTTTTTCACGATGAGGTTGAAGAAAAAGACGAAAAAACGGGGCAGATTGAAACGTACATTGTCATGAAAGGAAAGGGCTTTAGAGCCTGGATCGGCGAGCTGTTAAGCTGCTATTGGTGCACGGGGGTGTGGTGCACAGCGATATTGCTCATTCTGTATGCACTCATCCCGACCGCAGCCGAATGGCTGATCCTGCTCCTTGCCATCGCAGGCTTTGCCGGGGTGCTTGAAACGCTCGTGTCGAAGTGGCTTTAGCTGATTGGGGGTTTATCACAGCAACTTATAAAAAGAGTAGTCATATAATACGGATATACGAATGAGAAAGGAAGGAATGGACATGAGACAAGTGAAAAGGCGGCAACAAGGCCGGACAACGAGTGCTTCCAAAAACAATCAATCTTTCTCAAAAAAAGTGAAGAAAAAAGGCTGCGGATGCGGCAAAAAGAGAAGTGCCCAATAAGTTTTTCAAAAAAAGCCGGAAAAGATCCGGTTTTTTTGTTTCCGATTTTTCTCTTTTCGCATACATAATCATGAGGAGGAGAATCCTGAGTGAATATGTTTGAACAGCTGATGGAATCGATTCACCGCAAGCATGATCAATATCAGGCGGAACATGATCGGATCATAAAGAAGCAGCAGAAGGAATTGAATCGTTTTGACCGCAATGCAGAACAGTTTGGAGAACAAATCGAACAGTTTTCAGAGCATGCTGAAACATGGATGGAAGAGGACGGGCGGTTACCGGGCGTTTTTAAATAATCCACACAAGCCCTATGCATCTATCCAAGCGAAACCTATCAACTAACATATGGTATAGGGAAGAAAAGGAGGTGCTTTTGATGGGTTTTTCATGTGGAAGCTGCTTCGGTTTTGGAAGCTGCTATGGCGGCTATGGTTATGGAGGCTATGGCGGTTACGGCTCAACCTTTGTCTTAATCGTCGTTTTATTCATTCTTCTCATCATTGTCGGGGCTTCTTTTAGGTACTAATTTTTGAAAAGAAGAGAGTGAAGGGCGAACCGCCCGCGGCTCTCTTCTTTCAAAAGCAATGAATGGATAGGCACAGAGAGGTTCCGGAGGGCATATGATAGCGTATGACTCCACAAAAGGAGGAAGGAATATGGACAATCAATTTTTCAAAAACATTGAAAAGAAAACGGGCGTCAAAATGGCGGACGTGATGCAATTGGCAAACTCTTTGCAAAACGCCAACTTCAAGGACGAAAATACGGTCAGAGGCGTCATTAAACGCGTCGCTCAATTAGCCAATAAACGGGTTCCAAAAGAAATGGAAGATAAGATTGTCAAGTCGATTGTTAGCGGAAAAGAAAAATTGGATTTCAATACGATCTCAAAAATGATGAACAATAAAAAATAAACACCGCGCCTTCCAATCAAGGAGGGCACGGTGTTTATTTTTTATCGGGGGATTGCGGCTTTCGGCTGCTGTTTTTTCAGAATCGGCTGTAAAAACCTTGAACGGTATGCAGTTCTGCCTCTCCTGACCGATGGAACGCTGATGTACAGGTTTTCTTCAGCTCTGGTCATCGCGACATAAAGGAGCCTTCTTTCTTCTTCCAAAGCGGATTCGTCTCCTTTTCTCGCCGTTTCTAATGCGAAATCATGGGGAAGCGAACCATCGGCCGCTCCTAAAAGGTAGACGGTATTGAATTCAAGGCCTTTTGCACGGTGGATTGTCAAAAGCTGAACTCCGCTTCCGTCAGGTTTATTTTTTTCAGCTGCTCTCATATGGTCAACATGTGCGAGAAACTCCGGAATCGTCTTGAATCGCTTTGCAGCTGTTTTCAAATCGCGCAGGTCATCTGAGCCTTTTTCAAGCTTGTTTCCCTCGTTGCCGCGTTTTTTCAGATATTCGGAAAAACCCATCTTTTCCTCGGCAAACGTGATCGCTTCAACAGGTTTCATCGTTTTTAAACCGTGGAAAAAGGGAACGATTTTTTTGATTTTTTCAAGCTGGAATGATTTGATGCCGGTCAATTTTACAAGCGCCTGAACCATCGTACAATCCTCTGTGATCGAGAGCGCCTTGAGCGTATTTAAGGCCGACTGCTTTAAAAAGAGAACAGGCAAAAGCTGTTTGACCGCTTCCGGATCGTCTTCATTCTGGCTTAAGTACAAATAGCTGAGGATCTGCCTGACGACTCTCCTGCTGTAGAATGACTGGACGCCCTGTTCCGCCGTATAGGGAATCGCTGACTGGTGAAGGCGTTCATAGATGGCGCGGCCGCCGCTGTTTGTCCGGTATAGAACCGCGAAATCCTCCGGTTTTGCGCCCATCTTGATTTTCTCCTGGATGTCGGAGACGACCATGATCGCTTCCTCTTCTTCATCATATGGATAAAATAAGAGCGGTTTTTTGGCATCGTCCTTTACGGCTTCCAACCTTTTGGGCCGGCGTTGTTTGTTTCTTTCGACGACTGCCTCGGCGCTTGCGACAATCGGGTGGCTCGACCTGTAGTTCGTCGTCAGGTGAACCGTTTTAGCATCCGTAAAATCCTTTTCAAAATCAAGAATAAAAGACGGACTACTGCCCCTGAACGCATAAATCGACTGATCATCATCACCGACGCAGGTGATGTTGTTCTCCGGGCTGGCAAGCAGCTTGATGATCTCGTATTGGACAGGATTGATATCCTGAAACTCATCGATTAAAATCGCGTGAAACCGCGCTTGATACATTTGCAGCACATCAGGTCGGTCCTTGAACAGCTCATAGCATGCTGATGCCATATCGTCAAAATCGAATTGGCTGCGGGATTTCTTTTGCTGCTCATAATGCAGGTACAGCCGGTGCACGCGCTTTTCCCATTCGTCCTCAAGCGGGATGCGCTCTCCGGGCAGATAGGCGTTTTTCCAGTAGCCGATCTGCTGAAGCGCCTGGTCGATTGGAAAATCCTTTTCATCAAGACCTTCTTCGGCAAGCGCCATTTTGAGGTACTGCTCTTTTTGCCAGTCCCATTTCAGCAGGTGTTCCCCGTTCCATTTCGCCGGGTCGTGGTGATAAAGAATTTTATAAAAAAGGCTGTGGAATGTCCCCGTTACCAGGCGGCTTACGGTCTGCCGCGCCAAGCCGTATTGCGAGGCCATCCGCTCCTTCATTTCCTTCACCGCTTTTGTGGTAAACGTAACGAGCAGGATAGCTGACGGCGGTACGTCGAAATGTGACATCATATAAGCGGCCCTTGCCGTTAATACGCGTGTCTTCCCGCTTCCTGCGCCGGCCAGCACGAGAAGGGGGCCTTCTTGTATGGAAACGGCCTCAGACTGTTTTTCGTTTAAAGGGACATTCGGAAAAATCGGCTCAGGTTCGGTTTCCGTTTGCGGAGAAAAGCGCTTGTGAACCGCCGCTTCCTGCGGAGGCATCCAAGCATCGGCCGTTTCCCGTACTTTCCCGGCAATCGATTTTCCTTTCGGCAGGCGGAACACGCCGCTTTCTGTGTAGTCCGCTTCTTGTTTCGGCTGCTCCTCACCGCACGCCGCTTCGCATTTGGAAAAGTCTCCGCTGTCCCTGTGAAAAAAATGCGGTTCTTCATGAATCGTCAATTTCAAGCGCAGCGGCAGACCGCAATTTTTACATGTGATCTGATCTTTTTTTGCCTCTTCAAAAAGGAATTGAAGGTGTTCTCTCGAATATGTATGTATATGAATGTCTTTGTTATTCAATCGGGCGCATTTCAAAAAGAAGTCCCTCCGGTAATAGGTAGTTGTCTTCTTGTGAGACAACGTCTATCATATCAAATGAAAACCATTTAAAACAGTAGATTTTTGGGAATCGGAGCGCAGGGAGGAGATAAGATGGGTTATCTGCCGCCGGTTTATCATGATCAGTATACACAGTACGCCAACCGCAGCGTCAGCCGGAAAGCCGATTATGCATCTATTCAAAAAACGGCTCGGGTGCCGAGCGAGAGGGCTTACCGCGAAGTGGAAAAAAGAGTCGAAAACGAGGCCTCTGCAGAAAGAAGCATGCAGGAAAAGAAACGGAAAAAAGGGTTGAACCGCCGAATCGCAGACAAGAAAAAGAGGGGCCGTTATGTAAATGAATCGGTTTAATGTATGTTCGATTTAAAGCTGAAAACCCCGGCCGCCGCCGGGGTTTTCATTATTTTTTACGCAGCTTTTTGAATCCGAAATATAAAATGATTAATGCTGCTGCGCCAAACATGATCGGAGTCGTATACGTTTTGGCCACATTTTCGACATGATCCCAACGGCTTCCAAGCTGTATCCCGAGATAAACAAATAAAATCGACCACGGGATGATCGCGATTACGGTCAAGCCGACGAATTTCAAAAGCGGCATTTTGGCGATGCCCGCCGGAATGGAGATGGCATGGCGGACCACCGGGATAAAGCGGGCAGAAAACACAACTCCGGCTCCGTATTTCTCGAACCATTTTTCCGCCGTTTCGATATGATGTTTTTGGATCAATAAGTATTTTCCGTATTTATATAAAAACGGACGTCCGCCGTAATAACCGATCCAGTACAGAAACATCTGGGCGATCGTTCCGCCGATGACGCCTGCGATGATGGCTCCGGTAAATGTGATGGAGCCGTTTGATACCATATACCCCCCGTATGCCAGCACGATTTCGCTCGGGATGATTTCAATCATTAAACCAATCGCTATCCCGAGGTAGCCGAGATCGGTCAGCCACATTAAAATGTCGTTCACTATGCTTCCCATTTTCGTTTTTTCACCCTGCCTTTACGATTCATCAGCCGAACTTTGGAAATAACGGCAGGGACTCCTGCCGTTTGCGACGGGAAACAAGCGAATGTCAAAACCCGCTTGGATGCGTCGTATGCCACTCCCACGCGCTTTGAATAATGGTTTGTAAATCGCTGTATTTCGGCTTCCATCCGGTATGCTCCTGAAGCGCCCGGCTGTCCGCCACAAGCACAGGCGGATCGCCCGCTCTGCGCTTGTCCGTTTGCTTTGGTATGTTTCGTTCCGTGATCGTTTCAGATGTTTCAATCATTTCTTTCACGGAATGTCCGGCCCCTGTCCCTACATTATAAACATTTTGCACCAGTCTGTCTTCATACAGGGCACCTAATGCCGACAAATGAGCCGCGGCCAGATCGAGAACGTGTATATAATCCCTGATGCATGTTCCGTCAGGCGTCGGATAATCGTCTCCAAAGATTGAGATTTTTTCCCTATGGCCCAATGCCGTCTGCAGGATGAGAGGAATGAGGTGGCTTTCTGGATCGTGGTCTTCGCCGATGAATCCGTCCAGAGCTGCACCGGCCGCATTGAAATAGCGGAGAGCCGCCCACTTGACATTATGCCTTTTTCCGACCCAGTGCAAATATTTTTCGATCATCAGCTTCGATTCGCCGTAAGGGTTAACCGGTTCAAGCAGGGCGGTTTCCCGAATCGGCTTGTCCCCTGTGATGCCGTAGACGGCTGCTGTCGATGAAAACACGATGTGTTTAACGCCTTCCTGTATGATCGTTTCAAAGAATGAACAAGATTTGATCGTGTTTTCCCTGAAGTAGAGTTCGGGTTTTTCGATCGATTCAGATACGAGGCTTTTCGCCGCAAAATGGATAACGGCATCGATGTTGTGCTTTCGGATGATCGATTTGACCAGGCCGCAGTCGCTGATATCGCCCTCGTAAAAGTGAGGAGTATGGACGGCTTCCCGATGCCCCGTGGACAGGTTATCGAGGACGACAGCCGTGATGTTGCGATTTTTCAATTCAAGGACGGTATGGCTTCCGATATATCCGGCTCCTCCGGTCACGAGCACTGATTTCATTGTAAAGCTCCTTTCTGCGTTTCTTTCATAAGGACATTCTCGAGATAAGTTAACAGTTTTGGCCGCAGTTCGTTTTGCATGAGCCCGATTTCCATGCTTGCTTTAAAACATCCGAGTTTGTCGCCGATATCGAATCTGCTGCCTTCCAATTGACGGGCATAAATGCTCCGCTCCCGGCAAATCGTCCTTAATGCGTCTGTCAGCTGTATTTCATTTCCCGCGCCTTTTGGGGTCCGCTCAAGGACCCGGAAGATGGAAGGCTCTAAAACATAGCGGCCCATGACGGCGATATTCGAAGGCGCCTGCCGGACATCCGGTTTTTCCACCAAATCTTCAATGTCATATACTTTATTTTTTTGGGTGGATGTCTGAATGATCCCGTATTTCGAGACATCGGCCGCGTCGACAGTCTGAACGCCGATGACAGTTGTTTTGTATTCCTGATAGACGTCGATCAGCTGCTGCAATGCCGGTTTTTCCGATACCATGATGTCGTCGCCGAGCAGGACGGCAAACGGCTCATCATCGATGAAATGCCGTGCCGACAGCACCGCGTGTCCGAGTCCGAGGGGCTCTTTTTGACGGATATAATGGATGTTGGCCATATCGGCAATCGTCTGAATTTCTTTCAGCAGCTCGTGTTTTCCTTTGCTTTGCAGATTTTGTTCAAGCTCGACAGACCGGTCAAAATGGTCTTCGATCGAGCGTTTGTTTCTCCCTGTGATAATCAAAATATCCTTTATGCCGGACTGGACGGCTTCCTCCACGATGTATTGAATGGCCGGTTTATCGACGATCGGCAGCATTTCCTTAGGCTGCGCTTTTGTCGCCGGCAAAAATCTTGTTCCTAATCCAGCAGCGGGAATGACGGCTTTTTTTATTTTCATCATTATTCACTCCTATACATTTGTATTCTTATGAATCTATTTCCGGCTCCTGAAACACCCAAAGGCGGTTCCCGATAAAATTGATCACCATTCCTCCGACCGTTGCAGTCACTTTGCTGGAAACGAGGGACAGGCCCGCTTTTTGAAGGCCGTACAGCAGCAGAAAGATGATTCCTGAAGCTGCCAGGTTGATGATGAGAAAGCGGATGATCTCCTGCCCGCAGACTTTTTCTTTTACCCGAAATGTCCACGTCCGATTCCAGATATAGCTGTTTAAGATGCCGGCCGTATATGAACAAACCTGTGCAATCAGGTAGGGGACGTTCAGCGCCGTAAGCAGGAAAAATACTCCGCAATCTATGAGCGTGTTTCCGATTCCGACCGTGCCGAAACGCAGCAATGTGACGAGTTTCTTTTTCATAACGGCATTCGATGTTTACCTCCCAACCGAAGAAACGGGCTGTTTTTAGGCCGTTTCTAAAACTTACAAATAACCTTAAATGATAATGTTGAATAAACGTTAAACAAAAGATGAACAAACTATGAAAAATGGGGAGAGGGGAAAAGAAAAAACCGCTCCATCTCGGATGGAACGGTTCTGTGATATAGCGTGACCGGCGCTTACAGAGGCTGGCCTTTAACCATTTTGACGTGCGGAATATTCGCGTCTAAAAATTCTTCGGAAACGACACGGTAGCCGTGTTTTTCGTAAAAAGGAACGGCTTGTGTCTGGGCGTTCAGCATAAATTGGGAGGCGCCGAGCTTTTTCGCTTCGTTTTCGAGCGCCTCCATAATCAGGTTGCCGACGCCCGAAGAGCGGTAGTTTTGCAAGACGCAGATTCTTTCAAGCTTTCCATAGCCGTCGACGATGCGAAGGCGGCCGGCACCGATCGGCGCTTTTCCGTCATAGATGACGAGATGTGAAGATTCCTGATCAAGATGATCCATTTCTTCTTCAGGTGATACGTTTTGTTCTTTAATAAATACTTCCGTTCGAACGAAAAAAGCGTCTTTTAGCTGCTGATCATTCTTGACGATGACAGATTCCAATTGTTTTCTTCACACTCCTAAAATAAATGTTTCATAGACGGTCCAAGAGCCGTTATCCAACTGATAAAGCAGGTGAAAGCGGTCGATGACTTCTTCATGGGCCGCGTCTTGCATCTTAAGCGTTCCAAGCACATCGGAATGCTCGTCATCGGAAAGGTTTTGGGCAATCGTCACATGGGGAACAAAAGCATACTCCGGCTTGCCTTCCAAAACACCGCTGTACATTTTTTCGTGCAGCTCGGTTAATTCCCGTGTCGGTTCCGCTTTCATATAAATCACATTATTAACCGGGGCAAAAGAGCTGAACTTTGTAATTTTCAGCGTGACCGGCGCCATCTCTTTTGAAAGCTCCCTCAGGTGTGCAACGACTTTGGCGATGTCTTCTTCAGATGATTCAAATGGCGCTCTTAATGTGAGATGAGGCGGGATTAAGGCGTAATTCGGATCATAGCGTTTCCGGTAGGAATTTGCAATGTCCTGAAGTTTTTTTGATGGAAATAACACAATACCGTATTTCATTTTGTTCCCTCCTTAGACAATTTGTATGGTCTTAGTATAACAAAGATAGGCTTTTATTCGGAGAGCTAGAGCATTTTTTTTAAAGCGGGTGTGATTAAAGGCTGCCAGTATGTCCATTTATGGTCTCCGTCGAATGCTTCAAAGTGATAGTTCGTGTTCTTTTTTTGAAGCAGTTCTTTCAGCTGTTCATTAGGACCCGTGAAATCGAGTATCTGGTCGTCCGTCGTTTTGACCTCGGTCTCTTTTATGCCGATTTGATGATAGATCGAAATGAGCTGCAGGGAATCGGCGTCCGCAACTTTTTCAAGCACATGACTGTCGACGTAAGGTGACTGCATGATGACGTTTCCAAACATATTCGGATACTCGAGAGCTGTCATGAGGGAGACCGTCGCCCCGAGGGAATCTCCGATCAGCGTCCTGCCCGATCCGACTTGAAATGTCGGATACTCGCGGTCTGTGAAAGGAACCAGCTCATGAGCCAAAAAGCGTTTATAAGCTTCAAATTTCGTTCCCTCCGGATGGTATGTACGCCTTCTTTCCTGCACGTTTTTGTAAGGGACGCCGATCACGATGCACCGTTCGATCTCACCGTTTTTTATCAGCTCTTCGATCTGCCGGCTGATGCGCCCGAGCCGGAAATAGTCGTGACCATCCTGGGCGATGATAACGTGATATTTGTAGAGCGGGGAATAGCTGGCTGGCAAATAAACCAAAAGCTCCATTTCTTCGCCAAGCTCTTCCGAAAAAAGCGTTTTTTCCTGAATGACTCCTGTTTTTATGGCCAAGATGAACTCCTCCAGAAAGTAGGTTGTTAACGTTTCCATACATTGTAACACGAATGGCGCGAAAATTCTCTTTATAAGTGTCTTTTTCGGCAGGTTCCATAGGTCCCGCTTGTTTAGCTTTTCTTTTCATACCAGGGGGCGGAAGGTCTTTCCGCAGGATAGCCGTATTGTTCACGGTATCTTTTTCTGTCAGCAGTGAAGTCCCACCAGTTTTTGACGCTGCCACGATGATTGGCGTGATGGACGATGCATCGCAAGGAATCCTCTACACAAGGGTCTTCCCAGCAGCCTTTAAGTTCTTCCAAACGGTTTAGCAAATCAGCGCCTGTTTCATTCTTTATGTCATCAAGAGAATAAAAGCCGAGATCAACGGCACATTGGGCCATCTTCGGCCCAATTGAAGGAACCGTTTGAAACTGGGCGAGCGCTTTTATGTATTCCGCCCGATCTAGAGGGGAGCCGAGCGTCTTGGCAAGGTCTGCAATCTCCATCTCTGCCGTATCTTTTAATTTTATCTTGGCGGCCCTTAAGTTGGCCCGTTCATGATTTGTCAAAGGGAGTTTCATATATTCACCTCTTTTACATTCCTAACACGGATATAAACTGAGTTGAATCGCTTTTTTCCTCTATCCACGTTTGAAATTCGGAGATCATTGAGATCAGCTGTTTGATGTTTGCTTGATGGTTTTCCAAAAACTCTTCCTCCGAGTAAACGAACGGAAACCCTAAAACATCTTTCAATGAATGCGGGTCGGGATCATTGATTAAATATTGCTTCATTACTTCAAATTCCTTCATAATCAACTTCCAAGTATCTGTATCCATTTCATTGAAAGCAAAATAATCGAATGGTTTATAGCACTTTTCAAAGGCTGGCATCATATAGCCGAAGTTGTCTTCTGTAAAGTAAATCGAAGACGTGTTCCAACACTTGCCCCGGTATTTATCCGGAAGAATCTCTATGTAACAAGAGCCTTCGAGGGCATCCGTACCATAAATGATTTCTATCATTTTATCACCTCTTTATTTAAATGTATCATAAGCTAAGCTGTATCTTGTACTTAAACTTATGGGGAAAGGGACGCCAAAACTGCCTGCATAAAGATTGAAAAAAGACTCTTGAAAATTCTCCTGAATTGGGGTAAAGTAAAGAACAATCAGAAAATTAAACACTTTCTTATCACGAGAGGTGGAGGGACTGGCCCTTTGAAACCTCAGCAACCTGTTGCACTTGACGATGTCAGTGCACCAAGGTGCTAAATCCAGCAAGCGTTATGCTTGGAAGATAAGAAGAAGCGAATAATACCCCTTCTTCTTATGAAGAAGGGGTTTTTACTTTTTAAAGGATGGTGTCATATGACTGAACATGTACAAACAACACTGGCGCAAATCGGAAACCGCAGTGATGAAATAACAGGAACCGTCAATCCCCCGGTTTATTTCTCCTCCGCTTACAGGCACAGAGGAATCGGAGAATCCACGGGGTTTGACTATATTCGTACAAAAAATCCGACAAGACAGCTTGTCGAAGACGCGATCGCAAAGCTTGAGGGAGGGACGCGCGGCTTTGCGTTCAGCTCCGGCATGGCCGCCATTCAAACGATTATGGCGCTGTTTCAAAGCGGAGACGAACTGATCGTTTCCTCGGATTTGTACGGAGGGACGTACCGCCTGTTTGAAAACGAATGGAAAAAATACGGGCTGCGCTTTTTGTACGACGATTTTTCAGACGAAGACTGTATCAAGTCAAAAATTACGGAAAACACAAAGGCCCTTTTTGTAGAAACTCCGACAAATCCGTTAATGAAGGAAACCGATATCAAAAAAGTCGCGAAAATCGCCAAGGAGCACGACTTGCTGATGATTGTCGACAATACGTTTTACACTCCGGTACTGCAGCGGCCGATTGAACTTGGCGCCGATCTTGTCATTCACAGTGCAACAAAGTACCTCGGCGGACACAACGACCTATTGGCAGGGCTCGTCGTCGCGAAAGGAGAAGAGCTGTCAGAGGAAATGTTTCAGCATCAAAACGCGATCGGCGCGGTTTTGTCCCCGTTTGATTCGTGGCTCTTGATGAGAGGGATGAAAACGCTCGCCCTCAGAATGAAGCAGCACGAGGAAAACGCCCGGGAGCTCGCCTCATTTTTAGAGGAGCAGGAAGAAGTTGCAGACGTTCTTTACCCGGGAAGGGGCGGCATGCTGTCATTCCGCATTCAAAAGGAAGAATGGGTCAACCCGTTTTTGAAAAGCTTGCAAACGATTTGCTTTGCCGAAAGCCTCGGCGGGGTGGAAAGCTTTATCACGTATCCGGCGACGCAGACCCATATGGATATCCCTGAGGACATCCGGATCGCCGGCGGCGTCTGCAACAGGCTGCTGCGCTTTTCCGTCGGAATCGAACACGTATCCGACTTGAAGCATGACCTGAAGCAGGCATTGCAAAAAGTAAAAGAGGAGGCAGTGCAGGCATGACGAAGGGTAACTGGACGCTCGAAACAAAACTCGTACACAACCAGGCGAAAACGGATGCGGCGACCGGAGCAGTCAGTGTGCCGATCCAGCATGCATCGACCTTTCACCAGGCGTCTTTTGACCAGTTTGGCGAATACGATTACAGCCGTTCCGGCACCCCGACGAGAAAAGCGCTTGAAGACGCGATCGCAGAGCTTGAAGGCGGGACGCGCGGCTTTGCTTTTTCTTCGGGAATGGCCGCCATCTCCACCGCCTTTTTGCTTTTGTCAAAAGGGGATCACGTTCTTGTCACCAAAGATGTGTACGGGGGCACATACCGGATGATTACGGAGGTGCTGAGCCGCTTCGGCATTGAGCATACATTCGTCGATATGACCGATCTGAATGAAATTGCCTTAAACATCAAGGAAAACACAAAAGTCATCTACCTTGAAACGCCTTCAAACCCGACGCTCGGGATTACGGATATCAGAGGCGTCGTCAAGCTTGCCAAAGCGCACGGCTGTCTGACATTCCTTGACAACACGTTCATGACTCCGGCGCTTCAGCGGCCGCTTGAGCTCGGGGTTGATGTCGTGCTGCACAGTGCGACAAAATTTTTAAGCGGGCACAGCGACGTCTTATCAGGGCTTGCCGTCGTCAAGGACAAAAAACTCGGCGAAGCGCTTTATAAACTGCAAAATTCGTTCGGAGCTGTTCTCGGCGTCCAGGACTGCTGGCTCGTGCTCAGGGGATTAAAAACGCTCCAGGTCCGCCTTGAAAAAGCAAGCAGAACGGCCCGGCAGCTCGCCGAATTTTTTGAAAAACATCCGGCTGTCAAGCGGGTGTATTATCCAGGACTTTCTTCACATCCGGGCGCCTGTGTGCATAAGCACCAGTCAAACGGCGCCGGGGCGGTGCTCTCATTTGAACTCGAGAATGCCGCAGCCGTCAAAACGCTCGTCGAACATGTCACGCTCCCGGTCTTCGCCGTCAGCTTAGGCGCAGTCGAGTCGATTCTTTCATATCCGGCGAAAATGTCGCATGCCGCAATGCCGAAAGAAGAGCGGGAAAAACGGGGGATTACCGACGGTCTTTTAAGGCTCAGCGTCGGCGTGGAACATGCAGACGACTTACAGGCGGATTTTGCCCACGCCTTGCAAGCCGCATCAGGCACGCTCGCCCATTCGTCATAGCTTTACAGAAAGCCGGGGAAAAACCCCGGCTTCTTTGCCGTTTTCAGAGGCCGGAAAATCAGTTTCCGATCAAGGTCCCGACATATTGCCGATGAGATAGCCGAACACCCCGATGAGCAGGATCGGGGCGACAGCCTTTGGCGATTTCCATCACCGCCGCTGTCGTCAGATCTCCGCCTGATGCGTTGCAGGCTAACAGGATTTCTTCGAGCAGAAAACGGAGCACCTTGCCCGCGGCCAATGAAACGAGTGAGATTCGTCATCACAACGACAAAAACAACCCCCAAAAGAAGCGGGCATTCATTAGAATGATCTGAAGACGGCGGCTGATCCATACAAAATAAACATTTTGAAAAAAAGTAGTTGACGAAACGATATAAACTGCATATAATAGAACTTGTCAGTAAGACAAATACCCAGTGAAACACATCATGATTCCGTAGCTCAGCTGGGAGAGCGCTACCTTGACAGGGTAGAGGTCGCTGGTTCGAGCCCAGTCGGAATCATACGAAAACCCTTGCGCAGCAAGGGTTATTTTTTTCTATTTCTGATAACCTTTTTCAGGTTAATATGTTAAAAGCCCTGAAGAGTATAAAAAAAGAAAATAAACAATACAACAAATGTTACGGCAATGACAACTTCTTTAGTATAGTTTTTGTCATCTTCCTGCTCTTGTCTCCGTTTTCTCACCCTCCATCCTATACTTTTTTTATACCTCTTTTTTCTTTTCATCTTTTGTCACGATTAATCCCTAAATTCACTTTTTTACTCAATTTCCCTTCTGAATAACTGAATTAGAAATGGAAAAGTTATTTTTGTTCATATTCATTCGGGAGGTCGGACTATTGAGAAAAACTTTTTTTGTTGCTTGTATTTGCATCGTGCTCTCATTTCTGAATTCTGTTCATCTGGAAGCTCAGAATATTAACAACAAAGATATGTATGATGCATTTCTCACCTTATTATATCCTTATGCAAGCAAAGTCATTAAACAAAGCTATGGGTTATATGATGCAAAAATAATATCCATTGAACGTGTGAACATGGGGAGAACAGAAGATGAGAAAAGAATAAATGATGGTTCATTCGATTTTATAGTAAAGGTTCAATACAGAACTTTCACTGGTCCTCATCACCCACCTGAAACAATTGAGGAGCTGACCTTTAGAATTAAACCAGATGGTGTGAAATATTGACAAGCAGAGCGGTTTATATAGCGAGGGAGATGCGACGGTTACTTCATTCTGTATGACAACTGTCAGGAAGCGGAACGTATATCGTCCAGGTGTTCTGTTTTAAGAATTCAAAAAAGAAAATCGATTGGAAGCTTTAATTCTGAAAAGGTTCGGATAAAAGAGGGCTTCTCTTGAGATGAAGCCCTCTTTTAAGGCTCTCTAGTACTTGGATACCTCATAGGTCAGACCATTAGACAAGTTCCGTCGTTGTTTTCATTTTTCGAGAAGATGTTATAATGAAAAGCCATGAATTGATTTGAAGAGGGGAGTTTCGATGCATTGCATAACTGCATGCTTAAAAATCAAAAACCTGGGTGAAATAATGAAGGAATTCAAAAAACTTGAGGAAGAAACTAACAAAGAAGAAGGATGTATTAAATTCCATGCTTATCCGCTTGAACCATCAGAACGCAAAATAATGCTTTGGGAGATTTGGGAAAACGAAGAAGCTGTTAAAGCCCATTTCACAAAAAAACACACAAAAAACGTTCAAAAACAAAAAATAACGGAAGTAGAATGGTTAATGAAAAGCAATGTAAATGATTAAAAGGCTCCTTAACATGCGACATTCAATGACTAGAATCAACCACTTGTAGTTAATTGGTAAATTGTTGTCCAACTCTGCCAACAATCAGACATCATCAGATGTCCAACAAAAGGCTCTGAAATAAAAGAGCTGATCAGAATCGAATATACTCGTTCAGAAGGCGACAGGAGAGAGGCCTCTGGCTCTTAGCACGGTCAGTAAAAAGCCATTCTTGAGATTGATCTGCACCCTGTCAAGTAGACAGTGGAAATAACTAAAACACACTAGAAGGCTTTAGCCCTGTATTCCACTGGGCTGAGGCCGTTTAGTTTTTCTTGTAGACGATCGTGGTTGTAAAAGTGGATATATTCATCAATTGCGCTTTGAAGTGCCTCAAATGTCTCGTACGAATTCCGTCTGTATTTCTCGCATTTTAATTTCCCCCAAAACGACTCAATGGGGCCGTTATCAATACAGCGGCCGACGCGGGACATACTCTGTGTCATATTTGCGTTTTCAATCATCCTTCTAAACTGGTGGGACGTGTATTGAAAACCTCTGTCGCTGTGAAGGAGAGGACGTGCGTTTGGGGCTGCCTCAAGCGCTTGGTTCAAGGTTTTAAACACAAGGGCGTTATTATTGGATTTCCCCAGCACATAAGACACGACCATTCCCTCATGAAGATCTAAAATGGCACTGAGGTACGCTTTCCGATGGCCGTATTTTAGCTCTGTCACATCAGTCACCCATTTTTGATTTGGTTTGTCCGCTTTAAACTCTCGATTCAGGATATTTTCGGACACATGTTGAGGCGTCGCTTTGCCGTAACGTTTTTTCTTCCGCCGAATGACACACTCCAGCTTGGCAATTTTCATCAGCCGATAGATGCGCTTATGATTGAGGCGCTCTTTAAAGCGGCGGTTCATGTTTAAGGTCATTCTGCGGTATCCGTAGATACCGCCAATTTGTTCGTGAAGTAGCGCCATTTTGGCGATAATCTTTTCATTCTGTTTTTCTCTCGCTGAAGGTACTCGGCTCCTCCATTTGTAATACCCCTGGCGCGAAACTTCGGCAATCTCACATAACATTTGGACAGAAAAGCCTTCTTTTCGATTCAGCTCTAAAATGGCGAGATATCGATCTTCGTACCGAACCTGACTTAGAACCGCCTCCTTTTGATCTCTTCCAACTTTTTTAAGAACGCATTCTCTGCGCGCAAACGCTCATTTTCCTGTTCCAGCCGTTTGTTTTCCCGTTGAATTTTTTCTTCAGGTGTCAGTTCTTCTTCGGTTTTGCGTTTTCCCCGTGTATCTTTTAAGGCTTCTTCTCCACCTTCTTGATACTTTTTCACCCATTGATACACCTGTTGGTAGGAGACTTGATGAATCTCCATTGATCTGGCGTAGTCCTTTCCATGAGCTAGACAATCCTTCGCAATCTCAATCCGTTCTTCCAATGAAACGTTCTTCCGTTTGGTCATCAAACGATTCCTTCCTCTCCCGCTGTCTTTTAACGTTTTATGACCATTATAAAGCTCAACCCACTTCATGAGTACGGATTTACTGGAAATCTTATATTTTCTCGAGATTTCTCTTTGAGAGTAGCGTCCGGATAAGAAGTCTTTCACGGCATTGTATTTTAATTCTGCGGGATAGAACTTATGGCGCTTTGAACGTTCCAAACTCTCCACACCCGCCATATCATGCGATGTTCTCCATTCACGAATCGTTTCGGCATGAATGCCATATTTTTCTGCGATCTCCTTCACCGAATTATTGCCCTGATCACATTCTGATAGAATATTCAATTTTTCTTCTTTTGAAAACCATTTTCCAGCCATGAAAAAACTCCCCCAAGGCAAACAGATTTTTTTATTTCATCTGTCTACCTTTAGGGGAGCATATCAGATTCGAGAATGGCTTTTTATTTTTTTTCACGATTCAATCGGGGTTAAAAAATCCGACTGTATATGGTCATCTCCCATTAAGTAAATATTTTTTATCTATAAACAAGACCGCCATCAGTCAATATCGCCTGACCAGTAATATAATCCGAATCATCTGAAGCTAAAAAAGACACTAAATTAGCAACATCTTCAGGTGTTTGATATCTTTTTAGAGCAATTTCTGAGGAGAATTTTTCAAAAGCTTCCCCTGGTTTAAGGTCACTGCTGTATTTCACCATTTCTTCATCAATTCTATCCCACATTTTTGTTTTTGCAACGCCAGGACAGTATGCGTTTACAGTTATTTTATATTTTGCCAGCTCTTTAGCGGCTGAATGTGTGAAAGATTTTACAGCATGTTTAGTCGCAGAATATGTGCCAAGCATTTCAAATGATTCGTGACCTGCTATGCTGCAAGCATTAATGATTTTTCCTTTTGTTTCTTGCTGAATAAATTGTTCAGCGGCAGCTTGAGTGCCAAAAACCACGCCATTTACATTAATTTTGAATAATCTATTAAGCTGTTCTTCAGTAATTTCCAAAAATGGAGAAACTGCATCGATACCCGCATTGTTTACAAAAACATCTAAACGGCCAAAGGCATCTACCGATTCTTTAACTAAATTGAATTGATCCTCTCGTTTAGATACATCCCCTTTAACACCGATAACATCAAAGTTCTTTTCTTTTAATTCTGAAACAGTTTCGTTCAGTAATGCTTCATTTATATCATGTAGTACGACACGAAAACCGTCGTGGCATAGTCTCTCCGCTATGCCTTTCCCTAATCCTCCAGCAGAACCGGTAACAATAGCTACTTTTCTCATGGAGATCTCTCCTTTTGTTAGAAAATTATGATAGGTTTTGTCTATTTTAGTATAACAAAACATACGGGACGAGTCCGAAGCAAAGCTAATGTATAACTTGACATTGTTGCTTTGCTGCAATGATTAAGTATCTCTCTTTGTTTAACAACAAAAAAGAGGCGCGTTTTTTATCTGATCGCCATTTTTGCTCCTTTTTTAGCTTACTCAAGGCATCAATGTACGATTTCTTTTTATCCCGCGTATAGTTTAATGATGAAAACAAAGTTAACTTGGCAAGAAACCTTCGTTAGGCAATTGCACAATTATCCATAGACAATCTGCAAGAACGCAAACAGTCAAATACAATCTTAATAATATAAAAAAGGAGTGATAGGCTTGTTTCATCGTCAATATCCTGTACCCGCATATTCCTATCCTATAAACCCGTCTTTTCCCATAAACCCATATCCCGTTTATGCCAGTGGCCGTCCGTGTCCCGTATTGCCTCCCGGGGCCTGCCAATATATATTGAATGATGAAGGTTATTGTGAATTGGTTTGTATCCAGTAGAAGCATGCTCTTTAAATGAGGAGTATTGCAGCTTTCCGCCAGTGATCAGCTATCGGTGAAGGCAAAATTGCGTATGTGACCCACAAGGGGCTGCAGCCCTTGCCTCTACAAACGCCGAGGAAGCGCTGCCCATATATGATATCGATCATATAAACCACTAATAAAAATATTTTCAATAGAAACTGAACAAATGGCAGCCTTTATGAATCCTCGCATGCCGATGGAAATGGCGAAAGCGTTGGCTTCATTTCGATACCGCGCGGCAAAAGAGAAGCGTGCTCAGACGTCTACAGCAGTTCAAGAGTTGACTTGCAATTCTCCGACAAGCTTGAAGCAGTTTTAGAAGAGAATACTCGAAGGCGCTTTGCTGCTCGCATCTATCAAAGTAAAAATGCAATTGATAATGCAAGAAAGACAGACAGTTCCTAAAAAAGAACCTGTCTGTCTTCTGCTTACCCTTTTAAAAGAAATTCGTTGCCGTCTTCATCGCTGAATTGCACGTATGTGCCCCATTGCATTTCCTGCGGCTCTCCTTTAAACTCCACTCCATTCGCTTTCATCTTTTTATATGTTTCGAGAACATGATCGCATTCAAATACGATGGATGCTCTCATATTTTCAGAGCCTTTCATCATTGCCTTCGGGTAAATGACTAAACGAGTCTGGGCATTTTGCGGGGCGACTTCAAGCCAAAATGCTTCCGGTCCCATCGGGTGTTCTGCCACAACGTCAAAGCCTGCTTTGTTGGTCCAAAAATCCTTCGCCTTTTGTTGATCCTCAACGTATACTGCAACAGTTCCTACATTCGTGATCATCAGAAATTCCTCCTTCAATCAATGTCAATTCCTATAGTAGTAAAATCCGCTTTATTCATCTTGTAAAAAAACGACGTTCTCCTGGTTGTTGTGTCTTAGGTTCTTTTTTTCTAATATCCAGTTTTTATACTCTTTCGGAGTCAGACCTATACATTCTTTAAAGTCTTTTGAAAAATGAGCATAGTCATAGTAGCCGAATTCGTGCATACAATCATGAAGGTCTATTTCGGGAGCGAAAAATATCTTCAACCGGACTTGATTAAACCTCGCTACTTTGCTGAGCTTTTTTGGAGACAGACCCGTCAGCTCCACTACTTTTCGTTCAAATTGCCTTTGAGAATAATGACTCCTTGAAACCAAAGTTTGTATGTCTTGTTGAACAGGGAATTCATATAATTCAGTTAAAATTCGAATAAAATGTTTATCAACAAAATGGTTTTGCTTGAATGTATCTAACATAAATTCATGAAGTAGCGTCATTCCTTCTTCTATTTCAACGCCCTTTAATCGGCTCTCCATTTGTTCAATGATGCTTTGTTTAAATAGTGAGTCAAGAGGCAAAAATTTGTCCCTCAGTTCCTTTATATCTGTATCAACCCAAAACTTTAACCCCCAAGGTTTTAGACGAATGCCGAATAAGCGGATGTTGCCGTGTGCGGTTAATCGATGGTAATGCGTTAATGACCCTATTAAAAAAGAAGTATCCATTAATTGATTTTGAACTTTGTACTTTGTGCCAAAATGAAAAATCATTTCATAGCATCCATCCGGCTAAAGTACTTCCTCATTGTCGGATTCATCATATTCCCTATTTAAATACCAGAAGCATTTGATATACGGTTCTAATGCAGCTGGCGGTTTTTTCTCTTCATACCTCATTTGTTTTGCTCCATTATGTAATGATCGTTATTCCGAATTATTATAATCCATTCTCTTCTATAAGATCTTTCACTTTAAAATATTTTTATTTTATCCAGCCTTACTTGTCCTGAAAAAGCTCTGCAAATTGAATATGAAGGAGGAAACGTAAAGGAGAACGACTGGGAAGCAATCTCGTTTAGGTTGGCAAGCCGGCAAATCAAAAATCCAAAACTTTATTCATTCGTATTCCGGGCGCGGAAAACTCACCTCGAGGGGAACCAGCATGAATCGCGTATGACAGTTATCCATGCATTGATGATGAGCGATCATTAGCCGGTCGAACTCAGGCTGTTCATCGGATGGGATGATCTGACTCCGGCTGCAGGAAATGCCTTACATACGGGAAATAAAAATGTTGCGATTTATACAGAAAAAAATGGTTTGAAAAGTTGACGGCCTTTTTTGCGACTACATATAGCATATCCCCCAGATTTCTTTATTATTATGGAAAATCCTTCATCATACTGGAATTTCCTTACATCGTTTTTGGCATTAAGAAAATCATAAAGGATGTGATCAATTAAAAAGGAGGATTTTTTTCTGATGACCAAAAATAATCAACAACAAAATCAGCAAAAGCAAAAACAAAAGCATGCCCAAATGCTTGGGGCGAATATTACGGATACTGAGCTTGCCCAAGAACTCGGCAGCCTTCAGCAGCAGCTTGCTCAATTAGAGCAAAATGTATCCCAGCTTGGAATGTCTCAACAACAAAGCGGCCAGGCTCAGCAAGGTTCTCAAACGAATCAGGGAATCAATCAATTAAAGCAGCAAATTCAGCAATTCAGTTCTCAATCTCAGCAGCAAATGCAGCAGACTGATCAACAAATTCAGCAAAACATCCAGCAGGCTGTTCAACAGCTTAATCAAGCTCTTCAAGGGATTCAAACCAATCAGGCGATGAACCAAATGAGCCAAGCTCTTCAACAGGCTCAACAGTCATTCAGCCAACAGGGCAGCAAGGTCAACAAGGGCAGCAAAAGCAGCAAAACCAACAGGCATCGCAATAAAGTCTTAAAGCCCTTTTCTGGAAAGAGAGGGCTTTTTTGATTATCGTTCAATTTGAAAAAAATGGATCGGATAGAATGCGGAAAGTAATTCATTCTACATGTAGATACATCAATTTTACAAGCGAAGGAGGAAGAAAACATGACTGTCGTCAATCAAGTGAAACAGGCCATTGCAAGTCTGAAAAGCGCCCAGGCCAGCTTTGAAACATTTTCATTGAATACTGATAATCAGAATGCAAAGCAGCTTTATCAGCAAGCTGCTCAACAAACCCAGACGCTTGTTGATTCGCTTGAACCGCGTCTTCAGCAAATTCAACAAGAAGAGCCTCAATATAAACAGCAGTAGGTTGAAAAAGGTTGGTGAAGTGCCAACCTTTTTCTATAAACACATGCGATAAGGAATGAGAATGACGACCCTTTGAGAGATCAAGGGGTTTTTTTGACCCGCAGCATTCACCTATATTTAACCGCCCGAGTATCTTATTGTGAAAAGACGTTTTATGGAGGGGAATGGCGTGGGCTATTTTGTTGAAGTCGAATCAGGGGTTCATTTATATGTGGAGGATATAAATCCTGAAAGCAGCGAAGCGGTCGTTTTTTTGCATGGCTGGCCGTTAAGCCATAAGCAATTTGAGTATCAGTTTAACGTTCTGCCGGCACAAGGATACCGCTGCATAGGCATTGACTGGAGGGGGTTCGGACATTCGGATAAGCCGATGGACGGCTACCGTTACAACCGCTTGGCTGATGACATCCGCATTGTGGTTGATGCCCTTCAGTTAGACAGCTTCATACTTGCCGGCCATTCTACAGGGGGATCTATCGCGATCAGGTATATGTCCCGGCACAAAGGCCACGGCGTTTCAAAACTCGTCCTGATCGACGCTGCAGCTCCTGTAGGCTTTACGAAAGAGAATGCTGACCATTTGCTTAACACAGCGCTAAATGACCGACCGAAGATGATGCGAGAAGTAACGGAAACGTTTTTTTTTCAATATATCACACAACCATTCTCAGACTGGTTTTTTCATCTCGGCTTACAGGCAGCGGGATGGTCGACCAAAGCTGTCATCGTTATGCTGAGGGATGAGAAGCTGTATGCCGATTTGCCGAAAATATCTGTTCCTACTTTAATCATTCACGGCGTTCATGACAAAGTCATTCCGTTTGCACAAGCCTGCGAGCTGCATCAAAACATAAGGAATTCAGAGCTCGTTCCGTTTCAATACAGCGGCCACGGGCCTTTCTGGGAAGAGCGGGAAAAATTCAACCGGATCTTGACGCAGTTTGCTTAGATGATTAAAGAAAGTCTTTAACGTTTGAGGCAATTTGTAGGATAATATCAACGACATCTAAAAAAGAAAACAAAGCCGTTTTTGCTTTGCTGAAAAATCGGCATTCGTACGAATGAATAGCAGATCAGCATTAGTCTATTTTACAAACGCATATTCATAGCTTGAACGAATTCATGACAAAACGTTTGGATGAACCGGTCACAAATGGTGAACGACGCGAATTGATGACAGCTGCATCGAAATGATGACAAAAAGGCCTGCTTCCGAAAGAGGGGGCGATTCATAGAATCATTGAAAGCAGCGGCGGTTTTTGAAGAGGAATGACTGGATGCAAAGGGAGGGGAAGACAGAATCATTCTCACTCCAAAATGAAGTAAAAATCGAGGAAAAGATATGAAAAAGTTTTACAAACGATTACTGTATGGATCTATTTTCTTATGTATCATAGGAGGAATCATCGCCGGCTTTCTCGAAGAGGGGATGAAAAAAGGAGATGAACTGAAACTCGGCACATCGATTTACGGTGCTGACACGATTGAAAATTGGAAGGAAGCCAAGAAAAAAGGGAGATTTACTGTATTTAACGAAGATGGCGTCACCATAAAATCAATCCCGAGGTATCAACGGGTAAAAACCGTGAAGCTCATCAATAAAGAGGACATGGCTTTGCTGGAAATACTGGACGGCGCTTATAAAGGAACAAAATGGTGGGTGAAAAAGTCGGATATAAAAAAGGAAAAAAGCACAACCGGCAGCCATACTCATAAATTCCGAAAAACGAGCCACAGCCACCATCATTGATGTATAAGAGTGAAGAGAATACACCCTCTCGTTTTAGATGGATGATTACATATAGTCAGGTTATAGGAGGTTTATCATGACTGAAGATTTTTATTGTGATGAAGTGCTGAGCGGGAAAACAAAGGTCAATAAAGTGATGGAAACCGAGAATGTACTAGCCTATTATCATACAAGACCTTTTTATCCTGTTCATATTGTGGCCATCCCTAAGAAGCATATCCCTTCTTTGATCACGTTGGAAGAAGAGGATCAAGAATTATTACTCGAATTACTGGATGTTATTAAAAAAGTGGCTCAAATGGTGACGGAAGAAAACGGTGCTTGCAGAGTGATCACAAATTTGGGCGCCTACCAGGATTCAAAACATCTTCATTGGCATATCGTTTCAGGAAAACCTTTGAGATAAAAATACGCTATTTGGCGCGTGGTTGTACGCGCTGCACACTTAGCCCGCACGGATGGAAAAAAGTTATACAATCGGCCGGAACCGGTTTTTCTTTATTTAACAAGCTATTACAGAGGATTTTTTCCTCTGTTTTTTATTGCGGGGCATACCGATGGCGAACGGCATGAAGATTAACGGGCCATCGCCTCCCATCGGTCCGGATCCATGAGTGAGAGTCGCACATGAAAAATGATATCGTCTGCACTGAAAGTTTCCTACAGGGGGGATAAATGTTGACTCAATATTTTGTGAAACGACATTTGAATCAAAGCTTTGATCACGGTTTGATTCCTCAATTGCTCTATATTTGCAATGTTGGCGATACCCATACAAGATTACCCCGAACGATGCACATGCACGATGATGTGATAGAAATCATTTTTATAAAAGAGGGGAATGGCACGCATATCATTGACGGCCGTAAATACCGCATTATGAAAGGTGATATTTTAATATATAATAACGGTGTTCTTCACGATGAATACGCTGAATCTGAAGCGGATATGAGCGTTTTTTGCTGCGGCATTACGAATGTGAAAGTGCCCGGCTTGCCGAGAAATCATTTGGTTTCCGGCGAACATTCATGCGTGCTGCACAGCGGGGAGCATAGATCGGATATTGAATCATTGCTGGAGATGATGTATTTGCAAATCTCTGAAGAAAAACCCGGTGCAGAGGAGATTTGCAGCTACCTTCTTTGCGCATTGATTGCGATCATTTTGCAGATTCCAAAGGAAAACGCAGCACTATCAAAATCAGAAGAATCAGAATTGACAAACGTAATTAAAGCCTATATTGATGAGCATTATTCCGAGGATATCACGCTGCAATTGCTGTCGCAAAAATTCCACATCAGCTCATATTATTTGGTTCATGCTTTTAAGAAATCCACCGGCTTTTCGCCCATTCAATATATTATCCGACGCCGAATCGGGGAAGCGCAGTCGCTGCTTATTAACACAAATGACAGCGTGACAAAGATTGCCGGCACGGTTGGCTATGATAATATGAGCTACTTTACGACCCTTTTTTCTAAAATCGTTGGCATATCTCCGAAAAAATACCGCCAGCACTGGACGAAAAACAAGTCTTCCAAAAACTAAAGTCCGTCAAACAAGATCGTGAACATTTTCGGTCGAAATAGCAGAAAAAGCTGCTTAAATAAAACAAGAATATGAAAGCGTTTCACTTAAGCCGGGCTTAAAATAAAAGTATCGGTTTTGGAGGTGTTTCAAGTGAGTATGAAAATTTCCGGAGCCCCGTGCTGCTGGGGTGTCGACGATCCGAAGAACCCTTTTCTGCCGCCGTGGGAACAGGTTCTCTCAGAGGCATCACAAGCGGGATTCGACGGGATTGAATTAGGACCGTATGGATATGTGCCAATGGATGTCAAGAGGGTTCAAGCAGAGCTATCTAAACACGATTTGACCATCATTGCGGGAACCATTTTTGATGATCTCGTATCAGAGAGCAACGTAGAAAAGCTATTGCATCAGGTCGACGATATTTGTTCATTAATTACGAAGCTGCCGCGTTCGCCGCTGAAAGACGAAATCCCGTTTCCGCCTCCGTATTTGGTCATCATCGATTGGGGGCATGAGGAAAGGGATTATCACGCAGGGCATCCCGATCAAGCCAAAAGGCTGTCTGAAAAGGATTGGAGCAAGATGATGCGGCATATCGCTGCTCTTTCAGAACGGGCGTGGAACCGCTATAGGGTGCGGCCGGTCATCCACCCGCACGCCGGCGGTTATATCGAATTTGAAGACGAGATTAAGAAATTGCTGGAGGACATCCCGTATGAAACGGCAGGGCTCTGCCTTGATACCGGGCACCTGTACTATTCGAAAATGGACCCGGCCCAGTGGCTAAGAGACTGTGCAGACCGGCTTATTATCTTCATTTTAAAGATATTGATCCCGATATGTATCAACAGATGATGGGCAAACGAATCCGCTTCTTTGACGCCTGCGCAAAAGGAGTGATGTGTCCAATCGGTAAGGGAATCATCGATTACGGCTCGATTTATTCTTTATTGAAAGAAATCAATTATCGCGGATATATCACGATTGAGCAGGAGCGCGACCCGAGAACCTGCGCTTCGAGTTTACTTGATGTAAAACAAAGCATTGACTATGTAAAGAATATCGGTTTTTAGATGACGGCAAAAGGAGGAATGAAAGATGATTCAAGGTGAAAAAAATGTTGAGCAGCCGATACGCTGGGCGATGATAGGCGGGGGACGCGGAAGCCAAATCGGCTACATTCACCGTTCATCTGCGCTTCGCGACCATAATTTTGAATTGGTGGCCGGCGCCTTCGATATCAATCCAAATCGCGGAAAAGACTTTGGCGTCAATTTGCACGTTGAACCTGAGAGGTGCTATGCCGGCTACAAGGAAATGTTTGAAAAGGAAGCAAAACGGGAAGACGGTATTCAGGCTGTTTCAATCGCAACGCCAAATGGCACGCATTATGAAATGACGAAAGCGGCTCTTTATGCAGGCCTGCATGTTATATGTGAGAAGCCGCTGTGCTTTACGGTGAAGGAAGCAATCGAACTGGAAAAGCTCGCGAAAAACAAACAGCTGGTGGTCGGCATTACATATGGATACGCAGGACACCAGATGATTGAACAAGCCCGCCAGATGATTGAAAACGGAGAATTAGGTGACATTCGCATCGTAAACATGCAATTTGCACACGGTTTCCATTCCGCACCCGTAGAAGCGGCAAATGCCAGTACGAAATGGCGCGTTGATCCGAAAATGGCGGGTCCGAGCTATGTTTTGGGGGATTTGGGAACACATCCGCTATATTTATCAAAGGTTATGCTGCC
Organism: Bacillus sp. FSL W8-0848; assembly: GCF_038007805.1. NCBI lineage: Bacteria > Bacillati > Bacillota > Bacilli > Caryophanales > Bacillaceae > Bacillus > Bacillus sp. FSL W8-0848. The sequence continues at coordinate 360,413 of NZ_JBBOYB010000002.1, forward strand.
AAACTTCAAAATAAAAAAACTGATGTGTACACGCCAAAGCTTTGTAAAAAGCCGGGCGCCGCTCGAGGACAATGCATATACCATCATGGAATATGAAAACGGTGCTATCGGGACGGTGTGGTCTTTTTGCGTGAATGCCGGTTCTATGCACGGGCAGAAGATTCGGGTTATAGGTTCAAAAGCCAGCATCGAATGGTGGGATGAACATCCGAATCAGCTAAGGTATGAAGTTCAGGGTAAACCGGCCATGATATTAGACCGCGGCATGAATTATCTTTATCCGGAAGCGCTGGCAGACGACCGGATAGGAGGAGGCCATCCTGAGGGCTTGTTCGAAGCGTGGTCAAATTTGTACACCCGGTTTGCCAAAGCCATCGCTGCGGCCGAGCGCAGAGATTGGCGCGAAGACCTTTGGTACCCGGGAATTGAGGCGGGAGTAGAAGGCGTCAGGTGGGTTGAGAACTGTGTACGATCTGCAGATAACGGCGCTGTGTGGGTTGAATACCAATGAGAAAAGGCGCGAAGGAAACAAAAAACCTTACGACCTGCCGATCGTAAGGTTTTTTCGTTACATTTCTTTGGATGCAGCGGCTTCCGCTTGCGATTCCTGGAGTTCTTGATTCATTTTTTTGGCATCTTCCAAATACTCGGTTCTGAATCCGCTCTTAACCGCCCAAGTGTAAAAACCTAAGGAAACAACGGCGATCAACAGCATGTCCCAGCCGTAATGAACCACATTTAAGCCGCCGAATTTGTCGCTGCCCAAGAAAGAAATGAGCATCATCGCCAACAGGTAGAAAGCCATCCACATGCCGGCTTTGAAATGCTTGCCAAAGCCTTTCCAGCTTGCTTTTGCCTGATAGTAGAAATAAACGGGCAGACCGATCAGGATAATGAATAAAACTTGTCCTGTCAGCGGCCAGCGCGCCCAGTACAAGACAAGCGACGCGAAAATAAATCCAAGCGGCGCGATTATGCTTAATCCTTTCAGGCGCAGCGGTCTGTGTAAATCGTGTCCAGTCCGTCTCAACGTCATGACGGTCACAGGACCTGTAACATAAGAAATCAATGTTGCAACTGAGATGACTTCTGCCAAGGTACCCCAGCCTCTAAATAAAAACAGGAAGATAAACGATACAATCAGGTTGAAAATCATCGCCTGGCGCGGTACGCCATAGATCGGATGAAGTTTGCCCAATATGCTAGGCAGGTATTTGTTCTTTTCCATTCCGTAAATCATCCGCGATGTTGTCGCCGTATATGTGATGCCTGTTCCCGACGGGGAAACAAAAGCGTCTGCATACAGAACCAAGACGAGCCAGTTAATATTTAAAGCGATTGCCAAATCTGCAAATGGAGAGTTGAAATTCAAATGGCTCCATCCGTTTACAATCATCGAAGGGTTAACAGATCCGATAAATGCGACTTGCAGCAGCACATAGATCACGGTGGCGACCAAAATAGATCCGATCACGGCAATCGGAATCGAACGCCCGGGGGTTTTCGCCTCGCCCGCCATGTTAACCGGGCTTTGAAATCCGTTAAATGCAAACACGATACCTGACGTTGCCACGGCAGTCAGCACACTTGCCCATCCGTTTGGCGCCATGCTTTCGCCGGCAGTGAAATTGCCGCTGTGAAAACCGGCAAATAAAAGAGCGCCAATCGTAAGACCCGGAATCACGATTTTAAAGACGGTAATAAACGTGTTAGCCTTGGAAAACAGGCTGACCGTCCAATAATTTAATAAAAAGTAGATGATGAGTAAAACAGAAGCAATGGCCAGCCCTTCAATCGTCAGCTGTCCTTTATCGACCAAACGGCTTGTCCATTTTGCCCATTCCCAAGGCCAGGAGCTCATATATTGAACAGAAGCGACAGCCTCTACCGGAATAACGGATACAATCGCGATCCAGTTCGCCCACGCAGAAATGAATCCGACAAATGAACCGTGGGAATATTGCGTATATTTCACCATTCCTCCCGCTTCCGGAAACATCGCACCAAGCTCACTGTAAGACAGTGCGATAAACAATATGACAATCATTCCGATAATCCACGAAAATATAGCGGCCGGACCTGCGATCTGCGCGGCTCTCCACGCTCCGAACAGCCAGCCTGAGCCGATCATTGAACCAAGACCGACCATCATAAGTGAAAACGTTCCCATCTTTCGTTGTAAATTCATATTGATGTCACCCTTCATGTCGTGTAATAAAATATAACATTCATTTTCATTATTATCTTTCGAAATCTTCTGCCTTGTCAATATCTTTTTTTTTGGATGAAGAAACATGATCATTTCGAAGCCCGAAAAATAACTGAAGGGAAGCGATTTGAGGGGAATTTTAGTATATCAATATATCTTAAAATCGATCGGAATTTTGGAATATAGATATTTGGCAGATGCCGTCCTTAAAACGGGGAAATAGTCGGATCGATAAAGATTTGCATGTCAGGCGATGGTGCTATTTGAGCGGAAAGATGGACCGGGCTCAGACAGCAGGGCGGGAACGTTTCTTTAGCCATTTTTGATTGCATTGATGGTGTTTCTCCTTTTGCACGCTTCCTTTTATCCTGCGCTTGATAAGGCGGGATCCATAGCCTTCTGAATTTAAGTTTTGTCATGCGTTTCCCACCTCTATATGAAAGTATTTCTTGAAATAAAATGTGAGAAAGGAGTAATGTAATGGCGAAATTTCGGGGGGAACTTTGCTTTGGCAGGGACTGGTTTTGTGCAAATGATCCATTATCTTGAGGCAAAAAAAATCATAGCTGAATCACCAAAGCGGTTTGAGGCAATCGGAACATACAACCATCAACTTGGACAATGTGAAACTTACAGTATTTTTAATACGATATAAAATTTTCCCTTCCATAGCTGAAGGTTTTGGTTTGTAAACACAGCGTAAATGTACGGTAAGGACATTACTTAAGCAAAGCACCCGAATGAATCGGGTGCTCAGACCGTTGACAAAACAGGTCGGATTTTTAAAATCCGACCTGTTTTTGTCCATTTTATTCTATTATTTCGATCAGAAGGCTGGCGGTTAGGACCTTTCCAGGTCCAATTCGCCAGCTTTTTCAGATTCATGGCAGCGAAAACAAGCATCGCCTGCATGGACAATTTTTTCTTTCCCCGTAGGGTTGTCCAGCGCAGGCCATGCTTATGTTTTAAATCGGCAAAAACTCGTTCGATCGTCTCTTTACGTTTGGCATAGATTTGTTTATTCTCTTCCGTATGCCGAAGATGATCAGCTTCGTCTAAATGATCCTGCCAGATATGTCTGTGAATCATCTTTCGATGATCTCTACTTTCTGTACATGTATGTAGTAATGGACATGGTTTACATCGTTTTGGATCTGAAGCATACTCTCGATAACCTTGCCGATTGGTTGTGCGATAGGAGAGAATATGGTCTTGCGGGCAGATATAGACATCATAAAATTCATCGTAAACATACTCGTGTTTTCTCATGAATCCTTTTTTGGTTTGCGGACGCGTGTAAGGCATAACAGGGCGAACGTTTTCTTCATGAAGAAATTTTGCGATAACCGGTGTTTTGTATCCGGCATCAACTGCGACCGTATGAGGCTTGGCAACGCGCTCTTTTACTTGTTGAAACAGCGACGCGAACACTTGGCTGTCATGGATATTGGCAGGCTCAACAACCGTTCCCAGCACAAATCCGTTCCGATCACAAGCTGTATGAAATCCATAGGCAAAAAGACGTTCTCGTTCGCCTTTGACAAAATATCCGCTCTCAGGATCAGTTGTACTTTCCTTTACTTCTCGTTCCTCTAAGCATCGCCTGGGCTTTAAGGGCTTTTTTCCGTTCGCTTCGCGATCGGCATTAATTTCTTGATCTAGCTGCTCCTGATAAGCTCTTGTTTCTTTTCTTACGATCTTTTTCACAAACTTTTTCTTATTGGCATTCGCTTTGACATGTGTGCTGTCGATGAAGGCGACCGAAGGATCGACGAGGCCGAGATCCATGGCTTGACGTAAAATCTTATAGAAGATTGTTTCAAATAGGTCTGTGTCATGAAAGCGACGTTCATAGTTTTTACTGAAGGTTGAAAAATGAGGGATTTTTTCAGAGAATCCATATCCAATAAACCAGCGATAGGCTACATCAGTTTCGATTCGCTTAATGGTTTCGCGCATGGAGCGATGACCAAACACGTATTGAATGAGCACCATTTTAATCAGTACAACAGGATCAATACTTGGACGCCCTTTTGAAGAATAAAGAGGGGCAACTTTTTCATAAATAAATGAAAAATCAATGGCTTCTTCCATCTTCCTGACCAAATGGTCTTCAGGTACAAGCTCACTTAAGGCAAAGACTTCAAGCTGTTCACGCTGATCTTTAGAGTGTTTGGTCAACATGGTAAAACCTCCAAAAATTAGATTCCACACACATTTTAACAAAAAAAGCTTGTCGATCAAGCCACTTTTTTTGTGACTTTGTCGACAAGCTGAGCACCCGAATGAATCGGGTGCTTTCTTCCTTTTTAGAGCTCGATAACAAAATACTCTTAATTATTCTCTGTTTTTTCAGTTAGCACAGCTTTTTATTGTTTTTAAATATTTCACTTTTTTCATTAAAATTGAGCAGATTTGTCCAGCGCATTGATAAACGTCTTCACGTTTTTCTTATCCTGCATAATGGGGGAATAAATATAGGAAAGGGTTCTGTTAAACGTTTGGTTTTTCAGCTTGATTAAGGAAAGGTTTCCGTGCTGGACGTCTCTGTCGATGACGCTCCTAGACAGCAGGGAAAGCCCGATGCCCGTCATCAAGGTTTCTTTTATGCCTTGATTGCTGCTGATCATAAGAAACGACTTCACTTTTAAACCGTTTGACCGAATGACGTGATTAAGGTATTCGCGGGTTCCTGATCCGACTTCCCTCGTTACCCATGTCTGATTCTGAAGATCGGCCATCGTCACTTCCTGTTTTTTTGCGAGCGGATGATCGCTTGAAGCGGCGATGTACAGTTCGTCCTGCATGAAAGCATGGACGGAAAGATCTTTTTCGTTTGTCTGCCCTTCAATTAAACCGATGTCAACCTTATACAGACGGACGGATTGCACGATTTCTTCCGTATTGCCGATGACGACTTGAAGTTCAAGCTCCGGATAGTCGTTTTGGAGGTCAAACAGCAAAGCGGGCAGAATATACTCGCCGATCGTAAAGCTAGCCCCGATTTTCAACTCGCCTTTAATGGAATTGTGATGGTCGAGAATGTCCTGTTTTGTCTGTTCATATATCGTGATCATTTGTTTTGCCCGGTCGTATAGAATTTCACCTGTAGGGGTGATCTTTAACAATTTCGGTGAGCGTTCAAACAGCTTTGTCTGGAATTCTTTCTCAAGGTTTTTAATGTGCATGCTCACGCTTGGCTGCGACATAAGCAGAATTTCGGCAGTTTTTGTAAAGTTTTTCACTTCGGCAAGGGTGACAAATGTCTTTAGCGCATCATAATGCAAAAGAATCCCACCTTATCTATTAAAAATATTAATAGCTGCAATAATTAATATATATTTTACTAATGCCGCGTATTCCAGTAAACTTTAAATTAGAATCTTTTTTAGGAAATGTTCATCAGACCGCAGGTTACGAGTCATACGAAGATACGCGTTGAACATTTTTGCGTCATTAAAACCGATTTGATTGATGGGAATAGTGGTGCTTGTTATTTTTTTATTCCATAGCGAGGTGGATATCGTTGCAACTTCAGGTAATGAACAGTCCGTTTAATCAGGAGCAGGCAGAGCTCCTCAACCGTCTTCTGCCGACATTGACAGAATCGCAGAAAGCCTGGCTGAGCGGTTATCTGGCGGCGTCCCAGTCCTTTGAGGCAGCGGCCGCGCTGGAGGCGCCGACGGCGGAAGCTCCGGCGGCTCAACCGGTGCAGTCTGTTTCAAAAGAAGTGACCATTCTTTACGGATCACAGACAGGAAATGCCCACGGACTTGCAGAAAATGCCGGCAAAAAACTAAAGGAGCACGGCTTCGAAGTAACCGTTTCATCCATGAGCGACTTTAAGGCGAATCAGCTGAAAAAGATCAAAAACCTGCTGATCGTCGTCAGTACGCACGGTGAAGGGGAGCCGCCGGATAACGCGCTGTCCTTCCATGAGTTTCTCCATGGCAGACGGGCGCCAAAGCTTGATGATCTCCGTTTTTCCGTATTGGCCCTCGGAGACACTTCGTACGAGTTTTTCTGCAAGACGGGAAAAGATTTCGATCAGCGCCTTGAAGAACTCGGCGGGAAAAGGCTTTATCCGCGCGTTGACTGTGATGTTGACTTTGACGAACCTGCGTCCGCCTGGCTTGAAGGCGTTCTCGGCGGTCTGAGTGAAGCCGGGGGACAAAGCGGAAGCCCGGTACAAAGCCAGGCTGCAGCTCCTCAAGCCGCTGAAACGGTCTATTCGAGAAAAAACCCGTTTCGGGCAGAAGTGCTGGAAAATATCAATCTTAATGGACGCGGTTCAAACAAAGAAACGCGCCATCTCGAACTATCGCTCGAAGGATCAGGCCTCACATATGAGCCGGGTGATGCGCTCGGCATTTATCCGGAAAATGACCCGGAGCTTGTTGAGCTTGTGTTGAAGGAGCTCAAATGGAATCCTGAGGAAGTCGTCACCGTTGATAAACAAGGGGAGCGCCTCCCGCTTAAAGAAGCGTTGACTTCGCACTTTGAAATCACTGTTTTAACGAAAAAGTTTCTTCAGCAGGCTGCTGGATTTTCTGAGAATGAAAAGCTGCAAGAACTCACGTCGCCGGGAAACGAAGCACAATTAAAAGAGTATCTACAAGGGCGCGATTTGCTTGATTTTGTGAGAGATTTCGGGCCGTTCAGCGCATCAGCGCAGGAGTTCGTTTCGATTCTCCGGAAAATGCCTCCGCGTCTTTACTCAATCGCGAGCAGCTTTCAAGCGAACCCTGACGAAGTGCATTTGACGATCGGCGCCGTCCGCTATCATGCACACGGGAGGGACAGGAAAGGGGTATGCTCCGTTTTGTGCGCCGAACGCCTTCAGCCGGGGGATACGCTGCCGGTATTCATCCAGCCGAACAAACACTTCAAGCTTCCGGAAAATCCTGATGCGCCGATTATCATGGTCGGACCCGGCACAGGTGTCGCGCCGTTCCGCTCGTTTATGCAGGAGCGCGAAGAAACCGGGGCAAAAGGGAAGTCATGGATGTTCTTCGGCGACCAGCATTTCGTTACAGATTTCCTCTATCAGACGGAATGGCAAAAATGGCTGAAAGACGGCGTGCTGACAAAAATGGATGTCGCATTTTCCCGTGATACGGAAGAAAAAGTGTATGTACAGCACCGGATGCTTGAGCACAGCAAAGAACTGTTTGAGTGGCTTCAAGAAGGGGCGGTATTCTACGTTTGCGGCGATAAGAAAAACATGGCGCATGACGTTCAAAACGCTTTGCTGGACATTATCGAAAAAGAAGGCGGCATGAGCCGTGAAGAAGCGGAAGCTTACTTAGCCGAGATGAAGCAGCAAAAACGCTATTTGCGCGATGTATACTGATTTTGACTGAAAGGGGTTTTTCCAACATGGGGAATCAAATATTAAAAGCGCCTGAAGGCCCGCCAAGCGATGTTGAACGCATCAAAAGGGAAAGCGACTATTTGCGCGGCACCTTGAAGGAGTCGATGCTGGAGAAGATCTCAGCCGGAATTTCCGATGACGATAACCGTCTGATGAAGCATCACGGCAGCTATTTGCAAGATGACCGCGACCTTCGCAATGAGCGCCAAAAGCAGAAGCTTGAGCCCGCGTATCAGTTCATGCTTCGCGTGCGCATGCCGGGCGGAGTGGCCACGCCTGAACAATGGCTTGTCATGGATGAGCTTGCCCGCCAGTACGGTAACGGCACACTGAAGCTGACGACGAGGGAAACCTTTCAAATGCACGGCATTTTAAAATGGAATATGAAAAAAACGATTCAGAAAATCAATTCGGTATTGTTGGATACGATCGCGGCATGCGGCGATGTCAACCGCAATGTGATGTGCGCTTCAAATCCGTATCAGTCTGACGTTCATGCCGAAGTCTATGAATGGTCGAAAAAATTGAGCGATGACCTGCTTCCTAAGACGCGAGCATATCATGAAATTTGGCTTGATGAGGAAAAGGTCGCCGGCACGCCGGAAGCGGAAGAAGTCGAACCAATGTACGGACCGCTTTATTTGCCCCGGAAATTCAAAATCGGAATTGCCGTTCCGCCGTCAAACGATATCGACGTGTTTTCGCAGGATCTCGGTTTTATCGCGATCGTCGAAGACGGCAAGCTTATCGGCTTCAACGTGGCGATCGGCGGCGGAATGGGCATGACGCACGGGGACAAAGCGACATATCCGCAGCTTGCCAAAGTCATCGGCTTTTGCAAACCGGAACAAATCTATGATGTAGCCGAAAAAACGATTACGATTCAGCGCGACTACGGCAACCGCTCCGTCCGCAAAAACGCCCGCTTCAAGTACACGGTTGACCGCCTCGGGCTTGAAACGGTCAAAAACGAGCTTGAAAGCCGCCTCGGCTGGAGTCTCGCTGAAGCAAAACCGTTTCAATTTGATCGTAACGGCGACCGCTTCGGCTGGGTGAAAGGCGTAAAAGGAAAATGGCATTTAACGCTGTTTATCGAAGGCGGACGCGTCACAGACTACGATGACTACAAGCTGATGACCGGCCTGCGCGAAATCGCCAAAGTCCATACAGGCGAATTCCGGCTGACTGCGAATCAAAACTTGATCATCGCCAATGTCTCAAGCCAGAAAAAGAAAAAAATCAGCGAGCTGATCGAGCAGTACGGCTTGACAGACGGCAAGCATTATACGGCGCTACGCCGCAGCTCGATCGCGTGCGTCGCGCTGCCGACGTGCGGACTGGCTATGGCAGAATCGGAACGCTATTTGCCTGTTTTGATTGACAAGATCGATGAGATTATCGAAGAAAACGGACTTCGCAATGAAGAGATCACGATCCGGATGACCGGCTGTCCGAACGGCTGCGCCCGGCACGCGCTCGGCGAAATCGGGTTTGTCGGCAAAGCGCCCGGCAAGTACAACATGTATCTCGGCGCCGCGTTTGACGGCAGCCGCCTGAGCAAAATGTACCGGGAAAACATCGGCGAGGAAGAGATTTTAAACGAACTTCGCACGATTCTTCCGCGCTATGCAAAAGAGCGCGAGGAAGGCGAGCGTTTCGGCGACTTCGTCATCCGCGCGGGCATCGTTAAAGAAACGACAGACGGCACGAATTTTCACGATTGATGAAAAACCGCCTTGGCTTATTGGCCGAAGCGGTTTTTTTTCGGGTATGACACAGGCTTTATCGGACTGTACATTGGCTCAAGACCTTGATAAACTCATGCGCCGCCGGGGAGATTTCATCGAATGAGTGCGCAATAATGCCGATCTCGCGGGTGATTCGGGGAAAGATATCCTTTTTGACCAGCTCATGTGATACAGACGAAAGCGTAAAGTTTGAAATGATGCCGATTCCTAATTGATGTTTGACCATATTCATCAATGTTTCTGCGTTTTGGACCGTCAAGGTTTCCCTTAATTCGATTCCGTGCTGCTCTAGCGTTTGCGATACGGCGATTTCATGGCCGCCTTTGCAAAATATTATATCGTCCCGGTACGCTTTAAGGTCGACGAGTGCAGCGTCCTTTAAGCCTGCATGCTCCTCAGGGATGACGGCTACCATGTAATCGCCGAACAATACTTGACGGTCAAACGGTTCAAACGGGGATGTGACGATCCCGAAATCAACCGTTCGATCCTCTACCCATCCTTTGATCTGCTCTGACGTCCCTTCGGTTAATTCGATGTGAACGAGCGGGTATTGCGCTCTAAATGCCGCGATGGCCTGCGGCAAAAGATTCGTCGAGACGGCAGGGAACGAACCGATCTTCACCTTCCCGCTTAACAGTTTGTTTTCCCGGTCGGCCACTTGCTGCATTTTGCTTTCGATTGCTTTCATTTGCCTTGCCAGCAGCAGTATTTCCTTTCCGACGTCAGTCAGGATTAAGCCGTTCTGTTTATCCCTAATAAATAATCGGACATGCAGCGCGTTCTCCAGATTTTTAATCGCTTTGCTTACCGCCGGCTGTGAGATGAACAATTCTTTGGCGGCTTCTGTAATATTCAGTTTTTCTGCGACCTTCACAAATATGTGCAGGTAATTCATATTCATCACCAATTGGTTATACCCCCGATAATTAATATGTATTTCAGTTATATGTAAAGGTAGCATATCATAAAAACGAGCACAACATCTTACAAGAAAGGCGGCTGGATTTTATGATCAAGGTCATACTTGGAATCGTTTCGGTTACGCTCATTTGGGGCTATACATGGGTGACGATGAAACTGGCGATCCACGACATTCCCCCGTTGCTGTTTTCAGCTTTGCGGCTGTTCATCGGAGCGGTTCCTTTATTTTTCATTCTCTTCATCAGAAGGAAAAAACTCTCGATCGGAAAAGCGCATCTAAAAAACTATATCATCATGAGTCTGCTAATGGGTCTCGGATATATGGGGATCTTAACGTACGGCATGCAATTCGTCGATTCGGGAAAAACGTCTGTTTTGGTGTATACCATGCCGATTTTTGTTACCGTGATCAGCCATTTTACATTAAACGAGAAAATGAACGTTTATAAAACGCTCGGCTTGATATGCGGTTTCACCGGGCTTTTATTCATATTCGGCAAAGACAGTTTCAATGCCGGCCACGGTGCGATCATAGGGGAGCTTTGCGTCCTTACGGCGGCGCTCAGCTGGGGGATCGCGAATGTTTTCAGCAAACTGCGATTCAAGGATATTGATATCATTCATATGAATGCCTGGCATCTCATGATGGGAGCTGTCATGCTGCTCGCCTGTTCCTTTATATTGGAACCTGCTCATGCAATCGAGTGGTCAAGCAGCGCTGTTCTGTCATTATTATTTAATGGTTTGTTTTCGACCGCTTTTACATTTGTCGTTTGGTTTTGGGTGCTCAATCAAATCGAAGCGTCTAAGGCATCCATGGCTTTAATGTTCGTCCCCGTGCTCGGACTCTTGTTTGGGTGGCTGGAGTTGCATGAGCAGATTACGATCCAGATCATGATCGGAGCAGTCTTGATATGCTGCGGGATCTTCATGAATACGTTCAAATTTGCCCAAAACAAAGCATGAATTTTCTATGTCGATACATCTCCCTCTAAAAAAGATATGGTAATATCAAATGGGGGGATGAAAAATGAAAATTGAACATATTGCAATTTGGACGAATAACTTAGAGGAAATGAAAGATTTTTATACGAGGGTTTTCAACGGCACGGCAAACGAAAAATACGTCAATCCGAAAAAGCAGTTTGAATCATATTTTATACAGTTTGAATCAGGAACCCGGCTTGAGCTGATGAGGCGGCCGGATGTCGCAGACGGAAGCGGGGAAAAAGAAGGCTATGCGCATATGGCGTTCTCTCTGGGTTCACGTGAAAAGGTAGATGAAACGACCCGCCGGTTAAAAGAGGAAGGCGTCCGTATCGCCGGAGAGCCCCGGTTGACCGGAGACGGCTATTATGAAAGCGTCATTCAGGATCCGGACGGCAACCTTGTTGAACTGACGGTATAACGGTGAAAAAAGCTAATGTCTTTTTTAGACATTAGCTTTTTTATTTAGATGGCGGCATCCAGCTGATTGATTTTCCACTTGTTGTTTTCCTTTACGAATGTGATTTTTCTTTTTGCAGAAGGCGATCCGTCCTTGGCAGGCACGGTAAATTCATACGTGCGGGCATTGCCTTTTTTGGAGATCAGTTTGAATGTTGCTTTCTTCCAATCTAACAGGTTGTCCCCGTCGCCGACCGGAACGGCCATTTTTCCTTTATAACTGATGATATTGTATTTTTTTAATCCGTTCGTGATCGCATCTTTTGTGAAAACGGGGGTCAAGTAATTCGTCAATTTTGCTTTCGTGCCGAATTCACTGCACATGTAAACATAAGGCAAATTTTGATATTCAAACGTTTTCGTTACGCATGTCGAGTGTTTTGCTTTCGGATTGTGGCCGGTCATTGTATTCCAAAAATGTTCGCGGGCCTGTAATGTCATCGTCAAAACCTGTTGTTTCGTTAAGTCACCTGATGTATGTTTCGCGGCAATTGTCGTATGGATCGGCAGAATCAAGAAGGCAGTCAAGGCAAAAACGATAAATTTTTTCAATGTAACTCTCTCCTTAAGAAAAATAATATCTCTTATGTTACAAATGTTACAATAATTACGGTTAGATTACAATATGTTTTCGAAGAAAATTTTTCCGTCCGCTGTTTTGCTGAAAAAATCTTTTTTTCTCCTTGATAAATGATATAAAATGAGACTTCGGCAAACATCGGCGTTAGGGTCTGTCCACAATACCAATACCCCATTCCCTTTAAATATAAACAGTTTGATCATTTTTTAAAAATTTAAAATTTTTTATAAAATCCAACTATATCAGTAAACAAACTGTAACTGAATTCACACCGATCTGTCACGGGGATGACATTTTGCTGTGTTACGATTTTCCCTGTTAGTTTCAAAAGAGCTAACAAGGGAGGATTTTAACTTATGAAGAAGACAATAATGTCCTTGGCTGCAGCCGCAGCTATGTCAGCGACTGCATTCGGAGCAAGCGCCTCAGCAAAAGAGATTAGTGTTGAAAAAGGGGACACGCTCTGGGGGATTTCCCGCGAATACGGGATGAACCTAAAGGACTTGAAAAAATGGAATCAGCTTTCCACAGACATTATTTTGCCTGGTCAAAAGCTGAACATTTCTTCTCAAGAAGAAAACTCAGATCAAAAGCAGTACACCATCAAACCGGGAGATACATTATCAAAAATCGCTCGAGAGTTCGGTGTTTCTGTGAACGATCTTCAAAAGTGGAACAACCTCAAATCGGACTTGATTTTTGCCGGAAAAACGCTGGCGGTAACCGGAGGTGGGACGGGTCTGAAAGCACCTGTTAAACAAGCAGCCGTCCGAAGCGAACAGCCTGAGGCGCCTGCAAAACAGAAAGCAGTCTCAAGCAGCAAGCCGGAATCGGCTGCAAAAGAAATCACCGTTACAGCAACAGCATATACGGCAAACGACGGCGGCATTTCAGGCATTACGAAAACAGGAGTCGATCTGAATGCCAACCGGGATGCCAAAGTAATCGCGGTTGACCCGGACGTGATACCGCTAGGTTCCAAAGTGTATGTTGAAGGCTACGGCGAAGCGACCGCTGAAGACACCGGAAGCGCCATTACCGGGCATAAAATCGACGTATTTATTCCAAATAAAGCAGACGCGCTTGATTGGGGCGTTAGAACGGTTAAAGTGAAAATATTAGATTGATATAGAAAGGCACGGATTTGTATTCCGTGTCTTTTTTATATGTCATACGTTTGCCACCTATAGATGAAAGCGATTTCTTCTCTCGAACTCCAATTCGGTAGCAATGGAATGGGTTGTGGGCAGCACTCCTTCTACGGCGAGCAGAAAGATTGAATTGCACGCCAGAAACGGCATGATCAAAGCCTCTGGAAGCATAACCGGTCCCCAAACCTTTACAGGCTACGCCGAGTATCTCGAAAGCCCGACGGGAAAAAGATTCCGGCTGGAACGATTGTCGCACTTGAAGGCGATAAGATCAGACCGGCGGAAAAAGGCGACAATCTCTTCGGCGTCATCTCGGAAACCGCCGGTGTGGTCCTCGGGGAAGCAAGCCTTCACTGGTCAGGCCGCTACGTCAAGAATGAGTTTGGCGGATATGTGTATGAACTGCAAGCAGGCCCTGACGGCGAAAAGGTCATGGCCCTAAAGAAAATCCGGATTACCGCCCTGACCAAGAATACGAGTCAAGAAACGATCGCGATGAATGGAATGTGGTCGGCCTTGCCGGACAGGTGTATATCAGATGTGGCGAAACAGTCAAGGCAGACGGTTTGATTGTAGCAGACTCGGGAATCGCAACGAAAGCAGATCAACCGGAACAGCGCTGGCAGGCCATGAGGATTACGTCGGAATATGATGCTCAGCGCGGATATGGAATTGCCCTCGTATTTATTCTCTGAAAAAAAGCAGTCCGGCTTGATCCCGGACTGCTTTTTTTACATATGCTGCACCTCTTTATTTTTGGCCTTGATCAGAAAAGAGAGCGCCAGTGCGACAACGGCGAACCCTATCGCGACAAAGTAAGCCGTATGAACGCCCGCTGTCATCCCCTGCATTTGCAAATCTTTTTCGTTTGTAATCGCAGATTGCCGGATAAACCGGTTTGAAACGGTTGTCAAGATTGTCGTGTATAAAGCCGGGCCGATCGCGCCTGATACTTGGTTGACCGTATTCATAATCGCTGAACCATGCGGGTACAAGGGCTTGGGCACCTGGTTTAATCCGAGCGTCATGACAGGGGCCATCGTGAAACCGACGCCGAGCGTAAAGCCCGCGTACAGCATCATGGCGGCAGCCATCGATGTGCCGCTTGAGATCTTTGTAAACAGCAGGAGAACGCAGATGACAATGATTAAACCGGCGAGAAGAAGCGGCCTGAAGCCGAGCTTATCAAAAAGGCGTCCTGCAACAAGAGAAGTCAAAGCAAGGACCAGTCCGCCAGGCAGCATCAGCAAGCCGGTAGACAAAGGCGAAAGGTCGAGCGCCATTTGGAAGTAGAGCGGCAAAATCAGCATCATCGAAAATTGCAGCATCATGATGAGCCACACGAGGACGACTGTCGTTGAAAACACCTTGGACCGGAATGGCCGCATATCGAGCATCGGCTCTTTTAATGTGAGCTGCCGGCGTACAAATAAGACTAATCCGATGATCCCCGCCGCCAGTCCGATGACGACCTTCGGGCTGTTCCAGCCGGCTTCTCCCGCGTTGCTGAAGCCAAATACGATTCCACCGAATCCGATGGTAGACAACATGATCGATAGAATATCAATTTTCGGGTTGGTCTGTTCGGTCACATTTTCTAAGCGGAATGCCGCATAAATGATCATGAAAAGCGCAACGGGCAGCATCATGAAAAAGACGACCCGCCATGAATAATGTTCGACGATGAAGCCTGAAATGACTGGACCGATAGCAGGCGCAAATAAAATCACAAGCGTCATCATCCCCGTCATCGTTCCGCGCTTCTGCGGCGGAACGAGTGTCAGGATGACATTCATCACCAGCGGTAAAATAAGTCCCGTCCCCGAACCTTGAATAATCCGCCCTGTGAGGACGAGGGGAAAGACGGGGGCAATGCCTGCCAAAAGGGTTCCCGCTGTAAATAAGCTCATCGCTGTAAGAAACAGCTGTCTTGTCGTAAAGCGCTGCATGAAAAAGGCAGTAACCGGCACGGCGATTCCGATCATCAGCATGTATCCTGTTGACATCCACTGTGCCGTATTTGCTGATACGTTAAAGTCTTCGATCATCTTCGGCAATGCAACATTCATTACCGTTTCATTTATCAAAGCGAGGAAATTGCCCACGATTAAAATGGCGATGATCATAAATGTGCTTCTATTGGTATGCTCCATTTCATTTCCCCTCCTTGATTATCGTTTGAATGTGTTCGGCGGCGGCGCTTAACGGCAGCCCGCTTTTTTTCGTGACGGACAGCACATAAGCGCCTTCTATCATGGCTTGTATCGCGATGCTCAGCGTTTTGGCTTTTTCTTTCTGAAAGCCGGACCGTATGAGCTTTTCTTCGTAAACAAGCCGCCAGTCTTCGTAAACTTGATCACACGCTTGTCTGAGCGTTTCGCTGAATGACCATGTTTCTGAAGCGAAAGAGACGATCGGAATGTCCTCGTAATCCTCCATGATGTATTCCTCAAACCCGTCGGCCATCGTCTGAAGATAGGCTTGAAACGCTTCTGCAGGATCCGGTGATCGGCTGATCGCAGACCTGATAAATGCTTTAACCGCTTCACCGGTCATTTTGATGGCTTCTGCTGCAAGCTCTTCTTTGCCTCCGGGGAAGTAGTAATAAAGCGAGCCTCTGGGAGCGCCGCTTTCTGCCGTGATTTGATTTAAGCCTGTCGCATGGTAGCCTTGCTTGCGGAATAATCGCGAAGCCGTGCGTAAGATGTTGTCCCGGCTGCTTGTTTTTTCCTTCATCCGTTTTATCACCTTTCATTTTATACTGATCGGTCTATATAAATTATAGCGAAAAAAAGAGCCTTTTCTAAAGGCCCTATTTTGAAATGATTGCAATGGACTATTTTTTTCAGATATTTTCCGCCTTGTTCTTTTCGTCAATGTCTTCAAACGCCTGCTGGATCACGAATAAAAACATACAGGCTATGATTTCAACATCAAGAGGGATCGTGATGCTGTCCATCATCTCATCGGCAATGTGAATCGCGAGCCAGGTAAAGAAGCATTCGATTGCAAATGTTATGAATTTATGCCCGATCAGCAGGGCGAGAATTTTTTCGGGAATTTCAAAAATAAAACCGATCACAAAGCTTAAAAGAATAAACAGCAGCAGGGAGCCCGGCGAATCATAGGTAACGCCGAAAATCGCGAAAAAGCCGGTCACTCCGAAAAAACAGGTGCCGACGAGTAGCGCAAGGGCAAATATGATCAGAAGAAAGATGAGCGTAACGACAAGCATGTTCCCGAGTATATTTTTCATCATTTGGCATTCATTCCTAATCTGACAGTATACTTCTGATCATAACAAAAAAATTAGAAAATGTAATTTACAATCGGAGTAAGTTTATTTAAACCTTATGAATACTGAAGGGAAAGGGGATATTTTAAAAAGCTCCCCCAAAACTTCCCCCAGCTGCTTTTAAAGCGTGACTAAATGCCTCCACAGTTTCTTGTTCCAGATCCTTGAATGAGTGACCATAAATCTTTAAAATCATTTGTGGGGTGTTTCCCAAACGGTCTGCGATCACTTTGACGGGTATTCGCTGACTTATTAAAACTGTTGCATGGGTGTGGCGTAAGCCGTGAACCGTAATCGGCTTACAGCCAGCCTTTGCACAGATAGGTTTTATTTTATCACTAAGGGTACGGTAGCTTGCCGGCTCGGCTGTCTTAGTGGAAATGAAGACAAAATCATCATCAGATAGATGTTTCCCCACTTTGAGCATGGCCTGTTTACACCAGGCTCGGTAAGTTTTTAGCTTCTCTATTATTATGTCATCAACGGGAATTGTCCTGTAACTATTTTTAGTTTTGGGTGATCTAACTCCGTTTTCATCTCGTGTTCGCTCTACTGTGAGAGTCTTCTCTCCAAAATCAATATTTCCCCATTTTAGACCGAAAGCCTCACCTTTCCGCAACCCTGTAAATGCTAACAGTAAAGCAAGTGAGTATTCTGTGATATCTAATTTTTCTTTTGCAGTAGTTAGAAATCTGTATAACTCGTCGGGAGTTAAAAAATTTTCATCATCCTTTTTCAACGAAATGGTTATTCTATTAAAACGATTTCTAGGAATGATTTCATCATCCACTGCTGCATTTACAGCTGTTTTGAAAACACCGTGGAATAGTTGGACGGTTCTAGGTTTGTAATCCTTTAAGAGTTCATTGATGAAAACACGTTTATAGAGTGTTTTGTCTAAATTGGATAATTTATATTTACCCAGTAAAGGTTTTATATGATACCTAATAGCATTCTTACGATATTTCTGGGTAGAGATTTCCCAATCGTTTTTATAGGATTCAAACCATATATCCATCCATTCTGAAACCGTTAAATTGGATTTTTCAACTTGTTTAGCGCCACGGTCTAATATTGAGGCCTTCACTTCAAGTAAAGCCCTATAGGCGTCATTTTCATTTTTGAAGCCCATCTTGCCTTTTTCTCTTCTGTTCCCCAAGGCATCATAATACCGATGTCTATAGCACCATCGTTTTTCCTTTTTGGCATTGAAATAATAATACAGTTCTTGATCTTTTTTTGATTTATACAATTTCATTTAAATCTTCCCTTTCGTGCGTGGACAGACGCTTTAAAAGGGGAGAAGATATCTGCCGTAAAAATCACAAATCACGGTCAGATCATTTAAGGGCATCACCTCCTTTAATGAACAGAATATATGTTCTGTTTTTAGGTTAAAAATTTTTAGCGATGTTAGATATGACTAACTGTTCTGGGATTCCGTATTGTTCAATTGCTTCTTTCACAGTTACACAGCCATTAAAGGATGAGAACAACAAATTAATTGCGAAAAAATTCGCTTCCAACTCGATTCGATCTGTTGAAAATAGAGTCTGCCTTTTTAAAAAAGGAGTGTTTGCGTCTGGATGAAAGATCGCATGACCTAATTCATGGGCGCAAATAAACTCCTTACTATGTTCATTCGCATTCTGATTAATGTGGATGACTTTAACTCTGAAATGCCTACTGTAGTACCCCAAAGCTTTTCCTAAATCTTCATAAACCACCTCAATTCCTAATTCTTTTGCAATTTTAAATGGATTGTTTGTTTCAAATTTCTTTGTTATTGATTTGATTTTTGCAGTAATTGACTCCACAAAAAGGCACCTACTTACGATATTTTTTAGGAGTGAATTTTTGTTTTGAAATTCTTTTGGCAAGACGTAGGGAGTTTTCCAAGCTTGCAATTAACAGCTCTCTATCTTCGTCGTCCATATCGTCAAGAGTTTGGCCGTCAAATGCAGCATATCCGTTCTTGCCTTCTAATCCTTCTATAATTTTTTGTAGCTCTTTTTGTATATCTCTTTCATCTTTAGCAGTAAGTTCAGGCTCAAAGTTTTCTTTTTCTGTTCTGCCGAGAAGGTAATCAACTGAGACGTTAAAATAATCAGCTACTTTTTGAACTTTGTCTATACCTGGAGTTTTTTCATCCCATCTTCTAATTGTCCCATTTGATAATTTGGTCTTCCTTTCAAGTTCAGCCAAAGATATTTTATGCTCTTTTGCCAACTTTTTTATCCTTTCAACTATTGTCATATCAACCATCCTTAAATGAGCCTATGACAAAAATTAAACTTTATGCTATTTTTGTGTTGACAATTAGCATATAGTTTATTAAACTGTGTTCATAAGCTACTTATTTAGCTTTCAGGACACTACAAACTAAAGCCTAAGACCACGTTCCCCAACGTAAAAGGCTGTAATTGTAGGGTTTATTCGCTATGCTTAGATATTAGCATATATCCTATTTTTCAGTCAACAAAAAGCTAAATAATTAGCAAAAAATATATAGGAGGTGTTTTCTGTGGAATTGGATTTCGGAAAAAGGGTTAAGACCTGGTTAATACTCAATGGTATGCAGCAAAAAGAATTAGCCGAAATGCTAAACATTTCAGGCCCCTATCTCTCCGACATTTTACACGGTAAAAGAGAAGGCAAAAAAATCAGAGAGAAAATTGTCAAGATCCTAGACATGAAGGAGGTTTCATAATTTGCCGATTGCTGAGATCAATATTGATGTGAATCAGTCAGAAATTAGAGATTACATCAATCAAAAATTAGACGAAACCCTTAAAAATACGCTTTTCACTTGGGATCTTGATGAAATGTCAAAAAGAACTTGTATGAGTAAATCGTTTTTGGAAAATGAGTTCTTGCGCGATCCCCGGATGAAGCTTCTCGAAAGAAGAAAAGAAAAGGGTAAGCGGTTTTGGTTTTATGAACAAAGTTTAGTTGTCATGAAAGAGATCATGGACGAATGGTAAAAAAAATACGCGTGGACAGACGCTTTAAAATCCTAATCTTTGAAGGGGGGTGAGGAATTGAAGATCAAAACAAAAGAATGGCTTGCTCTAAGTGAAGCGGAGCGTTTTATGAAGATTTATCAAGCATTTACAAAATCGAAAGGAGCTCAAGCATGAACCTAAATCATTTTCTAAAAGCTGACCGCGAAAAGGCGGGAAGGCTGATCGAGTCAACTCAATACCTTATTTCTGAATTGCTTCCCGCTGCCATTGAGGACCAGGACTTTATTGGGTGCGTGGAAATTGCGGCGACAATCATTTCAAATTGCAAGGACCTTAAACGGATGGAGCACCCGGAACAGGTAGTCCGGCTTCACGAAATCGCGTCCAAATTCGCAGGTAGAGGGTTAAACGTTTCAACTGTAAGGAGAACGTTTCAATGAATATCGAACATCCAATGATCACGGAGATCAACCGTTACGGCTATCCTTTGGAATATTTGAAGTATGAAGACGAGGACGGGCAGGATGATGACAAATAAAAAAGCCGCCTTGGCAGAGGCGACCTAGAAGAATACTTATTCAGCGCCATTATATCATGTGGCTGCATTGAAGAAAATAGGAGGTAATTTTTAATGAATATCACTGTGAATATTAAGGCACCTGGATTGGCTGATGCTATCCAAGCGCTTGCAAAAGCTCTGGACAATATAGAAGTAGTTTTGGACAGCAAGGCCGTTGCCCAAGAAACAGAAAAGGCCCCACAGGTTGAAACGCCGCCTACTGAGGACGTAAAAGAAGAGCCGTCAACCCAAGAGGAAGAAGAAGAAACGCCGACTATTAGCAAGGAAGTTGTCAGGGATAAGCTTGCGGCATTGGCCCAGGAAGGCAAGCAAGCCGAGGTCAAAAAACTATTCGCGAAGTTTGGTGCGAAAAAGCTTTCAGACGTTCTGCCCGAAAAATACGCTGAACTACTCAAGCATGCGGAGGCCCTATAATGGCAGACCATTCAAGCCGGGCGCACGCCCTGCTTTCCGCCTCTGGCTCAAAAAGGTGGCTCACTTGTACACCAAGTGCCCGGCTGGAGCAGGAGTTTGAAGAGTCTACGAGCGTTTTTGCCGAAGAAGGTACCCTGGCCCATGAATTATCAGAAGTTCTTTTACAATACCATTTCGGGCAAATTTCTAAAACGGCCAGGACGCGACGGCTGAACAAACTAAAAAAACATGATCTTTTCTCTCAATCCATGCTCGACTATGTCACAAGCTATACTGATCTTGTGGTTGAAAGGATCAACGCGCTACAGGCTGGGACAAGGGACGCTACTATCCTTCTCGAGCAGCGCTTAGATTATAGCGAATGGGTGCCGGAAGGCTTTGGGACCGGTGACGTGGTGGCGATCAGTGACAACGTAATGGAGATTATTGATCTGAAATACGGGAAAGGTGTGCCTGTCTCCGCTCAGGAAAACACACAGATGCGTCTGTATGCCTTGGGCGCTATCAATCAATTCGGAATGCTTTATGACATTGAAACTGTCCGCATGACAATTATTCAACCCCGTCTCGATAGTGTATCAACAGACGAAATCAAAACTGATCAGCTTTTGGCCTGGGCTGAGGAATTTGTTAAGCCTCGGGCTGAAATGGCCGCAGCAGGAGAAGGGGAATTTATTTCCGGTGATCATTGCCGGTTCTGTCGTGCGCGCTTTACTTGCAGAAAGCGGGCAGAAGCAAACCTGGAGCTTGCAAAATATGATTTCAAAGCGCCTGAACTACTTTCAGAAGAAGAGCTCGGCCAGATTCTTTATGAGGCTGAGGAATTAAAACGGTGGGCGAAAGACGTCCAGGATTATGCTTTATCGCAAGCAGAAAACCACGGCAAGAGGTTCCCAGGGTGGAAGCTTGTCGAAGGCCGGAGTATCCGGAAATATGCCGATAAAACCGAGGCAGCCGCCAAGCTTCTTGAAGCTGGCTATTCGGAAGGAGAGATATACAATAAAGAGCTTCTTGGCATATCCGCCCTGGAAAAATCAATCGGTAAAAAAGCATTTAATGAACACCTTGGCGATCTTGTCGTGAAGCCTACGGGGAAACCGACCCTGGTTCCAGAATCGGACAAGCGCCCCGAGATCAATTCAGTTGAATCGGCGCAAGCTGATTTTCAATAAAAAAACTTAAAAACAAAGGAGAAATGAAACAATGGCAGTTAACACAAATTCAAGCACAAAGGTAATCACAGGAAAGGTTCGCTTTTCTTACGTTCATATTTTTCAACCGCACGCGATTGAAGAAGGCCAGGAACCAAAATACAGCATGTCAATCATCATTCCAAAGTCAGATAAAGCAACACTGAAAAAAATTAAAGCTGCAGTAGAGGCAGCAAAGCAAGCAGGGGCCAGCAAGTGGGGCGGTAAAATCCCGAAAAACCTCAAAACCCCTCTACGTGACGGTGACGAGGAAAGACCGGATCAGGAAGAATACGCAGGAGCTTACTTCTTAAATGCTTCCAGCAAGACGCGACCTGGTGTTGTCGATGCTCACCTAAATGAAATTATTGACTCTGAGGAAGTCTATTCCGGATGCTATGGCCGCGTGTCTATCAACTTCTACCCGTTTAACACAGCCGGAAACAAAGGAATTGCATGCGGCCTAAACAACGTACAGAAATGGGAAGACGGGGACTATCTCGGCGGTCGCTCTCGCGCTCAAGATGACTTTGACGCCCTCGATATCGAGGAAGACGATGACGACGACTTTTTAAGCTAATTTGAAGGCTTTAGGGGAGACGATTGTTTCCCCTCTTTTAAAAGAGTAGGAGGCTGTAAATATGAAAAAAGTTTGGCTTGTAGTAACTCAATATAGGGATGTCGATGAGTACGAAGATAAAGAAATTTTAGCGACTTTCACCGAGAAAGAGGACAGGGCAATGCTTGAATACTTAGGCGATATAGTGACTTCTAAGACCCGTTTTCTCGAAAAAATATTTGAGCTCGACTTACTGAAAGGTGAGCTGTCTGAAATGGATCTAAAGCTTTCAAACGGGAAGCTCTGTATTGAAAAGAAAAAGGCGTGAAATTCATGAAAACGTTAGCCATTGACATAGAAACCTATTCCAGCGTTGATCTGATCAAGTCAGGCGTCTACGCCTATACGGAGGCTCCGGACTTTGAAATTTTGCTGTTTGCTTATGCTTTTGATGATGAGCCGATCCAAATAATTGATTTAGCCCAGGGCGAAAAGCTCCCCCCTGAACTTTTGGCAGCTTTGACGAGCTCCAAAGTCATTAAAACCGCATATAACGCCAATTTTGAAAGAACGTGTATCGCCAAACATTTTGACCTTTTGATGCTGCCGGATCAATGGCGTTGTACGGCCGTGCATGCGACAACGCTCGGGCTCCCAGGCAATCTTGATGGCGTAGCAAAATCAATGAAGCTGGAAGCTCAAAAAGATAAAGCCGGCAAAGCGTTAATCAGGTATTTTTCCATTCCGTGTAAGCCAACAAAGGCGAACGGTGGGCGAACCCGTAACCTTCCTGAACACGATCCGGAGAAATGGGAAAAATTTAAGGCTTATTGTATCCAGGACGTTGAAGTGGAACGGGCTATTCGGAAACGCCTAATAAAATACGAGGTTCCACAATCAGAACAATCTTTATGGGCGCTTGATCAGGAGATCAATGACCGCGGGGTCCGGGTAGATACGGAATTGGTCAAGCATGCTATAGCTTGTGACACGTCATATCAAAACAAACTGATTGCAGAAGCAAAGGAACTGACGGGCTTAGAAAACCCAAATAGCGTTTCTCAATTAAAAGCCTGGCTAGAAGAAAAAGGACTAAAGGTAACGAGCCTCAATAAAGATGCTATTTCGAAGATGGTTGATAAGACAGAAGATGAAACCGTCAAACGGGTTTTGAAGCTCCGCCAGGAGCTATCCAAAACTTCCGTTAAAAAGTATCAAGCGATAGAAAGGGCGCTTTGCCAGGATAACCGCGTCCGGGGACTGCTTCAATTTTACGGTGCGGGCAGAACGGGTAGGTGGGCCGGCAGGCTTGTCCAGGTTCAGAACCTGCCGCAAAACAAACTATCAGACCTGAACACCGCCCGTAAGCTGTTAAAAGCCGGTCAGTATGAAATGATCGAACTTCTTTTTGACCAAGTGCCTTTTGTATTATCGCAGCTTATCCGGACAGCGTTCATACCATCTGAGGGCTGCCGGTTTATTGTTTCGGATTTCGCCGCAATAGAGGCACGGGTCATTGCCTGGCTTTCAGGTGAAAAATGGCGCTTAGATGTTTTCAATACACACGGCAAGATTTACGAAGCCTCTGCCTCTCAAATGTTCAGTGTGCCGGTTGAATCGATCACCAAAGGAAACCCATTGCGGCAAAAGGGGAAAATCGCTGAATTGGCCCTAGGCTATCAGGGCGGAAAGGGCGCGCTAATACAAATGGGCGCCTTAGACATGGGGCTCAAGGAAGAAGAGCTCCCGGAATTGGTTAGCGCTTGGCGTGAGTCCAACTCAAACATCGTGAAATTTTGGTATGACGTTGAAAAGGCTGCAATCTCGGCAGTTCGCGACCGCAAGGAACAACGGTTGCAGCACGGATTAATTTTCTTCTATGAGTCCGGCATTCTATTTATTCAACTTCCATCTGGCCGCCGCCTGGCATATGCCCGGCCAAAGCTTATACGCGATGAACGTTTTGGAAAAGACGCTCTGACTTATGAGGGCACGGAAAACGGCAAATGGACTAGGCTGAATACTTACGGCGGGAAGCTTACGGAGAACATTGTCCAGGCCGTCGCCCGCGACTGTCTCGCTGTCGCATTGAAGCGTTTGGATGCTGCCGGCTACCGGACGGTTATGCACATTCATGACGAAGCCGTTTTGGATACTGAGGAAGGAACCGGCTCGCTGGAACACGTTGAAAAGGTGATGGGTGAGCCTATCCCTTGGGCGAAGGGGCTGCCGCTGACAGCTGACGGGTTTGTCACAGATTACTATAAAAAAGATTGATAGGGGCTGAAAGCATGCGATTTTTGAGAAGCCTTATAGCCCTGCTCGGGCTTTTCTTGTTTGCTAGGAAAAGAGATTCCGAATATATGAAATGGATTGAAAAAGACGGGAGATGATGCCTGATGATTGATCATATAGCAGATGTAATAGAATGCCCTCATTGCAAATGGAAAATATCGAACATTCACGATTATTTAGAGGTGGGTGATGAGGCGGGAGAATTTGAAATGCATTGTGTAAGATGCAAAAAGCCTTTCAAAGTTGATTTTCATAGCGTTTTTTATTTCGCAACTGAAAAAATATAATCGGCCGGAGTCGGGAAGGAGAATGAAGATGAAAAAAGCTATCGCAACTATTGTAGTCCTGCTGCTTGTCGCTATTATAACCGGCTGCCAATCAGAGTCGTGGGACAGAACAGCAAAAGACATTGAGTCAGAGCATAACGGATTGAATCGAACAGCAACCGTCTACGATCAGAATGGAAACAAGATCAAAACCTACAAAGGCAAGTTTGATGTTGAAGTTAATGACTATGGGAACAAAGTGAAATTCGATCTGGACGGCAAACGAATCATAATTAACAACGCTGTTGTGATCGTTGAAGAAAATTGAAAGGAATGGAGGGAGCTTGCCGGTGATGGAAACAGCTTTTAAAAAACGAGTGCAGCATGACGGGTCTATCACCATCGCAACAGGTCGCAACCGTTGGGACAAGGCTTGGAAGAACAAAGACATTCTTTGGTCCGATCTGCTGAAGAAGCTATCAACACCAAATTACACATCTGAAACCTTGGCAGAGTATAAAAAAATGTCGAAGGCGCAGCAGGACCAAATAAAAGACGTCGGCGGGTTCGTCGGCGGTACTTTAAAGGGTGGCCGGCGAAAAACTGACTCTGTTGTCTGGCGCCAGGTGGTTACGCTGGATGCTGACTTTATCAAAGGTGATCTGTGGGCGTCGGTTGAAATGATGTTCGATTTTGCGTGCGCCGCGTACTCAACGCATAAGCACAGCAGCACAGCTCCAAGGTTGCGCCTGGTTATTCCGTTAAAACGGCCTATAACACCTGACGAGTATCAGGCAGTCTCCCGACGCTTGGCGGCGGATTTAGGCATTGATTTTTTCGATGATACAACATATCAGCCGCATCGGCTTATGTATTGGCCGTCAACTTCTAAAGATGGAGAGTTCGTTTTCAGGCTGCAAGATTTGCCCTGGCTTGATCCTGACGAGGTCTTATCCCGGTACACAGATTGGAAAGACCCGTCTTATTGGCCTGAATCGTCCAGGCTTCAAAAACAACGTCAGAAGCTCGCGGACAAGCAAGGTGACCCCCACGAGAAAAACGGAATGGTCGGGGCCTTCTGCCGCACGTATTCAATTACTGAGGCAATCGAAGCATTTCTATCTGATGTGTATGAAGAAGCAGGGCCGGGGCGCTTTACCTATAAAGCCGGTTCTACGACCGGCGGCCTGATTCTCTATGATGACGATAAATTTGCCTATTCCCATCATGGTACGGACCCGATAGGCGGGCAACTGGTCAATGCGTTTGATCTGGTTCGTATTCATAAATTCGGCATGCGCGATGAGGAAGCCGAGCCAGGGACGCCGGTCGTCCGGCTCCCGTCTTTTACGGCCATGACTGAGTTCGCTCAGGCGGATAAAAACGTCAAGCGAACTTTAGGTCAGGAAAGACTAAAGGCAGCAAGCGAAGAATTTGGAGTTATTGAGGATGTAGATAGCGATTGGTTTGAAAAGCTTGACGTCAAAAAGAACGGCGATATTCTTTCTACCGCCAAAAATATAATTTTGATATTACAAAATGATCCGCACCTGGCCGGGAAGATTGCCTGGAATGATTTTTCCCATCGGGCCGCCGTCTTAGGTGATCTACCTTGGCGCAAGCTATCAGAGGGGGATTATTGGACGGACAGAGACGATGCTTCTTTACGTAACTACCTTGAAACTGTTTATAGAATTTCAGGTCAAGGAAAGGTTCATGATGCGCTTATGGAGGTGCAGGGGAAAAACAAATTCCATCCGGTACAAGATTATCTCAATAGCCTGGAATGGGATGGGCTGCCCCGTCTTGACACGCTGTTCATTGAATACCTGGGTGCTGAAGACTCTGAGTATGTCCGGGCCGTAACCCGTAAGATATTCACGGCAGCAGTTGGCAGGGTCCTGAAACCTGGACTGAAATTCGATAATGTCCTAGTTATGGTGGGGCCGCAGGGAGTCGGGAAAAGCTACATTATCAAAAAACTTGGTATGGGCTGGCACTCTGATTCGATCACTACCGTTCAAGGGAAAGAAGCCTATGAACAATTACAAGGCGCCTGGCTCATTGAGCTAGCCGAGCTGTCCGCTACCCGGAAAGCTGAGGCGGAGGCCGTTAAGCATTTCATATCGAAACAGGAGGACAGCTATCGGGTAGCATACGGCCGCCAGATTTCCGTTTTCCCACGGCAGTGCGTTTTCTTTGGTTCAACGAATGATGTGACATTTCTGAAAGACCGAACCGGGAACCGGCGGTTTTGGCCCGTTGTGGTTGCCGTTCAAAAGCGTACAAAAAACCTCTGGACGGACATGAACCAATATGAAATTGATCAGATTTGGGCGGAGGCTGTTGACTGTTGGAACGAAAAAGAGCCTCTTTACCTGTCCGGTAAATTGGCAGAGGCCGCAAAAGAAGCTCAGGAGGCACATACTGAGGAAAGCGTCAAAGCCGGTTTGATCGAGGAATATTTAAACCGGTTGCTTCCCGAGGATTGGGCCAAAAAAGACATCGGCGAGCGAAGACGATTCATCCATGGCGTCGACTTTGGAGAAACGGACGAGGGAACAGTCCAAAGGGACAAGGTTTGTGCGATGGAGGTATGGGTTGAATTGTTTGAGGGCGACCCAAAACAAATGTCACCAATCCAAGCGCGTGAAATTAACGATATCCTTAGACGCATACCAGGCTGGACCGAATACACCAAAAATCGGGGCCGCCTGTATTTCGGTAAAAACTATGGATACCAGAGGGCCTTTATTAAGGGTTAAAAACATACGACCATAAGTCAAAAATATACGTCCATACTGATTTTGGGTACTTGAAAATCATACGTCCATACGTCCATGAAATACATCCATATTTTAAGGGTATGGACGTATGAAAAACCCAATAGCATCAAGGGATTAACCCTTTTATACATCCAATACATCCATAATATTTATATAAAAGATATATAAAAGAATATAGAGTACACACGTAATAAAATCTCTATAATCTCTTTATTTCAGCAGTCTATATAGAAAATGGTTGTCATGGGCGTTATGGACGTATTCATAAAAGGAGTGGAGGCAGTTTTGCAGGAAAGTCAATTGGAGCGACTTCTCAAACGGAAGGTTGAGAGCTTGGGGGGTCAGGCACTTAAATTTGTTTCTCCGGGAATGTCAGGGGTGCCGGATAGACTTGTTTTGATTCCGGGAGGAAGGGCAGTCTTTGCAGAAATGAAAGCGCCAGGGAAAAACCTTCGGCCCTTGCAGGAGAAAAGAAAACGGGACCTAGAAAGTTTAGGGTTTACCGTTTGCAAACTTGATTCCCGGGAAACAATAGACGCTTTTATTAGGAGGTTCTTTCATGAAGTTTAAGCCTCACCAATACCAGGAGCATGCCATTCAGCACATTATCAAAAGTGAGGCCGCCGGCCTTTTCCTTGATATGGGGATGGGAAAAACGGTAAGCACGTTAACCGCGGTTTCCGATCTGCTTCATGATTATTTCGAGGTTTTGAAGGTTTTAGTAATCGCACCGTTGAGGGTGGCAGAAGACACCTGGAGCCGCGAGGCGGAGAAGTGGGATCATACGCAATACCTTCGTGTATCAAAAGTGTTGGGCCCCGAACACCAAAGGGTTTCAGCTTTACATGCGTCCGCGGACATTTATGTGATCAATCGTGAAAACGTTGAATGGCTTGTCAATTACTACGGCAAGAAATGGCCCTTTGACATGGTTGTGATAGATGAGCTATCAAGCTTTAAATCTTCCAAGGCTAAAAGATTCAGAGCCTTAAAAAAGGTTCGCCCTTTTATCAAAAGAATTGTGGGATTGACGGGAACGCCAGCCCCAAATAGTTTAATTGATCTATGGCCGCAAATGTATCTGTTAGACCAGGGGGAACGTCTGGGCAAAACGGTAACCAGTTATCGAGAAAAATATTTTCAGCCCGATAAGCGTAACCGAACGATCATTTATAGTTGGAAGTTAAGAGACGGGGCCGAGCAATCAATACACGAAAAGATTTCTGATATCTGCATTAGCATGCAGGCAAAAGACTGGCTCGATCTGCCGAAAAGAATCAACAACATAATGAAAGTGACTCTTCCGGCAAAAGCCAAGGAGAAATATAAGCAACTTGAAAAAGAATTGCTGTTGCCTTTCGCTGGCGGTGATGTTGTGGCTGATACGGCGGCTGTTCTTTCTAACAAATTGATGCAGCTGGCAAATGGTGCGGTTTATGATGAGAACGGAAAAATTCAAGAAATACACGATGAAAAGCTAAACAAACTGGAAGACATAGTGGAGGCAGCCAACGGAAACCCGATCCTGGTGTTTTATTGTTATCAGCACGATCTTTCACGGATTCAAAACAGATTCAAAAATGCAAGGACTTTAAATGGCAGCAAAGATATAAAAGCCTGGAATGCCGGGAAAATAGAAATGCTTCTGGCGCATCCGGCTTCTACCGGACACGGGCTAAACCTTCAAGATGGCGGCCATATCATTGTTTGGTTCGGTATGACCTGGAGCCTGGAGCTATACCAACAGGCAAATGCCAGGCTGGACAGACAGGGGCAAAAGCAAAGCGTCATCGTTCATCACCTGGTGACAGAAGGGACCGTGGACGAGGATGTAATGAGAGCCCTGGAAGGGAAGGCATTGGGGCAAGATGCTTTATTAGAAGCAGTAAAAGCACGATTGGAGAAATTGGCATGAGCATTGAACAATTAACATTTTTCGAACCAGTAGACACTAGAGCTGTACGTGAAATTGTGATTAAAGAATTGAAAGATTATAGGGCAATCAAAGTCCAGCTTGAAAATCAAAAGGAATGCGAAAATCGCGGCATGAAGGCATTTCCTTCCCTCCGGGATTCATCCGCTTTTAACGAGCTCAAGGTCAAACAGATGGAACGAGCTTTACAAAACAGCTTGGACGATGAGGAACGTTTAATCATCGAAAAGAAATATCTGACGGCTGCCAGGGTGAAAGACATCAACATCTATATGGATTTGGGTATTACCAAAAATGCTTATTACAGGTTAAAGAAAAGAGCGATTTATCGCCTTGCTACAGCACTCGGAATCATCTGAGTGCTTTTTTTATTGGGACAAAAAATAAACTTTTTGAGGACAAAAATAGAGACAAAAAAGGAGACTATTTATTTTTGATTTGTCGATAAGATTTATTTATCAAGAAATAACGGGAGATGCACCATTCCCTTATCAAGGTGAATTCGGATACTCAAATTAAGGTGATGAAGAATGAAGCCAAACGGGAGGAACATTCTGAGCCGGATCGCGCTAGTCTTGCGGCTTTGGTATCGGGAGATTTGTAAGCAGTATATTTTTTGGACATGCCGTCTTACAATGCTTGGCTTCCTCCCGGAGTATGTGTAAGGCGCAAATTTTAATAAGCGTTTAGCGTAAGGAGTGGATAAAAAAGAATAACCGGCTGGCTGCTCAATTTACATTTAGAATAGGGTTCACTTGTGGATAAATAAAAACTCCTTCATGGTATAATGTAGAAAAAATTGAAGGAGGTAAAGTTGAGCGATGAAATACGGTATTGAAATCATTGAAAATACACAAGAAAGTCGATTGGAAGTTCTAGATCGCGGTTGGAAAAGTACCGATCATATGGTATCAAAGGAAGAAGCAAAAGAATTATGTGATGCATTACTGAGTGGTAAAAAGGCTATTGTAATTGATGACGGAGAGCACACGAATGTTATTTTCATCGGGGAGGATTCATAATAAAACCGCCATCCGATGGCCATTCAGGCTATCCAGAAAAAGGACAGTCCAAGAATGGACTCACGAGCACAAAGAAATGAAATATATTTTAAATCAGAGGATGACAGCAAAATGATTTTGGCACAATTATGGCACAACGTTGGCACTCTGTTTTGTTTTAGATCGGTTAATATGGTATTAAGCGAATAGACAAGTTTATTTTTCTTGATTACTTTCATAAAATGAAATACATCGAGAATTACCCCTTTTCAAGAGGTACCCTGAAGGTGCTTCTTGATTTTTTTTAGAACGAATTCGAATTAATGGGAATAGATAAGTTGCAAATATTGACCCGACACATTAACTTTTCTCCTTTCTGTTTAAGTATCCTTAAAAGTGATCTTCTAGGATACTTTTTTGATTTTAGGCTGTGGATAGTATGCAATCGGACAAATATAGGTGATTGTAATGGTACATGTATACATTGTTTATCATAGTTTGATAATGAATATGATAAATGAATGAAAGGAGAGCTTAGTCATGTTTCATTGCAAACCAAATGTGATGCCGCCAATTGTACACCCGACTAATTGTTGTCAAACTCATACTTTTTCTAAAACAATTGTGCCGCATATTCATCCGCAGCATATAACAAATGTGCATCATAAGCATTTCCAGCATGTCCATCAATATCCACACACTTATTCTAGTTACGATCCTGTTACACACTCTCATACTCATTGTGGTAAACCATGTTGTAACTAGTGGGATTAAACAATGTCTGTATGGTTTACAGTGCATCATCATATATAGCACCCAAATGAGCACCCAAATGAAGGGTGCTTTTTTATGTTCTCTGTAAACCGGGTCCAGTAAATCTCAGAATAAACGATCGGCGGCCAATGAGAGCCTTTGAGTGTGGGCTCGGTTTAGAAAGAATATACCAGGCGCTTTCCCAAATGGGAGGGCGTTTTTTATTTAAGGGAGGATCAAGCATGTTTGAATTGAATTTAGCGCATACGAGTATTTTAGAGTTGTTAGAAAAGGCTGCTGAAAAGAATGAACTAATTTATGTAAGAGCGAGGCAAAGACGTGTTGGTAAAACAACTGCCCTATTGGAGTTTGCCAGAAAAAATAATTATCCTGTCCTGGCAAAAAGAGAGGTAGCAAGAAGTTACCAGCGAAGATATCCTGATCTGAATATTATCGGATATGTAGACGGATCAGAACTCGATGGGCTTTATAATGTCGTTTGTGATGAAGGCATACCAAAGGATGCTGTTAAAAGGCTTCACAAACGCGGAATTCTGTTAACCGGATTTATATTAGAGAACGTTTACGAAAATATAGGAGTTGACCAAGGCGTTTCTCTTGGTTATTCTGCACCATCGAAAAAAACAACTCCTTTGCTGCAGATTGAGCTTGAGGATATTGATTCTGTGCCTCGTATTTTCTACAAAGGCAAACAGATTGATTCGATTATAAACGCAGATTTTTCTTATCTAACAAATGATGATTCGACAATCAATCCGACACATATTGATATTGAATACATGGATAAGGAAAGCAAGTTTGGAACAAAGGCAATCGTTTATAATCGGCATTTCCATGATCAGAGGGAAAGATCATGAAACCTCTTAGTAAATGTGAGCATTGTGGAGACGTTCATGCAATCGTGTTACAGGAGCAGAGAAGAAAGAATAGTGTTGTCGTGGGGTATATCCAGTGCCCGGCCTGCCAGCATAGGACTGTGTTCTCCGTGACAACTCCACAAATTAGAGAGCTGCAAAAACGTATCAGAAGTGTGAAGAGTCAGTATGACAAAGCCAAGAGGCTAAAGAAAGCCGAGCGCCTTTTGACAGAGTATTTCAATTTAAAGGAGCGTATAGGCCTACTTATGCAGCCGTTAATAGATCAGGCAAATAAAGAGCTGAACCAATGAACGATTTGCATTGAAGGAGGACTACAATGCCACTTAAGCCATTAAGGGAATGTAAGGCCTATGGGTGTAAGGCCCTTACTAGGGAGGGGTACTGCCCTGACCATAGGCACATCCAACAGGAGGAAACGAAACATTACAACAAACATTCAAGAAACAAAACAATAACAAGTTTTTATAAATCAACTGAATGGAAACGAACAAGAGAACTTGTTTTGCTTCGAGACAATCGTCTTTGCCAGCGATGCTTGAGAGAACATCGATTCACTCCCGCCGACATGGTCCATCATATTGTGGAGGTAAAGCAGGACTGGTCCAAGCGTTTAGACCTTTCAAACCTTGAAAGTCTCTGCAATGCTTGCCATAACAAGGTTCACGGCGACCGGAGCAAGCCGATCAAGTAGGGATACCCCCCTATGAAAATCCTTGGAAAACAACCGCCACGGGAACGGCGCCCCCTTTTCTGTAAACAAACACCGCTTTTCAAAGTTCCCGAAACGCAAAATACCCTCTCGACAGATTTGCCGAGAGGGCTTGATATGACTGGTTTTGTTGTTACTTTCATCATAGCATGCTTTGTGAAAAAAACAAGCGAAAAATTGCGATTTTTTAAAAGGAATGAGGTGAAAAACATGCCGAGACCTGCAAAATCCGCGGCCCTTCAATTAATACAGGGCAATCCGAATAAAAAGAATACGGAAGAACTGGCCGCGCGGGCTAAACACGAACAAAAAATGAAAATGCGCGCTGACAATATCAAACCTCCTTCCTGGTTGGATAAGGTGGCTAAAAAAGAATTTAAACGGGTTGCTGCTCTTTTATCTGAGGTGGAAATCATCACGGAGGCAGATATCAGCATGTTGGCTGCCTACTGTAATGCGTATTCTCAGTACATCTCTATTTCGAAAATTATTGAAGAAGACGGCATCATGATTCATACAGAGGGTCAAGATGAAAACGGAGAGCCGATCAAGTTGGTTGGAGAAGAGCACCCTCTGCTGAAACGGCAGAAAAATTTCTACGATCAAATGAAATCGGCTGCTAATGATTTCGGACTCACACCGTCTGCACGTGCCAAGCTCGCGATCACGAAAACCCAGGAAGAACGGGAGAAGACTTTAGCAGAAAAGGAGTTTAGTAATGTATGAATACAATTAAACAGTTTATGATTGATTACTCGCGCGATGTGATATCGGGCGAGATTGTTGCGTGCGAAAAGCATATATGGGCTTGTCAACGGTTTTTAAATGATATTAAAAGAGAAGGAACAAGAGAGTTTCCTTACGTGTTTGACGATGAAAAAGCCCGTCGCTTTCTTTACTGGATGACGCAATTCAAACATACAAAAGGGCCATTAGCTGGTGAAAACATAGTTCCAGATCGTATTCAAATCTTTATTTTCGGTAATGTTTATGGCTGGATTCATAAAGATACAGGATACCGCCGTTTTACAAAAGTGTATTGGCAGGTTGGCCGTAAAAATGCAAAGACTCAGAGTCTAGCATGTGTTGCATCCTATGAAGCAATGGCAAACAATGAGAAAATGTCTGAAGTTTATATAGGGGCAACAAAGACGGAGCAGGCTCAAATATGTTGGAAGGAGATAAAAGCCCAAATAGAAGGGTGCGAACTTCTAAACAAACCTGAGCAAAAATACAGGATAGCATACAGCACCATTGAACACCCAAAAACAAATTCAACCATCAAAGCTTTATCTAAAGATGCAGGGAAGACCGGTGACGGATTTAACCCGCAATGCGGCATAATCGATGAATATCATGCTCATAAAACGTCAGAGATTTACGATATCCTGGAGTCGGGGATGGGCGCAAGAACGCAGCCGATCATGGTTATTATCACGACAGCGGGGCACGAGTTAAACAATCCGGCCTATCGTGTGGAGTATGATTATGTTTCACGTCTTCTCGATCCAAACAAAGTAGAGACAAATGAACAGTATTTTGTCATGGTGAACGAAATAGATAAAGACGATGACATAAAGGATGAAAGGAATTGGATAAAGGCTAATCCGATATTAGCTTCTCATGAAGTTGGGAAAAAATATTTGCGAGATCGTCTTGAAATGGCTCTGGCTGTTCCTGAAAAGATGAGGGATTTCCTGACCAAGAATATGAATGTTTGGGTTAATATGCGCGACGGTGGATACATGGATATGCAGGCTTGGAAGGATTGCGGATCTGATCAGTTCCCTAATCTATCCGGCCGTGAGTGCTATGTAGGGATTGACTTGTCAAAACGAATTGACCTGACAGCTGTCTCGTTTATTTTCCCATTGGATAATGGGAGCTTTGCTGTTGAGAGTCACGGCTTTATGCCTGAAGATACTTTCTATGAGCGTATGAAGACCGATAACGTACCTTATGATCTGTGGAGAAAAAAGAACTGGCTAACCGTTACCGACGGCGCTGTTGTCGATTATGACTATATCAGAACCTACATTAAAAAAATGGAGAAAGAAAAAGGCTGGCGGATAAAAGAAATAGCCTACGATCCGTACAATGCTACACAGTTTGCCCAACAGATGGAAGCAGACGGATATGTGATGATTGAAATTCGACAGGGTGTAGCCACACTTTCAGAGCCTACGAAAGACTTCCGTGAAAAAGTGAAGGCGAAAAAGATCATCCATAATAAAAACGATCTGCTGACTTGGGCTATGGGGAACGCCGTTACAAAAGTGGATGCCCAGGAAAATATAATGCTGGATAAGTCCAAGTCCACACAACGGATTGACCCGGCAGCCGCGCTTATTAATGCACATGTTCGGGCTTCACAAATTGATACGGCGATCGACTTAAACGCTTATATTCAGTCTGGATCTTTCAGTCTGTAGGGGGTGAGCACTTGAAAATTTTAAAAACCTTACAGCTATTTTTAGAGGATATCTTGCTTATTGCGGGCATGGTATTCATTTCAATAGCCATATACCGAATAAACGTAAACGCGGGTTTAATTGCAACCGGTGTTTTTTTATTTTCTCTTGCCAGCTTGGCAGGATTTGTTCGTCAAAAAAATAAGGATGAGGGAGGGAAATAGATGCTATTAAGCCGTTTAAAGAGCGGAATAAAAAATGAAATTGCTGAAGAGGATAGCGGTTCCCTTCTCCATCCGGCTAATTGGTTTAGAAATATTTTTGCCGGGACAGAGAGTTCATCTGGTGAAAGAGTATCAACAAAAACGGCCGTTTTGCATCCGGATGTATATGCTTGCGTGATTGTTTTAGCTGATGATATTGCAAAACTGCCGATTAAACTTTTTCAGAATCAAAACGGAAACATACAACAGATTCAAAATGAAGTAAGCGACATTATTCTGAACAAAGTCAATGACTTCATGACAAGCTTTGTGTGGAAACGGCTGTTGGTTACGGGACTGTGTACTTGGGGAAACAGCTATAATCTTTTGCTTTTTGATAAAGACGGGAATGTGGCTGGTATCAGACCATTAGACCCTGAAGCGACAAATACGAATATTGATCCAAATAACGGCCGGGTATGGTATTCAACCACACTTGACGGCAAGTACCGTGAATTTTTTTACGAAGAGGTACTGCATTTTAAAAACCTATCTCTTGACGGAATTGTAGGTCAAACCCCGATTTCAGTTATTCGGGACAATATCGGATCAAATAGAGCTGCCACAAAATTTAACGCGAAATTTTACAAGAATGGGGGCGCGCCATTTGGCGTTGTAAAAGCGCCGACCCTTTTAGACCGAAAAAGCAAACAAATTCTTAGAGAAGACTGGGAGCGGGTGAATGCGGGGCAGTCTATTGCAGTTTTAGACGCCGGCCTCGATTATTCACAAGTAACAATGCCTATGAAGGATGCTCAATTTATAGAGTCAATGAAGTGGAATCGTCAGCAGATTGCATCGATTTACAAGGTGCCGCCTCATAAAATAGGTGAGCTGGACCGGGCAACATTTTCAAATATAGAGCAACAATCTTTAGATTATGTCAAAACCACTTTACAGCCAATCGTCACAAATATTGAACAAGAGTTAAACGATAAGGTTTTGACAGAGAAGCAGCGGGAAGCTGGCTATTACTTTAAATTTAACTTGGAATCAGAGCTTCGCGGGGATAGTAAATCACGTGCTGAATTTTATAAAACGATGCAAAGCGTAGGCGCCTTTAGCGTCAATACTATTCTTCAAAAAGAGGACATGACAGGTATCGGGGAGATCGGCGATGAGCATTATGGAAACTTAAACCTTGTTCCCCTTTCGATTATGAAAGAGTATCAACTTAGCAAGGTCAGACGGTCTTCAAATCGCCTGAAAGGGGGTGATGGCAACGAAGAAGAAAAACAAGTATTGGAACATGAAGGTTCTGAATGATTCGACTGCTGAAATTACGCTTTACGGTTCGATAACTGGCGAAGGATGGTTTAGCGAGAGCTCGTCCAAGGTCTTTCAGTCTGAGTTGAAAAGTTTAGGTGATGTGAGCTTTATTGATTTGTACATCAATTCGCCTGGTGGGGATGTTTTTGAGGGGCAGGCTATTCATTCGATGCTTCAGCGTCACAAGGCAAAAATCAATGTCTATATAGATGCACTGGCTGGAAGTATTGCTTCTGTCATTGCAATGGCCGGCGATAAAATTACGATGCCGAGTAACGCCATGATGATGATTCACAACCCATACATGGGGATGGTCGGGAATGCCGCGGAATTCCGGAAGGCAGCCGATGATCTGGATAAGATTACTGAAAGTATCGTTTCCACATATCTTGCGAAAGCAGGAGACAAACTGGACGACCGGACTTTACGCCAGCTTCTGGATGAGGAAACCTGGCTCACCGCCGATGAAGCTTTAAATTATGGCTTGATCGATATGGTTTCAGAATCAAAGGATGTAGCAGCCTGCATTGATCATCAGGTACTGGCACATTTTAAACATGTTCCAGGCAAAATTGTTGCTCAATCCGCTGCTGGAAATCCGGCTGAAGAAACTAAACCGGATGAATTATTAAAACAAAAGATCAATATGAAACTTGAACTCTTAAATCTTTAAGGGTTCTTTTTTTATGCCATTTTTAAGGAGGACAAGCATTTGAAACAGAAACTGTTATTGAGACTTGATATTCAATTTTTTGCCGGGGGCGGGATGTCCAAAAAAGAACGAGAATTGCGCCAGACCTTGGCGGAAAAACGTACAAAAATTGAAGCGCTGACCGATGAAGGGAAAATGGACGAAGCCAAAAAACTACTTGCAGAGGCTCAACAAATTAAAGATCAAATTCAAACATATGAGGATTTACGAAACATGCAGGTTTCATATGCACAAGAAGAGCCGCAGCATGATCCAGAGACAAAAACACCGCAACAGCCTACGGATGATATCGCTAAAACAGAAGTGAAGAATCATGTTCAACTTTTTGCTCACGCCCTTAGAACAGGCAAAGTACCGCAGCCTCTTGCCGCGATGAAAGAAGGTGTGGATGAGGACGGCGGGCTTATTGTACCGCAGGATATCTCCACGAAAATTAATGAAAAACGACGCCAATTTGACACACTGGCAAATCTCGTCGATGTCATTCCGGTATCAACAAACAAAGGTTCACGGGTTCTTGAAAAATTATCAGATATCACCCCGTTGGCAAATCTTGAGGAATTAGAAAATATTGAAGAGTTAGAGAACCCTAAATTTGAAAACATTAAATATAACATCAAAGACTATGCCGGGATTTTGGTTCTTTCAAACGATTTGCTTGCAGATACACAAGAAGCGCTTTTGCAGTACCTTTCTAATTGGCTTGCCAAAAAGTCGGCCGTGACCCGCAATACGTTGATTCTTAATCAATTAGGAACACTTGCAAAAACCACAGTATCGAAGCAGGACGACATTAAAGACATTCTCAATGTCAAACTTGATCCGGCTATTAATGCCACGACTAAAGTTGTCACGAACCAATCAGGATTTAACGTGTTAGATAAACTGAAAGACGCTTTCGGCCGTTACCTGCTTCAGCCGAACCCTACTGATCCAACTAAAAAATTATTGTTCGGTAAGCCGGTATCCGTCATTTCTGATAAGTATTTGCCAAACGGCGGTACAAAAACGACTCCAAAATATCCATTAATCATTGGAGACCTTAAAGAAGCTGTCAAACTCTTTGATCGTCAGCAATATTCCATTTTAACGACAAATGTCGGTGGTAAAGCATTCTACCGTAACTCTACAGATATGCGAATCATTGAACGTGAGGACGTTGTACTTTGGGACACGGATGCTGTTGTTTACGCGGAATTTGCATCTATTAAAGACGCTGTTCCCGACAATGAAACTCCAAGTACCGGCGACACAGAAGATAAATCAGTTGACGTTGGAAAATAATAAAAGCAAAGGATGAGGAACAATGGCAGATCAATTTTTAAACCAAAGCAATGGTGTTTATACTTCCGCAGAGGACGACGGCACAGGAAAACCGGTAACGCCTGTTTACTTGAAAGGGAACAGTGAAGATAATCCTTTATACATCAAAGGGATGCCGGGGGAACCTGGGCCGCAGGGACCTCAAGGGCCAAAAGGGGACAAAGGAGATACCGGCCCGCAAGGTCCACAGGGAGAGCCAGGACCCCAAGGCCCGAAAGGTGACAAAGGCGATCCGGCTGACATTGGAGAGAAAAGTATCCTACATGAAATGCTTGCGGACAAGTCTGTTAGAAGCAACAACATCGGAACCGGCAGCGTCATGCTGGATCACTTTAACAGCGAAGTAAAGGCCGTTTTTGAAGGTCTACAAAAGCAAATTGATGAGCTCAAAGGCGGCGCATCTAGTTAACGAAAGATAGGTGATGCCCTATGACTGAAACCCAACAAAAAGAGCTTGAAGAAGCGAAAAAATTCCTCCGGGTCGATGGTGATCTGGAGGATGATTTAATTCTTGGGTTTATCGCTTCTGCAAAAGAATACATTACATCCGCAACGGGCCTGAAATTTCCTAATAATTCAGCTCGCGCAGATTTGTGTGTAAAGGCTTTTGTAACTCACTGGTATGAAAACCGTGAAATAGCTGGCACAACTTCAAACCTTGATGGAGTTCTGACAACGTTGATCAATCAATTAAAATACACAGTTTCGGAGACTGATGCCGATGCTGAATGACATGCGATATCGAATCAAGTTTCAAAAGAAAAAAGAAGGCGGCCGTCTCCCTGTGGAAGGTAACTATGAAACGGTCGTTGAATGCTGGGCAAAAGCCGAAGGGTTAAAAGGCCGAGAATATTACGCGGCGGCCGCGGTGCAGAAGGAGAGGACAGTAAAATTCACGATCCGACACCGCGAGGATATCGATGAACATATGCGGATCCTTTTTCAGAATCAAGCGTATGAAATTGAATCTATCATACCGAACTATTCCCGGAAAAATTTCACCATGATTAGGGCAAAGGCGGTGGAATAATGAAGATCGAAATGGAAATGCAGGGCTTTAAAGAATTAGATTCATATTTAAGCTCTCTTGCAAGGGAAAATGAATCGATAAATAAAGCCACTGTAAAAGCTGGTGGTGCGGTCCTTGCTAAAGAAATTGACAAGAATGCACCCCGATCAGACATTGGCGGAAATCACCCCCACATTGATGAAGATATCATTGTTGGGAACAGGACACGCAAGGATCCCGACGGTGAAATATATGCGGTTGTCGGTCCTACAAAAGATACGAAGTTCCGTGTCCACTTGCCTGAATTCGGAACCATTCATCAGCCGGCTAACCCGTTCATTCAGCAGAGTATGCTAAGTGCCAATGATAGGATGCTTCAGGCGATGGCAACCGTTATAAAAAGAGGGTACAAGCTATGAATGTGGCAGAAAGAGCATTACAACTAAAAAACAGAATATTTGAAGCGCTGGAAACCAATCCAGCGCTTTTATTATTGGTCGATCCTGCAAACATTTTTGAGCTTGCGGTACCGATTGGCATTAAAAGCAAACCAGCCTATATCGTCGTACAGGAATTAGACTACAGAACTACAGGGTGGGCTGACGGAAAGCCGATCAAGGACAGCGCTGTATATCAAATCGATGTGTATAACGATTCTTCCTGCGATCAAATTTTGGCTGCCGTGGTTGGGGTCATGAATCGATTAGATTTTCAAACAGGAATTTTAATCAATGGCTTTTTAAAAGATGAAGGGCTGATTCGGAAAGGCTACCGGTTTGAGGCCAATATTTTAATATAATTGGAGGTTTTAGAATGGCTGAATACAGTTCAGTTACCGGATTGGAAGGCGTTAAATTTGCGCCTTTAAAAAAGGAAAATGGCTTTTATGTGGCTACAAAAATTATTGATTATCCTTTCGCAATTAACGCGAAGGTCAATACGGATACATCAACAGAAAAGCAGTATGCAGACAACAAATTAGTTGATATGGCCGTTACAACAGGTTCCACAAAGTTGGAGCTAGAAATGCGAGATTTACCAATGGAAATCTTGGCCGAACTGTTAGGAATTGAGGAAACAGACGGCCTCTATTTATTTAAGAAAAATATAATTCCACCGTGGGTTGCTATGTCCTTCTTTGGGCCAAAAGCAAACGGTAAGAATCGCCATGTGGGACTTGTAAAAGGGCGTTTTTCTTTGCCGGATGATGAATGGAAAACAAAAGAAGAAAAGACAGATTTTCAGACGGTCAAACTTTCTGCTGAATTTATGGAGCGCGAACAAGACAACGCCTATAAAGTATTGGCTGATGAAGATGCCCCGAATTTCGATTTGGACAAGTTTTATGAAAAAGTATTTGGCAATGTCTATAAAAATCCAGATTCTGGTTCTGGTGATAAATCTAGCGTAGACATTGGCAAAACAGTATAAAGGGAAGCAGCGTGCTTCTCTTTTTTCATATCAAACAAAATTATAAAGGAGGAGTCAACATGGCTCAAAAACAAATTTCGGTGAAATTATGGTTTGAAAAAGAAGAAAAATACAAAACGTTTATTGCACCTCGTACTAATACAAAAACTTTGTATGAAGCTCTGAAGCTAGATGAGGCAGCCGCTAAAAATACCAACAGTATTAAGGAAGTGCTTAAGAGCCTTGAAGATCGTATGAAGTTCATTGTCC
Organism: Bacillus sp. FSL W8-0848; assembly: GCF_038007805.1. NCBI lineage: Bacteria > Bacillati > Bacillota > Bacilli > Caryophanales > Bacillaceae > Bacillus > Bacillus sp. FSL W8-0848. Next base: position 402,158 of record NZ_JBBOYB010000002.1, read on the forward strand.
GGGTATTCCGCAACCAATTTACTTTAGAGGAATTTCAAGAAGGTCTACAGTCTTTTGAAGTTTCAGACGAAGTAAGGCGAATCATGGGCGAAATTATGGGTTATGAGGAAGTTAAGGAGGAAGAAGATTTTTTGCCGGAAGTGGAAACGGAGGCCTTTCAGCAGAAAAAGGAATAGATCAGCTCAATGATATTTACGCTGCCCTTTTAAAGCAGGGATGGACTATGACTGAAATTGATGAGATGGATATTTATCACTATTTAGAAGTTTTAGCACATGAAAATAAACCTAAAGTTGTTCCAATAGATCAAGTGTTTTTCTAAGGCTGGCTTAACAGCCGGTCTTTTTTAGTTGAGTTTATGCCAGGGAAGCGGGGTGGATACATATGGCGCAACCTATCGGAAATATGATCGTTAAAGTAGGCCTTGATGATACCGGTTTTAACCGGGGAATTGAGGGCTTAAAGCGGCAAATGCGTTTAGCAAATTCAGAAATGAAAGCCTCCAGCGCTATTTATAAAGCGGCGGGCAATCAATCTAAATTTCTCCAATCCCAAGTAGAAGGTCTCAATAGCAAATATCGTATCCAAGGCCGATTAGTCGAAGAGCATCGAGCCAAATACGAGAAATTAGCAAGAGAAAAAGGGATCGACAACCGAGAGACTCAAATACAAGGGCGACGGTTGAATGATGCTATTGCAGTTCACCAAAGCCTTGGAAACGAACTGCAACGCGTAACAAGAGAATTTGAAAACACGACAAACAGCACCCGCCGCACTTCGGGTGTTTTTTCTGTGTTCAGACGAGATTCAGGGAAAGTATCTGAAGGGCTAAACGCTGTTTATCATTCTGCTTCTAAGGTTGGAACAGCCCTTTCGGCTGTTGGCGCGGCTGGGACATTAGGGATCGGTGTAAGTGTAAAAGCCGCGGCTGATTTTGAAAAAGCCATGAGCCGTGTTGGTGCTTTGGCGAATGCCACAAACGACCAAATGGCTAAGCTGACGGAAACGGCGCGTCATTTGGGTGCAACAACTCAGTTTACCGACGGGGAAGTTGCAGAAGGAATGCAGTATCTTGCGATGGCCGGATATAAAACGAATCAAATTATTGGAGCTATGCCTGGTCTTCTCTCGACTGCTGCAGCCGGTCAAACAGATCTTGGGGTCACAGCTGACATCGTTTCTGATATATTGACGGAATTTCATATCAAAGCTGAAGATACAAACCGCGTTGCGGATGCCATGACGTATACGTTCACCAACTCAAACGCCACGCTTCAAGAGATCGGTCAAACGATGAAATATGCGGCTCCGGCAGCAAAAACGGCCGGACTCAGCATGGAAGAATTAGCGGCGGCAACAGGTATCTTGGCAAACAGCGGGATTAAGGCTGATATGGCAGGAACGGCTTTGCGGGCTACACTTACTCGCCTATCATCTCCGCCAAAACAAGCCGGAAATGCGATCCATGAATTAGGTTTGCAAGTAACTGATTCCACAGGGAAATTGCGTCCGCTTTCGGATATAATCGGCCAGATCAATGAGAAAACAAAAAATTATACCGAAACTGAAAAAATCCGTATTGCTAAACAGTTGGCAGGGCAGCACGCTCTTTCTGGATTTATTACTTTAATGCACGCAGGAAAAGACAAGCTCCAAGATTTCACCAAAGAAATTGAAAACAGCGGGGGCGCTGCGGACAGAGTAGCCAAAAAGCAAATGGATAACCTGGCCGGATCCATGGAATATCTGAAATCTGCTGTGAACAATGCTCTCATCACATTGGGAAATCAGTTTCTCCCTGTGATTCGTGCAACAACTGACGGCCTAACAAAATTCGTTACTTGGTTTGATTCCTTACCTCCTTCCATTGCGAGTACCATTGCGATCACTGGCGGAGCTGTAACTGTGTTTTCGCTTTTGGGTGGGGCCTTCTTATTTATTTTAGGTTCTCTGCCAAAGGTGGCAGCAGGCTGGAATATGTTGCGTACTGCCGGGAGCTATTTAACAGGCAATGTAAACCGGGCTTCAGCAAGTCTCAACGCTTATTCGGCAGAAGCTATTGCAGCGGGTGCAGCTTCCAGGACAGCGGCTGCAGGAATGAACACGACCTCCACGGCGGCGGCTGTAGCGTCTACAAGGATGGAACGTTTCCATCAATCAACCGCGGTAGCAACAACGAGAGTAGGACGGCTCGAGCAAGCATCTAGCAGAAGCTCAAAAGCCATGCGAGGGCTGGGCGGTGCTTCACGTGTTGCCGGGCTTGGTCTAAGTTTATTTGGCGGCCCCGTCGGGACAATCGCCGGTCTTATTCTTTCGTTTGCGCCTGAGCTCTTAAAATTCGGCGGAAATATTTTAAAGGTCGGGGCCAATGCAATTAAAGGCGCTGGCGGCTTCATGAAATTAGCGAAAAGTGGTTTTGGCCTTTTCAACATTCTCAAAAAAGGAGCGGGAGTTGTCGGCCTCTTACGTGGCGCATTGAGTTTGTTAGGTAGTCCTATTGGCCTTGCTATTACAGGTGTAACGCTTCTTACGGAAGCAGGTATGAACTATTATGACAACCTGAAGAAAAGGGTTCTTCCATCGACTATTGACTTTGGTAAAGGGGTTTCGAAGTCTACTGCAAAAGCTGTGAATGCTTATGAAGATATGAATACAAAAGTCACGGCTAAGCTTGAATATCTCCGTATAACCAATGCAAAAATCACCAAGAAAATAGCGGACGATGTCGCAACACAGTTTACAGTGATGGGAGAGTCTTTGAAAAATGGATTCCAAACGAGCACTGATTCAGCCACCAAGGTATTAAAGGAGTTTTTTGCGTCCAATGAGGAAATATCAGATAAATACGCGGCTAAGATTCTAAATAAAATTGGGGATGGAAACCAAAAGAAACAAAAGAAAATACAAGGATATGTGGATCGTGTAAATGAGATTTATCGAAACGCCGCAAAAGAACATCGTAAGCTTACAGATAAAGAAAATGAAGAAGTTACTAAAATTCAAGGGAAGATGCTCTCCCAAATGGAGACAGCACTTACCCGTAGTAAAGGTGAACAAACGAAAATTTCTAGAAAGTTGAAGGAAGAGTCTTCTAATCTTTCCGCCAAACAGGCAGCCGCTGTTGTGAAAAACAGCAACAAAGCAAAAGAAAAAACAATTAAAGCTGCCAAAGACCAATATAAGGCTGTAGTTGACGCGGCGGATGACCAATATTATGTAAAAAGAACAATTTCAAAGAAACAGCACGATTACATTGTTGAGAAAGCTGAAAGCCAAGCAGAAAAAACAATTAAGCAAGCAAAAGAGACACATGAAGGCGTAGTCGAGGAGGCAAAACTTCAAGCTGCTGGCCATCTTGATCAAGTTGATATTGAGACAGGTGAAATCCTTGATGCATGGGATCATCACCTAATTGATTTAGCGGGGGTAGTCAATAAGATCACCGGCTATATTAATAACGTTTTTGATTTTCTTCATATTCCCACTAAGATTCCGGAATGGAAACCCAAAGGCTATCAAGATACTTCTAAAATGCAAGTTGCACCTGGTGTCGCTTATGCAAAAGGAACAGACTTTCACCCTGGAGGGAAAGCGCTTGTCGGTGAAGAAGGATGGGAGTTGGCCCATACACCAGGCATAGGAACTTATGTTGTAGGGGCAGGCGGCCCGCAAATTTGGGATCTCCCACGAGGCACCTCCGTACTACCGCATGACCAGTCGAAAAAATTAGCAGCTTCGGGGTTGCCTGGATATGCAGGCGGAGTCGGGGACTTTTTCAAAAAAGCGATTGACGGCTCTAAAAAGATGGTTAACGGGGCTGTATCTTTTGGAAAAAGCGTCGTGGATAAAGTGGGCGATGTTAGTGCAACTGCAATGGACTTGATTACAAAGGGTCCTGGCAACTTAATCAAAAAACTGTTTAGTGGGCTTATCCCCTACAAAACAGGAAAAGGCATTGACTCGTTAGGAACCGGTATACTCAAGACATTGAAGGATGGGGCAGCTCAATTCCTGAAAGGGGTCATGCCGGATCCAGGCACATTTAAAGGAGCCGGCGGAACGAAAGCTGTAAACCAGTGGGTGACTGAAGCGGTCGGCATCGCGGGTGTGCCGATTTCATGGATCCCGGGGCTTGTTACTATCGCCATGAAAGAAAGCGGCGGTAATCCTAACGCCATCAATTTATGGGATTCTAATGCGAAAGCTGGGCACCCTTCACAAGGGCTGATGCAGACGATTCCAAGCACGTTCAACGCGAACAAGTTTCCTGGACATAATAACATTTTGAATCCGATCGACAATATCCTGGCTGCCATTAACTATATCAAACGTCGATATGGTGACATAAACAATCATCCGGGTTTAAAATCAATGGGCCGTGGCGGCGGATATGTCGGATATGCAAAAGGCGGTATTTCGCCCGGCCGTGGTGGTTCAAAGTGGGCAATATTAAATGAACGCGGGTATGATGAGACCACAATCACGGAAGACCCGGCTTACCGGGAGCGGAATATTGGATTATGGGCCCGTGTCGGTAGAAAGCTTGGCGTACTTCCGGATTTGCAGGATGGAATGATTTCAAAAGCGCTCCTCCTGCTTCAAAAAGTTTCGGAAAAGCCTGCACAGGAATTGGCCTCGCCTAAAGACTTTTCTGTGGACATCAGCCGTGTTGTGCAGAACCAAGAAAAACAGATCAGTATGATGGCAAAACAAATTGATTTTCTAAATAAAAATGTGCAGCTCTTGCAACAGATCCTATTAAAAGATAACAACACTTATCTTGATGGGAAGAAAATCGATCAATCATCCGGCGATCGGTATAATCGAACTTCATACCTGAATGGGGTGAGATAGTGGAATTGTACATTGACTATGATAATGGTTTAGGGGAGCAGAGTTTAAGCAGCCTGCTTCCTTTTTTTGAACCTTTAAGTTTTACACCTGAGTCACCAGGCATTGAGCGTGAAACAACAAATATCCCGAGAATAAATGGAGTCGTTTTGCCGCAGCATCCCCGTGACGTCAAATATACAGAAAGAAAAATATCAGTTGAAATCTATCTGAATTCAGTCATTGCCGAAAATTTTTATCAGTATCGACGGGAACTATACGCGGTTTTGGTTAAACCGTTCCCTTACTATATTTCAACCGACTTGTTGCCAAATCTCCGTTTTCGTGTCACATGTGATGGGAATTTCAGTATTCCAAAAGAAAAAGAAAAAAATCATGTTTCTTTTACTGTGGAATTTAACAACTACACTGGTTTGGCTGAGTCAAAATTTACTACTTTGACAAAACAGAATTTTCACGGAGAATACTGGAGCCCAGGCATGAATATTCAGATGCACGACAACCTGGAATATGTGTTTAAAAATCGAAAAAGATTTCAGGTTTACAATACGGGGGATGCTTTTATCAATCCCATGCAGCATGACTACAGTGTGACCTTATGGGCTTCAGGTAAAAACGTGACGATCATCAACCATACAAATGGGGAGAAGCTGAAAATTGAACAGGAATTGAAAAAATCACAGCCTGTCACTTTTATAAAACAGTATACCGTGATCAATAATAAGCCGGTTAAAACCTCCGGCAGGCTCCCGGGGCTTGATATAGGGAGCAATGATTTTGAAATACAGAATACCAATGATTTTGAAATCACTTTCGATACACGTTTCTATTACGCATAAGGAGCAAGTACAATGGCAAATTCAGATTTTATAAAAGAAATTGCACCAGATGCGCAACGGATATATAAAAAATATGATATTCTCGCTTCTCTTACTATTGCTCAAGCGTGTTTAGAGAGTGCGTGGGGAACAAGCGGACTCGCACAGCAAGGGAAAAATTTATTTGGCATCAAGGGTACTTATAACGGCCAATACGTTTTGATGTGGACCACTGAGTATGACAAGAACGGAAATGCAACCCGCGTAAAGGCAAAGTTTCGAAAATATCCATCCTGGTATGAATCTCTTCAGGATTTAGCCAAGCTGTATATGAACGGAACAAGCTGGGATCCCGATCATTATAAAGCCGTAGTAGGTGAAAAAGATTACAAGAAAGCAACAGCAGCCCTTGTAAAAGCCGGTTATGCTACAGACCCGGCTTATGCGACGAAGTTAAACAATCTAATTGAAACGTATAATCTTACACAATATGATTCTGTGGACGATATTCCTGTTGATCCTGATCAACCTGACACACCGATACCGGAGCCGGAATTTCCGAGTAAGGAATATGACGGCAAAGACATCACACTCAATCAGAATTTGCCTTCAGATGTTGATTTTCCACAGCTGCATGTTTCAACGAAGGATGGTAAAAGTGTTGTTGAAATAACGGGGGTTTCCGTTGATCTGACGGACGATACGACAGGTAAGAAGAGTTTTACCTTCACGATCACAAAAACGCAGGAGAACGGCACAGAATTCGATTTATTGGTGAACGACAACATACTTTATCTGGATGAGAAAAAATTCAATCATCAAAAATACTATATTACGGATGTAGAGGTAAGGCAGGAAAATAATATCCTTACAAAAACCGTCACAGCAGCTCATATTTTTTCTGTTCTACTTATCAATAATTACGTGAATGATACCGTAACAAAGAAATTAAAGCTTAGAGAAGCGTTGGATATTGCTTTGAAAGATACAGATTTCAAATACATTCTGAGGGCGCCAGAAAGCGAGTTTCCAAGCGCTGATCATGAGAATTTTGGTGATAAAAACTCTACGGAATTGATGGATGAAATTATTGAAGATTATGAGCTTGAAATAGATGTCGATAATTACAAAATCTACGTCTATAAAAAGATGGGAAAGCGCATTGATTTTACTCTGGATTCCCGTTATAACATGCCAGGCATTACAATTAAAACAAGTTCTCAAAATAGTACCACACGAGCCTGGGGATACGGTGCCTTAAAAGAAGGCAGCAATAGTACTGACAAGGATCCAAAATATGAATTTGAACCTATTTTATATGTTCACCCTGATGAAGAGAAATTCTTAATTGAAGGAAAGCCGCGGTGGGCTGAACCGATAAAAGATGAAACAATAAAAAAATCCAGCCGCATGGTTTCTGCTCTGAAAAAGCATGTGAACCCTTATCCGGAAATGACGATCGAAGCTGACTTCCAAAAAATTTATGAGCCGAAACTTTTAGAAATTGAACAAGATTTCTGGAAAGGCGACACAATCCATGTCTTGGCCGATACAGCGGAAGGCATCACATTTGAAGATGATGTAAGACTGATTTCAATTCAGTACAATCCATTGGATCCATACAGCAGCCCGCAGCTGACGTTTGCAAATTTCCGTAAAGACATTCAGGACATCAATGTTGACCAGGCAAAAAGGTTGAGGAATCAAAAAAGATATATGGATCAGTTGTTTAAAACGCTCAGATAAGCGTTTTTTATTTTGTTAAAAAGGAGTGAGTAAGATGGTGCGGCTTACCAAAAACTACAATACGACTCGTAATTCCCTCTATGAATCGCAATTAAGAGGGGACATGCAGAGTATTGAAAATGCGTTAAACGACCATGAATATAATTTGAAAAGCCATAGATCTTCTAAAACCGCCCACACGTCGGAACAAATCGACCACGGCGGTTTTTCTGTTGCTAACCGATTAAAAAATCTATATTCGCGGTTTACTAACCTGATCGTGAATCACGACGGGACGGATGTAAAGGAGGTTGTGGACGCCAGGGTGACGACTTCCGGGGAAACCGCACAAACGTTGAAAGACCGACTGGATTTAGAATTTAATAAGCTTGAACAGAAAATAAAAAGAGAAGTAAATGTTGATGATTTCGGCGCCGTGCCGGATGGAAAAACCGACAGCTCTGAGGCATTTAGGAAAGCGGTGGGGGACGGCCGTGTAAGGGTTAAATTAAGCGCTGGTATCTATGTGATTCGGGGGGTTAAGCTCCCATCCTGGACCTATCTTGTCGGTCAAGGTAAAGGCGTGACAATTCTGCAATTACATGAAGACACACCGGCCAGTGAGTGGGTAATCACAAACGCCGATTATGAAAAGGGGAATAGAAATATTTTCGTACAAGGGATGTCACTTGATTGGAACCCGGACAGGCAGGGCGGCGTCGGAGCTACGGGCGGCCAACATTCAAGCTGTTTGACCTTTGCAAATGTGAAATTTGGATGGGTAAAAGATGTTGAAGCTATTAACCCGGGCTTGCACGGATTCGACATAACGGCGCCCACATATGATCATCTGCCGTCCACACAGTATACAAAAGACGGCTGCCGGTATATTTGGCTCGACAACTGTGTTGCTTATGGGGCAGGAGATGACGGGATTACGACGCACTATAGTGAATATCTTTTTATTTCAAACTGTCATTCTTTCGATCCGAGAGGTACGGCCCACGCGAAAGGACAGTCAAATTCAAACGGTATTGAAGTAGACGACGGATCAAAGCATGTTTGGCTTTTAAATAACCATACGTCCGGTAATATTCGGGGTGTAGAAGTCAAAGCACATACTGAATGGCCTGCATCCCAAAACGTTCATGTCATTGGGCATGTGTCCTATCGTGATGTGCGCGGCTATGATTTAAGACATATCGGGCACCATCTGGCGACCGATCCGGAAAGCACGACGGCCTATAATGTCACCTTGACGGATTGTACAGCCATCGAACCGGTATTCAATGACATGTATGCAGGGCTGTCACCGCGTGCGTTAGTGGTTTCAGCTTATAAAAACGTTGCTGTCAACAACTTTACTGCAATAGGTGATCCTTCATATGACTATAAGGATAACCCGGTCATTGCCTTGCAGTATCGAAGCCGAAATATTTCCTTGAACAATATCACGATTAGGGGATTCAAAAAAGCGGGCTTTGATATTCGTCTATATGGCGGTCCGCAAAAAACGGATAATGTCAACCTGTCCAATTTTACTTTTTATAAGTCTGCAAAGCAGGGAATCGGAATCGGCGGCGGGGTGTACTCTGTGAATATCTCCAATGGAATCATGGAAGGAGAAGGCGGTACATACGGTATCACGTCACCAAATTCACAGGCGAACATTAATAATGTTCAGACATCCGGCTATTCCTACGCGGCCATGATTAAGGGGAACAAGTACAAATTTATACCAACGAATTTCAAAGGAGGATTCCGAGGGGCGACGACTTCCGGGGCTCCTTTAGATCCAACAAGTGCGATTATCGCGGCTACGGGTGACAACATAGCAAAAGGCCCACGGAATTTCATGGGTGGCGTTTCTGGCGGCTCCTCCACAGAAGGATCACGGCAGGCCATTTTTGCAGCGAACAACTCGCAAACGAAAGGGGACGGGCCTGCAAGAGTCGTAATGGCTGCCCAGGCGGTTGTTAACGACGACAGTTATTCTGTAGTTGGCGGATACGGCACCGGATCACCATCGAAGGATAATATTAAATGGAAAATCGGCTCCACAAACGGAAATATCCAAGGTGTTGGCCGTGTCGAAAGCGTGTCCGACTTCAAAGACCTTGCGGAATATTTTGAGTCTAAAAACGGCCGTAAAATTGAATCTGGTTATCTGGTGACCTTGGACGGGGACAAGATCAGGAAAGCCGAAAAAGGGGACAGGGTCCTTGGTGTTATTTCTGAGACGGCCGGGGTCGTTATGGGCGGTGCAGCATTTTATTGGAACGACCGTTACCTTAGAAATGAATTTGGCGGCATTATCTATGAAACCATTAATGATAATGGTCGAGCAATCATAGTACCTATGGAAAATCCAAACTATAACCCTGACCTTGAATACATCCCGCGGGAAAAGCGGGACGAGTGGCATGTCGTCGGTTTGGTCGGTCAGGTATTTGTCAGAATTGATGAGACTGTCCAGGCAGGGGACTGCATCTTGCCTATAGGTGGCATTGGTACTAAATCAGAAGACGGCGAAGGCTTTTATGTGATGCGTATCAATCAGCCTTATTCCGCCGAAAAAGGGTATGGAGTCGCATTGGTCTTCATGCACCCACAGATGTAAGGAGGTTCAGCGATGATCTATAAGGAAGGCGAAATATCATTTGATATTAACGCGCGGAAAGCCGCAGCCAAATCTACCAATATACAATTTTTCACCCAGGACACGGGCAGCGCAAAGCTGTTTTTTTCTTTTACAAAAGACGGCGCCCCGTTGCCTCTGTCGGCGGTGGATGCAAAAATTGTCCTTCTGTATGCGGATGATTCGTTTTATAAACGCAGCTTGACCCTGACGGACAAGGTAAACGGGAAAGCTGAATACGTCCTATCGGATGAAGAATTGAAACATCATGGCCAGGTAAGGGCTGAAGTCAAGCTTTATTACACAAACGGTCAGGCGCTCGCGACAGTCTTTTTCACTTTCTCCATTGCAAAAACGCTTGAGGATCAGAACATTGTTCCGGTCGCAGAATATTACATCGATGATGTGGAATCGTTTAGGGATCAAATTAGCCAAACTCTCGAAGAGATAAAAGCGAGGTTTGATGAATTCGAGAACATCGAAACAAAAGCCGGCGCCCAAGAGAAGGCGGATGCGGCGGAAGCGAACGCAAAAGCTTATACGGATCAGCACGCAGCTAAAACAGACAACCCGCATAAGGTCACGAAATCCCAGGTCGGATTAGCTAACGTTGATAATGTGAAGCAGGCGGCAAAGACGGCTTTTGATACGCATGTCGCGGATAATGTACGGCATATTACGGCTGACGAGCGAACAAAGTGGAACGCGGCGCAATTAACAAAAATAACCGCGGATGACGCCGGAGTATCGCTCACGATAGGTGATGGTGATGATTTTTACGACAAGGTCACGAAAAACGGGAAACGATTCGGCACTTTTTACTCCACAGGTAAAGCGCAAAACATACCGACCACTCTCTCGGCAAGAGGGTTATTTCATATGACATCGACCATAAATGGGGTAGGATCGTACGGCTATGTCATAGCTGTTGATTGGAAAAATAACGTTTTTTCAAACTATGTAGACGGAACCCTCGGGTGGCAAGGCTGGCGTCGGTTTCTAACTGATGCGGATATATCTCCGACATGGAACTCCGTAAATCTCATAAACGGAGCTAAACAAGATTCGCTGTATCCGTTGAAATTTTCCGTTAGCAACAACGTTCTATGGTTGCGCGGATCTTTTGGAACATTGCCGGCTATCGGAACATCTGTCGCGAAATTTACAAATAAGCCGACGCAGACAGTCGATTTTGTCGTACCGACGATCGGGTCTTACGGAACTGCTCGGTTTTCGCTTACGACTGACGGTGATTTAAGGTATGACGGTATGCTGGCGAACGATGAAACGAAGGTAACGAGGGTGTCGTTTAATGAATCAATACCGTTATGGTAGAGGAGGGACGTATCATGCACGTTCTTTTTTACGATGAAAATTACAAATATGTTGGCGAAGATGATTTTTCCGGTGAAGAATTGCCGCCGAATAGCACGACCACCCCGATTCCAAAAGGATTATACGCTCCAAAGTATGATCCGGAAAAAGCCGAGTGGATCGAGTCAGCAACCAAAGAGTATATAGAAAGTGTAACGCCGCCAGCACCGGAGCCGAACCCTACCGATCTGCTGAAAAAACAGAATGCTTTACTTTCCTTACAAATAGCGAAACTACAGGCAGATGTTTCAGCACTGAAAGGTGGCGGGGCTTCATGAAGTATCCAACTTTCTCAGATATAAAACAGTTTTATGATTGGGGGTGTTACACAGATGAAGAAATGCGGGAATACGTAAAAATTAACTGGATCACTCCGGATGAATATGAAAAAATAACAGGCCGAAGCTATGATAAGCCGGCAGTCAGTGTGGATTTAGGCACGGCCAACACCCTATAGGGTGTTTTTATTTTGCCTCGAAGGAGGTGAAAACGATGTGAGAACAGGAGGATTTAGGGACATGCCACAAGCGAATGAGTATGATGTTTTGAAAAACGAGATCACAGAGGTCAAAGCGGACCAGAAAACACTTGAACAACGTGTCATCACTCTGGAAAGGACGTCTGACCGTCACGATCAGCAGATTATTTCCATCAATGAAAAGCTCAACAAAATTGAAGAAAACACAACTTGGATCAAACGCAGTATCACAGGAGCGATGATAACAGCACTATGCGGTGGAATTATTGGCGGCGCAATCACGTTATTTTACAATCTATTGCAAAAATAAGGAGGAAACAACATTATGAAAAACTTTGACAAAGGCACGGTGGTTCGCACGGTGCTTCTTTTTATTGCATTGGTAAACCAAACTTTGATCATGTTCGGAAAGGCAGCTTTACCGATCGACGAGGAACAGGTCAACACGCTGGCAGATGCTTTGTATTTGGCCGGATCAACCGCGTTTACTATCGTCACGGCTCTTGTCTCTTGGTATAAAAATAACTATGTGACAAGCAAGGGAAAGCTGCAGAAAGAAGTTCTGAAACAAAAAGGGTTAACGAAATGAGGTTGCCGGCCGGCAGCCTTTTTTTATTTAAAACAAAATAGGAGTGATTCAAATGGTTAAGGTAGTCAAAAACTATGTGAAGGTCAACAAGTATACCAGGCCGGGGCTGAAATTGTCAGGAGTAAAAGGTATTGTCATGCACTATACGGCGACGCCCGGCGCTTCTGCATTGAATGAGCGGAATTATTTCAATGGCACCTGTATTGCCGCAGAGCGTTACGCATCAGCACATTACTTTGTCGATCGCAAGGAAGCGCAGCTGATTATCCCTGAAAACGAAGTTGCTTACCACGCCCATGATCAAAACCGGTGCTATGTCAGCTTTCTAAAACCGAACGCTAACACAACGGCCATCGGCGTTGAAATGTGCGTCGAAAAAGACGGCAAGATTCACAACGAAACCGTTCAAAATGCTGCCGAACTGGTTGCCGATCTGTGCAAGCGTTACGGCCTTTCTACAGACAAGATCGTCCGTCATTACGACGTAACAAATAAAAACTGTCCGGCGCCGTGGGTGAGCGATTCAAGCCAGCTTACAGCTTTCCGGAAAAAAGTCGATAGCCTGCTCGGGAATAAAACGGTATCGAAAGAAACGGCACCCTCGAGCCAGCCGGGCAAATCCACAGGGACTATCCTTAAAAAAGGATCATCAGGCTCAAGCGTAAAGGCGTTACAAAAGCGTTTGATTTCCGCGGGCTTCTCGCTGCCTAAGTACGGGGCCGATGGCTCGTATGGCAATGAAACGGTGCAAGCTGTCAAAGCCCTTCAAAAGAAGGCTGGAATTGCGGTTGATGGAATTTACGGACCAGCAACAGAAAAAGCCCTTGCAGCCATTGAAGCGAAAAAGAAAAAGTCTTCCTCAAACGGCAAAAAATCATCCTATCCGTTGCCGGCTGGCATCTATAAGGTAAAAAGCCCATTGATGAAAGGGACGGCGGTCCGGCAGATTCAGGAGGCTTTAGCTGCACTTTATTTCTATCCTGACAAGGGGGCAAAAAATAACGGCATAGATGGCTATTATGGGTCGAAAACAGCGAACGCGGTCAAACGGTTCCAGCTAATGAACGGACTGTCTGCTGACGGTATTTATGGGCCGAAGACAAAGGCAAAAATTGAAGCTCTATTAAAGTAATTAAATAAGGCCCTTTCGTTAAGAAGGGCCTTTCAATTTTCTTTTAAATAGCTTCTTTCATTTGTTCTATTATACTTTTTAACCATTGTATAGGAGTTAATCCGATTGCAGGATAATAAATCTCTGAGTTCGATTTTATAAAGTCTTCTTTTTCATGATCAGATTTGTCACTATTTAAAAATTCTTCACAAAATTTTATTGTGAAAACCAAGCATTCTTTGCTGGATTCTGTTATAAATTCTTTTATTGCCTGTTCTGGGGAACCCATATCCTGATGAAACGTTCCAGCCAAGAAATCACTTAATTCTTCAAGAATATCATAATTATTATCGAACATATTTAAATCTCCTTTATTTTATAGGATAACCAGTTAAAATAAACTCTTTATTTTTATCTTTTTTCAATATTATTTTTGCGTTGGTAACATCTTCAGCAGCATTTGAGCCTCTTTCAACACTTCTTCCAAGAATCTCTCCATTACCTTTGTAACTTAAAGGGAGAGTAGGTCTACTGTTAGGATTAGAGAGCCACTTTTTTATTTTACTAATGTTTTTTGGATCTCTTAAAACTGTACTAGCGACTTTTTCTGCAGTAGCTCTATCTTTAAAAGTTGATGAGCCAGTAATTTTGAGGTCTTCTTTTAAACGTTGGAATAGCTCCTCATCTGTTTTACCAACATGCTTTTTGATTAAATGTCCGCCTTTTTTTCCTTTTTTCGCTTCATGAGCCGCTAAGCCACCTCCTGGCGCTAACGGACTGCTGTCTCCAGGCTTAACAAGATCTTGACCCGTCGTACCTTTCTCCACCTTTGAAACTTCTTTAGCAGTTTTCGAGCCCTTCTCAACCTTCGAAACTTCGTCTGTAACTTTCTCACTTTTTCCAGCCACTTTTGCAACTTTACTTCCCTTGTTAAGCCATTTAAAAAACCTACCAGGTGGCGTGAAATTAATACCGGCTTCAACTCTTTCAAGGAACGAAAGTTTTTCATGAGTATCGGGGTCATACCCTAATGCTGCTCGTTCAAAATCACTCTCGCCTATGAGCTCCAAGCCTATTCCAGCATATTTTTCTAAATCACTTACTTCCTCGTCATCTTCAGGAGGATCGTCAACCAACTTTATACCGACGACATTTTTACCATCCATATAGAAACAGTATTTAAACCCATTCACGTATTTGTAAACTTTTTTAAGTTTCGCTAATTCCTTTTCACTCAGATTTTCTAATTCCTCATCACTATACACTTTTTTGGAGACTTTTTGTGTCGCCGTTCGATCAGTGTCGGCTAGTTTATTAATTTCAGCTTCTTCTTTCTCTCCAACTTTTTTGAGCATAACTTCCATCGGTGTATCTTCATTAGGTTGCAAGGAGTCAATCTTATCTGGCTTTAAAATCGATCCTTTTTGATAGGTGGTAATCTCAATTTTAGGCCCCGTATACATTTTTTCAAGTCTGGCGATGTATTTTTGCATCGTCTCAAGATCGTTTTCAGCCGTTTTGAGCGCGTTTGTTTGCTCGCGGTCAAAAGCGTGCAGCTTTTCAAGAGTCGTGCTAATTTCCTTTAATGCTTTCTGATTCTGTTCATGAAAATCGCAGTCATTCAAATCTGGTAAGTCGACGATATGGCTGACTTTTGCGATCGTGGCGTTGGTCTTAGAAACTAAATGTTTTGTTGTGCGATCAGCAGCATTTAAGCCATTCTCTAGCTCGTGTTCAAGAAAGGACTGTGAAATAAATCCGTTATGGTTGGGTTCCAGGGAATTCAGCGCGCTTTTCATTTTCTTCAGCGTGGAACTGTATTCCTCTATGAAAGTGTCATAGAACCGCAAAAAAGGGGTGTGACATTCGTCATAAAAGTTACGAATAGCATCTCCGCCTTTACCTTTTAAAGCATTGTCAAGGGACGTGATTCCATCCACACTTTTTTTGAGGTTTGCGATTTCTTCCGATTGTTTTTTTAATTGTTCGAGCGTTTGATCAATGGCTTGGTGCAACGCCTGAACGTCCAGAGTCTTCATGGCATTCTCCTCTAATACATTTGGTTACATCAGTACAGAGTTTACCACTATATAGAAGGGTAATGGTGAATAAATCCTGATCATCCATGAAAATGAATCTTTTGATATAGATAAATTTAACTATTTGTTGAGCGGGACCTATTGACCGTTGTAAATAGATTTGATATAATTAATGTATAGAAGGGAGGTGCTGAAGTGGACGAGGTAAGAAACTGGATTCTTGCTACTGCTGGAGCGATGACCATAGTCAAACATATATACGACATATGGCAAAACGAAAGCAAAAAAAGAGGCAAGAAAAAGAAAAAGCGCTCCCGCCGGGTAAGCAAGAAGCGCTAAACATAGTGAGCGAGAGAAGGGGAGAAATCCCCTTGCTCTCCAATTCATTATATCACGTCCACAAATTATGAAACAATATTTTAAGCATTACAGCTCATTAGACATGGCAACTATGCTCATCCTAATAGCGGGCATTTTTGCAATAGATTTTGAAAAAGTCGGTACTCTCGGGAAAATTACAGGCGTCATTTTATACTTGGCTGTGATTGTCACACTGCTAAAAGGATTAATTTTGATTTGGAGCGATAAAAGGCATGAAGGAAAACGAAAAAATTAAATTTATCCAAGATGAAGTTTTGACAGCTACAGAAGCAGGCGAGCTCCTCGGGGTTACAAGGCAGCGTTTAAGTGCATTGGTGACTTCCGGGAAGCTAAAGCCTGTGAAGAAGGTCGGTACAGTTAGCTTGTTTCTACGTGATCATGTGGAGGCTCAAAAGAAAGAACTTGAAGCTGGCCGGAAAAAATACCGGCCATATGATCAGTGAAGCCCAACTCTTTTGAGAAGGGCTCTTTTTTATTGATTATTGTCAAGTCGAACGATAAAACCTACCAATCAACCTAAATATTTGATATATTTTAATAGCTGGGTGCGTTATCCCTTCTGATTTTGTGGGCCCTACTACATAAGAGACCGTGCAAGGTATGAAGGGAGGATGGACGGTTTATGCAACAACCACAACCACAATTCTTAAAGACGCTCAAAACCGCGTCGATTGCATTCGGATATGCGGCTATGGGCATCTACTATTTTGCACAAGTTTATTTGATGTTCCACTAATCAGATAGGTCTTGGCACACCGGATTCTGAAGGGGATTAAGGAAGCTCTGGGGGCGAACTGACCATTCGTCTCTAACTCAGGAGTAATTAACCTTGTGAAGGGGGGACGCCTTCCTTTTTCCTTAGTAGAGGATCTGGTGTCTTTTTAATGTGTATGAGTATAATACCCAAGACAGAACAATATTAAACATAAAAAAACCTCTTTAAGCAGATGACCAATCCGCAAGAGGTTTTTTTGTTGCAAGGATGGAGATAGAGGGTGGCTTTTGAAAAGCAATTATTACTCGATACATTTACGGAAACTCAAAACGCTGAATTAGAAAAAACCTTTTGAAATCCCGTGCATTTTTCTGCTTCTGCCACTTATACCTACTCTATCTTTTATTGTTTATGCTTTAACCACGTCATTATTATAACATGTTTTTAAAAAAAGTAACGTTTTTTTGTTCAAAAAGGTGACTTTTTTGTGTGTTCAAACAGGGTATTCCTTTTTGAAGCAGAAAGGAAGCTTTTTGTGTGCTCAAAAGGCCTCATTTTGTGTTCAAGCAGGGTTGTCCTTTTGAGTGTTCAAACAGGGTGTCCTTTTTGTGTTCAAAAAAATCTGCCGTGTGAAGATAAATCCTTCTTTTGTTAAGAAGGATTAATTATTTCTACACCCACAACATCCTCAAATTTAATGAGATTGGTGTCTCCTTTAGAATCCACGACATGGAAAGTTTTCTTCAGCTGGTTTATGTAATGGATATGGCCCTCTATTTGAACGATCTCCCCGGTGTCTGCTCCATTCAAAAACGGCAGCGGTTTAAATACTGAAAACTGGACTGTAGAATTGAATTCCATCGCCTCGCATATGACCCGTTCCATGTCTTCTATTTGAGCCATGTCGAGCACCGGCCTTTTCACTCTGTT
>NZ_JBBOYB010000003.1:0-8377 GCF_038007805.1 Bacillus sp. FSL W8-0848
AAAACCATGGTCGCCCGGCAAAAAGAATCCGTCCGACTCGACCCTGAAATTGTTTCGCTCGGTCGCAAGCTCGCGAAACAAGATTTCGGGTCTGAAAAGAAGTTTGGCCTTTTGATCGAGAACGCCATCAGGGCGTATCACGCTCGAAAAGTCCAACCTGTCGAAGCAAGCTCGCTGCTGTCCGCAACTGAGCAAGCACTCATCGACAGGATTGAAAAACGCGTTCAAGACATGGGAAAGCAAACCGTTGAACGGATTGCCAACCTCACGGCAAAGTCATCATTCGAGACAGTCTACAGCTCCATCATTCTGGAGCACATGTTTGACAGTCTCTTTAACAAGAGCAATCCAAAACAAAAGCGTGAAGAAATCCGCGGACTTGCCGCCAAGCGAATGCGAGGCCGTCTCGACAAAGAAGGCGCTGAAAAGATCAGCTCTCTCATTCAGGAAAACAAAGCACTAGAGTCTGAATGCAATCAGATCAGAGAGATGCTTGCCCAAATGGCAGCACAATACGAAGAGCTTCAGAAACTGCATGAGTCATTAAATCAAAAGCACGAAAATCAAAAAGCCAACACCCAACATTATTACAACCGCGCAAGGCAGCTCGATCAGGAAAAAGAGGAGTTGACCCGGCAGCTGCGCAATCAAGAAAAAGAAAACGCATCGCTGCAGAAGAAACTCCAGTTCCTTCTGGACAATTACAGCCGGTTTAAGTCAAACAGGAATTTGATTGAAGAATACGAGCAGGGGAGATACTGATGGTCGTTCATGTGAAATCGCTTGGTTTCGCCAGCCACCACAAAGGCGGCAAGCCGATCTCTCACATCAAAGAGCATATCAAGTACATAGAACTTGACCGTGATCATCACCGGACGCCGCCGGAACTGTTCACGGCTACCCAGGACAACATCAAACGAATTGAATTTTTCCAAAAGCTGAACGAACAGCCGAAGGTCGGCGTTGTCGGCCATAAGCTCGTGATCTCGCTCAGCGAGGATGAAAAAGAGCGCTACGGGACCGATCTGAAGGAATTGGTCCGAGACACCATGAATCGTTTTGAAACCAAGTACAACGTTAAGCTAGATTGGGTTTCCGCCGTCCATGATGATAAAGGGCATCCTCACGCGCATGTCGTCATTCGGGGCTATAATGAGGACGGAAAACAGGTCGGCCTGTATCCTTCCCACCTGAAAGACTTGCATCAATTCGCTGATCAAGAAAAGCTACGGCAGTTTGAGAGATCAAAAGACAGCGCCCGCAGCCGTGATTTTTTGAAAGAGCTTGAGGAAGAAAGAAAGCATGAACCAACGCTTGATCTACCCCTTACATTGGAGCCGGAACATGCTGTCAAAAGCAAAGTACGATCAAGAGATCAAGAAATGGAACGATGAAACAGGCCCCGCGGCCTGTTTTTTGTCTTTTTGGCTTGTAGCGTTGACTTTTCGAAATAGGAAGGCATTTACGAGATTCATAGCGAATGTTGTAGCGCATAAGGAAAAATCGAGGTGATCCGCTATGAACACCGATACGACCGCTACAAAACTTACTTCAAAAGACGTGTCCTCCCGCCTAGGCATAGAGACCGTCACAGTCCGCAAATATTCAAAGCTGCTCGAGTCTCACGGCTATTTTTTCGAGCGCGACACCAAGGGCTGGCGACTCTACAACAAAGATGATTTATCCGCTATAGAGTATCTCTACAACATGAACAAATTGGACGGCCAATCCCTCCAAAAAGCAGCCGAACACATAGCGCATCTGTATCGGTCAAAATTGACCGTATCGCAACCCGATACACCGATACAAAACGATGAAAGGCACGCCTTATTTCAATTTGTCAAACAACAAGAAGAGTTCAATAAAATGATGCTGGAACGCATTGAGCTTTTTGAGAAACGGCAGCAGGAAAGAGACGAAATGCTGATGAAATCCCTCCGCGAATCCCAGGAAACTCAAAAAATGCTGGCTGCCGCCCGTGAAAAAAAGTGGTGGCAATTCTGGAAATAGAAAAGCCCCCCAATCGGGGGCTTAATCTGTCTCAGCTTTCTTCCATCTACTCCTAATAACCCCCATTAACAAAATGTAAATCAATAAAACGAAGATATTATATAAAGGGTCAATTTTAAAAACGAAAGTATTAAGAATAAACACTAAAAACATGAGGAGTGTTGCAATCCACCATATAACCCCATATTTTTTATCCCCCTGATCCTGACCCCTCTTACCTTTAATTAAGTCAAAAACCAAACAAGCAGCCACAAAAACCACCAAAACAATTGTGGTCACAGTAGACGAAAAATTTTCTCTAATGGTACTCATTATTATTCCCATCAGAGCAAACCCCAAAACAACCCAAAGAAATCTCATAAAATATCATACCTTTCTTAATTTTCGCTTAATTTTTATTAAAACATACCCAGAGCTTTCCAAAAAGGTTTATATTTAATATGGGCCCATATAATTACAGGAAAGGATGTTTTTTGATTGAAAAAGAGTATGAAAGTTGTAGCAGCGTTAGTAATGAGTATCACTCTACTTGTTCCATCAATCAGCACTTTCGCTGCTGAACAAAGCAATGAACAGAGCAGCAATGTAAACAACACCACTGTTCCCGTAGTTTCTACTAATCTTCCACAAAATGATACTGAGTCTTGTTCTTCAAGCCAAAAGATAGGGATTCAAAAAATCCCAGGAGATTATACAAACGGGTGTAAAATTGTCAAAACAGAAAAACGTGATAACGTAAGATGGACAAACTGGGAAAATAAAATGATACCTGCGATTGTCGGTGGAGGACTCGGGGGTGCCGGGTTTTACATTGGATCAACATTAGCAAGAGCAATTGCTCTTGGAGCAATTACACAAACCTATGTAACTCTCCCTAAAAGCAAACCAGTCTATGTAACTATTCAATATAGAGAATGTAAAGATATGTTGGGATATCATCAGTATGTAATCGTAAAAACTTACAAGGACAAAAAGAGAACTAAATTCATCAGTTCAGAAATGAAAAAGCTGAGCTAAGAAAAGCAGGCCACGTGGCCTGCTCTCTTACTTGATTATGTAATTTTTAATGCCGGGATGCCAATAGGCCATGACCTCAAAGGCTTCGTTTGCCACCTCATCATCTTCTTCCTCGATCTTGACCAGATCACCGTCCTCTGCATCACCAAGATTCAGTTCCTTATGTATCTCCTTCAAGATGCCGCCATATCCGATGAGCCGCCGAGCTGAAAGCGCGTCGTCCAGATAATAAACCGTATCCAAATTGTCTTCAGTCACCTTGTTTCCGCGGACAATATCCGTATCCTTCACGGGGTACTTTGAAATTTCCAAAACGGCTTTTTGCTCCTCTATTGCCTCTCGCACTTCACTCTCGATCTGCTCCGCATCGATCTTGGCTTTCCCTTTGACCCGCTGTATATGTACAATCGGCGTGTAATCAAGTTTCATTGCCTTTTTCCAAAGGCTTGTCCAATCTTTTTGACTAATGTATAACTTGCCTGTGAAATAACTTTTCTTTACTGGCAACAACACATGGAAATGTGGATGATATGTATGTTCTTCATGATTTTTCGTGATTTCTAAAGCTCGAAAATAGCCAAGGACAGCCGTATCAACTCGCTTGTACTTCATCAAACGATTAAAACCCTTCATCATATCGGAAATCGTTTGGCGAAGCTCTCCTCCCTCGACATTCCGAACTGTCAGTGTGAGAAACAACCAAGCGCAATGATATTGCCGATTGGCTTCCTCAACAATCAATTTATTGTGATATGCAATTTTTAACGACCTGCGCCAGGCACACATCGGGCATAACCTCACTTTACAAAAATAGGCTTGATACAGTTTTAATCTGCCCGTTTCCGGGTCTCTTTTAAACGACAATTGCTCCGCACATTCAAACATTCGTTGAGCCTTTTTGCTGTAGTAAGGCGCGCCAATTCGATTTTTCAAACCTTCATAGTGCTTGGCCATGAGATCGGACCGGGATTTTTTTCCCTTCCAATCTCTCTTTTTTCCTGTTGCGGTCTCGTCCACAAGGATGTTATAATTTGATTCAGATGAATACATGAAAAAAGAAACTCCCTTCTGAGCTAGTTTTCTAGCGTTCTATTATTTTGATTGGACACCTTAATAATAGCAGAGGGAGTTTTGTTCTGTCAAAAACGACCTAAACCCTTGACAGACAAGGGCTGAGAGCCATTTTTGAAAATCTTGTTGTTTCTATATAGTATCAAGATAAGAAAAGACCCGATTTTGGCCCCGCCAAAATCGCAAAAAAACCGGCTTTTAGCCGGCTTTTTTTAAAACCCAAAACCAAAAAACCAAAATCCCCCCCGAAGGGGGGAGATTTTTTTTCAAAAAAAGGCTTTTTTCATGCGAAAAAGCCTTTTTTGCATTCAAAAACGATTTTTTCGGGTCGCATGTAAGTGATCGGTAACAAATCTGTTCCTTTTTGGCCGAAATCGGCCCGAAAAAGTTGCACTTCCGTTCTATTTCACGAAGTCCATTTCTGAAAAAGTTGCACTATCAAAATATTTCATGCTGCGCGTTTCTGAAAACGTTGCTCTATCAAACTATTTTATTTTCCTGAAAAATTGATCTTCCGAAATATTTTAAAAAGCCCCTGCGGGAAAAACCCAGGAACGAACCAAAAATTTTGGTGCGTATAACTGGGCACTCCCCCTCTTCAGGTGTCGTGAAGATGTCCTGATCGGGACACAGCAAGTCCCGAAATGTGTCGTGAACGTGTCCTGACCCGGCTGCAAATTGTCCCTTTTCTGTCCTGAGTATGTCGTGACCAAGACCCCTCCCTTGTTCCCACCGTTTTGTCTGGCTCTGCCTGACTTTCCGCTGATGTGGGAACAAAAACCCCTTATGCTCTTCTATCTCTAGTTACTTTTTTCGGAAAATTCTTCACAATTATTCGACAGTCTGCGATAATCTTAAATACAAATGTTTACAATTCTTGAAGGTAAAAGGGAAGGGAAAGGATTGGTGAAAGTTGAGCACGATAGCATTTGAAGAAGTCGGCCAAACCATAAACGATTGGTACAAGGTCATCAAACAGCATGACTTTTCCAAAGCCGCTGCCATGAGGAAAGAAATCGAAAACACGTTGCCGAACATGGAAGAAAATCAAACCGTGTTACTATATTTCAACCTGATTGACTCACGCTATAAACTCATGACAGAGAATTACAACGAATCCGGGGAATTACTGGACAAGGTGAAAGCCAAAGCCTTAGAAGAAAGCACCGATGATGTGATTCAATATTATTTTTATCTTTTCTCCGGCATGTACGAATTCCACCAAAAGCGCTATGTCAAAGCCATCATGTACTATAAAATCGCTGAAGAACGCTTAAAAAAGATACCCGATGAAATTGAAAAAGCTGAATTTCATTACTATCTGTGTAAGGCGTATTACCAAATCGATCAAAATGTCTTCTCACTTACTCATGCACAGATCGCTCACGACACATTCAAAGCGCACGACAGCTACAAAGAAAAGATGATTAACTGCGAAATGATGCTAGGCGCAAATAAGCTCGATTTATTGCTTCACGAACAAGCCCAAAAACACTACGAGAACGCACAAACTATCGCCAAAGCAAACGGGTTCCGCTATACCGAAAGTTTGGCACTTTTTAACCTCGGAATCTGTTTTGAACGTCGGAAAATGTTCATCGAATCTTCAAATTGCTTCAAACAAGCATTAAGCATCCCGGAACATTTAGAATCGTTTGTTGCCGTCCGCTCGACTTACATGTTGAGCAAAGTTCTGTTTCAATTAGGGGCTTTTGATGTTGCCCAGACATGGTATGACAAAGCCTTGAAAAAGGCCACGGATGAAGGAGAACAGGAGTATCTGGCGAAATTAAAGCTTGTATACGCTTTGTATGCAGAGCAAAATGACCCGGAAGTAAGAAGAAATATCGACATCCTCGAGGAAATGGAGCTTTGGACAGAAACGGCCGATCTCGCAATGGAAATCGCTGAATACTATGAGAATAAGGCTGATTTCGAAAAAGCCGCGTACTATTTTAAACACGGGCATTTTGCAAAGAACAAAATCATCAAAATATCGGAGGCGTTACTATGAAAAAAACCGCTTTGTTCAGTCTGCTAACCGTTTCAGCATTATTGCTGGCCGCTCCTTTAACACAAGATACAGCCTTTTCAAGCAAACCTATTCAAATTGCTGAAAAAGCAGTAACCATTTAACATGCAAACTCTTGAAAAAGCGTTCCCGCAGCTGAAATTAGACCGCCAAAAAGTCTGGTCTACAGCAGAGAAATTAAAATCAAATAAAGACGGGGTTATCCTTTTAGACCGTTCTAATCCAGATCATCGGAATTGGTACAATGATCAAGATTCGTCTAAAAGCGTTTAAATACCCTCCTAAGCGATTTTTAGGTGCTCCAGCTCCTTTAAGTCGCTTTTTTATTTAAAACCGCTCAGAAACGAATCTGAGCATCCTCAGAGGTATTTCTCCACACAGAAAAGGGCGGAATGCTGTATTCCGCCCTAAAACCCGCTTCTTTACACGATTCAGACCCGAAACGAGCATTCCACAGGTGGTGACGACAAACACCTGTAGACATCGCAAGTATACCAGACGCCTAAAAGCGTTTAAACGCCTTCTGAGCAATTTTTAGGTGCTCCGGCTCCTTTAAGTCGCATTTTTCTGTAAAACCGCTCAAAAACGAATCTGAGCATTCTCAGGGGCATTTCTCTTTTTCTCTGAACCTCTCAACCGCAAAATAAAAAACGCTCCTGCTGGGGGCTTACCTGACAGGAGCGTCCTCACCAGATAAACGGCGAGGGAATCAATATGGGTAACGATACATTGCAAGTATACCAGCTTATTCAGCCGTTGAATATTGAACAGGGAAAGCCTTATAAACGTCTGCCGCTTCCTCCGCCGTTTTCCATTTGAACTCACTTTCTACCTCAAGCACCAGCACATTGATCTGTTCCTGACTGTACCGAGGCGTTTTGCCGCTAAAATCACGTATCCTAAACAAGCCTGATTATCCATATGAGCCTCCCCTTATGTAGTGTCCGGCATTTATCCCATTCTGCCCTAAAAAGACCGCAAAAACAGAAATAAGTCGGGTCTCGACGCGTCCGACAAACCCTTTGCCGGCTAACTTCCGACACGCATCTTAGGAAGACGCACGTCAAGGGACGCGCGTCTAATGACGTGCACCTCTTGACGTGCGCCTCATATCCGCCTCGACCTGCTCCGCTAATTCGATCACTTTTTTCCACCTGTTTTCCTCAAACCGATCAAAACGCTCATTCATATTTTTTTCTAAGTCATCCAACTGACCTTTTAACTCACCGATATGTCCCTTTATCCCATCCATCCCCACTCGTACCTGTCCCAATTCCTCCAGTAAATCCTCTCGTATCTCCCCCAACCCCTTCACGATTTTCTTTTTGACATCCTCTATTGCCTTTAATACCTTTTCATTCTCCATTTTCTCACGCCTTTCAAATCCGAACGACCAAATGCCAGGCAAGGGATCCAAACAGGGGAAAAACCGAACAACCCAAACAGCCGGCAACTCCCTTTTCCCCCCGACTCCCGAACATCGGCCCCGCTTTTTATTCCACGGTTCGATTGACAACGAGCCTCCGCACCCTCAAACTCCCGAAGGCAACCCCGCAGGGCGAAAACCGCCCTTCGGGGCCACCTCCGTCAGTTTGCATGAGAGTGCCTCTCATTGTAAATCGACTTTCGCGGCATAAACGCTCGTTTTCTCCCCTGCCGCAGAAAAACCAGTCCCTCACGACTTTGCCATCTCCAGCGCTTTTCTCATGTATTCTTCCTCTGTGATTTCTCCATGAAACCGTCTTTCCAAGAGCTTTTCCTCTTCTTCTGTAAGCTCCAAACCCTCAAAACCAAGGGTTGCTCTTACATATTTCATAGCGTCTTCAAACATGAATGACCGCCCTTCCTTTATGTATCCATTCTACCCGTTGGCGGACAAGTCCGCCACGTCAGGCGGGCGAATAAAAGTCGCCCATTGCCTGACGCCCGATGCGCAATGAACAGGGTGAGCCTCGTTACTCCTCCCTGTTCAAAACCGCATCTTTTGCCTCGTTTCCGGGTGCGTGACTCCCTGCCGGATCGTCGCGCAGCCCTCCCACTTCGGCAAGCCATTTGTCCTCAATCGGAGCCTGCCCGATTTGCGGTAAATGGCATCCCAGCACCCCTGTGGGGTGTGAGAGGCGGAGCTAAAAGTGTCGGACACAATGTTTCCGACACACTCCGCAAAGGGGATGACACGTCCTCCCCCTTGACCCCCACTGTGCGACACTCTAAAATTGAGCTAATCACTCAATTTTAGGAGGTCGA